>JAXMAV010000029.1:0-112269 GCA_046350255.1 Gemmataceae bacterium
AAAAGGGATGATGGCACGGCTGCTGCAACGGCATTCTGGGCCATCAGTGTGCCGAGCATACCAGCGGAAAACGTGAGCCCGCGCCGCACTAGCCTGGCGCGAAGAAGTTCACGCGCTCGATCCAGCCATGCTGAAACCGTCCCCGCCGGCACCCCTAAACGACGAGCTGCCGCCGCGTACGTCAATCCGTTCAGATAGCAAAGAATGACCGGCTCACGAAACTTGGTGGGCAGCCGTTCGATCTCGCCGTTGAGTACATATTGCAGTTCCTTCCAGGCGAGGTCGCTCACTTGCTCGGGACCATTGACATCGTCGAGATTCAGTGGTTCAGCACGCCGGCGAGCCGAAAGTTTACGAGCCTTGCGGGCCACCCGGTAGGCGACACCGTGCAGCCAGGAAGCCAACCGGTCTGGCTGACGTAACTCCCCAGCTTTTCGCACAAGGACGAGAAACGTCGCTTGAAAAGCGTCTTCTGCCTCGTGGATTTCTTGAATCTCACGCCGGCAAACCGCGAACACCATCGGTCCATGACGTCTTACAAGGAGCTCGAAGGCGGTTTCGTCCTTTTTCTGAACAAACCGATCGAGAAGCTGCGCATCTGTGCAGTCATCCTTTTTCCCCTCGATGACCACACACATCCATCGCATAATGTTGCTGAAGACCCGGCCACTCATGGCATCGCATCCCAGGACAGGTGACTCTCTACCTAATACTGCCTCGTTCCCCTACCGCGCGTGCATTTCTTGCCATGATTTTCTCAGAAGCCACCCACTGCCTCCACTGGGCCTCACCATAGATCTCTTGAAGGGTTTTATCCGGAGGTGCCGCCAGGCCACGGCTGAAGCCACTGACCCGGACAGATGACGAGCGGTCGAAGCTTGAGGCGTAGGCCCCCAGCCCAGGAGCGCCCAGCGTCTGGCCCTGCGGTCGAAGATTGTCCTGGCCGCCGCCCGGGGCTTGACCAGAACCGCCATCGTCTCCGACCTGCGCGTCACCCTGCCAACCGTCGGCAATTGGCGCGAGCGGCTCCCCCAGCGGCGGCTCGACGGGCTGGCCCACTAGCCCCGCCCCGGCCCGCTGCAGACGATCACCGACGCCCGCATCGAGGAGCTCCTCGCCAGGACGCTGGAGAGCAAGCCGGCAACGCATCCCTGAAGCACCCATGGCATGGGCAAGGTGGCTGGCCTGTCGCTAACTGACATCACGCGGATCTGACAGGCGTTCGGGCTGATGCCTCACCTGCAGGTGACTTTCAATCTGTCCATCGACCCGTACTTCGTGGAAATGGGGCGCGACCTCGTCGGGCTGTACCTGAACCCGCCGCACCGAGCGGTCGTGCTGTGCGTGGACGAGAAGCCCGGCACGTAGGCCCTGAACCGCACCCAGCCGGTATTGCCTCAGGGGCCGGGGCAGACCAAACGCGGCACGCCCACTACGATCGCAACGGTACGACGTTGCTGTTCGCGATCTGGATGTGGCAACCGGGAAAGTGATCGGGTGGTGCCAGCGACGGCACCAGCAGCAGGAGTTCGTGAAGTTCCTGGCGCGCATGGACTCGGCGGTGCCGCACGAGAAGGGAATGACGGTCTACCTGGTGATGGACAACTATGCCACCCACAAGGTCCCGGCCGTGAAGCGGGGGCTCCTGCGCCACCCGCGGTTCGTCGTCCGGTTTTTCGCGGAGATCACCGGGAAACGCTTCCCCCGCGGGGTGTGTAAGACGGAGAAGACGCTCGAGAAAGCGATCGAGGTGTACCTCGCCGGGCACAACGCCAACCCGAAGCCGTTCCGCGGATCGGCGACTGCCGCCCCCATCCTCTGCCGTGTCGATGAAGTTTGTAAACGAACATTCAACTCGGCACACTACGTATCCGTTAATCAGTAGCAAGCGGAGCTTTTCCAACAAGCAGGAGTGCAAGCACAATAAATGACAGTCACAAAATCAAACATTCCAGGCACTTAAGAAATGGATCTCTCTGCATTACAAGCAGGGGGTCGTGTGTTCGATCCACACAGCGCCCACTAACAGTATCGTCGTTCAGGCCTGGTTCGAATCCCGCTTACACCTGGGTCTGAGGCGAGGTATCTTGAACTCCGGGCCGGGTCGTGGAAGCTCGGCCGGGGTCTTCAGCGCACACGCTGAGAGATCCCGCCGGGATTCTACTCTCCAGGATGCACCCATGCGCCGCCATGCTCTGCTGCTTTTTGGTTCCCTGATGGCCACAACTACCTGGGGGGCACCTTCGGGGCCTGGGTTTCATGCACAGGTCAAGGTAACCAGGCCTACACGGCTCGACTGGACTTTTGTCGTGGCCTCGCAGAGCCTGACCGAGGTGCCCAGGGACTGGCTGGGTAAATTCGACTCCTCGGCCCAGACCTACGACCTCTTCGTTCCGGAGCGAAAAGAGAGGAAAACTCCTCTACCGCTGCTGCTCTACCTTTCTCCTGGTAACGAAGGGAGTTGGAAACAGTTTGAGAAGCTGGCCCGCAGTCAGGGGATGCTCTATGTCGCGCCCCGGAACGCGGGGAATGACGTCCCACCACGTCGTCGGGTACGGATGGTGCTGGATGTTCTAGACGAGGTGCTGCGTGACTTCCCGGTGGATCCCGACCGCACCTACATCGCGGGCTTTTCGGGCGGAGGGCGCATTGCCTGCGCCATCGCCTTCGCGCTGCCCGAACTGTTTGGCGGAGTGATCCCGCTGTGTGCCACTGGAGACCTTCGCCAGGAACCGTGGTTACGGCAGCGCGTTGCCGACCGCCTGAGTGTGGCGCTGGTGACGGGAGAAAACGACTTCAATCGCGGGGAGGTCGAACGGCTGCGAGGGCCGTTCCTGGCCGAGGTGGGGGTTCGATCCCGGGTCTGGATGGTCGCCGGGCTGGGGCACGCCTTGCCGGGAGAACGAACCCTGATGGAAGTATTTCGCTGGCTCGAAGAAGGATTGCCCCGGCGTCGCAAGCTGGCCAGCGCCTGGCCTGCCAGTAGGTTTTCCACTGCCGAGCGCGCATCCCAGGCGCGGTTGCTTCTGGCCGAGGGCAAGAAACGCATGGAGTCAGCCTCCAGTCGGTACGCGGGGTTGATGCAGGTACAGGGAACGATGAAGCGCTGGCCCGACCTAGCCGAGGGCAAGGCAGCGCAGAAGCTGCTTGAGGAGTTCGAGTCGGGCGGCGACACCGCCTGGGAAAAGGAAGATGTGGCCGAGCAGCGCCGCTTCCTGGTCGCCCAGGCTCGAGCGCTGGATCGCTATGCCACCGGGCCGCTCGATCCACGCTACCGGGACATGAAAGCGGGGATGCTCCGCGAGGCGGTTCGTCTCTACAAAACCATTGCTGAGGATGGTCCGGACACCACGGCCGGGCGCGAAGCCAGGAAACGGCTTCCCGTCCTGGAAAAGTTACTGGATGGCGAGTGAATCCCTGGGGTCGTCCGATTCTTCATTGCAGGAACAAGCACCATGATTCGAGCCTGCTTCCTCGTCGTTTGCCTGGTTGGCTTCGCGGAATTCTTGAAGGCCGAGACTCCTACCTCACCTGGCGACCAATGGCCCAGCTGGCGCGGCCCTGGCGCCAATGGCATAGCCTCCCCGAAAGCGAACCCGCCAATCCGGTGGGATGAAAAGACCAACATCAAGTGGAAAACCGCCCTGCCGGGACGCGGTAGTGCCACGCCCATCGTCTGGGAAGACCAGGTGTTCGTGGTTACCGCAGTGCCGACAGATCGCAAGGCCACCGCCGATGAACGGCCGAAGGTCGATCCTGGCTTCGAGAAGAAAACCACCCCACCGGATCGCTTTTGTCGCTTCGAGGTCCACAGCTTCGACCGGGAGACGGGGAAGTCGCGCTGGAAACAGGTCGCTGCTGAGGCAGTCCCTCACGAGGGACACCATCCCACGCATTCTTACGCGGCTGGCTCTCCCACCACAGATGGCAAACGCCTTTACGTCTCCTTCGGTTCGTTTGGCATCTATGCCTACGACCTGACGGGCAAACTCCTGTGGAAGCGCGACCTGGGGCGTATGCGCACCCGGTTAGGTTGGGGCGAAGCGGTCACTCCTGTGGTGCATGACGACTCGCTCGTCCTCAACTGGGACCAGGAGGCCGACTCGAAGTTGGTGGTACTGGAGGCCGCCACTGGGAAAACGCGCTGGGAGGCACCGCGCGAGGAGAAGACCAGCTGGAACACCCCACTGGTGGTCACGCACAAGGGCAAAACCCAGGTGCTCGTGAACGGGACCAATCGGGCACGCAGTTACGACCTCGCCTCGGGGAAGGTGCTGTGGGAAGTTGGCGGCATGACGATCAACGCCATTCCCTCGCCGCTCGCTGATGAAAGCCAGGCCTACATCATGAGCGGCTACCGCGGCGCCGCGGCGGTTGCGGTGCCACTCGATGCCACTGGCGATCTGGACAAATCAGGCAAGGTGACCTGGCGGCATGGCCGGGGTACTCCCTACGTCCCCTCGCCCCTGCTCCTCGATGGCCGACTTTACTTCACCCAGGCCAACATGAACACGCTCACCATCCTCGAAGCACGCACTGGCAAGGAGCTCCTGGCGGGGAAGCGACTGCCTCAGGTCAACACCTTCTATGCGTCGCCCATCGCGGCGGCAGGGCGGCTCTACTTCGTGGACCGGCAGGGGACCACGGTGGTGCTGGAGGCAGGTGAGCAGGCAAAGGTGTTGTCGGTTAATCGCCTCAATGATCCGATCGATGCGTCTCCCGTGGTGGTGGGACGGACCCTCTTCTTGCGTGGAGAGAAATTCCTGTACGCTGTCGAGGAAAAATGACCCCGCGCCATATCATCGACCAGATCGGAAACACGCCCCTGGTGCCGTTGACGAAGGTGACTGACGGCCTGGCCGTGCCCGTGCTGTGCAAGTGCGAGTTCCTCAATCCTGGGGGCAGTATCAAGGATCGCATTGCCCGGGCCATCGTTGAGGATGCCGAGGCGCACGGTCTGCTGGGTCCCAGCTCAACGCTGGTCGAGGCAACGGCAGGCAACACCGGCATTGGATTGGCGCTCCTGGCGGCCGACCGTGGCTACCGTCTTGTCTGTGTTATGCCCGAGAAAATGTCGGTGGACAAACGGGTGGCATTGGCCGCACTGGGCGCCACGGTGGTCGTGGTGCCCAATGCCCCGCCGCACGATCCCAGAAACTTCCGGCAGGTGGCCCGACGACTGGCTCTCGAGCGCGGATGGTTTGCCACCGACCAGTTCAATCACCCGGCCAATCCGCGCATCCACGAACACACCACCGGGCCCGAAATCCTCGCACAGTGTGGCGGTCGGATTGGCGCGTTCGTCTACGGCGTGGGAACCGGAGGCACCATTACCGGAGTAGGCAGATACCTGAAGAAGCACGCTCCGGATGCTCGCATCATCCTGGCCGACCCAGTGGGTTCGCGCCTGGCTCACCTGGTCGATGCACGTCATCCCGACTTCGATGGGTCGTACAAGGTGGAAGGCATTGGCGGAAGTGAAGCGCCGGGGGTGCTCGATCTTTCTGTCATCGATGAGGCCGAGCGGGTCACCGATGAGGAATCATTCGCCATGACCGGTCGGCTGATGCGCGAAGAAGGGCTCCTGGTCGGGGGGTCGTCGGGCACCGCGGTTGTAGCGGCCATGCGCGTGGCTGCTCGGAAGGAGTTGCAGGGTCCGGTCGTCACCGTGCTGGCGGACTCCTGGGACCGCTACTACTCACAGCCCTGGATGAAGGAGCTGGCATCAAGGCCGGGGGACGATGGAGCCAATATCCTGCTGTAGCCGGCGCAGGCGAGGTACCTGAGAATCGGGCACCGGAACGGTGAGCAGACGCTGCGTGTGGAAGCAGGCGCCTGGAAGGTTGAGCAGTTCCAGACAGTGCTCGGCCTGCTCGAGATGCCAGGCGGTGCCCCGGGCCTCGGTTGCCTTGCGCCGGCGCTGCTGCCGCGAGCTGGCGCCGCCATCCTCGACCATTTCGGCGTGCCAGAGGCTGATCGTCTCGTTCCAGTTGGTGCCGACCAGCTGCGTCCCCGATGGACTGAATAGCACCCGGGGATTGAACGGTGGGTCCCAGTGCCGCTGAGCCGCACCCCGGAGGGTTAGCACCTCCTGGCCACTTTCGAGATCCCAGACCTTCACCACGTCGCGGCTTCCCCCGGCCAGGCGACGGTTGTCGGGGCTGAAATCCAGGTCGCTCACCAGTGGCGGCGCGGCCATGGAGAAGCGCATCTGTAGCCCCAGCGGAGTCCCTGGAGTGATCCGCCACAGATTCACTGTCCGATCCTCCATGCTGGCCGTGGCCAGCTGCGTTCCTTCGCGGCCAAAGGCCAGCGCGATGACGCTGCCTCGATGACGCGACAGCAATACCCGCGCTTCGGGCGATTCCAGATCGACCAGACCGATCAGCCCACCTTCGCCGCCCCAGGCCATGCGCTGGCCGGTTGGATCAAACGCCAGATTGTAGACGCGTCCTCGCCCCTTCCAGAAATGCAGACGCCGGCTAGTGGTCGCATCCCAGACAGCGATTTCGTGCGGAGGCATCGCCTGACCCGTGATGGTAGAATCAAACGAGGCGGTGCCGATCAAGCGCCCATCGGGACTGAAGCGGACGGCGCGCACGTCGGCTGAGTGTCCCTCCAGACGAGTCAGCTCCTTTCCTGTCCCGGCGTCCCAGATCTTCACCATGCGACCATCCTGGTTCCATCGCCCGGCCAGACGTTCACCCTGCGAATCGAAGGCCGCGATCCGTGCCGGACTCACTACCCGCGCACACAGGGGCACGGTAACCTCGGATTGAGGTAGTCCCGTCGTCGAATGCCAGTGCTGAATGATCCCACCCACAGTCACGGAGAGCACCACAGAGCCGCTGCGGTCGAATGCCACTGCTTCGACATCGGCGCCGGTGCGTGCCAGGGTAGCCTGCTCGGGATGCCGGGTGACGTCCCAGATCTTGACCACCCCCTCGGTTGGTGTGCAGGTAACCATGCGCCGACCGTCCGGGCTAAAGGCCACGCCTTCCACCGGGGCAGTGTGACCTCGCAGGATGATGCGCTCCTCGCCGGCCTCGACCTCCCAGACGCGCACGGTCGAATCGCCACCACCATAACCGAGAAATTGAGCGTCCGGACTCCAGACGACACAGAGGATAGCTCCCGCGTTGCCGGTCAGGCTCTGCAGGCCCCGTCCCGAGTTCACCTCCCAGGTTTTCAGTGTGCCGTTACGGCTGGCCGAGGCGAGGCGCTTTCCGTCGGGGCTGAAGCTGACGCAGAAGATGGGCCCCTTGTGACCTGGCCAGGCCAGCACAGGTTCGTCCTGGCCCTGGTGCCAGAGGTGAATCTTGCCATCCCAGCCGGCGGTGGCCAGGCGCTCGCCATCGGGATGAAAGGCCACACTCTGTATACGCGTCCCCAGTCGAGGAAACGCCCGGCGGAGCTTTCCGGTGGGCACCTCCCAGGTCTTCATGCACTCGTCCCAGCCAGCGGTGGCCACCGTTCGGCCGTCGGGACTGAAAGCGATACCCGTGATGGAGCCATCATGCGCCTTGAAGCGGGTGATCTCTCGCACCGTCTGTAAATCCCACAGGGCCAGGCTCCCATCGGTGCCACCCAGGGCCAGGTACTTCCCACCGGGGGCCAGCATCAGACGGTGCATTGCGGGAGGCACCTGGCGAGTGAACAGCGTTCGTCCTGTCTGGGCATCCCAGGCGCGCATCTCCGCGGGGGCGGCCGATTCGTCCAGGGGGTCGCCACCGACCACGCCGATCACCCGATTCCCATCCTGGCTAAAAGCCACCCAGCCCCCTGCCCCGGGGCGACCATGACGCAGGTGATGCAGGTAGGTGTGATGTAGCCCTTCCAGGTAGTACCATTCCCAGCCGCGCTGTTCCTCCTCCTCAACTCCGGGTCGGCATCGAGCCAGCGCCTGCCGGGCCCCCGGATAATCGTTGGCGCGCCAGGCCAGCTCACTCTGGGCGATTCTGCTGAAGTACAGCGCGGTCCGGGCTCGCTGGCGTTGGTCGGCCTCGTTGACCTGCGCTTCCACCGCGGCTGCCCGGGCCAGCTCGGCCTCCTGCCGCTCCTGTTCCTTCTCGCGCTTCTCCTCCAGGGCGGCATCGCGTGCCTGGGCTGCCTCGCGCCATTGCCAGCTAATGCCGCTGAAACCCGCCAGTGCCATCAGCAGCATCCCTGCTACCAGCCCCGCAATCAACGGTTTGCGACGCGCCCACTTCCAGGCACGCTCCAGGGGGCCGGTGGGCCGGGTCAGGATTGGCCGGCCCTGCAGGTAACTCCGCAGGTCGGTAGCCAGGTGCAAGGCGCTGGGGTAGCGTCGGGCTGGGTCCTTGCTCAGACAGGCCAGGCAGATGGTTTCCAGGTCGCGGGGCAAACCTGGCCGGAGTGAACCGGGTCGAACCGGCTCCTCGTGGACCACCTGAAGGATGGTTTCAAAGGCGGTCGGCCCCTTGAATGGTGGTCGGCCCGTGATCAGCTCGTAGAGAATGGCCCCTAGCGAATAGACGTCCGTGGCTGGCCCCAGGGCGCGCCGCGCAAGTCCCGCCTGCTCGGGGGCCATGTAGCTGGGGGTGCCAAGTATCTCGCCGGTATGGGTTCGTTCGCTGACGTCGTCCAGGCGCTTGGCCAGGCCGAAATCGGTCAACTTGGGGACCACCGATTCAAGGAGGGTGGAAGAACCGCCATCGGCGTCCCTGGCCTTGCCCGGATCACCAACGAGTTCTGGTAGCCCCCCCGATAACAGTACATTGGCCGGCTTCAGATCCCGGTGAAGGATGCCGACCTGGTGGGCATGATGGACAGCCCGGGCCAACGTTTCCACCAGCCGGGCTGACACAGCCAGCGGCTGAGGATCTCCACGAAGGCGGTCGGCCAGGCTGCCGCCTTCGATGTACTCCAGTGCGCAATAGGGCACCCCGTTCACCTCGCCGACGTCGTAAATCTGCACGATGTTCGGATGACGCAGGCGAGCCACGGCCTCGGTTTCCTGGCGAAACCGGTCCAGCTCCTGGGCGCGAGCATGAGGGCCATGCAGGATGACCTTGAGCGCCACCAGACGCCGCAGGTTGATCTGCCGGGCCTGGTACACCACGCCCATACCTCCTCGACCCAGCAGTTCCAGCACCTCATAGCCGGGGATGGTGGGCAACGGATGATCGTCTGGCGCATGACGGTCGGTCCGGCGGTGCGGCTTCCAGGGGGGATCCTCCTTCAGCCGTTCGAGAAATGCCGCCGAGCCCGTGGGTAGGGCACAGGAGAGCGAGGAGGAAGCATTGGGAAACTCGTCGCGGGTCAGACGATCCAGGGCGGCCTGGCAATCCGGACACTCGGCCACGTGCAAACTGAGCGTCGTGCCCTCCTCCGCTGAAAGCAACTCATCCAGCAGCCGCTGAAGCTCTTCCCGAGGTGGACAGCTCATGCGGACTCCGCGTTGTCGGGTTCTCCGGCATCCAGTCGGGCCAGCTCCTCTTGCAGCATTTTCTGCACCCGGCGTCGAGCGACGAACACCTGCGCCACTTGCATGTTGATGCGCGCCGAGGCCTCGGCCCCGGACAGCCCTTCCATGGCGGTCAGGTGGAAGGCCATCCAGGTTTGTGGCGCCACACGCAGCCGCACCTGGGCCATGGCCAGTTCCAGAAGTTCGCGGTCAAACTCCGTTTCCAGACGCTGGAGCAAATCCTGACGAGCTTCCATGTTCTCGAGCAGGCGACTGATCTCACTATCGCCCGCGGGAGAAACCTGGCGCTTCCGACTCTGGTGAAAGTCGGCACAGGCATGGTTGGTCAGCGTCTTGAGCCAGGCCCGGAAGCTGCGCGACGCATCGTACTGGAAATCGCGGAGTTTCTCGGCGAGTCGAAGCAGGACATTCTGTGTCACATCCTGGGCGTCGGCATCTTGCAGATGCCAGCGCAGACACCAGGCGTAGAGTTTCGGCCCGTACTGATCGACGAAGCGGCCCCAGGCTTCCTGGTTCGAGGGATCGCGCCGCAGGATACCCAGGAGCGACAGGCGAGTACCCGATTCCGCTGCACTGCCCATGTGAGATGACTCCTCCTGGCTGGGCGATCCAACGGGCGAAAAAAACTACCGCGCGCTGCCAGATTTGGCTGGGGGCGACGGTACTCCTTCTAGAGCCACCCGGCACGAGGCAATGCCGGAAGCTGGCAAGATGGGGCAATCGGAACCAGTCCCATTGAAGTGTAGCGGCCAGGATGGTCCTCGATCAAGGCAGCGCAGAACGCCCAACCTGGGCGACTGAGCCTTCTTCCCAGAACCATCATTCATTCGCCTTCCTGTCTGGAGCGTCCATGTCCACCCCTGCGGTAAACCCTGGTATGCTGGCCTCTTATACCGTGGCTCCGCCCTTTTCGTCGCCCACCTGCCACAACGACCCGGGAACGATCCACCTCGGGGGAAACACTTACCGGGTGCGGAACTTCCAGACGCGCCGACCGGGAGAATCACTGAACTCGGCACCCCGAACAGTAGGACAGGTGGCCCTCCTGGTTAGCCCATCCAACTCGTCTGGCAGCAGCCATGACGCAGTCGAACTTTGTCGGAAGGCCAGCCCCACCAATCTGCCGGCCGGCGCAGCCCGGGGTAAGGTGGTGCTTCTGTCCGAAAATGGTCGCTCGCTGGTCTACCAAACCGACGCAGACCGGGGCACGGCCTCGCTTGCCGCCTGTGGTAACGCCAGCGCCGCCTCGGCGGTTCTCCTGGCAGAACACTTGCAGACCAGCTTGACTCGACAACGGCTAACCATGGCCGACGGCGAAGTGCTGATGCAGGCCAAGGTGCAGCGTGCCTCCCGGATGCACCTGGTCGAGCAAACCTGGACCGGCATCCGCTTCGAGGTGGAGCAAACCACCCTGCTGGGCCACACCACCGCTGTCTGCCGGGGAACCCTCAACGAATACCTCGTGGTGGCGCTCGATTCGGCTGACCAGCTTGCCGGTTTCGATCTGGACCAGGCCCGCGCGTGCTGGGAACTGGCCCGCGAACGGTTCGGGTTCACCGATCCGCTGCGCGGCAGACTTGCCGCGGTCGCCCTGACAGGCCAGGCTCATCAGGTCAAATTTTTCACCTGTGGACGCTGCCATCCAGGAGCCCCCCTGACCGGCCTGGCAACGCTAGCGCTTACCGCTCGGGAAGTGAGCCGTTTCGCAGACCTGCAGCACACCGCCGAGGTGCATCATCCTCGAGGCAAGGACATTCTCCCGCGGGTGACCGGCGACCGCATCGACCTTCAGCCGGTACAGGTCTTGCTGCAAACCCCTTGAGTCGATTATCACCGACGGCTGGGGGATGCTGGAGGAAGTGGAATGGACCTGTGGTCGCTGGGTTTTCTGGCCCTGGTGGGAGCCGTGTCTTTCCTTCTCGCCTTTTACGGATCTGCAGTGGGCCTGGTCCTCGGCCACCTGCGCCTTCCACTACTCATTTACTTCCTGCCCAGTACCGCCGCCGGCATGGCGACGAACCTGGCCATCTCCGGCGCCGGCGCTCTGACAGGTGCCCTGGGTCACGCCTGGGCCGGAAGGGTGAATCTGCGCCTACTGGCACTCATGGGTTTGCCGTCGTTGCTTGGCGCAGCTCTGGGCGGTCTCTTTCTGATCCAGGTCGATTCATCGTGGGTACGCGGGGGCATCGGCCTCTTTCTGCTTGGCACCGGCTACAACCTGGCCCGCGGAAAACCATCCACCAGTGCTGGCGAGGTCCGGTTCACTCCCTGGCGTGCCCTGAGCGAGATCGTCATTGGACTCTTCCTGGGCTTTCTGGCCGCCTTGACCGGCCTCATGCTGGGTAGCGTCCGGTTACCGATGATGATTCGCATCCTGAAGGTGGACCCCACAGAAGCTGTCGGCACGAACATGGCGATCGGTTGTCTCACCGCAATCTCCGGCGCCTTCTCGCTGTGGCCCCGAGAGATCTCACTCCCATGGCTGCCGCTCCTGATCGCTGTCCCCCCCACAGTCCTGGGCGGCTACCTGGGAGCGTACTACACCGGGAAGATGAACAAGGATACACTGCGCATCGTCGTCGGTTGGACCATCATCCTCCTGGGCATCGGCATGACCGCCGAGGCGATCTGGCGCCTGCTGGTTTAGCGCTGACTAAATTGATATCGCTGGGGCACGAATCCAGGACCTACGGAAAACGATCCGTGGCACACTCTATTTTCCCCTTCACCACTCTCCGATACCGCTGTGATTCCTAGCAGGCTGTTATTGACTTATGTGTATGTGTCCGCTGCTGTCCGTTGGATGAGCTCCCCGCGCAAGCCGTACCCCGGTGACGTCACGGACGCCGAGTGGGAGTTCCTGCTCCCTACTTGCTGCTGATGAAGGAAGACGCTCCGCAACGGGCGCATGACCTCCGTGAGGTGTTCAACACCCTTCGCTACGTGGTCAAGCCGGCTGGCACTGACGCATGCTCCCGCACAACCTGCTCGACTGGACCGTCGCCTACCATCGGTTGGCCCCGATGCTCGCTGGTTGGCCTGGGCTCGCCATCCACACCTTGCTCGTCAATCAGTTGGCGGTTGCAAGTCAATATCAGGCTCAAGGGTATATCGACGGAATAGGATTGGGAGCCAACTCGGTCGGGCCGGGTTGCCTGGTGGTCTTGGTGATGAAGGTGAGCAACTGAGGGTTGGTTGGTACTTCGGTGATGGCATGCGGCATGGCAAAATGACTCAGCATTTTGCACCGTCTTTTGTCAACTCGCTGATCGCGAGCGCTCCCCTTCCAGAATGGCATTCCACCTGCACAAATGACCACGATAAGGCCAGGGCTCAGTGATGAATTATGGGCTGCTGTATGACTTCGTGAGGATTGACATACTCTTGCAGGATATGATAAATCACAAATGGGTAAAAGAGTTGCGAGGCGTCTCGCTTGTACAAGAAGGCATTACTACTACTGCTGACCTGGCCTTTACTCCTTCCACCAGGCTTTTGCTTGTGCCGATTGGACATGCTCGGCGTTCAAGCGCCGGGTACGGCTGAAGTGGTAGCGTCAGCGCCTTCTCCGCCTGTCGCGCGCCGCTGCTTGTGTTGTCGGCACAAGGCTGCCTACTCAGCTGACCATGCCCGACAGACCCGAGTGTGTGTTGGGCTGACCTCCGAAGACTTCCCATCCTGCCCTACTTCCTTCTCCTGGCAAGCTGCTGGAGCGGTTCTTCCTGGCCCGGCAAATACTCTCGACGCAGACCACCTTTTCATCCTTTGGATTACCCTCGACCCGCTTGCCTTTGCCTTCCAACCCCATTCTTCGCACTCCTGCGTGCTGGACATCCGCCCCTCCTCGTTTGTCCCCCTCTATTTGTCTTGCTGCGCATTTCGCTGCTGAGATCTCCCTTTTCCTCCTGAACCACCACGTGGGCGCATTGCGTTCCCAGTGCGGTGGTGTATTTGTCTCGCCATTTCTGGTTCGTCCTAATTACATCCGTAGACCGTGGAGGTCCGCTGGCATGGGTAAGTTTTGCCTGTTGCCGTGGGAGTACGGTGTCCGCAATCTATTCCGCCGGCCTAGCCGCACAATACTCACCCTTTTGGGACTGACGCTAGTAGTGCTGCTGATGCTGATCGTCGTCGGATTTATCCGCGGGCTAGAGAATAGCCTGGCGGTTAGTGGCGACCCGCGTGTCATTCTTGTCCACGCCCCGGGTGGATCCGAAAACGTCGAGAACTCAACAGTCGCTGGCCGCACCAGTCCTGTTCTGGCCGCCAGTGTCGAAGCCGTGCAGAGGCGATACGGCCAGGCGTACGTCTCACCGGAGATCTACCTTGGCACTCGAGTAAAGACTCAAGGCAGTGACATGCCAACAATGGGTCTAGTTCGGGGTGTCTCGCCTTCAGCCCATCTGGTTCGCCGTCAAGTTCAAGTCACTGAGGGGCACTGGCCTGGACAAGGGGAAGTCATGGCAGGACGGCTCGCGGCAGCCAAGATCGGCTGTCGCGAAGCGGACCTTGCCATCGGGCAGACGATTACCCTGGAAGGCCGCCAATGGACTGTCAGTGGCCGATTTGCTGCGGTCGGTAGCGCCCTGGAGTCCGAACTGTGGTGCCCGCTGGCCGACTTGCAAACGGCTATGAAGCGGCAGGATTACAGTCTGGTTGCCATCACCCTATCACCAGGAACCGTATTCGAGGATGTGGACGAATTCTGCAAGGAGAGGCTCGACCTGGAGATCCAGGCGACGCCGGAGATGGCCTACTACGCCAATCTCCAGAAGCACTATGGCCCTGTACGAACAATGGCCTGGCTGGTTGTGGGTCTAGTCGCGGCTGCGGGTGTCTTCGCAGGCATGAACGCCATGTATGGGTCTGTCGTTGGCCGGATCAAGGAGTTGGCCACTCTGCAAACCATGGGCTTCACACGCCGGGCCATCACCCTCAGCCTAATTCAGGAGGCGGTCTTACTCGCGGCGGCTGCCTCCCTTCTCGCCACAGGCCTGTCGTTGCTACTACTCGACGGCAAGGCGGTACGGTTCACGATGGGAGCGTTCGTCCTACGACTCGACGGGCCGGCACTTCTGCTGGGGTGCGGCACCGGGGTTCTACTGGGGGTGGTCGGGGCGTTGCCGCCGGCATTCCAGGCGATGCGGTTGCCAATTGTCGAGGCCCTGAAGGCAGTTTGACAGTGATCGTCCTTATTCTCACAAGGAATGTCTCAAATGCTCAGATTCATATACGCCTTTGCCTTCGCCGCCCTGGTCGCCCTGAGCGCGGGCTGCGGTCCCAGCGGCGGTACGTCGCCCAGCCCCTCTTACGACGGGCAGCCCAGAGCGAAGGCCGGCCCGGCCGCTGGTGCCGAGGACAACAAGTTTGTCCTGGCCTCCGAGCCTGCAGGCGTCAAGGGCGTGATCGCCGTCCGCAAGGACGCCAAGGACGGTGAAGAGGTGGCCGTGGCTGGACAGGTCGGCGGCTCGACGAAGCCGTTCATCAAGGGCCGGGCCAGCTTCCTTCTCGTCGATCCGTCGTTCAAACCGACCGCCGAGTGCGACTCGCCGTGGGACTTCTGCGAGTACCCCATGAAGGAGCTTGCTGCCGCCCGGCTCAGCGTCAAGTTCGTGGACGCTGCCGGCAAGACGGTCCAGAGCGGAGCGCGTGAGTTATTCGGACTCAAGGAGTTGTCCAGTGTTGTCGTCAAGGGTAAAGTCAGCCGCGACGACAAGGACAATGTCGTGATCCTCGCGTCTGGCATCTACGTTCAACGGGAGAGTAAGTAAGTCCAAATTCCTCCGTTTACCAACCAACTTTGGAGTGATTCTCATGCTTCGATTCGCATCTTGCCTTACCATCATCGCCCTGCTCGCGCTGACGGCGGGTTGCGGCACCGGCTCTAACCCCACCGACGGACCGAAGAACGCTAGAGGCGATGCGCCTGCCAAGGTCGAAGACAAGAAATATCTACTTTCCGCCGAACCGGCAGGAGTCAAGGGCGTGCTGGAGACGCGAAAGCAGGCCAAGGACGGCGACGATGTTGTCATGGTAGGCCACATTGCTGGCAGCACGAAACCGTTCGTCGATGGGCGGGCGTCATTTGCCGTACTCGACCTGTCAATCAAGCCCTGCCCGCCCGAAGAGGGCTGCCCGACACCTTGGGACTGCTGTTGCACACCCCCGGATGAGCTGAGAGCCGCCACGGCCCAGGTGAAGTTCACCGGCGAGGACGGCAAGACGGTGGGGGTCTCCGCAAAGGAACTGCTCGGCGTCAAGGAGCTGTCAGTCGTGGTGGTGAAGGGGAAGGCGAACCGGGACGAGAAGGGCAATCTCACCCTGGTCGCCAGCGGACTGTTCGTGCGGGCCGACAAGAATTAACGAGGCCTGGACCTGGCAACAGAGCAGCGTGGAGAGTGGTCGATGAAAACAAAGGTCGATCTGAGCCAGCTGGCGGTTACGCGCGATGCGCCAAAGGCTTTGCCGGTGCCACCGTCCGCCGCTGCCCGGCGCAACTTGCTGACCCGGTTCGTGCTGCCGGGGCTTCTGCTGGCGGGGTTCGCGGCGGTGATGGTCTACGCAGCGAGGGAAACCCTGTCGCCGCCCAGGTCCATCACGGTCATCCCCGTGACCACATCGCAGACGGCCATGGACGCGCCCTCCGATACGCCCCTGTTCCGGGCTGCCGGCTGGGTAGAGCCGAAGCCGACGCCCACCATCGTGACAGCCCTGGCCGAGGGTGTCGTCGAGCAGCTTCTCGTCGTCGAAGGGCAGGAGGTTAGGCAAGGCCAGACGGTCGCGAGGCTAATGGCGGCCGACGCGAAGATCGCCCTGGAATCTGCCGAGGCTGAGGTGGACCTACGAGAGAGCGAGCTGGCCTCGGCGATGTCCGCCCTGGCCGGGGCCAAGGCCAGACATGAACTGCCCGTTCACCTCCAGGCGGAACTTGCAGACGCCGAGACGGCCCTGGCCAAGGCCGAGTCTGACCTGGAGATGGTGCCCAACGCTCTGGCCGCCGCCGCAGCTCGCCACGAATTCGCGAAACGGGACTACGAGGGGCAAAAGCGGGCGATCGGGGCCGTTTCTGCCATTTCCATGTCGAAAGCACAGAGCGACATGAACGCGGCCGGCGGCAGTCTCCGCGAGCTACAAACCCGCCAGAAGCGCCTGCCGGTGGAGATTGCCGCCCTCAAGGCCAAGCGTGAGGCGCAGCGGCAGAAGCTCGAACGCAAGGTCGATGAGTTCCGCCAGCTCGGCGAGGCCGAGGCCGCCGTCAAGGCCGCCCAGGCGAAAGTGCGGCAGGCGAAGGCGGCGCGCGAGGCGGCCCGGCTGCGACTGGACCGCATGGAGGTCAAGGCCCCGGCCGCAGGCAAGGTACTGGGCCTGGTCGCGCGGCCTGGCACCCGGCTGAACGGCCTGGCGGTAGGCTCGCTGCAAGACTCCAGCACGGTTGTCACGCTCTACAACCCGGCCAGCCTCCAGGTCAGGGTGGACGTGCGGCTGGACGACGTGGGCAAGGTGCGGCCCGGCCAGAAGGTGCGCATCGAGACGGCGGCCCTACCGGACGCCAGGCTTGAAGGCGAGGTGCTGCTGGCGACCTCGCAGGCCGACATCCAGAAGAACACCCTGTCGGTCAAGGTGGCGATCCACGACCCGCCCTCGACGCTCAAGCCGGAGATGCTCTGCCAGGTGACCTTCCTGTCGCCACCCAGGCCGGCGACGACCGCATCCAGGGGGAGCGAGCGGTACCGCATGCTGGTGCCCAGACAGCTGATCGACTCGACGGCCGGCGCCGCTTCCCTGTGGGTGGTGGACCAGCTGACCTGCGCTGCCCGCCTCCGCACGGTGGAGCTGGGACTCTCGGCGGGCGACCTCATCGAGGTCGTCACCGGCCTGGCGCCTCAGGACAAACTGATCGTCGCTGGACGAGAGGGGCTGAGGGACGGCGCTCGCGTCCGGGTCGTCGGCGAGGACGAGTCAATGGGCATCGCCGCTCCAGCCGGTCGGAAGAAGTGAACACCAGAGGAGGACTCATCATGCCACTCGTCGAAGTGCGGAACGTGACCAAGACCTTCAAGAAGGGTGAGCACGAAATCTCCCCTCTCAAGGAGGTGAGCATCGACGTGGAGAAGGGCGACTTCGTCTCGCTCATGGGGGCCAGTGGCTCAGGCAAGAGCACGCTCCTTAACCTGATCGCTGGCATCGACCGGCCCACGGCGGGCAAGGTGGTCGTAGGCGGCCAGGACATTACGCAATTGTCGCGGACGAAGCTGGCTTACTGGAGGGCGGCCAACGCCGGCTACGTCTTCCAGACGCACAACCTCATCCCGGTGCTGACTGCCTGGGAGAATATCGAAATGCCGCTCTTGCTCCTGCCCATGTCGGCGAGCGAGCGTCGCAAAAGGGTCGTCGTCGCTCTTGAAGCCGTGGGCCTGACCGACCGGGCGGACCACTACCCCCGGCAACTATCCGGCGGGCAGGAGCAGCGCGTCGGCATCGCCCGCGCCATCGTCACTAACCCGACGGTGGTGGTGGCCGACGAACCGACCGGCGACCTCGACTCGGAGACGACTGACCAGATCCTCGAACTCCTCGTCCGGCTGAACAAGGAGCTGGGTACGACGCTCCTCATGGTGACGCACGATCCGCACGCCGCGTCCATCGCGCGGCGGCGCATCCGCCTGGAGAAGGGGCAACTGGTCGAGGCCGAGCCGGTCCTTCGCATGGCCGTGGCCGCAGGAGGGCCCTGATCGTGTTCAAATTCGCACCCTACGTCCTGAAGAGCCTGCTGCGGCATCGGGCCAGGACCCTGCTCACCGTGTCCGGCACGGCTGTGGCGCTGTTCGTGTTCGCCTTCATAGGGGCGGCGCAGCAGGGCCTGGCTGACATGACGCGCGGCAAGCAAGCCGAGCGGACACTCATCGTCTTCCAGGCCAACCGGTTCTGCCCCTCGACAAGCCGCTTGCCACAGGACTACGAGGACACGATCTGCAAGCTGCCCGGCGTCAAGGATGTGGTGCCGATGCAGGTCTACGTCAACAACTGCAGGGCCAGCCTCGACCTGGTTCTCTTTCACGGCATGCCCCCAGAGAAGTTCAAAACAGCTCGCGACATCAGGATCATCTCGGGCAGCCGCGAGGAGTTCGACACCCGGACCGATGCAGCGCTGGTGGGCAGCGCCGTCGCCCGCCGGCGAGGGCTGGTGCCCGGGCAGAAGTTCACCATCGGCGAGATCACCGTCACCGTGGTTGGCACCTTCGCCGCCGCCACCCCTGCGGAAGAAAACGTGCTGTACACGCACCTGGCGTTTCTCCAGCGGGTCAAGGGCCGCAACGTCGGCGAGGCCACCTTGTTCGAGGTCCAGCTGACCGAGGACGCCAACACCGAGGCGGTATGCCGCGAGATCGATGCGGCGTTCCGCAACGACCGTGTGCCAACCGACACGCGGTCCAAGGGCGTGTTCCAGGCGAGCGTGGTCGGCGACCTGATCGAGCTGATCGGTTGGGCCAACTTCCTGGGCTACGCCTGCGTCGGGCTAGTCCTCTCTCTGGTGGCGACCACGACGGTGATGGCGGTACAAGACCGCGTTCGGGAACATGCGGTCTTGCAGGCGATCGGATTCTCGTCACCGCGCGTGTTCGGCCTTGTATTGAGCGAGGGTGTGGTCGTCACCGTGATCGGCGGGGTACTCGGCGTCGCCTGCGCCATGGTTGTTCTCTGGTGGAGCAAGATCGCCGTGGGCACCGAGGGCGTGACGCTGGCGTTGTCGCCTTCGCCCTGGCTGGCGGTGCAGGGGTTGGCGGTCTCTTTGGTAGTCGGCATCCTGGCCGGCGTCATCCCGGCGTGGCGGGCCTCGACGGCCGAGATCGTGTCGGCCCTGCGGGCGGTCTGAAGCAGCAAAGGATTAGCTGAGATGGCAGCTCGAACATTCACCATCCAGGTTAATGGCCTTGATTGCGCCGAGGAGGTGGCCATCCTAGAACGCGAGGTCGGGCTCATAGTTGGCGGCAAGGAACGGTTGGTCTTCGACATCCTCAACGGCCGGATGATCGTTAGCCCGACTTCCGAGGGCGTGACGGAGGCGGCCGTGCTAACGGCAGTCGCCCGCACCGGCATGCGCGGCAAGACCTGGCAGGAAGGTCGGGAGCCAACGACCCCGCAAACCTTCTACCGGCGGAACGAGCGAACCCTGCTGACGTCGGCGAGCGGCGCGTTCATCGCGGCGGGCGGGGCGGTGTCCGTGGCTCAGGCAGGTTGGGCATCGTTGGCCGAGGGAGGGCCTCCGTTCACGGCCCGCGTCATCTATGGGCTGGCCATCCTTGCGGGCGTTTGGACGGTGCTCCCCAAGGCGTGGGCATCGGCCCGCCGCCTGCGACCGGACATGAACCTGCTCATGGTCGTCGCAGCGTGTGGAGCGGTGGCTCTGGGCGACGGGGTTGAGGCGGCGACGGTGGCGTTTTTGTTCTCCCTGTCGCTGGCGCTGGAGGCGTGGAGCATCGGCCGGGCGCGGCGGGCCGTGGCGGCGTTGATGGATCTCACGCCGCTGACAGTGCGAGTCTTGCGCGAGGGCCACGAACAAATCGAGCCAGCGGAGAAGGTGCCGGTCGGCACACGCTTCCTGGTGCGGCCCGGCGAGCGCGTGCCCCTCGACGGCATGGTCGTATCGGGGTCAAGCAGCGTCAACCAGGCCCCGCTCACCGGCGAGAGCCTGACCGTCCCGAAACAGCCCGGTGACTCGGTGTTCGCCGGGACGGTTAATGGCGAAGGTGCCATCGAGGTCGAGAGCACCAAGCCAGCCGGCGACACGGCCCTGGCCCACGTCGTCAAGCTGGTAGCCGAGGCCCACACCAAGCGTGCCCCGGTCGAGCAGTGGGTGGACCGCTTTGCGCGGATCTACACCCCCGTGGTCTTCTTGCTCGCGGTGCTGGTCGCCCTGGTGCCACCACTATTTAGCGGCGAGTGTGCGGCCTGGGTCTACCGCTCGCTGGTACTCCTGGTTATCGCCTGCCCCTGCGCCCTTGTCATCTCCACACCCGTCAGCATTGTGGCGTCGCTCGCCTGTGCGGCGAGGAAGGGCGTGCTGGTAAAGGGCGGCATGTTCGTCGAGCTGCCGGCTGGTCTCAAGGCCGTTGCCTTCGATAAGACTGGCACACTCACCGAAGGGAAGCCGGCCGTGGTCGAGGTGGTGCCGCTGAACGGGCACGACGCGCGAGAGTCCCTGGAGCGGGCGGCGGGGATGGAGCTGCGGAGCGAGCATCCGCTGGCACAGGCCATTGTCGAGCACGCGCGGGGACTGGGGCTGGACGTCCAGGCTGCGCAAGATCTCTGGATCGTGCCGGGAAAGGGGGCGACCGGTACCTGGGGCGGGAGGACGTTCTGGGTCGGGTCGTCGCGCCTGATGGAGGAACGCGGGCAGTCGGACGACGAGGTGCGCAAGCGGATTGAGGTACTCGCGTCTGAAGGGCGAACCGTGGTGGCGGTCGGCAACGACAGGCACGTCTGCGGCCTGATCGCCCTGGCCGACCGGCCACGCGGGAATGCCGCCCTGGCTATCCGCTCACTCCGCCAGCTGGGCGTCGGCCACGTCGTCATGC
Source organism: Gemmataceae bacterium (assembly GCA_046350255.1). Lineage (GTDB taxonomy): Bacteria > Planctomycetota > Planctomycetia > Gemmatales > Gemmataceae > CALDUY01. Next base: position 21,025 of record JAXMAV010000029.1, read on the forward strand.
TCACGGGAGACAACGAGGCGACGGCGCAGGCAGTGGCCCGCGAAACAGGCGTGGATGAGGTACGGGCAAACCTGCTGCCCGCCGACAAGCTGGAGGTGTTGCGACTGCTGACGGAGCAATACGGCAGCGTGGCGATGGTGGGGGACGGCGTCAACGACGCCCCGGCCCTGGCCCAGGCTACCGTCGGCGTGGCAATGGGGGCGGCCGGCACTGACGCTGCCATCGAGACTGCCGACGTGGCGCTGATGTCGGACGACCTGACGAACCTGCCCTGGCTGATGAACCACTCCCGGCGGACGATGGCAGTGGTCCGGCAGAACGTGGTGTTCTCGCTGGCTGTCAAGGGGCTGTTCCTGGTGCTGGCAGTTTCCGGGTTCTCGCCCTTGTGGCTGGCGATCCTGGCCGACACGGGTGCATCGCTGGCAGTCGTGGCCAACGGACTGGGGCTGCTTCGAGAGAGTTGAAGCGTGCGTGTTGATGGGATGGGAACGACTCCCGCCCACGGTTTCGTCAAGGAGAATCGGGACATGAATAAGGTGATTTCATTATGCCTGGTCCTGGCGGTGCTGGCCGGTCTGGTGGCCGTGTCGGAGGCCCAGCAGTCCACCCAGGCGTTTACGCGGGTCGTGCTGGACGACCTCCACTGCATGGGCTGCGCCAAGAAGATCAACCGAAAGGTCGTCGCCGTGCCTGGCGTGGCCGAGATGCGGGTGGACCTCAAGGCAAAGACGATCTGGGCCATGCACAAGCAGGGTATGACCCCATCACCTAAGGCGCTGTGGGAGGCGATTGAGCAGGCCGACCACGCTGCAGTGCGGTTGGACTCGCCATCGGGCAGTTACACCAGCAAGCCGCAGTCATAACGGGGCTGAAGCTGCCGGGGGCCGATTGCCGGCCTTCGGCGGTCCTGGCCCATTGAGATGAGTCATTATGGTAAACCGATAAGCAAATTAGCCGATGAATTGATATGATTCACGCCGCGCCATTTGCCTCAGAAACTCAAACATATCTATAGTTGTGCTGTAAGGCGCTAGAAGCAGACTGTGATGTAGTCGAGGGTGAGGAAGGCCAGCTGGATGTCTGAAGGCTTTTCGTAGCGGCCCTTCAGCCGCCTATTCTGGTGCAGCGCGGCGAGTGTCTGCTCTTCCACGTAGCATTGCTTGCTCAGCCCGCTGCCGTGCTCGGGTCCACACTGGGCGAAGGCTGGCTCCATCCCCAGCCAGGCGAGGATCCCTTCGTGGCCCTGCGAGTCGTATGCCTGGTCCCCCAGCAACCGACGGGGCAGCCGCGGCGACTCGCCCTAACCCTCCAGTGGGCAGGCTACCACGGTAGGTAGCAATGCCATCACATCGTGCCGATTGCCGTCGTCACGGTGCAGGCCAGCGGCACCCCGGCACCACGACCATTACGTAGTATTAACTGCCGGCAATATCCCGATCCGTGGAGTTGGGGCCGGTGTCGACCACCAATAACCGCCCGCTTGACGAGTCGATGGCCGGACGCCCCCAGTCGATCTTGCCGGCCTCGTCCAGGTGTAGCAGCAACTCGGCGTGGATCTTGCGCCAGGTACCATCCAGCTACCAGTCGCGAAGTTGCCTCCAGCAAGTTATCCCTCAACAGCAGCCCAGCGCGCAAAGTTTCCCTGGCCATGACTGAATCCTCCGGTCGGCTTCCGGAGATGGTCGCTACAGAAACACCCCTCAGCTTGTTTGTTGTGATTGAGCTTTTTAGTCCACCGCTTGTTCAATTCGTATGTGAACCTGGCTCCAATCGCTCGACTGAATGGCTCCGCCGGTTGTCTCCCAAGCTGCCACGAAGGCATCCGATCAACACCTGCCGTTTCCCGTCTCTTCTCCGGCCTGATCTTTTTTCGATTTCACTGGCGGACGGATGCCGTGTTTGCACTCCTGAGCCTTGTGTCTGAATTGACCTTTCCCAGACGCACGTCGGCCCCTTCATCCGCCGAATCTGCCGTAATGCCCCTGCGCCTTGGCCAGGGAGGCGGCAAGAATACCTGGAGTTCTTGATGTCGCAGTTCTCGCTGTTGATGCGTGATCTCTTTTTTCGTCGTCGCTCTGCCAAACACGGCTCACACAAGAAGGGCGGAAACATGCGCCTCATTCTTGAGGCGCTAGAGGACAGAGCCGTGCCGGCTTTCCTCGCCCCCGCGGCCTATCCCACCGGTGCAAATCCTGCGGGTATCGCGGTCGGCGATTTCAACCACGACGGCCGCGACGATTTGGCAATCACCAGTCAGACGTCCACTGGCACCGTCGGCGTCATGCTCGGCAGCGCCGACGGTACCTTTACCCCACGGATTGATTATTCCGTCGGCAGCTATCCGGTGGATGCCACCACAGGCGACCTTAATAGCGATGGCCATCTCGACCTCGTGGTAGTCAGGAACTCGGGCGTCTCCGCGTCATCCGTCGACGTTTTGCTGGGCAGCGGGGACGGGTCCTTTGCCGCCCCGATGACCTACAGTAGCGCGACCAACGCCCATTCAGTCAAGGTAGGCGACTTCAACAACGATGGTCTGCTCGACGTCGGAGTGATGAACTACGACAGCGCCAGCGTGCTGCTGGGCAACGGCGACGGCACCCTTCAGACTCACCTGGACGCCTCAGTATTTGGCAACAATATCAACCTCGTTGTGGGCGACTTTGACCGCGACGGCAACCTCGACATGGCTACCTCTGTCACCAATAGCGTCGGCACGGTCAATGTGCTTCGTGGCCGAGGCGACGGGTCTTTCAATTCGGCCCAGAGCTACTACGCATTTACAGCTCCGGTCTACCTCGCCACCGGTGACTTCAACCACGATGGCTACCTCGACTTCGCCTGCCCCAACTCATACGCCGCCACGTCCATGAGCGTACTGCTCAACAATGGTGACGGCACTTACGCTGCCCCGCACACCTACGGCATCGCACAGACCGGCGTCGAGATCGAAGTGGCGGACTTCAACAACGATGGCAACGACGACTTCGCCGTTCGTGGCAACTCGCAATACATGGTTAGCCTCGGCAAGGGCGACGGCTCTTTTTACCCATCGGTGAGCTACCAGACCCCCTCGGGCCGCTGGGAGTCCGGTGCCCATGGTGATTTCAACGGCGATGGCGCGGTAGATCTGGTCTACCCGACTGCCAGCGGCATCACTGTGGTCGCCAATGACAACGCCGATGCCCAGAACCTGGCCGGCACCGTCACCTTCCGCGTCAGCGCTCCTGCGACCACAACCTCGAAGTCGGTCCTGCCGATGACTGTCACCGCCATCGACGCGAACGGGGAAGTCGCGACTGGCTTCCGCGGGGTTGTGTTTATCTCCAGCAGCGACCCCGCGGCAACCACGGCAGCGGGCTACGCATTCAACCCCAACGATGCTGGCATCCCTTACGTGTTCACCGCCGGCGACGCTGGTTCACACACCTTCACGGGAGCCATCCGCCTCGTCACCGCTGGAGACCAAACGGTGACCGTGTCGGCCCCGAACTTGACGCCTGGCTCCACCATTGTCACCGTTACCGGGCAGGTCACCAGGCTATCCTTCACCGCGCCGGCCTCCACCACTGCTGGTGACACATTTAGCGTTAGTGTCTCCGCCCTGGACACGACCGGAGCCGTGGCAACCGGCTACTCCAGTCAGGTCCATTTCGCCAGCACTGACGGCCTCGCTGGGCTGCCAACCGACTACACCTTCACACCCGAGGACGCCGGCTCGCACGTGTTCGCGGTGACACTGAAGACCGCCGGGCCGAAGTTCATTAGCGCCACCGAGGTGGGCGGTTCCATTACTGGCGGAACCACCGTTACTGTCGCTGCTGCAGCCACTACCTCGTTCACCCTTACTGGTGGCGCCGGCGCAATTGGCGTCGCCCGGCCAGTCACTGTCATTGCCCGAGACGCCTACGGTAATCAGACGCCAGCCTACAACGGCACCGTCCACTTCACCAGTTCCGACGCCCAGGCGGTCCTGCCCGCCGACTTACCGCTGTCGGCAGGAATTGCTTTGGACAACGTGACTCTCCTCACCGTCGGCCGCCAGTCGATCACCGCGACCGACCTGGCTGACGCAGCGCTGACGGGCACCGTCCTCAGCGACGCCACACCACCAGTCGCCGCTCTGTTCGACGTATCGGGCTATCCAGCGACCACTGCCGGCGACGCGAACTCCTTCACGGTCACAGTGCGCGACACCATCGGCCAGGTGGCGACTGGATACGCCGGGACGGTTTACTTCAGCAGCTCCGACGTGCAGGCGGGCTTACCGGCCAGCTACACGTTTACCGCGACCGACGCCGGTACACACACCTTTGCCGCCACACTACGCACCGCCGGCCTGCAATCGATCGCAGTCCGCGATGTGACCGGGACGCTGAGCGGCAGCCAGGCTGGCATCGCTGTCTCGGCAGCTGCGTTCAGCGACTATCGCCTCTCGGTGCCGAACGGGGCCGACAGCAAAGGCCATATCCTGGTGACGGCCGGGGAGACCATCTCGCTGACGGTGCGGGCCTCCGACGCCTTCGGCAACTCGGTGACCGGCTACTCGGGTACCATCCACCTGACGAGCACCGACACCCTTGCCGCGCTACCCGCTGACTACACCTTCACGGCAACCGACAGCGGCTCACACACCTTCGCTGTCGACCTGCGTACGGCCACACCCAACGGCGTTGTCTGGTCATTCACCGTGACCGACACAACGAATCCTGCAGTGACAGCCGCGAAAACAAACTTCGAGGTGATCAACGCCCAGGCAGCCACGTTCGACCTTACGGCACCAACGCAGGCCATCGCCGGCGAAGCGTTCACTTCCAAGGTGACCGCGCGGGACGCCTTCGGCAACGTGGTCAAGAATTACTTCGGCACGGTCCACTTCAGCTCAACTTCGACGCTCGCTGGGCTGCCCACCGATTACACCTTCGATGGCATCGACGGCGGCGTACACGACTTCACCGTCTCGCTGAACTCGAGCGGTGGACAGACTTTGTCCGTAGCGGACGCGAGCGACCTGCTCGTTAAAGGCGCCGAGACGTTGACCGTGAACGCAGCTGCGATCAGCTCGTTCATCGTGTCCTTCCCTGCTGCGACGACAGCCGGCGTAGCGCAAACGCTGACGATTGCTGCTGTAGATGCCTACGGTAATGTGATCACAGACTACCGGGGCACCGTGGCATTCGCCAGCAGCGACACACAGGCGGGTCTGCCCGCTAGCTATGCCTTCTCCAACAAGGATGCGGGCGTCCACACCATCGAAGTGAGCCTGAAAACCGCAGGGTTGCAGTCAATCTCCGTGAAGGACACCCGAATCGCGGAATTGACCGGCAGTGCCTCGGGAATCGCAGTCGGCGCCTCGGCCGCGGCCGGTTCCTTCCTGGTGGCGGGTTTCCCCGCGACCTCGGCGGGCGCGGCTCAGTCGTTCACGGTCGTGGTCAAGGACGCCTACGGAAACCTCGCCTCCGGTTACACCGGAACAGTGAACTTCAGCAGTTCTGATGCGAAAGCGAACTTGCCGACCAGCTACACCTATACTGCGGCGGATGGTGGCAGTCACATCTTCGTGGCCACCTTGAAGACCGCCGGTGCGCAGTCGATCAGCGTGGCTGACGCCGGCTCCAGCACGGCGGTGGGTAGCCAGACAGGGATCGCCGTCTCCGCCCTGGCCACGGTATCTTCATTCACCGTCACGGGGGCGACCTCAACCACAGCAGGTGCGGCGACTACATTTGCAGTCACTGCCCGGGATGTCTATGGGAACATCGTCACCGGCTATCGCGGCACAGTGACATTTGCCAGCAGTGACAGGCAGGCCGGCCTGCCGGTTAGCTACACCTTCAGCGCGGCTGACGCCGGTATTCATAGCTTCTCGGCCATTCTGAAGACGGCAGGACCCCAGTCGATCACCGTCAAAGACGCGGCCGCCGCAATTGTCAGCGGGTTGACCGGCATCACCGTTAACGCCGCTTCGGCGTACCGGTTCAGCATCTCGGCCCCGAGCACGGCCACACAGGGGGTGGGCTTCAAGATCACTGTGACAGTGCTGGACGCCTACGGGAACGTTGTCACTGGCTATCGCGGCAAGGTGCGACTGAATAGCACCGACACCAAGGGTACCAAGACGGACTACACATTCAGCAGCAAAGACAACGGGGTCGCCACGCTTAGCTACACGTTCAGCACGCTGGGTCTGCAGACGCTCCAGGTTGTGGATTCAGCCAACGGGTCTGTCTTCGGCAGCTTCCTGGTGAACGTCGTCAAGAAATGACGCCGGGCGGTATCGATGGTCGGGAGGGGCGACATGAACTGGGCAATCAAGCTAATGAATAACTAGCTAGTTTGTTCTCTGTCGCCACCTCCTATCTTCTCCAAAGAGAAGCACTGTTCAAGTCAAGTTGGCATAGCACCAGTGGAAGACCAACTGGGATCGGAACTCCAGTAGTTGTCGAAACCAGGCTCCAGCCCTGGGACGAGGCGGCCGCACGGGCTACCGCGGCTGAATGATCTCCTACAACTCGTCAGGCAGCAGCCATCTGGCCATGCCTAATTCTTCCGGTCCACTTCCAGTGATGGTCGCGACAGAAACGCCCATCGGCCTTTTATGTATGAGCCTCTTCATGGATCACAAGCATACCAACAGGTGGTACAGGTATGGGTATGACGATCTCTGTGTTGTGCCTCTACCAAGATCAACGCCCTACGATTGACCGGCTATGTTCTGGAAAAGTTGATGAGGCATCAATGCAACATCGCCACACAACATCACATCAACATGTGATCATTCATAGATAAATCTGTGGAATGGTTGCACATTCCATCAGAAGGTCCGGGATAAATCCTGAACACCTACCCAGACAGAAGATCGAAGCAATTCCCCATAATTGAGGAATGGATGAGGGAAAGAAGGAGGATATCTCCCTCCCTTGCGTCGTAAATCCTTACGCTGCTTAAATGAAGGCGCTGGGGCTCGAACCCAGGACCTACGGATTAAAAGTCCGTTGCTCTACCGGCTGAGCTACGCCTTCTTCACCATCTCATTGTAGCTGGCTCGCCTCAGAGTTCCAGTCCGCTGATTAGCTTCCGTAGCGCAACAGCAGGTCACCAGTCTCGATCTGGCTGCCGGGTTGCACCAGCACCTCGGCCACTTCGCCCTCTCGATCGGCCTGAATCGTTGTCTCCATCTTCATGGCTTCCAGAGAGCACAGCTTCTGACCAGGCTTGACGCGGTCGCCCACCATTACCAGGACCCGGACGATCAGGCCCGGCATTGGGGCTCCCACCTGCAGCGGGTTGCCGGCCTCGGCCTTGCGCCGCGTGCGGACCTTGCTACCCATGGCCTTGTCCAGCACCACAGCCTCACGCGGTTGGCCGTTCAGCTCGAAAAATACCGTCCGCGTGCCGTCGTTGTGTGGCTCCCCCACGGTGAGGAACTTGACCATCAGCGTTTTGCCGCGCTCGATGTCGATGGACACCTCCTCACCGGGTTCCATGCCGTGGAAGAACACCGGAGTCGGCAGCACACTGGTGTCGGAATAGCGCGCCCGATGAGCTGCCAGTTCCGGGAACACCCGGGGATAGATCATGTAGCTCATCAGTTCCTGCTGGCTGGCCGTGCGTCCGATTTGCTTCTCGAGGTCCAGCTTGTGCTTGGCGAGGTCGGCCGGAGGCAACGTCGCACCGGGACGTCCCTGGATGCCCGTGCGCCCGCGCAGAATACGCTGACGCAGCTTCTCGGGAAACCCGCCTGGAGGAGGGCCAAGCCGTCCTTCAAAGAACTCGACCACCGACTCCGGGAAGGAGAGTTCTCGCGGGCCGTCGAGCACCTCTTCGGCGGTCAGGTTGTTCCCCACCATGAACAGAGCCATGTCCCCAACTACCTTGCTGGTCGGCGTGACCTTGATGATGTCGCCGAACAGCTGATTGACCTCGGCGTACATCCGGCAGACATCGGGCCAGCGCGTCTCCAGCCCCAGCGCCTGGGCCTGCTGGTACAGGTTCGTGTACTGGCCTCCGGGCATCTCGTTGCGGTAGACGTCCGACTGCGGAGAAAGCTGGCCACTTTCGAACGGGGCGTAGTAGCGGCGGACTTCCTGCCAGTAGTCGGCGGCCGCTTGCATGGCCTCGGCATTCAGGCCGGTCTCGCGTTCTTCAAAGCGGAGCGCCTCGGCGAGAGCCTGCATGCTCGGCTGACTGGTCAAGCCTGCCAGGGGGGCCATGGCGCAGTCCACCACATCCACCCCTTCAGAGGCCGCCAGCAGGTACGAGGCGATCTGGCCACCCGCACAATCATGAGTGTGGAAGTGAATGGGTAGACCCACTTCCTGGCGCAGGGTCCGAACAAGAAGACGGGCCGCGTGTGGTTTGCACAGGCCGGCCATGTCCTTGATGGCCAGGAGGTTGGCGCCCCGTCGTTCGAGTTCCTTCGCCAGGTTCACGTAGTAAGCCAGGCTGTACTTGCTACGTTTCGGATCGAGGATGTCGCCGGTGTAGCAGACGGCCGCCTCGCAGAGCATCCCGGTGTCGCGGACCGACTCGATGGCCAACTCGAGGTTGGGCAGGTAGTTCAAAGCATCGAACACCCGGAACACGTCGATGCCGGCCTGGGCTGACTCGCGGACAAAGGCCTTGACGACATTGTCAGGGTAGTTTGTGTAACCCACCGCGCTGGCCGAGCGCAGCAGCATCTGGAAAAGAACGTTAGGCACCGCCTCGCGCATCTGGGCCAACCGATCCCAGGGTGATTCGCGCAGGAAGCGCATGGCGGTGTCGAAGGTAGCTCCACCCCACATTTCCAGGGAGAATAGGTTCGACAGGCGCAGCGCGTAATAGGGCGCGATCTGCAGCATGTCGTGCGTGCGCAGCCGGGTAGCAAGCAACGACTGATGCGCATCGCGGAAGGTAGTGTCGGTGACGAGGAGACGCTTCTCGTCGCGCACCCATCGGGAAAACTTCTCGGGGCCAAGCTCCTTCAACCGGTCGCGGGTACCTGCCGGAAGAGTGGTGCCGCGCGATACCCGGGGGGGATCGATCGGTCGGCGCAGGATAGTGCGGCCAGCGGTCAGACGGGCGCCGGCTTCCAGCGGACCGTTGACGATCACCTCGGCAATGTACGTGAGGAGGCGCGTGGCTCGATCCTGACGACGAGGGAGGAAGAAAAGCTCTGGGGTCTCATCGATGAACCGCGTGGTGACCCGGTAATCGAGAAAGCCAGGATGGGTGACCAGGTTTACCAGGAAGGGGACATTGGTCTTCACGCCGCGCACCCGGAACTCCTGCAGGGAGCGCATCATGCGTCGGGCGGCGTCGGCGAACTCCAGACCATGAGCGGTGACCTTCACCAGAAGAGAATCGTAGTACGGCGTGATGACCGCGCCGGTGAAGGCCGAGCCATCGAGCCGGATGCCGATGCCACCGGGCGAGCGATAATTGGACAACTTGCCGTAATCGGGGAGGAAGCTGTTGGCCGGATCCTCGGTCGTGACCCGGCACTGCAGGGCGAAGCCGTTGGTGCGGATGTTCGCCTGGCTTCCTAACCGCATCGACGGATCGGTCAATGGCATGCCCTGAGCGATCAGGATCTGACACTGGACGATGTCGATGCCCGTGACCTGCTCGGTAACGGTGTGTTCGACCTGGATGCGCGGATTCACCTCGATGAAGAAGAACTCGCCCCGATCGATATCGACCAGGAACTCGACCGTGGCCGCATTGTCGAGACGGACAGCCCGACCGATGGCCAGGGCCGACTGCAGGATGCGCTCGCGCAGTCCGGAATCCAGCTGTGGCGCGGGAGCAATCTCGACCACTTTCTGATGCCGGCGCTGCACTGAGCAATCGCGTTCGTAGAGATGGACCAGGTTGCCGTGATGGTCGCCGAGCAGCTGCACCTCAATGTGTCGGGCTCGGGAGATAAAGCGTTCGAGGAAAACATCGGGAATGCCAAAGGCGGACCCTGCCTCGCGCCGTGCCTGGTCCAGGGCATCGTCGAGCTTGTCGGGCGTCAGGGCGACGCGCATACCACGTCCGCCGCCCCCCATGGCCGCCTTGACAATCACCGGGTAGCCCAGGTCGGCTGCGACCTTGTGGGCCTCTTCATTCGACTTCACCGCGCTACTGCCCGGAAGCACAGGCACGCGCGCCTGCATGGCGATGCCACGGGCGACCGTCTTGTCGCCCAGCTGCTCAAGGATCTCTGGGCGGGGCCCCACGAAGGTGATGCCTGCCTTGACACAGGCATGGCCCAGGGCGGGGTTTTCGGAGAGGAAGCCATAGCCGGGATGGATAGCGTCGATTTCGTGTTCGCGGGCCAGATCGACGATGCCGGGGATGTCGAGGTAGGCGCGAATCGGTTCGCCAGGTCGGCCGACGCGGTAGGCCTCGTCCGCCTTGAATCGGTGCAGAGCGAAACGATCCTCGTGGCTGTAGATGGCAACTGTGCGGATCGCCAACTCGTGGGCGCTGCGGAAGATACGGATGGCTATCTCGCTGCGATTGGCAGCCATGAGCTTGCGGAGAGGAACGGGCGGAGTGGGAGAGGTCATTCCGTGGGTCCTTCATGTGCTGTGCAGCGGTTGGCTTTGGCATTATCGGAAGCCGGGACCATAGCGGCGAGAGCGACAACCTCGCGCAAGTTTCCCTCCGGTCGACATTCTGGTATCGTGTATGCCGGATGTAGGGAAGAGAGAGCCTATCCCATGTTTCAGCCTCCCCGAACCTGCCCGCGATGCGACCTTCCTCTGGACGCCGGGTGCCGGACGCAGGAACCGAGTCTGTGTCCTGGGTGTCAGCTGGTCCTCCCCGGGGTATCGCACCCCCGCTGGTCCTGGCAGCACGGCATGAGCATCGCCCTGGCTCTGTGCCTGGGTGGCTGTCTGGTAGGAGTTCTAATCCACTTCACCCCATCGCGCTCGTTGCCCCAGCCTGATCGCCAGGACGAGGCGAAGGTGAAACTCGAGGAAGAACGCGAGGCCCTGCAGCGCGAGCGCCAACAGTTAGAGGTGGCACGGCTAATGCACCAGGCCAACGAGCGCCTGCAGAACAACGATCACGCCGGCGCGCAAACGCTCTATCAGAAGGCGCTGGCACTGGTGCCGGGCCATCCCGAGGCCGAGGAGGGGCTGCGCAAGGCGCTGGCGGGGCCGCCCCCTACCCCGCAGGTCGTCCAGGCACCCGCTATTCCGGCACCGGTTGCACCTCCCGCGCAGCCAGCGTCCGTCGATCCTGCAAAGGAAGAACCGCGGGCGGGTCAGCGACTCGCGGCTGAGGTGCAGCGTCAACTGGAAGCTGGCCGCACCGCCCTGCTGGCGGGTCAACTCGAGGACGCGCTGCAAGCGTTCGCGGCGGCTCTGCAGCTGATGCCCGAAAACCTGGAGGCGCAGCAGGGGCAGAAACAGGTCGAGGCCCGGCTCGCCGGTCTGGCCGACAAGGAGCGCCGGCGAAAAACGTTCGAGAACTTCCTGGAGCGCGGTCGTCGAGCCCTGGCCGACCGGCGTTTCAAGGAAGCACTTGCCAGTCTGGAACCGGCGATGCGCCTGGTGCCCGATGATCGGGAAGGCCAGCGAATGCTGCGCCAGGCGCGTGAGGGGCTGCGAGTCGCCCGGCTGACCCAGGGGTTGAAATTGCAGCAAATCGAGGAGGCCGTGCGAGGCGGACGTCTGGCGGAAGCCCAGCGCCTGGCCGACGAGGCGCTGCGCAACTGGCCCGAGGACACCCAGACGCAGCAGGTTCAGCAACGTGTCACCAAGCTGGTAGAGCAAGCGCAGGGAGCCCAGGCTGCTTACCTGCAGCTGGTGCAGCAGGGCAGACTGGCCATGACCGGCCAGCGCTACGGGGAAGCCGTCAACGCCTTCACCGAGGCGCTGCGCCTGGCTCCGCTCGACCTGGATATACAGCGAAACCTGCGCATGGCCCGGGCCGCGCTGGAGCGCGATCTTCGCACGCGCGGCGACTACGAGCGCACCTACCGGGCCGCCACCCTCGCCCTGGGACGTGGCGCCTACGCCGATGCCATGCGACTTTTCAATGAGGCATTGCGGGTAGTTCCCGACGATCTTCCCGCGATGGAGGGTGTGCGCAGGGCTCGATATGGGCAAGCCATGGTGCAGGGACAGCAAGCTCTGCAAACCCGACGCCGGGCAGATGCCCTATCTGCGTTCCAGGCTGCGCTGACCGAGCGGCCTGGAGACCTGCAGGCGACTCAGGGGCTGCGTCAGGCTCAGCTGCTACGCTGATCCTATTCAGGCGGCCTGATGTGCAGACTCCACCAGCGTGCGCAAGGTTTTAAAGAACGAACGCAGCTGCATCCGCCCAAAAACCGAGGCCATCTTGAGCATCAACCGCAGGAAGAAGCCCGGCTTCTCGCACTCGAGGGTGGCAGTGTAGTCCAGGCGGGTTTCCGTGTGCAGGTCGGTCAGGCGGTAATCGACGCGCATCGCCATGTTCTTCGAGAAGTTGCCTCCGGTGAGGCGCACCTCGAGTCGGTGGGGGCGGTCGCGCACCAGCACCTCGCCGTCGTACACCGCGTCCTTGCGGCCCTCGCGAATCACCATGCGAAAGCGCGAACCTGCCTCCCGGGTGCCGGGGGTGGTCGTCTCGTTCGAGACCAGGCCTTTCATCCAGAGTTTCTGCTTTTCGGGATCCTCGATGTGCTGCCAAAGGGTTTCGGGCGAGCAGCGAAACACCACGGTTTCCTGAATCACCATATGATAAGTTCCCTACAAGTGGGGGTGTTGAGGGGGGAGCCTAACACAGCCGCCACCAGGAGACCAGGTCAGCAGCCCCGCGCGTTGACTTGCCTCCGTCGGGGCAATAGCATCCGTTACAGGAATGAGTGGTTCATCGAGATCACACACCATGCCGCATGCGACGCAGATGTCCGCCGGGGATACCGGCCTGCTCGTCATCGACGTGCAGGAAAAACTGGTTCCTCTGATCCCGGAGGGGGATGCGATCATTCGCAACATCGCCTTCCTGGTGGATGCCGCCACACTGCTGGGCATGCCCGTGCAGGCGACGGAACAGTATCCGCGCGGTCTGGGTCCGACGGTGGCGGCGCTGAGCGGCAAACTGCCCACCCGACCGGAGAAAACAGCGTTCAGTTGCTGCGCCATCCCCGCGGTGACCGAGACGTTCCACCAGGCCGCCTGCCCCCGGGTAGTGCTCACTGGGATCGAGACGCATGTGTGCGTTCTCAACACAGCCCTCGACCTGCTGGCCCTTGATTTCCGCGTCTATCTCCCCGTGGACGCCGTGGGAGCCCGCTACCGGGTTGATCACGACACAGCGCTACGCCGCCTGGAACAGGCTGGTGCGATCCTGACCACTTCGGAAGGATGCGTCTTCGAGTGGGTCGGCGGCGCTAGCCATCCCCGTTTCAAGGACATCAGCCGGCTGGTCCAGGAGCGGATGAAAACCCTGGCCGGTATGTGACCTGGACCTGCGAGGCTCTCCATGAAGGCTCCTGCGCCGTTGAATCCGACTCCGCGTTTACTCCTGGGACCCGGACCGAGCGACGCTCATCCCAGTGTGCTGCGGGCCATGGCCACCCCATTACTGGGGCATCTCGATCCGCAGTTCCTGGAATTGATGAACCAGGTACAGGACATGCTTCGGGCAGCGTTCCTGACGAGTAACGGCCTCACGCTTCCCATCAGCGCGACCGGCTCGGCCGGCATGGAGGCCTGTCTGGTCAACCTGCTCGAGGCGGGCGACCGCGCGGTAGTGTGCTCGAAGGGATACTTCGGTCAGCGCATGGTCGATATGGCACAGCGCCTGGGGACCGACCTGACTGTGCTGGAGCAGACCTGGGGCCAGGTGTTCGATCTGAATCGGATTCGAGAGACGTTGCAGCGCGTGCGTCCGAAGGTCCTGGGTATCGTTCATGCCGAAACCTCGACCGGCGCCTGGCAACCCATCGAGCAGCTGGGCAAGCTGTGCCACGAGTTCGACACGCTGCTCCTGGTAGACGCCGTCACCTCACTGGGTTGTGTGCCAGTCCGCGTAGATGACTGGGAGATCGATGCCATCTACAGCTGCTCGCAGAAGGGACTGGGCTGTCCGCCGGGGCTGGCTCCGGTGTCGTTCAGTCCTCGCGCTGTGGAGGTCATGGAAAAGCGGAAGAGTCGCGTCCCGAACTGGTACCTCGACCTGTCGGCCATCCGCAAGTACCTGGGGTCGGATCGGGTCTACCACCACACCGCTCCCATCTCGATGAATTACGCCCTGCACGAGGGACTTCGCCTGGTGATGGAAGAAGGGCTGGAGGCACGCTGGCAGCGGCACCTGCTCAACCATCGCGCCTTGAAGGCCGGCTTGCAGGCGATGGGACTGACCTACACCGCCCAGGAAGGCCATCAGCTGCCGCAGCTCAACGCCGTGCGCATCCCGACGGGAGTGGACGACCTGGCGGGACGCAAGTTCCTGCTCGAGAGGTTCGGCATCGAGGTGGGCGGAGGCCTGGGCGACTTCAAGGGTAAGGCCTGGCGCATCGGCCTGATGGGTTACAACAGCCGTCCCGCCGTGGTGCTGGTAGCCCTTGCCGCCCTGGAGCAGACGCTCAACCACCTGGGCGCTCGCGTGCCTGCCGGCGCAGGTGTGGCCGCCGCCAATGCGGTCTTCCTGGGTTGAACCGACACCAGCTGGCCTGCGCCCGTTGCCAGGAACGCCGTGGACGGTTTACCATAACCATCATCTCACGACGTTATCTCTACCGGGCAGGTGCGCCATGCTGGTGGGTCAGCAATTCGGACCTTTCCTGATCGACAAGGAACTCGGGGCCGGCGCCATGGGCGCGGTCTACCGGGGGAAGTATCAGAAAACCGGGCAGGTCATGGCCATCAAGGTCATGGCCCCCGGTATCGGTTCGACCAACGCGGCAGCGGCCGACCGCTTCCAGCGCGAGGTGGACATCCTCAAGCAGCTAAAGCACCCCAACATCGTCCGTCTATTCGGTGTCGGTAAGCACCAGAATGCGCCGTACTACGCCATGGAGTACGTCGAAGGGGAATCGCTGGACCGGGTGATGGCCCGGCGCGATCGCATGAGCTGGGAGGAGGTGGTGGACCTCGCCTCGCAACTGTGCGCCGCCCTGCAACATGCCCACCAGGCCGGCATCGTCCATCGTGATCTGAAGCCATCGAACCTCATGATGTTGTCCGATGGCACTCTGAAGCTGACCGATTTCGGCATCGCCAAGGACCTCGACGAAACTCAGCTGACCAGTACCAACTGCACGGTCGGCACCGCCGCCTACATGTCGCCCGAGCAGTGCCGGGGTGAACGTAACATCACAGCCAAGTCGGATCTCTACTCGCTGGGCATCGTCCTGTTCGAGTTGTTGACCGGGCGCAAGCCGTTCATCTCCGAAGTGCCGATGGAAATGTTCCTCAAGCACGTCAACGAGATACCTCCACGGCCAAGCAAGTTCGCTCTCGACATCCCAGTCTGGCTCGACAACCTGGTGTGTCAACTGCTGGAAAAGAAGCCCGAGCATCGACCGCTCAACGCCCAGATGGTGGCAGACGTGCTGCACAACATCAAGGAGAAGGTGGAAGCCCAGGCCTCCGCGGGGATGGACCTGGCCAGCGCCCGGGGTGGCGACCTGCGCAGCCGGCAGGGAGAACTTGACCAGGAAGATCGCGATGCCGCTCGAGCACTGCGCGGCAAAAAGGGTCGGCGGAAGAAAAAGGTGGTGCCCTGGCATCAGCAGATCTGGCTGCGCGCCCTGGGCATCCTCGTCGTTCTCGCCTTCGTCGTTGGCTGCATCATCGTGCTCCTGCAGCCGCCGTCGCCTGCCAGCCTGCATCGTCAGGCCGAACGACTGATGCAGTCTGACAACCCGGAACGCCATGATCAGGCGCGCGAGGGGCCGATTCGCGAGTATTTGGCCAGGTACGGTAGCCGGGACGATGCCATGACCGAGCAGGTACGTCGCTGGGCGGAAGATTACGATTCGGCCCGCTACGAGAAACTCATCGAACGGCACCTTCGTTATGTTCGAGAGAAGAAGGGGCTGCCGGTGGAGGCGCAATCGGGCTCGGAAGAGCTGGCCTTCAAGGCAGCTCAGGCGGAGAGCGAGGGCAACGGAGACGAGGCCACCACCTTGTGGAAACAGGTGCTGGAGCGCGAGGGACCGACTGGCATCGGTGTGGTTTCCCGCCGTCATCTCGAAGCCCTGGCCGCTCTGCCGGAGGAACTTCGTCGCTTCGACTCACTGCAGCGCGACGTCCGCACCTACCGCAATGAACCGCAGCTCGATCCTTTGCCTGCGATGGCCTTCAACGCCTACCGGCGCGAGAAGCTAGGGGACCGAGTCGGAGCGCGCCGGGCCTACGAACGCCTGTTGGAGGATGCGCGTAAGGATCCCACTGCCCGCATCTGGATCCTGATGGCTGGCACACGGGGCAAGGAGTTGAAAAACTCGCTGGTCGAGCGACCGCAGGATGACAAGGCCCGCGCCGCCCTTCTGCTTCGCCGGCTCGACGAGGCTCGATCCGATCGCAAGATGGCGGTGCTGGACAAGCGTCTGCTGGCGCATGAAGTGGTCCTGCTGTACGGTCGAGACGACGAGTTCGCCGACGTGGTCAAGACCGCCCGGCAGATGCTGGCCGACTACGACGGCATCCTCGGCAAGGCAGCGACCCCCTAGCCGGCTAGTGCGGGTTATCTCACGATGGTGGCTGCGGTTCTCCTCTCGACGTGATGAGTGAAGTTTCGCAAACTGAATGAAAAGAGCGTCGCCCGAGCCGGTGGAAAACATGACTCAAGATGCACGACTGGATGCCATCCGCGAGAAGGTTGAGGCCGGCGTCCGCCTCACGTACGAAGATGGCCTCTATCTCGACGAACAGGCTGATCTGTTCACCCTGGGAGAACTGGCCAACCGCGTCCGCGAGCGCAAGAACGGTCAGTTCACCTACTACAACGTCAACACGCACCTGAACCCAACAAACGTCTGCGTCTATCGCTGCACATTCTGCGCCTTTCGGGCCGATCTGAAGAGCCCAAAAGGCTACGTGATGAGCGACGAGCAGATCCTCCACCGCGCGGCCGAGGCCGAGCAGCGTGGGGCGACAGAACTGCACATCGTCGGTGGCCTGCATCACCAGAAGCCCTACGAGTGGTACCTGAACGTCATCCGGATCATCCACCAGGCACATCCCAGCCTGCACTTGAAGGCTTACACCGCCATCGAGTGGGACTGGTTTGCCCGGCTGACGGGACGCCCCACCCGCGACCTGCTGGCGGAGTTCAAGGAGGCGGGGCTGGGTAGTCTGCCGGGTGGCGGCGCCGAGATCTTCCACGCCGAGGTGCGGGACCAGATCTGCGAGCACAAGGCCGACTCATCCGAGTGGATCCGCGTGCATCGGGAAGCGCACGAACTGGGACTGCGTTCAAACGCGACCATGCTGTACGGCCACATCGAAAAGGCCTCGCACCGCATCGACCATCTGATTCGCCTGCGCGAGCTGCAGGACGAAACTGGAGGGTTTCAGACCTTTATTCCGCTGGCGTTCCATCCCGACAACACCAAGCTGGCCCACATCCGCAAGCCGTCGGGGCTGATGGACCTGCGCGTTATGGCCGTGAGCCGGCTCATGCTCGACAACTTCCCGCACATCAAGGCCTACTGGGTGATGCTCGGCATCAAGACCGCGCAGGTGGCGGCACGAGCTACGGAGCCGACGGCTGGATGGCACCGTTGTCCTGAGAAGATCTACCACGATGCCGGCAGCGATTCGCCGCAGGAGATGACGGTGGACGAGATTCGCCACCTGATCGGGGAAGCTGGCCGGGTTCCCATCGAGCGCGACACGCTCTACAACGAGGTGCTGCGAAAGAAGGCACCGCTGGAAGACCGGCCGATCGCTCAAACTGGTTACCGTTTGAACCGACGAGAGACACCCCAAACGAGGAGGCCATGAACTCTCGTTCCACTGGAAGCAGATTGTTAGGAACCCTTAGTAAGCATCCTTTACAAATGGAAACCGCGTTGCTAGAGTGACGAACATGCGGCATGGCGCGTGGTCTGGCACGGGATGCGACGGGGATGACGGCCCGGATCAGACGAGTTTGTTAGGCAAGATGACCGAGCGAGTGCTTCCGGGCCTTGCAAAGCGCGCGATCCCCCTGTCGCGCGCCGAGGTATCGCGAGAGAGTGGCCTCAGTGCGCCGTCGGTCTCCCGGGCCGTGACCGCCCTGCTCCGCGCTGGCCTGGTCGAGGAGACCTCGCAGCCCCAACCGACCGGTGGCCGACCGGCCAACCTGCTGCGTCTGGCTTGCAAGAGCGCCCAGGTGCTGGGCATCTCGGTCGATGTAGATCGCTGCTGTCTCGTTTCAGCCGGGCTGGATGGTGAACCGCACGACGATCCCATCGAGTTTCCCACCCCCACCACCTACCCCGATCTCATCGCCTCGCTGGCCCGGCAGTCCCGGCAACTCATGCATCGCGGCAACCTGTCCACGCTGGGAATCGGTCTGAGCCTGCCCGGCCTGGTCGATTATCGCATCGGGCAAAGTCTACTGTCTCCAAACCTGGCCATCACCAACGGGAAAACGCCCGCACTCGACCTCAGTCGCAAGCTGGGCATGGATGTGCTATTGCTGCAGGAATCGCACGCACTGTGCCTGGCTGAGCAATACCATGGCGAGGCGCGCGATCTGCTTGACTTCGCCATGCTGGACATCCATACGGGTCTGGGTCTTGGCGTGGTCTCTGGGGGACGCCTGCTGACCGGACACAGCGGGGTTGCTGGCGAACTGGGGCACGTGACAGTGGAGCCCAACGGCAAACGCTGCGGCTGTGGCAACATCGGCTGCCTGGAAACCGTCGCCAACGACACCTCGCTGGCCTGGCGCGTGTCACGCCGACTTGGACGTCCGGTCACCATCGACGAGGTGATCCATCTGGCCCAGGCCAGTCACCACGACTTCAGCGGCGAGCTGGCCGATGTGTGCCGTTACCTGGCCATCGCGGTCGCAGCCGTGCTAAATCTCTTCAACCCTCGTCGCCTGTTCGTCCACGGTCGCCTGTTTGAAGTAGATCCATCGCTGTTCTCGCGCCTGATCGACCTGGTCTCGCGCCGGGCCCTGCGGCCTTGCTTCGAGGAATGCCGCATCGTGCGAGCCACAGCGAAGAAACACCAGGGGGCGCTGGCTGGTATCATCCAGCATCTCACCAGCGTGCTCCCCCCCACCATCGAACTCAATCCGCTCCGTCTACCCACCGAGGTTCGCGATGCTCTCCCGGCAACCTGAGCGCTGCGTGCTTGCTCTCTGTGCATTGTTACTGATCAGCTGGACCGCGCAGGCAGAACCCGCGCGGTTGAAGCTGCTTTTTCTAGGCGATGAAGGCCATCATCGTCCGGCCGAACGCTTCCGCCAGCTGGCCCCCGTGATGAAGCAGCGCGGTATCGACCTGACCTATACCGACCGCCTGACCGATCTCAACACCGCCACCCTGAACAGGTACGACGGCCTCGTCATCTTCGCCAACCAGGAGAAGATCAGCCCCGAGCAGGAGAAGGCGCTCCTGGCCTATGTCGAATCGGGCAAGGGGTTCATACCGCTGCACTGCGCCTCATACTGCTTCCTCAACTCGCCGGCCTACATTGCGATGGTGGGCGCGCAGTTCCGCAGCCACGGAGCTGGGGTTTTCCGGACGACCCGGGCCAGCGTGGACCATCCGATTCTACAGGGCTACAGCCCCTTCTCGAGCTGGGATGAGACCTACGTCCATCACAAGCACAACGAGAAGAACCGCACTGTCCTGGAATACCGCGTCGATGGCGACGTCAAGGAGCCCTGGACGTGGGTGCGCACCCAGGGCAAGGGACGTGTGTTTTACACGGCATGGGGACACGATGGCCGCACCTGGGGCCACGCGGGATTCCTGAACCTGGTGGAGCGAGGCATTCGCTGGGCCTGTCAGTCTGACGTCACACAGGTCCCGACCTTCGCAGACGCTCCTACCATGACCACCATTCCTCGGGATCTACCGCCCTTCCGTTATGTGGACGCGAACATACCTCATTACGCATCTCGGGATCGAAGTGGCAAGACAGATGAACCGGTCAAGCAGATGCAATTGCCGCTCTCTCCCGAAGACTCGATGAAACACATTTCGACACCGATCGATTTCACGGTTCAGTTGTTTGCCAGTGAGAAATTGCTGGGCGGCAAGCCGATCTGCATGACCTGGGACGAGCGCGGCCGACTCTGGGCGGTACTCACCTATGATTACCCGAATCAGCTGCAGCCTGAAGGAAAAGGTCGCGATCGGATCGTGATTGTCGAGGATACCAATGGAGACGGTGTTGCTGACAAGGTGACCACCTTCGCGGATAAACTGAGTATTCCCACCTCCATTGCCTTTTATCAGGGCGGGGTAATCGTCCACCAGGCGCCCCACACGCTGTACCTGAAGGACACCGATGGAGACGGCAAGGCGGATGTCCGTAAGGTTTTGTTCTCCGGTTGGGACGTCGGCGACACTCATGCCGGGCCCAGCAACCTCAACTATGGCCTGGATAACTGGTTGTACGGCATGGTCGGATACTCCGGCTTCTCGGGCACCATTGGGGGCGAACGGCAATCGTTCCGGACTGGGTTCTACCGGATGCGGCCGGACGGTTCGAAGCTCGAATTCCTCCGCAACACCAATAACAATTCGTGGGGCGTCGGATTCAGCGAGGAAGGGCTGTTGTTTGGTTCAACGGCAAACGGCAACCCCAGCGTCTACCTCCCGATTCCCAACCGGTATTATGAGTCGGTCCGTGGCTGGTCATCGACTGTTCTGGGAGGCATCGCTGGTAATGCGCCGATGCATCCCATTACCAACCGCGTTCGTCAGGTCGACTGGCATGGCCACTTCACGGCGGCGGCCGGGCATGCGCTGTACACCGCGCGAAACTATCCACGCCAGTACTGGAATCAAACCGCATTCGTGACCGAGCCCACCGGGCACCTGGTGGCCACCTTTGCACTTCAACGGGAAGGCAGCGATTTCCGATCACGCAATGCCTGGAATCTGCTAGCGAGTAATGATGAGTGGGTCGCCCCCATCATGGCCGAGGTAGGTCCCGATGGCAATGTGTGGGTGCTCGACTGGTACAACTACATCGTGCAGCACAACCCCACGCCGGCTGGATTCAAGACTGGCAAGGGCAACGCCTATGAAACCGAGTTGCGCGATCGCACTCATGGCCGGATTTATCGGCTTGTGCCCCGTAACCAGGCCGGGCAGAAAGCCCCGAACCTGGCCGGAGCCACTCCGGCCACGCTAGTAGAGACGCTGGCGCACACCAACCTTTTCTGGCGACGGCACGCCCAGCGGCTGCTGGTGGAGCGCGGCGACAAGGATGTGGTGCCCGCCCTGATCAAACTCGTAGAGACTCCTGGCGTCGATGCCATCGGTCTCAACGTGGGTGCCATCCACGCCCTTTGGACCTTGCACGGGCTGGGAGCCCTGGAGAACGAGCAGGGCCCGGCCAGCCAGGCGACCGTTGGAGCACTTCGCCATGCATCCGCTGGGGTGCGCCGCAATGCTGCTCTGGTACTTCCTCCGAAGGCGACGGCCGCGATTCTGGGTGGCGATCTGCTCCTCGATCCAGATGCCCATGTACGCCTGGCCAGCTTTCTCGCGCTAGCGGAAAAGCCCACCAGCCTTGAAGCAGGTCGAGCCGTGGCCGCCGCGCTGGATCGTCCCGAGGACATGAACGACGCGTGGATTCCCGATGCCATTACCAGTGCGGCCGCCACCCATGCACCGGGCTTCCTCCTGGCCGTCGCCGCGAGAAAGAACGATCTCGTGCCGCGAGCCAGGACCATCGTGAGTATTGTCGCCAGTCATCACGCAGCGGGCGCGCCCGGAGCCAGCATCGAGACATTACTACAGGCGCTCCCCGGAGGTCATCCGTCTAATGCCGAGCTGATTCTGGCCGGGCTGGCGCAAGGCTGGAAGAAAAAGACACCCGTTGCACTGTCCGAGCCGACCACAGCCGCGCTGGGGCAACTCTTCGAGAAGGGAACGCCTAGCACCCGTGCTGCCATCCTGCGCCTGGGTACCGTGATGGGCAGCAAGGGGCTGGATCGCTACGCGGCCCAGGTGGTCAAGTCGCTCGAGGAACAGCTCAGCAGCGCCGACACCAGCGAAACCAACCGTCTGGCTGCGGCCAGGCAGTTGATCGAGCTGAAGCCCAGCGATGAAGCCATCGTCAGCCAGGTACTCGAACAGATCACGCCGCGCTCATCGCCGACGCTGGTGAGCGGATTGCTCGAGGCCATCGCGCAGAGCGAAGCTCCAGGTACAGGCAAGACGCTGATCACTCGGCTAGCGGAATGGACGCCTGGCGCTCGCTTGAGCGCACTGCGCGTCCTGCTCAGCCGGCCAGCGTCCACCCGCGCCTTGCTCGATAGCATCGAATCGGGCACTATCAAACTGGGCGACCTGGCACTCGATCAGAAACAGGCGCTGGGGAATCATCCCGATCGGGCGATTCGTGCCCGGGCCACCAAACTCCTGGCGCGAGGTGGAGAGATGCCAAGCCCGGATCGACAAAAGGTGGTCGAGGGGTTGCTGTCGCTGATGAAGCAGAAGGGTGATGTTGCACGCGGGAAGATCGTCTTCAAAAACCAGTGCAGCAAGTGCCATGTTCACTCCGGCGAGGGCACGGCCATCGGCCCCGACCTCACCGGCATGGCGACTCACCCCCGCGAAGAACTGTTGATCCACATCATGGATCCGAGTCGATCGGTCGAGGGTAACTTCCGGGTCTACACTGTGACCACAATCGATGGCAAGGTACACACCGGGATGCTCGCCTCGGAGACGCGTACGGCTGTGGAGATCATCGATTCCGAGGCGAAGCGCACAACCATTCAGCGCAGCAATATCGAGCAACTTGCAGGATCGCCGAAGTCACTGATGCCCGAGGGGTTTGAAAAGCAGTTGAAGCCGGAAGAGCTGGTGGACCTGCTTGAGTTTCTGACGCAGAAGGGCAAGTATGTTCCGCTGGCGCTGGACAAGGTGGCCAGCGTGGTGACAACCCGGGGCATGTTCTACAGCCTCGAGGCCGACCCGGAACGGTTGATCTTCCCCGACTGGAAGCCGAAGAGCGTCAAGGGCGTGCCGTTCGTCCTGATCGATCCGCGCGGTACCAAGATCAACAATGCGGTGCTCCTGTACAGCCCCGAGGGAGTCATCCCGCCGAAGATGCCGCGCTCGGTCAGCCTGCCGGTAAACACGGCCGCTCGGGCCATACATTTGCTCTCAGGCGTCAGCGGCTGGGGCTTCCCGTATGGTCCAAAGGGCAGCGTGACCATGATCGTTCGCCTTCACTACGCCGATGGCAAGACCGAGGATCACCCCCTTCGCAACGGGCTCCATTTCGCCGACTACATCCGTCGGGTCGATGTGCCGGAGTCCACATTCGCCTTCCCGCTTCGAGGCCAGCAGATCCGGTACCTGGCCGTCTATCCGCGTCGCGCCGATGCCATCAGCAAACTGGAGCTGGTCAAGGGTGAAGATCGCACCGCCCCCGTTGTGATGGCCGTTACCGTGGAATCTCGCTAGGAGCAGGCCACCATGTTGATACCAACCACCTCGACAAGGAACCTTCGTTGCGTCCTGGCCCTGGGGTTCCTGCTGCCTGGCGCGTGCATGCTGTTGTCCGCCCTGCGCGCAAACAGTGCCGAGCCGAAGTTCACGGCCGAGCAGGTGAAGTTCTACGAGAAGGAAGTGCTGCCCGTTTTGAAGGAGCACTGCTACAAATGCCACGCGGCTGGAAAGGCTCGGGGCGGCCTGCGGCTCGACAGCCGGACCGCGCTATTCAAGGGGGGCGACCTGGGGTCAGCCATTCTGCCCGATCGGTTTGAGCAGAGTCCTTTCCTCAAGGCCATTCACTACCGGGATGGCCTGGAGATGCCGCCGGCAGGCAAGCTACCTCCGACGCAGGTGGCTCTGCTCGAGCGCTGGGCGAAACAGGGTGCGCCGTACTCGCCTGGCAAGGAACCCATCACGAAGGAGATGGAACCGAAGAAGGACACCATCACTCAGGAAGATCGTTCGTGGTGGGCCTATCGTTCGTTGAAAGCCACTCCGCCACCGCAGGTGAAACGTCCGGGGTGGGCCCGAAACCCGATCGACCTCTTTGTCCTGCACAAGCTGGAAGAAAAGGGGCTGCATCCCTCGAGCCCAGCGGATCGTCGCACCCTGGCCCGGCGCGTGTACTTCGATCTTACCGGACTGCCGCCCACTCCCGAGCAGGTGGATGCTTTCGTGGGCGATACTCGTCCGGACGCATATGAGCGCCTGGTGGAGGAACTCCTGGCCTCTCCCGGATACGGAGAGAAATGGGGCCGGCACTGGCTCGATCTTGTTCGCTTCGCCGAGACCAACGGTTACGAGCGCGATGGCATCAAACCACTGGCCTGGCGCTACCGGGACTATGTAATCGCGTCACTCAATGCCGACAAGCCGTACGATCGCTTCCTGACCGAACAGCTGGCTGGCGATGAGGTGGACCATGTGACGCCCGAAACCCTGACGGCAACGGGCTATTATCGCCTGGGTATCTGGGACGACGAGCCGGCTGATCCGTTGCAGGCGAAATACGACGTGCTGGATGGCATTGTCTCAACGACGAGCCAGGTGGTCCTGGGGATGTCCATCGGGTGCGCCCGGTGTCACGAGCACAAGAAAGATCCCATCCCCCAGCGCGATTATTATCGATTCCTCGCCTTCTTTCACGACCTGACGGACATGAATGGGCGCAACACCCGGCGCGTGGTCTCGCCAAGCGATCGCCAGACTCGGGAAGAGGAGCTGGCGCGGAAACAGCGGCTAGAAGGCCAGTTGTATCAACGCATCCACGCCACCGAGCAACGGTTCCTGGCCAGCCTGGCGAGAGATGCCCGGTTGGACCTCTCCCGGACTATCGGAAGCGACCTGATCGATGTCACTTATCGCTTTTACCGGAACACGTGGGATGCACTACCCGACTTCGAGGCAGTCAAGGCCGAGGAATCGGGTGAGGTGGCCAGTAACTTCTTCAGCCTGAGTCCGGCCTCACGCAACGAAGCAATCGGCCTGGTCTTCGAGGGAAAACTCAAGGTGCCCGTCTCAGGCGAGTACCGCTTCTCGTCGGAATCGACCGATGGCCTGCGCCTTCTGGTGGCGGGAAAGTCGGTCATCAATCGTCCCGGGAAGGGTCGGCAGGAAGGGACAGGTACAGCTAAGCTGGAGCCAGGCCTGGTGCCGATTCGTCTGGAGTACTTCAACACCTACAGCCGACCGGTGCTGCGACTTCAGTGGAGTGGCCCCGGCTTCACCAACCGACCTCTCAGCGAGGACGGCGCGGAGCGCGTGCTGGTAGCCGATTCCCGAGCGACCGGGCAGACCTGGGCGTACGCTCTGCAGTCTCCGGGGGAGCACTGGTACCGTCCCGACTTCGACGATAGCGCCTGGAAAAAAGGCCCAGGAGGCTTCGGCAAGCGAGGGACGCCGGGAGCCGTCGTCCGCACCACCTGGAATGGGCCAGCGCTCTACCTCAGGCGGACATTCGAGATCGACAAACTCCCTGGAAGCCTCGCGCTCGATCTGCACCACGACGATGATGTGAAGGTCTATCTCAACGGCAACTTGATCTACCAGGCGAAGGGGTACCTGACACGGTATGACCGCATCCCCCTCGACCAGAAGGCTCTCGCCGCTCTGCGCCAGGGCCGCAATGTGCTGGCCGTCTATTGCCGGCAACGCACGGGGGGTCAGTACATTGACGTCGGCCTGGTGGGTGATGGGCGGTTAAACGTGGCAGGGTTGATGACCAGTCAGGGACGGATCGTGCTGGGAGCGGAAGCGTTCGACCAGTACCTCACCGACCGCGATCGCCTGGAACGTCTACGAAAGCAACCGGTGGCCGAGGCCGGCCTCGAGATCATGGCAGTGTCGGAGCGAGGGCCCACCCAGACCCGGCTGCTGGCGCGCGGCAATCCGCATGCGCCCGGGGAAGAAGTGAGGCCGGCTGTCCCTGAGGTGCTCCGCCAGGATAGCGACTCCCTGAGCATTGCACGTCGAGGGGACTCTTCCGGCAAGCGCCTGGCCCTGACCGGTTGGATTACCGATCGCAAAAATCCACTTCCCGCCCGGGTGATGGCCAACCGACTGTGGCAGTATCACCTCGGCAGAGCCATCTCGGGTTCCTCGAATGACCTAGGCAAACTGGGCGAACTGCCCACCCACCCCGAACTCCTGGACTGGCTGGCTCTCGAACTGCAGCGCGACTGGTCGCTGAAGCGGATGCATCGGTTGATCGTGCTGTCTGCCACCTATCAGCAAGGCTCCCGGGCCAACCAGGAGGGGTTGGTTCGTGACCCGATCAATGCCTACCTGTGGCGCTATCCGATGCGTCGTCTAGCGGCCGAAGAGGTGCGCGATAGCATGTTGGCGGTTTCGGGAGAACTGAACCGTCGGATGGCGGGGCCTGGAGTGTACCCGCTCATACCCCGCGAGGTCCTGGCCGGTCAGTCTGTTCCAGGTGCGGGCTGGGGCAAGTCACCACCGGAGGAGCAGGCACGGCGCAGCGTGTATATTCACGTCAAGCGATCACTTATCGTGCCTATTCTCGAGACGCACGATCAGGCTGACACCGATTCCAGCTGTGCCGTCCGGTATACCACCACAGTGCCGACCCAGGCGCTGGGGATGCTCAACGGGGAATTTCCTCACGACCAGGCCGCCCTGCTGGCCCGGAGGGTTGCCAGTGAGAAACCGGACGACCTGGCTGCCCAGGTTCGTCAGATGATCCGCCTAGCGACGGGCCGACACCCGACCCAGGAAGAGATTACCCGCGATATCACATTCATTCAGGCGTTGCGCAAGGACGACAAACTGAGCGTCCAGCAATCCCTGACCATGTACGGACTCATGGTGCTCAACAGCAACGAGTTCATCTATCTCGACTGAACCAGAGGAAGGAGACGCACGATGACAACCAGGCAATTCTGCGGGCGGACCCGGCGTGAGTTCCTCTGGGAAACCGGAGGGGGGTTCGGAGGCCTCGCCCTGACGGGTATGCTCTCCGCGGATGGGTTCTTCAACGCACGCGCCAACGCTGTCGATACGAGTGGAAAGTTTGTTAACCCGCTGGCGCCGCAGCAACCGCATCACCCAGCGAAGGCGAAGGCGGTCATCTTCCTGTTCATGTACGGTGGGCCTAGCCACATCGATACGTTCGACTACAAGCCGAAACTCTATCCGCTCGATGGAAAGACCATCACCGTCAAGACGTTCGGCCGGGGCGGCCACAAGAACCAGGGCCGGGTGGTGGGGCCGAAATGGAAGTTCAAGCCATATGGTGCCTGCGGGAAGCAGGTATCTGACCTCTTCCCCCACATCGGCAGCTGTGTGGACAACATCGCCTTTATCCACTCGATGTACGCGGAATCGCCCATCCATGGCTCGGCCATGCTCATGATGAATTCTGGGCGACTCCTCTCGGGGCATCCCAGCCTGGGTTCCTGGGTGACCTACGGCCTGGGGAGCGTCAACGAGAACTTGCCCGGGTACGTGGTCATGCTCGATCGCACTGGTGGGCCTATTTCCGGCGCCAAGAACTGGTCGTCGGGCTACATGCCTGCCGCCTACCAGGGGGTCGTCGTCCGGGCCAGCGGCACACCCATCCACAACCTGCAACCTCCGGCCGGGATGACCACTCAGGTGCAACGCCGGCTGCTCGATCAGCTACGCGAACGGAACCAGGAGCATCTGGCCCAGCGCACGGATAACAGCGAGCTGGCTGCCCGCATCGCCAGTTACGAGCTGGCCTTCAAGATGCAGCGGCACGCGCCCGAGGCAGTCGATTTCTCGCGCGAAACGGTTAACACGCTGGACCTGTACGGCATCAACGAGCCGCGTACCCGGGACTTCGGGCAGAAGTGTTTGCTGGCTCGCCGCCTGGTGGAGCGTGGTGTGCGATTCATTCAAATCTACTCGGGGGGCGCGCACAACGACGACAACTGGGACGCGCACAACGACATCGTCAAGAACCACACCAAGCACGCCGGGGACACCGACAAGCCGATTGCCGGGCTGCTACGCGATCTCAAGCAGCGGGGGTTGCTCGACAGTACTCTAGTAATTTGGGGTGGCGAGTTCGGCCGACAACCCACTGCGGAGTATGCCGTGGGGACTGGGCGCGATCACAACGCCTACGGGTTCACCATGTGGGCTGCGGGTGGCGGGATCAAGGGTGGCACCAGCGTGGGCGAAACCGATGAGTTGGGAGCGACCGCGGTCAGCAACCGGTTCCACGTGAAGAACCTGCATGCCACTATCCTGAATCAGCTGGGGCTCAACCCCAATCGCCTGTCGTACTTCTACGGCGGGCTCGATCAGAAACTGGTCGGTGTGGAAGGGGCAGATCCAATCCGTCAGATCATCTGATCCGAGGATCGTTCTAGGCCATGACGCGGTTGCGCCCGCCGTTCTTGGCCTGGAACAGCTTCTCGTCGGCCTGGCGAATCAGGTCGTGCGGGGTGAGGAGTTCGCCTCCAGTGGTGGCGGCCACGCCCATGCTGGCCGTGACAACGTAGGTCTTCCCCTCGTACTGGAAGGTGTGCCGTTCGATCAGCGAGCGGATCCGTTCCGCCACCAGCCGACCACTTTCTACTGGTGTTTCTGGCAGCACCACTACGAACTCTTCTCCGCCGTAACGAGCGAAGAGTTCTTCCTTGCGGATGGACCCCTTCACGCAGGCGGCCAACTCGCGCAGGGTGAAGTCTCCACCAAGGTGGCCCATGTCGTCGTTGATCGATTTGAATCGATCAATGTCGAACATGATGAGCGACAGCGGCCGGTTGTAGCGAGCAGACCGTGAGAGTTCGCGGTCGAGAAACTCGAGAAGATAGCGCTTGTTGTGTATGTCGGTCAGGGCGTCGATGATGGTGAGCCGGTAGATCTCCTCGTGGTACTCGGCTTCCACATTCCCGCCCGCGAGGAAACGATAGATGCAGTTGCCTACCCGGAGGTAATCGCCATCCTTCAACTTGCAGATGGAGGCCGGGACGTCATTGACGAAGGTGCCGTTGGTGCTCTGAAGATCGACCGCGTAGTAGCCGTCCGCCCCGGGTTGGATGCGGGCGTGGCGGCGCGACACGGAATGATCGTTAATGCGAATATCGCAGTCGTTGCCTCGGCCCAGCACCATGGGCGTGTCGGAAAGGGGATAGCGGGTGCCCATGCCGGGGCCGGTGGGGTAGATGTGGACGACACAGGCATCGCGGCGCGTCGTGGACACGAGGCGATCCGGGCCTGTGACCCAGGTTTCACTCGTCTTTTCCATCCCGCACTCCGAAGTCTCTGCCATGTGCACCCTGGAGGTGAATGCAATCATCGTCCTGATCTATGGTGGATGGCGAGAAGTCCATCATCTAGCAAGGTTTGGTGGCAGAATCCACTCTGTGGAGATTCTAGATCATGTTCTGAGTAAAGGCCAAGAAGAATGAACCAGGGGTGAAGAGCTCCGCTCCTCACCCCTGGTGGTTTGGTACCAGTCGAGATCAGCGTCCGATGACCTGGACACCTCCAACCTCGGGAACGGTCAAGTCAATCAACACCGGTTCCGGAGTCTGGGCCACGGCAGCATTTCCGGCCGTGTCGCGGACCGTCAACTTCAGGTAGACCTTGGGCGGCGTGTTGGCCGGCACCTGCCAGGTGTATCGCCCGGTGTTCGGCAGTTGCGGTTCGCCGATGAAGGTCCACGGCCCATTCGGCTTGTCCGACCATTCCAGCGAGACCGGGTTGGAAGCCAGATTGCGATCCTCGGCTTTCCACAGGAGCACCAGACTGGCTCCCCGGGCCGGATCAGGTTGCGGAGCATACAGTTCAGCCATTGGTGGAGTGGTATCACATTCCAGACGCACGTGCGGCACATCACCTGGACGTGGACCCGGTTTGCCAAGACCTGCCCGGCTCTTCACCACCAGGAAGAAGCCGTGAATCTTACCCTCGGCAGGAAGCTGCACCGTCACCGTCCCCTTGACGGGCCCCTGGCTCTGCACCTCCGGCGACACCGGCAAACTCACCCCCGGATCGCCCTGCATCTTCTCCCAGGTGGCACCCTCATCCGTGGTCATGTAGACATCGACCGTGCCCAGACCTGAGGGGCCAAACCGGGCAACGTCGAAGCCGAGCTTCACCTGACGCTTGTTGACGATCTGCAACGAGGGCAGCACACCTCGCGACGGCAGCGGCGTACTGGACGGAGCTGCATTCGACGAGGACGTCAACGGCAGAGGACTGGCCTCGGGCATGGTCGGAGCCGACCCCACCGGGGAAGGAACGCCAGGCGAAGCCGAGGATATAACCGTGGGCGCTGCAGGAGCGGTAGCCATGGGCAGAGGCATCGACGGGGCCGGCGCCGGCGGAGGCGGGCTGCCGGGGGAGCCGGTCAAGGGTGGCGGCAGGTCGTCACTGCGCACTCGAGCGAGGGCACGATCCTGCATCGGCTCACTGCCGGGGACCACCTTCTCTTCCATGGCGTCATTGCCCGCCTGGTCGCGAAGCACTACACGCACCGTCAGATCACCGCGAGTGTTGACCCGAAACTTGTGGTTGCCTCGCTCACTCGGCTGCACCGGCAACGGCGTCCACAGCGAGCCTGGGTTATCCGCGCTCTTCCACTCGAGCTTGAAGCCCGTCCAGTCCGGGTAATCGTCCCGGGCTTCCCAGGCCACCTGCACCTCGTCGCCTCGCCGATCGGTCGAGACGATGCGCACCGCCGGCCGGGTGGTGTCGATGTGGATCTTCTGGCCCACTGGCGCCTTGTAGATATCAGGCGGGTCCTGAACCCCACGCCGATCCGTGATGGCGACGCTGAAGTACAGCAGGCCATCCTTTTCGGCGTAGAAGTCGAACGCCTTGCTGGTGGGCAGGGCGCGGTTATAAATCTCCCAGGTGCGGCCCTGATCCTTGGACATGTATAGGATCAGCTCCCGCACTTCGTTCTGCCGTTCCGGCTGGATGCGAATGGGGATTTGGAAGCCGCGCTGATTCATGTGAATCACGTCGTCGGCAGCCGGCGCACCGGCCGTCAGCAGCAGGCAGGTCCAGGTTATCCATCCCGTGACCATGGATCGTCTCCCCTAAAACGGCCCAGCACAAGGACAGGATCCGGGCCTGCATCCAACCTTGCCTCCTGCAGACAGGGGGCTACTAGAAAACCTGATTGAGGTTGGCTGTACCATCTGTATCGACCATTCCGGCGCACTCCTTGAGAAAAAACAGCGCGCAGACCAAGAAACACTCAAGCACTTTATTCAAGAGGGAGCAGGCAGACGCGAAAGCGGCATCCAGTCGGTCTGGTCAGGCTGGGCAGGATGAAGGTCGCGCGGTAAACCAGCTAGATACGAGTAACCCTGGAAGGATTGACTCCATGCATGGCGAATCCCAGCCCCACGATCAACTCGCGGTCCCCTTCACCCCGGCCGAGCTTGCCGAATTCCGCCGCAGCGATGCCGGCGCCGGCGCCGCGGTGGTTGTGGTGGTGACGCTCATCTTCCTGATCGGGCTTCTCCTGTACACAGTGGTGTTCCTGGCGATTGCCGGGTGAAGAAAAGCTCTGCGCATGAAAAGACCCCCTGGAGAAAGGTCCTCCAGGGGGTTCGGAGAGGGTGATCTCACGGTTTACAGCATGTCGAAGTCTTCCTTCTCGGCCAGCGTGCGCAGCTTCTTCATGGCCCGGGCGTTCAGTTGACGCACCCGTTCCTTGGTGATGCCGAACTGCTGGCCGATCTCTTCCAGGGTCATGCCCTTGGCGTGACTGTCGAGACCGGCTCGCATACGGATGATCTCGCGCTCGCGCGGCTCGAGATTGTCCAGGAGGCGGTTCACGTTGGCCGAGGCCCGCTCCTTGGAAGCAAGCATCTCGTGCTCATCGCTCCGATTGTCGGGGGCGATGTCGAAGACCTCCTCGTGTCCTGTCACAAACCGCTCGCGGCGATGCTTTTCGTCCGGAATGGTACGAGCGAAGTTCTTCATGATGGCCCAGCTAGCATACGTGGAGAACTTGAAGCCGCGACCGTAGTCGAACTTCTCGACGGCCCGGATCAGCGACATGTTGCCGTCCGAGAGCAGCTCGAAGAAGTTTTCCGCCTGACCCGAATGCCGCTTGGCGATGTTGACCACCAGGCGCATGTTGGAGTTGATCAGGACTTCCTTGACGACGTTGGCCTGCTCCTGAAGATCCTCGATCTGATCGAGCATGGAGGAGCGCACCCGGGTGGGATCGACCTCGATGTCGGTTTCCTCACGGAGGAGATCTTCGCGCAGCTGAGCTGCCCGATATTTCAGGTAGTTCATCTTGCGAAACTGGTGCTGCTCCTGCTTCGCGTCGAGCAGCGGATACTCGTAGCAGGCAGCCAGTTCCGGCGGGACATCGCGCGGAGCCCGCATGGACTGTTTCTTGGCCTCGTACTCCAGCTCACCGGGCATGGGGGCCACGATGGCCGCCACCATCTCCGGTTTGTCGAAGTCGGGGTGATAGATGTAGTCGAGGGGATGCGCCAGCAGGTGCTGCGCTCGCACCTCGTTAATCACACGGTAGACCGAGGTCCGCGTGCGGTTGTATGTTTTGGCGAGTGTTTCCACGTTTATCCCTCGACGGTAAGAGCTATAGATCGATTCCTTCATCTTGTTGTCCAGCGATCCCGGTCCCTTCGGGAAGAGAGCTTCCTGGGGATGCTCCCGATCGAAGTTGCGGATCGTGTACCGGACAGCCTCCACTGACCTGCCCAGACGCCGGGCAATGCGACGACTGATCTCCGTCAGTGTGCTCCCACAAACCCGCGACAGCCGTCTGGCCCAGCGAAGAATGGCATCCCGTTCGGTGTCGCTCATCTGGGAGAACTTGCTACCACGCTCCACCCGGTCGTTGTGGGTGGTGAGGAAGCGTTCGATGACCGACTGCTGGTAGACCACCTGCCGCTTGCCATTCCGTACCATGCGACGCCCAACCAGACCTAACTTGCGCCAGCGACGAATGGTCCGGGTGGACACATTCAGCTGGCGGGCCAACTCGTCCAGGCTGACCAGGTGCTCATCCACCACTGGAGCGGGAATGGTCCCACCCAGTGCCTCGACGAACAGGGCCAGGTCATGCGCTAGCTCCGACCCCGGAATAAGCAGATCGGGATACGACTCGGGTCGGAAATCCGTGATGCGATAGCAGACGAACTGGTACGGATAGGACCTCGTGGTGTCGATCTCGGCCAGGAGTTTCTGCGCACGTCCCAGTTGTTCATGGCGACGCGCGGGAGGTGCAAAACGCACCTGTTGATCCGTCAACTGCTTCAGGGCTGGTTGCGTGAATAGTGCCACAGCCGCCACTCCTGATAATGCCGGCGACCTTGGCCGGCTCCCCTGGGTTCGATCTCTCGTGCGAGGCAACCTGTCGGATCGTTGTTACCGTCAGGCCCCTTATCTGATTCGCACACCTCTGCGTTACTTTGCTTGAACTCTCCTGCTGCCTGGGCCGATACATCCACCGAAGACCTATATTCCTGGATGCCTGCCCCCGATGTGTGGTTCGCGGAATTTGCGACCGGACATCGGTTTGTCCTTCCGTTGATTCCCTCGACAAACCTACCTGATAACGGACATCCATCTCGCTTTTTCTCATTCCTCTCAACCTGCCTCCAACTTCTGAAGGTGGGTCGAGTGGCTTTCTAACAGTGCAAGTCGCGCGCCAAAGATGATTGATATGTCATCTTCCGAAGCCTCCCTCGCGTCATCTTGCCATAACCGTTGACCAGAATCGATCTTACGACATTCTCCGCCGGAGAAGCCCATCGGCGGCAGGGAGAGGAAGCTGCCAGGAAGGCAGTCAGAACGAACAGGCTGCGTGTTCGGGTGTTCAAAAATGCATGGGCGAGTGCCCAGGAATCAGACCTGACCATTCTATATCCACCACGTCCTACAGCACGAACAATTTCACGCCTCTTTTCGCAATTCCTGGCTGGCGAATTGCTTCAGGCCGCTTGTCCACCCGGTCAGGGGGTAGAATGGCGCGGTGAGTGTCGCATACCGCGAACGGAACGGAGGCGATTCCATGCAGTTCCACTATTCCCTGGCCTGGCTGGCTGCGGGGTGCCTGGTGGGGACTCTGCCGGCCCAGGAGACCTTTCGGCTGGATGAACGGGTCGTCGAAGGAGCGCGCCATGGTGTGCGGATGCGCGTGGAGGTGAACGGCACCCTCACACCGCCTCCGGTC
Organism: Gemmataceae bacterium; assembly: GCA_046350255.1. Classification (GTDB taxonomy): domain Bacteria; phylum Planctomycetota; class Planctomycetia; order Gemmatales; family Gemmataceae; genus CALDUY01. The sequence goes on from JAXMAV010000029.1 coordinate 55,284, forward strand.
AAGGGCAAGAAAGCCACCCCGGTCAAGCTGGAAGGGGTGAGCAACATCGACTATGAGGAGCGGTTGCTGACTGTCGATGCCCGGGGGCATGTGAGCAAATCGCTGCGAGTTTGTGAGAGGCTGGATTTCAAACGCACCATCGCCGGCCAGGCTCAGGAACTGGCGCTGCGCCCGGGAGTGCGGCGGCTTGTCATCTTGCGCAAGGCGCACACCGAAGTACCGTTCTCTCCGGATGGTCCTCTCAGCTGGGGAGAACTCGACGCCGTCCGCACTGATGTGTTCGTTCCCGATCTGCTGGGCCTGCTCCCGGCCAAGGCGGTTGCGGTCGGCGATCGGTGGACAGCCACCAACGCTGCCATCGAGGAGCTGACAGATCTGGAGAAGATCGATGCCGGCACCCTGGACTGCAAATTTGAGCGGATCAGCGAGATTGGGCGACGACGATTCGCCCGGGTCACCTTCTCCGGCACCATCAAGGGAGTGGGCGAAGATGGCCCCGTGCAGCATCGCTTGCAGGGGCACTACACCTTCGACCTGGAGGGGAACTACCTGGCCGACCTCACGCTGCTGGGGACGACCACAATGCTCGATGGCCAGGGCCGGCCGGCCGGTCAGATCGATGGGCGGCTGGTGTTGACCCGGTCGGTGGATACCCGTTCTCCCTACCTCCGGGATGATGCGGTTCGTGATCTCAAAACCGAGCCAGATGCCGACAACACCTTGCTCCTGTACGACAATACCGACCTGGGGGTGAAGTTCCTGCATCCTCGCCGCTGGCGCGTGGCGCAGGTCATGGGAGCGCAGGTAGCCCTGGCGACCAACGAGGGGGATGGCATCCTCATCACTGTCGATCCCTCTGAAAACGTACCCACGGCGGCGGCCTTCCAGGAGGAGTCGCAGGGCTGGCTTCGCAAGCAGAAGGGTAAGATGCTGCGTACGTACTCACCCAAGCGGCTGCGAGAGCGCCCGAGTCTGGATGCATTCGCCTTCGAGGTCGAGCTGGGCAAGGAGCGCTTCTGGATGGATTACTACGTCACGGCCCAGCAGGACGGCGGCGCCACGGTGGCCGCCCGGATGCATCTGGAGGGACTGAACGAGGTGCGTCGCGAGGCAGACCGCATCGCCCGGAGTGTGACGATCACCAAACGCATCGTCGCGAAACCTCGGTAAACGCCCTGTCCGAAACCGTCGCGTCACTCGCCCTGGAAACTCTCCGGGGCGAGTTCGTTATTGGGCGTGATTTCGCCATCTGATTCTTTGGAAGAAAGTTTGAGGTCCGGCGATCCAGAATCGTATACTCCGATGGTGCCCCAGCATGTTCGGTCGAAAAGTCGGAGTGAACGTCTGCCATGACTCGCCGTCCGCCCTCCGCCAGGCCTCGGCTCGAAGGCCTGGAAAGTCGTGTCATGCCCGTGGTCAACCCGGCCCGGGGGTACAATCCTGCACCCAGCGACTTCTTGCCCGCCGTTTGTCGCATCTACGGCGAGAACACCTTCACCGGTCAAATCATGTCGGGGACGGGCACCCTGATCGCGCCGCAATATGTCCTCACCGTCGCCCATGTGATTTCCGGAATCTGGACCGAAGAACTCCACATCGTGATCAACGGCCGGGAGTACCGCGCCGCCGAGCGCATCGCCGTGACCAATCTCGCCACCGGCATCCCGGACGTGTCGGATCTCGAGATAGGTATGATCAAACTGGCGCAGCCGGTCTACGACGTGCAGCCGATTCCCATTCTCCGCTCCAATCTCTCCGTGGGTGAGCAGGTCTACTTCGTCGGCTATGGTCGATCCGGCACCTCGTCCAACCCGCTGCGCGAGGCGCCCAATACCAGTGGCGTCAAACGGGCAGGCTCCGGGCGGGTCGATGCCCTGGCCAACTCGGTGTATGGCGATCCCTCGATCTACCAGGCTCGATTCGATGGCGCGCAGGAAAGTTCCACCGGCCGGGGCGACTCTGGTGGTCCGATGCTTGTCTTTCGCAACAACCGCTACTTCGTCGCTGGGCTCACCTCGCGCTTCTCGTCGGGCGCCTGGCAAAGTGGCGACGATTATGGCGCCCAGGTCGGAGCGGTTTCCAACTACCTGCGCACCAGCTTCTTTGGTGGCTGGATCGACGACGTGATGAACACCGGCTCCTACGGCGATGTCCGCTCGGGGGTACCAGGCATTCCCCAGCAGCCGGGGGCGGCTGACATCACCTCGCCGATCTTCACCACCGATCCAGTGCGCATCAACACGACCGCGACTAGCCCGGCGGGGGCTGTGGTCAACTTCCCCGACCTGGAAGTAACCGATAACTTCGACGTCACGCCCACCATCACCTACTCTCATCCCTCCGGGTCGGTCTTCCCGGTTGGTACCACAGTGGTTACTGCCACTGCTCGGGACGATTCCAACAACCTCACCATTCGCACCTTTGAAGTCGTCGTGGCACCGGGCAACCCACTGGGGGTGTCGGATCGCTATCTCGTGGACCGTCGCGAGTTCGAGGTGCCGGCCAACCGTGGTCTCCTGGCCAACGATGTCAGTCCGCTGGGTCGAACGCTGACGGTACTCCTCGAAACTACTCCCGCCTTTGGTATCCTCTCCCTCAGCGCAGACGGTTCTTTCCGTTATATACCCAACCGCGGCTTCACCGGCACCGACTCCTTCACTTACCGGATCTCTGATGGAGTCTTTCCAGCCAGCGCGCCCATCACAGTGTACCTGGATGTCACCGTCATTCCCTCCGCGGGAGTGGACCGCTATTTGCTTTCCCCTGGCACGACACTATCGGTATCCACCTTGAATGGCCTGCTGGCCAACGATGCCAGCGCTTACGGAAACACCCTGACAGTCGACGTGGTGCGGCAACCTGCCAACGGCATCTTGACAGCTCAGGCCGATGGGTCGTTTGTCTATGTGCCAAATGCCGGGTATCGGGGACTCGACACGTTCGCCTACCGGCCGGTCGATGGCTCCCTGTATGGAACCGAGACGGAGGTGTTTCTTCGCGTTAACTCGGCTCCCGAACCTCAACCCGACACTTTGGTCTTCCCGGCCAACAAAATCACCACCCTTCCCACTGCCCTGTTGGGCAACGACCTCGACGCGGACAACGACCCACTTCAGCCCATCCTGGTATCGGGCACCACACAGGGTTTTGTCTATCTATTCAACGATGGCAGCGTCTATTACGAGGCGCCGCAGGGGTTCCTGGGCAGTGAAACTTTCACATACCAAGTGACTGATGGCTTCTACGTTTCCGGACCGGTTAGCGTCACGATTGTGGTAGAGAAGCCACCCGAGGCCCGATCGGATTCCTGGTCTGTGCCACGAGATCAAACATTCACCATTTCGGCGTCGAATGGATTGCTGGTCAATGACCTGGACCCGTATGGACGACCGTTACAAGTTGAACTGGTGCGGGCACCCCAGGGGGGCGGTCTGACACTGCGTCCGGATGGTTCGTTCGACTATCGTTTCCCCAACCTCACAGGCCAGCCTCTGGATATTTCTTTCTCCTACCGTGTGAACAACGGCGCCCTGTGGAGCGATCCGGTCGAGGTAACGCTGCACGTCTTTTACTACTATGCTCGGCCCGATGATTATTTCCGTCTCGGCTTCTTTGAGACGCCGATTGCGCCCGACTCTTCGTTCCAGCCCTGGTACGGGTACGAACTTCCCTGGAACGATATGGTTGTGGGGATGGCTCCAGGCGGAATTACCGTGGGCGACCTTCGCGTCGAGTTGGTAGCTTCTTCGGTGCACGGTACGCTGAACCTGCAACCCAATGGGCGGTTCACCTATATTCCTCCGACCGGTTTCCACGGGTCCGATACATTCTCGTACCGTCTGACCGATGGAACCTACCTCAGCAACACAGCCGAGGTCCGACTGGCCGTCCGCCCCCGTAATCCCTCGGAGGACTCTTACAGTACGAGTCGTGGGGGCAGTCTGAATGTATCTGTGGCGAATGGCCTGCTCGCCAATGATTTCGCAGGCTCGGGCCCACCGCTGCATGTTCAGCTGGCGGTGCCTCCCCAGGTGGGCAACCTGGATCTTCGCCCCGATGGCTCGTTCACCTGGATCCCTCCCACGGCGGACTATGAAGGGATCGTCAAGTTCGCCTACCAGGTCCACGATGGCACCTCCTCCAGTGAGGAGTTCGCCTGGGTGCGTCTCAGCGTCGCCGATATCCCCATTGCCGTTCCCGACACCTTTACTTTCCTGGTTGATGGTGGGGTCTATCTTTGGGGCAACCTCATGGCCAACGATATAGCCCCTCCCGGCAAGTCGATGTGGGTCGAGGTGGTGGATCGCCCCACGAAGGCAGAGCGTTTCGACCTGTTTTACAGCGGGCAGCTGACGTACACCCCCAAAGCGGGTTTCACCGGCACGGATACCTTCACTTACCGCACCGGGACCTCGGTCGGCTACCAACAATACATCTACAGTGAACCTGTCACGGTGACGATTCGCGTCAAACCGGCCCCAGAGGTCCGACTGGAAGAGTATCGCGTTCCCCGAGATGGCCGGCTGGTGGTGGGCGCGGGCGAAGGGCTGCTGTCCAACGACCAGGATGCCTGGGGCGATCCTCTTCGGGTGACGTACTCCAGCACTGGGTATGGAACCGCCACGGTGAATCCCGATGGCTCGTTCCAGTACGTCCCCCGACCTGGTTTCGTCGGGATCGACTCCATCAGTTATGGTGCCGGCGAAGGCTACGCGGTCGGCTACACCTATGCTACCATCAGAGTCGGCGAGCCCCCCCTACCCCAGGCGGATCGCTATCGCCAGGTGGGGAACGGCTGGCTCGAAGTCCCCGCCTCGGCAGGACTGCTGGCCAACGACCAGGGCCAGAATGGCACCGCGCTGAAAGCTGTGATTCTTGACCGACCCACACAGGGTAGCCTGGTGCTAAACGCCGATGGGTCGTTCACCTATTATCCCAGCTACAACTTCGATGGCGCGGCCACGTTCACCTATGTCGCCGTGGATGGCAACTACTCCAGCGACCCCGTTACTGTGACGATCCAGGTCGATCAAGTACCAGATCCTGTGATGGATCGGTACACATGGATCGGTGGTGGCCCGCGCGAAGTCAGCAGTGCCGAGGGTGTGCTGGCCAATGACAGCGTGTTCGGCTCCGTTACGGTCGAGATGGACCGGGTGCCTGCCAACGGTACCTTGATGCTCTGGCCGGATGGATCCTTCGTCTACACTCCGAATGAGGGATTCTTCGGCATCGACACGTTTTTCTACCGCGTGCTGGACGGGGACCTCCGAAGCCAACCAGAACTCGTCGAGCTGACCATCCGACGCCCCACGGTAGCCATTCCTGACTCGTACGAGTTACGGAACGGAATTTCGACGAACTATAGCAATGGCGTACTTGCCAACGACTCCGGCGAGTCGTGGTTGTCGGCCGAGCTGGTCAGTGAGCCCGCTCATGGGCAGCTGTGGTTCTACTCAGACGGCACCTTCACGTACATTCCCGAGGCGGGCTACTTCGGTGCCGACCAGCTGACCTACCGGGCGCGGAGTGGCCACCTGCTCAGCGATATTGCCCAGGTGACACTCAACGTCCTGCCCCAGCCGCCCCAGAGCCGTTCGGATCGTTACACGGTGCCTGGTCCCGCGGGACTGGTTGTTCCTGCCTCCACCGGCGTGCTGGCCAACGACACCAGCCTGCATGGCACGCGGCTCAGCGCCGAGCTGGTCACCCCGCCCCTTAAAGGCAGCCTGACCCTGCAACCCGATGGCTCGTTCCGCTATCAGGCATTTGTCGGCGCCAGTGGCATCGACTCGTTTACCTATTGCCCGGTGGATAACGGCATTCCCGGCGAAGTGGTCCAGGTGCTGCTCCAGCCAGGCGCTGCTCTGCGCTGGACCGACCTAAGAAAGGGCGATTTCGACGGCGATCGGAAGGTCGATCAGCTGGGCCGTCTGACAGGAGCCGGGCAATGGTGGGTCACCACCGGCGCGGCCCGACCGACGACCAGTCTGTGGATGAGCCGTTCTTCCACCGAAACGGCCAGCAGCATCCTGGTGGGCGATCTCAACGGCGATGGCCGCACCGACCTGCTGAGGCGCATCCAATCCACTGGGCAATGGCTGGCCCATCTCGCGCGGGAGGACAACTTTCAGACGGTCGTCTGGACGACCTGGTCGCCACGGACCTCCTGGGTGGACATCCGGTTGGCTGACTTCAACGCCGATGGCAAACTCGACCTGCTGGGGCGCAATCTGGCCACGGGGCAGTGGTGGGTCGGACTCTCGGCAGGCACCGCGGCCAAGGGATCGATCTGGGGCAGCTGGCCCGCTGGTCGCGCGTTCGCAAACCTGACGATCGCTGATCTCAATCACGACGGCCGGGCCGACCTGGTGGCGTATGATGCGGTCGCGCGGGTCTGGCGCGTTGGCCTGGCCACGGGCAGCCGCTTCCAGATGAGCACCACCCGAGCCCGACCGCCGTTTTGATCGACTGGCCTCGCTATAATGATGAGCGCAGCCCCGATTGTCCGTAGTGAGCGCCACCATGACTACCCCTGCGCCCAGCAAGCGCCTGACCCTGCCGCTGTGGTCCGAACAGTTTGCCGCCCCCCTGGCCCCGATGAACGGGGACGAGATGCGGCAGCGCGGCTGGGACGCCGTGGACGTGGTCTTCGTGACGGGGGACGCCTATATCGATAACCCCAGCTTCGCCATGGCCATCCTGGCCCGGGTGCTGGAGCGAGCTGGCTTCCGCGTAGGCATCCTGAGCCAGCCTGACTGGAAGTCATGTGAGCCATGGCGCACCTTCGGCCGGCCTCGCCTGTTCTTCGCCATCTCCGCGGGGAACATGGACTCGATGATCAATCATTACACCGCCAGCAAGAAGGTGCGTAACGACGACGCCTACTCCCCCGGCGGCCGCATCGGTCTGCGCCCCGATCGCGCAACGCTGCCGTATTGTCATCGCGCGCGCGAGGCGTTTCCCGGAGTGCCCGTCCTGGCTGGTGGCGTGGAGGCGTCGTTACGCCGCCTGGCGCATTACGACTACTGGAGCGACACCGTCCGCCGATCGATCCTGCTCGACTGCAAGGCCGACCTGGTGGTGTACGGCATGGGCGAACGGATCATCGTTGAGATCGCTCAGAGGCTGGCCGCAGGCGGAACGGTACGCGACCTTCGCAACCTGCGGGGCGTGGCCTATCTCCTGGGAGGCCGCGAGACAGCCGAGAAGCAGGCCGCAGGCTGGCCCGGCGATCACGTGGTGCTGCCGTCCTACGAACAGGTGGCCAGCGACAAGCGGGCTTTCGTCGTGGCGACACGCCTCATCCACATCAACACGAACCCGCACAACGCGAAGACGCTGGTGCAGATGCACGATCGGCAGGCTGTGGTGGTGACGCCGCCCGGTTTGCCACTCACGCAGGAGGAAATGGACCGCGTTTACGACCTGCCCTACACCCGTCGGCCGCACCCCTCGTACAGTGAACCGATCCCCGCGCACGAGATGATCAAGGATTCGGTGACGATCATGCGTGGCTGCTTCGGCGGCTGCACCTTCTGTTCGATCACCGCGCATCAGGGACGGATCATCCAGTCACGCTCGCAGGAATCGGTGCTCGGCGAACTTCGCAAAATGGCCGCCGACCCCGACTTCAAGGGGGTGGTCAGCGACATCGGCGGACCGACCGCGAACATGTACCAGATGCGCTGCAGCCGGCCCGAGGTGGAGGCGAAGTGCAAGCGTCTCTCTTGCGTGCATCCCACCATCTGCAAACTGCTCGGCACCGATCATGGCCCGCTGATCGAGCTGATGCAGCGCGCCCGCCAGGAGCCGGGCATCCGCAAGGTGCTGGTGGCCTCCGGCGTGCGAATGGATCTGGCGCAACTATCGCCGAAATACCTCGAAGAGTTATCGGCGCATCATGTGGGGGGTCATCTCAAGGTGGCACCGGAGCACACTGACCCGACGGTGTTGTCCCTGATGAAGAAGCCGGAGAACAACAACTTCGAGGGCTTCGCGACGGAGTTCAAGAAGGCCTCGCAGCGCGCCGGCAAGCCGAAGCAGTACCTGGTGCCCTACTACATCGCCAGCCACCCGGGCAGCGACCTCCACGCCATGATCGACCTGGCGTTGTTCCTCAAGCGCAATGGCTACCGCCCCGACCAGGTGCAGGATTTTATCCCGGCTCCCTTCGACATCGCGACGTGCATGTACTACACCGGCATCGACCCGTTTACTGGTGAGGAAGTGTATATCGCCCGACAACTGCGGGATCGTCGCTTGCAGCGCGCGTTGATGCAATACTTCAAGCCGGAGAATTACTTCCTGGTGCGCGAGGCCCTGCTCCAGGCTGGACGCCCGGATCTGATCGGCAGTGGCTGCGATGCGCTGATCCCTGCACAGCCGCCGAAGGAAGCACTGGAGAAGCGGCGGCGTGACGCCCAGCGCGCCGTCGAAGGCGACCACTACCACACCGTGGCTAACCCGTCGAAGGGCGAGAAACCGGGCGAGCGGGGGCTGCAGCAACACGGCCAGAAGAAGGGCTATCGTCCCGGCAGAAAATCGCAGCAGCGACGGCAGGGGAAGAAACCCGGCAGGTGAGCCACGCTGGTCCTGGATACGCCGGCTGACTTCCTCCTCCGTGGCGGCCCGAGTGCCGTCACGCCAAAGTGCCACCAGTTCTCCTTTGCAAAGCACCCCGCCCGTGGCATTCGCCGAGTGGACCGTACCAGCTGTTTCTACGCCCCTCGGCCAGGTTGCTTCGCTCCCGACCAGGCCTTAGGTTGACTGTTGATGGCCACGTTTAACTCGTCGCTGGCGGACGCGAGCCGTGTTTTTGTCGCGGTGGTCGAACTCTCGCACTCATTTTTCAGAAAATGCGCGTAAGATCGGCGGTGCCTCGTCCGCCGAGAACCACATGAGCGCCAATCCGATGACTTCCCCTGAATGGCCTGAGTCTGTGGTCCGCCTGATCCCGGACCTGCTGCGGTGGGCGCAGTGCCAGACGCCTGCCTGGCTCCGGGCCAAACTGGATCCGGCCGACCTCGTGCAGCAGACGCTGCTGGAGGCCCGTCCCCCAGCCGGCCTCGGTGACAGACAACTGCTCGCCTTCCTGCGGCGTGCGTTGTCGAACAACTTGATCGACGCCGCCCGCAAGCATGCCCGCTCGCAGACCGAATTGCCGCTCGACGTGCTGGCCGCGTCATCGCTGCGCCTCGCCGAATGGCTTGCCGACGACGCCACGTCCCCCAGTGAGCGGGCGTCTCGCGTCGAGCGCTTCGCCCGAGTGGCGGCGGCGCTGGCCGGGCTCCCGGACGCCCAGCGGCTGGCGGTCGAAATGCGCTACCTGCGCGCGTGCAAGGTCAAGGAGATCGCCGACTCCCTGGGGAGAACCGAGGGGGCGGTCTTCCAACTGCTGGGCCGGGCGATGGACGCGCTGCGCGACATCCTCCGGGAGCCAGGAGAGTAGCCCATGCCTGGCGACGCGACAACGCCCCATCCTCCCGGCACCGACCCGCTCGACGAGGGCTTCCGTCTCGCCACCAACGTGGAGGACGGCGGCGACTGTCGGCCCTTCCTCGACTGGATGGCCCGCAACCCCGGCCGAGCGGCCGGGGTCGCTGAGCGCCTTGCCATTGGTCGCGCTGTCAGGGAAGTTATGGCCGTCCCCGCCGGCGAGACACACATCCCCGGACTGGAACTTCTCGAGGTGATCGGCCGGGGGTCGTTCGGCGTGGTGCATCGCGCTCATGACCCGGCTCTGCGCAAGGACGTGGCCGTCAAGCTGGTGCAGGTGTCCGGCGAGGCCGACCGCGCCCGCTTCCAGTTCGAGGCGCAGGCTGCCGCCGGCCTGGACCACCCGAACGTTGTTCCCGTGTACTCGTCGGGCGAGGCGGATGGCACGCCGTATCTGGTGATGAAGTTCATGCCGGGAGGCAGCCTCGCGCGGTGGCTGCAACAGAAGGGGGAAGACCACCGACTACCACCCGACGAGGCGGCGAAGTTGGTGCGAGACATCGCACTGGGGACACACCACGCCCACCAGTCCGGGCTGATCCACCGCGACCTGAAGCCCGGCAACGTTCTGCTCACTGAGGACGGCTCGCCGCGCATCACCGACTTTGGCGTGGCGTGTCTGGCGGATCGCTCGTTGGAGCTGACGAGGACCGGCGTGATTCAAGGCACCCCGGCCTACATGGCCCCAGAGCAGGCACGCAACGACAAACGCCTCACGACCGCCGTGGACGTCCACGCCCTGGGGGTCATCCTCTTCGAGTTGCTGGCGGGCACGACGCCGTTCGCCGGCGACGGGGTCCTCCCGACCCTGCGCCGCATCGAGGAAGAGCCGGCCCCGGCCCTGAGTTCGCGGGGGGCCGACGTGCCTGCGGACCTGGAGTCGATCTGCCGCCGCTGCCTGGAAAAGCGGCCGGAAGACCGCTACCCGTCGGCCCTGGCGCTGGCCGACGACCTGAGCCGCTTCCTGGCCGGCGAGCCGGTGGACGGCCAGACGCGGGGCGTGTTCGAGGACGTACGCCGGGCGTTCGCACGCATCGTCCCCACACGGGGAATCGGCACGTGGCCGGCGCTGTTCTTCGGGGCCGCCAACAGCACCCTTTCCCTGGCCGCCGTGCAGGCGGCCGTCTTGCTGGATGCCCCGCCGTGGGTCGGCTGGGCCGCGCTGGGGTGCTACTTTGTCGGCTGGATGGCGATCATCTGGGTGGTCGCCGTCTACCACCGGCACGAGTTGGGCGTCGTCGAGCGCGGCAGCCTGGTGGTTCAGTTCGGGATGATGTTCGCCGCCCTCGCCACCCTGCCGGCCCAAGTGTGGTTGAATGGCGGGGCAGTGGCCCCGACATTCGCTCCGTTCCTCGCCGTCGTCGGCCTCGGCCTTTTCATCAGCGGCGGCACGTTTTGGGGCCGACTCTACCTCATCGGCCTTCTGGAACTCGCCCTCGCCGCCCTGTTGCCACTCGTGCCGCTGAACCTGTGGCCGGGCCTGTACTGCCTGACACAGTTCGCCGTGCAGACTGACCTCGAACCCATGAGGGAAAGATGGAAGACTATTCACACTGGCTCGGCGTGTTGCTCGATCGCGCCTATCTGATCCTGGGCGCTGGCTACACCGTGTTCTTGACATTCCTGTGGTGGTTGCGACGGCCGCTGGCAAACGCCGGGCTGGTCGATTTCGGCTGGCCCGCCGGGCTCGTCCTGTTGGCGGCCTACTTCTACCTTGTCGGGGACGGCTGGTGGCCCCGCCGGGCGGTGTTGTGTGGCCTGTTCGCGTTCTGCGGCCTGCGCTTCCTGCTCGGCTGGGCCGTCCGGACGGCCCGCGACGGCGAGGATCGCCGCTGGGAGTACTGGCGTCGCAGTTGGCGTGAGGGGAATGGGCCGCTCGGCCTGCGCTCGATCGATTTGAATTTCCTGCTCTTCTACCACGCCCAGACGTTTGGCACGCTGCTGGTTCTGGCATCGCCTCTGGGCCTCGCGTCCCACAACTCACGCGAAGGGTTCCACTTGCTGGAGTGGGCCGGAGTCGCGCTCTGGCTGATGAGCTTCGCCTTGGAGACCGTCGCCGACTTCCAGCTTGACCGCTTCCGGTGGAGGGCGGGGGGTGGGGCCGAGGTCTGTCGAGAGGGGCTGTGGGCCTACTCGCGACACCCGAACTACTTCTTCGAGTTCATGATCTGGGTCGCCTACGCCGTCTACGCGTGGCCCTCTGCCGTCACCTGGGTGGACATCGCCTTCCTCGTGGCCGTGCCTGTCTGCATGTACGGCTTCCTGGTCCACTATACCGGCATCCCACTGACCGAGCGGGCCTCGCTCGAACGCCGTGGAGAGCCGTTTCGGCGATACCAGGCTGAGGTGAGTCGCTTCTTCCCGTGGTTCCCGACCTCCTCAGTCACCCGGAGACAGCCATGACGTTCCATTACCGCGCCTGCCACCTGTGCGAGGCCATCTGCGGCGTCGCGGTCGAGCACGACGGCGGTGAGATCCGGTCCATACGCGGCGACAGCGACGACCCCCTGAGCCGCGGCCACATCTGCCCCAAGGCGCTCGCCCTGAAGGACATCCACGAAGACCCTGACCGCCTCCGGCATCCCGTTCGCCGGACGCCGGGCGGCTGGCAGCGCCTCAGCTGGAAGGCCGCTCTCGACGAGGTCGGCACGCGATTACAGGAAACGCGCAAGCGCCACGGCCGTGACGCCGTCGGAGTCTACCTCGGCAATCCGACCGTCCACAACTACGGCACGGTGATGTTCCTGCCGGGGCTGCTGAAGGCGCTGGGCACGCGGAACCGCTTCTCGGCCACGTCACTCGACCAGCTGCCCCACCTTCTGGCGTCGGCGCTGATGTTCGGTCACCCGCTGCTGTTCCCCGTCCCGGACGTCGATCGCACCGACTATTTCGTGATCATGGGCGGCAACCCCGCCGTGTCGAACGGCAGCCTGATGACGGCCCCCGACATCAAGAACCGCCTGCGGGCGGTCCGGGCGCGCGGTGGTCAGGTGGTCGTCATCGACCCGCGCCGCACGGAGACGGCCGACCTCGCCGGGCGTCACCTGTTTATCCGGCCCGGCACCGACGCGCTGCTACTTCTCGCCGTGCTCCACACCCTCCGCGAGGAGGGCCTCGCCCGGCCGGGGCCGTTCGTCAACGGACTGGAGGTCTTCTGGCGTGCCGTGGTGGGCGTGACGCCCGAGGCCGTCGCCCCAGTGACCGGCATCACTCCCGACGACATCCGGCGGCTGGCGCGCGAGTTCGCGGCCGCGCGCTCGGCGGTGTGGTACGGCCGGTTCGGCGTCTGCACGCAGGAGTTCGGCGGCTTGGCCATGTGGCTGATCTACGCCATCAACGTCGTGACGGGCAACCTGGACCGCGAGGGAGGGGCAATGTTCCCGCGCCCCGCCGTCGATCTGATCGCGCTAGACCCAGCACCCTTCACGGGCTTCGGGCGCTGGCACAGCCGGGTGCGCCACCTGCCCGAGTTCTACGGAGAGCTGCCGGCGGCGACGATGGCCGAAGAGATGCTCACGCCGGGCGAAGGGCAGATCCGGGCCATGCTCACGGTGGCGGGAAACCCGGTGTTGTCCAGCCCCAACGGCAAGCAGCTGGAACGGGCCCTGGCCGGTCTCGACTTCATGGCCGCCATCGACATCTACGTCAACGAGACGACCCGCCACGCCAACATCATCCTGCCGCCGACGTTCGGCCTGGAACACGAGAACTACGACTTAGTCTTTCATCTACTGGCCATCCGCAACACGGCCCGATACTCTCCCGCTCTGCTTGCTCCCGGTGGCAATACACGCCACGACTGGGAGATTTTACTCGGACTGACAACGCGTCTGCTCTCGCGCGGCCCGTGGAGCCGCCTGTGGGCCAGGCTGAGACAGGCGGCCCTGGGCTGGGTGGGGCCGGAACGTTTGCTCGACCTGGCCCTGCGCCGGGGCCCGCAAAAACTGACCCTCGGCCGACTCAGGCGGTCGCCGCACGGCGTCGATCTCGGCCCACTGACGCCCTGCCTGCCCGGCCGGCTGCGGACCGCCTCGAAGCGGATCGAACTCGCCCCCGATGGCTACCTCGTGGACATCGGCCGTCTTCGCGCGTCGCTGTTGCGCCCGGCGCCGGCGCTGGTCCTGATCGGGCGACGCGACTTGCGCAGCAACAACAGCTGGATGCACAACAGCGCCCGACTCATGCGCGGCGGGGCTCGGTGTTCGCTGCTGATGAACCCAGCGGACGGCCGGCGCCTCGGCATCGCGGACGGGCAGCGGGTGCGGGTGGCATCGCGAGTCGGCAGCGTCGAGGTGGAAGCCGAACTTTCTGATGAGGTGATGCACGGAGTGGTCAGCCTCCCGCACGGCTGGGGCCACGACCGGGAGGGGGTCCTGCTGCGAACGGCATCCCGCCACCCCGGCGCGAGCGCCAACGACCTCACCGACGAGGCCGCCGTGGATACGCTGAGCGGGAACGCCGTGCTCAACGGCGTCCCGGTGGTGGTGCTGCCGGCCGGCGGATAACGCCCGCGCGCGACCGAGGTCCGAACACGCGGTCGGGAAGTCACCGTTCCCAATAGTGAGGTCGCATCCTTTACCACTTCCTGGCCAGGCTGGGTGAGGAGATGTACCTACCGGGTGAATCGAGGAAAACCAGGAAGTTGAAGACGTTGGTGTAGCCAACCTCCGAGAGATTGTGTACGTCGGTGGGATCGCCCGAAGCGGCCAAGTCAAGATCCGTAGCGCGCGGCGGTCCGGCACGCCGGAGCAGATCAAAGAGCGCGGCAGAGTATTGACTGAGGAGCTTCGATCGACAGGTGAAGCGGATTGTTGCTCTTGTGGCGCTGACGTACAGGCGATCATGGAGGACCGTGTCTGGGACGTCGATCTCTCTGGCAAATTACCCAGAGCCCCCATCTTTTAAGTTTCATACACCGCGCCCCAGCATCGCGACGTGCATGTACTACACCGGCATCGACCCGTTCACCGGGGAAGAGGTGTACATCGCTCGACAACTGCGGGATCGCCGCTTGCAGCGTGCCTTGATGCAATACTTCAAGCCGGAGAACTACTTCCTGGTGCGCGAGGCCCTGCTGCAAGCCGGACGCCAGGATCTGATCGGCAGTGGCTGCGATGCGCTGATCCCTGCACAGCCGCCGAAGGAAGCGCTGGAGAAACGCCGCCAGGATGCCCAGCGCGCCGTCGAGGGCGACCACAACCATGCGATGCCCGCCGAGCGGAGACAAAAAGGCTATCGCCCGGGTAGAAAGTCAGCGCACCTACGGTCTGGAAAAACGGGCCGAAACGGGTAGGCCAGGCCTTTTCAGCCGGTGAAGATCAGCTGGCAGACCCTTGCCCCGTCGGGCCAAGTTGTCACCTTGAAGAGGTTGGAGACCGGGCAGGGCATCACCACTCGCCCCCCATGGCACCCAGCTTCTATCAATTGATAGCACTTCCCGCGTGCAGTCTCGCTTGACCAGGAAAGGGGCGGGCTTTATTCTCTCACCATTTCCGGTGACGGAACACCGTTGGCACCTGGCAAGGAGAGTGGCCAAATGTCCCTGTGGTCTTCGCGTAACTCGCACCTGTGCAGCGCCCTGGTGGCTGGGATTCTCGGGAGTCTCGTCGGCCTGGGCTGTGGTAAGAAGGCCGAGGTGGACGTTTCGGGGAAGGAGACTGCCCCGGAAACTCAGGCCCAATCCGGGCAGACGGGGACCAGCAAGACGGTAGATGCCGTCCCGGTATCGCGTAACGGCGCCGTCCAGCGCGATCGGTTGCATGCCTCGTTTACCGATGCGGTCCGCGGCCCCGACAACCCCCCGGCCGACGCGGTGCGGCCTCCTGATGAAACTGTCTCGGGCAAGAAGGTCCATCGCATCCTGGATCAGGTGCGTACGACGTGGGACGAGATTCGCTTCACCACGCCGGCGGGGAAGAAGATATCCTACCGGGCGAAGGTAACCACCACGGAAGGAACCTTTGAGGTGCAGCTTCTGTCCGACCAGGCTCCCAACCATGTGCGCAACTTCGTGGCCCTGGCCCGTGCCGGCTACTACGACCAGCTTCAGTTCGAGCGCGTGCGTCAGGATCAGAACGAGATGAAGCAGGAACTGCACTGGCTGGAGGCAGGCTGTCCGCTGGGCACCGGCATGAGTGGTACCGGAAGCATCGGCTACTGGGTCAAAGAGGAGTTCACTCCGGCGGAGAAGATGACTCACGAGGAAGGCGTGCTGGGCGCCATCCGAGGCGAAGAGCCTGACAGCGCGGGCACCCGGTTCTACGTGAACCTGGCCAAGGCGCCGTTCCTGGATGGAAACTACACAATCTTCGGAAAAGTCATCGACGGAATGGACCTCGTGCGTAAAATAGGACGATCGCCAGTGGTGATCGATGACGAAGGAAACCGTCGGCCGGAGAAGGCCGTGGTTATCGAGAAAATCACCATCACGACGCAGGAACTACCCTGAAATGTGAATCAACCCTGCCGCGGTGAGGTGCCGGGAGGGGACCCACCCAGAGGAAAGTTGTGAACCGGGTCAGGCCTTGACGGGAGCAGCCCTAAACAATGGACTGAGTGGCGTGGATCAGCCTCTTCCGGCACCCAGCCGCGGTAGATGACACCGACCGCCTCCGGGATCTCTTCCCGGAGGCGGTTCTGTTTTTCCCACCTGGCAGCGTCCAGAGAGTGCGACGAATGACGCAAAAGGGATTGCACTCCGCTTCCCAGTTTTGAGCAGAATCCAGCAATGGGCCGGCGGAATCTGGTAAGATGTCTGATGTTGGAGGGGTCGCCAAAACCGTTGTGAGAGCCAGGGACGATGGCCAAGCACCGAACGGCAAACAAGGAGCCCGCCGAGGCACCACCCAGCCCAGGGAGTGAGGGATACACGGTCCTGGCGCGGCGGTATCGCCCCCAGGGATTCGGCGATCTGGTCGGCCAGGAACCCATTGCCCGCGCGCTGACCAACGCCCTCAGTGGCAATCGGGTGGCGCATGCCTATCTCTTCACCGGCGCCCGTGGAGTGGGAAAGACCTCGACGGCCCGCATCCTGGCCAAGGCGCTCAACTGCGAGAAGGGCCCCACCTCTACGCCCTGCCACGTCTGCGAGATCTGCCGGTCAATTGCCTCGGGCGAGGATGTGGATGTCCTGGAGATCGATGGAGCCAGCCACACGGGTGTGGATAACATTCGGGACATCCGCAGCAACGTGCAGTATCGACCGCAGCGGGCGCGCTACAAAATTTACATCATCGACGAGGTCCACATGCTGTCCAAGGGGGCGTTCAACGCCCTGCTCAAGACGCTGGAGGAACCTCCGCCCCACGTGAAGTTCATCTTTGCCACCACCGAGGTGGAGAAGATCCCCATCACCATCCTGTCGCGGTGTCAGCGCTTCGACTTTGCCGGCATTCCCCTGCCACGGATCGTGGCCCGACTGCAGGAGATCATCGATCAGGAACAGGTCGGAGCCGACCGCGAGGCGCTTGAATTGATCGCCCGGCGAGCGGGTGGCTCCATGCGCGATGCGCAATCCCTGCTCGACCAGTTACTGGCCTTCGGCAGCGATCGGTTGACCACCGATCTGATCCATCGGTTGCTGGGAACAGCCGGAGACGATCGCATTGTGATGCTGGCAGACGCCGTCCTGACCAGCCAGGTGAAGCAGTCGCTGGACCTGCTCGACGAGGCCTGCGTCGGCGGATTGCAGCTGGGTGAGCTGATTGAGCAATTGATTGCCTACTGGCGCGACTTGATGGTGGTAGCCTGCGCAGGAACAGAGGGGCGCGATCTCAGCGTACCGTCTCGCCATCATCCCACACTGCGCCGCCAGGCCGAGTCCGTTTCGCTGGATGCCATCCTGGCGGGGCTGGATGTGCTGGCAGTCACCAAGTCGCGCATGCGGGGCAGCCAGCACACCCGGACCCTGGTGGAAATGGCCCTGGTGCGCCTGGGCCGCCTGAGCGACCTGGTTTCGCTGTCGCAGCTGAGCCAGTGGCTGGGCCAGAACCGCCTCGATTCGCGTGCAGCCGCTCCGGCCGCTGTTCCGGGTGCAGGGCGGCCCCGGCCCATGACAGACGAGCCGGTAAAAAAAAACAGACCGGTGACCGCTGAGGGAGAGAGCAGCCCCGCCGCGCCGCAGCTGAGCCTGGAGGAGCTTTCTCCCCAGAACTGGCCACAGATCTGGTCACAAATTGTGGGCTTTTTAGGGACGATGCTGTCCAGCGACCTGGCGAAGGCGGGTTGTCCTGCAATTTCCGGGCCAAACTCTCTGGTGTTTCAGTTTCCTGGGGGGTATAATTCTATCAAGGAGGCCATGCAACGGCCCGAACGGCACAGCCGGGTCGAGGATGCATTTCGACGCGTTTTTGGGAAGCCCGTCACCGTAAACTACAGTATTGGGGCATCCTCCGGGGAAACCAAACCCGAGGAGACGGCCTCGCGGACCACAGGGGCGACTCGTTCGGTCCTGGTCAGCAAGGAAGAGGCGGAGAAGGTGCCTCTGGTAAGACGGGCGGTGGAGGTGCTGGGAGCATCGGTCCAGCGTGTCGACGAAGGGTTCGGAGAAACCGAGTTGCAGCCCCCGGAGAATTCACAGAGGACGCGTCATGTTTGACATGTTCAAGGGTATGGGCCAGCTAGCCGGGTTGATGCGAAACCTGCCCAAGTTACAAGAAGAGATGGCCCAGATGCAGGAGCGGCTGGCTCAGGTGTCTGCCGAAGGCGATGCCGGCGCTGGCATGGTCAAGGTGAAGGTCAACGGCAAGTTCGACCTGATCAGCTGCACTCTCAGTGACGAGGCTCTGAAGCTCAACGATCGCGAGATGCTCGAGGATCTGATCAAGGCGGCGGTCAACCAGGCGATGGCACGGGCGCGGGAAGCAATTCAGCAGGAAACGGCCCGCCTGGCCTCGGGGCTGGGGCTACCTCCTGGCCTGCAGCTGCCAGGTCTGGGCTAGAAACCACGGTATGCGGTGAGTATGAACTTTCCTCACCTATCACCAGCCACTGTCCATTGAGGAGCACCGGGGAGAAGTACTGTGGAGAGCGAGTCGCTCGGAGTGATCGCCCGGCTCATCCAGCAGCTGGGCAAGCTACCCGGGATCGGCCCCAAATCAGCCGAACGGCTCACCCACTTTTTGCTGCAGGCGCCGCGAGCCGACGTGCTGAGCCTGGCGGAAGCCCTGCGAGCGATCAAGGACGACATCAAGTTCTGCGAAATCTGTTGCAATCCGACAGAGGGCACACGATGTTCCATCTGTCAGGATGAGCGCCGGGAGCCTGGGCTGGTGTGTGTGGTGGAGCAGCCGCGCGACCTGATGGCCCTGGAGCGTTCGCACAGTTTTCGCGGGTCGTACCATGTGTTGCACGGCCGACTGTCGCCTCTGGATGGGATTGGTCCAGAGCGTCTGACCATCGACCGACTGCTGGCCCGAGTGCGGGCGGGCCAGATTCAGGAAGTGATCATGGCCACCAATCCCACCACGGAAGGAGACGGAACAGCGCTGTATCTCTCGACGCTGCTCAGCCCCATGGGCGTAAAAGTTACCAGGTTGGCACGAGGATTGCCTTCCGGATCGGTTCTGGAGTTTGCCAACAGTCAAATGTTGAGCGACGCTTTGGAAGGCCGACGTAGTTTTTGACGGAACACGACCGAGTAGGTGGACGAGCCCCCAGGCTCGGGAATAAGGGTCAGGTCCAAACATGATGCGATTGGATGCCACACTCAGCCAGCGGATGAGCCAGGAGATGCGCCTGGCCCCGCGGATGATCCAGTCGATGGAAATCCTGCAGATGGCTGTGATGGACCTGCAGGAACGCATTCAGCAAGAGCTGGATGAGAACCCGGTCCTGGAACTCCGCGAAGTCTCCGCCGACGATCCAGATTTCGAGGCGCCTCCTCCCCTGGAAGACGACCGCGACCCGGGGGCCAAGGAGCTGATCAGCGACAAGAACAACGAACTCGATTTCGACCGGCTGGATGCCCTGAGTCGAGACTGGGAAGATGCCTTCAACGAGGAGCACCGCCCGTCGCGCAACGGCATGGACGAGGAGCTGGATCGCAAACACGATGCGATGCAGAACATGATTTCTCGGCCGCAATCGCTGCAGGACTACCTGATCGATCAGCTAGGCTTCACCGAGCTGCCACTCTCGCAGCAGAAACTCCTGCGCCACGTGGTGGCCCACATTGACGACAATGGCTTTCTGAGCGTTCCGGACGAGACAGACCCGGAATATCAGAAGATGCTGCGCGACCAGCAGTATAGTCCCGATCGACCGATTCGCCGGCGGGTGCCCTCGCTGGCCGAGATTGCCGCCAGCTTCGATGAGGTTATCACGACCGAACAGGTCGAAGATGCTCTGTTTGCCATCCAGCAGCTGGATCCACCCGGTGTGGGGGCGCGCGATCTCAAGGAGTGTCTGCTGCTGCAGCTGACTCCGGACACCCCCCATGCCGACCTGGTGCGGCGCCTCATTCTCGAACACCTCGAGGATATTCCGCACAACCGGTTGCCAGCCATCGAGCGAAATACTGGAGCCGACCTCTCGACGATTAAGGAAGCGATCGAAGTCATCAAGCACTTCAACCCCAAGCCCGGGGCCGGTTTCCTTGCCGAGAGCATTCCTTACGTCGTGCCCGACATCGCGGTGACCCGCAACGAGGACGGCACCTACGACATCAAGCTACTCGACGACTGGCTACCGAACATTTACATCAGCAAGCGCTACATCGACGCCTACAAGGATAAGGGCAGCGACCCGAAGGTGCGCGAGTATCTCAAGCGGAAGATTCAATCGGCGCAGTGGTTACAGGAGTCGATCGAGCAGCGGCGGAACACTCTGGAGAAGGTGACGCGGGCCATCATCGAACATCAGAAGATGTTCCTGGAGAAGGGGCCCGAGTTCATCCAGCCGCTGAAGATGCAGCAGATTGCCGACCAGGTCGGTGTCCACGTGACAACCGTGAGCCGGGCCGTGGACGATAAGTGGGTGCAGACGCCACGCGGCATCTTCCCGCTGAAGCGGTTCTTCGGCGGTGGGAAGAAAGTAGGCGACGAGGAAATCGCCTGGGAAGTGATGAAGCAGAAGTTGCTGGAAATCATCGACCAGGAAGACAAGTCGAACCCGCTGTCCGACGAGGAACTGGTCGAACGGATGAACCATGCTGGCTACCCCGTGAAGCGGCGGACAATCACCAAGTATCGCCAACTGGCGAACATTCCCTCGTCGCGCGAGCGCAAGGACTGGATGGCCACCCCGCGCGGCTAGGTGACGAGTCCGCCTTGTGTTGTCGGGCATCCTGCGGGTATACCCGAAGTCAGGTTGTTCTGATGCGCGGAGGGCCAGGGATGGCGATCCTCGAAGTTCAAGGGCTGGTCAAGTACTTCAAAGGCCGCAAGGTCGTTGATCAGGTTCATTTCGAGGTCGGCCTGGGTGAGGTCGTGGGGTTACTTGGCCCCAACGGTGCCGGTAAAACTACCAGCTTCCGCATGGCCACGGGCCAGATCACCCCCAACGATGGGGTAGTGCGCTTCAACGGGGCCGAGGTCACCCACCTGCCGATGTACAAGCGGGCCCGATTGGGGATGGGCTATCTCGCCCAGGAAACCAGCGTCTTCCGCAAGTTAACCATCGAGCAAAATGTCCTGGCGGTGCTGGAGGCGCTGCCGCGCCATCGGACCATTGGCCGAAAGCTCACCCGGCGCGAACGTCTGGACATGACCGACCGGGTGCTCACTCAGTTTGGTCTGTCGCATCTGCGCAAGAACAACGCCGCCCGACTGTCCGGCGGTGAGAAGCGTCGTCTAGAAATTGCCCGCTGCCTGGTGTGCGATCCGCTGCTGATTCTCCTCGATGAGCCGTTCACCGGCATCGACCCGCCGACCATTGCGGACATCAAGGCGATTATCCGTTCGCTGCGCGAGCAGAACATTGGGATTCTCATCACCGATCATCAGGCGCGTGAAATTTTGACCGTGGCGGATCGGGTCTATCTCATTCACCAGGGCAAGGTCTTCCTCCACGGAACGCCGTCGGAAGTGGCCCGGAACGAGCAGGCCATTCGCACCTACCTGGGCCACACGGCCGAGGGTCTGACCTTCCACGATGGCACTACCACTCCGGCTGAACATGTAGGTTCTTCCGTGGTGCCAGCCATGACCGCCCCCGTGGCTCCGGCACCCGTGGTAGCCGCCACCCCGCGCCCGACTGCAGCGCTGCGCAACTTCGTCGAACAGGATCGCATCCAGACTCTTCTGGATCGTCTGCGCACCTCGGACTACCAGGCGGCAGCAGCCGACATTCTGCAGATGGGTCCCAATGCGATCCCCGCGCTGGTGGATGCCCTGGCCTGGCGCGACATGGAGATGCGGCGCCGTGCCTACGAAGTCATGCAGCGACTGTGGCCCGGAGTGCCGTTCGATCCGTTTGCCCCCGAAAGCGATCGGCTCCATCAGCTGGCCCAGATTCGTTCGAGGCTAGAACGCCGGGCATCCTGAGCCTAAGATGATGGGGTCGCCCTGCCCCAGCATGTGAGCCAGCGATGAGCAAGTTGATCGATGATTACCTGGCCGGCCCGGCGTTGTTGCGCAAGGCCCTGGCCGGCATGACCCGAGAACAGTTGACAGCCCGGCCAATCCCCGGCAAGTGGAGCACCCTCGAGGTCGTGGCTCATCTCGCCGACTTCGACCCCATCCTGGCCGATCGGATGAAACGGATCATCGCCCTGGAGAAGCCGACGCTCCTGGGAGCCGATGATAGCAAGTTCGCGTCCAACCTGGCCTACCATGATCGCGATCTCGAAGAAGAACTGAAGATCATCGAACTCAGCCGGCTACAGATGGCGCGTATTCTGCGCCGCCTGCCAGCCGAGGCGTTCGAGCGAGTGGGTATTCACAGCGAGCGCGGGGAACTCACCCTAGAGCGCATCCTGACGATGTCCACCAATCACATTCCCCATCACGTGAAGTTCATCGCCGAGAAGCGCAAGGCCCTGGGACTGCCGGACTGAGTCACCCCCTTGCGACCGATCGCGGAAGGTTGGACAATACTCAGCGTCGCCCCCCTCACAAGGAGACGCTGATGTTGCATCGTGTGCTTGCACTGGGACTGGCTCTGACCGTGCTGACCGTCGCCCAGGCGGAGGATTCCAAGCTCCCCAAGGTGGGTAGCAAGGCGCCGGCGATTGACCTGCCCGCCACCAGCATTGGCTCGATCTTGCCCGACAAGAAAGAGGCGAAAAGTCTGTCTCTGGCAGACCTGAAAGGGAAGAACGTGGTGCTGTTCTTCTACCCGCGGGCGCTGACAAAGGGTTGCACCATCGAATCGTGCGGGTTCCGCGACAAGATCGAGGAGTTCGCCAAGCTCGACACAGTGATCCTGGGGATCAGCACTGATACCGTGGCGCTCCAGGACAAGTTCACCCAGAAGGAGAAGCTGAACTTCCCCCTGTTCGCCGATAGCGAGAAGAGCGTGACCCGGGCCTACGGCGCACTCAACGAGAAGGGCTTCGCCAACCGCTACACCTACGTCATCGACAAGAAGGGTGTGCTACGCAAGATCTACACCAAGGTGACTCCGGCCAAACACCCCGAGGAAGTACTGACCTACGTGAAGGACAACCTAACCAAGTAAAGCACCTGCCTCATCCGTGAAACAGAACGAGACACCAGGAGGTTTCTCCTGGTGCCTCGTTTGCTATTAAGCTCGCAGTGAATCAAAGGTTACCGCTGGGTGACCGTCAAGGTAAACAGACGGTCGGCAGGAACCTCGATGCGACGGACAAAGGTGGGCCGGCCACTTTCGTCCTGCGAGTACACAAGCCAACCACCAGCTTCGACCTTGGTCCGGAACGAGCCATCGCGGTCGGTCTGGATGGTCTTCTGCACTGACTTCTCGTCAGCACTGACGAGCAGCAGGCGAGCGTTCGATCGCGGAGAGCTATCACGCAGCACGACCTTGCCTTCGAGGTTAGCATTGCCGCGGGAAGCGATGCGGTCAAACCGAATAGTCGGCGTACGAGCCGGGGTCGGCTGGTAGGAGGCCGGCGGCATGGTTGGACGCGACTGAACCGGAGGACTGCGATCCATCTTGTAGGAATCCGAAGTCAGACCCGGGCTGGTCGACTCCGTCGTGACCGGGGGCGGAGGTGGCGAAGCCGTAGTCCCCGGAGGCGGGCTGGTCGATTCAGACGTAGCCGGCGGAGGAGACGCTACTGCGCCGGCAGGAGGCGCAGCCACCGCAGCACCGGTGGTGCTGGTGCAGCAGCTGGTCACGGGTTCGTAATAGAACGACTGCTGGTAGCTGGTCACCGGCGTCATGCAGGTGCGCTGCAGGTAGCTGGTCACCGGGCAGCAGCGCTCGCGAAGGCGGTACGAAGTGGTCGGGCAGGCCACTGACTGATAGCTGCAGGTGCAGGGATCGTAGTAGCAGCTGTAGCGATAGCTCGTAACCGGTTCGTAGTAGTAGCTGGTCCGGTAAGTGGTGACCGGCTCGTAGTAGTAACTGGTCCGGTATGACGTCACGGGCTGATAGAACGACCGCTGCACGTACCGGGTGGTGCAGGTGGTCGTGGGTGGGGGCGGGCACGCGGGCTGACACGGCGTGGGGCAGCCGCTGTCCCCAGCATATCCGGCGACATAGCCGGACACGGCCGGGGCGGGAGAACTCTTTCCGCAGTGATTGCAGCAGACCTGGAAGACATTATTCCAGGCGGCCTGGGCGGGCGTTCCACCGATCGCTAGCAAGGCGAGCGCCCATCCCCACGCCAATCCATACAAGGGTCTCATGGTCCTGCTCCTTGGTTGTGAGGGAGGGGTGTAAGTTGGCCTCTCGTCTGCTCCAGTTCCGCAACTGGAGAGCACCACAAACCCTCAAAAGCAGCCGGGTGGGTTTACCGCCCGCCGGCTTCTCTTCAATCATTCAAAGAACGATAACGAGTTGCAAGAATCTGGTAGCCGGACTGGACGGGTTTCGGTGGTCCCGGCTGATAAACTTGTCAGGTCCGGTAAAATCGACAGGCCCAGCAGAATCACTGCCGGGCCCGTATGGGATTCTCAGAGATGGGATCAAGTTCAGGCCAGGCAGGCCTTCAGCGCGGCCAGGGCGGCATCGTAGTTCGGCTCGTTCGCGACCTCCGAGACGTACTCGGCATGGCGGATGGTTCCGCCCGCATCCACCACGAAGATGGCGCGGGCTAGCAACGGGATGGCCAGCCCATCGATCAGTACGCCGTAGGCCTTGCCGAACGACTGGTTATGGATGTCGGACAGGTTCTGCAGGTTGGTGATGCCTTCGGCGCCACAAAACCGGCTCTGCGCAGGGGGCAGATCCATGCTCACTGTGTAGCAAGCGGCCTTGTCTTTCAGCTCACCAAGCTGCTGATTGAACTTCCTGGTCTGGATGCTGCAGGTGGGAGTATCGAGCGAGGGCACCACGCTGAACAGCCGAGCCTTGGCCGGAATCTGCGCCAGGCCCACCACGTCCTTCAGGCTGGCCGCACACTGGAAATCGGGAGCCCGATCGCCGGCCTTGAGAGCTGGGCCAAGAAGAGTAATGCCGTTCCCCTTGAGGGTCACCGCATTGGGTCGCTTTTCCATTGAAGATTCCTCCGAGTAGATCGTCACGAAATCGCGTGGATCAGCTTAGGAAGCCCCCGCGCGACTGACCAGAGAGCCCAGCGCAGCTGCGCCGCTTATTCGGGCTCGTCTTCGTGGTCGATCGCCTGAGCGCTGCCGCCCTTGAACAACCGGCGATTGAGCGACTGGTTAAATGGCGTCCATGACGAGCCGGGATTGGGGTCTTCCTTGATCTCGCGTGTGAAGGTGTGCAGCTTGGCATCGAGGTTGTCGAGGTGATGCAGGGCAATCGCCTCGGGAGTCATCGGCAGGCGCGGGCTACCAAACTCGTGGGTGCCATGATGACTGAGAATGAGGTGCTTGAGGCGGAGCAGCAGTTCGTTTGGAAACGGCTCGCCGGTGAGCTGGGCAGCGCGCACCACCATGGTTTGCAGCATCTCCACGCCGATCACCAGGTGGCCAATCAGTTGTCCTTCATCGCTGTAGGCGAAGTTGCGGTCGAAGGTCAGCTCGCGCACCTTGCCGATGTCGTGGAGAAATACGCCCATCAGGAACAGGTCCCGATTCAGGTCGGGATAGAGCGGGGCCAAGCGGTCGGCAGCCTCGAGCATGCACACGACGTGCTCGAGCAATCCACCGATGTAGGCGTGATGGTTGCGGATGCCTGCCGGCGCACGACAAAAGGCCTGGGTAAACGACTCATCCATCAAGAACGATTCGACCAGGGCGCGAAGGTGCGGGTCGCCCAGGGAACGCAGCAAGGTGCGCAGACGTTCGTAGAGTTTGCTGACGTCTTTCTCAGTATGCGGCAGAAAATCGGCCAGATCGACGCGCTCGCCAGGAACGCGACTCAGGCCGTTGAGGATCATCTGCAAGGCGCCCTGGAAGAGCTGCACCTTACCCTTGACCAGAAGGAAATCCCCTGACTCGAACGAGCGAAACTGCGCCTCGCCGGCGTTCCACAGTCGGGCGCTGATCGACCCGGTGCGATCGCGCAGCTCGAGCTGGAGAAAGAGGTTTCCGTTGCGATTGGCGCGCAGTTGTTTGTCGAGGACGAGGTAGACCTCCTCGACATTGTCTCCATCGGCGAGGGCTTGTACGAATCGGCGGGATGGAAGGGTATCCGGCATTGGCTTCCTGTCCGGGGGAACGGTCCTACATTGGTGCGAGAGCACTACCAGGCTAGTGAATGGATCGACCTAATTGGTGTTGTAGATGGCGCGTGACAAAAGGACAAGAGCGGCGAGCAGGCCCTACTCGCTGGGTGGCAGGTGGGTATATTGTCCCAGTCGCCCCTCCGAACCTCGATCAGGTCGTACGTCCCATGCCCTCTCCCCGAAAGTTCCTGGCCTTCGACCTCGGTGCCGAGAGCGGCCGAGGGATTCTCGGTCTCTTCGATGGCAAGCAGCTAAGCCTCGAGGTGATCCATCGCTTTCCAAACGGGGCCGTGCGCACCCTCGACTCACTGCACTGGGATGTGCTGCGCCTGCACGGAGAAATGGTGCACGCCATGCGGCTGTGCGCGGGTAAGGTCGGGGAGATCGACAGTCTCGGAATCGACACCTGGGGGGTGGACTTCGGCCTGCTGGGCAAGGATGGCTCATTGCTGGGCAATCCGCGCCACTACCGCGACCCACACACCGAGGGTATCCTCGAACAGGCCTTCGGTCGGGTACCCCGCCAGGAGATCTTCCGCCAGACGGGCATTCAGTTCATGCGGTTCAACTCGTTGTTTCAGTTGCTGGCCATGCAGCGAGATGGATCGTCACTGCTCGATGCCGCCCGGCATCTGCTCTTCATGCCCGATCTATTCCACTACTTCCTCACAGGGCTAAAGGTCAACGAGTTGACCGACGCCAGCACGAGCCAGATGCTCGACCCTACCACCGGCAGCTGGGCGAGTGGTCTGGTCGCAGCGTTCGGCCTGCCCACCACATTGCTGGGCAGCCTGGTGAAGCCAGGCACGGTGTTAGGTCCGCTGCGGAGCACCGTTGCTGCGGAAACGGGGCTGCCTCCAGTGTCGGTGGTGGCGACGGCGACGCACGACACGGCAGCGGCAGTGGCTGCGGTGCCATCGCGAGGGGACCAGTGGGCCTACATCAGCTCCGGCACCTGGTCACTCATGGGAGTGGAGCTGACCGCGCCGCGGGTCGATGCAACCGCCCTGGCGGCCAACTTCACCAACGAGCTAGGGTTCGGCGGCACCGTCCGCTTCCTCAAGAACATCATGGGCCTCTGGCTTGTCCAGGAGTGCCGCCGTGCCTGGGAGCGCAGCGGTCAGACCCTGGGCTACGATGAGTTGATGCGCCTGGCAGCCGAGGCGGCACCCTTCGGTAGCGTGGTCGATCCCGATCACAACAGCTTCATCCTTCCTGCTTCCATGCCCGAAGCACTGGCCGCCTTCTGCCGGAAGAGCAAGCAGCCCGCGCCGGATAACATCGGCGCTACCGTGCGCTGCGCGCTGGAGAGTCTGGCGCTGCGCTATCGCTGGGTGCTGGAGAAGCTGGAGGCGATCACAGGCCAGCCGCTGAAGGTCATCCACATCGTCGGCGGCGGTAGCCAGAATCAGCTGCTGTGCCAGCTGACAGCCGACTGCTGCGGTCGGCCCGTGGTGGCCGGACCCGTGGAGGCTACTGCCATTGGCAATGTACTGGTGCAGGCGATCGGCCTGGGAGTGCTGGGCTCGCTGGCTGAGGCGCGCGAAGTGGTGCGAAACTCGTTCGATGTGGTGACGTACGAACCGCGACCTGACGACCGGTGGCAGGGGCAGTACGATCGGTTCCTTCGCCTGATCTGAACGTGCCCCTGATGAGCGAATCCGCCCAGGCACTGCTGCAACTCCGCTCGCGCAGGTGTCATCCACTAGCCTGATTTGGGCCGTATAGCCGGCACTACCGCTCCATTCGCCCAGAATAAAGGCTCACTCCGTGGCCGATTTGATTCCCGGCCGAGCGGCACTGGGATTGCACTATCTCCTCCTTATCGAAGCAGGGGCCTCGGCGGCACCCGGTACCCGTCGAGCCCTGGCGAGAGGAGGTACCCCATGCGAGCCTTTCCACATTTGCTCGTAGCCGGGTGTATTGCCCTGTTTGTGCTGCTCTTCCTGGCCACGGAGACGTCGCGTGGAAGTGAGCCGCCACGCGGCTGGTATGAGGTGGACGCGAAAAAGAACGTCACCATCAACGTGTATGTGTTCTGGTCGAAGACCTGCGGACGGTGTCCCCGGGCGATCGAGTATCTGCGCGACCTGGAACAACGCACGCCCTGGATGCGGATTGTTTGGTACGAGGTGTCGGAGCACCCCGGGAACCGGCAGCTGTACCAGGACATGGCGACGGGGCTGGGTCGGGTAGCCGGCCAGGTGCCAGCCATCTTCTTCTGCAAGGACCTGCAGATCGGCTTTGACGGAGCCGACGTCACAGGACCTCGGATCGAGCGCGCGTTGAAACGCTGGTACGACGCTCTGACCGAACACTACAAGAAGCGCGCCCAGAATGAACGAGGCCGGTCCGCCGGCCTCGCCCTTCTTTTTCTACCCACACTGGCGCTGATGGATGTCGATCCTCCCCTTCCCCCGGAGGGGTTGCCCATCGATCTGCCGCCCGAAGAGCCCGGAGTGACGCTGCCGCTTTTGGGGGAAGTCCAGGCCAGCAATCTGTCCCTGCCCGCCTTTACTCTCTTGCTGGCGGCCTGTGATGCATTCAACCCCTGTGCCTTCTTCGTGCTCCTGTTTCTGCTGGGCATCCTCCTCCACAGCAACAGTCGGCCGAAGATGCTGTTCATCGGAGGCACCTTCGTCTTCTTCTCGGGACTGGTCTATTTCCTGTTCATGGCCGCCTGGCTGAACCTGTTCTTCATCCTGGGTCACCTGCGCGTGATCACGGTGGTGGCCGCGCTGGTGGCGCTGGCGGTGGCCCTGCTGAACATCAAGGATTTCTTCTGGTTCAAGGAGGGGGTCTCGCTGGCCATTCCAGAAGCAGCCCGGCCGAGCTTGATTGGTCGGGCCCGCGCCCTGGTCCATCAGACTTCGTGGTGGTCCATGGTGGCAGGCACCATGGTGCTGGCCACGCTGGTCAACCTGTATGAACTGCTATGCACCTCGGGATTCCCCATGGTCTTCACCCGGGTGCTCACCCTGCGGGAGCTGCCGACCAGCACCTACTACCTGTACCTGCTGCTTTACAACCTGATTTACATCCTGCCCCTTGCCTGCATCGTGGCGGGGTTCAGCCTCACTCTCGGGGGACACAAGTTGACCGAGTATGAGGGTCGAGTGCTGAAACTGCTCTCCGGCATGATGATGCTTCTGCTGGGAGTGGTTCTGCTCGTTCGGCCCGAGGTAATGAACACCCTGTCCATCGCGGTGATGATGCTGTTGGGTGCGGTGGGCCTGACGGCACTGATTGTCGTTGTGGATCGATACCTTCATCGCTCGTCTTCCACGCTTCGGATCCAGTGATGGGGTGACCAGGATGAACCCTCCAGACAATTAGTTTCCTCCCTCTCCCGGGTCGAGTGCTGGGTTATCACGAGGAAACTGATTGTCTTGGATGCCTTTCCTGCAAATCGCCTCGATGAGTCAGGAACTGGTCGTGCTGAAAGGACCCGACAAGGAGCGTCGATTCGTGCTGAATGTGGGCCCAGAGTTGATGCTGGGGCGGAGTGCGACGGCGCTCTACGTGCTTCCTGCCCCATGCGTCTCGCGGAACCACGCGCTGGTACTGCTCGAAGGAGATCGAGTTTCGATGATTTGCAACGGTGGATCGGGCGGGACGTTGGTGAACGGCCAGAAGGTGACTCGGCATCAGCTGAAGCCGGGGGACGTGATCAAGATCGGTGATTCGGAGGTACGCTTGCAGGTGGGCGATTTGCCGCCGGCTGGGGCCGAGTAGGCGGTGCGGCCGCAGGGTTCCTCCAGCTAGACCGAGGAACTCGAGCAGCTGGTGGACAAAATGCTGGGCACTTCGACATCACGCTGGCCATCGGGAAGGGCCGCACCTCGATAGTATTCCACGCCACGGGCAACCGCGATCAAAAATCGGTGGCGTTGAAGGTGCTACAGCCGGAGTTTGCCAGCGACGAGAAAGAAGTGCGGCGGTTCATTCACGCCATCCGGTGGAACCAACGAAGCTTCAGATGTCGATGCCGGGACAGGTCAAGGTGGTAGTGGAGAAGATCCCCACGACCACTACCAGACGACGGAGGCACTTCAGCAGGCGCTGGTGCGCATCGGCAAGTTTAACGCGGTCACCGCCTGAGGGTGGACGCCGCCCATGGGAGGTCATTGGGGGTCGAAGGCAATGACGACGCAGGTGACGTTGTCTCGCGAGCCGCGATCCAGGGCCAGCTGGACAAGATGGTCGGCCCAGGCCTGTGGATGAGGGAACCGCTGCACACTGGCGAGGAAGTCACTTTCATCGACCGAGCCGGTGAGGCCATCGCTGGCCAGGATGAGACGGTCGCCGGCCTGGGGCAACAGCGGCGACACCTCGGCATCCTCGGTCATTTCGGTGCAGCCGAGGAAGCGGTAGAGGATGTTTCGATAGGGGCTCATCCGAGCCTGGTCCGAGGTCAGCGTACCGGAACGGGCCAGGGCGTCAGCAATGGTGTGGTCCATGGTCAGCTTGTAGACGGCGTTGTCGCGCACGAGAAACGCCGGGCTATCGCCCACGCCGGCTACCCAGATCTGGTCGTCCTGCTCGACGGCGAGTACGGCCGTGGTGCCCATCCGGCGATGACCGGATTGGCGCTGGCCGGCTTCCATGATGGCCCGATGGGCCTGGTTCAGAGCCTGACGCACGACCTGGCAGGCTTCCTCGTTAGCCTGGAGACGAGCAGCCACCTCGCGGGGAATGATCTCGGCAGCCAGGCCGCTGGCCTGCTCTCCGTGTTCCTGTCCACCCATGCCGTCGGCGACGAGAAAGACGTGCCGAGCGGGGTCGGCCACGAAGGAGTCTTCATTGTTACTCCGCCTGCCCTGCTCGGAGCGACAGCCCACGTGAATGACGTACTTCGACATGACCCCTCAAACTCCGAAGCACTGCGCGAACGGCTCACATCGCCAGGAGGAGTTCCACGCTCCCTGGGGACATTCTACACTCTGTTTAGGGGAGAAACCGACGCGAAGCCATGATCAACTCGTGGCGCTTCTCGTATCCGCACCAGTTACACCGGGGATAAGGACGTGATGGGTAGTTTGGGCCGACGCCACTTGCAACCCGAGCTGATGGATCAACCCGGCCTCGATGGGGTGGCCCATCGTCAGGCGCTTGTGGGGCTGAGTCGGATCAATTACCTGTCCGCCTCGGCTTCCTCGTTCTTCCGTCCACTGGTGAACCTGCAGCGACAGTTGGGTTTGGATCGACTCCGCATCCTCGACGTGGCCTCGGGTGGTGGCGATGTGCCCCTCCGGCTGTGGCACAGGGCCGACCGCCTGGGACTCGACTGGCGCATCGCGGGTTGCGATGTCAGTCCGACTGCGGTGGAGTATGCCCAGCGCCAGGCGTTCCAGGCCGACGCCCCACTGCGCTTCTTCGTCCACGACGTGCTCAACGGTCCAGCGCTGCCAGGAGACTACGATGCAGTGATCTGTTCGCTGTTCCTGCACCACCTGGAGGATCACCAGGCGGTGGCGCTGCTTCGTGCCCTGACGGGGCAAGGGACCCGGCAGCCTCGGCTCGTGCTGGTAAACGATCTGAACCGTTGCCGGACGGGACTGATCCTGGCGTACCTGGTGACCCAGGTACTCACCCGGTCGACCATCGTCCATGCCGATGGACCGGCCTCGGTCCGCGCGGCGTTTACCCCTCAGGAGGCATTGCAGTTGGCGCGTGAAGCGGGCCTGACCGAGGCCACGATTCGGCGGTGCTGGCCCTGGCGCTGGCTTCTGGAGTGGCGCAGACCATGTCCCTGAACCAGGCGCTGGAACGACGTTGGGAGATCGTGGTCATCGGTGCTGGGCTTGCCGGTGCGCTGGCGGCCCGCGAGCTGGCCCGTCGCGGTCATGCGGTCCTCCTGGTGGACCGTTCGACTTTTCCACGCGACAAGGTCTGTGGTGGATGCCTGAATCATCGCGCGCTGGCCGTGCTCGACGCGGTTGGGCTGGGAGAGTTACCCCTCCAGCTGGGCGGCATACCGCTGGAAGCGATGCGCATGGCGGCGGGGGGTCAGGAGGCTCGACTGTCACTGCCCAGCGGCGTGGCATTGTCGCGCCAGGTGCTGGACCAGGCGCTGGTGGAAGCGGCACGGGAAGCCGGAGCCTGCTTCCTGCCCGGCACCCTTGCTGCCCTACCCTCTCAGAGCACGGCGATGGCTTCGTCGCGCGAGGTAGTGTTGCGACAGCGAGAAGCCACGGGAAGCATCCGGGCTAGTGTAGTGATTGCGGCCGGGGGGCTGGGGAGTCGGCCGGATCGGGTGCGACCAGGCTCCCGCCTGGGGGTCGGCGCGGTGGTAGAGTCAAGCAACGACTATCCTCCCGGCGAGATAAACATGTGCTGCGGACCGGAAGGCTACCTGGGTCTGGTGCGCGTGGAGGCAGGCCGGCTGGCCGTGGCCGGAGCGTTCGATACAAGCGCGCTGCGAAAAGCAGGGGGACCGAAGCCGCTGGCCCGCCAGTTGCTGGAACAATGTGGCTGGCCCGTCCCGGTGGGCCTGGAGACCGCCACCTGGAAAGGCACGCTGCCGTTGACGCGCCGGGCCATCAGGGTAGCAGAGCATCGGCTGTTTGTGATCGGAGATGCGGCAGGGTACGTCGAGCCGTTCACCGGCGAGGGGATGGCCTGGGCCCTGGGTTCGGCACTGGCAGTGGCGCCCCTGGCCGCGGAAGCCGTGGGTGACTGGACCCCACACCTGGCCCAGCGCTGGATGCGCCGACACCGGCAGATCGTGCAGCGGTCCCAGGGAATCTGTCGGGTGGCTGCCTCGGTGTTGCGATATCCTTCCCTGGTGGGTAGTGTGGTTCGCTTGCTGCACCTTGCGCCGTGGCTTTCTCGTCCGGTTGTGCGACAGCTGAATCGACGACCATCCTGGCTGGCTGGGGGATAAGGCATGGCTTTGCGCATTCTGAACATTGGTACCTGTGTACCGCCCACGGTGGTGAACCAGGAAGAAGCGCTGGTGGTCGCCCGGGCCCTGGCCTGTCCCACCCAGGAGCAGGATACCTGGCTGCCTGGCATGTACGCTGGCACGATGATCGAGCAGCGTCACCTGGTGTTCTCCAAGGAGCTGGTACGCGACGTGCTCGAGGGTACCACGCACTCAGGGTCGGTGTTTTTGCCCAAGTACACACCCACCGACCGAGGCCCGACGACGGCCCAGCGGATGCAGCATTACAGCGAGTTGGCGCCGCCCCTGGCCATCGGAGCCAGCCGGCGGGCGCTCGAACACTCGGGACTCGGTCCCGGCGACATCACCCATCTGGTGACCGTCTCGTGCACAGGCTTTTTCGCTCCAGGCATCGATCGCATCCTGGTGGGCGAGCTGGGTCTTCGTCCCTCGGTCGAGCGCACCCACGTCGGGTTCATGGGCTGTCATGGCGCCCTGAACGGATTGCGCGTCGCCAACGCCTTTGGGGCATCCCCCTCGGCCCGGGTCCTGCTCTGCGCTGTGGAAACCTGCAGCCTGCATTATCACTACAGCTACCATCCGTCGAAGATGGTGGCGAACGCCATCTTTGCCGACGGAGCTGCTGCCCTGGTCGGAACTGGCGCCGAGGCGGCGCATCGCTGGCAGGTGCTTGCAACGGGTTCGGTCTACATCGAGGATTCCCGCCGCGCCATGACCTGGAACATCGGCGATCATGGTTTCGAGATGACGCTTTCGCGCCAGGTGCCGGAGCTGATCGAGCAACACCTGCGGCCCTGGCTAGAATCGTGGCTGGCGGCCCAGGGCCGGCGCTTCGAGGAGATCCGTTCGTGGGGAATCCACCCAGGAGGTCCGAAAATCCTGACGGCGGTGGAGGAAGCACTGGGTCTGAGCGCGGAGCAGACGTTCCACTCGCGCAAGGTCTTCGCCGCCCACGGGAACATGTCGTCACCCACTATCCTGTTTATCCTGAAGGAGATGCTGGCAGCGGAGTGTCCCCGACCCTGCCTGCTCCTGGGGTTTGGTCCCGGCCTGGTGGTCGAGGCGACACTGGTGGGCTGATCGATGAGAAAGCAACCAGTACAAAAGGAGAGGGGACCCTGGTAGAGCATCGCCGATGGACGTGACCGCCGCCTCCACCTTGTTCGCCTGGATCGACCGGGAAATCTGGCTGGTAACCGCCCAGGACGGTTCGCGCCGGGGCGGAATGATCGCTACTCAGGTCATGCAGGCTTCGTTCGTGGCCGACATGCCTCGCATGGTGCTTGGGGTTGCCCGGCATCATTACACCTGGGAACTCATCTCAGCCAGTCGGACCTGCGCCCTGCATCTGCTCACCGAGGAAAACCTTGACCTGGTCTGGCGGTTCGGTCTGGAGAGCGGCCGCGACGGAGACAAGCTCGATGGGATCGAGGTGACCACAGGCATCACCGGCTGCCCGCGCATGAACCACACCGTGGGCTGGCTCGACTGTCGGGTCGAGACAGAGCTTGAACTTGGCGACCGAACTCTCTTTGTGCTGGATGTGGTCGAGGGCTGTGTGAACAACTTTACCCGACCGTTGAACATGCGGCGGTTGATGGAGCTGGCACCCTCGCCGTTGTTAACGCAGCTCCAGCGGAACCGGCACCAGCAGGGCTTCATCGAGGCCGAGGCCGTGCGTCTCTGGCGCGAAGAGCTGGCCGAGAAACGCGCGGAACCCGACTCGCCAAAATGATTGGATTCCGCTCCTGCCGGTTGACATCCTCAAGGACGCGCGAGACACTAGCGCCTTGCCTGTAACCCGCCTGTGTATCCCACCTCCATCCGGCCAGGAGGCCTCTCCCATGTTGAAACGACGCCTGGGTTCTGTCATCGCGCTGGCCTTCTTCGCACTGGTCGGTTTGGCGGTGCCCTTCCTCCCTGCCGCGAATGAAGAACTCCCACCGGGACTGGTCCTGACACTCAAGGGACACAAGGAGGCGGTTTACAGCATCACCTACTCGCCGGATGGGAAGTTTCTGGTGACGGGAAGCGGCGATCCCTCAGTCAAGGTTTGGGATGCCACGACGGGGAAGGAGCTGAAGACGTTCGCGGGCCCCAACGGCCACAAGGGGTTGATCCTGAGCCTGGCGGTCGCGCCGGATGGCTCGCAGTTCGCCACCGCGGCGGCCGATAACTCGGCGCGGGTGTGGGATTTCCCCGGGTCGAAGTCGCTGCGCGATTATGCGATGGAAAGCGATCCTCGCGCCGTCGCCGTCTCCCCCGATGGAACCCGGGCGGCCGGAGGTGGGAAGGATGGCGCCATCGTCGTCTGGAACTCAGCGGACGGCAAGACGCTTCACACGCTCAAGGGGCACACCGGAGCAGTGACCAGCCTGGCGTTCAGCCCGAACAATCAGATGCTGGTATCCGCGGGCGAAGATGCCACCCTGCGATTCTGGAATACCTCGGATGGCAAGTCACTGGCGAGCTATGCGGCTCATCCGGGAGCAGTGCGGGCGGTGGCGTTCAACCCGGGCGGCAATGTGGTCTACACCACCGGTGCGGATGGTACTCTGCGGTTCTGGTCAATGCCGCCCACAGGGACCCGGAATCTGCAGACCCCGTTCGCGGCGGCCATCCAGGCTCTGGCCCTTTCTCCGGATGGCAGCCAGGTGCTAACCGGGTCGGGTAAACAGGTCCGCCAGGCGAGTGTGTCCACGGGGCAGACCGGTAAGGAGTACACCTCCCGGGACGAGGTCTCCTGCGTGGCGACGCCCTCGGGGACTGCCTATGTCGCCGCAGGTACCACCACGGGGATGTTGCAGGTCTGGCAGAACAAGGATGGCAAGACGCTGCTGAACCAGCCGGTCCACACGGGGAGTATCAACGCCGTGGCGTTTCAGACCGGCACCAGCCTGCTGGCCACCGCGGGGAAGGATGGCATGGTGCGCGTGCTGGGCGTGCCCACGAATCCGCCGCGAGTGGTCTCGCACGGGGACATCGTTCGAGCGGCGGCCATTTCTCCCGATGGGCTGCGCCTGGCCACGGGTGGGAACGACAAGACAATCCGTCTCTTCCGCATGGACAACCTGAAGCAGCCCGAACGACAGTTGACCGGGCAGCCCGGACCGATCCTGCACCTGAAGTTCAGCGGCGACGGCAAGGCGCTGGCGTCGGCGGGGGAAGATGGCGTCCTTCGGCTGTGGCACACCGACAAAAGCGAACCGACGCACCTGATTGGCGCCCACACTGCCGGGGTCACCTCGCTGACCTGGACGGGGGACCGTCTGGTGTCCTCCTCGCAGGATGGCTCATTCAAGGTCTGGCAGGTGCCGACCACTCCCCCGGCGGGTAGCAAGGGAGTCTTCGCCCATGCGGGGGCTGTCTCCTGTGCGACTCTGGCCCCTGATGGCACCCGGCTAATCACCGGGAGCGAGGACAAGCAGGTGCGCGC
This sequence comes from Gemmataceae bacterium, assembly GCA_046350255.1. Taxonomy (GTDB): domain Bacteria; phylum Planctomycetota; class Planctomycetia; order Gemmatales; family Gemmataceae; genus CALDUY01. Next base: position 91,842 of record JAXMAV010000029.1, read on the forward strand.
CTGGAACCTGACCACCGGTCAGCTGGAGCGCACCTGGATGGGTCCCACGCTGGGCATCCTGGCCGTGGCCACTGGCCCGCAGGGTAGTCGCGTGGTGGCCGGCAGTGCAGACCGTTCGATCTTCGTCTGGGAGACGGCTAGCAACAAGGTGGTGCAGAAGATCACTGGTCTGCCCGCGGCGGTCCATGCGGTCGGACTGTCACCCGATGGCAAACTGGTGGTATCTGGCCTCGGCGACGGGACTCTGCGCCTGCATGATCTGACCACCGGCAAGGAGGTTCGCTCGCAGGAGGGACACAAGGGAGCCATCCTGGCGCTGGCCTTCAGCGCGCGGGGCGATCAAATCATCACGGCTGGCGCGGACGGGGTGATCCTGGTCCGTCCACTGGCGGGTGGCCCGGCGACGCAAACCATCAGCCATGGCGGTTCGGTACAGTCCCTGGCCCTGACGCGGGATGGCGCCCGGCTGGCGGCAGGTGGATCCGACAAGGTCGTTCGGGTGTACAACGGAGCGACTGGTAAGCTGGAATCCAGCATCACGACGCCGGCCGAGGTGCGCGGCCTGGCCTTCTCAGCGGATGGGAAGCGGGTGGCGACCGCCGGCGGCGACCGCAAGGCGCGCATCTACTCCCTGGAAGGCACGCTGGAGGAATACCTGACACAGGACGGCGAGGTCAATGGCGTGGTGTACAGCGCGGATGGCCGGCGCGTCATCACGGTCGGGGCTGACAAGACCGCCCGGATCTGGACGCCCGCCCTACTCTGGCAGGGCCGTCATCCCGGAGGCGTGAATCAGGCGCTGGTCAGCCCGCGCGGCGATCGCATCTTCTCGGCCGGGGCAGACGGCGCGGTGGGTGTGTGGACCTATGCCGATGGAAAGCCGGCCGGTTCGCTCCTGGCCCACCAGGGAGCCGTCTCGGGCCTGGCGCTGTCCAGCGACGTCACCCGCCTGGTTACGGTGGGGGCGGACAAGCAGGGTCGGGTGTGGGAATTGGCTCGTCTACCAGCCGCCCCGCGAGCAACCCCCAAGGAACTCGATCGCCCCACCGTTGCGCTCACCCTGGTTGCAGCGCCGGTGAGTGTGGCTCTGGTGCCGGGGTCCAGCCGGCTTGTGGTCGGTTCCGAGGAAGCTGACCGGTCTCGCGTGTCGGTGCACGACCTCGCGACCGGAACCGAGCTGCTGACCCTGGGCGAGAATGGGAGCCTGCCGGCACGGCAACTGATGTTCCTTCCTGACGGACGTACCCTGCTGGCGGCCGGGTCGGACAAGGCGGTTCACCTGGCGGAGGTGACGGCCCAGGCAGCCTTTGAGGCGCACAAGGGCGGATGCAGTAGCCTGGCATTCCTCGATGCGGGCAATCAGCTGATGACCGCCGGCGCTGATGGTACCGTCAAGGTCTGGTCGCTGGCGACGGGCAAGCTCGAGCGCACGCTGGGCCCGCTGCCGGGCGCGATTGATACCGCTCAGGTGGCTCGGCCCACGGCCCAGGTGGTTGCGACGAGCGGGACGAGCCTGCGTGTGTGGAACCTGGCGGATGGCAAGGAGACCCTGTCCCTGGAGATGCCGTGCAAGGCGCACAGCGTTTCCTTCAATAACGACCGCACCCGGCTGGCGACGGCTGGGGAAGATGGTCGGGTGCGCATCTGGGACGTGCAGCAAAAGATCGAGATCCAGGGGTTCCTGCATCAGGGACCGGCAACGGGAGTCGTGTTCAATCCAGGCAATCCGGCCCAGGTGGTGTCCGCGGGGCAGGACCGGCAGGTGGGCATCCACACGGTTTCGTCGCTGCGTACGGTTCAGGTCGGGGGTCCCGTCCAGGGGCTGGCCGTTGCCGCAAATTCGGCCCATGTGTTGGTGGCGTCGAATGATGGCAAGGTGCGCCTGGTGAACCCCGGCAACGGCCTGGTTGATCGCACCTGCGAGGAGGGCGACAAAACCACGACGGCGCTGGCAATCTCGCGGGCCTCGCAGCTCATTGCCGTGGGTGGAGCCGACAAGAAGGTCCGCCTGTTCAACTACCAGGATGGCAAGCTGCTATCGGCGTTCACGGCGTCGGCTCCGACGACGGCCCTTGCGTTCAGTCCGAACAACCAGGCGCTGGTCTCCACCGGCGCGGATGGCTCGATCACCAGTTGGGACGTGGTCTTCCAGCCGGGCCAGCCCCTGCCTCCCGACTTTGGTAAGGTGCTGCAGACCTATCAGCACGGCGCCAGCGCCAGCGACGTGGCGTTCCCCTCCACTGGCTCCATCTTCTTCACCGCCGGGGCGGATAAGATGGTCCGGTCATGGAAGCTTGCGTCGGACCAGGCCTTGCGCACTTTCCCACACCCCAACACGGTCAACGCCGTGGTCTACGACAAGGACGGCAAGCTCCTGGCCACGGGTGGCGGCGATGGGAAGATGCGTCTGTTCGACCTGGCCAAGGGCAACCAGCTGCGCGAGATCAACGCCCATCCCTCGATGACGAATGACAGCGCCATCTATGGCGTGGCGTTCAGCCCCGATGGGACGCAACTGGTTTCGGCGGGCAAGGATGGCAGCCTGAAGCTATTCACCGTGGCAGATGGCAAGCCGGTGCGCGAGTTCAAGGCTTACAAGGAGAAGGAGTCACCCCGGGGTCATCAGGACGCCGTGCTGTGCGTCGCCTTCTCGCCAGATGGCAAGCAGCTGGCCTCGGGTGGAGCCGACCGCACTATCAAGATCTGGAATGTCGCCGATGGCTCGATCCTGCGCGAGTATAGCAATCCGACGCTGAAGCCGCTGGCTCCAAACCTACCTGCGCCGGCCCATCCAGGGTGGGTCTACAGCCTGCGCTGGTCCGAGGACGGCAAGCGTCTGGTGTCGGTAGGCGGAGCTCCGCGGCTAAAGGGCTATCTGGCGGTGTGGGACGCAGCTGCGGGCCGGCTGGAGTTCGGCAAGGAACTCGACGTCGGCACGGTTTTCTCACTAGCGCTGGCACCCCGTGATGGAAACATTGCCGTGGGCACGGGTGGTTCGGTGCGATCCGAGCGCGATCTGAACCTCGGATGGATTCTGAAGGCGCCGAAGTAAGCGGAGCCGTGCTAGAGGTGTCTCCGGGCGACGAGTGGTTGGTTGCCATCGATGCGGATTCTACCTAGAAGAGACGAGGTAGCATCCAAGCTCGTCGGAGACTCTCCATGTCAGAAGAAAAGCAGGCGGGGCCGTTTTTTGACACACTCGCGATTCATGGTGGCCAGGAGGTGGATCCGGCCACCAAGTCGCGGGCGGTGCCGATCTACCAGACGACCTCGTACCTGTTCAACGACGCGGACCATGCTGCTCGTCTGTTCGCGTTGCAGGAGTTCGGGAACATCTACTCGCGGATCATGAATCCCACCGTAGATGTGCTGGAAAAGCGAGCCGCAGCGCTGGAGGGGGGCGTGGCTGCGCTGGCGCTGGCCTCGGGCCAGGCTGCGGAGACGCTGGCGCTTCTGACGCTGGCCCGGGCCGGGGATGAAATTGTTTCGACGACCTCGCTGTATGGCGGCACCTACAACCTGTTCCACCACACCCTGCCCCGGCTGGGCATCACGGTGCGGTTTGTCGATGCAGCCGACTATGATGGCCTGCGCCGGGCCATCTCTCCTCGCACGAAGGCGGTTTACTCCGAGACGGTCGGCAATCCCAAGATGGATGTGCTGGACATCGAGAAGCTGGCGGAGATCGCCCATGCCGCTGGTCTGCCGCTGATCATCGATAACACGGCGCCATCGCCTGCGCTGTGTAACCCCCTGAAGTTCGGTGCCGACATCCTCATCCACTCGGCCACCAAGTTTCTCGGGGGCCATGGGACGTCGATCGGTGGTTTGATCATCGATGGAGGCAAGTTCGACTGGGCCGCGTCGGACCGATTCCGCGAGTTCGTCGATCCCGATCCCTCGTATCACGGGATATCGTACACCCAGGCGTTCGGTCCGCTGGCGTTCATCATCAAGGCGCGCGTGCAGGGGCTGCGCGACACCGGCGCGTGCCTGTCGCCGTTCAACGCCTTTTTGATTCTCCTGGGCATCGAGACGCTGCATCTACGCATGCAACGTCACTCGGAGAACACCCTGGCCGTGGCCCGGTTCCTCTCCAAGCATCCGCGCGTCGAGTACGTCAACTACCCAGGTCTGGAGAGTAGCCCCTACCACGGCCTGGCTCAGAAATACATGCCACGAGGCAGTGGCGCACTGCTGACGTTCGGCATCAAGGGGGGCTACAACGCCGGTAAGGCGTTCATCAACGCCGTGAAGCTGTTCAGCCTTCTGGCGAACATCGGCGATGCCAAGTCGCTGGTGATTCACCCGGCATCGACCACGCATCAACAGCTGACCGCTGACGAACAGCGCGCGACCGGAGTGGCTCCGGAAATGATTCGTCTGTCTGTGGGCATCGAGGACATTCGCGACATCCTGGCCGACCTGGACCAGGCGCTGACCCGAAGCGCTTCCGCCTGAGGAAAGCAGCATGACTGACCGGCTCGAGCCAACGATCGAGGGCGACTTCACGTTGCCCAGTGATGCGCCCTTTCGCCTGGTCAATGGCGACATTCTCCCGTCCGTCACGCAGCGATACGCCATCTACGGCAACGTGGCGCCCAGGCGGGATAATGTAATCCTGGTCTGCCATGCGCTGTCGGGGTCAGCGCGAGTGCATGACTGGTGGCCGCAACTCTTCGGCCGACACAGATCGTTCGACCTGACGCGGTATGCCATTCTTGGGGTCAACGTGCTGGGTTCGTGTTACGGCTCAACCGGTCCGTCGTCGATCAACCCGGCCACGGGAGAACGCTACGGCGGCAGCTTTCCCGTGGTGTCGATCCACGACATGGTGCATGCCCAGGCCCGGCTGGCGGAGCACCTGAACATCGAACGGTTTCATGCCGTGGTGGGGGGGTCGATCGGAGGGATGCAGGCGCTGGCCTGGGCCACCGAGTATCCCGAGCGCGTGCCACGCTGTGTGGCGGTGGGCGCCTGCCCCTTGCCGACGCTGGGACTGGCGCTGAGCCATCTGCAACGGCAGGCGATCCGGAATGACCCAGCATTCCTGGGAGGTGATTTCTCGCCCCATGCTCCGCCGACGGCAGGCCTGAGCCTGGCCAGGGCCATTGCCATGATCACCTACAAATCCCCCGAGTTGCTCGAACATCGTTTCGGCCGCAAACACGATCGCAGCGGTGAGGATCCCTCCACGTCCCAGACTGGGCGGTTCGACATCGGGGGCTACCTGGACTACCAGGGACGCACCTTCTGCAATCGCTTCGATGCGAACAGTTACCTGGCCGTCACCCGGGCCATGGAACTGTTCGAGATCGGCGAGAGCCCGGACGAGGAGGCTCGCCTACTATCGCGGATTCGCGCCCGCACGTTGCTGGTCGGCATCCGCTCCGACTGGATGTTCCCACCTCGCGACATTCGTGCGCTGGCCTACCGCATGGCAGCCATCGGGGTCGATGCCCGGTATGCCGAGATGGAGTCGGCCCATGGGCATGATGGGTTCCTGGCCGATTCGCACGAACTGGAGCCGTTGTTGCGACCCATCCTCGAAGAAGAGCCTGTCCCCGTGGCGGAGCAAGCCTGAGCTTCCATGAGTGAATTCACGCATTTCGACGCCAGCGGGGCGGCCCGCATGGTGGACACCAGCGGCAAGGAGGAAACCCATCGCCTGGCCCGTGCCTCGGCCCTGGTCCAGATGGCCCCCGAGACATTACGCCTGATCCGCGAGGGGGGCCTGACCAAGGGCGACGTTCTGGGGGTGGCCCGCCTGGCAGGTATCATGGCTGCCAAGCGCACCGGCGAGTTGATTCCGCTCTGTCATCCACTTCCCATCCACAGCGCGAACGTGGACTTTTCATTCCCCGATGAGAGCCATCTCCGCATCGAGGCGACCGTGCGGATCTTCGCGCGGACCGGCGTCGAGATGGAAGCGTTGACCGCGGTTAGTGTTGCCGCCCTGACCGTCTACGACATGTGCAAATCGGTCGATCGTGTTATGAGCATAGCCTGCGTCCGGTTGGAAGAAAAGAGCGGCGGCAGGAGTGGTGATTTTCGGGCGCCGGCCCCATGAAGACCGGGCCCAGATTGATTGACTCTGGGTCGCTCGGCGTGTACGATTCAATTCAAATTGAAACTTCAGAAACATTCCGGGCGGCACGTCATGAACACGATCTCCGCGCCAGCCGCGCCGTCGGCCATGTCGGCTGCTGACTACCTCGGCCCCATCACCACCGATCTGGAAGAAGTCGAGCGTCTGCTGCAGCGCTCCTTGCACAATCGGCATCCGCGCGTTGCCGAGGTGGTGGATCACATCCGCCATTATCGGGGAAAGCGCCTGCGGCCCATGCTGCTGCTACTCAGTGCTCGGGCCTGCGGTCGCGTCGCCGGGGCACATATCACGTTGTCGGCCGTCGTCGAGATGATTCACACGGCCACGCTAGTACATGACGACGTGCTCGATGGGGCCCAGCTGCGCCGGCGCGTCGCCACGGTGAACTCTCTTTGGGGCACCAAGACCAGTGTGCTGCTCGGCGATTATCTCTTTACCCATGCCTTCCACCTGGCCTCCAGCGTGGATGCCCGCGCCTGCCGGGAAATTGGATCGGCCACCGATCGGGTGTGCGAGGGCGAGTTGTGCCAGGTGTTGAACGCGGGCAACCTGGAGCTGACCGAGGCGGAATACTTCGACATCATCGACGGCAAGACAGCCGAGCTGACCGCCTGCTGCACCAAGCTTGGCGCCATCTACGCCGGAGCCAGCGCCGAAACCGTGGAAGCGATGGGCCGGTATGGCCGCTGGCTGGGGCAGGCCTTCCAGATTGCCGACGACCTGCTCGATCTGCTGGGACAGGAGACGCTGGCTGGCAAATCGCTGGGCACCGACCTGGACCAGGGGAAGCTGACTCTACCGCTCATCCATCTGCTGCGTTCGCCGCTGGCCACTCGGGCTCGCACCCTGCTGATGTCGGCCGAAGCCCATCGGCGAGATGGGTTGCGCAGCTTGCTCGAGGAAGCAGGTTCGATCGAGTACGCCCGGGATGTAGCACTGAACCTGGCGAGCAAGGCACGCGAGGAGTTGAAGGGGTTACCCCCAAGTCCTTCGCGTAGTATCCTCGAGGCGATGTCCGAGCGCGTGGTTCATCGGCAGGCGTGAATCGACATGTAAGCATCAAATGACGGAGCTGGAGGCGTTACAGCACAGGTGCAGGACGGCCATCCGGACAGTGAGTCCGTTCGTCACCTGTTGCAAGATGGCGCTGTGGGGGCCGTCGGCTACCTCGGGAGTGAGTTCAACGCCACGATTGATAGGGCCTGGCGCTAGCAGCAGTATGTCGCGCTTGGCCCGGCGGAGGCGTTCGGAATGCATGCCGAACAGGCGGAAATACTCTGAGATAGAGGGGAACAGCCCGCTGCGCTGGCGTTCGAACTGAATGCGAAGCACATTCACCACGTCGCATTCGGGCAAAACATCATCGAGACGATAGGCGACCTCGACACCCAGATGATGAATCTCGGCGGGGATGAGCGTGGGCGGCCCGCACACGATCACCCGGGCCCCGAGTTTGCGTAACCCGTGAATGTTGCTGCGGGCCACGCGGCTGTGGGCGATGTCGCCTACCAGGGCCACCGTCAGCCCGGCGATGTGCCCCTTAATCTGGCGAATGGTGAAGATGTCGAGCAGGCCCTGCGTCGGATGCTCGTGAGCACCATCGCCAGCATTGATCACCGAGCATTCCAGGTGTTGAGACAGCAGGAGGGGAGCCCCGGGAACGCTGTGTCGGACGACGACCGCGTCAATCCCCATGGCCTGGATGTTCTTGGCGGTGTCGATGAAGGTTTCGCCCTTGTTGATGGACGAAGAGGAGGCCGCGAAGTCGGACACATCCGCACCCAGGCGTTTGGCGGCAAAGCCAAAGCTAGCCCGCGTGCGGGTGGAAGGCTCGAAGAAAAGGTTGACGATCACCTTGCCCTGCAGCTCGCTGCGCCGGTTTCGGCGATGGCTGCTAGACTCCACGAACTGCTCGGCAGTATCGAGGATGGTGCCGATCTCCTCCGCAGTCAGTTCTTCCAATCCCAGCAGGTGCCGACGAGTCCACTGATGAAGTTTTCTTTGCTGGCTGGCCTGCTCAACACTCACGGCACGAACTCCTCGGTCCCGACTTCACATTTCACCTGCGCAAACTCGTGGGAAGATACCCGACCAGTCGCGCCCATTCAAGTCGCTACCCCAGCGATTTGCTCGAGGAGCCGGCGCGGCGTCCCCATGGCGACGACATGCACCTGCCCCAGGTAAGCGGCCGCCCCCGGGTGGAGAAAGCCGCGCTTTGCTGCCACCACGGTCGCCGTGTGCTCGGCTCGCACGCACGCACCCAACGGTTCTCCCGTGTCGGCATCTAGCCCGCTGGGCAGATCCACCGCGAAGCGCCAACCCGGAGCCGCGTTCATGGCCTCGATGACCTGGTCGAACGGTGGACGCACCGGCCCCATCAATCCACTGCCGAAGACCGCATCCACGATGCACTCGGCCTCCTGCAACCTCTGAGCGAATCTGTGCGGATCGAAGGAGTCCAACACCTCCTCCTCCAGCGGCAGCCCGAGCTTGCGGACCACCTGCCCTTGAATACTGGCGTCTCCGGTTAGATCCTCCACACGTGCCAGCAAGACCATGCGCACGGGTACACCCGCGATATCCAGATGGCGTGCAATCACCAGTCCATCGCCACCGTTGTTGCCCTTGCCCGCTACGATGGTCACTGGACCGCGTACGCCCAGGCGCAGGAGCAGTTCTGCCATGCCGCGGCCGGCGTTCTCCATGAGTACAACGCCCGGGATGCCGTAGGTGGACATGGCCAGTTGATCGAGTCGGCGGGCCTGCTCCCGGGAGAGGAGAACGTGCATGAATCGGGCCCCCTCAACGGCTGATGCGAAGGCCTCCGCCCCGGATCAAGGCGTTCACCTCGTCGCGAGTAATCCAGGCAAAATCGCTGGGGATGGTGTGCTTCAGCGCACTGAGCGCCACCCCACGGTCGAGGCCGGCTTGCAGGTCACCATCGAGCAGGCCATCGATGAAGCCGGCAGCGAACGAATCACCCGCGCCCAGGCGATCAACAATTTCCACCTCGTAGGTTCGCGTCCGCAGTACCTGGCCGCGCTGCCAGACCATGGCGGTCCAGTTGTTGCGCCAAACCAGCGGGTTATCGCGCAGGGTGATGGCCACTGCCTTGAGCGCGAAGGTCTCGGCCGTGCGGGCGGCGGCCTCCTCGTAGTTGCGGCCCTTGATGCCGAAGACGCGTTCGATGTCCTCCTCGGTCGTGATGAGGTAGTCGGTGTACTGCATGAGATCGGTCATGCAGCGGTTCGCTTCCTCGGGCGACCAGAGTTTCACGCGATAATTCAGATCGACACTGGTGGTGACTCCAGCCTCGCGAGCTGCGACCAGCGACTCGCGCGTCACGGCGGCAGCCGAGGCACTGAGTGCGGGCGTGATGCCAGTCACGTGATACCAGCGACTGTCCTGAAAGACCGCGGACCAGTCCACCATACCTGGAGCGATGCCTGCGATGGCCGCCCCCTTGCGGTCGTAGAGCACGCTGGATGCCCGGGGAGCCGCCCCGAACTCGAGGAAATACAGCCCGACACGGTCGTCGCCCGTCCAGACGATCCGGTCGGTCGATACACCCGCCTCACGCGCCTGGTTGGCGATCAAACGGCCCAGTGGATTTTCGGTAAGTCGGGACACCCAGGCTGTGGACCGCCCCAGCCGGGCCAGCGCCACGGCGGTGTTTAGCTCCGCGCCGCCAACCTGGATGTCCAGGCTGCGGGACTGCTCGAGGCGGCGAAAGCCCGGAGGGGCCAGGCGAAGCATCGCCTCGCCGAAAGTAATGGCGTCAACCATGATGCCTCATCGAGAAAGATTTGCCCGAGTGTCTCGCACAATCTGGATGTACTGGCGAGCCAGGTCTCGGATGCGGTCGAAGTTGCCGGTCGCCACCGCGCGAGGCTCAACCAACTGGCTACCCACGCCCAGGGCGCAGGCGCCCGCTTCCAGGAACTTCGACGCCGTGGTCAGATCGACTCCGCCCGTGGGCATCAACCGCACCTGAGGCAGCGGCGCGCGCACCGCCTTGAAGTACGCTGGTCCGAGTACCTCGGCTGGGAACACCTTGATGATGTCGGCCCCAGCCTGCCAGGCGGTGAGGATTTCGGTGGGTGTGAAGCATCCGGGCATGACCAGCTTGCTGTATCGCTGGCACAGGCGGATCACGTCCACGTCCAGAGTGGGCGAAACCAGGTACTCCGCCCCGGCGAGGATGGCAGCCCGGGCGGTCTCGGTGTCGAGAATCGTGCCGGCCCCGAGCAACACCCGGTCGCCCAGGGCCCGACGCACTTGACGAACCACGTCGAGAGCGTCGGGGACAGTCATGGTGATTTCGACGACGGTGACGCCGCCATCGGCCAGGGCCCGGCACACGTCCACGAGCTGCTGGCCATCCGGCGAGCGCAGAATCGCCACGATCCCGGAGTCCAGCAGACGTTGCAGGTGGTATTCCTTGCTCATGACAGGATGGCCTTCACAGGGCCATGCTCCTCGACGCCGGTGATGCGGACATCCAACCCCTGGAACCGGACCGAGAGGCGGGTATGATCGATCCCCAGGCAGTGCAGAATGGTTGCGTTCAGGTCGTGGATGTGGACGGGATCCTTGACGATGTTGTAGCTGAAATCGTCGGTCTCGCCGTGAACGATGCCCGGCTTGATGCCGCCGCCTGCCATCCAGATGGAGAAGCAGCGCGGGTGATGATCGCGCCCGTAGTTTTCGCGCGTCAGCGCCCCCTGGCAGTAGATGGTGCGACCGAACTCTCCGCCCCAGACCACCAACGTGTCGTCGAGCATGCCTCGCTGCTTCAGATCAGTGATGAGCGCGTAACAGGCCTGATCGACGTCGCGGCACTGGTTGGGCAGGTCGCCGCCGATGTTGGCGTGCTGATCCCAGCCGCGGTGGAAGAGTTGCACGAAGCGCACACCGCGTTCGAGCAGCCGTCGCGCGAGCAGGGCCGAGGCGGCGAAGGTGCCGGGCTTCTCAACGTCGGGGCCGTACATCTCGCGGGTTTTCTTCGGTTCCTTCGCGAGATCCATGAGGTCCGGCACGCTGGTCTGCATGCGGAAGGCCATCTCGTACTGCGCGATACGCGCCTGGATCTCGGGGTCCGCCACCTCGGCGAACTTTTCCTGGTTCAGCCGGGCCAGCGAGTCGAGCATCCGGCGACGGATGGCCGGGGTCACACCGTCGGGGTTTGTGAGGTAGAGAACAGGGTCGCCCTGAGAGCGGAACGCCACGCCCTGGTGCTTGCTGGGCAGGAAACCCGAGCCCCACAGGCGGTTGTAGATGGCCTGGGCTTCCTTCCGACCAGTCCAGGTGGGAGTCATCACCACGAAGGCGGGTAGGTCCTGGTTCATCGAGCCCAGGCCATAGCTGAGCCAGGAGCCCAGGCTGGGCCGACCCGGGAACTGCTGCCCGGTGCAGATGTAGGTCACGGCCGGATCGTGGTTGATCGCTTCGGTGTTCAACGTCCGGATGACACAGAGATCATCGGCCACCTTGGCGGTCCAGGGGAGCAGTTCGCTCATCCAGGTGCCGGATTTGCCGTGCTGCGCGAACTTGTACTTCGATGGCGCGATGGGGAAGCGCGTCTGGCCAGAGGTCATGGTGGTCAGACGCTGCCCCTGGCGGATCGTCTCGGGCAGGTTTTTGTCGAACCACTCGTTCATCTTCGGCTTGTAGTCGAACAGGTCCATCTGCGACGGACCGCCGTTCATGAAGAGGTAGATGGCACGCTTGGCCTTCGGCGCAAAGTGAGGTAGGCCGGGCAGGCCGCCGTAAGCTTTGGGCGCCTGCTTGCTGGCATCCGCGCGGGCGTCGCCCGTCAGCAGGGACGTGAGAGCCGCGGTGCCGAGCCCCAGGGCGCCGCGCTGGAAGAAGTGGCGCCGGGTCATCGCCAGCGCATGTTGCTGAAACAGATCCATGGTGGTGATCTCCCGGCTAGTTAACCCTTGTTGAGCACTTCATCGAGGTTGAGCAGGGTGTTCGATAGCATGGTCCAGGCCGCGAGGTCGGCGGCGGACAGCGAGGCATCGGGCTTCGACTCACCGATGCGAATCAGCCGCTGGGCCCCCTGGGGATTGCGTGCGAACTCCTTGCGCAAATCGCCCAGCGCGGCGGTCAGCTCGGCCAGTTCCTTCTCGTGCGGTCGTCGTCCGGTTACGAGACGGAAGAGATAGCCGATGCGCTCGGCGTCGGTCTTGCCTCCTTCGCGCAGACCTCGCTCGCTGAGGGCACGGGCCGCCTCAATGTACTGCACATCATTGAGCAGCAGGAGCGCCTGCAGCGGGGTGTTGGTCCGCTCGCGACGCACGGTGCAAGACTCGCGCGAGGGAGCGTCCATGGTGGTCATGGCCGCGGGAGCCGACGTTCGCTTCCAGAAGGTGTAAAGGCTGCGACGATGGACCTTTTCGCGCCCCGTATCTGGGGTGAAGCGAGCGGTGTTGCTGCTTGTGTAGCCAACGGCTTCCCACAGGCCCGGCGGTTGCGGCGGCTTGACGGAAGGACCTCCCATCTTTTCGACGAGCAGTCCACTGACGAAAAGGGCCTGATCGCGAATCGCCTCGGCGTCCAGCCGGTAGCGGGTGCCGCGGGACAGCAGACGGTTGGCCTGATCGCGTGCCAGCTTCTCCGGGGTGAGCTTGCTGCCCTGCCGGTAGGCGGCACTGGTCACCAGCAGCTTCATGAGTCGCTTGACGTCCCAGTTTGTCTCGCGAAACTCGACAGCGAGCCAGTCGAGCAGTTCGGGATGAGTGGGCGGCTCGCCTTGCAGACCAAAGTCCTCGGCCGTTTTCACGATGCCGGTTCCAAAGACCTGCTGCCAGTAGCGATTGACAGCCACCCGCGCGGTCAGCGGATTAGCCGGGGCCAGCACCCACTGGGCCAGGCCGAGTCGATTCCGCGGGGCTCCTTCGGGGAAGGTCCCCATCAGCGCGGGCACCTCGCGAGTCACTGCGTCGCCTCGCTTGTCATACTCGCCCCGCTTCAGGATGTACGCGGTGCGCGGCGTGGGAGTCTCGCGGAAAATATAAGTGACCGGGATGGCCTGATCGATCTTGGCGCGCTCAGCCTCCAGGGCCGTCACCACCTGATGCAGAGGGGCAAGCTCGGTCTGCGACTTTCGCCAGGCGTTCTGGACGAAGTAGTCGCGCAACTGCTTTTGCTGGGCAGGCGTCCGCTTCGCGCGATCACTCTGAACGATGGCCTGGATGTCGGCGGGCAGACCGGCTCCCTTGCGTGCGCGCTGGGCACGTACCCAGGAAGCTAGCGTATCGAACACGCCACCCCCCTGCGGAATCTGGGTGTTGATGCCGGCCTGGTCCCAGTAGGCGGTGCCGCCGAACTGGGTGAAGGCCCACCCCTGGATGCGCGTGCCCGGCTTGATGCCGACCTGGCCGATGGGCACCTCGAGGCGCACCCACTTCCCGGCTTCCGGCAAGGCGCCCCGGGAGCGGCGTTCGGACGAGTTATCCCGGCCCCAGTCGATTTTGTTAGCACCCCAGTAGGCGCGGTGGAGCCAGTTATTGGTGAACCACTGCAGCATGATCTCCTGCGGAGGGTTATTCGGGTCGAGGTAGACGTGAGCGAACAGTTTGTCGCCAGCCCCCACTTCCAGTTCGGGGGAAGCGCCCTCGAGGACAAATTGCGCCAGACCGTTGGCGGTCAGTTTTAACGCGCGTTTGCCACTATGGACCGGCTCAGGAGCGGTGACGAAGACCAGGGCCCGATTGAAGCCTCCCACCGTCACCTTCCCGCCTGGAATCTGATCGTCGATCCAGACATGATCGGCGCGTTTGGCCTGCTCGGCTTCGCCGGCGTCCTGGGTGTCGTCGTAGACAAAGCTGGCAGCGCGGGCGGCCAGGTCCTTGCGTGCGGCCTGGAGCTTTTTATCGACGGCGGCCAGTTGTGCTTCCTGTTCGGGACCGGGCACCGAGATGGTGGGTGGATGCCGGGCCGCATTACCATCCAGGGGGTTGCCTTCCAGGCTGTTGAAGAAGGCCGACAACGAGTAGAAGTCCTTCATCGTCAGGGGGTCGAACTTGTGGTCGTGGCACTTGGAACAGACCACAGTCATACCAAAGACCACCGTGCCCAGCGTCTCGACGCGATCGTTGACGTTCTGGATGTGGACTTCCTCGGAGATCACGCCGCCCTCGCTTGTGGTGACGTGGGCCCGATTGAAGCCGGTGGCCACCAGATCGTCGGTTTTCGCGCCAGGCAGCAGGTCGCCCGCCAGTTGTTCGAGGAGGAAGCGATCGTAGCTCTTGTTGGCGTTGAAGGCGCGGATGACCCAGTCGCGGTAGGGCCACATTTCGCGGTAGTTGTCGAGGTGCAGCCCGTGGGTGTCGCCAAATCGGGCCAGGTCGAGCCAGTAACGGCCCATGTGCTCGCCGTAACGGGGCGACTTGAGCAGGCGATCGACCACCTTCTCGTAGGCGGTGGGGCTCTGGTCGGCCAGGAAGGCATCGACCTCAGCGAGGGTCGGTGGCAAACCGGTGAGATCGAGTGTCACTCGACGCAGCAGAGTGACGCGATCTGCCTCGGGTTCCGGGGCCAGCCCTTCTGCTTCCAGGCGCGCCAGGATAAAGCGGTCAATCGGATTGCGCGACCAGGCGGCGTTCTTCACGGCTGGCAGTGGGGCTCGCTTCGGCGGCACGAAGGCCCAGTGATCGGCGTAGTGGCCACCCTCATTGAGCCAGCGACGGATCAACTCGATCTGGGAAGGGGTGAGCTTCTTCCCGGACTTGGCCGGCGGCATGAGCTTGCCTGGCTCGGTGCTAACCAGCCGGTCGAACATCTCGGTGCCGACCGATTTGCCGGGAACCAGCGCACCGTGCTTGATGGCCGCGTCGCGCTGATCCAGTCGGAGGTCAGCCTTGCGCTTCTTCGGATCGGGCCCGTGGCAAGCGAAGCAGGTTTCGGTAAGGATGGGCCGAATCTCGCGATTGAAATCGACCTTTTGCGTCGGTTTGGCGGGAGGGCCATCGGCGTGAAGGACGGTTACGGCGCAACTGACGGCCAACAGGGCCAGAGTGCCGACAGCGCGGGAGTGGTGCGCAGTCATTGGGTAGGCTCCTCTTCGCGATTTGCTACTGGCCAGGAATCCAGGTGGGTACCATCAGGATACTCGGCGAAGTAGCCTCGGAGAAGACGCCGGAGCAAGATTCTGCCCGAGAAGTGCTCAGACGGGTCGCTTTTCGATGAGCGATTGGGTCTTGATGACGGTGTGTTCGCAGGGAAAGGTGTGGAAGGTGGTCAGACAGAGACAGCCCGGGCGGAAGTCGGCCTGGATGTACCCTAGCGGAGGCAGTGCCAGCCGATTCGACGAAGAGAAATAGTGGAGAAAGCCTCGCTTGTTGCCGTCGCTGAGTATCTCATCGTGAACCTGGACGAACAGTTCGGGGGTCAGCGTCTCCACCTGGAAGCTGGCCTCGTAGTGAATGCCATGGGTACAGGTCAGTGAGGTGTTATGTTCGTTGCGCAGGCGATGGTGCAACAGGCGGCGGCCTTCGGGGAGGTCGTCGTCTGCCGCCGTGGCCACCTCGGTGAGGAACACATGGGGGTTTTCCCAGGAGACGACATGGCCCGTCCGGGTGATGCGGACCGTCAAGGTGAAGTCGGCCTGGCGCACCTGCCGCGTGGCCAGCACGTCGAACAGCTCCGGATGGAGCGGTCTTCCGTAGACCTGAAAGATCAGGTCGGCAACCAGGGGTCTGGACAGATTGATCGCCATGCATCACCCAGCAAACCTGTCAGGGTCATCGGCTCCTGATTCCCTTCCGACAAACCAGGACCCTGCACGGACATGAGCCCGTCAGCCACGAACGCACACAGATTAGCTCGTGAAACTGGGGAGTAGAATCTGGCCAGCGATGAGGATGAAGAGAGGATTCTCTGGAGACCCAGGCTGGCGTCCCGATGATGAGAATTATAGGCACTGCAGACGATCTTCACAATGCAGATTCGTCTGCCCGCGCGAACCTCGTCGGCCCCGGCTAGCTCTTACTTCTCAGGTAACCATCACCAACACTTCCCTCCGCACAGCATGAAACTCACTCCTTCGCAGCAAACTCTTCTCGACGACCTGCTGGCTCAACTTCCATCGCACCACCTGTTCCTGCTCGAAGGCGGGGCCGGCTCGGGCAAGACGACTCTGCTTCGCGAGGTGCAGGCCAGACAGGGTGGGTTGTTTCTGTCCCTCCACGAGTTCCCAGACCTGATGCGCAGTCGGCATCCTCTCGGTATCGAAGAGGCGTTCGGCGAGTGGGTCAGCAAGGCGCTCGACCAGACGCATTTGGTCCTTCTCGACGACCTCGATCTAATTCGCAGCGTCGTCGATGGCTGTAGCGATTACCCCCGCCGTGGCATGTTGGCCATGGTGCTGGGCAACCTGGCCGTCCAGGTGGCCAGCCTGGGGAAGAAGCTGCTCATCAGCAATAGCGGCTGGACACCCGAGGTGTTGTCGCTGCGCAGTCGGAGCTTCGCCTTCGAGTCGATGTCCGTGGCCGACTATGCCTGCCTCTTTGAAACCTTCCTGGGCGAACCTGCCACCTCGTTCGACACCGCACGGATTCATCGCTTCACGCCGTCCCTGAACATTCACCAGATCAAGAGTGCCTGTGCCATTTATGGCCGCCAGGCCGAGATCGAAACCGAGGGGTTCATCGAGTTTCTCCGCTCGCAGCATCTGCTGAGCAACGTGGACCTGGGCGAGGTGCAACATGTTCGCCTGGAGGATCTGCACGGCATTCCCGAGGTGATCGAGGCGCTCGAAGGTCATGTGGTGCTGCCGCTGGAGAACGATGCGCTCTCGCAGGAGTTGAAGCTCAAACCCAAGCGCGGAGTGCTGCTGCTGGGACCGCCGGGCACGGGCAAGACCACGGTCGGCCGCGCGCTGGCGCATCGGTTGCGCGGCAAGTTCTTCCTGATCGATGGAACCGTCATCTCGGGCACAAACGACTTCTACTGGAGGATTAACTCCATCTTCGAGTCGGCAAAGCACAATGCGCCGGCAGTCATCTTTGTCGATGACTCAGATGTCATCTTCGAGTCCGGGTCCGAACTCGGACTGTATCGCTATTTGCTCACCATGCTCGACGGGCTGGAGAGTGCCAGCGCAGGGCGCGTGTGCGTGATTCTTACGGCCATGGAGGTCTCGGCGCTCCCCCCTGCCCTGCTCCGCTCGGGGCGAGTAGAGTTATGGTTGGAAATGCAGCTGCCAGACCAGGCCGCCCGGCGTCAGATCCTGGGGCATCATCTGTCTCCATTGCCCACTGCCCTGGAGGGGCTTGATCTGGATCTCCTGGCTGCCGAAACCGCTGGCTGCACCGGGGCCGACCTGAAGCGGCTGGCCGAGGATGGGAAGCTCCTGCTGGCGCATGACCGAGTGCGCGAACGGCCGTTGCGCTCGCCCACCGAGTATTTCCTGGAGGCGGTGGCCACGTTGATGCGCAACAAGGCGCGCTATGCCGCAGCTGATGCCGAGGCGCGTCGCCAACGTCCAGCCCGCCCCGTATACTATGATGTCTCCCGGGGCAACTGAGGCCTTGCTGGGGGCATAAAACCAGGCCGCCTTCCTCGATTTCGTGAGGTATGAGAATAGTAGAAGGTCGTCTGGGACCCACCACCACTGAGCCACCGCAGGAGTCCGGAGATGTTCTTGCTGCTTCGCAGGCTGTTGAGCCGACCATCCCGAAGTCAGCACATGCGGCGAGAAACATCTCGTCCCCTCGGGCTGGAATCGATGGAAAGTCGAGAGGTGCCGGCGGTGACGTCTATACCAACGGTGGTCACTCCTAGCCTGCTCAATGGGATCCTGACCGTCCACGGGACCAATCAGGCCGATGTGATCTATGTGTCACAGAGCAGCACCACCTTCGTGGTCGCCGGCAAGGCGTTTGCCGCTAGCCAGGTGCAGCGGATTGTCATCCTCGGTGAATCGGGCAACGACCAGATCACGATTGGACCGGCGGTCACCCGGCCATCCCGCGTGTTTGGCGGTGTAGGTAACGACACGATTCTGGGTGGCAGCGGGAACGACCAGATCTACGGCGGCTACGGGAACGACACCCTCTTAGGCCGGGCCGGCGCGGACATCCTATTCGGCGGAGCGGGCACCGACACCCTGGATGGAGGCACGGGTAGCAACCAGGTGACCCAGGGCAGTCCTACGCTCACCAAGGCTGAATCGACGATGAGCGCCATTGAGCGCGAGATCCTTCGGCTCACCAACGTGGAACGTGTGAAGTATGGCCTGCCCGCTCTCCGTTTCAATAGCCAGCTGTACAAGGCCGCCGACATCCACGCCTACAACATGGCGATGCAGAGCAGTTCGCTGGGCAACTACGAAGCCATGAGCCACATACTCTATGGCAACCAGGTGCCGACCCCCAGCGCCCGGCTAGACTTTGTGGGTTACGACTGGGGTGCCTACGGTGAGAACATCGCCTACGGTTATCCGTCAGCCCAGGCGGTGGTGACAGCCTGGATGAACTCGCCAGGGCATCGCGCCAACATTCTGTCGGCAAGCACCACCGAGATCGGAGTCAGCGTGCGCGTCAGTCCGTCGGGCGCGCTGTTCTTCTGTCAGGTGTTTGGGAAAAAGCTGTAGCCGGGTCGGTCAGGCCCAGACGGGTGAACGCCTCGTCCACCGCCTTTTCCTCGCGGAACATCTTCCGCAGGCGCTCATTGTTGAGGCGACCATCCAGGGCAGCGAACATCAACCCGGGATAGGGTCGAGCCTGCACACAGCGGGCAAACTCGCGGCGAAACTCGGGCGGAGCCATCTGATCGGCCGGGCCAAGTTGCTCGGTGATGCAGGCGAACTCCTGCTCGGCCCAGGCGCGGAGCGCCTCCAGACGGGAAAGGTAGCGCTGGAACCGCAGCCAGTGGTCGCGGTAGAAAGTCAGCAACTCTTCCGGCACGTGGTTGCGCCCCTCGCTTTGCAAGACCTTTTCGAGGTCGTCCCAGGAGTGAATGCCCGTGTGCGTGTCGATAAACTGCACGGTCCGCTCGTAGGTGCATAGGGCCATCAACCGCATGAGCTGCAGGTAGTCGGGCGACTTGACCTTCACGCGGTAGACCACCTCACCGGGTCGCTCGAAGCAGAGGACAGCCCCCTCCTCGTCAGTGCCCGCCCACAGCTGGAGCAGATGCTGGATCTGCTCGACCAGAGTATCGCCGGGCGGTGTGAACGCCGACACCAGGGTCAGCCCATGGCGAGTGGCGAGCTGCCCCACCTCATCGTGATCGAGGTACCGAAACGCACGCTGGTCGAACGCGCCCAGCAGGATCAGGTCGCTCCGTTCGCCATAGTTGGTCACCTTGCGGGCGTCGGGATGGATCAACTCGAACAGGAGCGTTATCCCCTCCAGCAAAGTGCTGGACGCCACCACTTGCGGATAACGTTGGCTAGCGATTTGCCTGGCCGCGGCGAGGTAGTCGAAGCTGCCTGCGCTCTCTTCCTCCGGGTCGCGCGCATGCATCACTGCGCCCTCAAGCATACCGCGCGTGGTGAACCAGACCCGGCCCTTTGCGCGGAACACTTGCACCAGCGAGCCGTCCATTTTGTGCAGGAAACGCAGACGCACCCTGGGTTCGGTCAGCAAGGCAGCCAGGTCTTCGAGGGTGATGCCTCGTTCGCCCAGGTTGTAGATCTTGATGAGGGGAAGCGACACCAGACGATAGGGATCGCGTTCGTAGACGATCCCCTTGGCGAACAACTGGTGCTCTTCCAGCGGGGTGTAGAGCAGCGGGCCTGCGTTGGCCAGGACGAGGCCTCCACTGGTCCGCCGGACGAGAAGCGGGTCGGCATCGATGGCGCGGAGGATCGCTTCGGGGCTGGCGCGCAACCGGGCCAGGAGACGGTCGAGTCGCAACTCCATGGCAGATCTCGCTAGAGGCGTCGCTTGCGCGGTTTATTCTTCGTGCGGCGCGTTGGGGGTTGTTTGCGCACCCAGCGAATGTAATTCTGCAGCTCGGCGGCCTGGCGCAGCTCGGCCAGGGTGGCATAGCACTGGGCCAGCGTCGAGTTTTCGTAGGTGCAATGAATCATCGAGTGACACTGCCCACAGATCAGCTCGACGTGATCCATGGTGCCGCCTTGCGAGCGCGGCAGACAATGATGCTTCGTCAGCGCCCGGGGGTCAAAGGCACGTCCACACAGACCGCAGGGGGTGGTGGCGCGATCGTCAGTCATGAGTACCTAGTCGAGAAACGGCCATCGCGAACCGAGGGCAGCTTTCTGCGCCGCCGTGATGGCCTGGATGCCCCGGGTGCCGGTATCCAGAAGGCCATCCAGTTGCGCCCGGGTGAAGGTGGCTTCCTCGC
>JAXMAV010000030.1:0-107691 GCA_046350255.1 Gemmataceae bacterium
GCGCCTGGCGTTTGCCCGGACGTTCCTCCACGTGGCCCGGAAGCACAAGATCATCAGTGAGAACCCCTTCTCTGAGGTGAAGATTCCCAAAGCCAACGTGAAGGCCAGGCAGTTCTTCGTGAATCGGGAGATGGTGCGGCGACTGCTGGAGGTGGCGAACCCCACGTGGCGCATCATCATCGCTCTGGCTCGTTTTGGTGGCTTGCGTTGCCCCTCTGAGGTGCTGTCCCTGGAGTGGCGACACGTCAACTGGGAGACCAACAAGCTGGTGGATATCCCCTGCCCGAAGACTGAGCGATACGATGGAAAGGCAGTTCGGACGCTGCCCATATTCCAGGACCTGCGCCCGTTCCTCTTGGAGGCCCAGGAGCTGGCCGAGCCAGGACAGACACATGTGGTGGGGGGGAACCACCTGGCGAAGGCCCAGGGGAAGAACGGCTGGAAGAACTGCAACCTGCGCACCGGCTTCGCAAAGCTGATCAGGAGGGCAGGATTAGAAACCTGGCCGCGACTGTTCCACAACCTGCGAGCAAGCCGGATCACAGAGCTGAAAGATGAACGCTACAGCGCCCACGTTCTCTGTGAATGGATGGGGCACGATGAGGAGATACAGGACGAACACTATGCCATGGTGATCGAGGAACACTTCCAACGCGCTGCAGGTGGCGGAAAAACCGACGCGAAATCCGACGCGATGGTGTCGCGAAATCCGACGCTGCAGATGCACGCAGGCGATGGACATTCATCGCAACTATTGATGCAAGGTAATGCAGATGTGGCAGATGTGGCAGCAGATTGCGACAGGCTACAACCGTCTACAATGGCAAAAAACGGAGAGGGAGGGATTCGAACCCTCGGTGAGGTTTCCCCCACATCGGTTTTCGAGACCGACCCAATCGGCCGCTCTGGCACCTCTCCGGTGGTATTTCAAGGTAGCCCATCCGGGCGCCTTCAGCAAGGGCAACCCGGAGGTTCACTTCCTGGAATAGGAGAGTAGCTCCGGACACCAGGTTCACGCCAATAGAGCCCTACCAGGGGAGGGCGATTTCACCGGCGGAGTGCATCGACTCGAATTCGGCTTCAAGGGCGATCAGACGCTGACTGTTGCCCTCGGTGGAGAAGCCCGGAGGGTGGCAAACGGTCACCCAGTGGAGGACCTGGCGGCATAGACGCTCTCCCTCGCCAGGTTGGCGGGTCGGCCCCGTGCGGTCGCCCTCGATGAGGCGAAACCAGGCTGCGGCTTCCAGGAGGCACAGTTCTTCTCGCAGCAGTCGTTCGATCACCTTGTCCTTGCGAGCAATGCGGTGGAGAAGGCTGCGTGCTTCCAGGCTTGGAGGATGGACCAGGTCCATTTGATACTGGCTGGATACCATCTGGGGAGGAGAAGCCAGATCGCGCCGGATCAGCGCAAATGACATCAGGATCAGCCAGCAGCTGTACACCAGCACGTGCGATCGAGCATCCCGCATGACGATTCCTCCAGCGGCGGTATCACCAGCCAACGCCATATTCCCGACGATGCATGTGGCTTGTCGAGGCGAACGAGAGGACCGTATCCGGGAAGAACTATTCCGGCCGAGCCTTCGGCGCTGAGTAGAAGCACCACATTTTTCGTGCAGGAGCAGCGTTGCTCCCTGGAGGTCTCAGGGGAGATCAATAACGCCCGCAGCCAGAAGCGTTTGTAGCTCGGTTTCGAGTGCGGCGATGCGCGGATCCTCCCCGTCGGATTGCTGTTCTGCTTCCACACGCGCCGAGGCCCAGTCGATGACCTGACGGCAAACAACCTCGGCTGAGGCTCCAGGCACACCCCCTAATTGCGGATCGATGTTTCGGAACAACGAGGCCGCCTCGATCAGGCGAATCTCACCGAGTAACAGACGATCGACCACGTGGTTTCTGGCCTCGAAGCGGGCCACAAAAGACCGGGACACCGGTTCTGGTTGGGCCACCACGATGTCGGGCGGCAGACCACGCCCGGGTTGACTTTGGCGACGGTACTCCTTCCAGGCCAGGGCCAGCATCACCGCCATCAGCCCGGCCAGACAGTACACGGCGTGAAAGCGTCGATCGCGCATGGGGGTTGTCTCCTCAGACCACCTGGGCAATGAACACAAGGAGTCACTACCCTATAAACGTGCCGGGCTAGCATAAGCGGACAAAAATGGTGCGATTCTTCTGCGAGAGGGCCAGGCGAAGCGAATTAGAAGCAGGCTTCAGATGGGGGAAGGCGTCGTGGCGAGAGATAAAATGCAACCGGGCGGCCAGCAAGGTGCCGGCCGCCCGGGAGGGCAGGGTGAGCCAGGATCAATCGATGCCGGTGAGGACTTCGCCACCGTTTCGGCTGACGAGCTGGGCCAGGGCGCGAATGTTGATGGACGAGCGGAGGAAACGAACCGAGCCATCCACCTGGAGGATGTTGGTGCCGCCGCTGTGGAAGCTGTAGATCTGCGAGGTGCCATCGGTGTTGTAGTACGGGTGCGGGTAGACGCCCAGCACTTCACCATTGGTCGCGTTGATGCCAGCCGGGCCTGGGATGGTCAGGCCGTCGGCGGAAGCGCCGCGAAGGATATTCAGCTCGCTGGCTGGACGGCACCAGCCGCCACCGTTGATGCGGGTGAGGCCGCTGGCGTTCTGGACGAGACGCCCATTGCGGTAGATGTTGGGACGGCCAGCCGATTCGGCGAGGAACAGAGTGTTGGAAAGGCCATCGGTGAAGCTGCTAAACGGGTACGGCTGGGTCTTGGAGATAGCACCATTATCGACCTTGGCGGAGACGGCATCGACGAGGCCGAGAGTGGCCAGCTGCGGATCGACGCCGTAGAAGCCACCGTAGTCACCGTTGGCCACAATGTTCGTCCAGCCGGTATCCGGGGCACCGTCGATGACCTGCCCATTGGGGGAGGAGGGGCACTCGACGGTCTTGAGGCGAGAACCGAAGACAGGCAGGTTTGCTGGCTGGTGCCAGTTGACGGTCAAATCGACCGCCTTGTACATGTTCTCCTGCTCGATGTACGGCAGGATGTAGGTGAGCCAGCGCACGCGAACGGTGCTGACGGCGGAAGGCCGAATGTTGGCGGGCAGGCCGTTGTGGACATCGTGATAGCTGTGCAGAGCGAGGCCGAGCTGCTTGAGGTTGTTGGAGCACTGCATGCGGGCGGCAGCCTCGCGCACCTTCTGCACGGCAGGTAGCAGCAAGCCAATAAGGATGGCGATGATCGCGATCACCACCAGCAGTTCAATCAATGTGAAGGCCTTGCGGCGTGAGATAGATTGCATCGTGTCAGATCCCCTGAATCTAAAAAGGAATTTTGAACGGATAACCCTGTCGTGGAATTACTGGCGACGTAGGTCGATTGGTTGGAGTGCGTTCGGGCCGCTGGCCACCGTGGCCGTCAGCTTCGAGGTTTCGGGGTTGCCCAGTTGCTGCGGTAGGCGATTGCTGGGTCCCTCGTCGGGCCGGCCTCCCAACCACAGCTCGACGCTGAGGCGGTATTCGCCAGCCGGGGCGCCGTCGTCGGTGTCGTAGGTGGTCAGCGTGAAGCTGCCATCCTCCTTGGTCTTGCCGCGCGGGCGGAGCGGTTCGGGACCGTCCTCCTTCACCGGATGAAACACCACGCTAGCGTTGGGGATCGGCTTGCCATTCCACAGGAGCTTGCCTGTCACCGGGAATGTCGGTTTCCGACTCGACCCACCGCAGGCGGATACTCCCAGGGCAGTAAGGCTGACTCCTATAACAAACTGACGTCGAGTGAGCATGTTTATCTCCTCCTCCTCTCTCATTTCAGATGGTGTATTCCGGCTCGAAGACGCGCACCTTGCGGGGGAACACGAACACGGTGTCGCCTTTCTTCAACTGCAGTTCAGCCGACCGCGCCGGGGGTAGATCGATGCTCACCTCTAAACCGGTCTCCTGCACGACCACAAGCACCCGGGTCACCGCACCCGCGGGGTTGATGTGGGTAATGCGTGCCGGCATGCTGGGCACACCGTTGCGGTAGGTCATCAGGTCGAGTTCATGCGGACGCACAAAGACGCGGGTGGGACCGTCGGGACGCCCCTGGGGCACTTCAAACTCCAGGTCGCCGACAATTGCCTTGCCTTCGTGAACCCGGCCGTGGAAGACGTTTACCTGGCCCAGGAAGTCCATGACGAACTCGTTGGCGGGGTGCTCGAACACCTCCTGAGGGGTACCCGCCTGCTCAATGCGCCCACGGTTCATCACCACGACCCGGTCGGAAACTTCAAAGGCTTCTTCCTGATCGTGGGTGACGAAGATGGTGGTCACGGGCACCTCGTCGTGGAGCCGACGCAGCCACTGGCGCAGCTCGACTCGCACCTTGGCATCGAGAGCACCGAACGGCTCGTCGAGCAGCAACACTCGAGGGCTGGCGGCCAGGGCACGCGCCAGGGCAACGCGCTGTCGTTGCCCACCGGACAGCTGCGAGGGGTAGCGCCCGCCGAGCGTCTCCAGCTTGATCAGGTCGAGCAGTTCGCCGACCCGGCTGCGGACGTCGGCATCCTTCCAGCCACGCACCCGCAGGCTGAAGGCCACGTTCTCGTACACAGTCATGTGGCGAAACAGAGCGTAGTGCTGGAAGACGAACCCGAAGTTACGATCGCGCGCCGAATGGCTGGTTACATCGGCGTTGGAATGATGAACGCTGCCGACGTCTGCATGCTCCAGGCCAGCAATCACGCGCAGCAGGGTGGTTTTACCCGAGCCCGAGGGCCCCAGGAGGGCCAGCAGTTCTCCTTCCGGTACTTCCAGCGACACGCGGTCGAGTGCCTGGAACCGACCGAACCGCTTGCTTACGTCGTGGACGCGAATGCTCATGAGCGAGCCTCCTCCGCCAGTTGACTTGCTCGCACCTGCCCGGAGCGGAGCTGTCGTTCCACTGCGACTTTCAACAACAAGGTGACCAGAGCGAGGAGCGTCAGAACGCTGGCGAGGGCGAAGGCGCCGGGCGTGTTGTACTCCTGAAAGAGCTTTTCCACCCGCAGAGGCATGGTGTCGGTTTGCCCGCCGATGCGGCCGGACACCACGTAGACGGCGCCAAACTCACCCATGGCGCGGGCGTTACACAGGATGACGCCGTAGAGCAAACCCCACTTGATGTTGGGGACGGTGATCCGCCAGAAGATCTGCCAGCCGCTGGCACCCAGGCTGCGAGCAGCCAGTTCCTCGTCGGGGCCAACGGCTTCCAGCACGGGAATGAGCTCGCGGGCCACGAACGGCAGGGTGACGAAGGCGGTGGCCAGCACCAGCGCCGGCGGGGCGAAGATCACCTGATAACCGTGCGCCTTCAGCCACTGGCCCAGAGGCGCCTGCAGGCCGAAGATGAGGACGAAGACCAGACCGGCCACCACGGGCGAAACAGAAAACGGCAGGTCGATCAGAGTGATGAACAGGGCCCGGCCAGGGAATCGGAACCGGGCGACGGCCCAGGCCGCGGCCACCCCAAAGACCACGTTCAGCGCCACAGCCACGGGGGCCACCATCAGCGTCAGGAAGATCGAATGCTGCGTGTCGCGATCGGCCACCAGATTCTTCCAGTAGACAGCCAGTCCCTCGGATAGCGCCTGGTAGAACACGTGGACCAGGGGCACACCAACGAGCAGGCCCACCACTGCCAGCGTGGTGCTGATCAGCAACCAGCGCACCCACCAGGGATCCTGGGCGGCGCGGGGACGAGGGCGTGGCAGCGGTTGGCCGGCTGGCAGTTCTTGCGCCGTTGTGGAGTCGAGCGAATTAGCCGTCATGGCGTTTGCTCCAGCGTTCCAGGACATTGATCAGGACCAGCAGGAGGAACGATGCCCCCAGGAGGACGACGGCGACTGCGGCCGCCTCCGGGTAGGAGAACTCCTCGAGCCGGGCGACGATCAGCACCGGGGCGATCTCGGTGCGAAACGGCATGTTGCTGGAGACGAAGACCACCGAGCCGTACTCGCCGATGGCCCGGGCGAACGAGAGGGCGAAGCCGGTCAGAGCGGCGGGTAGCAGTGTGGGCAGCAGCACGCGGAGGAAGGTCTGCCAGCGGCTGGCGCCGAGGATGGCGGCGGCTTCTTCCACGTCGGCTTCAAGATCTTCCAGCACCGGTTGGACGGCCCGGACGACGAAGGGGAACCCAGTGAAGACCAGCACCAGGACGATCCCCAGCCGCGAGTAGGCGCCCTCGATGCCCAGGGGCACCAGGAACTGCCCGAGCCAACCGTTCTTCACGTACAGGCTGGCATAGACCAGGCCGGCCACCGCAGTCGGCAGGGCCAGCGGCACATCCACCAGGGCATCCACGAGCCGCTTGAGCGGAAACTCGTAACGCACCAGCGTCCAGGCAGTCATCACGCCCAGCACGACATTGACGAGGGCGGCGGCCAGCGAGGCCAGGAACGTCAGCTGGTAGGCAGCCTGGGCACGTGGTGTCCAGACGGCCGCGACAAACTCGGAGACGGTCAGTTCGGAGGCCTTGACGAAGCAGGCGGCCAGCGGCACCAGCACCAGCAGGGTGAGGTAGACCGTGGCGAAACCCAGGCTCAGGCGGAACCCCGGAAGCACCCGGGGACTGGCAGTGCTCATCGGCGTCCCTCCGCGTAGATCTGGTCGAAGAGCGCGCCTTCGGCGAAGAACCTCTTTTGCAGCACGTCCCAGTTTTCGGACGGGACCAGGGTGGTAGCGCGGCGGAGATCGAGGTCGGGGAACAGGTCGCGGTGCCGGGCGAAGACCACGGGGTTGGTGGGCCGATGGAAGTGCTGGGCAATCACCTCCTGCGCCTGGTCGGTGTAGAGGAAGCGGAGGTAGGACTCGGTAACGGCCCGGGTGCCCTTGCTATCCACATTGCGATCGACCAGGGCGACGTGTGGCTCAGCCAGGACGCTCAGCGGCGGGTAGACGATCTCCAGGGCGCCCTTCGATTCCTGCACCTCGAGATGCGCCTCGTTCTCCCAGGTCAGGTGCACGTCGCCGATCCCCTTGCTGGCGAAGGTCATGGTCGCGCCACGGGCGGCCGCGTCGAGCACGGGCACTTGCCGATAGACGCGAGTCACCAGGTCCCGCGCCTCCGCCTCGGTGCCTCCGCGCCAGACCACGGCACCCCAGATCCCCAGAAAACTCCACTTACCATTGCCCGAGGTTTTCGGGCTGGGCGTGATGACCTGCACGTCGGAGCGGGCCAGGTCGGTCCAGTCGTGGATCTGCTTGGGGTTGCCCTTGCGCACCACGAACACGATGGTCGAGATGTACGGCAGCGACCGGTTGGGTAGCGATTGCTCCCAGTTCTCGGCGACCAGACCGGCCTTTCGCACGGCGTCGGTGTCGGTCCACAGAGCCAGGGTGATGACGTCGGCGGCCAGCCCATCGATGACGGCGCGGGCCTGGCTACCCGACCCGCCGTGGGACATGCGGATGTTGATCTTCTGCCCCGTCTGAGCCTGGTAGCGATCGCGGAAGCGTGCGTTCAGGTCACGCCACAGCTCCCGGGTGGGATCGCAGGCGACATTTAGCAGCTCCACCTGCTCGCCGCTTTCGCGGATGACCCCGGCGGAAGCCACCCACACCGCCGCCACCGCGACGTAAAGGGTCACCAGACCGAGGAGTACCTTACCCATCATCAAATGTTCTTCTCCTCACAATCGCCGCCAACGAATGTTTACCAAACTTATCCAGTAACTAATTTATCGTCAAGAGTAGGTTACCAACTTCAGGCCGATCCGCCTGGGTTTGGATCCGACTCTGTCATATTCCAACTCATTTTCTTCTTTCTCTCTTGCCGAGCCTCTTTCTCTTTCCGATGCAGACATGGGTCAAATCATATATACACAATCTAGTCGTGAATTTATTTTAGCTGGGAGATTGCGCCTTTTTCATTAGCCGAGGGTGGCGATAGACTGGGAGCCCATGTCCGACGCCGTTCAGCACCCGACGGGACAAGCCTGGCGCATTGCGACGGCCTGTCTACTGACCTTTTTGTGCACTCAGGGGTGGCAGCTTTCCCACGCCAATCTCGGCGTGTGGACCACCTTCATGGTGATGATCAACTATCCCAACACGGTGTTTCAGAAGGGGATCGAGCGCCTGGTCGGGCGCATCGTGGGCGTGCTGCTGGGGCTGGCGGTGACCACCGTCCTGGGAGATGCGGCTCCGCTGGTCCTGTATGCTGAGGCGTTGTTGCTCGTCGCCTTCTTCTATGTCGCCAGCGCCAACCGGCTGACCTACACATTCCTGAACGCCGGGCTGTACACGGTGGTGCTGGTCGATCAGGGGCTGGCCCAGCCGGACCAGGCGGCGAGCGTGGCCTGGGAGCTGATTGTGGTGATCGGCGTGGGTGTGGTGGTGGCCGACTTGGTCGCCTGGCTCACCGGGGCCGAGCAGAATCTGTCGCTGCAAACGAGTGGACCGCCGCTGTGGCCTCTGCGGGCCGAGTGGCTGAGCCACAGCCTGATGCTGGCCACAACTGTGATGCTAACGCAGCTGGTCACGCACTGGCTGGAGCTACCTATCGAGAAAGCCACCATCTCGGTGATGGTGCTGTGCATCGCCCCGGACGTGCAGTCGGCCATGCACAAGGGAAAGCTCCGGCTGCTGGGGGCGGTCCTGGCCGTGCTGTGGGCCTGCGCCAGCTTCCTCATCCTGGTGCGGCAACCCTACGTCGAGTTGTTGGCGGCCTCGCTGTTTCTGGGGCAGTTCGTGGCCGGGTATGCAGGGCGCGTCTGGGGTAGCGACGGTTACGCGGGCATTCAGATGGGGCTGGTGCTGCCCCTGATCCTGGTGGTGCCACAGCAGGAGGTCGGCGACCTGCGTTCGGTCCTGCAGCGCATCGAGGGCATCTTCGTGGGGGTGGGGATGACTCTGCTGGTCGGCACGCTTTGGCCGCGCTGGGGGCCGGCGGATCAGAGGAAGTAGAGCCAGGCAATGCACTGGTGGTAAGCGCGGGTGATGTCGTAAAGCCAGTGTTCCTCGTCGGTGTAGATACTGACGCTGCCCGTCAGTCCGACACGCAGCGGCACCTCGGGCGTCTCGTCGAGTTGCAGGCGGACCTGGAAACGCTGCGGAGGTGGCACCCAGGCTGCGCTGCGGCGAATCTCGGGGAGCCGGCCCGACGGTACACCCTGGCCGTGCTGAATGCCCCAGCCGATGGAGACGACGTGCGCGGCATGGAGCCGACCGGGCTGGACATGCAGGGCGACCAGGGCAGGCATTCCCTCGGCGAGGTGTTCCAGTGAGGGTTCACGCAGGTTGGCCACCACCACCATCTGCCGGGTGTCGATGAGCGTCATGGCCGGCTGACCGACGTGGACATAGGCCCCTTCGCGCAGCTGAAGGTCGGTGATGACGCCCTCGCAGGGGGCAATGACGCGGGTGTATTCCAGATCGAGCAGCACGGCGGCGAGTTCGGCCCGAACCTGAGCGATCTGGGCGTGTGTGTTGCCGACGCGGGCGTCCAGCGATTCCTGGGCATGGCGCACCTCCTCGGTGGCTTTCTCGACGGCGGCCTGGCTGGCGCGGGCACGCTGCGTCGCCTGGGCGAAACGGCGCTCGGTGGTGGCATCCTGGCGAAAGATGCTCTCCTCCTGCCGGCGGATCAGCTCGGCGAGATCGGCCTCGGCCTTCAGGCGCGTCTGCTCGGCGCGGGCTGCGCCCAGGCTCGTACTCAACTGGCTGACCTGCTGGCGCACCAACGTTTGTCGGGCGACGAGCTGGGCCTGACGATGCTCGAACGGCCGACGATCTACCTCGAACAGTAGCTGTCCGGCCTGGACTGTCTCGCCTTCGCGGACAGCGACGCGCATCACCTGCCCAGCCACCTGGGGGGCGATCTGCACGACGTAGGCCTGGATATAGGCGTCGGTGGTCAGCGGGGTGTGGCGGTCGGCCACGGCATAGTAGACCACCATCACAACGAACAGCGCGAAGAGGAGCAGAGCCCAGAAGCGAAACGAGGTGAGTAGCGCGCGAAGCAGGCGCCAGGGCAAGGTGATCGGCAGCAGCAGAACGCGCAGCGCGCGGCGGAGGCCAGTCGGCGACGAGGGCGCAGGGGTGGTACTCATGGAACCGGCCGGGGGGCAGGAGTGGGAGAAACGGCCGGAACCGTTTCGCCGAGGAAACTGCTAGGCGCGCCGCCGACGGCGAATTCGAGACGCGCCAGGGCCAGGAGGTACTCGTACCGCGTGGCGACCAGACGCTGTTCGGTGCGCGTGAGGGCGGCCTCGGCATCGACAAGGTCGGTGGGAGTAGCGTCACCGTTGCGGTATCGGCTGGTGAGCCGACGCAGGTTCTCCCGTCCTTGCTCGACGGCCGGCCGGGCCAGCTCCACCCGGCGCTGGGCGGCCGTCACCTCCTGATGGGCCAGGGTGACCTCGAGCGTGATGGTGTCGAAGATGCCACGCGCGCTGGCGACGGCCTCCTGCACAACGGCGTCCGCGGCGCGGAGAGCGGCGCGGAACCGGCCACCCGCATAGAGAGGCATATCGATGTGGATGGCTGCCCCCTGCTGATTGCCGGTGCGGATGTTATCGCCCTCGACCTGGCCCAGCGACCCACGCAGGTAGACGCGCGGACACAGGTCGGCCGCGGCCACGTCTCTCCCCGCATGAGCCGCCAGGATGGTTTCACGCGCGATGCTCACTTCGGGCCGACCGCCGAGCGCTGCGTGCAAGCACTCCTCGAGTGAGGTGGTGAAGGCGGCGCGCTCGGGCAGATATTGCAGGCGCACCGGCAGGCTGGCATCGCGGCCCAGGACGTGGTTCAGTTCCGCAAGAGCGGCCTGCTGCTGCTGGATGGATACCACATAGGCGTCGCGCGCGTCCGCCAGCTGCACCTCGGCCCGCAGCACGTCGTTGGTCTCGACCACGCCAGCGCGACGGCGGGCCTTTGCATCATGCAACGCGGATTCAGCTCGCCGAATGGCCTCCAGCTGGGTGGTGATGACGGTGGACGCTTGCAATCCGCGCAGGTAGGCCGCGCACACATCCAGCGCTACCGCCTGCCGAGCGCGGACCAGTTTCAGACTGGCCACCCGGGTACGGGCGATGGCTTCACGATGCCGGCCCTGCGTCCGTCCGAAATCGTAGAGCATCCACTGCAGGTCCAGCTCGGCCTGGGTGAAGAGATGGCGCGTGTCGCGCAAACCGATGATGGCACCGGTAGGACCAGGTGCGCCGGGGCTCAGGTTCCCGGTGGTCAGCCCGGCGCGGGTGAGCAGCCCCACCTCGGGCAGGAAGGGAGCGAAGGCGGCTTCTTCCAGCGCCTGGGCCTGATCGACAGCAGCCGCGGCCCGGCGCAGGCGAGGGTTCTGGTCGAGTGCCAGGGCCAGAGCAGCTGTTAGTGGAATGGGAGAAAGCTCGGGAGGCTGGGCCGCCTGCGGGCGAGCAGCGGGCAGGGTGGCTGGGGCTGTAACGACTCGAGGGGGCGGCAGCATGATAGGCGGTTCGGCCCGGGCCCAACCCAGGAGCAATCCCCCGGTCAGGAGGCCCATCCAGCCAGCCGTGCGTGAAGCCCAGCTGGTGAGCCTGGCGGCCGCCGACCGCATGCCAATCCTCCCACTGACCCAGGAGCAGTAGAGCCAGGGAACACCCCATCGTCGTCCATCGGCACGAGCAAGCCAGCCACTTGAGAGCAACTCATAAAAAAACCTGGTGCAATCGGTGCAGACATCAGCTAAAGTGATGATCTACACACCGGATCGGTCTGCGCCGATCCACCACCCGCCTGCTCCAACACTCCCGGTTCCGCTTGGGGGGCCTACCATGGCTGGATTATCTCGACTAACCCGCTTCCTGGGGTCGCTGGTTGCGGCTGGTCTGCTTTATGCGGTGCCAGTCCAGGCGGCCATTCCCACCGACGCCAAGGGCCGCACCGATCTGGTGGGCGCCCCGGTCGCCGTACAGGTCCAGCCCGCCAGCGTGACGCTGGCGGGACCACGGGCCCAGCAACAACTTGTCGTGACCGGACGTTACGCCGATGGTTCGATCCGCGACCTGACCGCGGTGTGCGACTACGCCTGCAAAACGGGCGAGGTGGCCACGGTGGACAGCACCGGTTACGTGGGCGTGAAGAAAAATGGAACGTCTGCCATCGTGGTGAAGGCCGGCCCGAAGACCGTCGAGGTTCCCGTGACCGTGCAGGGTGCGGAGAAGCCGCATCCGATCAGTTTCCGCAACGAGGTGATTGCCGCCCTCAACGTGGGTGGCTGCAACATGGGAGCCTGCCACGGGACGCCTTCGGGCAAGGGTGGCTTCAAGCTGTCGCTGCGAGGCTTCGATCCGGACATGGATTTTCACCAGCTGACGCGCGACGTGCTGGCCCGCCGAACCGAGCGGCAGCGTCCCGACGAAAGCCTGGTCATGCTCAAGGGCCTGGGCAAAGTGCCGCACGAAGGTGGGCAGCGCTTCAAGCCCAGTTCGCTGCCGGCCCAGACTGTTCGCACCTGGCTGGCGGAAGGGCTCCGCGACGATGAACCCAAGTTGGCCACTGTGACAGCGGTGGAAGTGATTCCTGGCTCGCGCGTGCAGGTGGCTCCGGCACGCTTCCAGCAACTATCCGTGCTGGCCCGTTTCTCCGACGGTTCGGTGCGCGACGTCACCCGGCTGACGGTCTTTTCTTCCAGCGACACCTCGGTGGCCGACGTGAACATGACTGGCCTGGTCGAGTTCAAGGGAGCCGGCGAGGTGGCCATCCTGGCTCGCTACCTGATGGAGCTGGTCACTATCCGTCTGACCTACCTCGAACCGCGCCAGGGCTTCGTCTGGAAGAACCCGCCGGAACAGAACTACGTCGACAAGCACGTCTTCGCCAAGCTGAAGATGCTGTCGATCCCGCCGTCGGAACTGTGCAGCGACAGTGAGTTCATTCGCCGAGCCTACCTCGACCTGTGCGGCGTGCTGCCGACGGCCGACGAGGTGCGGACCTTCCTGGCCGACAAGTCGGCGAGCAAGCGTTCCAAGCTCGTCGAGGACCTGCTGAACCGGCCTGAGTACGCGGACTACTGGACGATGAAGTGGTCCGACGTGCTGCGCAGCTCGCGCAAGACGATCCAGGTCAAGGGAACGCACGTCTTCCAGAACTGGCTGCGCGAGCACGTCTCCCGGGATGATGGCTTCGATCAGGTGGTGCGCGAGCTGATCACGGCCAACGGCAGCACCTATGCGAATCCGCCGGCCAACTACTACCGGATTGCTCGCGACTCGCAGAACCTGGCCGAGACGACGGCGCAGCTGTTCTTCGGCATCCGGATGCAGTGCGCCAAGTGCCACAACCACCCGTTCGAGCGCTGGACGCAGGACGACTACTACAGCATGGCGGCCTGGTTCGCCCGGGTGAAGCAGAAGAACGACGTGCGCGAGCCGGGCCCCGCGCCGAATCAGGCGGGTGCCGAGGTCATCTACAGCGATCGTGGCGGCGAGGTCACCCAGCCCCGCACGGGCAAGGTGATGGCGCCGAAGTACCTCGGTGGGGCGGTGCCGCCCATCCCGGATCGCAAGGATCGTCGCGAAGTGCTGGCGGCCTGGCTCACTTCGGGCGACAACCCATTCTTCGCCAAGAACACCGTGAACCGCATCTGGTACCACCTGATGGGCCGTGGCATCGTCGATCCCGTCGATGACTTCCGCGATTCCAACCCATCGGCCAACGATGAACTGCTCGAAGCTCTGGCGAAGGACTTCGTCGCCAACAAGTTCAGCTTCAAGCACGCCATCCGGACCATCATGAACTCGCGGACCTATCAGCTCAGCGCTCAGGGCAACGAGCTGAACAAGGACGACCAGAAGTACTTCTCGCACGCGGTGACCAAGCTGCTGCCGGCTGAGCCGCTGCTCGACGCCATCTGCCAGGTGACCGAGGTGCCGGAGAAGTTCGCCGGGATGCCTGCTGGGACCCGGGCGGTTCAGCTGCCGGACGGCGACACCAACCATCCTTTCCTGAAGACGTTCGGCCAGCCGGCCCGCGAACTGGCCTGCGAATGCGAACGCGAGAGCGACAGCAACCTGGCTCAGGCCCTGCAGTTGATCAATGGCCCGACGGTCAACGACAAGCTGCGGAACGGCAACAACCGCCTGGGCAAGCTGCTGACGAAGAAGGTGGCCGACCGCGTTCTGCTCGACGAGCTGTACCTCGCCACCCTGTCGCGCATGCCGACCGACGAGGATGTGAAGGTCTCGCTGGAGTACCTGGCCAAGAACACCGACAAGCGGAAGGCCTGGGAAGATCTGCACTGGGCGCTGATCAACTCCAAGGAGTTCCTCTTCCGTCATTGATCGGATGAGGCCTCGGTGAGAAACAAGCAAGGGCAGGAGGTTGATCCTCCTGCCCTTCTTCGTTGCGCCCTGGGTCGCCATCCAGCGGTCAGTCTTCTTCCTCGATGCGAGGAGAGCGAGGATCGCCAGCCTCGAGCCGTTTCAGCTGCCTCTTGAAGTAGTCGCGTTCGGGCTGCAGCTCGATGGCCTTCTTCTGGGCGGTGATCGCCTCGGCCTTCTTGCCCAGCTGGAAGAGCACCTCGGCGAGCGTGTCGTGATAGGCGGCACTATCCGAGGTAAGCTCGACCGCCTTGCGGGCGTGCTTCAGCCCCTCGTCGAGATCGCGCCGGCAGCAGGCGGACAGCCAGGCCAGCTGATTGGCGGCCCAGGCACAGCGGGGATAGTCGCGCAGCACCTCGACGTAGCGGTCGCGCGAGGCGCGATAAATGGCGTCGGCCTCCTTCTTACGGTCGCGTTTCTCCAGTTCGGGGACGAGATACATGGCCAGCTCGACGCTGGCGGGCTGCGACAACCTGGCGCGCTCGGCCTCGACGAGGGCCTCGGCGATGCGATCGGCCTGCACCAGCCCGCGGGCGCGCATGGCGTAGATGTGGGCCGGCACCGTGACGTAGGCAGTCGCCCGGGCGAAGTTCATCGTCGGCTGCAGGCAGCGCAGGAAGGTCTGTTCGTAGCCGTCGGCAGCGCGGAGCCACTCCTTGCGCGAAGAAGCCTCGATGGCGGAGGCACGAAGTCCCTCCCCGGTGTAGTAGGAGGCGGGTTCGGCCAGGCGTGGTTCGCCGAAGCGGCGCAGCGACTCCTGTTCGCGACGCACGGCCTCGCGGTGGCCACGCCGTCGCAGTACGCGCACGAACTCGAAGCGCATCTCGCCATCCCCCAGAGGCAGCAGGTGAGCGCGATCGATCAGGGCCTTGCCCTCCGCGGTGCGACCGGCCTCACGGAGCGCATGGCCGGCCAGCCAGAGGGCCAGGCAAGGGAGATCCTCGCCCGTCTGGGTGCGTCGCTCTGATTTCAGCCCGAGACGATGGGCGGTCTGGTAGTCGGTGGCGGCGCGGAGCCAGTCCTTCCGGGCGGCGTGGAGATCGCCCAGACGGAGCCAGGCGCGTGGAGTATTGGCCCGACGGAAGCAGGTTTCGGCCTCGGTGGTCTGTTTTGCCTGGGCGCAGGCGTCACCCAGCACGCGCCAGAGATCCAGCGTCCGAGCCGCCTCGTTGTCCAGGCCGCCGGCCAGGCGGATGAGTTCGTCCAGCTCGCCCTTCTGGGGCTTGCCGTCCATCAGCCGGCGCGTGCGGGCCACGGCCTGCTCGACGGTTTCCTTCTGCTGTAGCCGGCGCAAGGCCAGGTAGCAGGTGGTGGCGTCGTCGCCGCGCGGATCGTAGAGCTTGTCGAAGCAACGGCCGGGCCAGGAGGCATCGCTGGAGGCGGCGATGATGCGGGCGGCAGCGGCGAAGGCCTCGTCGGTTCGGCCCAGGGCGATTTCGGCCTCGACCAGGGGCAGATACCACGGCGCATCCTGCCCCTTGGCGACCATCCCGGTGAACTTTTTCAACGTCGCCACCGCGCGCTCCTTCTCACCCAGCTGATAGCGCGTGCGTGCCTCGAGAATCTCCAGCGTGCCCAGCTCGTGCGTCTCGGCGGTGCGGGCGGCGTCCACCACGGCGAACGCCTCCTTGAGGCGCGTCTGCACGCTGAACAACTCGAAGAGCATGCGCGGGCTGTACTCGCTCTTGCGGATGAGATCGAGAGCCAGGTCGGCCCGGCCATTGAGAAAGAGCGCCTTGGCGTGGGGGAGAATATACCCGCGCGTCTCGGCCAGGGCGGAGCCGCGCTTGAAGATGTCGTCGATGCCGCCGTCGTAGCCCTTGCGCGAGCCACCCAGACGCAGATAGGCGGTGCGGTAGGCGAGGTAGGCGTTTTGATCCGCGCCGGCGGGTAGCTCACCGTTGCCGGCCAGGGCTTTCCAGTCGCCCGCCTCGTAGAGCATCGCCTCGTAGAGAGAAAGTTCCTCGGCCTCGCGGGCGGCGGCGGCGGCGCGGGCCAGGTCGCCGCGGGCGCGATGGAGATAGGCCAGGACGTGATTCTCGGTCTTGGGGACGACGGCGGCGCGGGCTCTGGCTTCCCACTCGGTGATCTTGGCGGGCAGCTGGCCGGTCAGCGCGTAGTAGGCGGCGTAGTGGAGGACCGAGGCGGGCAGGTCGGCGGACAGCCCCAGCTCGAGCATGGCATCGAGAGCGGAGGTATTGCCTTCCTCGAGGAGAGGGACGGCCGCCTTGCCGAGTTCGGCGGCCACGGCGCTGAACACCTCCTTGCGGACAGTTGGGTTCTCCTCGGCGCGGGCGATCTTCACCAGCGCCTTGCAACCGGGCACGCCGGCGGCCATCAGCTTGCGGATCGGCTCGCGGCGCTCGCTGGGGGCGGCCGCCTGGTAGCCGCGGATCAGCTCGACGATGGCGGTGGGGGTATTGGGGTAGATGCCCCACTTGAACTCGGCGAGGATGCTGCGCGAGCGGCGCACAATTTCAGCGTCGGTGTTGTCCAGAGCCTTCAGCAGTAGCGCCTCGGCTGGTTCGCCGGCCTCGCGGAGTTTGCGCGAGGCGGTTTCGCGGACCTCGAAGCTATCGTCGCCCAGTTCCTCGATCCAGCGGGCCAGCACGGCCGGGGACGGGGGTGCAACCGGCGGAGCGGCGGCAGGCACCGCCGTTAGAGCAGCGAGCAGAGCAGCGTACACGGCAGCCTCCGATGCGACGGATCTACGAGCGTGGCTCGTTTCCTGCATCGTAGCCCGCGCAGCCAGCGTCGGACAAGGGCCTGTCTACACCCGGGAGGCAATCAGCGATCCTTCGGCAGCACCCGGGCCATCACGCGGAACACCTGCCGTTGTTCGCGCCAGGGCGACAGCCGGCGAGTTTCGTCCATCCGGATTAACTTCACGGGTTGATCGACAGGAGAGAAGTTATTTCAAAGTGAACTGTGCAGGTTAACAGGCACAGTGCCGGTGCGTAACTTTTGTATCTCGTCCTGACTCTGCTGTAGCAGAAGTGCGACCAGGTAAGGTGTGGAGGCACCGGGTTGGACCGCCAGGGTGGCTATCAGGAGCCGAAGGAATACAACGCGCTGGGAGATAAGGCTTCCTGAAAAGGGTGAAACCGGTGGAGCCGATCCTCTCATCGCCTCTCTCGTCAGGCGGGGTGATCACCCAAAGGGGGGGGGGGGATGCCGGTGCGGCACGGAACCGGAGATCATCTCGCAGCTTTGCGCACCTGTGTTCGAAACGTCATCCCAGGCCTCGCGTCGGGTCCAGACGAAGTAGCCTGACTCGACAGAATCGGCCGGCGCCTTGCGCGCCCGGGCAAATCGTTGAAGCCAGGTCGAGCGCAAGCAGCCTATTGTTGATCTTCACGGTCTTGCCGTCCACCTCGCGTTCAATCGAAGTCGACCGGCCCGCCGCGGCGGGACGGCGCCTTCAGCCCGGCCATGGAAGAAGGTTCTCGGCGGCCTTGAGCCGCTCGACATGAACCCCGTGGGGAGCGGCTTCGTCTCGGTGGGTGCATCTGGTGCGACCGCAGGGCAGGCTGTCGTCGCTGAATGACCATATCCGACAGTCGAAGGCGACGACGAGGACCAAGGCGACTACCAGCGAACGAGGCGACATGGGCGAATCTCAATGAGGGACCGGGACGAGGCTACTTCTTCTCCTGGTTCGTTCGGGCTGGGCCCAGCTTGTGGATGGTATTGCCGTTCTCCCTGGAGCCGACCGGCAGCGAGGTGAGGCAGATCATGTAGCGTGCATCTGCACGACAGGCCCAGCCCGGTACACGGAGAAGAGACTACGGCCGTCGTCGCTGGGGGTGACCGCCTCGACGGGGAACGCGTCCTTGCCCTCGCGGTCGAGGCCGACGGACCAGGCCAGTTCTTCGATCCGTAATTGGCCGTCCACGAATGGTTCACGCAGGTCAGCGAACCGCTTCCGGGTCGGCTGCGGCAGGGCCCAACGGCTGGGCGAAGTCGAGGCCGGATGCCATCGGTGAAGACGGCGAGGCCAACGGGGAAGGGCAGCGGCTGGCCCGTATAACGCACGCGCTGCAGGCAGCCATCGCGGCACGGGCAGCGGTCTGCCAGCCGCGCGGGCCGATGCATAGAGAAAGCCATCGCGCGGGTGGAAGCGTCCCCGGAGCCGAGCCGACAGGAACTTGACGCCCAGATCGACGGCAGCGGCACGGTCCACCGCCGATCTTCTGCGGCAGGATGGCGTAGAGTTTGCATCGACCGTACGAAGTGCAGCATCTGGCCGCGCGACGAGGCCAGACTGATCGTGCGGCACCCCAGGTAGCCGCCGGCAGGTTATCGACCGACTTGGGCAGCCACGCAGCGGGCTATCGTAGGTGGACGGTGCCACCGGTCGATGATGTGCCGCATGTCGCCGTAGAAGCCGCCGCGTTTGTAGATGTCGAGCCGGGTGACCGGCATCCAGTTCCCTTCCTGGTCCGCCCCGGTGACCATGTCGGTGGGAGAGACTCCCAGGCCGATCGGATGGCGGAAGCCAGTGGAGAACACCTCGACCTTCTTGCCGTCGGGCTGACGCGCATCAAGGCGTACCATGCAGGGCAAGTGCGTGTCGCCGGTCTTGAAGAAGTAGAAGTTGCCGGCGGAATCGGTCTCCAGGCGGGTGTCGTAGGAGTGCTCGCCGGAGCCGGTGTGCCAGGCGTGGCACAGGGTTCTCGTAGCGGTCAGCCTCGCCGTCGTCGTTGGTGTCGTGCAGGCGGGTAGGCCCAGCCGCGGCTCGAACGCCACCACCTTGCCGTCGATCACCTTGAGGGCCGAGGATGGTACAGCCCAGTGGCAAATCTGCGCCAGGTGATGCGCTGAAGCTTCTCGTCGGCGGCGACGAGCCAGACATCGCCGTGGGCGGTGCAGACGGCAATGCGCCCATCAGGAAGGAAGTCGTGGCCACTGGTGAAGAAGAGGGCGTGGTACGGATTGTCGTAGGGGATGGTGAGGGTGTCCACGACATAGGGGGCGGAATTGGCCGCCATCTCGCCGCGCGTCGTCAGGGGCTTCCAGCGCAGTGAGCCGGGCCGACTCAGTGGGGTGAGGTCGGCCACGGGCGTTTGCCGTGCGAGCTCGGCCAGGATATTTCCGCGCTGCTGCTCGGGGACCGTGCCGTATACCACACGAAAGCGGAAATCGCGGGCTGGGTTCGATCCGCACCTGCTGCCCGTCGGGAGTAGTGGAGACCGCAAAGGAGCCGTCTTCCATTCCACCGTTTAGCTGCACACCCAGAGGGCTCCCCACCGGCAGGAGGATCGGTTTAGTGCTGGGGCCGACCTGGATGGTGCGTGTGACAAGCGCGTGGCCATCGATGGTTTCCAGCCAGGGTGATTCGAACGGCTCGCAACCCTGCAGGTGTAGGCGAGCACCACGCTGCCCATGCAGAAAGAGCCCCTGGTAGCGGCCCTGCTCGGGCGGCAGGGGAGCGGTCGATGAGGGTTGGGATGAGGCATACACTAGCTTGCCGGCGGGAGTGGGGGTGTTGAGCAGGCCGAAGCGGCGGTCGCTGTGCTGGAGATAGCCACCAGTCCAGGCGGCAGCGAAGCGCAGCTGGGCGCGGTCGAAGGATGCCACCCTGGCCTCGGTCGCCGATGCGGATGGCGGTGCCCTTGTAGACAGTCACCTGGTCCTTGCCAGCGGGGTAACGGAAGGTGCCGTTGAAGGTGGGGCCAGTGTCCATCTTGCGCAGGCGGGCGTCCACCCAGTCCACGTCGGTCTCCCGCTCCCAGGGCTCGCCAGCCACGCTGGGCGGCGGCGTCCACGCTGGATCGGCCAGGATGACGTCGGCACCGTCGACGCCCAGACACTGGTGGTATCGGCATCGACGGCAAGCGGCTGGGTGGGCACACGATCGATCTTCCGAATCACACGCGACAGGCGCACCT
Source organism: Gemmataceae bacterium (assembly GCA_046350255.1). GTDB lineage: Bacteria > Planctomycetota > Planctomycetia > Gemmatales > Gemmataceae > CALDUY01. Next base: position 20,178 of record JAXMAV010000030.1, read on the forward strand.
CGTCGATGAGGCCATCACAGCCGATGCGGTTGCTCCCATCGATGGCCTGACCGACCGACGGGGCCATCGAGCGGCTTGAGGCCGGGTCGAGGCTTGACCTCCTGCGCATGTACCTGCTTTCCATCGGCGAAGAGGGCGACGCGGCTGCCATCGAACGTCATGGCCAGGTGGTGCCACTTGCGATCGCAGACATCGAGCGGGGCAATGATCTCGGCAGGAGTGTAGCCGGGAAGATAGGCGCTGAGCCGACCACTGCCGGCGTAGGTGTACAGCTCCCAGTGCCGCGCGGATGACTTGGTGTCGGAGGAAACCAGGACGTTGAAGCCGCGCTTCCCGTTGAGGCGGGCCCAGCATTCCACCGTCAGCGGCGGCGTGCGGTAGCGCTGGTCGCCACCGAAGGCCAGGGGGGTGGTGGCGGCGTCGAGGGCCTTGCCAAACTTACCCTCGACCAGGCGAGGCTGGGGTGGAAGCTGGGCCGGCAGCAGGGAGAGGAGCAGCCAGGCAGGCAGGAACGTCATGAGTGGAATCTCCAAACGAGGTGTTCGGAGGCAACCCTAGGGGAGAGCGAGGAAGACGGCAACCAGGCAGGTTGGAGACACCGGAAAAACCGGATGGGGGCGCGGGTCGAGCAGACGGAATCTGTTGTCGTGACGAGACAATATTCTACGGGAGAGCATGCCATTCGCGCCGGGGCTGAATGCGGCGCCAGCAAAGAGAGAAAAACCGGCCATCTCCCTCGGGTCTGTTTGCATCGTGCGCGGACGTGGCCTAGGTTTCTGGTGTCCTCAACTTTGGGGAGAAGAAGAGGACCTCGTGAGCCGCCGGCATAGAGGGGATTGCCGGCGGCTCTTTTTTGCGCGCAGAGGGCCACTTTGTGGCATCGAAAAAAAGTAGAGGAATCGCTTGTCAGGGAGCCAGACGGGGTGTATTGTCACTCTGTCCCGCCGTGCTGGCTTCACCGCTGATGGGCGACAGCGGTTTGCCCCGGCGGGACATTTTTTTTCTATGATGACATATTTGGATTGATCCACGCGTCATCAGACAACGAGATCCGCGGCCACGTTGACCCCCTTCCCCCAGTTCACCACATCGACCACCTTACCCTAGCCCGGTACCACTCTATCCCCAGGCTGGCGACCTTGCGCTCCTTGCAGCACCGCTTACGGTAGCAGTACGACAGGGGCTTCTTCCTTCCGGTCCAGTATGGGTCGGAATTGATGCGGCGCGTGTGTCTTGCTCATCTACCATGACATGGTCGGAACGTGGTCTGACTGGGGCGGCATGGTTCGTAGTCGCTGACCAGAGGTAGCTTACCAATACTCTGGTGCTGCGCGTGTTGGCTCGGCTTCTAGAGGGTTCATGGATGACGCCCGAGGAGTATGCAGCGGAGATGGCAGTGGAACTGGCGGCGCGGGACGCCGGCATCCCCTTTGACATGGTCCTGAAGTTAGAGCAGAAGACGTGGCCGCCAGGCGGGCCAAAGATCAGCCCGCGGCAGACGGTGGATGTTTGGTTCCAGATGCGAATCGTCGTTTCGATGACCGCGGCAAAATGGGAGACCGCCTGCGACCCGTCCCCGATGCTGACCCGAGTACGGTTCCTTGTGCCTGGCGATAGTTCAAGCGGTTCGCCTGCGCGTGCTGTCGGCAGGTATGGGATCTGATGCCCGGAAACGAAGTACGGCGGATCGTGGAGGCGACCGAGGAGGTTCTCCAGGGCCAGCTTGGCCGGGATGCGCGGGATGAGTTATTCGACGTCTTGACCGAGTCGTTTCTGGATGGGCTTTCCGGTGCGGGCCGGAGCGCAGCGGAGGCAGCGGGGGAGCTGTTCGAGTTAGGTTTCAACGCAGCCTTTGCCGCGTCCCTTCATGCAGCGGAGGCCCGAGCCGGTGGCGCAACTGAGGGGCCGGTATACGAGGCTGAGCGGGTCGCACAGGCGGCACTGCTCCGGGATCTTCTTGGCAACCCACTCCGCGACAGCTAGCACATACCTGGCCGCACCTCCCGCTACAACAGACCGGGGGCCTTTAGGTTCTGGGAAGGGAAACGCATCACTGTTCTCGCCCCTATAGAGCCAGATCGTTCCGCAGGGGAGGGTGACCAGGGTGACCGAGGCTCAGTTGGCGGAGATCGAAGCGGCAGTGGGGTTCGCTCTGCCGGACGAGTACCAGCGGGTGGCGATCGCACCCCCCTTTCGCCCAATCGGTCGAGACTGGGTGTACTGGTTCTACAACGACCCGGCCCGGGTCATCGACGGGACACTGGCCCCACTGGCCGACGGCGACTACGACCGGGCCGAGTGGCGGGCAGGCTACCTCACCATCGGGGAGAGCGGTGCGGGGGACCTGTACGTGATGGATACAGCTGCCGCAGGGCTTCCCATTCACTGCCTCAGCCACGAGTCGCACCGGATCGAGACCGAGTACGAGACGTTCGCGGCGTTCGTCGAGGAGTGGATGCAGGCTCCCGAGAAGCATGAAGCCTCCCTCGCCGCGGAAGGAGCGGCAGAACGAGCCGAATGGCACGGGCGACTTCGACGGACATTCGTGTTCGTGGTATGTGCCATCCCCGCTTCGTTGCTATTTGCTGCGCTCGTTAGTTGGTTAGTGTTGTGGTTGAGGAAATGAATCCACGCTCCGATCCCAGCGCTGCCTCCACAGCGAAGTCCGACAGTCATTCTTGAGTTGGTTGCTCAACAGGCCTCCATCGATGCTAAGCTGGGTTATTCGGGCGCTGGGGGTGAAGATGATGCGCAACTCCATTTCTCTGGCGGTGGTAACTGGTGGTGCCGTGGCCATCGGTTGGTCCACCCTGGCGGGTGTGCTGGCCCTGCTCACGGCCTGGGAAGGAGGGGTATTGTCGTTCGAGTCGTCGATCGGATTCGGTGCGGTCGCAGCTGTCCCAGCAGGGCTAGGCGGGTGGTTCTGTGCCGCAGCTGTCAGGTGGTTCCCGGCGGCCACATGGCCGCTCGTGCTCGCCCCTGTGGGACTCCTCGCCGTGGCTGGGGGGCTGACCTTTGCCAGCGCCGCGTGCGGACCAATGCCCTGGGACGATCCCAAGATGGGCCCTCTCCTGATTGCCTTGCTGGCGGCCCTGGCCAGTGGCCCCACCTTCCTGGCCTGTGCGTGGGCCAGGTGGGCCGCACAGCCGACGGCCGATGTAGGCGCTGCACCAGACCCAGGCCGAAAGTAAGCTGATCGTGCCGTGTAGCTCAAGGATGCGGGCCAGGCAGGTCAGCAGGGGCGTTCGGCGGTAAAGGAGTGCGACATTGAGCACGTTTCAGGACAACTTCCACATCGACCCTGTCCTGCCAGACCTCAGGCGGTTGTGGCGGACAGCCAAGCCGTTGATGCGGGATGCGGTGGTGGCGGTCGCCCCGCCCTATCCCGACTACCCGAAGCTGAAGGTCAGCAAAAGGCTCGGGCCGAGCGGGGACCCGGGCTGTCCCTCGGCCCGCGAGCCAGGTTCCGATATCGAGGTCGTGCAATACACCGCCAGCGGAAACGGGTTCGGAAGTTTCCAGGAGCGGGCGTGGGACTACATTCTTGCCCACTCCGCCGCGATCGAAGTGGCGTTGCGCCGGAAACTGTTCGCGTGGCACGGCAAGCAGATGAAGCAGCATCTCGACGAGGACTTGCCGCACGTTGCAAATCTCCAGAAATACTGGAAGGTGTGCGAGCAGCAGGTGGCGATGGGAGAGGCGACGGCGGTGGACCGACTGTTCAAGTTGGTCGGCATCGGACTGGCGGATAGTGGTCTGGACGAGTGCGGGTTCAGTTCCTTCGAGTTTCAAACCGGCTGGGACCGCGACCACGGCTTAGGTGTGGTGATGCACCGCAACCGCGTGCTGGCGGCCGGCGGGATGACCGAACTGATTGGACGCCCTGGAGTGGCGGAGGAAGCGAAGTACGTGCAGTCCTACGATCTGGACGACGGCGACTTCTCTCTATCCGGCTCCAAATGAAAACCGCACACGCTGATCCAGCGATGCAGCAGGCGGTGGGACTAGATCTGTTTCCGCGACGCATGCCTCGCTGCTGGTGAAACGTGTCATCAGGATTGAGATTCATGAGCGATCCTCTCGATGAAGTCGAGGCTGGCTTCCACCTCAAGTTGCCGCCGCGGCATCGGGCTGCCCTGCTGGACGTAAACGACCCGATCCACGCCTGCACGATACTCCTGAGGTCCGAAGGGGACGCCACGATCTTCAGCGTCAATCAGGGCGAACGTGCCTCCGACTGGCGGGAGTGGCCCGATTATCTGGTGGCATTCGCCTACGACGGCTGCTTTGGTCTGTTCGCCTACGACACACGCCAGGAGCCCTACCGGGTCTATTACATCGACCCCCTGGAGAGCGCCACCGAGTCCGTCACCAACTGCGAAACCGAGGGATACGTATTTCGGACATTCGATGACTGGTATGCAAATCAACTCTCGGGCGACGCCTGACTCCTCGCTGCAGAGGTTTCGGTCGCACGATAGCGACTTCGGGTGGCGTGATGATGACCCCCGGCGGGCCTATCTGCTGACCCGTCCTGCTCGGTGACAGTGGCCTTCCAGTGGGCGTCGGCGAGTTACTGGATCGGATTCATGGGGAGGAGGCCAAAACCGAAGTGCCCGCGCTGCACCTGATCAGGGCGGCGTACAGGTATACCTTGACGTGAAGCCCCAGGCCACGTCGGCGGGGAGGTGAGGTCGTTCAGGTGCATTGAAACATCTCGGAGGTCATCGTGAAGTTCGGATACACCATTGTCTACGTCCCCGACGTTGCTGCTGCCCTCGACTTCTATAGCCGGGCGTTTGGGTTTTCGATCCGGTTCGTTCACGAGTCCGGGCAGTATGGGGAACTGGACACGGGGACGACGACGTTGGCGTTTGTCGTCCACGAAGTGGCCAGTGGCAATTTGCCAGGGGGGTATCAACGAGTGGACCCCAAGGCTCCGCCGTTCGGCATCGAACTGGGGTTCGTCACGTCGGATGTGCCGGCCGCGGTCGAACGAGCGGTTGCGGCTGGGGCTACAATTACGGCCGAGCCCAAACATAAACCGTGGGGGCAAGTGGTGGCCTACGTCCGCGCTCCTGAGGGAACTCTCATTGAGCTGTGCACACCTGTAGGCGAGTGAGCCGCTGACGTCGAAACAGACGCAAGCCGACCGCGGTCATCGATTCGGATGCGTCTGGTAAATTATCATGGTGCCAGAGGGGCAGATGTACGACCCGACCAACGCAGAGTTGGTGGTTGTCGAGCGCGGCAGATCGGGTGGCCAACCATGGACGAAGAGTGGCGGCCCGTATCGCTCGCCGGGGTTGTGAACCAGGCCGCACAACCACTTGCCAGGCCCCACCTGGTCGGAGACAACGGTTCTGGGAGCAAGTAGGTCACTCAGGTAGATGGGTATGTAGAGTTGCTCACTGACGATTCACGTAGCCAAACGAACTGAGTACTCAATGTGAGGTCACAATGAACAACGAGAAAGTCATTCAGAAACTCATTCATGGATCAATCCAACGCGCTTGGCAGGAGTGCGCGGCAGCTGTGCTTGTAATCATCGCTTTCACCGCACTGCTTGTGTCCAGCGCTGTTGGATCGCCGAGGTTTTATGGGAGTTTGATCATTCTTGTCGGGACTGGGTTCATTGCTGGTGTGGTTTGGTCAAACGCACTCAGTTTTCAGTTGCTGAGATCGCATGCGCCCAGTGAGGTGGAATACTGGCGCGAAGTGTTTCAGGCTCAGGCCAGATTGCTGCGTTGGGTGCCGCTGTGGTATTGCGCTCCAATCTGCGTGGGTGGAATTGTCATGTTCGCGCCCACCTCGTCTGGGGAGTTGGTGCTCTTTCTTCTCAACACCACGTGGTTCATTGCCGTGTTTGTGGGTGTTACGGTGTTGAATCGCCGCGGAGCGAACAAGATTGACGCAATGGCCACTCAACTCACCTAGTCATTGCGGAAGTAATGGCATGGGATCCGTGTCTACTCACGTGACCGGGTGATGGCAGTGGATTGGGACAGAGGCTTACCGACATGCAGTCGCTCGGCATCGTGGTGATGTGTGTGTTTGCAGCGGTGTGCTACGGCGTTGTGCACGATCAGGTGACGGCGCGGGTATGCGTCGAGTATTTTACCGTCGGTCATCCACCAGTGTTCGGCACCAGCGACCCCACGCTGCTGGGTATTGGGTGGGGCATTCTCGCCACGTGGTGGGTGGGGTTACTGCTCGGCATCCCGCTGGCGGTGGCGGCGCGGGTCGGGTCACGGCCCAGGCGATCGGTCGGGTCACTGGTCCGGCCAGTCGTGTGGCTGCTTTTCATCATGGCGGGGTGCTCACTCCTCGCTGGTGTTGTCGGCTGGGGGTTGGCGAACCGCGGGGTGGTATACCTCGTCGGCCCAATCGCCCGTGAGTTGCCAGCGGATCGTCATGTTCCGTTTCTTGCAGACCTGTGGGCGCACACGGCGAGTTACCTGGTCGGACTGATTGGTGGAATCTGGATCGTGGTTCTGGTGTGGCGTTCGCGTGGCCAGGCAGCCCAGTGCGAAAGACTGACGCCGGGTGCGTAGCGCTGGTTCGGATCAAGCGTGGTAGCTGGCGCGGGTTGAGGTAGGGACGAGCTTGTGATAGCGTTGCCAGGCAACGTTTCATCAGTGGGAGGAGGCGTGCCCATGACGATGGTGGAAGCGCGGTATGTGATCTTCGTGGATGATGACATGTTCGTGGCACCGTTGGAGGAGAGCGACTTTCAGTACCTTGCGGACCACATTGTGCCAAACCTGCAGCCGCTCTCCGACGAGGATTACCTGGCGGGGCCAGCAGTTCTCTTGCAGACGCCCGCCCCGTCCAGCTACATCCTCTACCGGCAGGAGGTCTACTGGTGCGCCGAGTGGGAGCCAGGGCTGGTCGTGGTGCGATTCTCACCCGATGGACGCATGGCCTGGACCGCCCTGCGATCCCCAATTCCAAACTTTGGCGGCCGTGAGCCGATGGAGGAGGACGAACGCCTTTACGACGAGGATGCGGAGAACCACCAGTACAACCTGGTGTTCAAGGCCTGGGACGCGCAGTTCGACGAGGATGACCGTGAGAGTCGGTCGTTTCAGGAAGCAGAGGCCGAGACCGAAAGCGCCTATCAGGCGGCACTCGCGCATGCCAACGAACTCGGGGAGCAGATTCAGGCCCGCTATTCGGATGACGACAAGTTCTCAGCGTGGGCGGAGCAGTGCAAGAGCAAAATAGGCGTATGGGCCGGCGAGGGGATACGTATTCCTCCACAATAGCGTAGAAGTCGAATCCGGCGGTGCATGGAGACACGGGTCGGAGCAAGCGTTTCAGCGTTCCCGGGCTTCCCGAAAACACCAAGGGTGGTGCGCGTAGTGGAGCGACCAGCCAGCACCACTCTGGTTCCTATCTGCACTGTGTTTGGCTCCATGCACGTGCGTGAAATGGATGAGAAGGAGGTCCCCGGTGTCAGTAGGTGCCTGCTCTGTGGCAAGACATCGGATTGGCAACGTCCATGAGTTCTAGGCGGACCAAAAGGAGCGGAGTACCGAAGCCCGGATGTATGACGCGACAACCCGAATCAGGACCGTCTACTGCGACATGAAGATGATCCATGCATTCGTTTGTGATCCCTGTGCGGCGGTGATCCGGCGCAAGGCGTATCTGATCCGGTTTGCGGCCTGGGGGGTGGGGTTTCTGCTGAGTCTGGTCATCGCGCTGGCGATCCTGCTCTCCGGGATGGACCAGGCCAGCAGGTTCGTCTGCGGAGGCGTGTTCGGTGTCTTCGCCATCCCAACGGGGCTGTTTGTGCTCTACTACACCTGGCCGATGTTCGGTCCGGTGCGGAGTTCGCCCACGACGGATAATCTCGTGCTGAATCCGGTTCGGTTGAAGATGCCACACAAGCAGGGTTACGACTACTTCACAACGGCTGAGTACGAGGACCATTTCAACCGTGAGGGACAGTAACGAGGTAGCAGGCGAACGGGAAGGCAACGCTGTGTGTCCAGTGTGCAGGATGCGCAAGTTCCATGCGCGAGGGCGCATGGCTGGTTCATCTCAACCTGGCGCGTGATCTGGAGTGACTTCGGGTGACTGAATCCCTGGTGAATCTGTTTCACCCTCCACCGACGATTGATGTCGACGAGATTCGCCTGCGCCCCCTTCGTGCGGATGATGCAGAGGCGCTCCATGCCTACCTGCGGAATCCTGTTGTGACCGAACTGACCAGCTATCCTGTCATGTCGGTGTCGATCGTTGAAGCGATGATCGAGAAGTCTCTGACCCGGTGGGCCGCCGGTGAACCGTCCAAATGGGGAGTCTCTCTGCTGCACGACGATCGGCTCATTGGCACCTGCGGATTCAACGAGTGGTCCCGGGTCCATCGGTGGGCAGAACTGGCCTATGACCTGGCTCCGGCCTACTGGGGCCGCGGGTTGATGGCCCGGGCGGTGACTCAGGTGGTCCAATGGGCCTTTCGGCACGACCTGGTCGATCGAGTGCAAGCCTATGTCCGAGTGGACAACGAGCGGTCGTCACGGTTGCTGGAGCGGGGTGGGTTCCTTCGAGAGGGATGCCTGAGGGGCTACCGGGTGTGCCGTGGACAACACCATGACTTCTATATTTACGGCCTGCTCCGGTCCGATGATGTGACCGCCCAGGGGTCAGCTGGTAAGCAACAGCAGGTTGAACAAGGTGCTTCCCCTGACCCAATCAGCAAATAGGATTCTCATGACTCATCGCCTTCCGGGTGGGCCGCGGTGGTAAACGGGGAGTTGGTCGATCGCAGCACGGAAACGCGAGGTGGGACCATGAGGTTCGTTCGGTGGGGCGCCTGTCTGGTGTTCGTGGTCGCTGTGGGACTGCAACTCACCTGGGCCGGGATGCCTCGACGGCTTCGGTATGCTCCGGCGCCGGTGGATAATCCACTCAAGGGGCTGGTGCCGTACCAGGCAGACGTGCGGGGGATGTTTCCGCACAGTCTGGAGTTCAACTACCTGCCGTACTCGGCTCTGGTCACGGGGTACGACACGTTCGATTGGCAGCCGTTGGAGCGGATGCTCGACGATATCGCCTCGCGCGGGCATCAGGCGATCTTTCGCGTCTACCTCGAGTACCCGGGCAAGAAGGGGGTCCTTCCTCGCTTCCTGGTGAAGGATGGGCTGAAGGTCCACGACTGGCTGTACACCGAGACGCAGCCGTTTCCGCCGGCGCGGATCGAGACGCCGAGTTACGAGGACAAAAACCTTAGACGATCGCTCAAGGGGTTCATTGCCGCGCTCGGCAAACGGTACGACGGCGACCCGCGCATCGGGTTCATCACGGCGGGGCTGCTTGGCACCTGGGGGGAGTGGCACACCTATCCCCGCGAAGAGTTGTTCGCCTCGAAAGCGGTGCAGACAGAAGTGATGGACGCCTATGAGCGGGCCTTCAAAGTAACGCCGGTGTTGCTGCGGTATCCCGCGGGCGAGAAGCATGGGCGGATGGCGAAGAACGCGGATCGACCGTTCGGCTACCACGACGACTCGTTTGCCTGGGCCACGCTGCCCACCGGCCGAGCTAGCGATGGCTGGTTCTATCTGCCGAGCCTGAAGGCTGCGGGGCTGGGCGCCGAGGTCAAATGGAAAACGCGCCCGATTGGCGGCGAGATCCGGCCAGAGGCGTGGGGCAAGGTGTTCGATGAGAAGCCGGATGTAAAGGAAATTCAGAACTTTCGCGCGTGTGTGGAGGCGACCCACGTAACCTGGCTGATGGACAGCGGGATGTTTCGGCGCAAGCAGAGCGCGGAACGCATCCGACGGGCCGAGGAGCAGGTTCGACGGATGGGGTACGAGTTTTACTGCCCCGCTGTGACGGTCGGCGAAGTGAACGGTAGCAAGCTGGTGGTCCAGCTGGAGGTGGAGAACCGCGGGGTGGCCCCGTTCTACTACCCCTGGAAGTCGGAGTGGGGGCTGCTGGCCGGCGGGAAGGTGGTGAAGGCGTGGGCCGGGAGTGGACAATTGACGGGGTTACTACCGGGTGACCAACCGCGGGTGTGGGTCGAGATGCACGACGTCTCTGGTGTGAAGGCGGGCAAATACACACTTGCCGTGCGGGTGCCTAACCCGCTGAAGAGCGGCAAGCCGGTGCGGTTCGCCAACGAGAACCAGGACGCCGTCTCAGGCTGGCTCTCGCTGGGGGAAGTGCAGATTCCGTGATGTGCATGTAAGCTGATGGCGTTTCGGTGAACTGCGCTCGGGGCCGAACCCGGAGACGCATGGGCGCTGTCTCTCTGGGCGAAAGGGGAGAACGTGGTTCGGCGTCACTGCGAACATCGCACCTTCTGGATTCGGTTGTGGTGCTTTCGCATCGCGTGGATGATTGCTTTTGTCATTGGCCTGTGCTCGGTCTACGGGGCGATCAGCGGAACCGGGTGGAAGTCGGTGCTCGGTGGGGCGATGGCCGTATTTGGGTTGTTCGGGCCGGTACTGCTAGCCGCGACCTGTGCCCGGGTGTTCCGTCCGCGGATGATGGTGGATGGAGACTTGGTTCGGGTGTATGCAGGGGAGTTTGGAACCGCCAGGTCGCAGTTTCGCTGGACGGATGTGCGGCGCTGGCAGGTCGTGGTGTCGCCGAACGAGGAGGAGTCTGGCCCGCCCGAGTACCAACACATCGTGGTCGAGCTGGCCGGGCGTTCGTCATCGGTAACTCTCGGGGACGTGGGGGATGAGTATATCAGCGCGTTCCGAGAGTTGGCACCGCGCGGAAGTGAGGGTGGGTCGGGTTCTGGGCCTCAATCAATGGGCCTGCAAGCTTCCTTGAAAGCAAACTAACCTCACCAGGCGGGCTGGTGAAGGGGGTTGTTCAGTGGAGGACCAACGAGATGTGTCTCTCACTATACATCGCGTCCAATCAGCGGTTACCCGAGGTGTCGGGTGCGGGGAGCTTGCTCAACGTCAGCGAGGCGATCTACGGGCCGCTCAATCCCGTCCTGCAACATGTCTCCAAATCGCTGCTGTACAGTGTCTATCCCCAGGGGGGATGCGGGTGCGCGTTCGACTTTCTCCCCCTCTGGGAGAGTGAGCCGGGTAAGCTGGTTTCACCCGATACTCCTGAGATCACGGCGTTGCGCAGGGCGCTGGTCGATTACCTGTCGGCTGCCCTGCGCCAGCAGACAACGGTGGAGATCTACACCTGCTGTAGTGGTGACGAAGATTTTCCGCCGACGAGTCGTCGAACGGCACGGCCGATTGATTTCATCCACGATCGTACGCTGTTCCAGTACAGGGAACTGGTCGTGGTTTCCGAGGCGGACACCGCACTCGAAACGGCAATGGACCAGCGTGGTTGATGGTGAGCCCTCCGCCAATTCAGGAAGGGGAGCGTTCGTTTGGACAGAGGTGCTGGATGACTGAGGTGCTTGCATCTACCTTTGTGCTGGCCGTTCGGGACGTGGTGGCGTCGGCGCGGTTTTTCGTGGAGAAACTCGGTTTCGTGGAGGAGTTTCGTGTCGATGGCTGGGTGTTTCTCCGCCTCGGCGCATGCAGGCTTCGGGTCGGTCACTGTCCCGAGGCGGTACCCATGTCTGCGGTGCCGGATCACTCGTGGTTCGCCTACCTCCACATCCGCGATGCGGCGGGGTACTATCGGCAGTGTTGTGCTCGCGGGGTGGAGATCTGGCACAAACTGGCGGACAAGCCCTGGGGCATGCGAGAGTTTGCCATCGTCACCCCGGACGGGCATCGGGTCGTGTTTGGCGAACAGGTTGGGAATGCCGAAGCAGCCGTTGCTGCGGATTCCGACCCCCGATAGGTTTCTGGTGAAATCCAGCACATGCCGGGCGCAATACTGTTCGGCCACTGGGGGCGACGAGAAGCAGACCGACCGGACTACGAGGGGAAGTTCGCGCGAGCGACCGAGAAGGTGGAAGTGGGTGAACCAGGCACAGCACCTGACCGGCAGGCGTGACGGTTCTACAATGCTCTCGGCTCATCAGCTTGCCAGCCAGTGACTTTGGTCGTTCGGCTCGCCAGTCTAGCGGCGACGCGAAGCAACGGGGCATCGCGTGGTCGATGGTGCATGTACCGGTTGTCGGCTGTCACGGTCTCTGAGATTTCCACCTCCCTGGGACTGCTTCTGCTGCTGGGCGTGGTCGTTCAGCCGACATGGTGGCATTGAAGGAGTATTCATGGAACTGTGGAAACGCGGTGTGGCCGAATTCATCGGCACATTCTGGCTGGTGTTCGGAGGCTGTGGCAGTGCGGTGCTCGCAGCAGTGGTCGGCGCCAAACTGGAAGGCACGCCGTTCAACATCGGCATCAGCCTCGTCGGTGTGTCGCTGGCCTTTGGTCTGACGGTGCTCACGATGGCCTACGCCATCGGACACATCTCGGGTTGTCATCTCAACCCGGCCGTGTCGGTGGGACTGGTGGCCGGTGGCCGATTCAATGCGAAGGAGTTGGTGCCTTACATCATCGCTCAGGTGGTGGGAGCGCTGGCCGGGGCTGGGGTGCTGTATCTCATCGCATCGGGCAAGGAAGGGTTCTCACTCGAGGGAGGCTTTGCGTCGAATGGCTATGCCGAGCATTCTCCGGCGAAATACAACCTGGTAGCCTGTCTGACGGCTGAAATCGTACTCACGTTCATGTTCCTGATCATCATCCTGGGCTCCACCGACCGACGCGCGCCGGCCGGGTTCGCACCGATCGCGATTGGCCTGGGTCTGACTCTGATTCACCTCATTGGCATTCCGGTGACAAATCTGTCGGTGAATCCCGCTCGTTCGACGGGGCCGGCGGTGTTCGTGGGCGGCTGGGCGCTGGCGCAGTTGTGGTTGTTCTGGGTCGCTCCGATCGTTGGTGCTGCCATCGCGGGGGTGGTCTACCACACCTGCTTCGAGGCGGAATCCACCAAAGCCTGATTGAGACGGCAATGAATCACGGCGGCATCAGGCAGGGATGGATGCGGAATGGTCCGCAAGCCTGAGGCAGAACCAGGTGTGGTTTCGGATCAGCGGGGTTGAAGGCTCTATCATCATGGCATCGGCTCACCAGGTCGCCGGCTGGTGAGCCGTGATTCGTCGCGGGAGGGTGCACGTGGTGCAAGAGCTTTTCATTCGCAGCGGCGCCATCGCTGCCATCCTGACCGTGCTGGCATCCGTTTCTTCTACGCAACCAATCAAGCGCTTCACGCTCGCTTCCTATCGCCCGCCGGAGGATGGCAAAACGGACGCCTCCGATGCGTTCGCCAGGCTATTCGCGGAGGTGCGTTCGTCGGGGGGCGGGCGGATCACCATCCCACCCGGCACATACGCTATTGCCGGGAAGGAACCTTTTCCGTTGGTGAGCAACACACACGTGACCGCAGAAGGTGCTGTCTTCGTCCTGCCGGAATCGCTCGGGGACAAGGCCCGGATCGTGCTGTTCGCCGGGGAGGATGTGAGCGATTTCTCGTGGACTGGCGGTGAATTTCGCGGGCGCTGCTTCGATCCGGCTAGTGAGAAGAATACCTGGGAGCCGAGCGCCAACACACGGGCGATCGTGCTGACCACGTCGAGCCGGGGGAGGACCGGCAACGTGCGCTTTCGGGACATCCGGTCGGAGGGGATGGCTGGCGCTGTCGTGACCGTTCTGGGGGCCAGCGTTCCCGGATCGGAAAGCGAGGTGTCCAACTACGCCTCTGATGTGACGGTCGAGAACTGCACCCTGCTGCACTCGGGCAAGTTCATGTGGGACTATGGCTACCTGTGGCAGATCACCGTCTGGCCGGAGGAACACAGCGCACACGAACGGGCGCTGGCGGCGCGCTATTTCCCACAGGAGTTGATCCGTACCGGGTTGCGGGCCGAGGACCGGGAGGACCGGGTGCGTTTCGATAATGGCCGACAACCACTTCCCGTCGCCAGGACCGCGCAACCCAAGGACGCGCTCGTTTTCTTCGGCGACACCTTGCCGAAGAACATCGTTCGGGGCAAGCAGTACTTCGTGGTCGAGAGCGAGAAAGGGCACATCAAGGTTGCTGAAACGGCTGGCGGAACGGCGATAGTCTTCGACGGCGGTTTCGGGCCGAAGGCGAAACTGATTCACGATCACTTCCGGGCATTTCTGGCCCTGTATGCACCGCTGGGGAGCGGTCCCGGCAAGGGGGCGTTCGATCTCGTCGCCTGCAAGGACGTGCGCGTCAGCGGGTGCAAGCTGAGTGCGCGCGGGGACACCATGCACATCCAGAAGTGTCGGAACATCGTGTTCACCAGCAACCAGATAGTCGGCTCGCGCATGGGAGCATTCTTCCTCGCGGAGTACTGCAAGAATGCGACGGTCACGGGGAACACGGTCGATGGCACCAATGGCTCGCGCGTGATGAGTGTGGAGAAGTCGTGCACGGATGTGACGATCATCGGGAACACGTTTCGCAATGGCGGGCGGGGGAGCTGGATCAATCAGCCAACCAACTTCGTTCTGTCGGGCAATGTGTTTTCGAACAACACGACCAAATGCGAACGCGATCCGAAGCGGGGCCGCAAGACATTCTTCACGGGCGATTACGAGACCTACGCCGAGCTGTACTTCACACTGCACCAGGTGGACGGAAGGTACGGTGGGGTGGTGGTAACGGGGAATATCTTCGCCACGGGGCCGGAGTGTGGCCCGGCGATCACGTTCGCGCCGAATGGCAAGGGAATTATCGTGCGGGAGAACATCCTGACGGGCCGCGGGCGCAAGGTGCTGGTGGACCCGACGTGCCAGGACGTGCTGATCCGAGAGAATATCGGCGCGGAGTGACCGGGCAGGTCCAGAGGTGAAATGGTGGCTGCGGGCGCAGCCGAGTGGTAGCTCGCACTTTGCGGCGCGGAAATTGCCCGCTATGTGGCTGGTATTCGTGAATCACATCCATCCTGGTGTAAACGCAGGAGGAAAGGATGAGCGAGCAATCCAGATCCCCCCAGGGGCAGAATCGCATCCTGTTCTTATCGATCGGCGGGGTGGTAATCGTGGTGGTGTGCGTGGCGGTCTGGCTCGGGTGGACCATCCATCAACGTGAACAGGCACGCAAGGAGGCCCTCCGTGGGCTGGAAGGTATCTGGGTCGACGAGACCAATCCCGAGGCCAGCTACCAGTTTCGGATCGACGGGGAGTTTCTGATTCGTCAGAAGTTACCGGCCAATCTTGCGCCGTTTTCAGGAGACCCCGGAATCGAGTTTCGCCCGTGGGGAAAGTGGTGGCGCAACGGGCAGATCATCACCGTTCAATCCGTGCGGAACTGGGGATACGATCTCGTCCTCGGCGAAGATGGATTGCTTCGCGGCGAGCGAGTGGTTGATCAGTGGTCCGGGCAGGGCGAGCACTCGCGCACGCGGGTTCCTGTTGTGCTGAAGAAGAAGGAAGGGGCCCGGTAAGCGTCCAGCCTCCCGATCCGCGAAAGCCGATCTCGGCGCGGACCTGCCCAGCGGGACCAATGGGCGATAGATTGTTCCCGGCGAATTGAGACACAGGGGCTGGCGATTGGTGCGACTACTGGTGGCAGTGATGCTTGCTGGTAGGCTGCATCAGATACTGCAGCCACCCGGTGGGGCATGGAGTGAGGACCAAGACGTGGAGGTATCCTCCCGTCTGTAGCGCAACACAAACTTACAGAGCGCATCATGCATCCGAAATATACACTTCTCATTGCTGCCCTGGTCGCCACGGTTGGTAGGAGCTGGGCCGGGGACGATGCGTACCCCCGTGCGAACCTGCTTGCTGAACCTGTTCAGCTGAGCAAGGCGAACGGCTTCGTCATCCTCGACGCCCGTGAGAAAGAGAAGTACAGCGCGGGCCACATTCCAGGCGCTCGCTGGGTGGATCATGAGGCATGGGCGAAGTCATTCGGCCATGGTGACGATGCGGACAGATGGACCAAGCGGATCGGGGCGCTGGGCATCGGCAACGACACGAAGGTGATCGTCTACGATGACAACTCCCACAAGGATGCGGCCCGCATCTGGTGGCAGCTGCGCTACTGGGGCGTCGAAGATGTGCGACTGTTAAACGGCGGATGGACGGGCTGGAAGGTAGGTGGGTACCCCATCGAGAAGGACGAGGTCGTGCCGGTTGCCGTGAAGTATGAGGCGAAGGCGCGGACAGGCCGACTGGCGACAAAGGAGCAGTTAGTGAAGTCGCTCCGGGATGGTAGCATTCAGATCGTGGATGCGCGGTCGGAGGGGGAACACTGCGGGGTCGAAAAGATGAAGAACAAGCGGGCCGGGGCGATGCCCGGGGCGAGGCATCTGGAGTGGAGTGATCTGATCGACAGCGACACGAAGCGGTTCAAATCGTCGGCCGAGTTGACGAAGTTGTTCGACGTGGCGGGCATCGATCTGACCAGGACGACGGCCACGCATGGTCAGTCCGGGGGGCGGGCGGCTGTGATGGCGTTCGGGCTGGAGTTGATAGGCGCGAAGGACGTGAGCAATTACTACCGGTCGTGGTCGGAATGGGGGAACACGGAGGATACTCCGGTGGTTCCCGGCAAGGTGAAGAAGAGGAAGTAGCACAGGCCGTCCCGGATGAAACCAGATTTCGTGCTGGATGGTGGCGTCAGTCCTATCCTACCGATGAGATATCCAATGTTCCCACAGGAGTAGGCCACCATGACGCTCGAGACGGATGCAAGTGATGGCCTGAGTGAAGGTGGCAGTCCGAAGGCGGATAGCTCGTTATCCGAGCACTTCGGCCTTACCGTCCGGCAGGTGAAAGAGTTCGACCCGCAGACGCTGGACGTGACCCGGGCGTGCAAGGTGCTCGGGTTACCACTCAAGCGGTTCGACCAGCTGGCCGCCCAGCCGGAGGAGCGGGCTCGCTGGGTGGAAATGTTGGCGCGGCAGAAGAAGGAGTTGATCGAGACATTCCCCGAAGCCAGCAAAGAACTCAAGGAGATGCTGGAGGCAATTCGCAAGTTCGCTCTGCGGAAGTGTCTGAAGCCGGACGGCCCAGCGCTGATAGCAGGTCAGGCTTCGCGCAAAGATGACTTGAAACGACCGAAGGGGCGACGCCTGGGGTTCATCGCGGTCGGCCTCGCCGTGGTTGTACTCGTGGGGGCAGGCATGTACTGGGTGATGCGTCCGGCAGCTGGGCAGGCAGATGTTCCTCCGCAGGCGTCGGGCCTCAACAGTAGTGGGGCGAATGTTCCGGGTGCACCCGAGAAGCCCGCTCCCCTACCGGTGCCCGAGCCACCGCCAGTGGCAGTGCGCGTGGTTCATTCTTGCAGCCTGGATCAGTTCAAGCCGTTCGTGCGGCACTGGAAGCCCAAAACGGGTTATCTCGCTCTGCAGAAAGCTCTTCCGAATGGAATATGGGCGGGTTGCTACAACGCGATGAGCCAGGGTGAGTTCTGTCTCGAAAAGATGGACGGCCACATGGTCTTTGGACTGGCGAGCCGGGGCGCTCCAGCGACTGCTCAACTAGCGGTTGAGATCGAGACTTTGACGGGTGGGCTGCAGGCAGATCGCAGGTATACCCTGCAGTTCGAGTATCTCACACGCAGCAACCCCGGCGGGTTCGTCGGTTGGCTCGATGAAAAATTCAACCTGCTCGCCAGAAAGGATCTGGCGGATACCGAGGGACAGTGGCGATTCGCCAGCCTGGCGGTGGACCGAAAGAAGACGCAAATCCGCCCCATCATCGACTCGCAGGCGGTTACATCGGACGGAATGCTGTACGTACGAAAGCTGTCCATCACCGAAGAGATAAAGTAGTTGCAGCGCGCCAGGGGAGATGCTGCCGTGATTGCGGGGTGAGTGTGCACCCCGGGCTACACCGGAGGTTGGTGCGCTGCAGGCTATCACCGAGGCCTGCTTCACCACGGAAGCGGAGGAAACGCGGATGCCCAACGAACCGTTTGACTCGCTCTCATTCGAGCTAGCGCTGCGTCGGGCGAGGTTGTGCGCCGTGCTGCTACCTCCGCAGCATGTTCCGGTGGATTGGTTGCGAGCACTGGCGGCCGAGGTGTGTCCGGCGTTGGCCAACATTCCGCGCGCGATGGACGTGCTTGTTCGCTCCCTCTTCAATCAGGGATTACTGCGAAGTGACAGTGAATTGTCACCAGTGGCCCACGCCAACGAGCGGGCTGCCCGGCAGGTTCGGGACGCACTGGATGAAGAGGAAGCAGTGGCGCTGAAAAAGTTGCTGCGGGATTTCTGCTCGAAGAGGCTCGAGGCCTGGCGGGCCGAGCGCACCCAGCGCATCAATCGCGTGATGACTGGCGATCCGATGAAGGCGGTGACGGGTTGGACAGTTCCGCCAATCGAGGAGGTGCGCGCCCGGGCAATCGGCGATGATCGTGTGGAGATCGTCGATTTTGGGGATGGGACGTACTCGGTCCGCGTTCCCATGGCACTGGCCTGGGAAGATGAGAGCCTCCAAGCGTTCGCCCAGCAGGAGTTCGCGTCGGAGGATCTCGAAGGAATAGCCTGGGCGCTGCGCACAAAGCTACTGACGGCCGGGGTGCTGGGGGCGGAAAAGGAGCGTATCGGAGACCTGCATCTGCGCCAGCCACAGAGCACGCGGGCGGCGCTGGTGGCTGGGC
This sequence comes from Gemmataceae bacterium, assembly GCA_046350255.1. Taxonomy (GTDB): domain Bacteria; phylum Planctomycetota; class Planctomycetia; order Gemmatales; family Gemmataceae; genus CALDUY01. Next base: position 38,709 of record JAXMAV010000030.1, read on the forward strand.
TGTTCTGGCTGAGCCTGGCCCATCAGGGATACGGCGAGGGAAGCAGTTGCGGGATCGCCTGGAGCCTTGCGGGGAAAGCAGTCGAGATTCTGGAGGGAGCGCGGGAGCGTCAGCCAGACGACGCTGGGGTGGCAGCGCTGCTGGCCGAGGCGAAGCGAGCGCACTGGTCGTACGATAACTGAACTGCTGCGGTAGCAGGCTTCCCAAGCTGGCCAGGCGGATGGGACGGAGGAGATGTTCCGTGGAGCAGCTAGACCAGTGGCTGGAAGCGATCTGTCGGCCGGGGTTCGGTGACCGTAGCAGGCGGGAGCGAGCCGTGGCTGCCATGCGAGCGGCCGGGGGCGAGGAGGTGTTCCCCCTGCTGGTGAGTCGGCTGGCCTCGGCCGACCCAGAGGCTCGCTGCGAAGCAATTACCGGCCTGGTGTTCCTGGATGCGCCGCGCGCCGTCCCTGTACTGATGGGGATGCTCACGGATCCAGAGATCGTGGTGCGCTGGCATGCCAGTGGGTGCCTGCACGACTTCGGGGATGAACGAGCGGTACCGGCTCTGATCCGGGTGATGCGGGGTGATCCCGATCCCCAGGTGCGTGGGACAGCGGCCTATGCCCTGGGAGGTATCGGCAGTCCGGGGGCGATTCCTGATCTGCTCGCCGTCCTCGGGGTGGACAACGAGTTCGATATGCACGGGCACTCGACGAGTTCGTGTGCGGCCACGGCACTGGATGACATCCTGGGGACGCACGAGACGCGGATCCGGCATGAGAGTGGGCTGTGCCGAATGGCTGGGGGGCAGCCCGATCTCGAACGGTTGCGGCGTCTGGCGGAGGAACTATTTCGCCGGTGGTCAGGCGCGGGTGTCGAACCAGAAGCGACATCGGATGGTCAATGTAGATAGATGCAGGGGGTACTCCGTCCTTGCCAGGCGAGAAGGGTGGGCACGGTGATGGAGGGGTTAGGGATGGGGTTGATCCTGGAGCCATATCCCGAGCAGGTGAAGGTGTGGCCGCGGGATGGGCGGCACATTCTCGCTCAGTTCGATGCGGAAACGGTGATCGTGTATCAGGCGTATCGGCCAGCAATTGGGCGGTACGTGGCGGAGCATGGGACGTTCGGTGGAGGCTTCAGCTACACCCGCATGAGCTGGGTGAAACCGAACTTCCTGTGGATGATGTACCGCTGCGGGTGGGGCACCAAGGAGAATCAGGAGGTCACACTGGCGCTGCGGGTGCGGCGGTCGTTCTTTGACGCAGTGCTGGCGGAAGCGGTGCCATCGTCGTGGGATCGGAAGCAGTTCGCCACCGAGGAGGCATGGGCGCAGGCAGTCGAACGGTCGTCGGTACGGTTGCAGTGGGATCCGGATCACCACCCGTCCGGGGCCCCGCTGGAGAGGCGAGCGATTCAACTGGGGCTGCGTGGCGAGATGCTGGAGGCGTTCGGTCGGCGCGAACTGGTCGAGGTGATCGACCTGTCAGCGTTCGTGGCCGAGCAGCGCGAACGGCTGGCGTCGGGCGGAGTGGCCGATCTCGTCACGCCCCGCGAGCGCGTGTATCGCCCGGCCGACACGGCCATCGCCCTACGGTTGGGGCTGGCAGCGGGTGGGGCATAGACGCAGGAACCAGAGTAGGCGAGGACACACCCCATGGCGAAGCGAAGCAGGCAGAGTACGGGTCACTCGGCACAGGACAAGTTCCAGCGGGAGATCGAGCAACTTCTGGCAGAGGTGCCGGCCGAGCAGTGGGACGATTCGGAAGTGCGCGGCGTGCTGTATGAGTTTGTGCCGTGGCACAAGATGTCATCGATCACGCTGCAGACGCGGGACGATGATCCACGCGATATCGGATCGTGGAAGTATTACTTCTCGGCGGATTCGGACGGGTCGTTGATCGAGGCGGAGTTCGCGGCGTGGGAGAACGAGGAGACGAACAAGCGGCTGTTGTATCATCGGTTGCTGCTGGAGGCGGCCGAGGCGCTGCTGAGCATTGATTTCAGCAAGCACATCAACCCAGAGCTACCGACGCCGGTGCTAAATTTGCGCGACTGGACAGCGATCAGCGACGATGGATTCTGTCTCAACAAGACGTTCTACCTCCAGGTCTACGACCCGGATGAGTCGTTCCGGTTCAACTACTGCGAGTATGTGCTGGCGCGACGGCATGAGGCTAGGTGAAGAAGCTCTGGCCCGGGGCGACGATCATCGCTGTGACCTCGATGGGCGTCGAGCCGTGGGTGCGTTTCCGCCCGTTCTATCCGCACGGGGGCATTCCCATCCCGAACACGCCGTCGCACACGGCGCAGTCGGTCGAGGGGCTGTGACAAGGCCTGAAGGTGTTCGAGCGCGACGACATTGACCCAGGCAAGTGGGCCATCACCAATCTGTCGGTGATCAAGCGCGGTAGCAAGAGCCGGGGGAAGGTGCGCGGGCACCGCTTCGGGGTCGGCAGTGATACGCTTCTGAGTTACCGAGACGCCCGGTGACGCATCTACCTGCCGGTGTGTCGATGGGTGCTGGACCACTGGTTGACGTCGGAGGTGGAGAAACTGCGAACACTGGCCGCCGACCAACCGCTAGTGTTGCTCGACCAGGAGGCCAACACGGATGTTGAGGATCTGCTTAGTCCTCTATCGCATGCCGCGCTGGGAATGTACAACCTGCGGGGATTCTGGCCCACGAGGGAGTGAGGGGGAGAGCGGGCCACTCGAAAAGCACATCCCAGGGGAAAAATGGTGGCGGACAGGGGAGATGTTATCTAGCCTGAGTGGAATTGATACCCTCGAAGCACGAGTGCGGTAAATGAACCTTCGGGAGGCTCCCCGGATACAGGTGCAATGCGACCTGGAGGGGCAGGCGCCCCTGTTCGGAGGAGATAGTCATGCGGAATGAGGCGAAGCGTCGGCTCAAGAAGTTCCTGGCCGGGTACTGTCAGCCGTTGCTGAGCGTGATGCAGCGCTATCGCCGTGGGGTGAACCAGCGGCGCGAGCACCGGATCGCCGAGCAGGTGGCCTCCTTCCGACAGAGTTTCAGCGAGCGGTGCGAGTGGACGGTGCAGCATGGCCCGCTGCAGGGGTTGCGGTATCGGCCGGGGTCCCGGTCGGATTCGCTGATGCCCCGGCTGGTGGGGTGCTACGAGGCCGAGCTGCATGCGAGCATCGAGCAGGCCCTGGCGCGGGAGCCGGCGGTGCTGGTCGATATTGGCTGCGAGGAAGGATACTTCGCCGTTGGGCTGGCGCTGCGTCGTCCGGAAGCGATCATGTACGCCTTCGACATCAACCCCGCTGCGCAAGGCTGGTGCCGGGAGATGGCACAACTGAACGGCGTTGCCGAGCGTGTGCGGATCGATGCGGCGTGTACGGCGGAGAAGCTGCAGGGGATCCTGGAGGCGGGCGGTCTGGTGTTCTGCGATTGCGAGGGAGGCGAGCACGAACTGCTCGATCCTGTGCAGGTGCCGGCCCTCTACTCGGCTGACATGATCGTGGAACTGCACGACCACGAACGGACCGACGTGGACATTACGCCCACGTTGCGAGCGCGGTTCGCCGACACGCACGACATTCGGATATTCGGGCGCGCCCGCCGGGAAGCGGAAGCGTATCCGTGCCTGGAGTGGCTGCCCAGCGAGCAGCGACGTCTGGCGATGCACGAGCCGCGCATGGCACATCAGCAGTGGGCGTATCTGCAGTGTCGGAAGCGCTAGTGCGAGGGGTCCTTGAAAAAAGGAACAGAGCGTGGAGAAACAACTGCGAGCGCTCAGCGTGCGCCAGCCGTACGCCGAGATGATCTTCACCGGCGAGAAGGATATTGAATATCGAGGGCGGCAGACCCACATTCGGGGGCAGGTGTACGTGTATGCCTGCAAGGCGCGCGAGCCGGCCGAGGCGTACGAGGACGCCGGGGTTGATGCGGACAGGCTGAATCACGGGATGATTGTCGGCACCGTGGAGATCGTGGATTGTAAGGAGAACGAGGACGGAGAGTTCGAGTGGCACCTGGCCAACCCGCGGAGGCTGCGAAAGCCGCTGGCGGTGCGGGGCGTGCCGCAACCGGGCTTTTTCTGGCCGTTCGGGCGGCCCGTCGAGAAGCGGCGAGGCAAGGCCACGCGCGGCAATGGCCAGGGTACGAAGTAGCGAGGTCAACATTCAGGTGCATCTGCCAGCGGGATCGAAGCCAGAGGTGCCCCGGTCAGAAGTGGGGTGCGAGGTGATCGTCGAGCCGGGCAAGGAAGGCGAACAGTGAGGTGTGGATAGAGACAAATCGGTGGCGAGGAGCAAGGTGGTAAGATCGGGAAGCGATGGTCACCGCCCTGCAGTGGGAAGGAACTGAAACACACTTCGTGCGTGCCCGTATATGTGGAAATGGGTGGAGTAGATCGGGTCAATCACTCGTTCGGTGACGGAGGATGTGTGAGGTGGTCAGAGGTTTCCCCAAGCGCGTGTTGTTAATCGTCGCCGTCGGCATTCTTGGGTTGGTGGTTGAGGGATGTGGGCGGCCGGCAGGGGCACCGGCAGCAACTGCTGGTGATGGCTTTGTGGCGGTGGTGGATCGGCTCCGGGCAGAGGCTCAGGGGAAGTCGGTGAACGGGACAGCGATCACTGTCACCCCAGCGCCGGAAGGGCCGGACGGTCGACGGGTCGTGACCGCCCGCAGGGTGCGGGGAGACACAACGACTGATTACACGTTTGGGTTTCGGCAGGTGTCAGGAGGGTGGGTGTGCTGCGAAGCCACGGCCGAAGAAACCGGGCCAGGAAACGAACGGATTGCGCACCGCCTCCAGGGGGCTGCGACCGAACTGGACCAGCTGATCCTGTGGTTGGGCTGGTAGTGCTTCCGGAGGGTATGGTGACCTGACAAATACACCTGACCCGGCGAGCAAGTTTGCTCGCATGGGTTGAAGTGCTCAGCGGCACCGTTGCATGCCCCTGGCGACAATGATATCTCAGCTACCGAAACGTGTTGGCAGTGCCTGTTAGCGAGAGACGAGAGCCGCCCTGCTACCCCTGCATTCACGCGACCTCCTTGAACTTTCCGACGGCGCGGACGAGAATGTGACTGGTTTGCCTGATTGGCAAACACCGGCTACATGCTCGCGCACCGAGTCTATCTCCGCGTAGCGGGTAGCTTGCATGGGTGTGTCTGGTGGCAAAGACCCAGATTGTTCCGCCACCAAGGGCCTACTCGTGTTCGATCCGGTCGGTGCAGATTCCCGCTTGAAGGCATGTGCCTCAGGCGATTCTTCATGTCTGCTAAACACCAACGAGGGCGGACCGGCAATGCATGCAACCCGTGCAGCGATGATAGCCTTTACTTTACTGGCCGTGGGGACGGTGGGACTCGCGGCGGACTCGCAGAAGCCGGTACACCTCAAGGGGCACACGAAGGCGGTAACCACAGTGGTCTGGGCTGCTGATGGAAAAAGCCTGGCGACTGCAGGAGACGACCGGACAGTCCGGGTGTGGCACCCGGTCACCGGCCAGCAGAAGTCTTCGCTGCCGGAGATTGCCCGCGAAGGGTATGGCGGTCCTGTGGTCGCGATTACCCCGGACTTCAAGATCGTGGCGGTCAATTACTGGGGCGAGATCACGGTGTTCTCCATGGCGGATGGCAAGGAACTGGTCAAGATCGACCCGATTCTGGATCGTGGGCAGCAGTTCACGTTCCGACCGGATGTGTATGCAATGGCGTTGAGCCCGGACGGCAAGCAGCTGGCCACCGCGGGGTCAGTTGCGGCGGTGGGCGGACGGCACGGCCTTCCCGGAGGCATCGTGGTTGTCTGGGATGTGAAGACTGGGAAGATCATCCATCGGTCAGAGAAACTCTCGACGGCTGCCAGTTCGGTGGCATGGAGCAAGGACGGGAAGCTGATCGCGGCTGGCACAAACGGAGCCGGTGGAGAGCTGCCGGAGGCGGGTGAGATTCGGGTCTGTGAGGCAGATAGTGGGAAACTTATCCATAACTTCATGGTGAAGTCGGGTGTGAATTACGGCGAATGGGCGTCGGCTGGAGACGTGGTGTTCAGCCCGGACAGCGAACATGTCGCGGTACCAGTCACAGCTGGCAGTCGGGGTACGCCGGCTGGGCTGCTGATCAAGGACACGGGGGCATCGGTTCGGGTGTGGGACTTGCGTACGAGCAAGGCCAGGCCATTGGTGGAAGGTCTCAAGGTGGCGGTGAAGCGGGTGGCATTTAGCCCCGATGGCAAGCGGTTGGCGACCGCCAGCAATGACAAGGTGATCCGCGTGTGGGACACACGTACGGGGAAGGAAGTGGTAGCCATGAAGGGAACAGACCATTCCATGGCGATCGCCTTTAGCCCCGACGGGAAGTCGCTCGCAGTGGGAAACAAGGATGGGTCGGCGTGGGTGTACGCGGTGCCGCCTGCGAAGTGAGCCGATACCCGCTGCGGTGTTGAATTAGATGTTGGGACGAAGTCGGCGTTCTCTGGCCGAATTGATCGCGGATTGGCTGCTATTCAGCGCATTAATCCGCCGACATGGAACGCCGTCGGATTGAGGAGAAGCGGGGAGGGGGCATGACGCACCGCTGCCGGATCATCGAGAAGAACAGGGAAAGCCCCGCGAGTCGAGGACGTCGAGGAAAAGCAAGAAACGCGAGTAAACGGCCACAACAGAGAGCGCACCGAACAGGAGACCCAGCATATATTTTTCAGGCATGAAGTCCGGACTCCCATGGGTGCGGGGCTATCCCTCGGTCAAGCGGCTGGCTTTCTGGCGTCAGTCAAGTTCGGGCACCTGCCCCTTCGCACCGCGGGAGTTGCGCATGGCGGGAAACGTCGCCGCTGGAAAGACATCGAGTATGCGGTGAGTCGCGGGTATCTGGTGATCGTCCCGGCGGGGGACGAATTTGGTTGGGAAGATTGGGTCGAGGTCGCGCTGGTAGACATTCCGAATGCCCTGGTTCTGATCGAGCTAATGGCCCGACTCGGCAAGCCACCGATCGACCCGGCCCGGGTAATTCCGAAGACAGATCGAACCCAGATGAGTCACTGAAGGAGTTGTGGGGCATGGGCGAGAGCCGGCGGTATCGAACAGAGCGATGCAGCACAGTGGGCCTTGCACCCTGCCTCCGAGTCGGCCAGGGTGAGAGCGGAGGTGCTCGATGACTGAGGCGCAATGGCTGGTCAGCGAATCGCCTGTCAAGATGCTCAACAGCCTGGGGGTGGAGAAATTCTCGCGGCTTGCCTTGCGGTACGCGTTGGCGGTGTGCGGCCAGCGCCCGGATCTGCTGGTCGGCCCCCTGCGCGAGTGGGCGGAGACGGCAGAGCGGGTGGCAGACACCTACACCAACGGAGATCCGTTCGTTGACATCCAGCTGTCCGCCGAGGAAGTGGCCTGCGAGCTGACGGAGCGAGGCCCACCAGGAACACGGGGCCACTACGCTGCCCTCGCCGATGCGGTGGTCGGCTTGTGGACCTTCTTCAAGGGGGAGTGCGATCAAGTGAACACGATTCCGAGGGAGGAACTCACTCCGGTTCGGCAGGCGACTGCGGCCTTTGTGCGCGACATCATTGGCAACCCATTCCGCCCTGGTCCGTTCTACGCCGGTTGGCGAACCGCCTCGGTGGTCGCAATCGCCCGGCAGGTTTATGAGTCGCAGGACTTCACCACGATGCCGATCCTGGCGGATGCCCTGCTGGACGCAGGGTGCGATTACTCCGGCCTGCTTGCTCACTGTCGCGAACCCAGCCCGCACGTGCGCGGGTGCTGGGCGCTGGACCTTGTACTCGGCAAGGAGTGAGCGAACGGCCGGATCCTTCATGGCAGCGAATCCGTTCTTCTGGTCGGGATGGTTCGCTGATCATGATCATTGGGCTCAACTCGACTGTGATGAGGTGGAAGGAGTCCCTGACGTGGCAATTCTCACAAGTGGTTTGTCGTGCCTCACGGTACTGGCTGGTCTGATTCTCTGGTTCTCTGGCCAGCGGGTCTCACTGCAATCTGGGCTCGTTCTGGCTCTGTTCGGGGTGGTTGGCATGGTTGTGGGGCAAGCGCTGTGGAGCCTGGAAACACGCATTCACCGCCTGGAGAGCGAAGTGAAAAGTGGGTCAGCATCCGGAAAAAGGCCAGAATGAAGAAGAAACCTGGCCGAACAAATCGACGCACCAGATGAGACGGGCCACTCTCGGTTCAGAAGGGGTAAAGGTATCCCAGGCCCAATCCGCAGGTACACTCGGACGTTCGGCGGAAGAACGGAGGGCAGGATGGTTTACCTGTATCTTGCGATTGCCATCGTCGGAGAGGTCATCGCCACGAGCGCGCTGAAGGCGTCCGAATCGTTCTCCAGGCCGCTTCCGAGCCTGCTTGTTGTCGCAGGCTACGGGGTGGCATTCTATTTCCTGTCGGTGTGCCTGCGGTCGATGAACGTGGGCGTGGCCTACGCGATGTGGTCGGGCCTGGGGGTGGTTCTGGTGACGGCCGCCGGCGCCATCCTTTACAAGCAGATCCCGGACGGGTGGGCCATCCTCGGGATGACGCTCATCGTCGCCGGGGTGCTGGTGCTCAACCTGTTGTCCAAAAGTGCGGCCCATTGAGCCCCCCGCGCGGTGGACAACTTAATGCACCGAACCGAGGGAGAGCGCTGAAGCCGACCGAGGGCACAGACCCGCCGCTCGAGGTATACTGTCTGACCAGTGGCTCTGGCTGCAGAGCCTTTCGGTTGGGTGGTGGAGGGGGTTGGGATGACGCACCACACAGGGCCCGATCGGTGTTCAGTGAATCCTCGTGCTACCCCGTCGTACCTGGTGCCATTGCTCACGGCTGTGTTCACGCTGGTGTTCACGCCGCTGGCGGTGGTCACCTGGCGGCAGGCGCGGGTAGATTGGCTATCTGTTTCCACCGATGGAACGGTAGCTAGCGTTCGATTGATACGCTATGATCGGCCGTTACCGCGAGCAAACGGTCCGTGGCATGTGGTGTGGGAGGTTGAGGGCGACACAGCAGAAGCAGAGCGGGTGTCCGTGGTTGCCCCGGGCAGCTACCGACGAGAGCAGGACGCCGAGAAGGCGTCTCGCGACGAGGTAGGTCGGCGAGCCACCGTGTGGCACGTTCCCGGGGAGGATAGCCTGGGCAGCCTCCATCCACCGGACTGGAGACAAGGCCTGTTCGCCGCCGTATGGACGACCGCTATGGCACTGGTTGGCTGGCTCGGTGTGGCGGCCTGCGTGCATTTCCTCTGGCGAAAATGGGGAAGTTCGTCGGCAATAACGGAACCAGGCGTAGCACCTGACCAGCGAAGCACCTAGGCATGGTGCCATCCCCGAGGGGATCCCGACAGGCTGGAGGACGACGAGTTCGTGGAATCCCATGCCGACGGCAACCTGATGTTGGACGACTAACATGTGGTCCGCTGCAACAAGCTTGCTCGCTGCTTCGTTTCGGTGGGACCCGCGCTCCCAGTGAGGTGGACTGCTGGAGGTGTGTGCGCATGGTGGGGATGAAGCCATGCATCGCAGCAGGTTTGCTCCGTGGCTCGACTCTGGATGACCGGATAGATGAAAGGATGTCTCCATTCCGAGCTTTGGAGGTGCAGGCTGGAACGCAAAGATTGATCGGGCGGGCGAAGCGAAACGAGAGCCAGGGCCGATCCAGTTGCAACGCAGTGTGTTCACGCCCGCTTATGCCGGGATCCCGATCTTCCTGGGCTTGCCGTTCTGCATGACTCCGGAAGACCTGAAAGCGGTCAGGGCCGATGCGGTCATCCTTGGCGCGCCGGTGGACATGACGCTCGGACACCGCAGCGCCGCTTATGGACCGCGGTTCATTCGTGCCGATGAGCGCATCCTGCCCAACATTCCCTCGGTGTCTCAGAATCCCGACACGAGGATCAAACCATTCGCCGTCCTGCAGAAGGCGATCGACGAGGCGCTGGACGGCCCGAAGTACAACTACATATCCCTGGACATTGACGTGCATGACCCGGCGTTCGCTCCTGGGGCTGGCACGCCGCAGCCAAGTGGTCTGACTCCGCGCGAACTGCTTCCGGCCATTCGCCGGCTGTGCCATGAAACGCCGGTGGTTGGGTTCGAGGTGGTGGAGGTGGCCCCCCACATCGATCCAGGGTACACCACCGCGCTCTATGCCCGACGAGCAATCCTGGAAGCGCTCACCGGGATGGCTCAGCGCAAGCTGGGCATCCCGGAGAAAAACCACCTCGACCCCGTCGTGTCTGGCCAGATTCCCATTGCTGAACCAGTGGGCGTGGCATTCAGATGGTGACTGGCCTCTCGACCGTGTCAGGCAAGTGTCCAGGTTGAGTCGGGGTTCAGTGCCGGAGTGAGGACATGGCCGTCTGGATGATGCGAGCGATCATCGTCGAGAATGTCATGGTCCCCCGCGAGGGGGATGTGATCTATCTGCTTGCCGGCCCTCGCTTCACCCTGAAGCGCGAGATCAAGAATGTGGTGACGGTGGTGGCCAAGACGTCTCATTACTGGGCGGCGCACCTGACCTCGCGCCGTCAGCCGCAAGCGGGTTAGAAGAGCCGTTCCTGGGGGGGCCAGGCACGGTGCTTCAACCACAGGAGGGTAGTGGACGTGCCACGCATGAACGACGAATTCTGGGAGCTAGCGGAGCGGCTTGTGCCAGACCACGACGTGGCCCCCACGGTACAGGGCGAGTTGGTCCGGGCGGTGCTTCGCCTGACGGCGGAATGCTCTCGGAACGGGTGTGGAAACTGGGATGGGTATTTCGAGGCCCTCGCGCAGTTCGCCCTGGACAGGTTCTCGGATGGCACCGTGGAGAGTGATTTAGCCGGGCGCGCGCGATCGATGTTGGAACAGGTGCGGGATTATGGGCGAAGCGTTGGCGACCCGGAGTGCGGGCCGATGAACCGGCCGGATCTCCCACCGATCCCGCTGGCGGAGCAGGAGCGGGTATACCGGATACTATGTGATGGCATGGACGAACCGTTGGAGGAAGCCGCCGTCCAGTGGTGCCTCCGGCATCCGGCGCTAATCCCGTTTGAGCCCGGTCCGGATCATGGTGCCTTGGACTAACCGCGCGTATGATCCCGAGTGGTTGGATGCATGCTCTGGATCGCAGAAGGAGGAGTCCCATGGTACGAGGCCTGCTGATTCTGGTGACTGCGGTAGCTTTCCTGATATGCTCGCGAGACATTTCGCATGCAGGCCCCGAACCGGCCGTGCCGCTGCTCCTGAACAAGGCGTCGGCCGAGCGACTGGGGCAGGACATTCTCTTCCGGTGCGAGGTGACTCTCGACAATGGCACGGGCCGAAACCTGGCTGTGCGGTCGAACTTCACCTCGGCGTATGACGGACTCGAGCTGGTGGTAACCACCTCGGAGGGCAAGGTGCTCGTCCAGCAGGGCTATGCGTTCCACCAGTCACCGTTCGCCCCACCGGGTCGGGTCTTCCTTCTCAAGCAGGGCAAGAACACGAGCGAGCTGCGGTTCCCGGTGGCTGGGTTGCCGGAGGACGCCCGCACGTTCAAGGTTCGGCTGGTGGGCACCCTGCCGGGGAGCGGTTACGAGCGGATCCTGTCGTCGGAGACGTTGAGAGTCGACCTCAAAGATCGACCCGGGAAGTAATAGCATCAGACCGGAGCATTCCTCGTTGCCGGCCCTGGTGATAGCCCACTGGATGGGCCGCACTCGACGAGTCGGCCTTTGTTTTGTTCAAAGAGTGAAGCAAACGACATGGTTGAAGTCAGCGTGATCGAGGGTGAGAATGCGGGAGGTGTCCAGTGTTGACAAGCTCCCGCTTCGAGGTCGCCCGCTGAGGTTAACTCAGCGTGGCGCCATAGTCGCGGGCTTTGTATCGGGTTTGGCAGCGGTGGTAAGCGGAGGTTGCCAGTGGAAAGCGCGGTGAGCGTCGAATCGACGCCGCGCAGTCGCGTGGTGAAGTGGTGGGTAGGTTGGGGGCCGCTGCTCCTGTTCCCACTGCTGGTGGTACTTCTCGCGCCGAATGACTGGCCTCGGTGGGCCGTCATGTGGCTTCTCGCCTTCGTGATCTTCTGCGGATGCAAGTGGCTAACGTGGCGACGGACGCCGGTCCGGGGTGTCTCGCGGTGGCGTCATCTCGGGTACCTCGTGGCCTGGCCAGGACTGGATGCAAGCAGTTTCCTCCGGTCGGATCGGACGGAGGCGCTGCCTCCACCCACCCGCGCTGAATGGTTATTCGCCCTGGTTAAGTTTGCGCTGGGCGTGACGGTACTTATCGGGCTGGCGCGGTTGATTCCAGGCGAGTATCCGTACCTGGTGGGCTGGGTCGGAATGGTCGGCATCATTTTGGTGCTCCACTTCGGATCGTTCCACCTGCTTTCCAGCGCCTGGCGGAGCGCGGGTGTCGAGGCGAAGCCGTTGATGCACTGGCCGCTGTACGCGACAAGCCTCAGCGACTTCTGGGGCCGGAGGTGGAACACAGCCTTCCGCGATCTGACCCACCGCTTCCTGTTCCGCCCGTTGACTCCCCGGCTGGGAGCGCGTGGGGCCGTATTCGCCGGGTTCGTGTTCAGTGGCATCGTTCACGACCTGGTGATCTCGTGGCCTGCCGGTGGCGGATACGGTGGGCCGACCGTGTTCTTCCTGCTACAGGGGGTTGGCATTCTGGTAGAGCGGAGTCGCGCGGGAGGGGCGATCGGTCTCGGAGGTGGCTGGCGCGGCTGGCTGTTCACCATGGCTGTACTGGTCGTACCGCTGGGGCTGTTGTTTCACCGGCCATTCGTCCTCCAGGTCGTGGTGCCGTTTCTTCAAGCCATGGGAGCCGTGCGATGACAGAGGAGATGCTGGTCGGCCTGCTGACCACGGCCGGGATTGGGCACTTCGGCATTCTGGTGGCCTCGGCCCTGGTCCCTTTCCGGCTCGACTGGGGGAAGGAGCTGGCGTGCCTCTCGCGGCTGCACCGGCAGATGTACTGGGTCTACGGGGGGTATGTCGTCCTGTCGATCGTGGCGTTTGGGATGCTCACCCTCTTCAACACGCGCGAACTGGCGGCCGGCGGTTACCTGGCCCGGGGGTTCTGCGGCTATGTCGCTGTGTTCTGGGGTGTGCGTGTCTGCCTGCAGGCGGTGTTCGACGTGAAGGAGCACCTGACGGCGTGGTGGTTGCGGCTGGGCTACCACGGGCTGACCGTATTGTTCCTCTTCTTCACGGTTGTCTACGGGTGGGCGGCACTGCGGCCAGCATAACGGGGAGGATCATGGGAGAGCATTCTCCTGGGTCGGAAGCAGAGATGCGCCGTCACCTGGAGTGGTGGTTGTCGGTCACGCTGATGATTGCGGCACGGGACACCCAGTATCTCAGCTGGCGGTTCACGGCGGTACATGCGGGATGGGTCGAGCCGGGCACGGGGTTGTGCTCGTGGAGCGTGTGGATTGATTGCGAACGGGTCCTGCGGTCCCCTCAGGCGCGCGTTCATCGTCCCGAAAGCGATACTGGGATTGGGATTCTACCCGGGGGTGGCGTTGTGGTGGGTCCTGGGCAAACGGCTCGGGGAAGGGTATCGGGTCTACCTGATGCGCAGCCTGGCGGATTGGCCGGGGCTCCTGGAGGCGGGAACGCTTCCAGAAGCTCCAGCCAGGCGGGGACGGCGATCGATCGGGCTTTGCCGTCCTGGTTTTTCCCGCCTCCCCTCTCAGATGCCTCGGCGCTTCACCGCCAGCTTCCCTGCATCAATCAGTTCTTCCAGACCATCGCGCGACAGAGGCTGATTCGGTACGCCACCTTCCGGCACCTCCAACTTACTGACCCAGGCAGTGGCGTTGAGCAGTAGAGTCCGCATGCTGGCGTTGCCCAGGTTCTCGTGCTTGTGCAGCCCGGTGAAACCGAAGCCACGCCCGCCATCGGGGCGTTCGTAGGCCCAGGCCATCACCTGCTTCTTGCCGGCGGAGACTTCCTTCCACACCTCGGGGTTGCCACCGTGCGAGCTAGCCTTTTTTCCGCCCCCCTGGATGGTGTTCAACGGCGGCAGCGCGGCCAGGATGGGGGCGACACCCTTCTGGCCATCGACGAAGCGCATGTGGTAGTACCACTCGTCGTTGATGGCAAACGGCTTGACACCCTGGGTGGTGGGATGGCGCGGGATCTCCTTGAAGTCGGGCGTCCACCAGGGGTTGACCGACCAGAACGGCTCGAAGTAGCCGCCGAGCCAGTTCTTGTATTGCTCACCCTGGTCGCCCTTGTTGACCTCGACGCCGTAGTGGATGGCCATGAAGCCAGCGCCACGGGCCATGGCTTTTTTCACGGCGGGGTTCACGGCCGAGCCGCCATGATTCATCAGCACGATGATGGCATCGGCATGGTCGAGATCCTTGGGCCACTTCTGCTTCGTGTAGACGGCAGCGTAGGCACCCGGATAGTGTGCATTAATGGTGCGAGCCAGGTAGACGGCGGCGGCCACGAATTCATGGTTGCCGCGCGGCCCATGCGGGTCGGTGTCGGCCACGAGGACAATCTTGCGGACACCCGTGGCGGCCTTGTGGGCGGCGTGGTCGAAGATGTCGCGTGCTTTCTTTTCCTCGGCGTAGGTAGGAGCCAGGGCCAGCCCCAGCACGAGGAGGGAAGCAAACAGATGGCGTCGATGCATGGAGAGTTACCCCGAAAGCGTTAGGTAGGATGGTCCCCATGCTAGATTGACCATCCCCCGGCGTCAATCACTTCCCCGGCGCAGGGCCTGGAACAGCGACATGCCCACACGCACTATCACCACTGCGGCTACCTGGGCGACCAGCATGCAGCCAGCCCCGATGAGTAGTACCAGGCCATCGCGCCGGGTCAGGGGAGGTTGGCCCGGAGGCGGACTGGGGGGACGGACTGGCCAGGTTACTCGTTCCACCTCGATCATCTCGACCGGAGCGACTCCGGGCTCGCTGGGGGCCAGCCGGGCGTCGTAGTCGCGCCGCTTGTCGGGGTGCAGCAGCACTGCCCGCGCCTGGGCGATCTCGTTGAGAATGGCGGTGCTGATCTCCGAGTAACGGCCCATCTGGTAGCTGCGCACATGGGTAGTCTGACGCACGGCGGCTTCCTCGATCACCTCGGTGTCGGTCTCTCCCGGGGCGATGCCGAGCAGCTGATAGTAGGTGGGGGGACGCTGGTCCGGAGGAATGGATAGCCACCGGTGATACGGATCAAACATTGCCCCTCCCCACTAAACATCTCCGGACTACTTGCGTCGTCGGCCGCGCGGCCGCTTCGCCTCGCCCTGAGGGCTGGCGACCGATTCGCCGCGCAGCTTGCGGATCTGGTCGCGCAGCCGGGCGGCTTCCTCATAGCGCTGCTCGGTGGCCGCCTGCAACATGTCTTGATGCAGTTGTTCTAGGACCTCTTCCACGTCCACGTCGGCTTCGAGCTGTCCGGCAGCCTCGCGCGTCATCTTGCGCGCCTCGATTTCCTCCTCGATTCCCGTCTCGATGGCCGAGCGGACCGTCTGCGGCGTGATGCCATGCTCCTCGTTGTACTTCATCTGCAAGGCACGCCGTCGAGCTGTTTCGGTGATGGCGAATTGCATCGAATCGGTGACCTTGTCGGCGTAGAGGATCACCTCGGCGTTGACGTTGCGGGCGGCGCGGCCGATGGTCTGAATCAGCGACGTACCGCTACGCAGGAAGCCCTCCTTGTCGGCATCGAGGATGGCCACCAGCGATACCTCGGGTAGGTCGAGACCTTCGCGCAGCAGGTTAACGCCGACCAGGACGTCGAAGGCACCCTGGCGCAGCTCGCGCAGGATCTGGATGCGTTCGATGGCATCCAGTTCGCTGTGGAGCCATTTGCAGCGCAGGCCGGCCTCGCGGAAGTAGTTCGACAGGTCCTCCGCCAGGCGCTTGGTCAGGGCAGTCACCAGGGTGCGCTCGTTGCGGTGGGCGCGCTTGCGGATCTCGGCGAGCAGGTCGGCCACCTGGCCCCGGGCCGGGCGGACGTGCAGCACGGGATCGACCAGGCCGGTGGGACGAATGATCTGCTCGACCACCTCGCCGCCGGTCTTTTCCAGCTCGTAGGCGGCCGGGGTGGCCGACATGAGTAGACAGCGCTGCACGCGCTTTTCCCACTCGTCGAAGCGGTAGGGGCGGTTATCGAGCGCGCTGGGCAGGCGGAAGCCATGCTCGACGAGCGTGAGCTTCCGGCTGTGGTCGCCGTGAAACATGCCGCGAACCTGGGGCAGCGTGACGTGCGATTCGTCCACCACCATCAGGAAATCCTCGGGGAAGAAGTCGATCAGCGTGTAGGGCGGCTCGCCAGGATTGCGGCCGGAGAAGTAGCGCGCGTAGTTCTCGATGCCCGGACAATGGCCCACCTCGAGGAGCATCTCGATGTCGAAGTTGGTGCGCGCGGTCAGGCGCTGCTCCTCGAGCAGCTTGCCCTGGTTGCGCAGTTCCTCGCGGCGTTTGTCGAGGTCCTTGCGGATCTCCTCGACTGCCTGCTTGATGCGATCCTCCGGGGTGACGAAGTGCTTGGCGGGGTAGATGTACAGCTCGTCCAGCTCGCGGAGCGTATCGCCGGAAACGGGGTTGATGTAGGCCAGCCGTTCGATCTCGTCGCCGAACAGCTCGATGCGCATGGCGAACTCCTCGTAGGCGGGCCAGACCTCGACGGTGTCGCCGCGCACCCGGAAGGTGCCGCGCGTAAAGGCGATGTCGTTGCGCTGGTACTGAATGTCCACGAGGCGGAGCAGGAGATTATCGCGATCCACTTGCTCGGTCTTGACGAGGCGGACCATCATGCGCTTGTAGTCGCTGGGCGATCCCAGGCCGTAGATGCAGGAGACACTGGCGACGATGATAACATCCTCACGGCTGACGAGCGCCGAGGTGGCAGCGAGGCGGAGCCGATCGATGTTCTCGTTGATAAGCGCGTCCTTCTCGATGTAGATGTCGCGCTGCGGGATGTAGGCCTCGGGCTGGTAGTAGTCGTAGTAGCTGACGAAGTAGTGGACGGCGTTGTGTGGGAAGAAGCCGCGAAACTCCTTGTAGAGCTGGGCGGCGAGCGTCTTGTTGTGGGCCAGCACCAGGGTAGGTCGGCCGACCTTCTCGATGATCCAGGAGGCGACGGCGGTCTTGCCAGTGCCGGTGGCTCCCATGAGCACCTGGGTGTTGCGTCCCTGCTCGAAGCCGCGCAGGATGCTGGCGATCGCCTGGGGCTGATCACCCGCGGGGCGGAACTTGCTGACCATCTCGAAGTGCGCTGCCATCCGATACCCTCAACGGGGACAACAGGGGCTCACGGCTCGTTGCAGGCGACGAAGGGGCGAAGTTTGTCGAGCGTCTTGGGACCGACTCCCTTGACCCGGCGCAGATCGTCCACGCGGGCGAAGGGGCGGGCGGCGATGATGCGTGCGGCCAGGGTCGGCCCGACACCCGGCAAGCGTTGGAGTTCCTCGAGCGTGGCCCGGTTCAGTTGCACGATCGCCTCGGGAGGTTTCTTCCGGACCGAGGCGTTGAAAACGGGTGCCCCTTCCTTGAGGCGAGGAGGAGGCTCGCGTGGAGGCATCGGGGCTGGTGGTTCGCGCACCTGAAGATGGGGGCGGAGCCGGGCCTGGGTTTCGGGGCCGATGCCGGCGACACGTTGGAGGTCTTCCAGCGACTGGTAGGGCCGATTCTCGACGATGCGGCGGGCCAGTGTGGGGCCGATGCCAGGCAGCATCTGCAGGTCGATCTCCTCGGCGGCGTTGAGGTCGAGGACGGCGCGCTGGAGCGGCAACGGGCGGGTGCTAAAGCGCGTGAGCCCCCAGCCGCGGTAGGCGATGAGCGTGAAGCCCAGCGCAGCCAGCAGCGCCAGGCTCCACTGCGCCACGGGGGGCCAGAGGGGAGCCTCGCGA
Organism: Gemmataceae bacterium; assembly: GCA_046350255.1. Lineage (GTDB taxonomy): Bacteria > Planctomycetota > Planctomycetia > Gemmatales > Gemmataceae > CALDUY01. Next base: position 56,486 of record JAXMAV010000030.1, read on the forward strand.
CCAGCGAGGAGGGGGGTGAGAGCGGCAGTGGTTGGCTGGACCCGGTCGTCAGCCATGACCCGAGGTTACTCCGTGAACAGGGACCCATGAAGTATTCTACGGCTCGCGAGGCAAGGTGAGAACGGCGTAGCGGCACATCCGTCCCAGCGCGGGGACGGCGGTCAGCAGACGCGTATCGCACCAGGTGAGGCCACGGCTGAGTCGGCCTGGTCCCACGAGGCGCCGTGCCATGCCCAGCAGCTGGAAGCCCTCGATCTGCAGGTGCGGGAAGACGGCGCGGAGTGCGGGCAGCTGGCTGCCGTGGAGCGGTTGCTCGTCGCGGGTGCGCGCCTTGCCAGGGTAGGGGAGTCGGCGCCGGGCCCATTCGAGCAGGATGTTGTCGCCCCAGGGCTCGCAGAGGACGGCCAGGCCCTGCGGTCGCAGCACCCGCCGGATCTCGCGAGCGGCCCGGGTGATGTCCAGGTGATGCAGGATGGCGTTGCCCCAGATCCGGTCGAAGGAGGCATCGGGGAATGGCAGGCGTTCGGCGTCGGCCTGGGCGAGGTCCAGATCGACGCCATTGGCCAGGGCGCGGCGAGCGGCCTCGCCGAGATAGCCGCTGGACAGATCGACGGCGGTGACGCGGGCGCCCTGGCGGGCCAGCACGACCGAGGCCATGGCGTGGCCACAGCCGAGGTCGAGAACGTCGCAGTCGGCCACGGGGCCCAGACGCTGGAAGGCGGGGCGGATCCAGGTTTCGTGGTCCAGGTAGTCGTCGTCGGTGAAGCAGAGATCGCGCGAGCTGAAGCGGCCCGCGCGCTCGCGGGCCTGGCGATCATGAAACAGAATTTCTTCGCGGAGCCGATCCATGGCGGTCATCCTCTGCCGAGGGCCGGGGGCGAGCCGGCCGTTCACTTGGGGTCGAACTGCTGGAGGAACTTGCGGAACTCCTCGCGGTTGCGGAGAAAGTCGAAGTCGCGATCCTGGCGAAGTTGCGCGACGTGGTCGGGATCCTGAAAGAAGCGGGCGAGTTGAGCGCGGGTCAAAAGGTCCACCGCGCGGCCGGCCAGGTCGTTGGTCTGGCGGGTGCGCTGGGTGGCGTCGAGCGCCGGATCGACGGCGGCGGCCTTCGCAGCCAGGGCGGCGACACAGGCCAGATCGTACAGCAGTTCGCCCCGGTTGTCGCCGGCATTCCGGGCCAGGGCGTCCACCTCGGCGGCAGCCTGGCTGTGTTTGCCGGCCAGTGCCAGGGCGAACGCACGACTGCGGCGGATGAGGTCGTGGTCGCGTTCGCCCGGGACGGCCAGCTTCAGCGCCAGGTCGAGATCGGCCAGGGCCTCCGCTCCCTTGCGGAGTTTGACGAGGGCATCGCCACGGCCCCAGAGGGCGTTTCGTCGGAGCCGACGCAGGGCGGGCCATTGTTCCTGCTTGCGGTGTAGTTCGTCGGTCCGGGCCAGGGCGCGGGCGTACCACGGCAGGGCCTCGGCGGTGCGCTCGGCGTCGCGGTAGGTGTTGGCCAGGTTGACGCAGGCGCCGGCCAGCGACAGCTGATAGTCGGTGATGTCGCCATGCTCGCGGATCAGGCGGTCGAGCAGGTCGATGGCACGCAGGTGCAACCGGATGGCCTCCTCGACCTGGGCGGGCTTGGGCAGGAGCACTCCCAGATCGTCGCAGGCGCGGGCCAGGTCTGCGCGATACTCGAAGACCTCGGGAAAATCGCGGACCAGTTCCTCGGCCAGGGTGCGGGCGCGTTCGTAGTAGGCCCGCGCCCGGTCGGGAGTCTCGGCGTGGAGCAGCGCGCCGAGATGGAGGAGGGTGCGGGCCAGGTCGGCGCGGGCGTTGGACTGGCGCGGATCCTTCTCGACCAGCAGCTCGCACAGTTGCAGGGCGCGTTCGTAGGCCTTGCGGGCGGCGTCGCCGTCCTCGATCTCGGCGAGGAGGCCGGCCAGGTTGTTGTAGGTGGCGGCCAGCTGCGCCGCGTAGCGATCTTCGTGGCCAGGCTTCTGGGTCAGCGTCTCGAGGATGCCGCGCGCTTGCAGGAAGTATTTCTGTGCCTCGCGGGGGCGGTCCTGATCGCGGAGAAGCACGCCGAGGTTGTTGCAGGTGCTGGCCAGTTCGCTCTGAGCCTCGGCGCTGCTGGGCTGCACCTGAGCCAGCGCCTCGCGATACTTCAGGGCCCGACTCAGTGACTCGGTGGCGCCGGGGTGGTTGGTGTCGCGCTGGAGCGTGCCGAGGTTGTTGAGGATGCGGGCGAGATCGGCCTGGAGTTCGAGGTTGTCCGGCTGCTCGACGACGAGGATGTCGAGCATCTCACGGGCGCGCTCGTACGATTCGATGGCGCGTGCCTTGGCGCCGACCTCCTCAGTGATGAGGGCGACGCGGAAAGCGTTCTTGCCCAGCTCCATCTGAATGGATGGATCGTCGGGGCGCTTGACGCGGAAGTTCTCGTAGAACTCGAGCGCCTGGGCCAGGAGGAGCTTGCGCACGCCGCGCATGCGATCCTGCTGCAAAAGGGGATCGCGTGTGGCGATGACGAAGCACTGGTCGACGGCCTTCATGGCCAGCTCGAGGTTCGACTCAGCGAGGTCGCGTTGCTGGGCGGTGCGCGTCTGCTCGACGTTGACGGCGAAGAGGCCGCCGGCGAGGCCGACCACGGCGGTCACCAGGAGAGCGCCCAGGCCGTACACCAGAGGGCGATGGCGTCGCGTCCAGCGCTGGGTCTGTTCGAGCAGCGATTCGCGGTAGGCCAGGACCGGCTCGTCGGCGAGCCAGCGTTCGACCTCCTGGGCCAGCTCGTTGACAGACGGGTAGCGTTCCTCGGGGTTCAGAGCCATGGCCCGAAGGATGATGGCCTCGAGCGGGGCAGGGACCAGAGGGTTGGCCTTGCGCGGCGGCATGAACTCGCAGCGCTGAACCAGGCGAATGACCTCGTTGGCGTGCCCGATGAACGGAGGCAGGCCGGTGAGCAGGTTGTAGAGCGTGGCGCCGAGGCTGTAGATGTCGCTGGGTGGGCCGATCTGGTCGATACGACCGGCGGCCTGCTCGGGCGGCATGAAGGCGGGGGTGCCGACCGCCTGGCCGAGCATGGTGGCCTGGGTGGAGCCCGAAGTGGAGGGGTGCAGGGGCAGCTCGATGGAATCGTGGGTGATCGGCTGGTTGAAAGCCTTGGCCAGGCCCCAGTCCACGACGAGGGTTTCGCCATACTCGCCGAGCATGATGTTGGCCGGCTTGATGTCCCGGTGGATGACGCCGCGCGAGTGGGCGTAGGCCACGGCGTTGCAGACATCGACGAAGCGGCGGAGCAGGCCGCGCAGGGCCAGGGCGCGCTCGGAGGGGTGGCGTCCGGGGCGGTCGGCATCGTGGAACTGCTGAATGGCCTCGAGCAGGCTCTGCCCGCGGATGAAGCGCATGGCGTAAAAGGGCCGGCCATCCTCGTAGTGACCCAGGCTGTAGACCGGAACGACGCCAGGATGTTCGAGACTGCCGGTGATCTCGGCCTCGAGCAGGAAGCGGGCCCGGCTGTCAGGGTGGTTGGCGTAGGCGGCCTGGATCTGCTTCAGCGCCACCTCGCGGTTCAGCTCGTTGTCGTGGGCCAGGAAGACCTCACCCAGCGCGCCGCTGGCATGGGGACGGATGACCTGAAACCGGCGCGGGGTCTCGGGGGCCGGCTCCTCAGGTTCGGTCAGGGCGCGGCCCAGGCGTTCCTCGACGGTGGAGGAACTGGGCAAGGTGGCCATCGAGGCGCGCTGGGCTGTCTGCGAGAGCAGGTTCAGATCAAGCGGAATTCTCTGGGCGGCGCAGGCGGCGGAGAGACTTTGCTCCGGATCCATGTTGTACTGCAGGAGGTACTCGCGCACCACCTCGTCGAGCAGTGCCTGGCGGCGGGGCGCCAGCGCCTGGCGCTCGACCATGACGACGCTGAGCGGCCGGCTGGGATCGGCGTACCAGGCTTGCAACGACAGCAGCAGCTCGGCCCGGGTGATGAAGTTCAGGCGCAGGGCCAGCACTCCGTAGAGGAGTTGACGGTTGGCAGCCGACTCAGAATTGGGCATGGACATAAACGGGGCACCTCGCCCTGGCAGGAGACGGGGTCGTTGTGACAGCCCTGGGCCGATTCTATCAGAGCAGGCGCGGCGTGGTGAAGCAACCAGGCGATTCCTCGATCCGATGAGCCTGTGGATTGACACCGCAGCGCGGTTGGGGGACAATCCTGATCAGGCGCGCAGGAGGCGAGCCATCTCCAGGCTGCAATGGGACTTCAGGCATGGCTACTCTCCACACTCCCCCGTCGCGGATCGGCTTGCTGGCCCTGGTACCGCTGGCCCTGGTGGCGACCGGTGCCGGCACGGGATCGGATAGGCCTCGCTCGGTCGGGGCGGATTCTCCCACGCGCAGCACGGCCCTGGTCCGCACGGTCGACCTGATCGAGCCCGGCACAGTGATCGGGAAGACGGCCCCCCAGGGTTGGACCCACCTCGTGCTGAAGAGTCACCCCCGCCTGCCCGACGACCAGAAGCGCCTGGTGAATGACCTCACTGCCGACCTGGCGGTCATGGTCTTCACCACGATGACGGCGCGAGTGGAACCCCGCGGCGAGGGCAAGGCCCGGCAGTATCGCCTGGCGGGACTAGGGGTGGGAGTCGGCGTACGCATCAACGACCGCGACGTGGTGGTGTCGCCCGAGACGCAGGTCCGGCTAGGGGCCAACCTGGGGCTGCTGGCGCGGCAGGTGCTGGGCGAGGTTTATCTCCGTCTGAAGACGCTGCGGGTGGTGGCCACGGGGCCGACCAGCGCCATCGTGGACACGCCGGGATTCATGCCGCGCGGCAAACGCCATGCGCCGGTGGTGCTGCGCTACGTCTTCCTGGTCGATGGCGCCACCGGCCGGCTGGACACCCTGGTCTGGCGCATCGACACCGATGGCCGGGGAGGCTACGATGGCTCGGAAGGCATGATCGAATGGTTGCCTCCGAACAAACTGGTGGATGCCGAGATGCAAGTGGATCTCAGCGAGTTTCGCCTGGGTATTCCGTCCGAGCGCGCCTTCGCCGTGCGACGCATTCCGGCGGGGAAGCGTCAGTTCAGCATCCCCGAGGCGCTGCGGCCGGCCGCGGGCATGGCGCGGCTCTCGTCGGATCAGGCGGGCAAACTGGTGGGCGGTCTGCGCGAGCTGATTCAGACCGCTGGCGAGGCGGACTCCCGATAACGATTCCCACCCCAGGATCCCTCCGACTATGACCTCTCTTGTCGTTGTGCTGTGTGCCGTCCTCGGTCCCGCGGACGCTCATGAGAAGGCCAACCCGATTTTCCGCGAGATGCGGCAGAAGGGGCTGGACGTCGGTGCGGAGACGCCCATCAAGTTTCCTGCCCCCCTCATGAAGGATGGCGAGTCGGACGAGGCACAGCAGGCCATCCTGCGCAAAGTGATCGGCGAGGACTTCGACTATGCGGAGTTCACGCGCAACTCGCCCGTGGCGCCGAACAAGCTCGTCCTGCGCGAGGTCACGCCGGCGGGGCCGATGTCGGTCACGCGCCAGGTGGAGGCGACCTTCGTGGCGCATGGCAATCTCGACGCCATCGCCAACAAGGAGTTCCTCAGCCGGGTCCTCGATCTGAACCGCAAGGAGGGCAAGGCGGCCGACCTGCCCGAGGCGAAGCTGAAGGAACGCGGCATCGAGTTCCAGGATCGCGACCATGAGGGGTACGGCCACATCGACTTCAACCTGATCGAGAAGGTTGCGCTGAAGATCACGGGGCACTCGTACTGGAGCAAGACCGAAGATTCGATCATCGCGGTGGGAGTCCTGGATCGGCGCTTTCAGAAAGATGCCGAGTTTCCCAACGAGTGGCGCCCCATCCTTCGGGCGGGAGGCGGCAAGAAGACAGGGAAGCCGTCGCCCTACTCGGGGGCGGCCTATTACGTGAAGATCACGCGGCTGGCCAAGCCGAAGGGCGCGGTCTTCGTCGAGGGCCACATCCTCTTTGCCGAGCCGGAAGGCTGGTTCGAGGGCAGCAATCTGCTGCGCGCCAAGCTACCGGCCGTGATCCAGAACCAGGTGCGCACCTTCCGGCGTGAATTGATCAAGGCCTCGGAGAAGTAATCCCTAGCGCCGACCGCCGCGGATGGTGATGGTGCGCGTGGTGGTGATGGTACGCGAGCCACCACCGCCGCCTACATCCGCCGCCCCCGCGCGTTCGGCCGCGCGAGCAAGACGAGCAGCCTCGCTCCAGGTGCTGATCCAGTAACCCGCCAGCGCGCCCGTCCCGGTACGATGTCGCTGGGTGGTCGAGGTTGTTGCATCCCAGGCGGTGATGATGGACGTGACCCAATCAGCCTTGATGGCAGCGGCGGTGCGAGGTCGGCGCGATTCGAGATCCCAGACTTCGACAACCCGGCCAGCGCTGCCCACGATGACTTCCTTGCCATCGGGTGATAGAGCCAGTCGTACCACGGGTCCCTTGAGGGTGTCGAATCGGTCCAGTTCGGCGCCAGTAGCCGCATCGAGACACCGGACCATGCCGTCAGCCGCCCCGGTGAGCAACTGCTTACCATCAGGGGTGAAGTACAGAGCAGTGACGCCTCCCAGGTGTCCTGGTACGGAGAACGCCTCGGAAGCATCGATCACGCGCCAGATCCGAGCGATGCCATCGGCGCCGGCGGAGGCGAGCAGGTCGCCGGAGGGCGAGAAGGCGACTCGACGCACCGCAGTTCGGGCAGCAGTGCACTTCCAGCGAAGCTGCCCGGTGGCCGCCTCCCATAGGTGCACCTGACCGTCCAGACCAGCGGAGGCGGCGAGGGTGCCGTCGGCGTTCAGAGCCAGGCCCAGGACTGGTCCCGTTGGCCCCTCAAATCGGCAGACCTCGCGTTTTTGGGCCACGTCCCAGAGCCGGACGGTGTGATCGTCGAACCCAGCGATCAAAACCCGGGTCCGCTTGACCGTCCACACCTCCCATTCGATCCATTCGAGCAGATCACCCAGCATACCCAGCGAGATGCCGTCTTCGAGGTGCCAGAGGCGGATGGTCTTGTCGAAGCCACCCGAGGCAGCGTACCGCCCGGTGGGGTCGGCGGCGACACAATGGACCGGCCCCTGATGGCCGTAGAAGGCCAGCGCAGGATCCTTAACCGCCAGCGGGGGCGCCTTGCGGTTGGTAGCCGATTTGAGCGCCGCAGTCAAATCCCAGGTGAGTACCAGGCCCTCCCGTGTGGCCGAAAGCGCTTGCTTCCCGTCAGCGGTGAAGGCCAGGGCCAGAGCATCGCCGGCCGGGGCTCCGAAGTCTGCCAGCGTTCGTCCCTGGTCCATGTGTGAGAGACGGACGCCTCCCACCGGACCCTGGTTGATCAAGGCAGGATGGCCCGTGAGGGCGAAGGGGCCCTTCGGCGACACGGCGAAGGCGGTAACCCCGGGTAGCACCGGGCGTCGAGCCCCCGAACCGGCATCCCAGGCGAGCAGACCGGAAGGCCGCACAGCCAGCACTGATCGGCCGGACCAGGAGTAGGCCACATCACACGGATTGATGGCGGCGGCCTCGAATGCTTTCGGCGGCTCGGCATAGGAGCGAGTGACCTTGCCTGTCGCGACGTCCCAGGCCAGCACTCCGGGTTCACCGCCGGTCGAGAGAAGCGTCTTGCCGTCCGCCGAGAAGCACAACGACAGCACTGGGCCCTTGTGGCCCACCAACTGGCGCAGCTCGGTGCGTGTGGCGAGGTCCCACAGGCGGATCGTGCGGTCGGTCGAGGCGGTGGCGGCCAGGGAGCCGCCTGGGGCGTAGGCCACCTTCATCACCCAGCCTTTATGGTTGGGGAAGCGGGCGATCTCCAGACCGGTCTGCACATCCCACAACCGGGCAGACTGGTCGTCGGAGCCGGACAGCAGTTGTCGCCCATCGGGAGAGAAGGCGACACTTCGGACCGCGCCAGTGTGCCCCTCGAGAAGTTTCCGCTGGACAGGCGAAGGCTTCGGCAAGAGCGGCCGAAGGTCCTCGGGAGTGGGTTCCGGAGGCGCCGGAGGTTTCGGAGGAACGGAAGGCTTTGAAGCGATCACCGTCGTGGGCTGGGCGTTGGCGGAGGCTGGACTGGGTGGTGGAGCCTGTGGTTGGGGTGGGACAGGAGGAGGAGCAGGGGGCGCAGGTGGTTCGGAATTCGTCGCTGCAGCCTGCACTGTAGTCGGAGCCGTTTCCTCGGGTACATCCGCCTTGCGGCCACATCCGGTCGACCAGCCGAGCAGGGCCACAACCCAGACCGCCTGGAGTGCAAGACAACGTATGCGAGATGCCATGGCGAATCCCCTCGATGGGAGGTTGCAGATGGTGCGATGCTACCGCGTGGTGCGAGGCACGTCCAATGACAATACGTGCCCAGGTAGGGCTATTTGTCACCATTTGACGAAACTGGTCACGAAAAAAGCCGCGCCAGGTTTTCACTGGCGCGGCCGGGGGTAAGAGAATCTCAGCGGTTACTTCGCTGGGATGTAGTTGAGGGTGTAGTAGGCCTGCGGATGAAGCACGTTTTCACCTGTGGTCGACTTCACGCCCTTCGCCTCCAGGTCGTGGATGTGGCCCTCCTGGAGTTTGTCGACGTAGAGCCGCACCGACTTGCCATCGGAACCCACCTCAGCGCGGGTGATGGTCGGTTTTGTCTCATCCACCTCCGGACTGCCGTAGGAGGCCTGGTAGATGTAGGTGAAGGTCTTCATGGCGTACGACTTCACATCGCCAGCCGTGGTGGGATCGACGGGGCGGGTGAACACCAGCTCGAAGCCATCAGGTTTCGCCCGCATCTCCTGAATCTCGAACGGTGTCTGGCCAGTCCAGACGAGGCGCTCGATGGCGAACGGTTTGGGCCCGCGGGAGCCCCAGCCGCGATTGGTGCTGCCGACGAAGAGCGAGCCATCGCGTCCCTGGCGTACCGGCACGATGCCAGAGCCGAAGCCGGCACGGAAGGGGAAGCAGGCGCCCTGGTAACGACCGTTCACCTTCTCGAGAAAGACCCGCATGAGCGTGCTGTGAGTCTGATCGCCGACGAATAGCTGCTTCTCGAACGGCCCGAACTTGCCGGCCGAGAGATCGCACTCGATGCCACTAGCAGACTGACCCATCTTGCCGTAGGGGAAGCTGACCGCAGGTGGGACCAGCTGCGGGATCTTCTTCGCCTCGGTGACGATGCGGCTGCCGCTCTTCGGTTGGGCCGGCGCGCCGCCAAGATACTTGGCCTCGGGCTCGTTGTACCAGCGGAAGCCACCCGGATGGCCAACGAAGCCGCCCTCGGTGACATGCTTCAGGTGGCAGGTACCGTTCCAGGGGCCCTGGTTATCGGTGTAGAAGACATCGCCGGCAGCGTTGAAGCCGATCCCGCCCGGTGAGCGCACACCGCTCGTCGTCGGAATCCATTTGCCATCCTTGGTCAGCTTGCCGGCCCAGCCGCGAAACTTGCTGTTAGAGTCGAACGACCCAGTGAGGCAGAGGGTGATCCAGATGTTCCCCTCCTTGTCGAAGCGGGAGCCAAAGGCGTACTCGTGGTAGTCGCCGTTGATCTCCCAGCCGTCGGTGACCACCTCGAAGAGGTCGGCCTTGCCGTCGCCGTTGGTGTCCTTGATGCGGGTGACATCGGGACGCTGAGTGACGTAGAGCCAGCCGTCCTTCCAGGCGAGGCCGAGGACCTCGTGCAGGCCATGGGCGAAGCGGGTGAACTTGACCTTTTCCGGATCGGGATCGTAGGCATTGTCGATGATCCAGACCTCGCCCCGACGGGTGCCGACGGCCACGCGGTCGCCGGGGAGGATCTCGATGGCGCCTGCCTCGAGCACCTGGCCGGGAGGCGTCTCGAAGGTGAGGAGCTTGTAGTACAGCGCCTCGCCGGTGGCGGGCGGTTTGGCGTTTTTCTTCTTACCCTGGCCGTGCAGGCCGGCAGGCAGGGCCACGATGGCCGCGAACAGCACCAGGGCGAGCATTACTCGTAGTTTTCGCATCGGAGAAGTCTCTGAGGTTCGCGGGAGAGTTACCACACGTAGTCCTGAACGAAGGTCGCCTTGCCATCCTGGAAGCGGATGGGCACGATCAGTTCCTGCTTGCCGCCCGGCTTGCGCACCTTCGAGTCGGCCGGCACCTTGACCTTCCAGGCGTTGTCGATCCGGTACCATCCATCGCCGAGCGACTCGATCTTGTCGCCGACGGCGGCGCGGTAATAGAAGTCGTTGAGTGGCTTCGTGGTGGTCAGGGTGAAGGTTCGTTTGAGAGTCAGCTCCTTGCCGACCACCACGGGGTTGGGGAAGTCCTCGATGGCCACGTCGCCCACGGTGTAGAGGAACGTGGGTCGCTCATCAGGGGTGAGGCGGTAGCCCTTGAAGCGATGGCCGAGCTTCTTGGGGCTGTTACCGGGCCAGGGTGCCTCGGAGCTGGGTAGGGCCGAGAACGAGGCCCCACCGTGCATACGAAGCAGGTTATCGCCCAGAGGTCCCTCGAAGCCCACGCCGCGGTCGGTCCAGTGGCGGGCCGCATCGATGAAGGCCCCCTGCCACAGAAGCGACAGACGCAACTCGTTGGCATCGAAGGCCAGGTGGATCTTCTCGGGGTAGCCCACGGCGATGGCCCGGGCGCCCGCTCCCTCGATGAAGTTACGGTAGATGATGGCAGTGTTGAACGGCATCAACGGGATCGATGCCTTGCCCATGCCGACCGGCAGTCTGGCGTTGCCTCCATCCTTGAGGTAATCCCAGATGGCCTCGATCTGAGTCAGGGCGGTGCCATCGAGGATGTCGGGCAACACGCTTTTGCCCTTGAGGAACGAGGCGGGCATACGTGTGCCAGGGCGGATGGACTGGGGATCAGCGATGTAGGCGTGGAACCAGTCGCGCTTCAACCGGCGCGGCATGAGGGTCATGTCGATGCCCTGCACGCCCTCGGCCTTGACGCCGTTGAAGGTGTGGCACTTGATGCAGCCCAGCGCCAGTCCACCGACCAGATGGCGAGCCTGCGACTTGACCCGGGCCATCGGCTCGGTGAACTTCACCTCGGGAATGGCGGGCAGCCGATCGAGCGCCTGGACATGGTCGATGATGCCGGCGGTGTTCGCCAGCCCGAAGCCCGGCATGCGCGTGTGCATGTAGGGTCGGTCGTCGGCTCCGCGATCGAGTAGCTGGCGGAAGTACTCCGGGTTGAGTTTGGCGCCCACGCCATCGAGCGAGGGGGGCAGGCGTCCCTCGTCGCCCATTTCCTTCTGGGTGGTCTGGAAGAAGGCGTTTACCTCCTCCTGAGCTCCACCGACCTTGTCGCGGAGATGGCAGGCGTAGCAGTTGAACACCGTCATGGTGTCACGAATGGCTGACTGCGGAGTCGCTTCCGGCGCCTTGGCGGACAGCCCTGCGGCGATGGCCCGGCGCTGCTGATTGTCGAGACCGAAGCGCGGCACCCCGCGGCCCGGCTCGGCAGCCAGGCAGCCCTTGTCGGCTTCGAGCTTCGCCTGGGGCGGCGCCTTGAGCGACGAGACGATCTCCTTGCCGTCGATCTTCAGCTGATGGCAGCTGGCGCAACCGAGGGAGGCGAATACCTGCTTGCCGCGAGCCACCAGCTCGGGCTTGATGGCGATGGTGTCCTCGTCCTTCGGGAGGGCCGGCTGTTTGTCGAGGTTGGCCTCGTCGGCAGCAACCAGGTCACCCAGGGATTTGCGACCAAAGCCGGTAGCCTGGACGAGCACGTCGAGCACTGCCTCGCCACCGCCCTGGAAGTAGGTCACCGAGATGCGATGCACCCCCTTGGCGAGCTGAATCTTGCCTTCCTTCGTCGTGGGGGGATGGATGCCATCGTTGTTGACGATCTCCTTGCCATCGACATGGATTTTGGCACCATCATCGCTGGAGAGAATGAAGGTGTAGAGCGCCTCGCGCTCGACCTTCCAGACGGCATCGAACTTCATGGCGTAATCGTTGTTCCGCAGTGCGACGCCGATGTCGAACCCGGCGGTGGTGCCGGTCGCCTTCGGCTTGAGCTTGGCGAAGTCGGGCAGGCGGTCGCCATGATACTCGTAATAGGCATACCGCGTGGAGCCGCGCCCACCGGGCGGAACGACCACGCCCTGCAGGAGGAAGGTGGCGACGGCTCGGGCCTCCTCGGCCTTGTTCAGCAGGCGCGGCATGCGGCCGGCCGGGCGAGAGTGGAGGGGATCCTGAAGGAACGTCGCCAGGCTGGCGATGGTGTACTTCGTCTTGAGGTCGCTCATCGGCACAGAGGTCGAGAGGAGCTTATCCGGCTCGCCGCGACCAGTGCGGGTGCCATGGCAGGCGACGCAGCCGACCTTGTGGTAGAGGTCGAACCCCTGGCCCACTCCCTTGGGAGCGGGGCGTTCGTGCTGCAGCGCGCCGGTGGAAGCCAGCAGGTGGACCAGCGCCTCGATCTTGGCTTCTTTCTCGGGGTCGCCGGCCAGCAGATCGGGCATGAGGGTGCCGGGCTTGGTCTTATGCGGGTTGGCGAGCAGCTGGCGGATGAAGCTGGAGCGGACGCGATCGCCGACTCGATCGAGGATGGGAGCCTGGCGTTTGCCGGAGCCACCTTCGTGGCAGGCGGCGCAACCCAGCTCGCCCAGCAACAGGCGGCCGCCCGCGGCGAGGTTGGCCTTCTCGCCTGCGTGGAACCGTTCATAACCGGCGACAACTGGACGACTGGGAGCAGCCCCAACGGGGTTCCAATCGGCCAGCATCACCCCAAGGAGGAGCAAGGAGAGAGTGAATCGCAACATCAGCAGGTGTCCCTGGACAGTGGCCGGCCGGTGGGCAACTCCTGCGCGCCGGCAATGGGGGGGTGTTGGATGCACTCAGTATGCTCGACAACCCGTCCCGGGACAAGGAGCGATCTGCGGATCTCTCAGCGACCACTCAGGCGAGGCAGAGTGGCCTCGGGCTGCCAGAGGTAAAGAAAGGTCGGTAGCTTGGAGCGATCCATGCCGGGCACACTGAGCGGCAGCATGGTGGCGTGCAGCGGCGTGTTGGGAGTGACGGCGTAGAGCGAGCGGGCCGGATCATTGGCGCGGCGGTAGAGCACCGGGCTGGCGCCTGAACAGTTGGCCTGCTCGCGGGCCAGGGCTACGGCATCATCCAGGTAGCCCAGACGATCAACCAGGCCGATCTCCAGGGCCGACCGCGCAGTGAAAACTCGACCATCGAAGATGGTTTCATTCTTGGGGTCGAGCCGAGGTCGGGCCTTTCTTACCACGTCGAGGAAGCGGTCGTGGTATTCCTTGGCCATGCTTTCGAGGAGCTTGCGCGCATCCTCGGGCAGGTTGCGGACCGGTGTCCCCATATCGATATGCTTGCCGGACTTGATCTCCTGCGGCTGGATGTTGAACTGGCCCATCAGCTCGCGCAGGTTGTAGAGGTTCAGGATGACACCGATGCCGCCGGTCACGGTGGTGGGATGAGCCACGATGGTGTCGGCGGCGCTGGCAAGGTAGTAGCCGCCGCCGGCGCTGACATCCATGAGGCAGGCGACGACCGGAAGTTTGGTTCGGGACTTGAATTCCTGGAGGTCGTGCCAAAGAATGTCAGTAGCAGTCACACTGCCACCGGGTGTATTGATCCGAAGCACCACGGCGCGGACGTTGGGGTCGGCGCTGATAGCATCCAGTTTCTCGCGGAACAGAGCGACTGGATTCTCACCCATCGACAGCGGGCCAGTGAAGTCCTGGTTGAGAATCAACCCGTCCACGTCCAGGACGGCCACACGGGGACAGTCGGCGCCGGCCTTGACCAAAGGCACAGCGATCACCTGTCCACCATCCGGATTAACCCCCATTTCGAGGACGACCTTGTTGTTGGTGTGGACCACGTCGCAGATGCGGTTGGCGGTGACCACTTTCATGGGGTTGCCGCATCCCAGGGCGGCGAATCCGACCAGTCCCATCCAGATCCAGGTTGGCCGCATGGACTCGCCCCTCCGGCGTGAATAACCACTCCTGCCGGTAGAATCGATTCAGACGGCCCTCCCACTTCAACAAAACCCGACGCATCGCCGAGTCGGGGCAAAATCCGCATTTCCTCTGCATCGAGGATTCCGCGTCACACCCGTATCTTCGCCACGAACAGGTAGAGGGACGGAGAAATGCAGGCGCATCGTCAAATGGGGCACTTTCCGCAACATGGGCATCCTGGCTAAGATGAAGATGGATACGGAGTACGCGCCTGCGAGAGAGGTTCGCCCCTGGCGATGCTTGACCCCCGGAACGGTCGAGGTCGCACCCGAGGTTGCAGGTGGTAATGTCGCCCCACAGGAAGGGACTGTTTGATGCACCACTCCGACGTGATCGTCGCTGGTCCTGCCGGATGGATTGATAGCGCACTGGCCATCGCGGCCTGTCGAGCCGGCGCTCTCGGTCTGATTGATCTGGAGTACGCATCCTCCGGGGATGGGACAGCCCTGGTGCGGAAGCTCGACCAGTTCACCACGGGCGAGTACGGGGTGAAGATCGGTCCCGAGGGGGCCTCGAGCCTGCTATCCCAGAGGCCGGATCGGCTGAGGACGGTGCTGCTGGCAGGCGGCGACCATCCCGGGCTGGAGCGTCTGGTGGGCGAGCTGCGGCGGCAAGGCCTGCGCGTGCTCTTCGAGGCGGTCTCGGTGGCCGAGGCGCAACGGGGAGTGGAGCTCGGGGTGGATGCCCTGGTGCTGAAAGGCCAGGAAGCCGGCGGCCGGGTCGGGGCCGAGCCGTTGTTCATCCTGCTGCAGCGCTGGCTGGCCCAGGGGAACGCGACGATTCCGGTGTACGCCCAGGGAGGCATCGGCATCCACACTGCGGCTGCCTGTGTGGCGGCAGGGGTGCGCGGCGTGCTTCTGGACATGCAGACGATGTTGCTGCGCGAATCGCCGTTGTCGCACGAGCAGCGCCAGCGCGTCGCCGCTCTGGATGGTAGCGAGACGACCCTGGTGGGTGAACGGCTGGGTGCGCCATATCGGATTCATGCGCGGCCGGGCCTTCCCGCGCTGCTAGAACTGCAGGCCGAGGAGGAACGGCTCGCGACAGCCGAGCTGACTCCGATGGAGCGTCAGCAGGCCTGGCGTGAGACGATCAATCGTCTCACGCGGCAAGGGCCGGAGCGTGGCCCGTGGCTGATGGGGCAGGACGTGGCGCTGGCAGCACCGCTGGCGGCCCAGGGGGGCACCGTCGCCGGGCTGCTCGACCATCTGCTGGCCCAGGTCGATCAGCATCTGGCGGTGGTGCGTCGGCTGAAGCCGCTGGCGGAAGGATCGTCGCTGGCACAGCTGCATCGGACACGCTACCCGATTCTGCAGGGGCCAATGACGCGCGTCAGCGATGTCGCCCCGTTCGCCGAGGCGGTGGCGGCGGGTGGCGGCCTACCGTTCCTGGCCCTGGCACTGTTGCGCGGAGCGGAATGCGAGGCGCTGCTGGAAGAGACAAAGGCACGCCTGGGCGAGCGCAGCTGGGGCGTGGGTTTGCTGGGGTTCATGCCACTGGAGATCCGCACCGAGCAGCTGGCGGCCATCCGCAAGCATCGGCCTCCGTTCGCCATCATCGCTGGCGGGCGACCGGACCAGGCGCGCGAGCTGGAAGCCGAGGGGATTGTCACCTATCTGCACGTCCCATCGCCAGGTCTGCTGCGCATGTTCCTCAAAGATGGCGCGCGGAGGTTCATCTTCGAGGGGCGCGAGTGCGGCGGGCACGTCGGGCCACGCACCAGCTTCGTGCTCTGGGAATCGATGATCGAGGAGCTGCTGGAGCACCTGGGCAAGTCGAAGGATGGGTCCGATCTGAGTGTGGTTTTCGCGGGTGGCATCCACGATGCCCGCAGCGCGGCCATGACGGCGGCGTTGGCGGCTCCGCTGATCGAACGCAAGGTGTCCATCGGCGTGCTGATGGGGACGGCGTATCTGTTCACACAGGAGATCGTGTCCAGCGGCGCCATCGTCGAGCGGTTTCAGCAGGAGGCGCTGGCCTGCGCCGAGACGACGTTGCTGCAGACCGCGCCGGGTCATGCCATTCGCTGCGTGCCAACGCCGTACTGCGACGATTTCGAGCGCGAACGGCAGCGGTTGATTGCCTCGGGTCGGTCACATGAAGAAGTAGCGCGATCGCTGGAGATGATGAACCTCGGCCGGCTTCGGCTGGCCTCGAAGGGGGTGGATCGGTCCACCAACGGGACTGGGCGTCAGCTGGAGACACGGCCAGCGGACGAGCAGTTTGCGCGCGGCATGTACATGATCGGCCAGGTGGCCTGCCTGCGCGACCGGGTGGTGAGCGTGGCGGAGCTGCACGAAGAAGTCTCGCGCGGAGGCACGGAGTTCCTGGACGGGGTCGAGCTGGATCTGCTGGGGTCGGTCGCGGAGGAACCGGCGCGGCCACCCTGCGATGTCGCCATCGTTGGGTTGTCGGCATTCTACCCGGGGGCGAAGAACACGCTGGAGTTCTGGCACAACATCCTCGAGCGCCACTACGCCGTCGGCGAGGTACCGGCCTCGCACTGGGACTGGCGGCTGTACTACGACCCCGACCCGCGGGCACGCGATCGGATCATCTCGAAGTGGGGCGGATTCCTCACCGACATGCCGTTCAACCCACTCGACTACGGCATCACGCCGAAGAGCCTGGAGTCGATCGAGCCGTTGCAACTGTTCCTACTCGAGGCCGCCCGGCTGGCGTTCAGTGATGCGGGCTACGATTGGAAGGATGAAGGGCCCCGGCGCGGTTATGAGCCGGGCGTGATCAAGCGTAGCTTCCCCCGGGAGCGTACGGCGGCCATCCTCGGCATCGGCGGCGGGGGAAGCCCCCTGGCGGTGCAGTATGGCTTCCGCACCTGTTTACCGCTGCTGAACACGGTGCCGGGGCTGAACATCGACGGCGACACGGTGCTGGAGCGCTCGCGCTCGGTGCTGCCGGAATGGACCGAAGATTCGTTCCCGGGCATCCTCTTCAACGTCGCCGTGGGCCGGGTGGCCAACCGGCTGAACCTGGGCGGGCCGAACTACGCCATCGATGCCGCGTGTGGCTCGTCGCTGGCGGCGGTGTATGCCTGTGTTCGGGAACTCGAACTGGGCACCAGCGACCTGGCCATCGCCATGGGCGCGGACACGGTGCAGACGCCTTACGCCTACATGGCATTCTCGAAGACGCACGCACTCTCACCGCGCGGCCGGTGTCGGCCGTTCGACGCCGAGGCGGATGGCATCGTGCTGAGTGAGGGCGTGGGCGCGGTGATCCTGAAGCGCCTGGCCGATGCGGTCCGCGATGGCGATCCGATCTATGCGGTCATCAAGGGGATGGGTGCCTCGAGCGATGGACGCGACAAGGGCCTGACCGCGCCGCGGGCCGAAGGACAGCTCCGCGCTCTGCGCCGAGCCTACGCACAGGCGGGCATCTCGCCGGCAGCGGTCGAGCTGATCGAGGCGCACGGCACGGGCACGGTGGTGGGCGACCAGACCGAGGCGCGGGCGCTGGCTCAGGTGCTGGAAGAAGCCGGCGCGCCGGTGCAGAGCTGCGCGGTGGGATCGGTCAAATCGATGATCGGGCACACCAAGTGCGCGGCGGGCATTGCCGGGCTGATCAAGGCAGCGCTGGCGCTGCATCGCCGCACGCTACCGCCGACGCTGGTTGAGACGCCGAACAAGCAGGGGAACTTCGAGCAGGGGCCCCTGTATCTGAACACCGAGGCACGTCCCTGGGTGCGCAGCAAGGGGCCGCGTTACGCTGGCGTCAGCGCGTTTGGCTTCGGCGGCACCAACTTCCACGCCGTGCTGGCGGAGTACGAGGGTGCCTACGAGAACGAGCCGGCAGCGCAGGGGCGCTGGCCCGCCGAGCTGTTCGTGTGGTCGGCGACGGATGGGGCCGCGCTGGCGCAGCAGCTGAGCCAGGTGGAAGCGACACTGGCCGGCGGAGCGCAGCTAGCGCTGGCCGAGCTGGCAGCATCGAGCTGGAAAGCAGCGACGCGAAAGCCGGGGCAGGCCACGGTGGCGATTGTGGCCGGCTCGCTGGCCGAGTTGCTCGAACGGCTGGCACTGGTGCGCGAGCAGGCGGCCTCGGGGGCGAAGGAGTTCAGCGATCCGCGGGGGGTGTACTTCACCGCGCAACTGCCCGAGAAGGCGGAACCGATCGCCTTGTTCCCCGGCCAGGATCGCAGTATCCCAACATGCCGGGCGCAGACGGCCTGGCGTTCCCGTCGTCCGCAGCGCTCGACCTCGAACGCCCAGCTGGTGAAGTGTTACGACCGGCTGCTGGCACGGTGGATCTACCCGGGATCGGCGCCTGCTGACGCGCGAGCGTGAGCAGCGAGAGCGCTGGCCCGTACCGACGTGGCCCAGCCGGCCATCGGGGCGTGTAGCCTGGTCTGTGGCGGCTGCTGGAGCAGCAGGCGTGCAGCCGGCCACTGGTGGGCACAGCTACGGCGAGTTCGTCGCCCTGGCAGCTGCGGGTGTGCTCGACGACGCCGATCTACCCCGGCTGTCGTACCAGCGCGGCGCGGTGATTCGCTCGCATGAGATGCCCGGCGGGATGGTAGCGCTGGATGCCGACGAGCAGTCGGCTCGCCAGTTGATCGAGGGACTGGACGGCGTGTATCTGGCCAACTGCAACGCGCCGGCCCAGACAGTGGTGGCAGGCAGCGAGGCGGGGCTGGAGCAGCTACTGGTCCGCTGTGGCGAGAAAGGTGTGCGCGGGCAGCGTCTGCCGGTCGCCTGCGCCTTCCACTCGCCGCTGGTGGCGGCGGCCCGCGAACCGCTGGCGCAGGCCATCGCCGGGTGCCGGCTGGCCGCGCCGCGTCTGCCGGTGTTCTCGAATGTGACGGCGTCGGTGTATCCGGCCGACCCGACGGCCATTGCGGCGCAGCTGAGCGAGCACCTGGTTTCGCCGGTGCGCTTCCGCGACCAGGTCGAGGCGATGTATACCGCAGGCGCCCGGCTGTTCGTCGAGGTGGGTCCCCATGCGGTGCTGACGGGGCTGGTCCGGCAGATCCTCGGCGATCGGCCTCACCTGGCGACGGCGAGCGACGTGAAGGGCCGTCCTGGGGTGGTGCAGCTGCTTCATCTGCTGGGGCAGTTGGTGGTGCGCGGCGTGGCGGTGCGGCCGGCACCGCTCTTCGAGGCGCGCGGGGTTCGGCCCCGCGACCTGGCCGCGCTGGCCGCCCCCACGAAGTATCCGTCCACAACCTGGCTGGTCAACAGTGTGCGCAGCCGACCGCTGGACGGGCCGGAACCGTTCCTGCTGGGCCAGTCGCGCCCGCAGACTGCCGCCACGACATCAACTCCGCCGCCTGCGCCAGTTGCGCCGGTGGCCACTCGCACCTCGCACAGCCCCCCTTCTGGAGTTTCACGGATGGCGTCTCACGCACCTGGAGTGACGACTACCAATGGCGATGGGCACCACGCGCCCGGCAGCAATGGCAAGGCGGCGCCTCCTCCAGGGGGAGAAGCAGCCCAGGTGGTGCTCGGTTTCCAGAATCTCATGGCGCGCTTCCTCGACACGCAGAAGAGCGTGATGATGGCCTACCTGCAGGGCAAACCGGGCACTGCCTCTATGCAGGAAGCGGTGACTCCGGCCCCCGTGGTGGTCTCGCGGCCAACGCCGCAGCCAACGCCGGCACCGAGTGTCGCGCCTGTGGCTGCGCCGGTCATGGAGAAGCCGCAGACCGCTCCTCCGGCGGCGCCGACGGGCAAGGTGCAGCCGGATCGAGCCTGGATCACCGATCGTCTGCTGGATCTGATCGGCAAACGGACCGGCTATCCGCGCGAGATGCTGGGTCTGGACATCGACCTGGAAGCCGATCTGGGGATCGACTCAATCAAGCGGGTGGAGATTCTCGCGGAGATGGCCCAGGCGCTGGGAGCCACCGAAGAATCCGGGATGCCCGGCGGGCTGGAGATGGAAAAGCTGACCGCCATCGGCACGCTGCGCGGCATCATCGACTACCTGGATGGCGCCCTGAACAAGCCAGCGGGCGCGAAGAAGAGTAGCGAAGCTGCTCCAGCGAAGAAGGTGTCGCCACGTGCGGACGAGCCGCGCATTCAGCGGGCGGTGGTCGGGCTGGTGGATTGTCCGCTGCTGGGCACCGGGACGTCGCTGCTGGGGCCAGGTGTGGTCGTGGTCACGGACGACGGCGCCGGCGCGGCCCGCGAACTGTCGTCTCGGCTAGCTGATCTCGGACGACCGATCGCGATACTGCGCCATGCGGCTGACACTTCCTCTCAGGAGGGGGTGTACGCGGGCGACCTGGCCAGCGAAGCCACGCTCCGGGCGATGCTCGATCGCGTACGAAACGAGGTGGGGCCGATCAGCGGCGTGGTGCATCTTTTGCCCCTGGAGGCGAGTGGAGCGGAGCCGTGGGACAGGCGAGCCCGGCGCGATACGCGCTCGCTGTACCTGCTGGCTCGGCTGGTGGAGGAGGAACTGCGTGCGGCCGGCAAGCAGGGACATGCCTTCTTCCTGGCGGCGACGCGGCTAGGCGGGACGTTCGGCTTCGGCGAGCAGGAGTTGCCGGCGGATTACTCGGCGGGGCAGGGCGGCGTGCTGGGCTTCGTCAAGTGCCTGGGGCAGGAGTGGCCCGAGGTGACTGTGCGGGCGGTAGATGTCGATCCGGCGGAGCACACGGCGGGGGACCTTGCCGACCGGCTGCTGGCCGAGGCCAGCGCGGTCGAGGGGCCGTTCGAGGTCGGGTTCCGTCGAGGCAAGCGAGTGACGTGGGCCCCCCGTCCGGTGGTGCTGGAAAAGAAGGCGGACGTGGCGCCGCTGCTGGAACCGGGTCAGCCGGTGCTCATCACTGGTGGAGCGCGGGGAATCACCGCGGCAGTGGCGCTGGAGCTGGCGCGGCGGTATCGGCCGACGCTTCTACTGGTGGGGCGGTCGCCGCTACCGCCGGAGGTCGAGGATCCGGCCACGGCGGGACTGAATACCCCGGCGGAGATCAAGGCGGCGCTGATCGCCCGGCAGGAACGGGAAGGCCGGCCGCCCGCGCCGGCGATGATCGAGTCGGCCTTCCAGCGGCTGATGCACGAACGCGAGATTCGCGGTAACTTGCAGCGGCTGCGCGAGGCGGGCGCGGTGGTCCATTACGCTGCGGTCGACGTGCGCGAGGAGGCAGCGTTCGGCGAATTGCTGACGCGGTGGCAGGAAAAGTTCGGGCCGTTTGTCGGAGTGATCCACGGCGCGGGCGTGATCGAGGATCGGCTGATCCGCGCCAAGACGCCCGAGTCGTTCGACCGGGTGTTCGACACGAAGGTGGTCAGCGCGCGCATCCTGGTCGATCGGCTGCGGCAGGACCGGCTGCGGTTCTGCGTCTTCTTCGCGTCGCTGGCCAGCCGGTACGGGAACAAGGGCCAGGCGGATTATGCGGCCGCCAACGAGGTGCTCAGTAAACTGGCGTTGCAGCTCGATCGGAGCTGGCCGGGGCGAGTCGTCTCGGTGGCGTGGGGTCCGTGGGCGCAGATTGGCATGGTGGCCGAACTGGAGAAACACCTGGTAGGACGCGGACTCAGGTTGATCTCTCCGGAGGAAGGGCCCATGCTGCTACTCGATGAGTTGATGCACGGATCCCGGGGCGACCGCGAAGTAGTGTTCGCCGGTGGGGCCGAGGCCATCGTTCACCCCGGCAAACGGGAGGCGCGCCCCGCGCGCGAACCATGACGATCTCAACTGCGAACCGCTCGCGTCCCGTCACGACCTCGCGCGAACCCGGGGCGACCTCGCTCTGGGAGACCGAGGCCTACCTCGTGGCGGGAGCCCAGCGCGACGAGCTGCTTGACCGGATGACGCGCCTGGCAGACTACCTGGATCAGCACCCGGAGATCGCGGGCGCGGATCTGGCGTACTCGCTTCAGGCGGCGCTGCCGGTGGGGGGCGAGCGTCTGGCGGTGGTGGCGAAGTCGCCGGCCGACCTGCGGCAGAAGCTTCGCCGGGCGTTCGACAAGCTGAGCGACCGGCAGTGTGATCACATCCGCGACACGTCGGGGATTTACTACCAGGCGCAACCCCTGGGACGGGAAGGAAGCGTGGCGTTTCTGTTTCCCGGCGAGGGAGCGCACTACCCGGGTATGCTGCGCGACCTGGTGAGCGTCTTTCCCACGACGCAGGAGTTTCTCGCCGAGGCAGACGCCGCGCTGGCCTCGGTGCGCGGCAATGAACCACCGCTGTCGCAGCTGTTCGTGGGGCCGCGCAGCCCGGAACTGGAGGCAACCCTGCAGCGGCTGGACAACACCATGCTCGGCGTGCTGCTGGCCGACGGGGTGGTGCATCGGGTGATCCAGGCGCTGGGGGTGGAACCCAGCATGGTGGCGGGCCACAGCATGGGCGAGATGGCGGCGCTGGCAGCCGCCGGGGCGGCGCAATCGGGCGAGGGGTTCCTCGACCGCTTCGCGCAGACGATGCGGCAACTGGAGCAGCAGGAAGCCACGGGTGACGAGTCGGTGCTGCTGGCTGTCGGCGCAGGCTGGGCGCACCTGAAGGAGACAGTGGGCGATCCGGCGGTGTATCTGGCGATGGATAACTGCCCGCATCAGACCGTCCTGGTGGGGCCGCCGGAGCGGATGGATCCGCTGGAGAAGCAGCTCCAGGGGCGCGGCCTGGTGTGCGAACGGCTGAGCTTCCGTCGGCCCTATCACACACCGTTGTTCGAGTCGCACCTGGGGCCGTTGCGTGCGTTATTCCCCACCGAGCATTTCCGGGCGCCGCGCCTGCCGGTGTACTCCTGCACGACGGCACGACCGTTCCCGGCCGATCCCGAGGCGATCCGCGAGTTGACGGTGCGCCACTGGGCGGAGCCGGTGCGCTTCAGCGAGATGATCCGGGCCATGCATGGCGCGGGCGCGAGGCTGTTCGTGGAAGTGGGGCCACGCGGCAACCTGTCGGCGTTCGTCGAGGACATCCTGCGCGGCGAGCGGTTCGCGGCGCTGCCGGCCAACCTGCCGCGGCGCTCCGGGCTGACGCAGCTGAACCATCTGGTGGCACAGCTGGTCGCGCATCATGTGCCCGTCGAGATCGGCGAGTTCTTCCGGTCGCGACAGCCGGCGATGCTGGACCTACCCTGGCAGCGCGCCACACTGCCTGTGTCGGAGCCAGCGACGGAGGTGTCGGAGCCGGTGGTCGAGGCCACTCCGGCCGAGGGAGCGACCGGGGCGGTGCTGCAGCAGTATTTCGCGGTGATGGAGCAGTTTCTCGACGTGCAGGCGGCCGTCACTGAGGCGTACCTGCGCGGTGCGCCCCAGACGCCTCCCCCTGCGGTGGCGGAACCCGAGGCGACTCCGCAGGTGCGACCGCTGCTAGGAGAGATCGTCCGGGAAGTGGCTGGGCAGGAAGTGGTGGTTCGGCGTCGCCTCGATCTGCGCGAGGATCTGTTCGCGCTGGATCACACTGTGGGCGGCCGGATGGTCAGCCGGGTCGATCCGGAGCAACATGGCGTCCCGGTCATGCCGATGACGTTCATGCTGGAAATCCTGGCGGAGACGGCGGGCGTGCTGGCGCCAGGACTGGTGGCGGTCGGGCTGCGGGCAGTGCGTCTTCTGCGCTGGCTGGCGTTCGAGTTCGACGAACCGGCGATCATCGAGGTGAGCGCGAAGCTCGAGGGACCGCGTGAGGGAGGCGGCGTGCTGGTCCGCGCCGAGATCCGCGAGGTGGGGCCCGAGCATCAGCCGCATCCCAACCCGCTGCGCGTGGCGCAGGGGCAGGTGCTGTTCGCGCCGCACTACGAGCCGGCGCCCCAGGCCGTGCCGCTACCGGGCGAGCAGATCCGGCCCATCGAGATGACCGTGGACGAGGTCTACCACAACCTGTTCCACGGGCCGCGCTTCCAGGGAGTGCGGCGCACGCTGCGTGGTAGCGACAACAGCATCGAGGCGGAGATCGAGGTGCTGCCGCGCGGCGAGCTGTTCCTCTCGGTGCCGGAGCCGGCGTTCCATCTCGACCCGGTGATGCTCGACGTGGTGCTGCATCCGCTGGCGACGTGGCATCTGCATCAACCCGACCTGGCGGGGCGGATCATGCTGCCGGTGGGGATCGAGGCTGCCGACTTCTACGCGCCACCGGCGCCGCCGGGGTCGAAGCTGGTGGCCCGCGCCTGGATCAGCGATGCTAACCTGCGCTCGTTCTCGCACGATGGCGAGGCGTTGCTGGCCGACGGGTCGGTCTACTTGCGGCTGAAGGGAGTGAAGTGCTGGCGGTTCTACGTGCCTTTCGGAGAGGTGAACTTCCACGGGCCGAAGGATCAGTACTTCCTGGGTCGGCGCTGGACCGAGCTGGAAGCGCAGGTGGAGCGGAGTAGTGCGCCGGGGTTCGCCCTGGTACGGCTAGAGGTGCCGCCAGATCTCAAGCAGCCGGCCATGAGCCGGGTGACCGCCCAGGTGACGTTGACGCCGACGGAGATCGCCGAGTTTCGCCGGCGCACGCGTGAGGGCGACGATGTTCACGCCTGGCTGTTTGGGCGCATCGCCGCCAAGGATGCGGTGCGGCTCTTGTGGTTCGACCGGACCGCCGAGCGGCTCTTCCCGGCCGACATTGAAGGGACGGGCGACGCCGAGGTGACGACGCACCGGCGCGGCAATCCGGCCGAGCGGTTCGACGGCGCGGTGGTGGCCCGGGCAGGGTCGCTGACGGTGGCGCTGGCGACGACCGGCGCGGTGGGTGGTCTGAGCCTGGCCGAGCGCGAGGACGACCTGGAGGCGTTGCAACAGCGCCTGGCGGTTGAGGCGTGCGGCGGTGGTACGGTGGTCAGCGTGGGCGAGGCGATGGGCGTGATTGAGCTGCCCTCGGGGGAGCGCTGGCGCGTCCACTTTGGCGGGGACGAGAAGCACCTGGCCGCGTGGACGCTGGGGGAGAAGCCATGACCTCGGCGCAGATCCAGGCGGAGCTGGCGGAGCTGCTGGCCAACTTTCAGGGGCGCGAATACTCCGACCCCATCGAGCGCGAAACGCGATTCTTCGCCGACCTGGGGTTCGCCTCCATCGATGCGGTGGTGCTGGGAGAAACGCTGGAGAAGCGGTTTGGGCGCAAGCTGCCGTTCTCGGAGTTACTCGCCGGGCTGGCTGCCGAGCAGGCGGAGGACCTGGAGGTGGGAGTACTGGTCGATTTCCTGGCGCAGCACCTGGGCGACCAGGCAGGAAGGTGAAGCGATGCCGCATCTTTCCTGTCGGGGGCTGGGGACGCACTATCAGCAGGCGGGCAGCGCCGGCGCTCCGGACGTCGTCCTGGTTCACGCGGTGACGAGCAACCTGGCCGTGTGGATGTTCATCGGGCTGCTGGACACCCTGGGGCAGGAGTTCCGGGTGACGGCGTACGACCTGCGCGGGCACGGGCTGACGGAGACGCCCCCGGACGGCTACACCTCGGCCGACCTGGCAGAGGACTTCGCAGCGCTGCACGAGGCGCTGCAGCTTGGGCCAGCCTACCTGGTGGGGCACAGCTTCGGCGGAGTGGTGGCGCTGGAGGCAGCGCTGAGGTACCCCGACCGGGTGAAGGGGGTCATCGTCGCCGACTCGTATTTTCCTGGGCTGGCGGCCTTCGAGCCGAACCTGCCGGACGCCAGCGTGTGGCTCGACCTGCGCGGCGTGTTCGGCGCGGCGGGACTGGAGCTGGGGCCGCGCGTGGACTTTGAGACATTGTTCGAGGTGGTAGCGCGGCTGACTCCCGAGCAGCGCAAGGTGATCCACAAACAGATGGGCCCGGCCTCGGCGCGCTGGCTGGCAGGCCTGCCTCGGCTGGCGGACACGACCTGCGGGCGCGATCTCTTCGCGGTGGCGGGGCTGACGGCGCAGCGGATTTGCTCGGTGACACAGCCGGTCGTCGCGCTGTACGATGAATATTCACCTTTTCTCGCCACCTGCCGGTTTCTCGAGGAGAATCTGGCGGACTGCACGGTCGATATGGTGCCGGGCGCGAAGCACCTGGCACCGGTGCAGAACCCCACCGGCTTCGTCGAACGCGTGCAGAAGCACCTGCGGCAGCTGCGAGACCGGGCGTCGCATTCCTCCCAGCCCCTGACGGTTCACCTGGCGGCAGCGCCGCCTGAGGCGCCATGACCTTCCTCGGATTCCTCCTGAAAAACCTGTTGCACCGCAAGGCGCGCACCACCCTGACCATCCTGGGCGTGGCGGTGGCCATGGCCACCATCGTGACGCTGCGCGGAGTGGCGCACGGGTTCGAGACATCATTTCAGGCCAATTTCGAGCAGCGCGGCGCCGATCTCATCATCACCCAGGCGGGGGTGCCTGACCAGCTGCGCAGCGACCTGGAAGAAAGTTATGGACCGCGGGTCGCCGCTATTCCGGGAGTAGCCCACATCATCCCGGGCCTGGTCGAGCTGGTAGACTTCCAGCGCGGCGAGGGAACGCACAGTGCCATCGTGAACGGCTGGCGCATCGGCGAGTCGACCTTTGACGACCTGAAGATGCTGTCGGGTCGCGCGTTTCAGGAGGGGGACCGCCGCAAGATCCTGCTAGGCACCACGCTTGCGCGGAATCTGCGCAAGCAGGTGGGCGACCAGGTCGAGGTGCAGCGGCAGAAGTTCGAGGTGGTCGGCGTCTACGACAGCTTCACCCTCTACGAGAACGGCGGCGCGGTGCTTCCCCTGGCCGAACTGCAGGAACTGATGCTGCGCAAGGGAAGCGTGACCGGCTTCTCGATCATGCTGGAGAGCGGGCCGAACAAGAACGCCATGATGGAACGGGTGCAGGCGGAGATCGAGGCACTGACCGACAGCGAGGGCAAGGCAGGCCGCGTGACGGCGCAAACGACGCGCGACTACGTCAGCAAGGCGATGCCGATCCGGCTGGCGCATGGCATGGCCTGGGTCACCTCGTTCATCGCGCTGATCATCGGCGGCATCAGCATGTTGAACACCATGATCATGTCGGTGATGGAGCGCACGCGCGAGATCGGCATCCTTCGAGCGATCGGCTGGCGCATGCGGCGTGTGGTGTGGATGGTGCTGGGCGAGGCGCTGATCCTCAGCCTGGCGGCGACCGCGGTGGGCACCGTGGGTGCCTTCGTGGCCCTGCGCTGGCTGGCCTACCTGCCGCAGACGAACGGGTTCATCTCGGGGCATCTCTCGCCAGCGGTCCTGGTCGAGGGACTCTTCATGACGGTCGTCCTGGCGCTACTGGGAGGCACCTACCCGGCCTACCGCGCCGCGCAGTGGGCCCCCTCCGAGGCGCTGCGCCACGAGTGAGGGTTTGACGTGTTCGTCCATCAGCACCAGCTGGAACATCTGCTCACGCCGGCGGACTATGTTTCTGCGGACGCACACACCCGGGAGATGGAGCGGCTGTTTCGCCCAGGCTGGTATCCACTGGCCAGTCGGACCCAACTGCCGCGCGAGGGCGACTTCATCACGCTGGAGCTACTGGGCGAGCCTCTCCTGGCGCGCCGGGTGGGGGAGTCGATCCGCGCCTATCTCAACGTGTGCCCGCATCGACACGCCCGGCTGTGTGGCCAGGCCCGCGGTCACGCTCCGACGCTGCGTTGTCAGTATCACGGCTGGGAGTACCAGGCGGATGGCCGAACGGCGCGCATCCCTGATGCGCGGTGCTTCCGGCCGTTCGACCGTGAGCAAGCCCGGCTGGTGCAGTTTCGGACCGCCTCCTGGGGCGATCTGACGTTCGTCTCGCTGGCGGATGCGGGGCCCTCATTGGCGGATTTTTTGGGAACGCTGGCCGCCGAGGAGGCGCACTGGCTGGCGCCACCGTTCGAGCTGGCCTGGACGTGGAGCCAGGACTACCCGGCGAACTGGAAGGTGGTGGTGGAGAACACTCTGGAGTCGTACCACATCGACTGCCTACATCGAAAGACGCTGGGGCGGATGCCCACCGAGGAGGAGTGCAACCACGACCTGCAGGAGGAGTACACGCGGTTCGTGACCCCGGAGACTATCGGGTGGGTCAGCCGGATGCAGAATCTGCTGGTGGGCTCGCTGGGAGGAACCATCACGAACCGCTACACGCACCACCACGTGCATCCGCACCTGTGGGTCATCACGATGGACGTGATGCGCATGGTGCAGAGCATCGAACCGCTGACGCCGACGACGTCGCGACACCGGGTCTGGGTTTATACCCTGCGCGGGCAGCGGCGCAACCCGTGGGCGTGGCTGGTGAAGCGACTGCTGCGCTGGATCGTGGTGGACACGGCGCGACGCATCTTGCGGGAGGATGCGTCGATCTTCCCGGAGATTCAGGCGGGGCTGGCGCGGAGTCGCTTCGTCGGCTGCATCGGGACGCGCGAGGAGCGCGTGTACGCCTTCCAGCGGTTCGTGCGGCAGCGGGTGGGCGAGTCAGCCGGCAGCGCGGGCGGACAGGGTTAGGTCCTCGAGCAGGCTGCGGCAGACATCTTCACTCAGCAGGCCACTGCTGTGGGTGTAGTCGGGCAGGCTGATCTGGAAGTGTGCCTTGCCCTGGGCAAGGCCCGCCTGAGCGGCGGCATCGACGACAAATTGCACCCAGTGAGCGGTGCCGATGCAGCGATCTTCGGGTCGACAGGTCAGCAGGTTGGCAGGATAACGCAACCCGGCGACGTGGAAGACCAGCTGGTCGCCGCGCAGGTCGCGCCAGGGAGTCAGCTCTTCTTCGAGGCGAGAATCATCGAGATGGAGGAGCAGGGCAGCCTGCAGGCGATCGCGCTGGGGCAGCAGGCGGTTGTAGACCTCGAGTTCCTGGCGGACACGGGCGGGGTCAGCCAGGCGGGCCACCCGCAGGATCTCCTGCAGGCGGAACCAGAGCGTCTGGCGGTTCTCAAACAGCAGCGTGGCGCGCGGCCCGAGGCGCACCCGCCGATAGCGGTCGAGATAGCGCGCATGACCAGCGAAGTATTCGCGACGCCGGGCGGCGAACTCTTCCAGCGGCAGGATGTCGTCCAGGGTCAAGCTGTCCACAATCCCTCCCGATGCGCACCGCGAGCGCGGGCCGGGCTATTGAAGCCGGAACCGGCCTTTCAAGTCAAGGCGGGCTCGCCGAGGGTTACTTCTTCGCGGGGGCAGCGGCGCGCTGCTCGGCGGCGAGATCGGCCAGCTGTTTGGCGACAGCCACCAGGCGGTCGTGGTTCTTGGCGACGTACTCGGGCGGACCGCCCTTGCTGCTGACATGCACGTGGATGTCCACGGCATCGACCATGTCGATGGCATCCCAGGGGCACCAGCGTTCGCAGAGCGAGCAGCCAATGCAGCGTTCGAGGTCGATATCGACGAACGCCTGCAGAGAAGGCTGATCCTCGCCGGGCACCTTGTAGATGCAATCGACGGGGCAGACCTCGATGCAGGCCTCGCAGCCGGTGCAGTTATCCGCCCGGACCACGGCGAGTTCACGAGGGAGCTTCTTGCGCGGCTTGCCGACGCCCTTGGCCATGATCGTTCCTCGGTCGGGGAAGCCGTGGACGTAGGGACGGCCTCTCCGAGAGTATCATACCCCTGGAACCGCCCGTGGACCAGCGGAGCCTCAGACCTTCTGGGCGACCTGGCGGGTGGCGTCGAAGCGGAGCCAGAGGAAGACGGCCAGGATGTACACCGCGCCGTAGCTGGCGAAGTTGATGGCCCAACCGGTGGCGTGATCGTCGGGGAACAGGTCGAGGATGCGGCCGGTGGCGATTCCGGCGACGGCCCCCCCCAGGTTGCCGATGGTGTTCATGCAGCCGGAGACGATGCCGGCGTAGCGGCCCCCGATGTCGATGCAGGAGGCCCAGGCGGCGCCCATGGTGATATCGTTCCAGAAGGCGGCCAGGGCGACGAAGAGGACGAAGGTCCACGGCGAGTTGGCAGTCAGCGCCAGGAAGTAGCAAAGGGCACAGATGCCATGGCCCAGGCAGCCAAAGAGACGGCGGCCCCACTTGCGGTCGCCGGTCTTGCGAATGAACCAGTCAGTGAGCAGACCACCGATCAGGCAGGCCAGTGCACCCAGGAGCAGGGGGGCACCGGTCATGAGGCTGATCGTCCAGAAGCCAGTCGTCTCGCGGGAGATCTGGTAGGTTTCCTTGAGATACTTGGGGAGGTAGGTGATGTTGAAGTACCAGCCGTAGGCGCAGCCGAAGTACATGATGCAGAGCGTCCACAGGTTGGCGTCAGTCATCAGGGCCCGCCAGGGGACATGACGGTGCGAGTGCTCGGCGGAGTCATCCGAATGGCCAACCCGGATGAGGGCGAGTTCAGCCGCATTCACGCTGGGATGCTGCTCGGGGCGATCGCGGAACCAGCCCCAGAAAAACACGCACCAGATGACGCCGAGGCCGCCAAAGATCCAGAAGATGTGGCGCCAGATGTGAACCTGCTGGCCCTCGACGATGGTGGTGTACACCAGATAATAGCAGATCATCGGAGTAATACCACCACCGAGGCGACCGGCCATCCAGACGGCACCCTGAGCGAAGCCACGTTCATGGAAGGGAAACCAGTCGGCGAAGGCGCGAGAAATGTTCGGGTAGGCGCCAGCCTCGCCCACACCAAATAGGAAGCGCACGGCTACCAAAAGGTAGAAGGTAAGCAGCGGGTAGGAGGGATTGTAGTAGATCAGGCCGGTCAGCGCCGTGAAGCCAGACCACCACAGGACGATCCGAATGAGCGTACGACGGGAGCCAAACAGGTCGCCCAGCCAGCCAGTGGGCACCTCGAAGGCGGCGTAGGCCAGCGCGAAGGCGGTGAACAGGAGGCCCAGCTGGGAGTTATTTAGGTGGAACTCTTCCTGGACGTACGGGCTAACCAAGCCGAAGCAGACCCGATCGAGGTAGGTGATCATCGACAGGACGCAGGCGAACCCCAGCACGCCGTAGCGAACGCCTGTAGGTGGAGCGGAGGTAGATGATGGGGTGGGGCGTTCACCGAGCATTGCGGGGGCAGCATCATTCATGGTGCGGTCGCGCCGTGGGAGGGATTGAGCGAGTGCGGCAGAGATGGAGTCAATGTACTGCCCGCGGACCTACCAAGAAAGGAAAAACTCGGCAGGAAGGCACATCAGCGCCGAGGTGGTTTGGGCCGTTCGGCTGGGGGCATGTCCGGTGGCGGTGTGGCCGGGGTGGCGACCATCCGGACGCGGGTCGGCATGCGCGGGTCGGGGGTAATGCTGAAGTTCTGGGGGGTGGAATTCATCCGGAGAGCATCGCGAAACAGGACGCGGCCGGTCTTGCCATCGCAGACGGTGATTACCTTGTCGCTATTGAGCGGCATGGTGGGCGTCGATTCACCGGCGCGAAGGAGGATCTGGTCGCGCTTGAGCATGCCACGCTGGACGGAGGCGATCTGCACGATGACCGGAACGCGGCAGTCGTTGCAGAAGCCAAACGACTCGGCCAGGAGGGAGCCTGGCAGGAGGCAGAGGATCAGCGCGGCCGGGATCGGCAAGCGAAAGCAGGTGCTGATCATCGGTCCCCCTCGATGAGGTGAGGTGGGGGTTCCAGACAACTGACCGGAACCCGAGGGGCAAAACGCCCGGACCTCGCGTGCTTCAGGAACGCAGCAGATGAAACAACTTGCGCCCTGAAAACAAGGTACCCCGGCAGAGGGTGCGGGGCAACCGGAATGTCTGCTGGCCAGAGCGTCTGGTCCGGGATGGGGTCCGGCCTTACAACGGACCGTGGAGGACCACCATGACCACCGCGCCGCTCATTGGTCTCGTTGCCGGTTGCGCTTATCTGCTGGGAGCGATTCCCTTTGGGTACCTGATCGGACGGGCCCGGGGCGTTGATGTCCTGCGCCAGGGTTCGGGGAACATCGGAGCTACCAACGTGGCTCGCCTGCTGGGGTTACGCTGGGGCATTCTGGTGTTCGTGCTCGATTTCCTCAAGGGAGGCGTGCCGGTGCTGGTGGCCGGGCAGGTGCCGGCGCCGGCGGATGCCGAGTTGTACCCGCAGACCCTGTCGGTGGTGGCGGGGGTTGCTGCCTTCCTGGGGCATCTCTTCCCGATCTACCTGGGGTTCCGGGGGGGTAAGGGGGTAGCGACGGGAGCGGGAGTGATCGCCGTTCTGGTGCCCTGGACCACTGTGGCGGTGCTGGCGACCTGGGGCCTGGTGCTCTGGCTGACGCGCTATGTCTCGCTGGCGTCGATCGTGGCGGCCGCGGCGCTGTTCGGGTTGCGCCTGCTCACCGTCCCGACGCCGTGGAGCCAGGAGCATCTGGTGATCACGCTGTTTTGCCTGGCGGGAGCTGTGCTGGTGCTAGTGCGCCATCAAGCGAACATCCGGCGCATCCTGGCAGGCACCGAACATCGCCTGGGTTCTTCCTCGTCTTCAGGTTAAGAGAAACTGTCATGTTTTGCTTTCTTCGCCATTTGCACCAGGTGGCCGTGGCCCTGTGGTTTGGCGCGGTGGTCTTCTTCACCGTGGCCGGGCTGCTAATCTTCACCGCCTTCAACGAACTGGCGGAGCAGCCGGCGGAGAGTCGGCCGATGTGGCTGCCAGTGCCGGCACAGTTCGATCAGCCCTCACCGGGCGAAGGGTTCCCCGAGCCACTGCGGAAGGAACAGGGATCGCGGGCTGCAGGCGTGGCGGTGGGGTCGATTTTCCCCTTCTACTACGGACTGCAGGTGGGTTGCGGACTGCTTGCCCTGCTCACGGCACTACTGCCGGGGCGAGAGGTGCCGTGGTATCGCTTGCGGGCGGTGCTTCTGGCGCTGGCGCTGGCGACGGCCGTGGGCGGCTGGTGGCTGGAACGGCAGGTTCACTTCCTGCGCGAACCGCGCAACGACTTCACCGATCAGGTGCTTCGCGCCAGCGTACCGACGCCGGCGCTGGTGGCCCAGGCGCGGGGTGCGCGACAGGAATTTGGTCGCTGGCATGGATTTAGCTTAATTCAGAACTTCCTCACGCTGGCCCTGGTCACCGGAGCTACCGTGCTAGCTCCGTCACTGGTCAGTGGATCGTCCCGGCATGCAGTATAATTATAATACCGTTGGTTTCTCCCTGATGTCGGAATCCATCGATGAGCACCCTGATCCTCCTTGCCGATGATGATCCCCTCTTTCGCGACCTGCTACGGATGACACTGGCGGGAGAGAGCACCCGGGTGAGAACGACCGGTAACGGCGAGGAGGCCTGGCGGATCATTGCTGAGGAGACCGACCCGCTGCTGGCACTGCTGGACTGGCAGATGCCGGGGATGACAGGGCTGGAGATCTGTCAGAAGATCCGCGAGCTACCGCCGGAACACCTGATTTACAGCATCCTGGTGACAGGGCGGACGGGTCGCAACGCGATTGTGTCCGGCCTGTCGGCAGGAGCTAACGACTACATCTCGAAGCCGTTTGACCATGAAGAGCTGGTGGCTCGCATCCGGGTGGGCCTGCGGGTGCTGACGCTACAGGAGACGCTGCGCAATCGGGTGCGCGATCTTCAGCAGGCGCTGGCTCGCGTCAAGCATCTCCAGGGGCTGCTCCCCATCTGCAGTTACTGCAAGAGCATCCGGTCGGACAAGGATTACTGGCAGCAGGTCGAGCAGTATCTGTCGGCTCACGCCGACGTGCGGTTCAGTCATGGCATCTGCCCGCAGTGCTACACCACCATCGTGGAGCCGCAGATCGCCGCGTTCAAGGAACGACACGCGAACGAACCTCGCTAAGAGCACGCGGGAGGAGAGTCGCAGGGACCATGAAGAAGGCCCGCGGTGAAGGGTTCACCGCGGGCCCGAACGTTTGGTCAGGTTCGCCTGGGGATCAGCGGGACGGGCCGCCGGGGAAGATGGGGCTTACCACCTTGACCGGCTTATCCGACACCGTGTTGATCACCGGCTTGACCGAGAGACGCACCGAGCGGCGGTCGGCCGACAGGACGGTCTCGGCGGTCAGGTCCACGCTGTTGGCGACGAACGACTGCACCTTGGTCTGGTACAGCGTGCGGTCCTTTTCGTGGGAGCGCGGGGTGACCGTGGCCGGCATCTGGGTCGTGGGTCGGCCGGAACTGCCGACGTCGCCACGCAGGCCGCGCTCGAAGGCGGTGACCTCCGGATCGGCCAGGGCGCGGAGCTTGTTCAGCACCTCGTCGCTGGTCTCCACCGGCTTGCTGATATCCTCGACCGGATTGTGTGCGGACGGGGGAGGCACGAAGGCAGCCTCGGTACGTCGGCCCTTATCGAGGTTGAAGACAATCGGCTCGGAGATGTGCGACACGAGCTTGATGGTGATCAGCTCCTCGGTCTCCTCGGGCGTGCCCTGGTTGCGGATGATCTTGAGCTGCGCCTTGTTGCCCATCGGCTTGCCCCAGATCTTCTCGACGATCACGCGGTATTCGCCGGGGAAGGCCTCGGCGGCCACGTAGGTTTCGCCCTCCATGCCGGCCAACGAGTCGGCAATCATGGTGCCGCCTCCGATGGTCTGGCGATTGAGTGCGCTGCACAGGCTACCGGTCGGCTCGGTGACCTTGAGGTCGAGGTCGCACTCGCCCTGGGCCACCAGCTTGATCACCAGGTCGCGGCGGCGCTGCCCCTGGACGGTGCTACGCAGCTTGGCGGCATCGGCAGCATCGACGCGGCGGGCCAGCGACTCGAGCTTGTCGAGCGCCTCCTGCTGTAGCTCCTTGCTGCGGACGGGCCAATCCTGCCGGAGCAGGGCGCCAGTGGCCCACTGCATGGCCCGCGTGTCGCGCGCCATGTCGGCGTAGCGGGCCGCATCGGCGTAGGGGTGAGGCACGTTGGGCTCGAGTTCGGCCGCCTGCCGGCAGAAGGCCAGGGCGCGGTCGTAGTTCTTGTCCTCGGCCAGGGCCCGGGCAGCCAGCAGGTAGCCGTTGGCATCCAGCGGTTCGAGGTCGGCCGCGGAGACCTCGGCCCGTTCGATGTCTTCCGCGGAGCCGCCCGCCTCGCGGAGTGCGATGGCCAGCGACTTGTAGACCCACGGCTTGACCACGACACCCTGCCGGAGGTTGGCCTTGAGGAACTCGGCGGCGTGATCGAACTTGACG
Organism: Gemmataceae bacterium; assembly: GCA_046350255.1. Classification (GTDB taxonomy): domain Bacteria; phylum Planctomycetota; class Planctomycetia; order Gemmatales; family Gemmataceae; genus CALDUY01. Next base: position 91,296 of record JAXMAV010000030.1, read on the forward strand.
TTCTGGGCCAGGTAATCGGCCGTGGCGATGATCAGACCCGGATCGCTGATGCCCTTGACGAGCGCTTCCTGCCAGATCGTCTTGGGATCGGCCGGGGGAGCCTTCTTGACCGGGTTCTTCGGATCGTTCTCCTTGATCGGCTCAACGCGGGGAGCCGGCCGACCATCGACGAGGATCTGACCGCCTTCCTTGGGGTTGGCGACCATGCCGGCTCCTGCAGCACCACCACCGGCACCGGAAATGATCAGGTTGTTGGCCTGAGTGTGCACCGTGGACGGAGCCTTCACCACCAGGGCCAGCGCGGGTGGGTAATAGCCGATGTTGTTGTTGTCCTGGTTAAGACCACCTTCGCCAGCCTGCTCGTCGAGCGGGTTGAGTGGCTGACCGGTGATTGGGTTGTATTGCACAGCCCAGTCGCGGGGTCGGCCGACCACCTGGCGGATGAGGGTGATCAGCACCTGCTCCTGGGTACCTCCCTGGAGGCCGAACTGGCCACCCAGGTTACCCAGCTGACCGAGCTGGCCACCGGTGATACCGACGTTACCGCCACCCACACCCAGGTTGACGTTGCCCTGGAAGTTGAAGCCACCGACCTGGAGACCGGCCGGACCACCGGCCTGACCGACACCCGCGGCTGCACCAAGTTGCAGACCACCACCGAGCTGCACGCCACCGAGCTGGATGCCGCCCAGCTGCAGACCACCGCCCAGCTGGATACCGCCCAGCTGGCCGAGAGCACCACCGAGCTGCACACCCAGAGCACCACCGAGCTGAGCACCAAGGTTCAGACCCCCGGCACCCAGGGCCTGGCCGACAATACCCAGCTGACCGAGGGTACCAAGGATGGTGGCAGTCTGACCGACTGCCTGCTGGTTGAAGGCGTTGGGAATGGGCGTTACGAGGTCAGCCACGGGGTAGACGCGGATGGCCTTCTCAGCCGCGGCGAACTGACCGGTGGTGATCTCGATGACATCGCGCCGGATGAGGAACGTCGCACCGGAGGGGACGTTGATCCGCTGCAGGATCTTCTTCAGCACGGTCCGCAGCGTCGTCTTCATCGGCGGAATCGGATTGGGGTTGGCGATTTCCTGCGCCAGGATGTCGTTGAGCATCTCGTACTTGAAGGCGCGCTCGTTGACATCGAAGGTGATGCGGTGGACCTTGGAGAGCTGATCGAGCGCCTCGACGAGCTTGGTTTTCGGATCGTCGATACCACCGAAGTCCACGGTCTTGTTGAGCGAGTCGCGAAGCTCGAAGAGGCGGCCGGGCACATCGCTACCCAGCGAGGCCACCGAGTACTCCTTCATGCGGTGCTTCGACCAGTCTTTCCAGTTATCGAAATGGCCGCGCGTGATCCGCTTGATGACGGCCGACGAGGGGAACTCGACGGGGGGCTCGTCCGGGAACGGCACGTGCGAACGTTCGACCTCGAGCAACGTGGCCAGGAAGCGTTCCTCGCGAACCCGACGTAGTTCGGTCAGCTCGCGAAGGTGGTACCCGGTGAGGGCGCTCATGTAGGCGGAGGTGACCGAGGGAGGTACGGGCTGGCCCTGGTTCACCAGGTCATGCCGGAGGGCATTGGCCTGGCGGAAGGCTTCCTCTTCGCGGGCCTGGTCCATGAGATTGCGGAAGACGCGCATCCGTTCCCGGATGCGGTCCTGGGCCAGCGTCTCGGCCCGACGCAGGTCGAGGCGAGCATCAGCGGCGGCGCGGAGGGCGAGCGCCTCGGCCTGGTCGCGCTTGATGATGTTACCCAGGCGAGCGATGCTTTCCATCGACCGGGCCAGGCGGTTGGACATCGAAGTAATGGTGCGCGGCTCCAGGTCAGTGTTGGAGCGGAGACCGTCGAGGGTGCGCTTCAGCAGTTCGTAGGCCTCATCGGGATTGGTGCGGACCAGCCGGTTGGCCTGGCGCACCGCCTCGTTGACGACAAGGTTGGCCTGCTGCTCGGCGATCTGCCGGCGCATCTTGACGTCTTCGAGGGGATCGCGCGGATCCTCGGGCTTTTTGGGGTCGTCTTCCTTCTTCTCGTCCCCATCGGCCAGGACGACGATCTTGCGACCGCCGTTCTCAAGGCGGACCAGTTCACGCTTGGCGGCGTTGAGACGAAGTTCGTCGAGCATTTCCTGGCGCGACTTCTTGCCGGTGCGCATCTTCTCGACGAGAACCAGCCCACCCTTGGCCTGGGCCGAGTGCGGAGCCAGCTGCTGCGCCTGGACGAAGAGCTTCTCGGCGGCGTCGATCTTGTTTTGCTCCATGCACATCTCGCCCTTGGCCAGCAAGTCCTCGACGGCCAGCTGGTTCTGACGGCAGGAGAAGGCCAGAGCGCGATCCGAGGGGAGCAGGGCGGGGCGTTCCTTGCCGGCCTTCCACTGGTCGTGGACGCTGACGAGGAAGAAGTTCTCCGTGTCGGCGGCCGGAACCTTGATTTCCTGCTCGATCTTGAGTTCCTTACCAGCGAGGGTGCCGGTGGCGGAGTAAGCGAGCGCCTTGGCCCCAGCCGGGACCTTACCGACGACCAGGGTGCCGCTGTCGCGACGCAGTGGCGGCATCCGAGTGGGCAGCACTTCGTTGGTGCCGGCAGTCAGGCGGAAGGAAGTGGGGTAGAAGATCGGTTCGGCAGTGTCCTTCTGGAGGCGGACAACCACAGCGTGGATGGCCTCGGCCAGGCCATGACGCACCACCTTGCCACCGGTCCCGGTGACGAGCCCGTGGAGGTTTTGCGAATCGATGCGGGTGCCCATGGGGATAGCGAAGAAGGCGACCTGCTTCTTGACCATGGAGTCGCACAGTTCGGCCCGGCCATCGGCGTCGACCGGATCGGCGACCGACTTGCCATCGCCCAGGAAGACGACGACGCGGCGACGGTCGTCGCGCACCTCGAAGCTGGCGAGGGCCTCGGTGAGGCACTTCTTCAGGTTGACCGCACCGAGGGGCACCTCGCGGGCCAGATCCTTGAAGGCGTCGGCCAGGCCGGCGGCATTCTTGAAGCCGCGCGACACATCGCGGGGCTTGAGATTGGCAGTCCACAGCGCCATGCGGTCGTCCGGCCCCAGTCGGCGAGCCAGTTCCTGCGCGATCTGCTGCGAGACGGTCAGCGGCCCCATGGCCTTGCTGGCCGAGGTATCGATGACCACGAGATAGTCGCAGGGAGAGGCAGGGGCATCGGGCAGCTTCGGCTGCACCTGGAGGCCGAACAGTGTGTCGGCGTTGTGCTGGTAGGTGACGACCGGCAAATCGGCAAAGCGATTGCGATCGGCATCGTCAGCCAGTTCGCCGTCGTCGCGTGGCGGAGAGACGGTCTTGCCGTCGCCCTTGCGCCAGTCCTTGAGATCCTTGTCGCGCCGGGGCTCACCCCAGACGTGTGTGCAAGCCAGAATGGCAGCCACGGCGAAAAACGCCCCGACTGCCAGGAGCCGGCGAACCTGTATCATCGTTCAAAACTCCCTGGTCACCGATAATGGCACTGATAGATCCTGCCTCGGCGCGCACAGGATGCGCCCAACGATTGAGATTCTAAAGTCGATCGAACTTGCGCCGCCAGATCATTTTTCCAGGCATGAACTATCATTGAGGTGAAGGAATCAAATGCGCCGCAGAGAATGCGCAGGCTGGATAATCCGGCCGGGCCGGCGCGGCCAGGAGTGTGGCGTTGACTTTTCCAACCATGGGCAGCAAGATACCACACTCTTCTCGGGGCGGGAAGACCGTTGCTCGCCGCGAGCCCCCAGGATGATGGGGTCGCAGCTCTCCCGGGTCCCGCGCGGACACCTGGGACCTGCCAGCGAGGCCTCTTGCAGGCTGTGGAGGATCCTTCCGATGCGATCTCCTCTCCGATTCCGCCCGTATCTCCGCCCCATGGTCTGGGGAGGCCGCCACCTGGCCGAGCGCCTGGGCAAGGCGCTTCCCACGGACGAGGCCTATGGCGAATCGTGGGAAATCAGCGATCATGTCTCGCATCGCAGCGAGGTGACCAGCGCGGGCACCACTCTGCACGAATTGATGGAAGCGGATGCCAAGGCGATCACCGGAACGCCGGCCCCGGGGTTTCCCTGGCTGGTGAAGTACCTGGACGCCTGCGACTGGCTGTCGGTCCAGGTGCATCCGGATGAGGTGGCCGTGCGTAAACTGCTTCCGGGCGAGGGCAGCAAGACCGAGGCCTGGTTCATTCTCGATGCGCGGCCGGGCAGCCGCGTGTGGGCGGGTCTGAAACCAGGGGTGGACGAAGCAATCCTGCGGCGAGCTTGCCAGGACGGCAGCGTGGCCGACTGCTTGCATTCCTTCGAGCCAAAGGCGGGCGATTGTCTGTTTCTGCCGGCCGGCACGGTTCACGCCGTGGGTGGCGGCGTACTGATGGCGGAGGTGCAGCAGACCAGCGACGCCACGTTTCGCCTGTTCGACTGGAACCGTCGAGACGCCCAGGGCCGTTCGCGGGCGCTGCATATCGAGGAGGCAATGGCCTCGATTGACTGGAAGGCCGGACCGGTGACTCCGGTACATGTGGCCGATTACCCACGGGGAGCGCCCCACTGCCAGGAGCTGGTGCGCTGCCGCTACTTCCACCTCGACTACCTTCGGCAACGCGACTCGTTTGCCCTGGGGGGTGGGAAGATGCAGGTGATGCTGGTGCTGCACGGCGAAGGGGATCTCTGGTCGGAAGGCGGTCGCGAGGCTCTCCGGACCGGCGACACCTTGCTGCTGCCAGCCACGCTGTCGGGTGTGCGCATCCGGCCCCGAGGTTCGATTGGCTTGCTGCTGTCCACCCTGCCCGAGGCGGTGAGCGTCAGCAAGGTGGCCTGAAGGATCTGGTTCGTTCGCGGCAGCAAGGATGCGCGCCATGCCGATCTTGCCAGCAATAATCCATGACACACCCTTCCAACCGTTGGCCCGGTTTCGTGGCAGAATCAGTCGGCAGGGTGGGATGCTTGTCAGCAAGTGGCTCCCGGAGAGGGATGGGCAATGGAGGAAGCCCACCTCCAGGTTCGACGTGCCTGAGGGGGCAGCTGGTGGTGCGCAGGCCATGAGGATCTTCGGCCAAAGAGAGACGAATATTCAGCAACCGCATGGGGTAGCGGCGCCAGGATGGACGGCCGGGTGTAGGGTGGCATCCACTGGCGCGTTTGGCCCGATGATGTCGATAAGGTTAGCGGGTAGGAAACAGGGCGATCACACGGTTCCTGACGACCGGAGAAAAAAGTTGCCCGGTCGCCCGGAGAGAGATCGTAACAAGGAATCAGTTGATCCCGTCGATGAGATCCGCCACACGGCGCGGTTGGGTGCGCCGTTTCGGCTGGAGTCGATCGCGGCGTAATCGGTAGAATCGTCGGTCACGGAAGGACTCGCACTCACTCTATCCAGAGGATCCCAGGGATGGCGAAGACCGCATTCATCACAGGCATCACAGGCCAGGATGGCAGTTACCTGGCCGAACTCCTGCTCGAGAAGGGCTACCGCGTCTGCGGTATGGTCCGCCGCTCGAGCACCGAGAACTTCGAGCGCATCGCGCACATCCGGGACCGGATCGAGCTATTCCAGGCCGACCTGCTGGATCAGACGTCGATTGCCGGGGTCCTGGCCCAGACGCAGCCGGACGAGGTGTATAACCTGGCGGCGCAGTCGTTCGTGGCGACCAGCTGGCATCAGCCGGTACTGACGGCGGAATACACCGCGGTGGGCGTGACGCGCATGCTGGACGCCATCCGGCAGGTGTGCCCCAAGGCGCGGTTCTACCAGGCCTCGTCGAGCGAGATGTACGGCAAGGTGCTGGAGACACCGCAGACCGAGACCACGCCGTTCTACCCGCGCAGCCCCTACGGGGTGGCGAAGGTGTACGGGCACTACATCACGGTGAACTACCGTGAGAGCTACAACATGTTCGCCTGCTCGGGCATCCTCTTCAATCACGAGAGCCCGCGGCGCGGTCTGGAGTTTGTCACCCGGAAAATCACCCACCACGTGGCGCAGATCAAGTGCGGCCTGACCAACGAGCTGCGCCTGGGCAACCTGAGCGCGAAGCGCGACTGGGGTTACGCCGGCGACTACGTCCAGGCGATGTGGCTGATGCTGCAGCAGGACACGCCGGACGACTTCGTGGTGGGCACGGGCGAAACCCACACCGTGGAAGAGTTCGTCGAGATCGCCTTCGGCCACGTGGGGCTGGACTGGAAGAAGTACGTGGTGATTGACCCGAAGTTTGTCCGGCCGGCCGAGGTGGACCTGCTGCTGGGCAACCCGGGCAAGGCGAAGCGTGTGCTGGGATGGGAGCCGACCGTCAGCTTCGAGGGGCTGGTGAAGATGATGGTCGATTCGGACCTGGCGCTGGTGCGGCACAGCCGGCCACTCCGTCGGGCAGCCTGAGTCGGGACGAATCACGCGAGGCGAGTGCAAGCGCGCCTCGCGTTTTCGCCTTCTCCGAGGTGACCTATGGACGCGCGACAGGATGGCCGGCCCGTGCTATGGGTCGATGTGGGCACGATGGCAGGATGGCGGGGGAATCCCACGGGGATCGCCCGAACCCTGGGGCAGCTGTTACGGCACTGGCTGGCCGACGACAAGCTGCCACTGCGCCTGTGCCGAAAGGATCCGGTTCGGCAGGTCTATGTGGAGGTGGACGCGAGCCCGTTTCGGGATCCCACCGCCCCCCGAACCCCGCCGAAACCGTCCGAGAAGCCGGCCCCGGTCACGGCCACATGGCATGGCACGCCACCGGCTCGTCTCAGCGGCGAGATCGAGGAGGCCTGGTGGCACCTGGGTCAGGCGGCCAAGTCGGTGGGTCGTCTGGGCCGTGCGGGCTATCGTCGCGCCTGGAATACGGGTCGGCGCCTGCTGGCCCGGCTGCGTCCACCCGCGCCGATGGCGACGTTCGCTCGCGGTGATGTGCTGTTCATCGGCGGCGCCAGCTGGAAGGACAGCCCCTCGCCGGATGTGCTGCAACAGATGCGAACGCACCATGGCGTGCGGATCGCCAACCTGGTGTACGACATTATTCCTCTGCGTTGTCCGCATCTGTGTGCGCCGGACCTGACGCGGGCCCTGGGGCGCTGGCTGCCTGGCGTGCTGAGTTGTTCCGACCTGGTTGTGACGATCTCGGAGCAATCAGTGCGCGACCTGGAGGAGTACGGGCGGACTCAGGCGCTGGCCCTGCCTCCACTGGCGCGGATCCGTCTGGGAGATGAGCCCGGAGAGAGCCGGGCCGAGTCGGCTCCGCCGGAACTCGTTGGCAACACCACCGGCGCGTTCGTGCTGTGCGTCAGCACGCTGGGGTTGAACAAGAACCATCACCTGCTGTTTCAGGTCTGGCGACGACTACTGGACCGACATGGAGGTGGAGTACCGACGCTGGTGCTGGCGGGGGCCCCGGGCTGGCGTGCCGATCAGATTCTGCGCGAACTACGTGCCGACGGCAGCCTGGCCCGGCACGTTGTGCATCTTCCCCGAGCGGACGATCCCCAGCTGCGCTGGCTATACCGGCACTGTCTGTTCACGGTCTTTCCCTCGCACTACGAGGGCTGGGGCCTGCCCGTGGCGGAGAGCCTGGCACACGGGAAGTGCTGCATCTGCTCGAACGCGGCCTCGCTGCCGGAGGTGGGAGGTTCGCTGGTGGACTACCACGATCCACTGGACGGGCCGCGCTGCCAGCAGTTGATCGAGCGTGCCTTGCTGGAACCCGGCTGGCTGGCCCGGCGCGAGGAAGTGATTCGACGCGAATTCCGGGTAACCCCCTGGCAGCGTAGTGCGCGCCAGACGCTGGAGTTACTGCAGACGCTACAGTCCGACGAGTCGCGCCAGGCACGTGAGGCAGCCTAACAGGGCACCCCACGGGCCCACCTTGACAGGTGCCGCGCAGCCGTCTAGGATGTGTGAGTCTTGGACGCCCCCATCGTCTAGCGGCCTAGGACATAGCCCTCTCACGGCTAAGACAGGGGTTCGAGTCCCCTTGGGGGTACCTTTGTACACTGCACCGAATTGAACGGTGTAGCATGATTCGGCAGAAAGCCTTGCTTCGGCAGGGCTTTCGTCGTTTCTGGGGATGTCGTGCAATCTGGTGCGGCTCCTTGCTGCGTCGAAATCTGCGTCAAGCGCGCGTCAAAATCTGCGTCACCCGTGGCCACCTGGAAGTAGATCTCAGGCACGGTCAGGTAGTGCTTCTCTGCGATCTTCTCCGTGTTCCCGATCCAGGCACAGACGATGTGGAGAGGGTACTTCAAGGCCAGCTCGGTTTCCCTGCTCGCCCGGAGGTTGTGGAACAGTCTCTCCCAGGGAGTCACCCCTGCTCGTTTGATGATGCGTAGCAGCTGGGTCCGCAGGTTCGAGTTCGCCTTCCGGTAGCGGTTGATGAAGTAGACGGTGCCGGGCGGGGCCTGGTCGAAGACTTCCTCCAGGTGGGGACGGAGTTCCTCGAACAGGGGCACCCAGCGGTCACCACCGTCCTCGTGGTGTTCGGTCTTCGAGGAGTGCACCAGGAATCGGCCCCGCTCCCAGTCCACGTCTGCCAGGCGCAGCTCCAGGGTTTCCGAGGGGCAGCGCAAACCACCATAGCGGCTCAGTGCCAGGATCAACCGCCACTCCGCATCCGGGCACGCGGCGATCACCTTCTCGAACACGTCCCGGGGAACGAACACCTTCCGCCTCTCGTTTGTCTGCGAGGGCGGCTTCACCTCGTGGAAGGGGTTCTCGGGGATCAGCTTCGAGCGGACGGCGGCCTTGAAGAACTGCTTCGCTCGCTTGACGGTGCGGCCCGTGGTAGCACTGGCATAGCGTTCCTTCAACCAGAGCAACCAGCGGTCGGCATCTCCTTGGGTGATGTCTCGCAGAGGCTTGTCATTGCCGAAGTAGTCGAGCAGCCGATCCTTGCAGGCAATGAGGTTCCGGCGGGTGTTCGGTTTGATGTCCGTCCTGGTGCTCAGGTAGTCGTCGAGGAAGGGGCCCAGGGTCGAGGATGCTCGGGGAGGGATCAATCCCGCGGCCGCCAGTTTCTCCGCCAGGTCGTCCCCGATCCCCGCCACCCAGGCGGCCGTCTCCCGGTCGATAGGGTGGTTGAGCATCAGGGCGGCGGCCAGGGCTTCCACCTTCACCAGGATCGACTGGGCGGCCTTCATCGGAATATCGCCCAGCCAGATAGCCTTCCTCGATCCATCCTTCGCCACGAACATAATGCGGCGCTTGCCGTCAGTCGAACTTGTGAGACTTGCCATCTGCGTTCACCTTTCTGAGAGGCGTCCGGGCCTGGTGCGGGCGGGCCTCTCAGTTCCCACGTCGCACCAGGACACCGGACAAAGGTCTGTTGAGTGTACCAGCATCACCGCCACCAGGTCGAGCAGGTCAGTCTCCGCCCCAGGTCCTGGCGATCTTCACTTCCACCTCGACGGGTACCGGGTCGATGAGCGGAGCCATGCCGTCGAGCATCGCCCGCTTCAACCACTCCGCGGCGGCCTGGGCCTGCTCCTCGTCCACCTCAAGCACGATCTCGTCGTGCACCGCCAGGATGGGGAACGCCCCGGATAGCTCGTCTCGACGCTCCCAGAGCAGGGCCAGGGCTTGCTTCAGCCCGTCGGCTCCGGTCCCCTGGATGGGCGAGTTGAGTCGTTGCGTGTCGGGGGTCTTCTCGTCGAGCAGGCGGCGGCGTCCGCTCAGGGTCCGCGTCAACTTCGCCCGCTTCGTCCGCACCTTCCGGTGCCAGGCGGCCAGGCCAGGGTAGGCCAGGAAGAAGGCGTCCCGGTGCTTCCGGGCCTCGTCCTCTGTCAGGTCCACCCCGTAGCCGGTCCGAGCGTAGGAAGCGAGTCCTCGTGCTCCCATGCCGTAGAGCAGACCGAAGTTCAGGGCCTTCGCCAGCTGACGGTCGGCCTTCGTCACCTCGTGCGTGCCGAGCACCTTCTGGGCGGTGAGGGTGTGCAGGTCCTGGCCCCTCTGGTAGGCGTCGAGCAGGGCCTCGTCGCCGGATACCTTTGCGGCGATTCGCAGCTCGATCTGGGAATAGTCCGCCTTCACCAGGGTCCGGCCTGGCGGAGCCACCACACACTTACGGTGTCCACCCCGGGGGAGTTGCTGCATGTTCGGCTCGCTGCAGCTCATCCGCCCGGAGGCGGCCCCGGACTGTTTCCAGCTGGGGTAGACTCGGCCATCCGCACGGACGTGTTCCAGCCAGGCGGCCCCGTAGCTGGAGACTTCCTTCTGGGCGGCCCGATACTTCCGCAGCAGATCGGCCAGCGGGTGGTCGAGGGCGGCCAGGGCCTCGTCGCCGGTCGTCTCGACGAGCAGACCGGCCAGCTCCAGGGCCTGCTTCACTTGCTGGGGAGAATCCCAGTTCCACGAGTCGAACAGCTCGCCGGGCTTCTGTGGGGCGGCCTGGTCGAGGTCCTGACGCAGCTGGGCGGCCTTCTGGCGGGCAGTGTCGGCCAGGGCCAGCCAGCTGGTCCGGTCGAGGGGCACGCCCTTCGATCCCATCCAGGTGATAGCAGGCAGGGCCCTTCCCTCGATCCTGGCCGCGGCCTCAAGACGGGCTTCCTGGATCTTCGGCACCAGGGCGTCGAGAAGGGGCTTCAGCAGGAGCACGTCGGCCGCGGCATAGGTCAGCTGGGCGGAGGTCAGGGGCCCAGTCCAGTCGGCCTTCTGCAAAGCCTTGTCGGGCCTGTGCCCCAGGTGCCGCTCGACGCACGAGGCCAGGTCGTTCTTCTGGAACGTCCCCGCGGTGAGTAGCTGGGAGAGTAGCAGCGTATCCCGCACCTTGCCGCGAGGCACGAACCCCAGCTGGGCCAGGAATGCCAGGTCGAAGGCGGCGTTGTGGAGGATGAGGTTCTTTTCCCCCAGGCGCTGCAGCAGCTCGCCCACGGCATCGGTTCCCAGCTTGTCGAGGTCGAGCAGGTAGGCCACCTGGGTATTGTCCACGGTGTCGAGGGCCAGGGAGAGCAGACGAATCCGATCCCGTCGAGGGTCCAGGCCGGTCGTCTCCAGGTCGATGCCGATGAGGTCCGTCTCGTCGAGGGCCTGCAGCACCATGACCAGGTCGGTCGGTCGGGTCACCAGGTGATGGGGGTAGACCGTCGAGGGCCCGCCCACGGCCTTCCCATGGAGGGGGTTCTTCTGGTCCCTGCCCGGTGACAGTGTCGGTGACAGTGGTCCCTGCCCGGTGACAGTGGTCGAGGGGTTCCCACCTCCGTGAATCTCGTCTTCACCCCCCGGTGACAGTGTGACAGTGGTGACAGTGGTCGAGGGGTCTTCTCGTTCCTGCTCCCCCGTGCATCTCTCTGCACCCTCGTGCGGTGCGGTCGGATCGGGGGGGAAATCACTGTCACCGCCACTGTCACCGGAGTGAGGGTCCTCCTCGTCGAGGTCACTGTCACCACTGTCACACTGTCCCACCAGTTCAACCGCCCGGGTCGGGCTACCCCCCGCCCGAGGGTTCTCCACTTCCAGCCAGCGGGCCAGGCCCGCCTCGACCAGCTGACGCAGGGCAGATAGGGCAGTCTCTGCATCGGGGTGGGTGGTCCGGCTCGCTCGCATCAGCTCCCGAGTGGTAATCCGGCCCCCGCGCTTCCGGAGCAGTTCCACGAGGTGCCGGGTGTCTCGCTCCTGGTCGGACTCCTCGAGCACGCCATAGACTCGCTCCGTTTCCTGGCCGAACCACCGTGCCAGAGTGATCCCGGCCTGGATGCTCTCCAGTCCCACCGCACAACGGTCGTCCTCACCGGAGTGGATACGCTCGACAACGTGGTGCAACAGCCCGAGCCTCGCGGCGTACCCCTCCAGTTTGGAGAAGCTGGCGGCCAGGTTCCCCATTGCGTTGGCCTGCACCACCGCCCAGCTGTTGTAAAACGGGATCCAGGCGGCCTTCGCTTCCGGGGAGAGTAGTAACCGATGAGGTGCCTCGCCGTCCTCAAACGGATCCCCCTTCAGGCTGTACAGCTTCTCCAGGAGATCCCGGAAGTTCTGTAGCACCTCGTCGGCTACCTCATTCTCGTTCCAGGTCTTCGGCTCCCGTGGAGGAAGCACCAGGAGCATCCGGGCGGCCAGGCCACTGTCGAAATGCTCATCCGTCAGCACCCGCCGCAATACCCCGGGCTGGATTCCGCCCACCACACTGACCGCGGCCCGCCTGATAAAGAGCCGCTTCCTCGTCGAGGTCTTCCTATCGACCTGCATGGGCCCAGCCCGGAACGCCTCCAACCAGCTGGGCAGGTCACTGGAAGCTCTGTACCGGGCGAAGCTCGTCAGCCAGCCTGCAACCTCATCCCGGGCGGCCAGGAGGCCGCGGGGGTTTTCCCCCAACAGTTCGCACAGCCGCTCAATCGTAACGTCGCCCGCCATCAGGCGGGGTTCCGGGGGTTCCTGGGGTTTGGCGTCCTCGTCCCGACCTTCCTCTTCCCACCGGGCGAGGTCCTTCTTGTACTGGATGAGGTCCTGCTCGTGCTTCCTCCTAAGCCTATCCTCCATGTCGTACACTGGTTCCAGCACCAGGGAGAAGGCGGGGCTCTTGAGGGTGCCGCTTTCCCCCACCACCACGGACCAGACAATAGAAGGCTCCCGCCAGGTCCGCTTCAGCTGGAGCACCCGACTGTTCCCGATAGCCGCGGCCACCACACCCAGAGCGGGCAAGGCCAGGTAGCTGGCATCGCATCCCAAGGCCTTCCCGCCCTGCTCGACGAAGTCACGCACCGGACTGGGAAGCACCTCGACGGGGAAGGGCCTCCAGGGCGGAACGATCCTCGCCCGGGGCTTCTTCTCCGCCCTGGAGGTCAGCCCCAGCCAGCTCCGCACCCGCGTCACCAGCTCCGTCCCGCGGCCCCCTTGAAGCAACTGCCCCAGGCGTGTCCAGCCCGTGGCCTTAGCACCCTCCGCCACCTTCTGCGAGGTCCGGCCGGCCTTCTGGGCTCTCGCCCGGGCTTCCTCGTCACCAGCGGCTTCTGCGGTCGCCCAGAGGAACGTCTCGATCCTCTCCGCGGGCCATCCAGCCCGGGCCAGCCCGCCCGCCAGGGCCAGAGCGGTTTCGTCCCTGGTGCCCTTGCTGGGCCAGTGTCGGGCCAGTAGTGCCGCGGCGGCCACCTCGCCCACGGCCTGGCGGAGGTCGGCCAGGGTCACCTCGCCGGGCTCGTCGAACTTCTCCCAGCGAATGGCCTCACCGGTAGGGTGGACACTGGGCGGGTAGACGGTGATGCCACCGGTGCCACGCAACTCGACCAGCACCTCGCCGTCGAGGTCGGCAAACTTCAGCTGGGCGGCGTCGAGGGCCTCGTCGGCCCGGTAGATCCAGTGCGATCCCGGGCTCGACTTCCGACCGAAGATCCACCCCGTCGAGGGGAGCAGGTGCCGGGCAACGGTCCGGGCCTCGTCGGCGTCGAGGTCCACGTCGAGGAGTCGGCCACTCGGGGTCCCGTTGAGCAGGGCCACGTTCCGCAGCTCGCCGCTCGGGAAGTGCTCGACGAGGTCCTCGCCGGAGATCCGGAGTCGATGCCAGCCAGGGAACCCGGGGTCCTTGCTCCTGACAGGCAGGGGGACCACGGCCAGGCCACGGTCGAGGTAGAGCCTGGCCGCGTCCCGGGCCTCTCGTGGGAAATTCCCATTACAGGTCTTCATTGTTGTGTTCCTCACTTTGGAGCAGGGCCAGTAGTTCCTCGATCTGGTCGCGGTGCATCACCAGGTCGTCGAAGTAGTCGGTGTGTCGGGGGTAGCCGCGGCGGAAGACCTTCGTGGCCATGTCCTCGCCCACCTCGTCGGCCAGGGCCTGGAACGTGTACCACTCGATCAAGAGGCACCCCCCTGGTCGGCGGCCGCGGCCTGCGCCTTCTGCTCCAGCCAGGCTTCCACGTCCACCCGTCGCCACTTCCGGAGGCGTCCCAGCTCCAGGGGTGGGGGGAACTTCCCGGAGGTGCTCCAGCCCCAGACGGCCCGGTCGGAGCACCCCAGCAAGGCCGCCACTTCTCGAACATCCAACAGCAGTTTGTCAGCAGGCATGAATCGAGATCCCAGCAGGTCGCGGAACACGTTGTGCGTCCCGCATACCCGTTGGTGGGGCGTTCGATGGTTTTTGATCGAACACCCGCGGCATTGCAGCTAAGTGGTTGAGAGGGAAGGGACTTGCTTCAGCAAGAATTTTTGCGAGGTGTTCGATGATTCCCGTCGAACGGTCGAACGTCGAACACCGCTTACTCGTCGTCGCAGTCTTCTTCGTTGCGAGGGCGACCGCCGTACAGCTCTGCCGGGACGAACTCGTCGTTTAGTACCTTCAGGGCGGCAATCAGCCCGGGGGGATCTCTTCTACAAAGGGCTTCGTACTGGGCGTGTCCCTCGAACTTGTCCTTGAAGAAGTTGGACCCCCTTGAGGGGGATACATCGGCCAGTTTCGCCAGGCGATTGACCCCGATAGGTTCAGTGTTCAGGCAGCTTCCATCGCTGTACTGGTGGTGCAGAGTGAGTGCGGCAATGATCTTCGTGAAGGCATCAGAGGGGTCCTTCTTTCCGTCCTTGCTCCGTTTGCGGGTGGAAGTAGGCGAGGAGGGAGATACCCCCCGATTGTCAGTCTCAACAACCGACCTGGGTAGTTCCAGAGCGTTCGGGTTGACTGAGTAGAACAGCATTAGGCGGTTGAACGCTTCTTCACCCAGTCGTATAGCCTCCTGCACTGCCGTCGGAAGCGAGTACCTCCACTCACCCAAACAGGCCGGCCATATGTCAGAGACACGGCTCGGGGCCTGGAACCACTCAACGCCATAGGGCGAGTTCGAGCTAACCTTGTCGTCCCGCAATCTGATGGGGTCGAAGAGTTCCAGGCACACGCGGTGTGCCTCCAGGAGAGGTGATCCATTCAAACCCGCACGCTCGGCTTCCATCATCATGTGGATGGTCGCTCTGTAATGAGCATGGCGGAGGATGCCCCTTCTCTCAATCTTCTCCTCAACACTGGTACGCGGATTACACTCGATCCCCTCACTAAGGAGCGGGTACCCCATCCAGATTCCAGCCGCCTTCTCCAGGTTAGGCGAGCGGTCGGATTCAAGGGGTGAATCGAACGAGGCGATATCGAAAAGGTCGAAGGTCAAGGCAGTGTCTCCCCTGAATAGGGCCGGGCGGTCCTTGCGGGGGGAAGACAACCCGCTCAGGACCGCCCGCGTTGAACCGTCTGGTTCGCGGGCCAGACAGCTACCCATCAACTCCACATTCTAGCACCGTACCCAGTGCGGATGCAGTGCAGGAGAGTCTCGAAAGAAAGAGTGTACACATGTACGAATGTTCCCCATGGCGTCCAAAATTCATTTCACAAAAAGGAAGGACCCGCTCATCCCCCCACCCCACACAAGTGTCTAGCAGGCGCTTCAGCCCCGCACCAGGGCCATGATTCTCACCCGGGTAACCTCGTCGAGGTCGGGCCAGCGGTGCGTCAGCTCGACGAGGTCGGGGTCGAGCGCGTCAGATTTCGCGTCATCCAGGGGAGACGATGCTCCCAAACCACTTCCACCACAACCACTTACGTCATCCCGTTCGAGTCCCCTTGGGGGTATTCAGAAGTGAAAGAGCCGCAAGGAGTTGCGGCGAGGAAAAAGGGGTCAAAAACCGGGTCAAGTCGGGGTCAAGAAACGGGTCAGTTTGGGGGAGGCAACCGGGGCGGCTATTGGACGGTCCACCGCTCAGGTGGTAGGATTCCCACCCAGTTCCTGATTTCGCAACAGGTTTTTTCCCAGGAACTTCACCAGCCGACCGTCCTTCGCAGGGCAGTCGGCTGGTTTCGTTTTCACGGTCGGAAGAACAACTAGATCCCCAGGCTGGCAAGGAAGAGGAACCGGCAGAAGGCAGAACCCCCTGAGCGGTGACATGACCATGAGTAACATCATCTCCTCAAGAACACCAGAGGGCGATCCAAACGCCTGTCCAGTATGTTGCAGCGAAATTGTCATCGAGCCATCGCAGCCGTCTGGCGATGCTCCCTGTCCCAAGTGCGGGACGTTGCTCTGGTTCATCAAGACGGGTAGTGGGCTGCGATACCACGAATCCGAGAAGATAGCACCGATTAGAGAGAAGGTTATGGAGGCAATCTGCAATAGTTTGGGGGTAGCACGAAAGCACGTTGCGGATTCCACATCATTCATGGATGACGTTGGTACTGACTCACTGGATATCGTTGAACTTGTCATGGAACTGGAAGAAGAGTTCGGAGTTACCATACCGGATACGGAAGCCGAGCAGATCAAGACCGTTGGTGAGGCGATTGACTACATCGCCCGACATGGGTTGCCTCCTTCCTGACAGTAAGTAGGAACATGTTTGGGGCGGGAGGGAAGCCGCTGGGGTTCTTGCTCAACCTGAAGCACCTTGAAGAACCAGAGGTTCGTGGACCGCATCATATTGTGTTTCGACCACGGTGGTGACCGCCAACGATGTTGGATGATCTGTTACATAATTAACATCT
>JAXMAV010000031.1:0-100194 GCA_046350255.1 Gemmataceae bacterium
CTACTGGAGGCGATGCAGGAACGGCAGGTCACCGTGGGTGGGCAACGCCACCGGCTGCCGGATCCGTTCTTCGTGCTGGCGACGCAGAACCCGATCGAGCAGGAAGGCACCTACCCGTTGCCCGAAGCGCAGCAGGATCGCTTCATGTTCAACGTCTTCGTGGACTATCCCGAGGAGGATGAGGAGTTTCGCATCGTCGAGATGACCACCTCGACGCACACGGCCAAGATCGACCGGGTGCTGTCGTCCACGGACATCCTCGAAATGCAGGATATCGTCCGCAAGGTGCCAGTGGCTCCCTACGTCATTCGCTACGCCATGAAGTTCACACGGTTGACCCGGCGAAGCAGCCGGGTGGGCGTGGGCGTGAACACGCAGCGCAAGGTGGACACCGAGGTGCCAGACTTCGTGCGCGACTACGTGACCTGGGGAGCGGGTCCGCGGGCGTCGCAATTCCTGATTCTGGCGGCCAAGGCGCGGGCGGTACTGCACGGGCGTTACTACGTCAGCTGCGAGGATGTGCGCTCGGTGGCGCCACCGGTCCTGCGGCATCGCATCATCACGAACTTCAACGCCGAGGCTGAGGGAATCAAGCCGGACGACATCGTGCGGCGGCTGGCCGAGATGATCCCGCGCGATCCGGCGGAGAAGGCGTGAGCCGAGGGCTCTGTTCGCGTGTGATGGATCGTGATCGATTGCGGTTTGAACATTCAGATTCTTCGCCGGGCTCCGCGCACTACGACGCAGTCTGGCGGGACATTCCGGTTCCCACTCCATGGACGACCCGCAGAAGTACCTGGACCCCCTGACGCTGGCCAAGGTCCGCAGCCTGGAGCTGCAGGCCCGGCTGATTGTCGAGGGGTTTCTCTCCGGAATGCACAAGAGCCCCTACCACGGCTTCTCCGTCGAGTTCGCCGAGCACCGCGAGTATGTGCCCGGCGACGACCTGAAGCACCTCGACTGGAAAGTCTACAGCCGGACGGGGCGCTTCTACCTCAAGCAGTACGAGGAGGAGACGAACCTCTCGCTGTGGCTGCTGGTGGACACCTCCGAATCGATGCGCTACGGCTCGGGCCAGCGCGACCACGCGGGACATCCGGTCGTGTCGAAGTACGACTATGCCTGCATGGGCGCTGCCGCGCTGGCCTACCTGACGCTGCATCAGCAGGATGCCGTCGGGCTGGTGACCTACGACAACGCCGTGCGAACGCTGCTGCGCCCGGCCAGCCAGGCCTCGCATCTGAAGCAGATCGTCGGCATCCTCAACCGGGGCTCGGGGCGCGAGCGCACCGCGCTGGCGCCCATCTTCCACGACCTGGCCGAACGGATCACCCGGCGAGGGATCATCGTCGTCTTTTCGGATTGCTTCGACGAGGTGGACGATATTCTCAACGGGCTGAAGCACCTCCGGCACAAGCGGCACGAGGTGATTCTGATGCAGGTGCTCGACCCGGCGGAACTGGACTTCCCCTTCCAGGAGGCCACCCTGTTCCGTGGGATGGAGCAGGAACCGGAGCTGCTGACCGACCCCCGGGCCCTCCGCGACGGCTACCTCGAGAACCTGAACCAGTTCCTCGAGCAGCTTCATCACGGCTGCCTGATGCAAAACATCGACCACCTGCAGTTGCGCAGCGATGCCTCGCTGGGTAGGGTGCTGGCCGCCTACCTGGCCCGGCGCCTGGCCCGAAGCAGCTGAACGGAGAAGGAGATCGTCCCCGTGCTGCCACTCTTCGCGATCTTCTTTAGCAACCCGCTGACGGCCCTGGCGGCCGCCGGGGCTGCCGTCGCCATCCCGATCATCATCCACCTGCTCAACCGGCGGCGGTTCAAGATTGTCGAGTGGGCCGCGATGCGCTTCCTGCTCAATGCGCAGCGGAAGAACGCGCGGCGCATGCGCCTCGAACAGTTTCTGCTGCTGTTGTGCCGCTGCCTGATCGTACTTCTGCTCCTGCTGGCGATGGCGGCCGTCACCCCCTGGGCCGAGGCCGCATGGCGCTGGCTCAATCCCGAGGGGGGCAAGGGGATCCTGGCGGGCGGCACGCGCACCCACCGCATCATCGTCGTGGATGGATCGCTCAGCATGTCCGTGCGTGTGGGCGACAAGACCGCCTTCGAGCGCGCCCGCGAGATGGCTCAGAAGGTGGTGGAGGAAAGCTCTGGCGGCGACGGCTACAGTGTGGTGCTGCTAGCGGCACCGCCGCGGCGCATCGTGCCCGAACCGTCGGAGGATTCGCGCAAGGTCATCGCTGAGATCCGCCAGATCCGCATGACGCATGGCAACGGCGATCTCGCAGGGACACTCGCCACCGTGGCGGGGTTGCTCAAGGCCTCGCCGGGTAAATATCCCGCCAAGGAGGTCTACTTCCTCACCGACCTCCAGCGTTCCGGCTGGATCAGCGATCGACCCGGTGACCTGGCCCAGGCGCTGCAGACTTTTCAGGAGCTGAAGGCGCGAGCCATCTTTGTCGATGTCGGGCGCGAGAATCTGTCGAATCTGGCGGTGACCTCGCTGGAGATGGGTGATCCCGTGGTCACCACCCAGGGCAAGGTGCCGATTCTGACGACGCTGTTCAACCATGGCGAAACGCGCGACGACGTGGCCGTCCGCCTCTTCGTCGGCAAGGCCCGGACGACCAGCGAGGAGAAGCCGGTGCAGATGCGCGAGGTGGCGGCCACCTCGGTTCGGGCGCGGCGCGGGCAGCAGACGCCGGTGGCATTCACCTACCGGTTCCCGGCGCCGGGCGACTACGTGGTGCAGGTGCAGGCGGCGCACGATGATCTCGAACTCGACGACGTGCGCAGCGCCATCGTCCGGGTGCGCGACAGTGTGCCTGTCATGCTCGTCAATGGCAAGCCAGCCGCCGAGGCGTTCGACCGGGCCACGGAATGGCTACGCGTGGCGCTGAACCCCTTCGAGAACGCCCGCGAGAAGATCCCCGGGATGGTCTTTCAGCCGCGGGTGCTGACGCAGTTTCAGTTCGCGGATGAGAAGCTGGGTGATCTGACAAACTTCGACGTGGTCTGCCTGTGCGATGTGCCGCGTCTGAGCCCGGCCGAGGTGCGCCGGCTGGAGGCTCACGTGCGGCGGGGCGGGGCCGTCGTCGTGTCGTTGGGCGATCAGGTGGACCTGGGTGCGTACAACGAGTCGCTCTACCGCGAAGGGCAGGGGCTGCTACCGGCCCGTCTGGTGCAGATGCAGCGTCCGACGCCGGGCTACACCTATCAGCTGGCGATGGATCCCGAGGCCGACCGTTACGACCCGCTGCGGCTGTTTCAGGATGCGTCCGCGCGGGAGCGCCTGCTGGCGCCGCACTTCTCGGCGTTCGTACAGGTCGAGCCGACCCGGGCCGTGCGCGGCGTGGTGCCGCATCGCATCCTGGGTCTGCAGGCGACGGCGATCAGTAACCGTCCCGGTGGCGCTGCGCGGTCCACTCCGCCTCCGGGAGGCGTGGCGGTGATCGACTGGAAGCCACCCCTGCCAGGGGCGCGCGTCAGCGAGCGCGATGCCGATTCGCGTGTAGCGTTGCCTGCGAACTCCGGACGTGGGCGTGTGGTGCTAATCACCTCGACGGTCAACTCGGACTGGAACCGCTGGCCGGCCTCGCCCACCTTTCCGGCATTCATGCAGGAACTGCTGTTCTACGCCGCCCAGGCGCGGCTGCGCGAGCGCAGCCTGGCGGTGCGCGAACCGATCGAGATGTACCTGACCAGCCCCGCCCAGGTCGAGGCCACCATCGAGATGCCGCGCGACCCGTTCGATCCGGGCGGCCGCGAGGACGACCTGACGCGGAAGCAGAACACCCAGACCATCCAGGATGGCAGCGTGCTGCGCTTCGGCGAGACGGATAGCAGTGGTGTCTACAAGGTGCGCCTGGGGGCACATCCGCAGGAGTATCTCTTCGCGGTGAATGTCCCCTCCTCGAGCGAGGATCAGCGTGCCAGCGAGAGCAACCTGAGTCGGACCAGCCAGGAAGAGCTGGAGAAAACCTATCCTGAATGGGACGTGCAGGTGGTGACCGATCTGCGCAAGGTGAAACATGCGCAGCCCGTGGTGGCGCCGAGCGAGACGGTCTACACGCCGCAGGGCGGCGGCATCGCACGCTTCCTCCTGCTGGCGGTGCTGGTGCTGGTGCTGGCTGAGGTGGTGCTGGCCTGGCAGTTTGGGCACTACTCGGGCACGGCGCAGGCCGAACCGGCGCCGGTCACCCGGGCCCTGGTGCGCGAGTGGGTGCTGGCGCTGGCTCCGTGGGGGTTGTTCCTGGTGCTTGGCGGGATCGGCTTCATCCTGATTCACAACACGCTGGCCGGCGACTTCCTGGCGTTTCTGCCCGAGGGGGTGCGTTCCATCGTCGAACGCGGGTTCGGCGTGCCGCCTCCGGCCCCAGGCGAAGGGAGTCGGTGGCGGCTGGAGTTTGCCAGCTACTTCTGGGATGGCAAGGCCGACCCCTGGCTGGTGAGTGTGCTGGCGGTGGGATCGGTCGTGGCCGTCGGCCTGATCTACGCGCAGGAAGGCAGCGCCGTTCGGGCGGGCACGCGAGCGCTGCTGGTGGGGTTGCGCGGCGGCATCCTGCTCCTGCTCCTGGTCGTGTTCCTGCCGCAGTTGAAGCTCCACTTCGAGCGGCAGGGCTGGCCCGACCTGGTCATTCTCATCGATGATTCGCACAGCATGAGCACGCTGGACGTCTATCGCGACGAGAAGGTGAAGTCGGCGGCGGACGCCCTGGCGAAGAATGCCCCGCTGACCGACGCCGAGAAGGCCGACCTGGTGCGGGTACTGGCGACCCGGCCGGACCTGACGCGCGCCTCGCGCTTGCGGTTGGCCCAAACCTACCTGACCGGTCAGGGCGAGGAGTGGCTGCTCGATCTGCTCCAGCGGCGGCAGGTGCGGCTGCACATCTACCATTGCTCGGGCCGGGCGCAGCGCGTTGCCGACGTGACCACGCCGGAGGAGGTGGAGCCGGCCGTTCAGGCGATCCGAGCGATGAACGCCGATGCCTCGCACGACACCAGTCAGCTAGGGACAGCGGTGCGCCAGGTGCTGAACGATTTTCGCGGCTCGTCGCTGGCGGCGGTGATCATGCTGACCGACGGCGTGACGACCGAGGGCGAGGACCTGGGCGGCGTGGCGAAGTATGCGGCGCAGATGGGAGTGCCGCTGTTCTTCCTTGGTGTGGGCGATGCGCTGGAGCTGCGCGACGTCTACCTGCATGATCTGCAGTGCGAGGACGCGGTCTACGTCAACGACCGCATCATCTTCGAGCTGAAACTGACGGCCCAGGGCTACAAGCAGATGTCGTTGCCGGTCACCCTGTACGAGAAGGGCAGCGACCGTCCCCTGGACACACGGACGGTGTCGGTCGATCCAGACAACCGCACGGTGAAGGTGCGCCTGGTGCATCGTCCCACCGAGGCGGGGGAGAAGGTCTACGTCATCCGGGCACCGGTGCAGGAAGGCGAGGTAGACAAGGAGAACAACCAGGTCGAGAAGACGGTCCACGTGCGCGAGGCGAAGCAGATTCGCGTGCTCTACGTCGAGGGGTATCGGCGGTACGAATACCACTACCTGAAGACGCTGCTCGAGCGCGAAAGCAACCGGGTGAAGGGGAACAAGAGCGTCCATCTGAAGGTGTACCTGCTCGACGCGGACGACGACTTTGCGACGCAGGATCGCACGGCGCTGGCGAGCTTTCCGACGCCGTTCCGCAATGTGGACACGCACACGCGGGACGATGATCTGTGGTCGTACGACGTGATCATCCTTGGGGACATCGACCCCGAGCCGCGCGGCGACAACAAGATGAACGAGCATCTGAAGAACGTCGCCGAGTTCGTGCGCGAGCGCGGCGGCGGGCTGCTGGTGCTGGCGGGGGAGCGGTTCTCGCCGGGGGCCTACCGCAACTCGCCGCTGAAAGACGCGCTGCCCATCGACCTGGTGGGCGAGAAGGTCAGCGAGATCGATCCGGAAGAAGGGCTCATCGAACCGTATCGGCTCGAACTGACGCCAGTGGGCCGGATGCATCCGATGTTCCGGTTCAGCCCGGACGAGAAGGACAGCGACGAGGTGTGGGCCCGGCTGAAGGAGTTCTTCTGGTTCGCCGACGGCTACGTCCCCAAGCGCGCCGCCGAGGTGCTGGCCACGCATCCGAGCCTGAAAAGCGCCAGCAAGAAGGGCGTGGAGAAGCATCCGCTCATCGTCCAGCAGTTCTCCGGCTCGGGTCGCTGCATGTTCTTCGGCATCAACGAGCTATGGCGCTGGAACTGGCGCGAGGATCAGCTGCACTACAACCAGTTCTGGATTCAGACCATCCGCTATCTGGCCCGGACGCGAGTCGGCAAGATCGAGCTGCGGCTGGATCGGCAGACGCCGTACCGACGTGGCGAGCCGATCAAGGTCATGGTGCGATTCCCCGACGACGAGCCGCCTCCGCCCGATCGGACCGAGGTCAAGGTGGTGGTGGAGCGCCGGCTGCCGGGCAAGGCCAGCGACCGGGAAACGCGCACGCTGCAACTGGCGAAGCTGGAGGGGAGCCGGGCGACGTTTGAATCGATCCTGACGCAGACGCCCGAGGGCGAGTATCGGTTCTGGCTGAGCGAGCCGGCGGCCAAGCCGCGGCCGCAGGTGGAGTGCAAGGTGCTTGCCCCACCGGGCGAGATGGAACGGCTGCGCATGAACCAGGCCGAGATGGAACAGGCGGCCAGCGCCACGCAGGGACGATTCTACAATCTGGCGTCGGCCGACCGGCTCGTCGAGGAACTCCCACCGGGAACCCGCGTGACGGTCAACTCGGGCGGGCCGCCATTCCTCCTTTGGAATCTATCGGCGCTGTTCCTGCTCGCGCTGGGGCTTCTGACGACGGAATGGTTGCTGCGCAAGCAGAAGAACCTGTTATGATGCCAGGAGTTTGGTGACGCGGAGACGACCGCCTCGATCGCACGCCAGGGAGTAGTCTTCATGTCCGCGACGGTTCAACCACAGCCCGTAGTGCGTCCCGGGGGGCACCCCGCGGAGCGGCAGCTTCGCCAACGTCTATCCGGGTTGCGCCGGCGGATGCGGATGGTGGCCCTGATACGCGGCCTGGGCTGGCTGGTGCTGTGCGTGCTGGCCACGGTGCTGGCTGCCGGACTGCTCGACTATCGCTTTCATCTTCCGGGCCTGGTGCGAGCGTTTCTGCTGATTGGGCTCCTGGTCGGGACGAGCCTGGTGGCGCTGCGTTATCTGATCCAGCCCCTGGCCCAGCCGGTGGACGACCTGGCACTGGCGCTGCGCATCGAGGAGCGCTATCCGCTACTCAACGATGGGCTAGCCAGCACGGTCGAGTTTCTCCAGCGAACGCCGCCGGAGGGTGAGTCGGCCAGCATGCGCGGCGAGGCAGTGCGCCGGACGCTGGGCAAGGTGGCGGGCCTTGACTTCCATCGGGTGATCGATGCGCAGGGGCTGCGCACGGCGGTCGCGGGCGCGGCTGCGGCGCTGGCGGCGGCGGTATTGCTGGGGCTTCTGTATCCCACGCTGGCGGCGACGGCAGTAGCTCGCCTGGCCAGCCCGTTTGGCAGCATCGCCTGGCCGCACAAGACGCGCTTCGAGCTGGAGCGTGTCGTCCTGCGCATCGGGCGCAATCGCGAGTACCGCCTGCGAGGCACGCTGCACGGGGTGATTCCACCCGAGGTGACGGCCGAAATCCAGAACGAGGGTTTCCCCACGCAGCACAAGACGCTGGCGGTTCACCCGGACGATCACACCTTCACCCTGCACCTTCGGCCGGAGGAGATCCAGCGCAACTTTATCTTCCAGCTGCACGCCAATGACGCCAGCACGGAGGAGTTCCGCGTCGAGGTGCTGCCGTTGCCGATCCTGGTGCCGCTCAACGGGAGTCCCTCGCCGCAGATTCGGCTGGCCCCGCCGGCCTACACCGATCTGCCGCCCTCGCAAATGCAGCCCGGGATGGGCAACCTGGAGGTGGTGGCGGGAACACTGGTGACGCTGCGGGCGGCCACCGATCGACCGCTACGCCGGGCCTGGATCGAGTATCAGCCCGACCAGGCGGGGGCCAACCAGGCGGCCTGCCTCGCGGTGTTCGGCACGCAGGAGCCGCTGGGTGTGCTGAGCGCTCGCGCGCGAGCCGGGGTGTCTATGAGCGCATTCCGGCGACGCTGGAGGGCGGATGGCCGATAGCCGAAGCTGATCTTTCGACCGTCCACCAACGGGAGTTATGGGCTGCACTTCGAGGACGAACACGAGCTGGAGAATAGCCGGACCTACGAGCTGCGCCTGCGGCTGGATCCGGCACCGACGGTGAAGCTCGAACGTCCCTCGCCGACGCGCGACGTGCTGTCGGTGTTGCCCACGGCCGAACTGCCGCTGACGCTCCTGGTTGAGGATTCACAGTTTGCGGTGCGGTCGGTCTGGCTGGAGTATCGCACGCATCCAGAAGAAGTAGCGCGGACGCGTGTTTTGTTTGACGCGCGCCGAGGGGTGGAAGCAGGCCCCTGGGCGGGCGGCGCCTTCCGCGGCGCGGAGGTGCCCCGGTTACGGCCGACCCGTCTGGAGTTCGAGCGCAAGCTGGCCCTACGTCTGCTGCATCATCCCGATGGCTCGCCGCTTAAGGAAGGCGACGTGGTGCTCTTGCAGGCCTGTGCCGACGATTTCGATGATGTGTCGATCGGGAAGGAACCGGGCCGAAGCCATCAGGTGACCATCCGCATCGTGGGGCGCGAGGCGCTGGATGTGCAGGTGAACCAGGAGCAGGGGCGCATCCAGAAAGAGCTTCTGGCGTTGCGCGACAAGCAGCGTGAGGCGCTGCAGAAGGTGCGAGACATCGAGGCGCGGGTGCGGAAGGGCGAGAAGATGTTGCCGGACCGCGAAGCCGCGGAGGCGGAGGCCCAGGCGGCCCGGCTGGACCAGGAAGCCCAGGCCGAGCGCGAGAAGGCGGAGGCGAGCAAGAACCCCGCCGAGCGGGAGAAGCACCAGCAGCAGGCGCGCGACCTGAAGCAGAAGGCGCAACAGCTGGAGGCCCGTGCGCAGGAGCTGAAGCGTCAGGCCACGCAGTTTGCCGAGGCCGAGCAGTTGCAGCAACAGGTGCGCGAGCGCGTCGGCAACGAGCGCGAGGGGCTGCGCGCGGAGATCGAACGGCTGCGCGAGACGCTGCGGCAGAATAACCTGGACAACTCCAACGCCATGGAGCGCATGAACCAGGTGACTCGTGAGCTGAATCGGCTGGCAGGGAAGGAGCTGGAACACATCGAGCCGCAGCTGACCACCGCGCGGAAGCTGGGCGAGCTACAGGACGAACGCACGCGAGAAGAACGTCGGGCCGAGCTGGAGCAGCGCGCCAAAACCGCCGAGCAGGAGGCGCGAGCGGCCGAGGAGCGGGCGAACAAGCAGCAGGAACGCGCCGCCCAGCTGGAAAAGGACGGCAACGCCGAGGAAGCGGCCCGGGAGCGGCAGAAGGCCGAGCAGGAGCGTCAGAAGGCGGCCGAGCGTCGGGCAGCAGCCGAGCGCGAACGGCGTGAAGCAGCCGAGGCCGCCGACCCGGAACGGGGACGTCGCTCGCTGGCCGATGCGCGGCGCGGGCAAGAGGAAGTCGAACGCAGTCTCAATCAGCTGCTGCAGGAGCTGGAACCGTGGAGCAGCACCCTGGAGGTCAACAGCGAGGCGGGGCGCATCCTGCAGGAACAGAAAGAGCTGATGGCTCAGCTAGAAGAGATGGAGAAAAAGGGCCTGACGGGGAAGAACCGTGATGAGCTGACCGAGGGAGAGAAGGCCGATCTCGATGGGGCGCAGGAATCGCAGCGAAGGTTGCAGGAGCGCACGGCCAATCTGCTGCAGCAAATGAAGAAGCTGGCGGAGGCGCGGGCGCAGAAGGATGCCGAGATGGCCAACGACCTGCAAAAGGCGGCCGAGAAGGCGGAGGAGAACAACCTGACCGGCCAGATGAAGGCCGCGCAGGAGAACATCGGCCGGAACGAGCTGAACCAGGCGCGGAAGAAACAGCAGGAGGCCCTGGCCGAGCTGGAACAGATGGTGAAGAACCTGAAGGACAGCCGGGAGAACCGGCTGGACCGGCTGGCACGCAAGCTGCGCGAGACGGAGGAGATGGTCGAGAAGCTGATGGACGAGCAGGAACGTCTGCAGCGAAAGATGCGCGAGGCGGGGCGCGAGTCCGACCCGAAGAAGCGCGAGGAGGAGCTGCAGCGGCTGGCTAAGAAACAGAAAGAGCTGCAGAAG
The DNA here is from genome assembly GCA_046350255.1 of Gemmataceae bacterium. Classification (GTDB taxonomy): domain Bacteria; phylum Planctomycetota; class Planctomycetia; order Gemmatales; family Gemmataceae; genus CALDUY01. The sequence goes on from JAXMAV010000031.1 coordinate 10,223, forward strand.
AAGACCGAGGAGGCCATGAACCAGGCGGCCCGCCTGGGGAACGACCGGGCGCGGCAGATGATGCAGGAGGCGCAGGAAGACCAGGGCGACGTGGCCAAGCAGCTGGCGCGGGGGCAAAAGGAAGAAGAGAAGCAGGAAGACGCCCTGGATCGCCTCGAAGAGGCCCGGCGCGAGCTGGAACGCGCCCGGCAGAAAGCCGAGGAGGAGCTGGGTCGCGAACAGCTGGTGCGTGTGGCTGATGTCATTCGGCGCATCCGCGAACGGCAGGAGGGGCACCTGCAAGAAGCGAAACGGGTGCAGGATGGCGCCCTGGAGCGCAAGGGCTGGAGTCGTGGTCTGAAAGCGAGCCTGCGCGACCTGGGTCAGAATCAGCAGGGGCTGGCCGGCGAGGCGGTGGCAGTGGCGCGAAAGGATCTCAGCGATGCGCCGATCTTCGCTCAGCTGGTCGAACGGTCGGCCCGGGCGATGGAGAAGGCGTCGCAGCGGCTGGCCAGCCTGGTGCGCGAATCGCCTGCCCTGGAAGCGCTGCCCGATGCCGAGCTGAAGCGCGACCAGGCCGAGGCGCTGCGGCGTCTGGATCAGCTGCTGGCCTCGCTGAAAGAGGCACTCGATGAACCCCGGCCACTTAGCCGCGGTGACAATGGAGAGGACGGCGGCGGGGGCGGTGGAGGAGGCGGGGGCGGCGATGATAGCCTGCCTCCGAAGGCGCAGCTCAAGCTGCTGCGCAGCCTGCAGCAGGAAGTGAACGAGCGGACGGCGGAGTTCCACCGGAAGCACCCGGTGCTGGACAACCTGCCGCCGAAGGAAAAGCAGGAACTGGACGAGCTGCGCCGCGAACAGAAAGAAGTGGGCGACCTGCTGGATCGGCTGGTGCGACCCGCCGGGGAGGGCGAAGAGCCGCCGGCCCGCCAAGCCAACGAGGGAGAACGGCCATGATCTACCGCTGCCTGAGTCTGTTGCTGGCCGGCGCTATGTGCCTGGGAGCGGTGCTGGCCGATGAGGAGCCGCCTCCGCAGAAGGAGAAGGGCGAGGCGCCGTTTCGGCTGAAGCGGAAGAAACGCGACGCCGAGCCAGGGGCCGAGAAGACCGACAAGCCAGCCCCGAAGAAGGACGGTGAACCCGGCCCGGCCAACGACACCGAGAAGCCGATCTCCAAACCGAAGGAGAAGGGGCCGGACAAGGCGCAGGATGACGAGCCGCTCATCCCCGAGGACGGTAAGCCAGCCGAACGCGAAGACGAGCAGGACATTCTCGAACGCGTGGGCCGCAATCTTCGTGCGGTCGAGGAGAAGATCGGCAACCGGGAGATCGGTGAGCCGACCCAGCAGCAGCAGCGCGACATCCTACGCGACATCGATTCGCTCATTCGCAAGAGCGATCAGCAGAGCGGCGGTGGAGGTGGCGGGGGCAATAATCAGCCGCAGGATCAGAACCAGGACAACCAGGACCAGAACCAGGGGCAGAAGAATCAGCCCGAGAAGGGCAACGCGGGGCAGGGCGGTGGTGGTGGGCAGCAGAAGCAATCTCGGCCCCAACAGGGGGGAGGCGGAGGAGAAGGCAAATCGTCGCGCCAGCAGGCCCAGGGGGGGAAGCGTCCCCGGCGCGAGCTGCGTAGCGAATCGGGCAAGCAGCGCGGCCAGCAGCAGCCACGGATGATGGCCGGAGGGAACCAGCCGCAGGGAGGCAACCAGCCGCGGCCGATGCCTGGGACCGGCAACAACCCCGGCGGAGGGAACAACAACAATCCACCGAAGCCCCGGGACATCGACGTCGAAACCTACAAGGACATCTGGGGCCACCTGCCCGAGTCGCTTCGCGCCGAGATGAACGCCTACTCGAACCCGCAGCCGTTCCTGCCGCGATACGATCGACTCATTCGCGAGTATTACAAGACCATCGCCGAACAGGGTCGGAAGAAGGGAGACTGACGCCATGTGGACCCGACGCCAACTGCTCTCGCGCTCGACGCTGGGGATGATGGGACTGGCGGGCACCTGCCTGGGGTTTCCCGGCGATAATGCTCCCGTCGAGGAGAACCCGCGCGAGCACATCCCCGATGGCACGGCCTCGAAGGGGATGATCAACACGCGCACCGAGCAGGCCATTCAGCGCGGATTGACGTACCTCAACGCGCGGCGGCACCGGGATGGGTCGTTCGGCACCGGTCAGTACAGTGGCAACGTCGCGATCAGCAGCCTGGCGGCGATGGCGTTCATGTGCGCGGGGCATCAGCCCAACCGGGGTCAGTATGGGCGCGTCGTCGTCGATGCGCTGCGCTTCGTCCTCAGCAAGGAGAACGTGCAAGGTGGCAACCCGGGCTTCCTGCACAACCCGGCCTTCAACGCGCATGGTCCGATGTACGGGCACGGCTTCGCCACGCTGTTCCTGGCCGAAGTGTATGGCATGGTCCACGACCGGGTGCTGCGGAACGAGATCCGCGAGAAGCTGCATCGGGCGGTCAAGCTGATCCTCGACAGCCAGAAGCGCAACGTGGAGGGAGCCTGGCGCTACACACCGAGCAGCCACGACGCCGATCTCTCGGTGACCATCTGTCAGATCATGGCGCTGCGTTCGGCGCGAAACGCTGGCATCTTCGTGCCGAAGTCGGCGGTGGATCGCTGCACCAACTACGTGAAAGCGTGTCAGGATCGCATGGAAGGCTGGTTCCGCTACATGAAGCGCGGTGGCGGGGGCGGTGGGCCGCAGGGGTTCGCACGCACGGCGGCCGGGGTCTGCGCCCTCAACGCGGCTGGCATCTACAAGGGGCCAGAGATCGACGCCGGGCTGCGCTTCCTCAGCCGGAATCGACCGGGCGGTGGGTTTGGTCGGCCGGACATCCACTACTTCTACGGGCACTACTACGCGGTTCAGGCCATGTGGACCGCCGGCGGCACTTACTGGTCCGAGTGGTACCCCGCCATCCGGGACGAACTACTGAGCCGACAGAACACCGATGGCTCGTGGGTCGATCAGATCTGCAGCCACTACGGCACCGCCATGGCGTGCATTATCCTGCAGGTACCGAATAACTATCTGCCGATCCTCCAGAAGTGATGCACCTGGCGATGGCTCTCTACCTGCAGTATCACAATGCCGAACGCCTGGGCTGGCTGCCGCTGGATGAAGCGCCGTTTCGCCGCACGCACCCGGCCATTTTCACGCGCCGGTCGCTGGTGACGCAGGCGATGGGAGGGCAGGTGCTGGTCATCGTCAGCCTGGGACGGCCGCGGCGCTATTTCCTGTGGGAAAGCTTCCAGGTCACGAGTGTGAGTCCCCTGGCGGGAGGCTACTTTGCCTGGGGGCCCGGCTGGCAACTGGCGCCGCCACAACTGCTCGAAGGAACTGCATTCGAGGAGTTTCGTCGGGCTTGCGCTAACTTCGTGGGGTTTCGCAGCATCCAGCGGCTCGACTACGCGGCAAGCCTGGTGGCACTGGCGGAGCGCTTCCGCGAGCGGCCCCTGTCGGCCAGCGTTGAGGAGTTCTGCACCCAGCTGATCGAGTGGCTGCCCAACCAGGGAGATGCCTACTTTGCCCGGGCGCAGGTGCGGCTAGGGCTGGGGCGCACCATCGAGGCGCGCAACGATCTGGAACGCGCCCGGCACCTGGGTAGCGACCTGGCACCGAGATTGTCGCCACCCTCCCACCTGGCTTCTCTCCCGGGATAACTTGTCATGCCTGCCTCTCTGTTGCTTCTGCTAACGGTGGCCAGCGTTCCCGCTGAAGCGACGTTCGTCGTTCGCACCGCGACCGGCAAGGAGCATCGCGGGGCGGTACAGCGGATCGAGGATGGAGGCCTGCTTCTGGGCAAAGGCAAGGGGCGTAGCCTGGCGGCTGGCGAGTGGTTGTCGCTGCGACGAGAAGGGGCGGTGCTTCCTCCCCTTCCCACGGAGGAGCACCTGGTCCTGGCCAACGGCGACCGGGTGCCAGTGCAGCAGCTGCGCCTGGAGGACGAGAAGCTGTTTTTCCGGCATCGTGACCTGGGTGATCGCGAGGTGTCGGTGGGGCTGTCGGCCGTGGCGCTGGTGTGGCGGCTGGCTCCCGATGGGGTGGTGTCTGCCGAACAGTTGCGGCATCGTCTTCTACGGGGGAAGCGCGCCCAGGACGTGGTGCTGCTGCGAAACGGCGACACGCTGGAGGGGACGGTCAACCGGCTCGACCGCGGCGAGATGGCCATCGAATCGAACAAGAAGGTGACCGCGGTGCGGTGGACGCAGGTGGCGGCGGTTGCCCTGAGCACGGAGTTACTGGATCGCCAGGATCCGCGAACGCGCCTGATCCATGCCATCGTTTCCCCGGCTGCGGGCGAGCCTGGCGGGCGCTTCACCCTGACAGAAGTGCAATGCGACGGAAGCGTGCTGGAGGGCAAGACGACGTTTGGCGCCAGGCTGCGCGTGCCCCTGGAGCGCCTGGCCGCGCTGGAGCCGCGTGGGGACAAGGTGACCGGGCTGGAGACACTCACGCCGGCCGAGTTCGTCTATTCCCCCTATCTGGATGAACGATGGGGGTTATCGGTGGGGACCAATGTGGTGGGGGGCGATCTGCGCATCGGTGGATCGACCTACACGCGCGGGCTGGGGGTTCATGCGACCAGCCGGGTGCGCTATGTGCTGCCGGACAAGTTCCAGCGGTTCGAAGCCACCGTAGGGCTGGACGACCAGGCCGGGCGTGGCGGCGAGGTACGGCTGCGCGTGCTGGTGGATGGCAAGGCGGCCGATCTGGGAGGCAAGGAGCTACTGACCCAGCCTGGCGGGCCGGTGACGATCCAGGTCGAGCTGGCCGGGGCGCGCGAACTCACGCTGGAGGTGGCGTCCGGGCGGCGTGGACCGGTGCGCGGGGCGGTCAACTGGGTGGAAACTCGCCTGGTGCGATGAGCGTGCCGTACATCTCCGGGCGGCGATCGTTGATGCGGTCCACCTCGTAGGCGCCGGCATCCTTGACGACGCGCTTGGCGCGAGCGTAGGCGGGATTGATATCGGCGTAGAGGATCTCGGGGGTGGTGGCGCCGGCTTCGGCGAGCATCACACCCTTGGGGCTGACGATGCGGCTCTGGCCGATGAAGCGGAAGCCGCGTTCCTCGCCGATGCGATTGACCGCGATGTAGTAGATGTGATTCTCGATGGCGCGGGCCTCGCTGAGACGCACGATCATGCTGCCGGCCTCGGGCCAGTTGGTGGGCAGGATGACCAGGTCAGCGCCAAGGAGCGTGAGGATGCGGGCCGATTCGGGGAAGCCGCCGTCGTAGCAGATGTTCATGCCCACCCGGAGGCCGCCCAGGTCGTGGACGGCGAAGGGTCGGTCCCCCGGAGTGACGAAGCGATCGACGCCGAGGTGGGGCAGGTGAATCTTGCGGTAGGAAGCGACCAGGCCAGCAGGCCCGACCAGGGCGGCGGCGTTGAAGACCTGGCCGGCGTCGTCGCGTTCGAGCAGGCCAAATACAGTGAAGAGGTTGTAGCGACGGCAGTCCTCGGCCAGGAGCGCGGTGGCGGGGCCGGGCAAAGGTTGCGCGTGGGGCAGGGCTTCGTCGAGGCTCTGGTAGCAGTAGCCCGAGAGAGCACATTCGGGGAAGACCACCAAATGCGCTCCGGCGGCGGCCGCCTCGGCCAGGGACTGCCGCATGGCCTCGAGATTGAGGGCATCCTCACCCAGCACGCAGTCCATCTGGACGCCCGCGATTCTCCAGGTGCTCATCGCTCTGTTCTCCTCCGTAAATCTCGTATCCTAACAGCATACTTCGCCCCCGCCCCCAGGATAGATCCCCGATGCGGTTTCTGCTGACCAACGACGACGGCATCTCGGCTCCGGGAATCGTGACGCTGGCGCGGGCAGCCCAGACGCGAGGAGCCGTGCATGTGGTGGCCCCGGTGGCGCCGTCGTCGGGGTGTGGTCACCAGGTGACGACGCATCGGCCGTTGCGGCTGGTCGAGCATGGGCCGGAGGAGTTCGCCGTCGAGGGCTGGCCCGTCGATTGTGTGCGGGTGGCCCTGCGCGGGCTGGAACTCACTCCGGACTGGGTGTTGTCGGGCGTCAATGCGGGGGGCAACCTCGGGGCCGACGTGTACATCTCGGGTACGGTGGCGGCAGTGCGCGAGGCGGTGCTGCTGGGCCGGCCGGGCATCGCCTTCTCGCACTACAAGCGGCGCGAGCTGGACTTTGATTGGCCCCGGGTGGAGGGCTGGGTGCAGATGGTGCTGGACACCCTGCTGCCGCGCGAGTGTCCCCGGGGGCACTTCTGGAACGTGAACTTCCCTCATCTCGACCCCGGCACGCGCGAGCCGGAGGTGGTCCTCTGCCCAGTCGATCCGCATCCGCTGCCGGTCCGCTACCGGCGCGAAGGCGAGCTGTTCGTCTATTGCGGCGACTACCATGGCCGACCGCGCGACCCGGACGGGGACGTGGCGGTTTGCCTGGGCGGGCGCATCTCCGCCAGCTTGATGCGCGTGGGCTGACCGGGCAAGCCAGGGAAGGTGTACCACGAAGACCGATGCGCTCGATTGTGCGCATCGGTTCAAGTATGCCGGCATTAACGCCGATAGCATCTGAGCAGAGCGCGAGAAGAACGCTCACGGGTTGGGGTCAAGGAATGCCTGGTGTGGCCCCTGGCCGGGCGCGGCGAGAGGGAGAGGATGACATGACCAGATGGTTCAAGCGCGTGGCCGTCGTCGCCGCGTGGCTGGGACTGGGAACGATGGTCCTGGCCCAGGAGGGGTTCCCCTCTCCCGTGGGGGCATCGCGTATTCCAGAGCCTATCGGCTACGTACCAGATTCACCCCCCCCCACCAACATGGTGCCGGGTCCGGTGAATCCATTGATGGCGCCGATGGGGCCGCCGGCGTCGTTGAATCTGCCGGCGGGGCACACCAGCGCCTTTCAGCTGGATCATTATCCCCCTGAGGCGGCCAGCTATGCCTCGGTGGGATACATGGCCCTGATGCGGCAAAACCTGTCGAACCGTCCGCTAGTCTACCCCGACGATCAGAACGGCGCGGTGGACACCGGGGTGACGCCGCTGGGGATCTTCCCCCAACTGCTGAACCTGAAGAACGTGGACCCGACGTTCAACAGTGGCGTGCGGGCCACGTGGGGGTACCTGTTCGCCAACGAGGCCTTTGAGTTGAGCGGCTTCTACATTCCGGGGGGTACTGGCAGCCAGACGGTGGCCAGCCAGGGACGGCTCACGGTGCCGTTCACGCCGGATAACGCCTTCCCGGTGGGGCTAGAAGGCAACAACAACCTGTGGCGGCAGGCGGATCTTGTTCGGGCCAGCTTCACCAACAGCGTGGCCAGCGCCGAGGCGAACTATCGTCGCTGGAACGCCGGGTTGAACGAGCTGGAGTTGATGGTCGGCGTGCGGTACTTCTATTCGCAGGAGAACGCCTCGCTGTACACCAACGACGAGTATTACATCCGAAACGTGTTCAACCAGTTCGATCCGCTGCGGGCGGCGACCTACTCGGTGACCACACGGACGAACCACCTCGGTCTGCAGTTCGGCGGCGAATACTGCCAGCCGATCCCGCTAGAATTCCTGCAGAACTCGGTCTGGGTCGGCTGGGTGGCCAAGTCCACCATCGGTATCAACTTCATCGAAGGCTCGTGGAAAATGCTCCGCGATGATGGGTACGTGGGCTTTGAACGCCACCAGAACACCCTGACTCTGGGCAGCGTGACCGAGCTGGCCGCCACCGCGGACTTCCACATTCTCGAACGGCTGCGGCTGCGGGCGGGCTACACCTTCTTCCTGGGTCTGGGCTTCGCTCCGGCCGGGTCAAACTTCGACATGAACTTCACCACCATCGGCAGGGGCGACATGAGCACCGGTGGAGTGTACTGGCATGGGCCGATGGCCGAGTTGCAGTTCCTGTTCTGATTGCGACGACAGCTAACCAGGCATAAACACGCCGGGCGGGGTGCTCTCCAGCAATGGAGGCGCCTCGCCCGGCGATCACTTTGTACAATGCAGGACTCGCCGCGGGCGGATCTGCCATAAAATAGGGGAGGTGACGAACCGTCCACCTGGGATGTCGGACGAACCCCGGGTGGTCAACGTGAGGTGTCAGCCAGCATGCCGCGTGATTACTACGAAATCCTGGGTGTCGCAAAGAACGCGTCGGAACAGGAAGTGAAGCAGGCTTACCGGAAGCTCGCTCGCCAGTACCACCCGGATCGCAATCCGGGCGACAAGGCTGCCGAGGCGAAATTCAAGGAAGTGCAGGAGGCCTACGACGTCCTGTCGGACAAGGACAAGCGGGCGAAGTACGATCAGTTCGGCCACATGGGCCCGGGCATGGGCTCTGGCGGACCGGGGGGACCAGGGGGACCGGGAGGCGGCTTCCAGTGGAGTGCCGAGGGGTTCGATCCGGGAGCCTTCGAGGCGGGCGACCTGGGAGAGATCCTTCGCCGCATGGGCATGGGCGGCATGGGCGAGGAGCCACGGCGCGGACGCAGTCGAGGCCGACGGGGCCCGGCGCCGCAAACGGCCGAGGCCGAGGCCAGTATTCCGTTTCTGATCGCGGCGAAGGGTGGGTCGGTTAACCTGTCGATTGATGGGCAGGTGGTCGAGGTCAAGGTGCCCGCGGGCATCGAGAGCGGCAAGAAGCTGCGGCTGGCGGGGCAGGGGCCGGGTGGGGGCGATCTCATCCTGCGCATCACCATCGAGCCGCATCACTACTTCCGCCGCGAGGGGAACAACATCGTGCTGGAAGCGCCCATCAGTGTGGTAGAGGCGCTGCTGGGGACGAAAGTGGACGTGCCCACGCTCGAGGGGCAGCATCTGACGGTGAAGGTGCCGCCCGGGACCTCGTCGGGAGCCCGGTTGCGTCTGCGCGGCAAGGGGATCTCCGGGGGCGACCAGCTGATCGAGATCAAGATTGCCGTCCCCAAGGTGGAGGACGCCCGCAGTAAGGAACTGATCGAGGAGCTGGGTCGACTGCATCCGCAGCATCCACGCAGCCACCTGGGCTGGGAGTGACGCCTCTACCGTGATGCAGCTGCACCCCACCTGGACGCTTGCGACGAGGAAGATCGGCCGCAAGGTCTGCGTCCTCGATCAAACTGACAGCACCAACTCGCGCGCCATGGAGCTGGCCGGTGCGCCGGATAGCGACGGCATTGCCATCCTGGCCGATCACCAGACGGCGGGACGCGGGCAACATGCCCGGCGCTGGCTGGCTGCGCCGCGCTCCAGTGTGCTGCTGTCGGTGCTGATCTACCCGCGCGCCGACCTGGCCCGGCCGGCCCTGCTCACGGCCTGGGCGGCCGTCACGGTCGCCGAGGTGGTTCGGCAGTTGACGGGTACTCCGCCGCGCATCAAGTGGCCCAACGATGTGCTGGTCCGCGGTCGGAAAGTGTGCGGCATTCTCATCGAACAGACCCGGCAAGGCGCGGTGCCGGCCACCGTGGTGGGGCTTGGCCTGAACGTGACTCAGACACTGGCGGAATTCGAGCAGGCCGGGCTGCCCGAGGCGACCTCGCTGGCGGCGCTGGGCGCGCGCGACCTTGATAGTCACTCGGTGGCCCGGCTGGTGCTGGAATCGCTGGACGATGACCTGGCTCAGCTGGAGGACGAAGGGCCGGCCCTGCTCGAATCGCGCTGGAAGTGGCACCTGGGGCTTCTGGGCCGGCAGGTAGTGGCCGAGTGCGTCGATGGCGAACGGCGCGGTCGGCTGCTGGAATGCGCCTTCCGTGGTCTCTCACTTCAGCAATCCCAGGGCGAAACCCTTCTGCTTGCCCCGGAGATGATCCAGCATATCCGTGAAGCCTGACCGGTTTGCTCTGACCGGGATTCTCGCTCCAACCCGAACAACCCGAAGCCCGCCGACGGTTTGGGTTCACCTCTTGACCCAGTGGCCGTATCTTTCCGCAAGTGTGAAGTTTGGGATCAGCCGGTTCCGATCAGAGGGAAGGCCAGGGCTTCCCTGGGTTACCCAACCTTGCGGGTTGGGTGGATCCTGGCGGTTGGGAGAACGGCGCGTGGAGACGACGACCCCACTTCCGGAAGAGATCCAGGTTGAGGTGATCGACATCCCGACCACCTGGACCGTGGAAACACGCACCCATCCGCGGTTCGAACGCCCCCTCGAGGTGAGCGTGCGGCAGGCGCCCCTGCTGAGCAGCACTCCGTGGGTGCGGTCGCTAGGCAAGGTGGGGATGGATGTGCGAACGCAGGGGTGGAAGTTTCCCCAGCCGGCGGATGGTCCCTCGAAGCCGCCCGCGCCGGCGAAGGAGCCGACCCCGGGCCGGGTGGCGGTGATCCAGTCGCCCGAGGGCACGTTGCCCCTGTCCGCGCTTCCCCCGGAGGCCCAGGCGGAGCTAGCCCTAGCGGTGGAACAGGCGGCCAGCGAGGCATTGACGGCGGTGGAGCAGACGGATCAGCCAGCCGCGCCCGCCAGCGACGAGCCGACACGGCTACGGCCGCCGCGCGAAACGGTGGTGTTCAAGGACCGTCTGCTCTACCTGCTGCAGCCACCGCTGGAGAGTCTCTTTGCGAACGGCAAGGTGACGCTACCGTTCGACCCATTCCCGTATCAGCTCAAGGGCATCGCCTTTTTGATGCCGAGGCACCATGCACTCATCGCCGACGAGATGGGGCTGGGCAAGACCGTGCAGGTGATTGTGTCGCTGCGGCTGTTGTTCCACGCGGGACTCATCCGCAACGCTCTGGTAGTGTGCCCCAAGCCGCTGGTGATCAACTGGTCACGCGAGCTGTCGCTGTGGGCGCCCGACGTGCCGTTCGAGGTGATCGGCGGCGATTACGAGCAGCGCAAATATCAGTGGCACGTGTCGAACTGCCCGGTGAAGCTGGTGAACTACGAGTTGATCACGCGGGACGCCAACGAGGTGCAGGACGAACGCTGCAATTTCGACGTGGTGGTACTCGACGAGGCGCAGCGCATCAAGAGCCGCGACTCGAAAACCGCCCAGGTGGTGTGTGGCCTCAGTCGGACACGCAGCTGGGCGATGTCGGGGACGCCGATCGAGAACAAGATCGACGACCTGATCAACCTGTTCAACTTCGTCGATCCGCAGCGGATCCCGCCAGACACGCCGACACGGATGCTGCGCGAACTGACCAGCGATTACCTGCTGCGCCGGACCAAGGAGATGGTGGTCAGCGACATGCCGCCACGGATCATCCGCGACGTGTACCTCGACCTGTCGCCGGCGCAGCGCGAGGCGTACGACCTGGCCGAGAAGGAAGGGGTGATCCATCTCAACGAGCTGGGCAACACCATCACGGTGCAGCACGTGTTCGAGCTGGTGATGCGGCTGAAGCAGATCTGCAACTTCGACATGCGCACGGGGCAAAGCTCGAAGCTCGACCAGCTGTCCGCCGACATGGAGGAGGTGGCGGCGAGCAATCGCAAGGCCATCGTCTTCTCGCAGTGGACCGAGCCGCTGGAAACGCTGGCGAAGCACCTGCGTCCGTATGGCCCGCTGCTCTACCACGGCAAGGTGCCGCACGCCCACCGACAGAACATCCTCGATCAGTTCAAGCACGACCCGACGAAGCACGTCATCCTGATGAGTTACGGCACGGGGTCGGTGGGGCTCAACCTGCAGTTCACCAACTACGTGTTTCTCTTCGACCGCTGGTGGAATCCGGCCATCGAGGATCAGGCGATCAACCGGGCGCACCGGTTGGGGCAGAAGGCGCCGGTGTTCGTGTCTCGCTTCATCAGCGAGAACACCATCGAGAAACGGATCGCCGAGGTGCTGGATCAGAAGCGTGCGCTGTTCAATGAGATGATCGAGGGCAATGGGCCACCCGCCACCCTCGGCCTGACGGAGGACGAGGTGTTCGGTCTGTTCGACATCCAGGCGCGTCCCAAACGGGGGTGATGCGCGTTGTACTTGCGGTCGTGGATGGTGGCCGCCTGTTAACTCACTTTCCCTTCGGTGGGAGAGGGCGGGGGTGAGGGAGAAGCGTTACACTGGGTTTACCCATCTTCCCTCCACCCTGACCCTCCCTGCGAGGGGAGGGAACAGGAAGGCGACACCTGTATCGGGAGCATGGATCAAACGTGAGTGGGCTTCCGCTTCTGGCTGGGGTGGGGCGTTCCCTGTTCGACGTGCTTCAAGACCCGAGCGGCGACCTCGTAGGCCGCTCGCGGGCGGGATAGGCGGGACGCACCGGCACGAAGGCGAGTCAGGCGTTCCGGGTCGTTCAGCAGCCCCTGCAACTTCCACGTCAGCGTGGGGATGTTGTTGACCTTGATCGCTGCGCCGTTCTCGAGGAGGAAATCGCTGTTGCGGCTCTCCTGACCAGGGATCGGATTGACGACCACCATGGCGGCTCCGCGCGCCAGCACCTCGGAGGTAGTCAGCCCGCCCGGCTTGGATACGACGACGTCGGCCGCGGCCATTAGCTCGTCCATCTTGTCGGTGAACCCCAGGACCTGGACCTGGTGTTGCCCCGGGACGGGTCGTCGGCTGAGTTCCTCCTTCAACTCGGCGTTCTTGCCGGTGACCACCACGAGGGTGACCGGCGTGTGGAGGCGAAGCAGGGCCTCGTAGATCTCGGAGACCGGACCGACGCCGAATCCCCCGGCCAGCTGCAAGATCACCGGGCGGTTCTCGGGCAGGTGGTGGCGCTGTCTGGCTTCCGAGCGATCGCGTGGCTGGGCGAACACGGGATGGATGGGGATGCCCGTCACCGTGGTGGACTCGCGCGGCACCCCCCAGGCGTGGAGGTACTGTTCACCCTCGGGGGTGGCGGTGAAGTAGTGATCGCAGGGTTGATTGACCCATAGGCGGTGCGTCTCGAAGTCGGTCGTCACGGTGAACTGTGGCAGGTGGATGCTCTCCTTCTTACGCAGCGAGGCGATGATCTCGGCGGGGAGAAAGTGGGTGTTCACTGCCAGGTCCCAGGGCTCGTCCTGCAAGAGTTTGACGAACTTGCGCAGGTTCATCTTCTCCAGTTCCAGCCGCAACCGATCGCGGGTGCTGTGCGGCCGACGGGGACGGTCCATCATGTCGTAGAGGTAGCCGAGCAGATGTGGAGCGCTGTTTACCAGGTCGAGGTAGAGCTTGCCGTAGAGTCGGCGGAAGGTGGTGTTGGTGAGTTCGAGGACGTCGAGGGTGCGGACCACCGCATCGGGGCGAAGCTCCTTCAGGGCGAGTTCCACCGCCTGGGCCGCGCGGAGGTGGCCTGCCCCGACCGAGGCGGTAAGGACAAGGATGCGCGGGGTGTGCGGCATGAGACATCTCCATGAGTTGGCATCGAGTGACTGGGCTATTGGCTACAATCCTCAGGGCACTCTGCGCGCAGGGATGTCACGGCGAAAATGCGCGAGAAGGAATGCTCCGCGGCTGATACCTTATGCCTCGCTTCCCACTCGGATGACCCCATCGAGAGTTACCTGCCATGTCCACCGTCAACGGCGTGATGATGCAGTACTTCCACTGGTACACCCCGGCCGACGGGACGCTGTGGAAGGATGTGGCCGCCCGGGCGCGCGAGCTGGCCGAGGCCGGGATCACCGCGCTGTGGCTGCCGCCGGCCTACAAGAGTAACGATGGCGCCACGGGGGTGGGCTACGCCGTGTACGACATGTACGATCTCGGCGAGTTCGACCAGAAGGGGTCGGTGCGCACGCGGTACGGCACGCGGCAGGAGTACCTGGCCGCCACCAAGGCGCTCCACGAGGCCGGGCTGCAGGTCTATGCCGACATCGTCTTCAACCATCGCATCGGGTGCGACGAGTTCGAGCCGGTACGGGCCACGCCGTTTCCCAGCGACGACCGGCTACATGCCAGTGGACCGCAGCGGGACATCCTCGCGCCGACGAAGTTCACGTTCCCGGGGCGGAAGGGCAAGTATTCGCCGTTCGTCTGGACGGCGGCGCATTTCAGCGCGGTGGACTACGACAAGCATCAGCCCGACGAGAAGAACACGGTGTACCTGCTGGCGGGGAAGCAGTTCGACTCGAACGTCGCCCTCGAGAACGGGAACTTCGACTTTCTCATGGGTGCCGATGTGGACATCGACCACCCCGAGGTCGTTGGGGAGTTGTACCGCTGGAGCCAGTGGTACATCGACACTGTGGGGCTGGAGGGCTTCCGCCTCGATGCCGTCAAGCACATCTCAGCGCCGTTCTGGCCCGGCTGGCTGCGCGCCATGTCGCGCCATGCTGGACGCGAGCTGTTTTGCGTCGCCGAGTACTGGTCCACCGATCTGCAGGCGCTGCACTGGTTTCTCGACACGGTGGGGCCGACCATCAGCGTGTTCGACGTGCCGTTGCACTACAATTTCCATGCGGCCAGCCGGGCCGGCGGACAGTACGACATGCGCCGGCTACTCGACGGCACACTGATGAAACAGCGCGGCATGCAGGCGGTGACGTTCGTCTCCAACCACGATGCGCAGCCGTTGCAGGCGCTGGAGTCGGTGGTCGAACCGTGGTTCAAGCCGCTGGCCTACGCCACCATCCTGCTCCGCCAGGAAGGCTACCCGTGCGTGTTCTACCCGGATTACTACGGGGCGGAGTACGAGGACTACGGGCGCGACGGCAACAAGCATCGAGTTGTCATGCCGTCGCATCGCTTCCTGATCGACGTGTTCCTGAAGGCGCGGCGCGAGTATGGGCATGGCCCGCAGGTCGATTACCTCGATCATTTCAATCGCATCGGCTGGGTGCGGCTGGGCGATGCCGAGCATCCACGGGCGATGGCAGTGCTGATGAGCGACGGCCCCGAGGGGACCAAGTGGATGGATGTGGGCCGACCGGGGACGGTGTTCCGCGATCTGACGGGGCACATTGCGGAGCCAATCACGACGAACCAGGAAGGCTGGGGCGAGTTTCGCTGTCAGGGTGGGTCGGTCTCGGTGTGGGTCCAGGAGTAGTGCCGCGTCGAAACTCCTTGCCAGGGTTCGGCGAAAGCTCTTATACTCAAGGCACGTTCCACGTTCCGCCTCTGTCGGAGTGCGCGGCCATGAGCCTGCCGGCGAAATGTTCTCCCCTGGTGTTGCCTCTGCTGGGTCTGGCACTGCTGGCCTGTGTTTCCGAACCGAGCAGTGCCGAGGGGCCGCCCCTGACGGCCGAAAGCGTCGGGCAGCTGGAAACGGAGTACCGGGCCGAGCGCGAGGCGGCCGAGAAGGCGGGGCTGGTCAAGAAGTTTTCGCCCGAGTGGTTCGAGCGAGCCGACGCCATGGCGCAGCTGGGAAGCGCTGCGCTAAAGGGTGGCCGCCTCTTCGAGGCGCGCGATAGCTTTCGCCGGGCTCGCTGGGGGCTGCCCTCGCTTCCCCTGGGATTCCCTCAGTCGGTGGCGCGCATCCTGGGCGATGGCAAACTGCGGCATGGGGGGCAGGTGCATGCGCTGGCCTTCAACCAGGCCGGGACGCGTCTGGTCACCGCGGGAGCCGACTGCCTGGTAAAAGTGTGGGACGTGGCCTCGGGTCGGGAGATGACCCACTACGTCGGCCACACCCGGCCGGTCCGCGCGGTGGCCCTGACGCGGGATGGCAAGCTGATCGCCAGCGCGGGGGAGGATCGAGAAATCCGCCTCTGGGAAGCCGAGACGGGCAAGGACGTCAAGACGCTGACCGGCCATACCGAGATGATCACCGGGCTGGCCTTCAGCCCCGATGGCAAGCTTCTCGGCGCGGGGGGACACGATCGCGTGGTGCGTCTCTATGAGGTGCAGAGCGGCAAGGTGCAGCACGAGCTGGCGGGCAACACTCAGCCCATCAACGGCATCGCCTTCAGCGGCAACGGCAAGTGGGTTGCCGCGGCTGGCAGCGACAGTCATGTCCGCGTGTGGGACACCTCCAACGGGGCCGATCGCACCAGTGTCAAACCATTTGGCGGCAAGGTCAACTGTGTTGCCTTCCACCCGGACCAACAGTCGCTGGTCGCCGGAGGCACCGACCCCAACGCGGCCAAGCTGCTGGGGGTGATGGGCGGGGCCGAGCGCCAGGTCTACGAGGGGCACGACGGTCCCATCTCGACGGTGGCGATCTCCGCGGACGGCAAGACGGTGGCCACGGGCAGTGCCGACAAGCGGATCAAGCTCTACGACACTGCCACGGGCACCTGCTTTCGCACCCTGTCGGGACATGGCGGCGAGATCAACGCCCTGGCATTCAGCCCGGATGGAACCCGGCTGGCCTCGGCCAGCGCCGATCAGACCGTGCAGCTGTGGGAGCTGGGTAGTTCCGAGCCGTCGCGGCTGCTGGGTGGAGAGAAGGGCGCTCACAACGATGCCGTCTGGTCGGCGGTGTACAGCCCCAACAGTCAGCTGCTGCTGACGGCCGGGCGCGATCGCACGCTCAAGATCTGGGATGCCCGGACGGGGCAGGAGGTCAAGACGCTCAAGGGGCATGGAGCCGCGGTGACGGCGGCGCTGTTCAGCCCGGATGGCAAGCGCATCCTTTCGTGCGGCGGCGACCGGGAACTCAAGCTCTGGGACGTCAGCACTGGCAAGGAAGAGCGCACCTTCAAGGGCCATGCCGGAGCCATCACCTCGGCCGCGTTCAGCCCGGATGGCAAGCGCATCCTGTCGGGCTCGGCCGATCGCACCGCCCGAGTCTGGGACGTGGAGAGCGGCAAGGAACTTACCACGCTCGACGGGCACCTGGGGGTGGTTTCCACGGTGGCCTGGAGCCCCGACGGTAAGCGCCTGGCCACGGGAGGCGGCGACCGCTCGGTACGACTGATCGACGGTCAGACCTACAAGGAAGAGCGCGTGCTGCGCGACCACGCAGGCGCCGTCAGCTGCGTCACCTTCAGCAACGATTCGGCCCGACTCGCCACCTGCGGGGGCGATATGCGCGTTCATCTCTACGACCTGACGCTGGGGGGCCCGCCCATTGTCTTTTCCGGCCACAAGAATGTCGTCAGCTCGGTGGCGCTGAGCCCCAACGGCCGACTGCTGGCCTCGGGCGGCGGCGACCAGGTGGTGAAGCTCTGGGACACCACCACACGGCAGGAGCTGCACAGCTTTCGTGGGCATCGCAACTGGATCAGCTCGGTCGCCTTCTCGGGGGATGGGCACTACCTCGCCTCGTCCAGCGTCGATCGCACGGTGCGCGTGTTCGAGCTTGGCGTGCAGAGCAGCGCCTCGGGCATCGGGCATGTGAAGGAAGTCCGCGCCGTGGCCATCAGTCCCAACGGCAAACTCCTCGCCTCCGCCAGCACCGACCAGACGGTCCGGTTGTGGGACCTGGCCAGCGGGAAGGAACTATTCGTGCTGGCGGGACATCAGGCGCCCATCACGGCCCTGACGTTCCTGCCGGACAGCAGTGCCGTCATCTCGGCCAGCGAGGACAAGGCCATCAAGATCTGGGATGTCGCCACGGGCAAGGAGAAGCTGAACGTCAAGGAGCAGGGGCAATCGAGTGAGGTGGTCATCCTCGGGACGAAGCCGGGCAACAAACAGTTTCTGGCCTGGGTGGCTCTGACTGACAAGGATCCCAGCAAGTCGCTGCACGTGATTGAGACCTATGACGTGGATAGTGGCAAGCAGGTGGCCACGCTGAATGTGCAGGATCGCGTTAGCGAGGTGGCGTGCCTTTCGTTCTCCAACGATGGTAGCACCTGCGTCGTGGGGGATCGCAAGGGGAAGGTGAAGCTGCTCGACATCGCCAGCGGCAAGGTGCTGGGCGCCGAAGTGTCGGCCTCCGAGGCGGCCATCGCTGACGTGTGCCTTTCGCCCGATCGGAAGCGACTGGTGACGGCCGATGCCCGCGGCGAGCTGAAAGTGTGGGACCTGGATCATCGCGACAAGCCGCTGCACGTGGTGGCCGGGCACAAGCAGCCGGTCGCCGCCATCGCCATGTCGCATGATGGCAAGGCGTTCGCCACTGCTGCCGTCGATAACCTGGTCAAGATGTGGAGTCTGGAGACGGGGAAGGAGCTGCGCAGCTGGGACATGAAGGTGCCTCCCCAGGAGAACCAGCCGTTCGTGCGCAGCCTGGCCTTCACGCCCGATGGCCAGTCTGTGGCCACGGCGAATGCCGACTCAACGGTCTATTTGCTCGAGGCGCCGCGGGCTGCGCCGCCCGCCAGCGAGTAAAAGGAGATCGACCTCAGGATCTCTGCGGGCTGGTAGTGGGCCGATTATGCAATACCGGGGGAACCAGGTTCTCGCACTGTCTGGGCCGGGTGCTATCATGAAGTGGACGACTGTGTGACAACTCCCGTGTCCCGAGAAAGCGAGTGGTTCATGAAGCGACTGCTGGCGTTGGGGCTGACGATCGGCCTCCTGGTGTTGACGAGTGGTCTCCCCGCGGCTCCGACCCCGCGTGAGCAGGCCAAGGTGAAGGAAGCCCTGCGCGAACTGCAGGACTTTATCGGCGGCTGGAAGGGTTCGGGCTCGAAGAAGCTCAACCCGTCCCCCCGCGACACCTTCTGGCCCGAGACGGTGAAGTGGAACTGGCGGTTCAAGGGCGACGAGGCCTGGTTGAACGTCGAGTTCGAGGGCGGCAAGCTGTTCAAGTCAGCCGACATCCGCTACCTGCTTGGGAAGAACAAGTACGAGCTGACCGCCACCCCGGTCGAGGGCAAGGAGAAGCCGGTCTTTATCGGCGAGCTGAAGGACGACAAGCTGATCTTCCAGCGGACCGATCCGGAGACCAAGGAGATCCAGCGCATCCGCATGAACACCGCGGCTGAAGGCATCCGCTTCCTCTACTACATCGAGCGCAAGGCGGAGACAGGGACCATCTGGCGGCTCGAGGCATTCGTGCAGAGCACCAAGATCGGCGAGAGCCTGGCCAAGAAGGAGAAGAAGGGGCCCGAATGCGTCGTGTCGGGCGGCCTGGGTACGATGACCGTCTCCTACATGGGCGAGGTCTTCTACGTCTGCTGCTCCGGCTGCCTGGAGGCGTTCAAGGAGAACCCGAAGAAGTACGTCGATGAGTTCAAGAAGAACAAGAAGTAACTGACGTGTTTCGAGCGAGAGGCCGTGGCATCAGCTGCCGCGGCCTCGTGCGTTGACAGGCATCAGCGGCGGGCGATCTTCCACAACTCCAGGGCGGCATCGCGACTGCCGGACACGGTGTAGCCATCGCGCGGCGAGAAGGCCACGCCGACGAGGGGCTGCCCATGTTTACGGAAAGCGCGCAGCTCCTTGCCTGTGCTCGCCTCCCACAGCCGCACCGTGCGATCTGCCCCGCCACTTAGCAGGTACCGGCCGTCCGAGCTAATCGCCACCGCGGTGACGGACCCGGCATGGCCGCGCAGCACCTGGAGCGATTTGCCCGTGGCGGTGTCCCAGTAACGGACGGTGCCGTCGTCGCCGGCCGAGGCCAGGCGATCGCCGCGCGGGGACAACACGGCCCGGCGGACCCAGCCACTGTGCCCGGTGAAGCGCTGGAGCAGGCGTCCCGAGGAAGCATCGAGGACCACCAGGGTACCCGATCCGGCCACCACCAGGCGCGAGCCCGCCACGTCAAGGGATTGCGCGTAGCGAAGCCCCTCGGGGGGCTGGAAGGTGGCGATGGCCTCGCCAGTCTGGAGGTTCCAGGCAGTTAGGGCGTTATCGAGGCCGGCGGAGTAGACCCAGCTGCCATCGCTGGAGAACGCCACGGCCGAGACGAAGCCAGGGTGAGCCTCGATGCGGCGCAGCTCCTGCCCGGTTTCGACCTCCCACAGGCGAACGGTGCCATCGCGGCTGCCGGAGAGGGCGCGCTTGCCGTCGGGGGAGAAAGCGACACACCAGACCGAGGCAGTGTGGCCGATGAAGCGTCGCAGGTCGCGATTCTCGGCCAGGTCGTGCAGGCGGACACTGCGATCCTGGCTGGCGATGAGAGCAAACCGCCGATCCGGGCTGAAGGCCAGGGCGTTGGCGGGGCTGGATTGCGCCTCGAGCGGATCAACCTCGCCGGTGGCATCCGGCAGCGCCTCACCACCCCTCCCAATCTCAAGACTCGTGCCCAGGTTTAGCTCGCGCACCAGGTCGCCGAACGCCTGTACCACCACCTGGCGGGCCACCACGGCACCGGGAACCTTGAGCGCGCCGAGGTTCCGCGCCAGCGACTCCTGCGCCGAAAGGCGCGATTGCAGCAGAGCGCCCGGCACCCCCAACTCGGCGGCCAGGCCAGGCAGATCCACGTCGGCTTCAAAACGCGAGGTGACCATCAGCACCACCTCGGCGGACCCGACCCGGGCGCCGGTCTTCTCGACGGCGGACTGAAACCGTTTGGCGTCGGCCTCCATCAGCTTGCGCATCTGCTTGGCCGGGACATGGAGCGCCTCGACCAGGTCGCGATCGACTCGACTGAAGGCCCGCGCGCTCTTGCGGACGTGGTCGCGGAGCTGGTCGTCCTTGGGCAGGATCCCCGTGGCGTGACAGTGCATGCAGGAGACGCCGGCCTCCACCGCGCGATCGGGACGTTTGGGATCACTGACGATCTCGGTGGGTCCCTTGTTGATGCGGACGTTGGCGGCGTTCACAAGCATGTAGGCGTGCAGACCGTTGGGCAGGTGGAAGATGACCTCACCACCCGCGTGCTGAAACTGCGTCTCGGCTCCGCCCGGACCGAGGGGGTAGGCAAACACGTTGCGCCGGTCGGGAAGAAGCAGGTTGCGTTCGAGGAGGTTCTGCGGGACGGCCTCGAAATCGTATGAGCGCCAGTAGGCGCCGGTCAGCGATTCGTGGCGTTCGAGGATGCGGTTGTTGCGCGAGATGCCGGAACTGTTGAATCCGGCGCGGACGACTCGCTGCTGCTGGATGTTCAGGAGCACATCGACCCGGAGCTGACGTTCCAGCTCGCCGAGGTTGTTGGGGAGTTGCAGCAGGTCGTAGTACAGCGGCGCACGCGAGGCGGTCGCCACGAACCAGTCCGCGCGGACGACCGGCATGCGCGTGGCGGTGGCCACCAGGACCGCGCGGGCTGCTCCGGTGTCGTGGAGGATGCCGAAGGGATAATCGTTGAGCAGGCGGTTCCAGGCGTTCGCGTCGAGCAGATAATCCCGAAGGTCGATGCGCAGCACCAGGCCGCGCGCATCGACCGACTGGGGGATGGTGATACGCGGATGCCAGGATAGGCTGTTGAGCAGCTTGGACACGGCGTGGCGGTAGGTCTTCAGCTCGTCGTCGGAGGCTCCGGCGTTGGCCTGCGGCGCCAGGCTGAAGTAACGCGCGAAGCGCCGGGCCGAGGGGTCGAGTCGCTCCAGATCGGTGAGGATCCACTCGAGCAGGTCGGCGTCGCGATGCAACGTGCCCTCGCCTGCCGGGCGCTCGGCCGGGGCGCCGGCGGCGATCCAGTCGTGCAGTAATTTGATCTCGGCGGGAGAGGGGCGAGTTTTCTCGTCAGGGGGCGGCATCTTTCCGGTGTGGATACGCGTAAGCAGCGGCGAGCGCTCGGGCGAGCCTGGCACGATCTTTCGGCGTGCAATGAGCCTGTCACGGTCGAGCACGTAGTTGAGGCCGCCCTCGACCGTGCCGTCCTGGCCATGGCAACGATGGCAGTGCGTCTGCAACACCGCCCGGGCGCGGCCTGCCAGCGAGCCGCCAGCCGAAGGAGGCGCGGCGGCGGTCAGCGTGCCCGGCAGAAGCAGGATCAGTCCGAGGATCACGCGCATGGTTCGACCTCCAGGCGACTCACTCAGCGTACATTCTCTAGACGAGCCAGCCAGTGCCGGCGATTGCTCGGGCGTCTCAGGTTACCTGGCGAGCCAGCCGACGGAGCCGGAACGCAATGGCGAGCAAGGCGAGTGTCCACATCGCGCCGAAGACCAGGCAGCCCCAGCCGGGTATGGCGGGAAGCACGAGCGCCATCCCCAGGAACGCCAGCGCGATGATGTTGCACATGCCCCAGTAACTGCTGCCGATGATCAGGAACGCCATGCCGGTGATGACACAGAAGACGGGATAGATCACTCCCTCGTACAGGACCATCTCGCCAAACTGGCTGTAGAGCAGATGGCCGATCATGGAACAGGCCGCGACGTAGCCGCCCCAGACCGACCACAGGAGTCTCTCGGCCTGGGAGGCCGGCATCAGACCATGGGGATGGTAGCGATAGACGACGAGCGCCATCAGGCCGAACTGTACGATCTTGATCGAGCGCACCGTCGTCACCGGGAAGCGCTGCAAGAGCATCCCAAACTCCACGAGGTGCATCAGGCCGACGATACCGGCAAACCAGAAGATGACGTGGGCGTAGCGGCCAAATTCGGTGTCGAAGTGGCTGCGTTCGAGCGACCGGCCGATCTGCTCGAGGACGTTGAGGCTGCGCGCCTGGATCGACTCGCCGCTCAGGTAGCGTTCCAGGTCCCGGGCCATCTCGGCGGCCGAGCCGTAGCGATCACGCGGGTTCTTCTGCAGGCACTTCAGGCAGATGGTTTCGAGATCGCGGTCGATGCGAGCGTTGAGCAGGCGCGGCGGTGCGGGTTCGTTGTTGATCACCTGCAGCAAGGTCTCGTAGGCTGTCTCACCTCGAAAGGGAGGGCGGGCGGTGAGTAGCTCGTAGAGGAGCGCCCCCAGGCCATAGACGTCTGTGGCGGGCGTGAGTTCTCGACTGGCGGAGGCCTGCTCGGGGGCCATGTAGCCTGGCGTACCCAGCAAGGCGCCGGTGCGCGTTTGGCCGGTGTCCTTGCGCATCTGCTTGGCCAGGCCAAAGTCGGCGACGTGGGGCTCGTCGGTGGCATCGATGAGGATGTTGCCGGGCTTGAGATCGCGATGGAGGATGCCCTGCTCGTGGGCGTGCTGGATTGCCCCGGCGATCTTGACCAGGTAGCGCGCGGCCAGCCGACAGGGCAGGGGGCCATCGGCCAGGCGCTGGGCCAGGCTCTGCCCCTGGATGTAGTCCATGGCGTAGTAGTGGCGATCTCCCTCGATCCCCACGCGGTGGACCTTGACGATGTTGGGATGCTGGAGCTTGCCCGCGGCGCTGGCCTCGGTGCGGAAGCGCGTCAACTCTTCGGGTTCCGACAGGCCGCCCGAGAGGATCATCTTGATGGCCACCACCCGATCGAGCCCCACCTCGTAGGCCCGGTGCACCACGCCCATGCCGCCGCGGCCGATCTCTTCGAGCAGCACGTAGTCGCCGAACCGTTCGCCTGCGGCCAGGGAGGGGGCGGGTGCGTTCTCGAAAGCCATGGTGGGCGGAGTAAGCTGGGGCGCCGGGTCGGACATGAATCTTACCTCCTCGCCGTATTGTGCCCCACTGAGGGCCATGGGGCAACAGAGCACCTTGTCCAGGCTGGCGCCCCGGCGATACACTACTTTAGGCCCCTCCATCGCCAACTCGTCTCGCGGAGAGCTCTCCGATGATGCACCCCACCGAACAGAGCCAGCTGCTTGCCGACGTGGAGGAGTTTTGCCAGAAGCTGCGCCCCATCGAAGAACTGTGCTACGTCGAGCATCGCTTCAATGATCAGGTATTGCCCCTGGCGTTACGGTATAACCTCCTGGCCATGCCAGTGCCGACGGAGTACGGCGGGCGCGGAGCCGACAGCGTGACCTACCTGCGTGCCCTGGCTCGCATCGGTCGGGAAGGCACCGGGCCACGCACCTTCTTCTCGGGGCACACCTCCATCGGTCAGTATCCCATCCTGACCTGGGGCAGCGCTGAGCTGAAGAGGCGTTACTTGCCAGCGGCGGCCCAGGGTGAAAAGATCCTGGCCTTCGGCCTGACGGAACCGGACGCGGGCAGCAACCCCCTGGAGATGACGTCCACCTACCAGAAGCGCGGCGATCACTACGTGCTCAATGGGGTGAAGTATCTCATATCGAATGGGGGCATCTGCGACGCCGTGGTGGTGTTTGCCTACCCGGCGGGGCCCGATGGGCAGAAGCAACCAGGTGGGCGCATCAGCGCGTTTGTGGTCGATCGTGGCGAGGGGTTTGTCAGTGAAGATCTGACGGCGAAGATGGGGATGCCGACCTCGAACACCGCGATGTTCGAGCTGCGCGACTGCAAGGTTCCGGCCGGCAACCTTCTCGGCGAGGAAGGGCAGGGCTTCCGCATCGCCATGGGGACGCTGGTGTCGGGTCGGCTGTCGGTGGCGGCAGGATGCCTGGGGGTGATCGAGGATTGCCTGGCGGAGTGCGTCCAGTACTGCCAGGAGCGGCATCAGCATGGCAAGCCGATCGGCAAGCATCAGCTGGTGCAGGAACATCTCGCGGCCATCGAGCAGGCGCGATTCGCCTCCGAGGCGGTGTTGCTACAGGCGGCGAATGCCAAGGATGCCTCCAACGCCGAGCCGACAAACGCCGCGCTGCGCAGCCGGGCCGATCTGCTGGCGGCGCAGTCGAAGTTGTTCATCACCAACGCTGCCTGGGACGCGGCCGACCACGCCGTGCAGATCTACGGCGGCCGGGGCTGGTCCACCCTGTACCGTGTGGGCCGGCACCTGATGGACGTGCGCGTGTGCCGGATCTACGAGGGCGCCGACGAGATCCTGAAAATGAAGGTCGCCTCGTCACTCCTGGGCAAGGAGTACGAGGCGTACCGATGAACACTTCTTACCCGGCGAGGGCTAGTAGCGGAACTCCAGGCCGAACGTCAGGCCATGGGCCCAGAAGTCGCTTTCGGGGAAGGTGACCGCCGGGGCAGGCACCGGGTACTTTTGAGGAGTGATGTCATTCTGGGTGCGAAAATTTGGAATGCGAGTTTCATCGATATTCCGATCGATCTGCTCACCTGGACGAGCGACCCCACTCCAGTAGAGGAAGTTGTAGCCAGCCGTGGCCCGGATGTAATCGGTGAGGAAGTAGCCGAGGGTCACGCCCACTTCGGGCACCACGCTGAACCGGCCGCGGCTGTAGTTTCCGATGTTGCTGTCAAGAGCGTACAAACCGCCGGGCAGGGGGCTGATGTTGGTCGTGGGGGGGGTGAACTGCTGGAAGCCGGATATCTCAAGCTGCTGCTTGGTGATGCCTATCGCTAGCTTGCCGCGACCATCGACCGTAAAGCGGCCTCGTTGCCAGCGACCCTCGACGCCCACCTGCCCACCGTAGAAGATGTTGTTTGTGGCAAAGCGATCCTGCACGGTGACCATGGTTCCATTAAACGGAGCGGGGTCGGTAGCGGGGTTCTGGATCATTTCCGTGATGGTCAGGCTTTCACGCAGACCCAGGACGCGGACACCGGCGATGGCATCGACGCGCCAGTCGCAGCCGCAGCACCAGTTGCACAGAGCGTTGACCTCGGCGCCCCATAGCTGGGAGGGAGCCTCGATGCGGACGCTACCGGTCACCCCAAGGTCTGGGTTGGCAATCACTTCAACATCTTCACGGCCTGTGGAAACATTGAAGAACGGCCGAGTCAGGACCGGGTAGCGTGAGGAGTCAGCCGCGAAACGAGTCGATCGCTGGCCCAGGTAAAAGCCGCTCAGTTCGATGGCGGTGCTTCCACAGTCATCGAGGAAGAGTCCAACGGCGCCCCGGAACCCGGAGAACGAACTGCGATCGAGGTTACCATCCATCAAGATTATGGTGCTGGCCTGGCCAAGCTTCCCTGGTTGCGGGTCGATTTTTGGATTACCAGTGGTCACCAGGGGGGGCGCCTTGTCGGGTTTCATCCACCACAGCAAGTACTCGCCCTTGACGTAGAACTGGGTCGGCGGAGCCTCTTCGAGGATCAGCGGCTCGCCGTAGACTGGGTTGCTCTTCAGCACGGTAGCCGGGCTGGGCATGTCGGTCGGGATGGTCTTGCGCCAGTCACCTTCGGGCAGCACGGGCGGCAGCGGCAACTTGGTGACGACACTGGCCTGGACGGCCGGCACACCTCCGCGATCCTGGGCGAACTGATCGACGTGCATCGGATCAGTCAAATCCTCGGAGGGCAAAGGGTTGAGGATGCGACTGGTGCCGCTGGTGGCGATGACAGCGCCGGGTGGTGGCACCGTGGCGATGGGCTCCACGCCGCGCAACATCTGGCTCGTATGCAGGGGACGTGCCGCCTGGTAGACCGCTGGAAAAGGGCGGGGTTCCGCGGAGCTACCGCGGGCCGCTCCAACAGGCCGATCCAGCCAGGCGCCGGGCGCGGCCGATACGCCGCGCACCACTGGGGCCGGCTGCGGCCGCTGAGCCGCTCGCCAGACCGGCTCCTGGGCGGTCAGCAATCCCAGACCACCACTGAGACATAATCCCAGCGCCCCGACCCATAGACGCCTGTTCATGTCGAACACTCCCCAACTCAGCCCGACGGACGGAGGGATCTTTCACGCGCGGGCTCCCGGCTGGGAATCCCCCCGGACCGGTAGCATCCGTGCAGCCGACACAACCCCTCTTGACATCCTTTTTCGACCAGAACGGAGAGTAAACCGAAGTGATTCACCCCCTAGAATCGATTTTTCCTGCGCGCGGCTCGAACTCGGGGACCGATTGGAGTCAAGTCCATCTGGGGAGCGTCCGACAGTTGGCCTTCGCGCCGGAGAAGAGAGGTGGTATCACCTCAAGCCTGTGGTGACTATTCCCCGGGTCGCTGGATGGCCCGGCTGACATGAATGGCAATCAGGAAAGGAGTCCTGGGGCATGATTACTCCCCGGCAGGCTCGATTCCGATGCGCAAACCTGGGTGCGACGCTCCTGCTAGCCCTGCTGGCTCCTGTCGTCGCCCTGGCGGATACACCGGCGCATCTCCCGAGCAAGTCCCCGTCCTCGGAGGCCAAGAAGTGCCCCGTGTCGGTGATCGATGAAGACGACGATGGCATCAGCTCAGCCACTCCGTCAGTACAGGCGAAGGTGGCGGGCCTGCTCATGACGACGCTGTTGCGCTCCTACCCAAACCCTAAACCCAAGACGCAGCCCCGGCCCAAGAAATTGGCGCCGCCTTCGATCACCTCTCCGATGGTGGTCTCTGCTCCCATCCGCCCAGCGGATGTTTCGGGGTTCGTCAAGGACAAGCCGGGCTTTCCGACGGAGAACCCGAATGGAGTACCGGAACCGGCCAGCCTGGTGACAGGCCTGGTGGGTGCAGGCCTGGCCGCCATGGGCTGGGTGCGTCATCGCCGTCGGGTGCGCGGAGCCGTTCCGGCTGAGCCGCAGCTAGCCTGAGCTACCTGGAAACGACAGAACGGGAGCGCGAGGAATAATCCTCGCGCTCCCGTTCGTTTGTTTGCACCCTAGAGGGTTACTGTCCGGGTGGGTTGGCGGGTGGGGCGTTCTGCGGTTTGTAGGGGCCGGGGGTCGGCGAAAAACCGGGGTTGGAGCCACGACGCGGCGCCGAACCTGACCGACGCGGTGGTGGCGTGTAGATACCGGGACGAATCGGCTGGTTGCCCCCCGAACCCGGGTACGAGAAGTAGGCCTGCGTGTTGTTGAAGTATCCGCCCGTGTTATTCACGACGGCGAACGCGCCGCTGGGGATCGGCTGCACCAGTTGAGGGATGTCCTCGTCCTGAAACAGTTCGCGGTTTTGCAGCGCGCCCAGGTCGTCGCGGAACTCCTGGGCGTTAGCTCGCCGCTGGAACTCGCTGCGGGTACCCAGGTAGTAATCGATGCCGGTATTGCGTCCACGCAGGATGTTCAGGTAGGGGCTGACGTTGTTCCGGTAGCCCGGACCCCAGTTCGGCTGATTGATTCGGCCGAACTGTGCCTGGGCGGCTCCAGCACCCAGCGATACTCCGACCAGGCAGGCGACCAGCAGGCTTCGCATCGTCGGTCTCCTTGGATCTGTCCCCGGCGGATCAGGGCCACACTTCTAGCCTACGCTCGCCACTGTCGGGATGTCAACCAGCCCAGCGGGTGGGAGTGGCCTCGCCACCCGCTGGACGAGCCGGATATTCCTAGAATCCCTGGTTACCCTTGATGGCGTTGACAGTCGTGGCACCGAGCAAGGTCACACCGAGCAGGCGTTCGATCGGGGAGATGAACTTGGCCAGGTGGCTGTCGATCCGGATCCGACAGTCGGAGTTCACATACAGGCGATCTCCAGGGAAGAGCTGATAGTTGGTCTTGGCATGCCCACCCTGGGTCACACTGTACCAGTCCACCGGAAGGATGTTCGGGTGCTGATCGTGCGGCGTGGCCCGGGCCACCCAGATCTTCTTCTTCGAGGCCACCGCCGGTAGGCCCTGAATCTGGCTGATGGCGTCGAGGACCGTCTCGTTACCCGTGATGGGCAGGCGGATGACCGTCTCGCCGTAGCCGCCACCGTCGGTAATCACGTAGTAGAACTTGCTGTTGTAGGCTGCCACGTCCACACGGATGCCGCGCCAGAAATCCTGGAAGGAAGGAGTGGTCAGGGGCCCCTCGTCGCCAGCATTGTCGGCATCTTTACCCTTATTGCGGGTTTTCTCCTTCTCCTTCTCCTCTTCCGCGCGGCTTTCTTCCTGCACCCGCATGATGGTCTGAATGATGGCCGCCTTGGCCTGATCGATGGTCATGCCAGCCACGAAGACCGCCCCGTAGGTGCCCAGACCGATGGTGCCGTCCGGGCGGACGAGATGCGGGCCCTCGATGGGCAGGTTTCGGGTGCCGACGACGCGGAGCGAACCATCAATCCGCAACACGTCAGGCGGTTCGATAATGTAGGTCGAAAGGGCGTGCTTCTGAAACTCCCGCGGGGCGTGCGGCGGGTTGGTGATCATGGGAGCGGGAATGTCGGGCCAACCCGCCTGATTGGTCGGCGCTGCCGCCGTGGCCGGCGCTTTCTTCTCGGCGTTCTTGATACGCGGCGGAGGCAACGTGGACGAGCGCGGCGAGGTATCGCCCGGGGCGGGTTTCTTCAGTTCGGGCTGAGGCTTCTCGTCGGCACCTGCACGATCCTGGGCGGTCATCGCCACCGTCAGCGGCTGAACCGGAGCCATGGGCAGCGGTGGAGCATCCGTCACCTGCTGCGCCGGCGCGAGGGTGGATACCACCTGAGGTCCGGTCGGCAACGGTGGCGGGCTGGCGAATTCCCCTGGCTCCCCCTGCCCGGGAGGCGGCGTGAGAATCAACGTGGGCGGCGATTGATCCGAGGCCTGACGGACAGCCGGGTCGGCCAGCGGGGGTGCACTGGCGCTAGCCTGCTGCACTCCCATGGCCGTGTTGATGATGGGCGGCTCGACCGGGTTCGACAGAGGAACTAGCGGGACGGGCCGCAGCATCATGGCCACATACTGCTGCTGGGGCTGAGGTTGCGGCTGCGGGTGAGCCAGGCAGGCGGAGCAGGAGTTACCGACCTGGACCACCCCGGGGGCTGCCTGCGTCGGAGTGGGTACCTGCGGACGCGGCAGGACCGCCATCGACGCTGGCGTCATCGGGTGAGTGGAAGGCACGGTGGGTTGCGGCAATATCGCACCGGCACCCTGGAAAAACTGGGTCGGCTGGACCGACGAGAGCATTCCTGCTTCTCGCTGTTCGCGCCGGGACATCATCCATTGCGGTCGGCTGTGGTCGCGGCCCGTGGCCACGGTCGCGCCCGAGCGGGCGATCGGCTGGCCCAGCGCCACCGGCAACCCCGTGGGGTTGATGATGGGTGTGGTTGCGGTGGCGCAGTTGCACGAAGGTTGCACCCCCTCGGCGGCAACAGGAGCGGCCTCTGAGATGTTGCAACCTGTTGGGCAGTCGGTCCTGCACGGCCCGCAGGATCGACATCCTGTCGAGGCCACGCTCAGGCCCAGCATCACGGCCGCTCCGGCCATGATCTTCAAGCGTCTGAAGACGAGCATGTCCTACCTACCTCGAGTCTCTCGGAGCCTGGCGGCCGGATTGGGGGATGGCTCGCTGCCGAGCCCCGCATGGTCATCCTTCCGCGCCTTGTTCTCGGACGAATAGTGCGCTGTGGGGCGGCGAAACCTCCTGTTCCGCACCTGCCCCGCGGACCGAACGACCCTTGTGGCCATCGTCTCACGTTTTATCGGTGTCCTCCTCCCGCCCGTTTCACCCCCTCCCGACCGATCTTCCCGGCTCAACGCGAACTCTCCACGCGCTTTCGGCACAAAGTCACCAACCCCCCGAATCTCCGCCAGCTTGCCCATCTTTGCAGCGAGATCTTGCCCCGGTTCGCTGGATTCTTCGGTTCTCCCCATCGCGCGAAGGAAGCTGGCTTGACCGCTTCTCCGGGGCAACAGTAAGATCTCGTCTCGCGAGGAGCTTACCCCGGTAGCCCGCAACGCCGGGTCGAGCCCTTCGCCGCCTGGTTGATTGCTGGATCGCGCGTACCAGGAGGGTCACGCTCGTCCCTTGCAGGCCAGTGAGTGAGCCCCATCGCCCTGTCCGAACGCTCACTGCGCCCGTGACGCTTCACCCCGGAAAGGATGCCATGACAACACCTGCTACCACAACCCGCCCGCGCGGCCTTGGCCTGTTCGCCCCTCTCGCTTTGCCGTTCGCCTGCTTGCTGTGGGCGTATGGCGTCACGCTCGTCGAACTCGTCCAGACCTGGAACAACAACCCGCAGTATTCCCATGGGTTCATCGTGCCGGTGTTCGCCGCCTACCTGCTGTGGCATCGGCGCGACCGGCTCGACACCACGGCGCTGCGTCCCAACCTGCTTGGCCTGGTGCTTCTGGCGCTGGGTTTGGCCATCAAGCTCGGCGGAGCGTGGGCTTACTTTGTCAGCCTCGACGCCTTCTCGCTGATCCCCTGTGTCGCCGGGCTGGTGCTTCTGGGTGGCGGATGGGCCGCCTGGCGCTGGGCCTGGCCGTCGGTGGCCTTCCTGGTCTTCATGATCCCGCTGCCCTACTTCGCCTCGGTGGCCATGTCCAACCAGCTGCAGTGGGTCGCGACCATCGTCAGCACCTTCATCATGCAGACGCTGGGCCTGCCAGCCCTGGCCGAGGGCAATGTCATCCTGCTGAACGACAACACCATCGGCATCGTCGAGGCCTGCAGCGGTCTCCGCATGTTGGTGGTCTTCTTCGCTCTCTCCACCGCCGTGGTCCTGGTTGCTCAGGGACACTGGATCGATCAGGCAATCATTCTGCTGAGCGCCGTTCCCATCGCGCTGATTTCCAACATCCTGCGAATCACCGCCACCGGCATCATGTACGAGGCGGGTTATGGGGAGATGGCCAACCACTTCTTCCACGACATCGCCGGGTGGCTGATGATGCCCCTGGCCCTGGCGATGCTGGGTGTCGAGTTGTTCATCCTCAACCGGTTGTTCGTGGACGTGCCCAAACCGATGTCGGCCCATCCGCAGGCCAACAGTCGCCGGGCGGTGCCCCGTCCGGCTGTGCCGCGCGGCAACCGACGCCCCGCTGCTCGTCCCGCGGCTCAGCCCACAACCCGCACGCCCGCTCCGACCGAGGAGCCGGTCGAGCAGCAGAGTTAGTGGGGCCGGCCGGACCTCTTCTTCGTTGACGTTCTCGGCGAGCTGATCGGATCTGTCCGATCGAGCAGGGCCATGCCCTGACTCTTCATCCACCGACCCGGGAGATTCCACCGTGATGCCGCACGACGCGGGTTTGCCCAGTTCTTCCATGCCTCGTCCTGGTCCGACCCAGCGCGGATCGGCCCCCGCGCCGGGACGAGCCGACACCCCTGCCGCGACCCGGTCGCAACCGACGAATGTTCAACCGCCGGGCCTCAATGCAGCGCCTGACGTGTTTAGCCTCCTCTCGGCACTGCGGCACCGCTGGATCAGTGCCGTGCTCCTGGGCGGCACGCTGGGAGTGATTGCCGGCATCGCGGCGTGGTACGCGCTCGTTCCGAAGTTTACCGCCTTCGCCCAGCTCCAGGTCGGCTATGCTCGGGATTCCATCCTGAGTTCGTCCAACGCCTCGACGGGCGACTTCAAGACGTTCCTGAAGACGACCGCGGACGAGGTGATGAGTCGTCGAGTCATCGCGTCGGCCCTGAAGCGCGACGAGGTCAAACGTCTGGGGCTGGATGGGGGTGCGGTGGACACGGCCCAGGCCATCTCCGAGGAACTGCGCGTCGAATTCAAGGAAAACTCCGAGCTGCTCACCATCCTCTATGCACATCCGGATCCGCAGGTCTCGCTGGCCGTGGTGAACGGCATCAAGGAGGCGTACCTCGAGGACATCGTCTACGCCAAGCAGGGTGAACGCAACCGCAAGGTGACCGAGCTGGAGAAGGTCTACGCCGACAGCGTCGATGCGCTGAAACGGAAGAAGGACAACCTGAAGAACCTGGCCGAGAAGCTGGGCACGACGGACCCCAGCCTCTGGCGCGAACAGCGGCTCGAAGTCACTCAGGCGCTGCGCGATTCCAAGCAACAGCATGTGCAGATCGGCTTCAAACTCGTCGAATCCCGCGCCGCTCTGGAGACATTCGACGCCCGGGTGAAGGCGATTGAGAAGGCTACCCGTCCCTCGTCGGAAACCAACGAGAAGGGGGAGCCGCTCAAGCCCATCGATGAGGCGGCCTTCCGCGACGCCGTGGATGCAGCGCTGGATCGCGACGGCGAGGTGCGCGGCTACCGCGAACGGCTGGGACGCTACGAGGAAGAGATTCAGGAGCTTCGCAGCAAGGGGTTCGGGGCGAACTATTTTGAGGTGAAGTACATCCGCAACCGGATGAGCACGCTGCGCAGCCAGCTGACCCGGCGCGAAGGGCTGGTGGCCGATCGGGTGCGCAAGTCGCTCGAGCGGCAGGCGGCGCAGAACGCGGCGGGGATCCCGACCAACGCGAATGGCACGCCTCAGTTCGTCGAGGATCCGGCCATCATGCGGGGGCAGCTGGCCAAGCAGGTGGAGTCGCTGACCACCCTGGAAGAGACACTCCGCAAGGAGATCGAACGCCTGGCCAAGGAAGCCGCCAAGACACCGGTGCTGGCCTCGGAGTACGAGCAACTGGCCGACGAGATCCGCCGCGACGAGAAGATTCTGGAGGAGATCGGCGGTCGGCTCGAGCGAGAAAAGGTCGAACTGCGAGCGACGAATCGCATCCGCAAGTTCCAGGACGCCGAGTTGATGCGGCGCGACACCAAGAAGCAGATGCTGGCCGCGGGTGTGGCGCCGATCGCAGTCTTCGGCGCGGTGAGCATGGGCCTGGCCCTGCTCGAGTTCCGCAAGCGTCGGGTGCGCTCGGTTTCCGAGATCAGCCGGGGACTGGGCATCCGGGTGGTGGGTGCGGTACCGCGCATGCCTCACCTGGCCCGTTACCTGGTGACGGCCGAGGGCGAAAGCGATCTGGAGGGAACGCCGGTGATGGAGTCGATCGACGCCATCCGAACGCGCCTGCTGCACGACGCCAACACTCGCTCGACGCGCGTGGTGATGGTGACCAGTGCCATGGCGGGCGAGGGCAAGACTACGCTGGCCAGCGCGCTGGCCACGAGTCTGGCCCGGGCGGGCCGCAAAACGCTGCTGCTGGACGGCGACCTGCGTCGGCCGACTGTCCACGAGTTGTTCGAGACGGCGCAGCAGCCTGGGTTCAGCGAGGTGCTGCTCGGAGAGATCGAGGTGGCCGAGGCTGCCGTCGAATCGCCGCAGGACAATCTGTGGGTGATGCCAGCTGGGCAGTGGGATCGCGAGGTGCTGCTGGCCCTGTCTCGCGACGGGCTGGAGGCGATCTTCGAGCGCCTGGCGGAGGAGTTCGACTTCGTGGTGGTCGATTCGCATCCGGTGCTGGCAGCCAACGATTCGCTGCTGCTGGGGCGGCAGGCCGACGCCGTGCTGCTGTCGGTGCTCCGCGAGGTGAGCCAGATGCCGCGCGTGTATGCCGCCAGCCAGCAACTTTCGGCAGTGGGCATCCGGGTGATCGGCGCCGTGGTAAACGCCTCCAACCCCGAGGAAGTGTACACCAGCACTCCGGCCCAGCCGGTCGGAGTCTGACCCGGCGCTTTTTCGGTTGCGGGGGAGAACACAACATCGCTTCATCTTCTCGAGGAATGCTGACATGAAGAGCTGGGTTTACGCCATCACCGCCTCGCTGACGCTCGTAATTGCCGGACTCGTCCACGGCTTCTGGACCGACCGCTGGGGCAGCGACACCCAGGTGACCACGGCCGTGGACAATCTGGCCCAGATCCCGATGAAGATCGGCGAGTGGGAAGGGACCGACCTGGAAGTGAAGCCGGGCCAGGTGGGCGCTGGCGTGGCCGGCTGCGTACAGCGCAGCTACTTCAACCGGCGTCTGGGGGCCACCGTGGTCATGGCTCTGGTGAACGGTCGGCCTGGGCCAGTGGCAACGCACACGCCCGAGGCCTGTTACGGAGCATCGGGCTACGCGGTGGGTAAGCGGAAGGAGTTTCCTCTCGACAACAAGGCTGCCGCCGCGCAATTCTGGACAGCCGATGCCGTGCGAACCCGGGTGACCGATGAAACGCGCGTCCGACTGTACTGGGCATGGAATGGGGGCGAGGGGTGGACCGCGTCGCCGGACGCTCGTCAGCAGTTCTCGCGCTTCCGCTACCCAGTGCTGCACAAGCTGTACGTCCTGCGCGAGCTGAACGGCCCCTCGGCCGCTCCCACCGCGGACGAACCGTGCGTCGCATTTCTCGAAGCCCTGGTGCCAGCGCTGGATCAGGCACTGTTCACCACGTCTCACTAACGTGAACACCCCGCGGCGGCCCCCGGCAACATCAGGAGGATGGCCGGGCTCCGGGGGGGAGAGTGGAAGCCCTGGCTGATTCGTAATCTGAGTTTATCTCTCCCGCAAGGAGGCGATCCCTTGGCGACCCGAACCAACACTGCTCCGACGGATCTTCATCACGACCGCAGCACCGAATCCAGTCCGACCCTCCTGAAGTTCCGCCGTGATCGGGCGATTACTCCGCTGCGTCCGGTGGTGCCACGTCGCCATACCTGGTATCTGCAGGCCAAGCAGGTCGCCGATTTCTGCGTGGCCTGCCTGCTGGTCGTCCCGGTGGCCTCGCTAGTGGCCCTGGCAGCGATCCTGGTGAAGCTCACCTCGCGCGGGCCGGCCTTTTACACGCAGATCCGGGTGGGGCAGGGCGGCAAGCTCTTCACCATCTACAAGCTGCGCTCGATGATTCACGACTGCGAGGCGCTCACCGGTCCGCGCTGGTCGCTGCCGGGCGATCCGCGCATCACTCCCGTCGGCTGGTTCCTGCGCCTCTCGCACCTCGACGAACTTCCGCAGTTGCTGAATGTGCTACGCGGCGAGATGAGCCTGATTGGCCCGCGCCCGGAGCGCCCCGAGTTTGTCCCCGAGTTGGAGAAGGCACTGCCGGCCTATCGTCAGCGCCTCAACGTCCGCCCTGGCGTGACCGGGTTGGCCCAGGTGCTGCTTCCGCCCGATTCGGATCTCGAAAGTGTCCGTCGCAAGCTGGCCCACGACCTTTACTACATCCGCGAGTTGAGTCCCTGGCTCGACCTGCGCCTGTTGCTCTGCACCGCGCTGTACGCCCTGGCGGTGCCGTTCCGGATCAGCTCGCGCCTGCTGGTGTCGCCGGGCAGCGCGACCATCGAAAAGGAGATGCGCGACATCGTCACTGAGGCGATTTCCGAGAAACGTCTGCGCCAGAGCGCCTGAACCCGACCAACGCCAGGGGCCCTCACCATGACGCTGCTGCTGAATCCGACTATCCCTGCGCCTGCGGCCGTCCTGCCGATGATCTCGGTCATCATCCCCGTACGCAACGAGGAGGCGTTTCTAGGCGAAACGCTGCAACGGCTGCTGGAGCAGGACTACCCGGCCGACCGCCTCGAGATCCTGGTAGCCGACGGCTGTTCGACTGATGCCACCCCCGACATCGTGCGGGCCTGGGGCGAGAAGCATTCCAACATCCGCCTGCTCGAGAATCCGCGCCGCTGGTCCAGTGCGGGGCGCAATGTGGCCGCCCGGGCGGCCCGAGGCGATATCATCCTGCTCATCGATGGGCACTGCGAGATTCCCGGTCGTCGGCATCTGCTCGATCTGGCCGAGGCCTTTCAGAAGACCGGGGCCGATTGCGTGGGTCGGCCGCAGCCGCTCGACGTGACCGGGGCCACCTCGCTGCAGCGCGCCATCGCCTGTGCACGCTCGTCACCCCTGGGGCATCACCCGGCCTCGCACATCTACTCCAGCCGCGAAGGGTTTGTCCCGCCGCATAGCGTGGCGGTGGCTTATCGTCGTGAGGTGTTCGACCGGATTGGCTGGTTCGATGAATCGTTTGACGCCTGCGAGGACGTGGAGTTCAACCACCGAGCCGCGCGGGCGGGGCTGCGTTGCTGGTTCACTCCGCGCGTGGCCGTGCGGTATCATCCGCGCGACAGCCTGCCCCGGCTGTTTCGCCAGATGGTGCGCTACGGTCGGGGTCGGGTTCGCCTGCTGCGCAAGCATCCGGAGACCTTCTCGCTACCGGGGTTCATCCCCGGGGCGTTTGTGGCTGGCCTGCTCCTCGGGCCCATCCTCGCCGCCGTATTCGCCTTTCTCTGGTTCGTCTATCTGGGTACTCTGGGGATCTACGCCTCACTGATTCTGGGGACCAGCCTTGCCCTGGCGCTCCGTCGCCGGGAACCCCGGCTGGCACTCTGGCTGCCCGTGGTGTTTACCACGGTGCACGTCGGCTCGGGCTGGGGACTGTTCTGGGAAACCGTCGCAGGACGCGTCGGCCCCCCCAGTGCGTCACGGTGAAAGGATGCACCCATGACGACGATCCTCTCGTTTCCGGTTCAGGAAAAAACCACCACACTCCAGGCCAGTGCTCGTGCCGCTGACGCACCCTGGCTCAACGCGCTGACCATTGACGTGGAAGATTACTACCACGTTTCGGGGTTTGAGGGCGTCATCGATCGAGCCGACTGGGAGAACCTGCCGTCGCGCGTCGGCAGCAGCACCGAACGGCTGCTCGACTGCCTGGCCGAGGCTGGCGTCCACGCCACGTTCTATATCCTGGGCTGGGTCGCCGAGCGGCAGCCGAGCCTTGTCCGCGCGATCCAGGCGGCTGGCCACGAGATCGGCTGCCACAGCTACGAACACCGCCTCATCTATCAACAGACACCCGGCGAGTTTCGCGCCGACCTGCGGCGCGGCCTGCGCGTGCTCGAGGACATTCTCGGCGAGGCGGTCACGCTGTACCGGGCGCCGAGTTTCTCGATCACGCTGGCCTCGACCTGGGCGCTGAACATTCTCGCCGAGGAAGGGATTCGCATCGATTCGAGCATCTACCCGACGCACCACGATCGGTACGGCATCGCCGGCACACCGCTGGAACCGCACGCCATCGATCTGCCGGCGGGGCGCCTGTGGGAGTTTCCACCTCCGGTATGTCGCCTGCTTGGCTACCCGCTGCCCGTGGGTGGTGGAGGGTACTTCCGACTCTTTCCCTACGCTGTCACCCGCGCGGGGTTGCGGCGCATCAATGCGGCGGGCCGTCCCTTCGCCACCTACCTGCATCCCTGGGAGCTGGACCCCGATCAGCCGCGCGTGCCGGCCAAGGCGACCACCCGGTTTCGCCATTACGTCAGTCTGAAGCGGACCGAGGTCCGACTGGTGCGTCTGCTGAAAGACTTCCCGATGGGTACCGTCTCGCAGGCGCTGGCCGCCTTCGCCCCTTCATCGGTTGCTCCCGTGGCTCAGCCGCGAGCAGCCGCCTGAACCTGGCCCGGAGAATCACCATGGCGACCGCACCACGAACTCTGTCTCCCGTCTCATCCCCAGGCTCGCCGAGCCGGCGCCTGCGCGTCGTGGTCATCGACGAGGAGTTGCCTTACCCGGCAGTGACCGGCAAGCGGATCCGCACGCTAGGGTTGCTCGAACGGCTGGCCCGGCGGCATCAGATCACCTATGTCTGCCATCACAACGCCGACCCCGCGGAAGTGCGGCCCGCTGCCGATCATTTCGCCTCGCTGGGCATCCGAACCATCGTGATCGATCGCCCCGTGCCTCCACGATCCGGGGTCAAGTTCTACGCGCGGCTAGCGGCGAACCTGGTCTCGCCGTTGCCCTACTCGGTGACGTCGCACACGAGCACCGCCATGGTGCAGGCCCTGGAGGAGCTGGCCCGGCGCGAACCGATTGACCTGTGGCACTGCGAGTGGACGCCTTACGCCCAGGCGATTCGCCATCTTCCCGGGCGGCGTGTGGTGATGGCTCACAACGTCGAATCAGTGATCTGGCAGCGCTACCACGAGACGGAGACGAATCTGGCCCGGCGCTGGTACATCCGCCAGCAGTGGAAG
The DNA here is from genome assembly GCA_046350255.1 of Gemmataceae bacterium. Classification (GTDB taxonomy): domain Bacteria; phylum Planctomycetota; class Planctomycetia; order Gemmatales; family Gemmataceae; genus CALDUY01. Next base: position 48,136 of record JAXMAV010000031.1, read on the forward strand.
AAGTTTCTCCGCTTCGAGCGTGCGGTGCTGCAGCAAGCTGATCTGACCATCGCCGTCAGTGATCTCGACGCGGAGCGGTTCCAGCTGGACCTGGGCGTTCCGCACGTCGATGTGGTGGATAATGGAGTGGACACGCGGTTCTTCCGCCCGCTGGGCGAATGGCGCGAGCCCTCCACGCTCCTGTTCCTGGGCAGTCTGGAATGGCGGCCGAACCTGGACGGCGTCGCAGCACTGCTCGACCGCATCTTCCCCGCCGTGCAGGCCGACGAACCCGGCGCCCGGCTGCTGCTAGTGGGCCGAAATCCTCCGGAATGGCTGCAGCGCGCGGCGGCGAGTCGGCCGGGGGTGGAACTCCACGGCAATGTCCCTGATGTGCGTCCATTCCTGGCTCGCGCGGGGATGCTGGTCGTGCCGCTGCGGATTGGCGGCGGGTCGCGGCTGAAGATTCTGGAGGCGCTCGCCAGCGGCACCCCGGTGGTATCGACGCGCATCGGCGCCGAGGGGCTGCATCTCCGGGCCAACGAGCATCTCACCATCACCGAGAGCCTGGACGAGATGGCCAACGCCATCGTCTCGACCATTCGCGATCCGGAACGTGCGACACTCCGCACCGAGGCGGGCCGCGCCACCGTCCTGCAGCGCTACGACTGGTCCTCGCTCTCGGCTCGACTCGAACAGCTCTGGCTGCGTGCCGCGTCTGTATCCCCTTCACCGCTCCCTGCTCCGGGAGGTGTCCACGCATGAAGTTCGTTCATCTCACCGCCTCGACCTTTCACGGCGGCCCCGAACGTCAGATGCTCGGCCTGGCCTGTGCGATCCGCGATGACGCCGAGGCAGTGTTCGTCTCGTTTCCCGAGCGGGGCGCGTGCAGGGCCTTCCTGGCAGCCGCCGCCCAGCAGGGGTTCGAGGCGATCGCCCTGGAGAACGACACGCCACACTTTCGCCGGACCGTGGCCGAACTGACCGGCGTGCTGCAGCGCGTGGGCGCCGATGTGCTGCTGTGCCATGGCTACAAGGCCAACCTGCTGGGCCGGATCGCCGCCCGGCGCTGTGGCATCCCGGTGGTGAGCGTCTCGCGCGGCTGGACCGGAGAGAGCTTCCGCGTCCGGCTCTACGAAATGCTCGATCGCTTTCATCTGCGATTCATGGATCACGTCATTGCCGTGTCGCAGGCGCAGGCCGACCGCTGCCGTCGCGCCGGGGTGCGACCCGAGAAGCTGGGGGTGATCTACAACGCCATCGATCCCGATCGTTTCGTCGATCCCGACCCGCGCTATCGGCATCGCCTGGAGAAGCACTTCCGGGAGCCCAAGTCGCACCTGATCGCCACGGCGGGTCGGCTGAGCCCGGAGAAGGGGTTCGACGTCTTCGTCGAGGCGGCCGCACGCGTGCTGGAAGCTCAGCCCGACGTCGGCTTCGTCATCTTCGGCCATGGCGCGTTGCGCGACACGCTGCAGCAGCAGATCGCCCTGCTCGGCCTCGGTGATTCGGTAGTGCTGGGCGGCTTCCGCAACGATCTCGACCGGTTCATCCCGCATCTCGATCTGTTCGTTCTACCGTCGTGGACCGAGGGCCTGCCGAACGTGGTGCTGGAGGCGTGCGCGGCGGGGGTTCCGGTGGTGGCGACTGCTGTGGGCGGTACGCCGGAGATCATCGAGGAAGGGCAGGGGGGACTGCTGTGTCCGCCGGGCGATGCCGACGCCCTGGCCGACCGGATCCTTGAAGCCATCGAGTGTGAGGATCGTCTGCGCGACCTGGGTTTCCAGGGACGGCAGCGCGTGCTCGAACGGTTCACCTTCTCGTCGCAGGTGCAGGGGTATCTGCAACTCTTCCAGCGGCTGGTGCAGAAGCGAACGCCTGCTCCGAAAGTGGTGGCGCCTGCCAGTCAGCCAGTGGCACCCGCGGAGCCCACATGCAAGCGCTGAACCACCCGGTGCGAGTGTGCTTCCTCATCGACGAGCTGGCGACGGCAGGCACCGAGACACAGCTACTGGCCCTGATCCGTCATCTCGATCGTTCCCGCGTGACGCCCTACCTGGTGTTGTTGCGCGGCGAGCAGCCCGCTTCGCGCGCGCTCGAGCCGGACTCCTGCCCCGTGCTTAGGCTGGGCGTGGGGTCGTTGCGTCACCCGGCCACGGTGTTCCGCGCCTGGCGCTTCGTGCAGTTTCTCTGGCGCGAACGGATCGACGTGGTGCAGGCCTACTTCCCCGATTCGTCCTACTTCGGCGTACCGGTATCGTGGCTGGCTGGGGTGCGCTATCGCATCCGTACGCGCAACAACATCGGCCACTGGATGACCCCGCTGCATCGGCGCCTGGGGCGCGCCCTCAATCGTCTAACCACGCGGACGATTGCCAACTGCGCTGCGGCGCGGGATGCGCTGGTGCGGGATGAGCAGACTCCGAACGAGCGTGTGGTGGTAATGGAGAACGGCGTCGATCTCGACCGCTTCCTGGCCATTCCTCCGTTGCGCGAAACCGGCAGCACTGTGGGCGCGGTGGCGAACCTTCGGCCCGTGAAGGGGCTGGACGTGCTCGTGGAGGCCGCCCGGATGCTGCGCGATTCACATCCGCAAGCGACCTTCCAGGTGGCCGGCGAGGGCGAAGCGCGGCCAGCGCTCGAACAGCAGATTCAGGCGGCGGATCTGGGTGGGCGGTTCCGCCTGCCTGGAGCACAGCGAGACGTCCCGGGATTTCTCGGGCAACTCGACGTGGCGGTGCTATCGTCGCGGGCTGAGGGCATGTCCAACGCGGTGCTGGAATACATGGCGGCGGGCCGGCCCATTGTGGCCACGGCGACGGGGGCCACGCCGGATCTGCTGCGCGATGGCGTGGATGGGCTGCTGGTGCCGCCGGGCGATGCCGCCGCGCTGGCCGGGGCCATAGGACGTTTGTTGACAGATCGCGACCTGGCCCGACGCCTGGGCGACAGTGCCCGGGCGCGCGTGGCTGCACGCTTTAGCCGGGCTGCCATGGTGCAGCGCTTCGAGCAGTTCTACCTGGACCTCGTTGGAGAAACGACCCGATGACGACCACCCTGCAGGACGAGGTACGCCTGGACCGCGAGCGCGCGTTTTTCGACCGCGTGGCCGGCCAGGCTCAGGTGGCGCGGATGCCAGCCGCCGTGCTGGAACGCTATGCGAAGCGGCCACACGCACGGCTCTTTGGCAAGGAGTTCATGTTCGATCTGGCAGGCGACCTGCGCGGCAAGCAGGTGCTGGAGGTCGGCTGCGGCGAGGGTGTGGCGGCCTGTCAGCTGGCCTACTGTGGGGCGCGCGTCACCGGCATCGATCTGTCTCCGGTGTCGATTGAGGTGGCCCATCGTCGCCTGGCCCTGCATGGATTGAAGGCCGATTTTCGCGTGGCTGACGCTGCCAATGACGACCTCGGCACGGCGCGCTTCGACGTGGTATGGTGCGATCTGATCCTGCATCATCTTGTTCCTGTGCTGGATGATGTGCTGTGCCGGCTGGCCCGCGCGCTGAAGCCTGGCGGCCTGTTCATCACGCGCGAACCGATGGCCTACGCGGGCTGGCTGCAGCGGTTGCGGCGCCAGGTTCCCGTGGAGGTGGCGGCGACTCCGGACGAACAACCGCTGCGTTCCCAGGAAGTCGCTCTTGTCCGGCGACACTTCCCAGGGGTACAGTGTCGGTACTTCCGCATTCTGGCCCGGCTAGATCGCCTCACAGGGCGCTTGCCATTGTTGCGCGCGGCGGCGCGGCTGGATAACCTCCTGCTGCGTCTCCCCGGTGCAAGCTCGCTGGCTGGAAATGCGGTACTCTGGGCCAGGAAGGCCTGACCGCACGCGACCGAAGGACCGACTGCGATGCGACATCCTGACGTGCTGACTGACATTCCGGGCAAACCTGGCTCCTTCTGGGGCGACCACACCACCTATGTCGGACCTGACCGGCCTCCGGGCTGGTTGCGGCGCTTGGTGGGAGAACGCTGGTCCTGGAACCTGACCGGGGCCTACGCCGCCCTGCGGCTTCTGGCGCGGCGGCGACACTGCCGGGGCGTGGTGACCGAGGGTGGCATCAGCGGGCAGATGTTCGCGTGGATGCAAACGCTGTTGCCCTGGGGTCGCAAGCCGCACGTGCTGATCGACTGCAACTGGTACGAGTCGCGCTCGCGCCTGGCCAACAGCCTGAAGGGCTGGCGGCTGCGGCTGGCGGCGCGCTCAGCGCGGCGGATGGTGGTGTGGGCCAGCCACGAGCTGGAGGACTACGCGCGGGCGTTCGGTCTGCCGGCCGAGAAGCTGGAGTACGTGCCGTTTCACACCACGGTGAATGGCTACACATACGAGATCCGCGATGAGGGCTATCTCTTCGCGGGAGGCAATTTCGATCGCGATTATCCCACACTGGTCGAGGCAGTCCGCGATCTGACCATTCCCACCTGGATTGCCACCACCCGGCCCGAACAGCTGGCCGGTGTGACATTGCCGGATCATGTGCGCATCGAGGGCACCAGCGTCAGCGGGTTTCGCCAAGCCATGGCGGCAGCGCATCTGGTAGTGGTGCCGATGGCGCCGGGGTTGTTGCACTCGGGAGGGCAGCAGACGGCGCTGAATGCCATGCTGATGGGCAAACCGACCATCGCCGTGGGGCGCAAGTGGGCCACCGATCTGATCCGCGACGGCGAGGATGGTCTGATTGTGGACTATGCAGACCCACGCGAGCTGCGACGAGCCATCCGCTGGGTGCTGGATTATCCTGAGGCAGCCCGGCGCATGGGCGAGCGAGCTCGCAAGCGTGCCGCCTGGTTCACCACGGAACGCACGATGCGCACGGTCCATGGGCTGGTGACGGGCTCGCCGGCCCCCGTCGAGAAGGAGGCGATCGATGCGTATGTCCCCGTTGAAGTCTGAGATTCTGCTTGCGGCCCGCTGGCCGGTGGGTGGCATACGCACGCATCTGGGGTACAACTACCCGGCGCTTTGCGAGGCTGGCTATCACTGCAGCCTGGTCGTCCCCGAGGATACGAGCCTACCCGCGTTGCAGGAAACCCTCCCCGGTGCCGAGTTCGTGCCGGTGACGCCGAAGGGACGCGATTGTCGGCTCTGGCCCACGTTGCGTACACTGGTGCGTTCCGGACGCTACAGCCTGGTGCATGCGCACGGAATGACTGCGGCGGCTCACGCCAGCATGGCCTGTTTTCGGAGCGGGGTGCCGCTGGTCGTCACCCTCCACGAGCCACTCCGTGACACACAGTTCGCGGGGCTGGTGGGATCGTGCAAGCGGTGGATTCTCGGACAGGCGCTGGCCCGGGCCGCCGCGGTGATCACGGTGAGCGACGATTCTCGCGACAACCTTCTGCGCTACTTCCCTTGCCTGCGCCGTCGCGCCGGGCGGATCCACACCATCGCCAACGGCATCGACACGCAGCGCTTCAGCGAGCCTCTGGACGAAACGTCGCTGACTCTACGAAGCGAACTGGGGCTGGACGACGATACGCATCTGATCGGCTTCCTCGGTCGGTTCATGCCCGAGAAGGGTTTTCCGCTGCTGCTGGACGCCATCGAACAGCTGGTTCGGTTCGGGAGTGTGCCGGCGTTCCACCTGGTGGCGTTTGGTTCTGGTGACTACCGGCGCGAGTATGCTCGCCAGCTGGAGACGCGCGGCCTGGCCAGGCATGTGACGCTGCGCGACTTCGTGCCCGACGTGCGGCCGGTGCTAGCCGAGCTGGACCTGGTGGTGGTGCCGTCGCTGTGGGAGGCGTCGTCGCTGGTGTCGATGGAGGCCATGTGCGCCGGGGTGCCGGTGCTGGGCTCGGACTGCCCCGGGCTGCGCGAGGTACTGCGGGGAACGCCATCGCGGACATTTAGGACCGGCATCGTCGCCGAGCTGGAGTGTGAGCTACGCCGAAGCCTGTCCGAGCCGTGGTTCAGCGCGGCTGCTGCCTACACGAGTGTGGCGCGGCATCGGTTCGACAACCGCCATTCCGCTCGCGCACTAGTCGAGTTGTTCAACGCGCTACTGGATGGAGCCACGGAGACTCCGGTCTGCAGCCTGGCCTCGGGCTGTTGATCCCCTCGATCCTCCTCGACAGACGGAGCAACCATGATCTGGATCCTGGGCGGTTACCTCTGGCTCTACGTTCATCGCCCCTTCGAGGTCTGGCCCGCCCTGGGGATGTTGCAGTTCGAGCGCGGCTACATGTTCGCCATGATCCTGGCCTGGGCTGTCACCCCGAGCAAGAGCCTCGCCTTCAACCGCATTCACCTGTCGATTGCCTTTTTCACCGCCTGCCTCCTTGCCGTCTGGCTGGCCAGCCCTTTCGCCAGCAAACCCGGCACGTGGGAGGTGATCGATAACTACCTCAAGGTCTGCGTCTTCTATTTCCTCGTCATCACCACCGTGCGCGAGGAACGCGACCTGCGGTTACTGGTGCTGCTGTTCCTGGCCGCAGTCGGACTCTACATGGCGCATTCGTTGTGGGAATTCGCCCACGGACGCTATCAGTGGCGCATGGGCACGCGCCGCATGATCGGCGTGGACACCACCTTTAGCGATCCAAACGCCTTTGCCTCGACGCTGCTTTACTCGTTGCCGATGACATTGCCGTTCTGGTACGAACAGCCGCGCCGGGTGCCTCGCTGGGTGCTGATCGGCTTCGTCCTTGGGGTGGTGCTGTGCATCCTGCTGACTGGCTCGCGCGCGGCATTCGCCGGGCTGTGCCTGCTGGCGATGATGCTCTTCGTCTTCTCGGCGAAGCACAAGTTTCAGGCGATACTGTCGTGCGGAGCGCTGGGCGTAGCCGGGATGTTCGTGTTGCTGGTAGCGCTGCCAGAAGATCTATCGAACCGGTATCTCACGCTGATCGATTCGAGCCGGGGACCTCAGAATGCCGCCGAGTCGGCCTCGGGACGACTCGACGGCTTTGTTCACGGCATCGAGGCGTGGCAGAAGTCGCCGCTGCTGGGGCATGGCCCGGCCGCGTTTGCCTACGTCACCAACCGCGGAGGCCAGGCGCACAACCTCTACGGGCAGGTGCTATCCGAGATGGGTTTACTGGGCGCCATGGCCCTGGCGCTGCTGGTGGGATGCTTCTGGTTCAACTGGCGCGATGCCTGCCGGGTTGTCGCGTCCGAGGGCGGCGTTCGTCCGGATGACTTCCTCTATCAACTCTCCCGGGCGATCAGCATCAACATCTTGCTGTTGCTCGTGATGGGCTGGTCCGGGCACAATCTCTTCCGGTACAACTGGCAATGGCTCGCGGCGTTTAGCGGAGTGGCCACCTTCCTGCTGCTTCGCCGGCAGAGCGAGGCGGCACAGTACGCCGGGTGGGACCTCCCGGAGACCGCCGAGGAGTCAGCCGTGGGACAGTGGCAGTTCGAGGCCTGAGACCGCACCCGCACCGTCAGGGATGACAGCGAGAGAGCATGGATCGATCGTTTTTGAAGCATGCGGCAATCTATGGGATGGCAACGATGCTCGTGCAGGCGGGCAGCTTCGTGCTACTGCCCATCTACCTGCGCGGCCTGAACCGGGCCGAGTATGGCGTGCTGGAAATCGTGGGACGCCTGGCTGAGACGCTGGCGACGCTATTGCTACTAGGCGGGTTTCGCCAGGCGCTGTTCACCTTTTACCAGCAGGCCAACGACGAACCGGCTCGGCGGCGGGTGGTGGTGTCAGCGTACCTGCTGATCGGCAGCGCCGGCGTGCTGGGGGCCCTGGCCACGCTGGCCGCCTCGCCGTGGATCGGGCCGTGGCTTTTCGGGGCGACTGGTTCGGCCCATGCGGCGTGGTTGCTGCCCCTGGCCGTGGCCGGCATCCTGCTCGAACCGTTCAATCTGTTACCGCTGACGTTGATTCAGGCGCGAGTGGAATCGGCCACCTACGTCGTGGTGGTGATCAGCCAGTTTCTGGTGCGCGTGTGCCTGTGTATTCTGCTAGTGCGCGTGTTTGCCTGGGGGGTCGCTGGTGCTCTGATCGCCACGGCAGCGACGGGGCTACTGTTCGGTGCCGTGCTCACCGGGCGAGAGCTGGCTCGCGGAGTCGCCTGGCCAGGGCTGGCACAGCTTCGGGCCATGTTGTGGTTCGCGCTGCCTCTGTTGCCCGGCGGCATCTGCTTCTTCGTACTGCATCACGGTGACCGCTTCTTCCTGCTGCGCCATGCCACGGCCGGGGAGATCGGCAGCTACGCGCTGGGTTACAAGCTCGGTATGGTGGTGAAGATGCTCACCCTGGGCCCGCTGCTGATGGTGTGGAGCGCTCGCATGTACGCCGTGGCCCGGGAGCCGGACGCACCGGTGCAGTTTGGCCGGGCGACGACGCGGATTCTGGGCGCGTACCTTTTGGCGGGGCTGGGGCTATGCCTGTTCGCGGGCGAGATCGTCACGATCCTGGGCGGCGAGGAGTATGCGGCGGCGGTGCCCATCGTGGCGCCGGTGGTGCTGGCCTGCTTCTTCCAGTCGGCGGCGACGCTCATGGATGCGGCCTTTTTCATCCGCGGACGCACGGGGCAAAAGTTTGGCGTCTCGTTGGTGGCGACCGCGGCCATGCTGCTTCTGTACTGGCTGCTGATCCCACCCTACGGCGCGATAGGGGCCGCCCTGGCCACCGCCGGGGGGTTCGCCATCCTGGCACTGGCCACATACTGGACCTCACAACGCCTGTTTCCGGTGAGCTACGAATGGGGCCGATTGATCGGCCTGACGGCAGTGGCTGTGGCCGGCGTGCTAATTGGCGCCAGCCTGCCTCCCACCACCTGGGCTCCGGTGGCCCGGCTGGCTCTCTTTGCCCTGCTGATCGTGCTGGCCTGGGCTTCTCCGCTTGTCCACGGCGACGAGCGGCGCCAGGTCCTGGGTGGAATCGGCCTGGCCCTGTCCCGTCTGAAGGGCCGCCCCGAAGGATCGATCGCCTGAGCTGACGTAGAGGATTCGCTCGAGCACCAAGGAGGGTAGACGCATGGACTGCAGCAGTTTCCTCGGCGGTATCTGGAAACGCAACGCACTCGATCGTTCGCAGCCGCGACCGCCTTCCTCGGAAGCGGTGCGCGAGGACTGGGGCTGGATCGGCGAACGCAGCGAGCTGTTCCTGCGTGGAGCGCCCGCACTGGCCCGACTTTTCACCTGGGATGGGCTGGCGCTGCTCTTCCGGGGCTATGCCCGGCGGCGCGGGTCGTCGTGTCCGCTGGATCTCGACCGCATCGCCGAGGAGATTCGTTGCCATTACCTCGAGCATGGTGATCTCGACGTGGACGACCTCGATGGCAGCTTCACCGTCGCCCTGTGCGATAGCGCTGCCGAGCGCGTGATCCTCTATCGCAACCTCATCGGATCCGGATTCACCTATTACCGCGCTAGCGGTGATGGACTTCTCTTCGGCGGCAACCTGGTCGAACTGCTCGACCTGGGCGGCAATCGGCCCGAGGCGAACCGCGATGTGCTGCCGGACTTCTTCCTGTTCCGTTGCGTCCCCGGGCGGGAAACGCTGTTCAATGGCGTCGAACGCCTGCTTCCTGGCGAGGAAGTTTGCTGGGAAGGCGGTGGCATCACCCGGCGGCAGCGTCACACCTTCGCCAGTCTGATGGGGCACCCCATCGGTGCGGACGAAGCGGTGGACGCGGTCGAGGCCACCCTGCGCTCCGTTCTCGCCGACGGCAAGCAGCATCGACCTGGGGCCGCTAACCTGCTCTCGGGCGGGGTCGATAGCTCGTATCTGCAGACGATCTGGAATGGGCTGCTTCGTCCCGAGACGATGCTGCCGACCAGCTACTCGGTCAGCGTCGATCATCCGGGCTGCTGGGCCGACACTGACTACGCTCTCAGCGCCAGCCACGCCCTGGGCACGCGCCACGTGCTGGTACCTGCCGATGCTCCCTACCAGGAATATTTCCTCGATGCCCTGGCCTCGACCGGTGAGCCACCGAACCACGTCCAGAGCGCGTACTTCGGGCATCTGGCCCGCGCGATGAAGGCGGAAGGTGTCACCGCGGGCATTTGCGGCGAGGGAGCCGACAGCCTCTTCGGGTTGGGGCTGTCCAACCAGGTTCACAACGCCCGCATCCTCCGCAGCCTCGCGCCTGGCCGGCTGACGCGCAGCCTGGGCGGAGCCATGGCGGGGCTGCTGGGCTGGGATCGCCTGGCCTTCACCTTCGCCTTCGCCGACCGTCTGGAAGACTGGTCGTGGTTCGAGCATCCGATCAACCGGGTGGCGGCGTTCACCGACTGGAAGATCGCCGAGGACTGCTTCGGTCGAGCCGCGTTGCTGGATGCCACGGCACGCCGGCGCGACCTGCTCGATCGGTATGCGCTTCCGCGCAATCCGCTGGATCGCGTCCATGCGGCGGGGTTCCTGGGCGAGGCCATGGACAGCGCGGGGCTGTGGTCCACCATGTTTCACCGGGCCGGGGCCGATCTGCTGTGCCCCTTCCTCGATTCGCGCGTGCTTCGCCTGGCGCTGAACCTGCCGCCGCAGGTGCGTTACAAGTTCCGTCGGCCCAAGGATGCGCTCAAGCGCGCCCTGAAGCGGCGGGCACCTGCCGTACTGGCCACGCGGAGCAAGCTGGGGTTTGGTCAGCCGATCTTCGAGTGGCTGCGCGAGGGAGGGCAGCTCCGGCCGATGGTCGAGGGGCTGGGCGAGCATCCGTTCGTCGAACCGGCCATGCTGCAGCGTCTGCGCAGCCAGCCCAACTGGTTCCTGTACAGCCTGGTGGTGTACGACACCTGGCATCGGCTCTTCATCGATCGCTCGCTGGCGAGCCCCGGCCGCAAGCCCGAAGCCGCCACCGCGCTGGGAGTTCTGGCCGGCTCCGCAGTATGAACCAGAGAAACCACCCAGGGAGACACCACATGTCGCTGTATGGCAGTCTGGTTCGCAACGTGACCATGCCCCTGGCCCTCTGGCGGCGCGGCGAGAGTGGCCTGCTGCGCTATCTGCGCGAATTCGAGGCGACGCAGTTTCTCCCTGCGGAGGAGCTACGGCGTCTGCAGTGGCAGCGCTGCCGCGACCTGCTTGCGCATGCCCACGCGCAGTGCCCGTTCTATCGGCAGGCGTTCGAGCGCATCGGGGCAGAACCGGGCGACTTCTCGCAGCTGGAGGATCTCCGCGCGTTGCCTCCGCTGGAGAAGGCCGACATCCAGCAGCACGGTGCCGACCTGGTGGCGCAGAACTGGCCAGCCGATGATTTGATTCGCAATCAGACGGGCGGATCGACGGGGACGCCGATCCGCTTCTATCTCAGCAACGACCGCAAGCTCTCGCGAGCCGCGGCCACGCTCCGGCACAACCGCTGGGCGGGGTGGGAAATCGGCGACCGGGCGGCGGTCATCTGGGGCGCTCCGCGCGATAAGCCGGGGTCGAACTGGCGGGCACGGTTGCATGGTCTGCTGTTTCGCGAACCGATGTGGCTGGACACCGGCTGCCTGACCGAGAGCGACATGGAGCGGTTTCGTCTGGCGCTTAATCGCCAACGTCCCCGGGTGATCCAGGCCTACGCAGGGTCGGCCGTGCTGTTTGCCCGGTGGCTCGAAGCGGTCGGCCGGCCAGTCCATGCGCCTGTGGGGCTGGTCACCTCCGCCGAGGTGCTGGAGGACGAGAGCCGGGCCCTGCTCGAACGTGTCTTTCGCTGCCCGGTGTTCAATCGGTATGGGTGTCGCGAGGTCAGCGTGATCGCCAGCGAATGCGAGGCGCATCAGGGCTTGCACGTGATGGCCGAGGGATTGTATGTAGAGATTGAAACGCCGACGGGTGCCGCCCGTCCTGGCGAGGTCGGCAGCATTCTGGTGACCGACCTGCTCAATCATGCCATGCCATTAATCCGCTACCGAATAGGCGACCTGGGAAGCTGGGCGGCAGGTGCGTGCGCCTGTGGCCGGCAGCTGCCCCGCCTGGAGAAGGTGGCTGGTCGAGTGACTGATTTCCTTGTGGGTGCGGATGGACGCCTGGTCTCGGGCGTCTTCCTGGCTACCTATGTCGTGGCGCAGCGGCCGTCGCTGGGGCAGGTACAGATTCAGCAAGATCAACCCGGCGCCGTAAGCTACCTCGTTTGCCCCGGCACAGGCTTCGACACCGACGCCGACATGGCATACCTGCATCGGGCCACCGAGCAGCACCTGGGAGCGGGCGCCACCTGTGCAGTGAATCTCGTCAGCGAGTTGCCCCGCAGCGCCTCGGGCAAGTTTCTCTTCAGTCGTTCCCGGGTGACACCGGCGTTCCTGACCGGAAGTTCCGGCGGGAAGGCTCCGGTTGACATGAAAACCGGTCGCACGTAAACTACGATCCTTCGAGCGGTGCTCACCGTTCACTCGCACATGGCGAACCAACAGCACAGGAGGTGCTGCACGTTGATTCGCTCCCCCCGTACACCCCTGGATAGACCTCTTGAACGTAACCTGGTAGTCGCCCCATTCAAGTTGGTCAGTGTGGATCGGACCACGGACAGGAAAGGACCCACACAAATGAAGCGTTTGCTCACGTTGACTCTGGCTGCTCTCGCTCTGCTCGCTGGAGCCGATCGGGCACAGGCCACGCCCATTCCACCGAGTGCCGTTCAGTGGACCTACAACTTCACGCCGGGTGCGCCGGCGGTGGTTGCGGACACCAATGCGGCTTCGACGGTCACGTTCACCAACGAGCCGACCAAGGCCGCAGTTGGTAGTTCGGACATTGTCGCTACCAACCTTCGGGTATTCAGTGCGGCCAGTGCTGGTTCGCCGGATGCCCTGACCGCCAGTGGCAACTACTCGTTGACCCTGGTGCTCTCGACCGTCGAGAATAGCACGCCGTACTCGGCCAGCATGACCTTCACCGGTAAGCTGAGCGGCACCTTCTCGGCGGAGAGCGCGAACGTCTCCAACGTGTTTGGCCCGAACTCGACCCAGGCGGTGACGCTGGGTTCGTACACCTTCACGGTGTCGATGGTGGCCTACACCCCGCCTGGCCCTCCGGACCAGGTCAACGCGGGCAGCATCTCTGCCCACGTGAATGTGTCGAGCGTGACGCCGGCCAGTGTGCCGGAGCCGTCCACCATGCTGTTGTCGGGTCTGGGTCTGTCGTTCCTGGGTGGAGCTGCCTGGCGCAAGCGTCGTCAGGCTGCTCAGCAGACCGCCGCGGTCTGACCCGGATTTCCGGTTAGGATCGCCCCCTCCTGACCCGCGGGAGGTTTCTCGACCCGGATACGATAATGCCTGAATCATCCTGGCCTGGTCTCCCACGAGAGGAGACCGGGCCCGGGGATGACACTAACACCCTCGCTCGCTTCTTGCACCCTGTACTTGCACCCTGGACGTGATGGCTTACCCCTTCTCCACATCCCGATCGCTTCTCCCATCGCTGGCATTCGCCCGGCGTTCGTTTCGTTTCGCGCACAACGCTCAAGGATGTCTCACCTCCCCGGGCTGGATCGGCCCTTGCAGGGGAGGTGTAACCCCATGGATGGACCCCACATGCGCAAGATCAACGGCAAGCTATTCCTGCTGCTGCTCCTCGGTGGTGTTCTAAGCGTCGTCGGCGTCTTCGCCGTCCACGCCTTTCAATACCAGCGGATCGGTCAGGCCCTGCTCTTTCAGGCGCGTCGCGCCGACGAACAAGGCCAAAAGGCCCGCTCCGCGCAGTACCTGCAGCGCTACCTCGAATTCAACCCTCGCGATGTGGACGAACGAACCAACCTGGCCCGTCTCTGGGCCGGCGATGCCTATCCGCCGGGCTCTCGGGCGCGCGGACGCGCCATCAAGGAGATGGACGATCTGCTTCGTCAGAAAGACGATCCTGAACTGCGGCGGCTGCTCGTGAAGATCGCCGTCGAGCAGATGACGGCCGACAGCATGAAACTGGCGCGCGATCATCTGCAGCGCCTGCTGCCGTGGCAGGAGGTGGAAAACTGGCTGAGTGAGGAGAAGACGGCGCGGCAGCGCGGCAAGGCGGTTCCGGAGTTCATGACCCGGGAGAACCGCGAGCGTGGCGAGCTGGAGTTCTACTGGGGCCAGGTGCTCGAGTCAGAAACCAAACCCGCCGAAGCCATCGCCTGCTACCGATTCGCGCGGCAACATGCTCCGCAGGTTCACCTGAGCTTCATCCGCCTGGCCCACCTGCTGCGGCGCTACAACGAGACGGACGTGCAGCGTCGGCAGAAGAACCTCGAGGAGGCCGACGCTGCCATCGATGATCTGGTCCGGACCAACAGCGACGGGTTCGAGTCGTACCTGGCGCGATGGCGCTATCGCCGTGATTTCAATCTGCTGAAGATCACGGAGGCAGCCGGACAGGGCAAACTCGACCTGGACGAGGCGGCCGAGGACGTGGCCCAGGCGCTGAAGCGCGGTCCGGAATCGATGGAGGTGTTGCTGGCGGCGGCCGATCTGGAACGCCTGCGCGGACGCATCGCGTTTGACGATAGCGAACGCACACCGGCCGAGCGGCGGACCGCGTTGCGCGATCATCGTCGTCGCGCCCTGGACTATCTGAAGCGCGGGGAAGACCTGGCCGCCAACAAGAAGACCCCGGCGGGCGATGCCTCACTCTTTCAGATGCTGTGGCATCGCGGCAACCTGCTCCTCGACGATCTCGATCTGCAGCGCATGCAGCAGGAGGATAACAACCAGCCCGTCGTCGATCAGACGAAACTGAAAGACGAGGTGGGACAGCTGGTCGCTCGGGTGCGCAAGGCGCAGATGCCAGCGGCGGCCGACTACATGCAAGCGCGGTTGCTGGTGGTCGATCGGCGCTGGGGCGATGCCGCAGTGCTGTTCGAGCGTGCCCGGGCCGAGCTAGCTTCCCAGCGCGACCTGGCCTGCCAGGCCGACCTCTACCTGGGGCATTGCTACGAGCGGCTGGAAGAACCGACCCAGATGTTCAATGCCTTCAAACGCGTGCTCGAGTTCGACCCCAACTCGACGCCGGCGATGCTGGGCATGGCCGCGGCTCGGTGGTCGCAGGGGCAGCTGGATAACGCGCTGGCTCAGTATCAGGTGGTGATGTCGCAGAAGCGCGTACCGGTCCGGGCCTGGGTGGACATCGGGCGGCTCGAGCTGCAGCGACAGGTGCAGAACCCCACGCCTGACTGGACGCAGCTGGAGAAGATTCTCAAGGCGGCTCGCGAGGCCAACTCCGAGCAGAGCCTGGAGCTGAACCTGTTGCAGGCGGAGCTGCTGGTCCGTCAGGGACGCCTGGAAGACTCGCGCAAGCTGCTCGAGGCGGCGCGGCTGAAGGATAACGGCGAACCGGAGTATGTCGTGGCCCTGATTGACCTGGCCCTGCGCGGCAAGGACACGGCTCGGGCACGCACCTTGTTGCAGGAGGGGCGGCGGACTCTGGAAGACCGGGTGACACTGCGGCTGGCTGAATCGCGCATCGTGCAGGCCGAGCAGGGAGCAGCCGCGTCGGCGGCCATCGCCAACCTGGCCGCCAAGCGCAACCACTTCAGCGAGGAAGATCAGTCGCGCCTTCTGGCGGGGCTGGCCGACACCCTGTTTCGGGCCGGGCAGACCGGCGAGGCTCGCAAGCTGTGGCAAGCGATGGCGAGCCTTCCCACGCAGCGGACCGACCTGCGGCTGCAGCTGTTGCTCTTCGACCTGGCGATGAAGGAAGGCGACGATGCCGGGATGAAGAAGCTGCTGACCGACATTCAGGACATCGAGAAAAACTCGGGGGCCTACCATCGCTACGGCGAGGCGCTTTACCGCATCTGGAAGGCGCGGAAGGCGCTCCCCGGCGAGGAGCGCACCTCGCTTGTCACCGAGGCGCGGCGGCTGCTCGACGGCGTGCTGGCGCAGCGGCCTGGCTGGTCGGCCGTCTTCCTGGCCCGGGCTGACATCTCCGAGATGATCGGCAATCCGGAGCAGGCGATCAAGGATCTGCAGGAGGCGATGAAGACCGGCGAAAACTCGCCGTCGATCCTACGCCGGCTGGTGACTCTGCTGACGCAGCGCGGTCGGGATGCCGAGGCGCAGGTGCTGCTGGCCAAGCTGCATCAGTCGGTGCTCTACAACACCGACCTGGGTAAGCTGGCCGTCACGGTCGCGGTGCGCCGGAACGAAACCGGGCGCGCCGTGGAGATGATGCGTCAGGCCGTCCGCGAAGACACCCGTGATCCAGCCGACCTGGTCTGGATGGCGCGCGTGCTGGCGGCGGCGGGACCGGCCCATGCGGCCGAGGCGGAGAAGCGTCTACAGGCGGCCATCGAGGTGGCCAGTGGTGACCCCGCTCCGTGGCTGGCCATGGTGCAGTTCCAGATGAGCCAGAAGCGGCGGGACGATGCTCGCGCCACGCTTGCGAAGGCCCGGGAGAAGCTGCCGGCGGACCGTCAGGCCCTGACGCTGGCCCGGTGCTACGAAATGCTGGGCGACGTGAAGGAATCGCAGACTTTCTATCGTCAGGCCCTGGAGCAAAGTCCCAACGATCCGAGGATTGTTCGCACCGTCGCCAACGCTCATCTGCTGGCCAACCGCGGCGCGGAGGCGGAGCCGCTTTTGCGCCAGCTAGCAGAGGGCAAAGTGCCGGGGGCTCTACCGGCCGACGTGGACTGGTCGCGACGGTCGCTGGCGATGCTGCTGGCCAGCAGCACCGACTATCGGCGTTTCACCGAGGCGCTGAAGCTGGTGGGCCTGGTGCTGGACAGCAACGGTCGGCTTCCGCGTGAGGAACCGCGTGAGGAAAGCACCGAGGAGCGGCGTGCTCGGGCCCGGGTGCTGGCCTCGCAGAATCAGAAGCAGTTCCGCGAGCGGGCCATCGTCCTCTTCCAGGATCTGGCGCGGGCCCGCGCCCTGACGCCGGATGACGAGTTCATCCTGGCAATGCTCTACGATGCCGAGGGCGAAAGTCGCAAATCGCAGCAGGTGCTCGAACAGCTGACCCAGCCGAAGACGCGCACCCCGCAGTATCTGGCGCAATATGTGATGAGCCTGATCGTGCAACGGCGCCTCCCGGAAGATCTGGCCAAGGCCGAGACGATGATCGGCTGGCTGGAGGAGTTGGAGCGGCAGCGCGAGGTCGGACCAAACGGTTTCGCCAGCGTCGAGATGAAGACGCGGCTTCTGGAAGCGCGCGGCAAGGGTGACGAGGCGCTGGCACTGATCAAGCAGCATGTGAGCCGACCCGGTGCGCGACCCGAGGAAATGCTGCTGGTCATGGCGTCGATGAGCCGCCTGAAGCGCTACAAGGAGGCCTTCGCCCTGTGCGAAAAGACCTGGCAGGAGGGGCGCTGTCCTCCCGAGGCCATCGGCGGCATCAGTGTTTCGTTGCTCCGGGTGATGAACCCCAGTGACGCCCAGGTGGCACTGATTGAGAAGCACCTGCAGGCGGCCCAGGCGAAAAACCCCACGAGTGTCGTGTTGCTGATGCACCTGTCGGACCTGTACGACCAGCGCGGGCAGTATGACCGGGCCGCCGAGGCGTACCGCGCGGTGCTGCAGCAGGAGCCGAACAACGTGGTGGCCCTGAACAACCTGGCCTGGTTGCTGGCACATCGTTCCGGCGAGGCGAAGCTGGCGCTGGAGTACATCAACAAGGCGGTCAACGGGATGGGCAGGCGAGCCGACCTGCTCGACACGCGTGGCGTCGTCCACATGGCGCTGAAGGACACGGCCCAGGCGCTGGCGGACCTGCGCGAAGCCACCGCCGATGGGCCGACGCCGGTCCGGTTGTTCCACCTGGCTCGCGCCTATCATGAGGAGCGTGACACAACCCGGGCGCGGGAGACGCTTCGCCAGGCGCACGACAAGGGGTTGCAGGTGTCGAGTCTGCATCCCGTCGAGCAGGAGTCGGCCCGTCGCCTGCTGCAGGAATATGGCGTTCGTTGATTGCTCTTTCCCCCGGGCGGCTTCGGCCGCCTGGGTGTCCTGACGATGATTCAACCCCACCGAGGAAAGGAGTCCTCCATGAGCAGCGTGAAACGAGCAGTGATGGCGACGATGTCGCCCCTGGCAGAGAAAGCCCTGGCTCGCATCCAGGCGCGGACGGCCCGGGTCGCCGTGGTTGGCCTGGGTTATGTCGGCCTGCCGCTGGCCGAGACCTTCGCCTGGGGCGGCTACCCGGTGCTCGGGTTCGACATCGACGCCGACAAGATCGAACGGCTGCGGCGCGGCGAGAGCTACATCGGGCACATCGACCCCGAGCGCGTGGCGGAACTCAACGCCAGCGGACGGTTCGACCCGACCGATGATCCGGGGCGGTTCGTCGAGGTGGACGCCATCGTCATCTGCGTGCCGACTCCGCTGGGCTCGGCGCGCGAGCCGGACCTTTCTTACATCGAGAGCACCGGTCGGACCCTGATGCCGCATTTGCGACAGGGGCAGTTGATCGTGCTGGAAAGCAGCACCTACCCCGGCACCACCGAGGAAGTGCTGCAGCCGATCCTCGAGGAGTCGGGCCTGGTGGCGGGCAAGGATTTCTTCCTGGCCTACAGCCCCGAGCGCGAGGATCCGGGCAACCGCGACTTCGCGACGCGCAACATCCCCAAGGTGGTCGGCGGCCTGGACGAGGCGAGCAAGCGCCTGGCTGTGGCCCTGTACGAGCCGATCGTGGAAGGGGTGGTGCCTGTCTCGAGCATCCGCGTGGCCGAGGCCTGCAAGATCCTCGAGAACACCTACCGCGCCGTGAACATCGCCTTGGTCAACGAGTTGAAGGGCGTGTTCACTCGCATGGGCATCGACGTGTGGGAGGTGATCGAGGCGGCGAAGACCAAGCCGTTCGGTTACCAGGCGTTCTACCCTGGCCCCGGCCTGGGTGGGCACTGCATCCCCATCGATCCGTTCTATCTCACCTGGGCGGCTCGTCGGCTGGGGCTGAACACCCGGTTCATCGAGCTGGCTGGCGAGGTGAACACCGCCATGCCGCAGTTCGTGCTCGATCGTCTGGCAGAGGCGCTCAACGAGGACGGCAAGCCGATCAAGGGTAGCCGGATCTGCGTGCTGGGCGTCGCCTACAAGAAGGATGTGGACGACCCGCGCGAGTCGCCGGCGTTTCCAATCCTGGAGGCGCTGCAAGCGCGCGGCGCGCAGATCAGCTACAGCGATCCGCACGTGCCGACGCTGCCCCGGATGCGGCACCATCCCACGCTGCGGATGGATAGCCAGGCGCTGACGCCGGCCTTTTTGGCGCAGCAGGATGCGGTGCTGATCGTCACGGATCATGCGAAGTTCGACTACGAGTCGGTGCTGCAACATGCCCGGCTGGTGGTGGACACGCGCAATGCCACGAAGGACGTGCGCGGCGGCCGGGCCCGCATCGTCAAGGCCTAACGAGAACAGGAAGGCGACCCAGCCGGGTGATGGCCTCCGACGCAGCAGTCGGAGGCCGCGCCGGCCTGCGCGCTTGCACTTCAATCACAGGAGGGGAACAACATGGCGGTCTGTCTGGTCACTGGCGGGGCGGGATTCATTGGGTCGCACCTGGTCGAGGCGCTGGTCGAACGTGGCCAGCGGGTCCGCGTGCTGGACAATTTCAGCACGGGGAATCGCAGTAACCTCGATGCGGTGCAGCAGCAGGTGGAGTTGATCGAGGGCGACATTACCGATCTGGAAACGGTGCGACGTGCCACCCGAGGAGCCGAGGTGGTATTTCACCAGGCAGCGCTGGCCTCGGTGCCGCGCAGTGTGGCGAATCCGCTGGCCACGCATCGGGCCTGCGTCGATGGCACGCTGAACATCCTGGTGGCCGCACGCGACGCGGGTGTGCGCCGGGTGGTTTACGCGGCGTCGTCCAGCGCGTATGGCAACTCGCAGCGCCTGCCCAAGGCTGAGACCGACCCCACTGCGCCGTTGTCTCCCTATGCCGTGGCCAAGCTCGCTGGCGAGCAGTACTGCGCGGCATTCAGCGAGGTGTACCGGCTGGAGACGGTGCGGCTGCGCTACTTCAATGTCTTCGGTCCACGGCAGTCGCCCGAGAGCGCCTACGCGGCAGTCATCCCGCTGTTCATCCAGGCGATGACGGCGGGGCGTCGTCCGGGCATTCACGGAGATGGCACGCAATCGCGCGATTTCACCTTCATCGCCGACGTGATTCAGGCCAATCTTCTGGCGGCCGAGGTGCAGGGAGTGTCGGGCCGCGTGTATAACGTGGCGTGCGGACGCCGGACGACGTTGCTCGACCTGGTGGGGCACATCAACGGGCTGCTGGGCACGCGCATCCAGCCGACGCACAGCGCGCCGCGGCCCGGCGACGTGCAGCACAGCCAGGCCGACATCGAGCGCGCTTGCACCGACCTGGGCTACCGGCCGACGACGGACGTGCCCACGGGGCTGCGTCTGTGCCTGGAATGGTGGCGAGAGACCCAGCCGAGCCGGTCGCGTGGGGTGGCCGTCGCCTGATTCGCCGGATAATCCGCGAAGCTGCTATAACCGGACCGTCGTCGTCTCGATGCGAGGCGATGGCGGTCTTTTTGCGTCTCAAGGCGGTTGGGGCCGGACGATAAGAGTTGTGGCGGTGCCCGAGAGGCGAGCATCACCGAAGGGCAGCACACCGTGCTGTCTGGTGCTTGCAGGAAGCGAGCGGAGAGTACCATGCCTCGAAGTTTCTGGGCCCAGGCCGCTCTGATGGCGGTCGTAGGCGTAGGGGTGTGGACGGGCCTGGCCCGTGCAGGAGGATCGGACCTGTTTCCAAAGACGCCGCCCGGCGCAACCGAGTTGCCGCCTGGCCATCCGCCTGTGGACTCGTCCCCTTCGAAGACTCCCCTGCGGGACTTCTGCAGGTACAAGCGTCCTCTGGGATGTTGGAGCAGCTTCAACAGCTTCAGCTGCGGGAGCTTCCACTCCGAGATGAACTTCCTGTTCGGTTCCTGCCGTACCTTCTTCGGTGAGCCTTGCCTCAAGGGCGCTCCGCCATCTCCGTTGCCCCCGTGGGCTGGTCGGGAATCGGGGTACTGGACCCCGCCGTACGATGGTCGGACGCCTCGCCCTAACAATGGGCAGACAGCCCAGCCAGGATGTCGCAACTGCCCGTGAATCACCTCCCGAGAGAGACTCTCGGGATTAAATCTCCCCCATCCCTCCCCCCATCGAGGGCGGGAACCCGCATCCCCAGCCCTGGGCTCGGGAGGCGGTTTCCCGCCCTCGTCGCCTTTTTCCCCACCCCTCTGACTGCTATAATCGTTCCTGCCTACCTGAACTCCCACCCCGGCAGGAATCCGCCTTCATGGCGATCGACTGGACCCCTCTTGTTGATCTCGTACGGCAGCATCGCCGTTTTTTGTTAACCACCCACGTCCGGCCCGACGGGGATGGACTGGGGTCGATGCTGGCGCTGGCGGATGCCCTGGAATCGCAGGGCAAGACCGTCCAGATGGCCGTCGCCAGCGTGATTCCGCCACGCTACGACTTCCTCGACCCAGCTAAACGCGTCCGACAGTTCATCGCGCCGGGTGACGAGTACCGTCAGGCCGAGGCGCTGATCGTGCTGGACACCGGGACCTGGAATCAACTGGGCGACATCGGGGCACTGCTGCGGGAGTTACCCGGGCCGCGCGTGGTGATCGATCATCATCTCACGCAGGACGACCTGGGCGGGGCGCGCCTGGTGGACACCAGCGCGGAGGCGACAGGCCGGCTGGTGTACGAGGCCATCACCGCGCTGCATGTGCCGTTGAGCGCCGAGGCGGCCCACTGCCTGTTCGTGGCGCTGGCCATGGATACCGGGTGGTTCCGGCACAACAACACCACCCCGGCCACGTTTCATCTGGCTGAGCGTCTCGTCGAGGCCGGGGCTCGCCCCACCCAGGCTTATGAGAGTCTCTTCGAGCAAAGTAGCGCCGCTCGTCTACGCTTGACCGGACGGGTGCTGAGTCGGCTGGAGGTGGTGCATGGCGGGCGGATCTGCATGACCGAGATCCACCGCGACGACTATCAGCAGACGGGAGCGCTGCCCCAGGACAGCGAGGACCTGGTCAACTACACGCGGTCGGTGGCCGGCGTGGAGGTGGGCCTGTTCTTCATGGAGCAACCGCGCGGCGGGGTGAAGGTCAGCTTCCGCTCGCGCCAGATCGACGTGGCCCGCATCGCCGAGCAGTTCCAGGGTGGCGGGCATCGTCTCGCCGCCGGCGCCATTGTGGAACGGCCCCTGGCCGAGGCGAAAGCCGAGGTGCTAAAGGCCGTGATTGCCGCCTTGCCTGGTACTTGACGACCCACCTACCCGGGGAGAATGAACATGACCGACTCGCCTTGCACCCCTCAGCGCTGGACACTCCGGGACCTGCCATTCGCCGCCCGGCTGGCCCTGGCGGTGTTCCTGATGTCCGTGGGCATTGGCTACATCTCGGCTCTGGTGAATCTTCATTTCGCCTCGGCCAAACCGGGAGAGCCGCTGCCGACCCCGGACGACGCGGTGGCCGAGTTCCACGCCGGACTCGGGGCCAGCCAGCTGGAACGTCTCATCGAAGCCCATCCGAACCTGCCGTTCAACGGCCAGGGTAGCATGCGTTCGGCTTTCACCACCCGCGCGGGCGGCTGGGACAAGGCGCGCAAGACCAAGGCCAAGGAGATGAGCCTCGATCTGGAGAAGCCCGACGAGTACAAGAAGGCGTCCGATGCGGTGGCACGCGATCTGGAAGGCGAACGTCGGGCCATGCTCGCCTGGATCAAGATGACCGACACCGAGAAGCAGAAGCAAGCCTACGATGACGACCGCTTCGAGCTGCCCGCGGGGCTGACCAGCCAGCCGATCACCTCCCGGTACGTCGAGGAAGAAAACGGCCAGCGATTCGCCAAGATCAAGGGCATCTTCGATGGGCGCTGCAAGCGCTGCCATTCGGAGAGCGTGGGCGGGGCTGGTTCGCACTATCCGCTGGATAACTACGAGGAGATCTCGCTGTACCTCAAGACCGAGAGCGGGAACGGCAAGTCGGTCGCCAAGCTAGCCCTGACGACTCATGTGCATCTGCTGGGCTTCTCGATGCTGTACGGGCTGACCGGGTTGCTGCTGGCCCTGACGGGCTGGCCGGCCCTGATTCGGGTGCCGCTCGCTCCGCTGGCGCTGCTGGCCCAGATTGCCGACATCAGCTTCTGGTGGCTGGCCCGACTGGATGGCGCCCAGGGCGAGATGTTCGCTCGGCTGATTCCGGTCAGCGGGGGCATTGTCGCCATGGCGCTGATGCTGCAGATCGTACTCACGCTCTATGCCCTGTTCGGCCGGTTTGGCAAGGTGGTGCTCACCGCGTTGATCATCGCCGCGGCCCTGGGCGCCTTCCAGGCCAAGCAACAGTTCCTCGATCCGTACCTGGCTGCGGAACGGGAAGGCACCCACCAGACGCCCTGAGTGGTGACGATTCTGCACACGAATCAGGCGAGCCGGGCGAGATGTCGTCCTGGCTCGCCTGATTCCGTTTGCTGGTTGCTCGCCTTCCGCCCTGGCTTCCGGGTATAATCTCCTCCATCCCAGTCGCTATCATCGCGCAGACTCCGAGGGTGGAGGGTTTCACGTGGCGTTCAACCTGTTCGACTACCTCCAGAAACAGGGAGTCCGGCTGGTCGAGTCCGCTCTCTACGCGGTGGTCGATAAGCCGGCCAGCTACGTCGAGCAGGATGCCCAGTATCACCAGACCGTGGTGCAGCACGCCTGGGAGCTTCTGCCCCCGCCGATTCGGATGACCCTGCGGCGCCGCCACGAGGGGTGGGTCGCCTCGTTCATGGAGTTTCGCTACCAGCTGTTTAACCTCGATTCGGGGCGGGTCGCTCTGCAACCCAACATCGCCATCAAGATCGCGGCGATGCTGCGCCACTTTCATGCGACCGAGCCTGATGACCCGGCGGCGGAGCCTGCGCCGGTCGAGCCGACCTCGGCCTCGCCGGCCGGCAAGGAGGTCGCCGTCGGCATCGACCTGGGCACTACCTACTCGTTAATCGCGTACATCGACCCGCGCGGGCGTCCCATCTGCCTGCCCAATAGCCAGGGCGACCTGCTGACTCCCAGTGTGGTGCTTTTCGAGGAGAATGGGACCGTCGTTGGGAAAGAAGCGGTCCAGGCCTCGCTGACCGATCCCGACCGGGTAGCCGAGTGCGTCAAGCGCGACATGGGAGCGCGGGTTTATCGCAAGAAGATCAACGGCGAATACCTGCCGCCCGAGGTCATCTCGTCGCTGGTCCTGCGCAGTCTGAAGGGCGACGCCGAGCGCAAGTTTGGTCGGCCCATCACGCGCGCGGTCATCACGGTGCCGGCCTATTTCGAGGAGACGCGCCGGCGGGCGACGATGGACGCGGGCAAGCTGGCGGGGCTGGAAGTCCTCGACATCATCAACGAGCCAACCGCCGCTGCCATCGCCTATGGCTATCAGATCGGCTTTCTCGACAAGGGGTGCGTGCTGCCGGGCGACAAACCGCTGCGGGTGCTGGTGTTCGACCTGGGCGGCGGCACCTTCGACGTGACCATTGTGGAGATTCAGGGTCGGGAGTTTCGGGCGCTGGCGACCGACGGCGACGTTCACCTGGGAGGCAAGGACTGGGACGAGAAACTGATGGATGTGGCCGCCGAACGGTTCATCCACGAGTTTCGTGAGGATCCGCGCGAGAACCCCTACAGCCGGCAGGAACTCTCTGTGGCGGCGGAACTGGCCAAGCGCACGCTCACTGAGCGGAAGAAGGCAGCCCTGCACATCAACCATCTGGGGAGTCGGCTGAAGGTAGAGGTGACGCGCGAACAGTTCGAGGAGGCCACCACTGCCCTGGTCGAGCGCACGCGAATGACCAGCGAGATCGTGATGCGGCAGTCTGGCCTGGAGTGGGAGCAGATCGATCGGGTGATTCTGGTGGGCGGCTCGACGCGAATGCCGATGATTCGGCGGATGCTGCGCGAGTTGACCGGCAAGGATCCCGAAACTGGCGTGTCGCCCGACGAGGCTGTTGCCCAGGGAGCGGCACTGTATGCTCACCTGCTGGCGCCCTACCTGGAACAGACCGACGAAGAAGCCAACTTCATCATCACGAACGTGAATTCGCACAGCCTGGGCGTGCTGAGCAAGGATCCCGTCCATGGACGGAAGTTCAACAAGATTCTCATCCCGCGCAATTCGCCTCTGCCGCGCACCGTCTCGAAGGTGTTCAAGACGTTCCGCCCCAACCAGAAGGCGGTAATGATCCAGGTGCTGGAGGGGGAGAGCGACCGTCCGGACGCCTGCACGACGATTGGCACCTGCGCGATTCGCGATCTACCGGCCGACCTGCCAGCGGGTTGGCCGGTGCGCATCAGCTACAGCTACGAGGCCAACGGTCGGCTGCAGGTGCAGGCGAAACTGAAGGGCCACGCCGCCAGCGTGACCGCCGAGTTCGAGCGCGAGAACCGCCTGCCCGATGATGATCTCGACATGTGGACGCACTTCGTGGTCGATGAGCTGCGCGAACGCGACTGAGCCGGAGGAAGATTATCTTCTCCTCCAGCTGAGCGCTTTGGGCTGCGCCTCACGCTGAAGAGGGTGGAGAGGGAAGCGACGCACGGACACGACGGGGCGAGTGACCCCGCGACCGTGGTTGGCCTCTCCGCTCTGGAGCCATCGAATCATGAAGAAGCACCTCCCCGCCAGCGTCGTTGCGAAGACCAGCCCCATCGCCCGCACGTCACGCGGCTACCGCAAGCCAGCCCTGCACAGCCTGGGCAAGCTCGAGCAAGTGCAGGCCTACTACCACGGCAGTTATCGCGACGGGCCCAACTCGTACTACTGGTACAAGTGAGCAAAGACGCGACCGGGCGGTGGCAGGTAACCACCGCCCGGATCGGGTTCTGGTCAGGCTGGTGGATCGCCCCTGTCCTCGGAGGGGGGCTCGGGCAACGAGGTGCCGCGTTTCGTCACGAGTTGCCGCAGGAGATACTCGATCTGCCCGTTGAGGCTGCGCAGGTCTTCCTCGGCCCAGCGCTGCAAGGCCGCCAGCAGCTTCTCGTCAATCCGCAGGAGAAAAGCCTTGCGGGCCATGGCGCACCTCGGAATCAGTTGTGCAGAGTGCCGGTGTTGAGAATGGGCTGCGGGTTCTGATGGCCGCACAGCACGACCATCAGATTGCTGACCATGGCGGCCCGGCGCTCCATGTCGAGTTCGACGACGTGCCGTTTGCCCAGTTCGTCCAGGGCGTGTTCGACCATGCCCACGGCGGCATCGACGATCTGCCGGCGGGCGGCGATCATGGCGGCAGCCTGCTGACGCTGCAACATGGCGGCAGCAATCTCAGGGGCATAGGCCAGGTAGCTGATGCGCGATTCGAGCACCTCGACCCCAGCGATGTGGAGACGTTCGTGTAGCTCGCGCCGTAGCTCCTCGCCCACCTGGGTGGTGTGGCCGCGGAGCGAGCGTTCGTCGTTGGGTCCGTCGTAGGAGTACTGGCTGGCCAGGTTGCGCAGGGCGGCCTCGCTCTGCACGCGGACAAACTCCTCGTAGTGATCGACCTGGAAGACCGCCTCGGCGGAGTTGATCACCTTCCAGACGACCACGGCGGCGATTTCAATGGGAGTGCCGTCGCGATCGTTAACCTTGCTGGGTCGGCGCGAGTGCGAGGCCGGCACCACCACTTTACCCGTAGAGGGATCCTTGATCTCCTCGGTCCCAGTCTGGCCTGTCTCGAAGGTTCGCACGCGCAGCGTGACTCGCGTCGTCCCATAGAACGGGTTGCCGTAGAAGAAGCCCACCTCGCGCACCGTGCCGACATAGGTGCCAAAGAGCTGGACAACGCGCGACTGATTCGGCCCATTGACGATGAAGCCGAACAACATCACGAACCACAGAACAGCCAGGGGCGCGATCACCCAGGTGAGCCAGCCCAGGCGCTGCTGGACGGCCACCGCAATCAGCAGGATGAGCACCCCCAGCCCCAGGAAGACCCCCACCAGGGCGGACCAACCCGACATCAACTTCACATCGTGTTCCTGCATGGTCATGCTCCTTCGCGACTCGATACCATGATGATATCACACCGCTATCATCCATATCTACCCGGGTATTCGCCGACCAGGGTCGAACATTTTGGAGGGGTCGCCGCTTTTGGCTGGGTTGATGCACGCGGAGGACGAGGGGGCCCTGCGTATTCCTCCCGCCCCTGAGGGGTCTGGGCTCGGCACCACTGGCAGCGAAACTACTCTCCGGGAATGGGGGAGTGGGTGGTAGAGTGCGGGGTGGCGCGCGGCACGTCGGAGGGGCTGTGCGCGCTGGGCATGGGAGCGATCAAGCGATGAGCGACACCGTCAGCAAACGGAGAGTAACGGAGGAGCGGCAGCGGTGGTCATCGATGGGCAAGAGTGACACCGTCAGCAAACGGAGAATAACGGGCGTGGAGGGGGTCCTCGCCACGTGCTGACGGACCCGGGCTCGGCCAGGAAGGTTGCTCCGCTTCAACCGTCTGGGGGCACCTGGTAGGATAAAGCTTCCGCAGAGCCGGGCTGTTCCGGTCGCACGTTGTCGATGGTCCAGGGATTCCGTCCTTCCGATGCACCAGCTTTCCCACGACTTTCTTCGCTCCATGCTCGAAACCCCCAGTCCCTCCGGCTACGAGCAACCGATTCAGGAGGTGATCCGCACCTGGGCGCGGCATTATGCCGACGAGGTTCGCACCGATCGGCATGGCAATGTGATGGCCATTCGCTACCCCGAGCAGGGCAAGGGCAGTGCCGATCATGCTCGCGTCATGCTGGCGGGACATTGCGATCAGATCGGCCTCATGGTGCAGCACATCGACAAGGAAGGGTTCCTCTACATTCAGCCAATCGGCGGCTGGGACATGCAAATACTGCTGGGGCAGTATCTGACTGTCTGGACGAAGTCGGGCCCGGTGACCGGGGTGGTGTCGCGCAAGGCGCCGCACCTGCTGACGCCGGAGGAACGCGCCAAGGTGCCCCAGTTCACCGATGTATGGGTCGATATCGGCGCGAAGGACGACAAGGAGGCCAGCAGCCTGGTGCAGCACGGCGACCCGGTGACCGTGGCGCTGGGTTATCGGCCGTTGCGCAATAATCAGGCGGCCTCACCGGCCATGGACGACAAGGTCGGCGTCTGGGTGGTCATGGAGGCGCTACGGTTGCTGCATGGGAAGAACCTGCAGGTGCCGGTCTACTGTGTGTCCACGGTGCAGGAAGAAATCGGGCTGCGCGGAGCGACCACCAGCGCGTATGGCATCCACCCAGCCGTGGGAATCGCTGTCGATGTGTGCCATGCGACCGACACGCCGGGCAACGAGAAGAAGTCGCTGGGTGAGGTGAAGCTGGGCGATGGGCCGGTGCTATTCCGCGGGCCGAACATCAGTCCGCGCGTGCTGGAGCGGATGCAGGCGGCGGGACAGGCGCGCAATCTGCCCATGCAGGTGCGTGGCGTGCCGCGGGCCACGGGGACCGATGCCAACGCCATCCAGTTATCGCGTGACGGCGTGGCCACTGGCCTGGTCGGCATCCCCAACCGCTACATGCACAGCCCCGTGGAGGTCGTGCATCTCGACGACCTCGACCATGCCGCGCAGCTGCTCGCTGAGTTTTGCCTGAATCTGACCCCGGAGATCGACTGGACGCCCTGAGCCGTGCGGTGGTTAGCTCAACCTGAAATCGAGCGTGTAGGCGCCCTGACTCAGGAGGCCCGGGGCGATGTTGATGCCGTGGACATCGACATAGAACAGCTCGCCCGGCTTGATGGCTCCGGCGAGGACGGCGTTCTTGCCGGGGGCGACGGTGGTGCGACCGATGAGCACCAGCGCATCACCGACGCGGCGGTAGAGCGAGAACCACAGCGGCTGGACGCTGGACGAGATTACAGTGACAGAGGCCAGGCCGGCTCGCTGGGCGGTGAAGTTGTACCAGTCGTAGTCGGGGAAACCCGTGACGCTCCGGGTGACCGCCAGACCGAAGAGGTAGTTGCTGCCGCGTCCGATGGCACCCTGGTAGGCGGCCCGGTCGCTGGTTTCGTTCTGATCGTTGGTGTTGGGATTGAACCCGCCGGGAATTCCCTGGCTGGTGATGGGCGTGAGCTGGATGAGGCCGAAGCCCGACCGGGCATCGAAACCGGGGCGCACGAGGTCGCGTGTGGTCTGCTGCAAGTGGTTGGCCACGACGAAGTTGTTGGCCAGCGGTTGCTGCTGGAAGAGCAGGGCGGCGGCGGCAGCGACGTGGGGAGCAGCCGCCGACGTGCCCGAGAAGCGGAACCGGTTGTTGACCTGCTGACCGAAGAAAGAGGTGACCACGTTGTCGGGTGCGGTGACCTCGGGTTTCAGTCGGCGCTGCGCCTGAGAGTACCGGTTGCCCTGGTCGTCGGCGAAGATCTCCACCGCCCCGCCCTGCGAGGAATAGGTCTCGACCACCGTGGGACGCAGGGAATCGGCGGCGGCGGTGGCCAAGGCTCCGGAGGCCAGTACCTGGCCATAGACTGCCGGGGCTCCCTCGCCCTGGGCGCGGATGGTGTTGACCGAGCTACCAACGCTGACCCAGGCGAGGCGCTGGGGCGCGGGTCCGGACACCAGGCGATACACCAGGGCGAAGCTGGTCACCGACTGGTCGTTGGTCCAGTCGATGTACTCGAACGCCTCGTCGGTGTTGCGATTGTTGGTGTCGAACTGAGCGACGATGGTGTTGTTGTCGGTGCGGACGATGTAGACGTCGATGTTGTTGGGCACCTGGAAGCGGGCCCGGGGGTCGCCGCCTTCGAGGTAGGTGGCATCCCAGCCGAACGACAGGCCAATGCTCTCGTTGTCTGCCAGGGTGAAGCGATGGTAAGCAGAATTACCGAAGCGCAGGTACGTGCCCGCAATGCCATCGATGGTGGTGTTGATCGGCGACCAGCCGGAACGCCAGGCGAACGAGCCATCGTTGCCAGCCGCCGTGGCGTAGAACACGCCACGGCGCGTCACGTCGTCCACGGCCATGCCCATGCGGCCGGCGGTGAATTTGGGAGAATTGGTATAGCCCAGGTCGTCCACGATCACACGAGCACCGGCGTTGGCCAGATTGCGGATGCCGGCGGCGAACACGGCCGGACCACCACTGCCAGTGTGGAAGGCGAGGGGCGCCCCCGGAGCGACGTCATGCACGATCTCGAGCATGGCGCGCCCCTCGTCGGTGTCGCTGGAGCTGCCATCCTGCAGGACCTGCACGCCCCGAGGCAGATCGCCTGTGCGGATGGAATCGGCCAGGCCGCCACCGACCTGGTCCACCGAATCGGAAATGACGCCGACCTTGATCCCTGCGCCATTGACCTGCTGCGAGGCACGGAAGGTGTTGGCCTTGATGACGGCATCGCCCTCGGTGGTTACCGAGCCGACGCGGGTGATGGGCTTGTAAACCGGCACCGCCGCGGAGAAGTAGTGCAGCCCGGGCAGGTCGTCGATCCGGTCGATGGGCAGATAGCCGGTCAGCAGGTTCGAGGAGGCGGTAGTCTGCGTGGTGACGAAGCCAAGCGCCTCCAATTCGGCACGAAAGGCGGCGAGGTGTTTGCCCATAGTGCCGCGCACATCGACCAGGACACGATTCTGATCGATCACCAGCGCACTCTTCTGCTTCTCGGTCAACGCAGCGATGGGACCGGCGACCTGGTCCCTGGGCTGCAGACCGGCGAGAGAGAGCAACACACTGGATCCGACAAATCCGGCATCGGGATCGTAGATGATCTTCGCCGTGGCCTTCCCGATGTTACCTGCCAGATCCGCGACGCGGGCACGAATCGTGTAGGTGCCCCGGTTCAGGATGGGGAGGGCAAACGCTGGCGTGGGGCTGATCAGGTAGTTCAGCTCGTGACCGGAGAACTTCCCATCGCGATTGAGGTCGATGTCGAGCGTGACATCGGAACGAAGCCCGAACGGATCGTTAGCGACGACGTTCACCTGGCCGGTGGGCTTGTCATCGCGGCGCACGAACTCTGAGGTGGAAAGCGTCACCTGCGGCGCGCGCGTGTCCAGGCGGTAGGTGGCCTGCACCAGGGCTGGCCGTGGATCGACCATGCGGGCTGCCCGGAAATCGTGGACGCCATCGGCCAGAGGACGAGGAACCGCAAAGGACCACGACTCGCTGGCGCCAACCCGGACGGTACCCAACAGCCGGATACCATCGAACACCTTGATGGTCTGACCTTCGCGGCCGGTGCCGACAATGACAGGCCGGGCGACCCGGGTCAGCTGGCCCTCGATGGAGTTCCCCCGGGCATCCTGAATATCCGTCACCTGCACCGGAGTGACCGAGGGTTGCTCGCGGGCCTCGAGCCGTTCCAGGCCCAGGAGGGTTGGGCGGCGTTGTGCCGAGGTGCGGGATTTGTGCGAAACCAGGGCAGCGATCCAGGCACGCAGATCCTTCACGAGCGGTTTCCCCCTGGCAGTGGGCGCAGCGAAGCGCAATGGGATGGAAGACCTTTCCACCTGGATTATGCGCACATCCGGGATGTCCGCAAGTCAGGGGAGGTGAAATCGACATGGTCGCCCCCCTTGCGGATGGCATCGCCGCGCCATACGGCTTGGAACGCACTCGGGGCATCAGGTCATGTACCAGCCACCGTTGACACTCAGGGTCTGGCCGGTGATGTAGCCATTGCCGACCAGCAGCAGAGCCACGTCCGCCACTTCCTCGACCTGGCCGAATCGGCCCACGGGGAGCAGGTCGGGACGGGCTCGCGGATTGGAGGTGACCATCTCGGTAAGAATCAGGGCAGGGGCGATGGTGTTGACGGTGATACCTTCTCGGGCCAGCAACGCCGCGTAGGAGTGGGCCAGGCCATGCAGCCCGGCCTTGGAGGCGGCGTAATGGGGTCCCACCACGCCACCCAGCTGAGCTGCCACGCTGGAGAGGAACAGGATGCGGCCCCACTTGCGCGCCCGCATCGCTGGCAGCACTGCCTGGGTGACCAGGAAGGCGGACTTCAGGTTCACCCCAACGATTTCATCCCAGTCCCGTTCGGTGATCTGCTCCGGAGGCTGGGGGCGGATGGCCCCGGCGTTGTTCACCAGGATGTCGGGAGCACCAAGGGCCGATTCGACGGCGGCAGCCAACCGGGCCACCTCGTCGGCTCTCGACACATCTGCCTGCACCACCAGGCAGCGCCGGCCGTGCTGCTCGATGTGCTGGCGAGTCTCCTGCGCCTCGGCTTCGCGTTCACGATAGGTGATGGCGACGTCGGCGCCGGCGCCAGCCAGGGTGATCGCGATGGCCCGGCCGATACCCCGGCTCGCCCCGGTGACCAGGGCCACTTTTCCCGTCAGATCGACCATGTGCGTACTCTCCCTGGCGCTGATCAGCTAGCCGCCTACCCGTTTGACCTTGTAGCCGAGTTTCTCCAGCTCGGTCGTCACGCGGTCGCGCAGGTCGCCCTGGATTTCGATGTGGTTATCCTTGACGGTGCCGCCCGTGCCACAGCGTTCCTTGAGCCGGGCGGCCAGGGACAGCAGCTCCTCTCCCTCAACCGGAAGATCCGATACGATCGTTACGCCCTTGCCCCGTCGTCCCTTGGTTTCGCGCCCAACCTTGACTGTCCCCCTGGGTCTCGCGGGCTGCGGCGCCGGCGCAACCGGTTCGACAGCCGGAGGCGGCGGGCTGGGGTCACGCTGCCGGCCTCCGCGCATGAGGCGGGCAACCAGGTCCATGACTTCGCGCTCGATGAGCGGCAGCACCCCCGGGGCGTCGGCCACTTCCCAGAACTCCACGCGGTCGAGATGAGCGGGGAACCGCTCGATGACCAGCGGGCGATGCTCCAGGTCACTGAGCGCGACAATCCAGCGGGATTCGGTCAGCAAGGGCTCCGTGAGCGCCCTGGGCATCCGGCTACACTCCTGAGGGGATCGCACGCCGAGCGCCTGCAGCGCCTGGACCGCGGAGACCGCCATGGGTCCCACGTTGTTCACGCCGCGTTCGAGCGCAAGCGCGGCCGACGTTGCGCGCCAGGCCAGGCCCAACTTCGTGGCGACACTGTTGAAGAGGATCTCGGCGAACCGACTGCGGTAGTAGTTGCCGGTGCAGAGAAACAGCACCATCTTCGCTTCGGGCATCGCCCCCACTCCCTGCCACTGATGTCCACGTTCTGGGAGCATTGTAGAAAATGAGCACCAGGTGCGCAGAGCTGCTGGAGGTGGGACGAGCAGGAAGCCGAAGGCGCGCATTTCGGCCGGCATCCCGCTTGACTTCGCGGAGAGGCTCTCCGATAGTTAGAGATATGGCAAGGCTTAAACCACTTCTGGCTTCTCTCTTTAGCCTCCTGCTGATACTTCCGCAGGGATGGTGCTGCCAGATGGGTTTACGCGATTGCTGCCATGCCTCTTCTGAGAAGAGGGACATCGACGCACACCCCACCAGGACCAGCTGCTGCTGTCCCTCGGAGGCTCCTGCGTCGGATGAGTGTGAACATCTCTCTGCTCCCACTTCTCCCCACTCAAATTCCTGCTGTTGCGCCAGGCCGCCGGTCACCCCTGGCGAATCGGCTCCAGCACTTTCGGATGCTCCTGTTCTGATGCAGGTGGTTCCTCCGGATAGTGGCTGGGCGATGGCTTCTGGGTTCGCAACGACTCCCCACGGAGTTTATGCGACATCTCCACCTCCCACGAATGTACTCCACTGCGTCTGGCTTTGTTGAGATTGGCGCGTTGCCCTTTTGCTCGTGAGAAGCCTGCCCACCACGTCGGTGGCTCGGGTCTTCCGCGGAAGTGACTGCCTGACATCGGCTCCGCCCAGCCGGAGGTCGATCGCGTCATGACAGCATCGAGGTGATGCACCTCGGTGATGGTATCTCTCAACACAACCAATGCCTGGAGCTTCTGATCATGATTACCAAGACCATTCTGAGTTTGACCGCCGCCCTGGTTCTGTTCGTCGCTGGCACCACCGTCGCCACCCAGACCTGGCCCGCTGGGTCGTCCTGCTGCGGATGCGATTGCTGCGCCCAGGACACCTGCTACGAAGGTTGCTGCCCATGTGCCTGCGATGCCCCCAGCTGTTGTGAGGTGGGGGCCCCTTGCTGCGAGGTGGGCGCTGCCTGCTGCACGACCGAGAAAGTGGCAGCCACCGAGTCCTGCTGCCCGACGGGCGACTGCTGCCCGGATGGGGCGTGCTGCGAAGAGGCTGCTCCTGCGGATGCTTCGTCCAGCAAGTGCTGCCGTCCGGGGAACGAGTGCTGCAAGAGCAACACCCGGGATTGCTGCCAGAAGTAGTCGCTGAGGTTCGCCCCTGAGCAGGCCAGCTCCGGACATCTGCGTCCGGAGCTGGCCCGGTTTGGATGAAAGAGATCGTTCGGGTATTCGGCCGCAGCGGAATAACCGCGACCATCCGAGCCATCCCGACCCCGAACGGCTGGGCCAGATTTTGCGGGTGGGCATCTTTTCTGGTAGAATCTACCTGGTCTGAGCATCTTCTCAGGAGATAATTTGCTGCCCAGTCGCACCCCAGGCCTGGGAGCGCTTGCATCAGGGAGTGTTAGCACGAATTCACTTACTGGGGAAGGTCCGCCGAGGGTCTGACCCGTGAGCGATCGCGAGACGCTCGATCAGTTGCTTCTGCTATGGCAGCACGAGCTTCACCAGGGGCGCGACCTATCTGCTCACGACCTGTGTGGGCACCGGCCGGATCTTCTCCCTCGCCTTGCCCCAGAGATCGAACGGCTTCGCCTGGCATGCCCGACCATGAGCGGTCAGGTCGCTCCAGAAGTTTCGGCCCCCTCCAACCAGGAACCTCGTCTCACGGTGTCGATTCCTCCGGGGCTACACCAGTCCCCCACTCTGGATGGCC
Organism: Gemmataceae bacterium; assembly: GCA_046350255.1. Taxonomy (GTDB): domain Bacteria; phylum Planctomycetota; class Planctomycetia; order Gemmatales; family Gemmataceae; genus CALDUY01. Next base: position 82,715 of record JAXMAV010000031.1, read on the forward strand.
AGGTTACTGTCGATCATCTGAAGGGGTCGACCACGGGCCAGATGTCCAGTGAGGCCGGCGACCCCTCGGATCTCCCCTCTCAGTTCGAGATCCTGGGGGAACTGGGCCGGGGCGGTATGGGCGTGGTCTACAAGGCCCGGCAACGCTCGCTCAACCGGCTGTGCGCCCTCAAGATGATTCTGTCCGGCAGCCACGCCGGTGAAGGAGAGCTAGCGCGTTTCCGCGCCGAGGCTGAGGCGGTCGCGCGAGTCAAGCATCCGGGTATCATTCAGGTGTACGATTTCGGCGCACACCAGGGGCTACCTTACCTGTCCATGGAGTTGTGCGAGGGAGGCTCGCTGGCGAGCAAGCTGCATCGCAATCCGCTGACTCCGCGAGAAGTGGCCGACCTGGTCGAGCAGATCGCCCGGGCCGTCGAGGCAGCTCACGTGGCGGGTATCGTACATCGCGATCTCAAACCAGGGAACATCCTTCTCACCCTGGATGGTTCGCCCCGGGTGACCGACTTTGGCCTGGCCATGCAGGGCGAGGACGACCACTGGGTGGAAACCGGGGTGGTAGTGGGAACGCCTTCGTACATGGCGCCCGAGCAGGCCGAGGGCAAGAAAACCGTCGGCCCGCTCACCGATGTCTACTCGCTGGGGGCCATTCTCTACGAATGTCTCACGGGCCGACCTCCCTTCCGCTCCGCACGAAAGATGGACACGCTGCTGCAGGTCATTCACAACGAACCGGTGGCAGTGCGTCAGCTCAACGGCGAGGTGCCGGCCGACCTGGAAACCATCTGCCACAAGTGCCTCCAGAAGGAACCGGCGCAGCGCTACCCCAGCGCTGCCGCCTTCGCCGATGACCTTCGCCGCTGGAGCCAAGGAGAACCGATCCTGGCGCGGCCCAGCACGCGCCTGGAATGCGCGGTGAAGTGGGCTCGCCGTAACCCCACCCGGGCTGGCCTGGTTGGAACCGCCCTCCTGGCCGTTGGGTTACTGGTCTTCGGTGCGGTGGTCTTTGCCCTGTACAGCGGGCAACAGTCGCGCGCCCTGGTGCGACGAGTCGCGCAGTTGCAACAGGTGGAACAGCTGAGAAGCGAAGCACGCGAAGCAGAACTAGCCGCACGTGAAGCCCGAACCGCCCAGCAGGAAGACGAGGTGGAGCGCCAGTTAACCAACGCTCAGGCAGTACTGGAACGTGCCCAGGCCATCCTCGTCAGCGGGGATCTCGACGAGACCGGCCGGCAGCAGACATTGGTGGAAGATAGCCTCGACCGAGTCCGCCATCAACTCGAGCAGGTATTACAGGAGAAACAGGAGCGCCAACGTCGCCAGTCGGACCTGCGGACATTTCAGGCACGCCTGACCGAACTGGAACATCACCGCGACGAGCTGCTTTTCCTGGATCTCTCGCGGATGGAAGGTGACCGGTCAGCACGGGGTCGCTTGATCCGGGAACGAGCAACCACGGCGCTAGCTGCGTTCCAGATGGGAATGGGCCAGGGGCGCGAAGGATTGAAACAGTACGCCGGGTTGTTCACAGATGCCGCTCAGCGCGGCCGTGCCGCCGGCCAGCTGTGCGAGCTTCTGCTGCTGCGGGCCGATGCAGCCGAGAAACCAGCCGACGCACTGAAGGATCTGGACGAAGCCGAGGCTCTCCTGAGGGCCGAGCAGCAGCCTCTGGTGCGTTCTCTGGTGCTGCGACGCGCTGAAATGCTTGAGCGTCTGGGCCATACCGGGGCCCGCGCTGCGCGCCTTCAGGCCGAGCGGCAGCCTCCCGTTTCGGCACTCGACCATTTCCTTTTTGCCATCGAGCACTACCGGCAGGGAAGGTCCGACGCCGCGGACCTCGCCTGCGAGGAAGCTCTGAAGCTGCAACCCGACTACTTCTGGCCGCAGTATCTTCGTGGGGTGTGCCACCTGCAGGCAGGACGCTGGGCGCGGGCCGAGGCCTGGCTATCTGCCTGCGTGGGGCGTCGCCCTGAGCTGTTCTGGCCGCGTCTGCAACGGGCCAGTGCGCGGATCGAACTGAAGGAGTATCCCGGTGCAGCCGAGGATCTGAAGATGGCCGAAAAGGGGGCCGATCAGCCAGTCTTGCGGTATGTGCTGCGGCTCAGCCAGGCGCGTTTGGCGATGGCCCTGGATCATTGGCCCCAGGCGCGCGATCTACTCACGCTGGCCGTGAAAGACGACGCGGCGGGGTTTCATGCCTGGGCGAACCTGGCTCAGGTTCAGCTACATCTGGGTGAACCGCGCCGAGCACTGACCTCGCTCGATTCAGCCCTGCGACTGCAGCCCCTGGCTCGTCTATACCAGACCCGGGCGGATGTTCATCACAAGCTGGGAGATATCGAACAGGCACGAGCCGACCTGGCCCAGGCAGCGGCTCACAGTCGAGGGGAACCAACCGACTGGCTCGCGCGGGTCCATCTCGAACAGGCCCGGCTGGCACACGAAGCGCTCGATCATCCGGCCGCTCTGCGTCACTGCGTCGAGGCTCAGTCTCTGCAACCGTCTCTCTCGCTGGCTCAGTTACAACGAGCCAGGACATTGCTGGCACTGGAGCGCCACGCCGAGGCGGGAGCCGCCCTCGATGCCTACCTGGCCCAAGGCAAGGCCGATGCCTCCACCTGGGTGAGCCGGGGATTAATTCACAATACCCAGCGCGAGCCCGGCCTGGCCATCCAGGCGTTCACTCGGGCGATCCAGCTCGAACGCACTCCTGAGGCGCTGGCCTTTCGAGGCTGGGCCTATCTGCAGACGCAGGCACTCCAACTGGCCCAGGCAGATTTTGATGCTGCACTGGAAATGCGGCCCCAACTGGCCGACGCCCTCTGCGGACGAGCGCAAGTGCATGTGCGACGAGGCAAGGTGGAGCTAGCGCTGCGTGATGCCGACGCGGCCCAGCGCTCCGGCAAGAAATCGCCCACGCTGCTATGTGGCCTTGCCGCTGTCCATGCCCGGGCAGCTCAACTGGTTGATGACGAGCGTGGTTCCCGGCGCTCCAGCCGGGCGGCCGGCTACCAGAATCGCGCCGCTGAGCTACTTAGAAACGCCGTGCGCCTGGTGCCCGAGGCCAGACGGCCAGCGTTCTGGGAAGCGCAGGTAGCCCGTGAACCGAGTTTTCTCCCGCTGCTGAGTCGACCAGAGCTACGTGCCCTGGCACCTCAGCCGAGTAAACCCTGAACTGGTCCGGTTCTCAGGCAGTCAGATCGGTCAGTGCGGTGTTGGCCGACGTACTAACGCCGAGTAACCCCGGGTTTTTCAGGGTGGTATCAACTATATTCAGGCTCAGCTGGCCATCGAGGTAGACTCGCAGAGTGCTTCCCTGAGTTGCGAAACGCAACTTCCCTCGGGAGGCACTGCTATACACCGTTCGCAGGTTAGTGGCTTTCCCGGCCACGACGCGGACGAGTTGCAGTTTTGTTACCGCGCCTTCCCGAGTCAGGCGAGCCTCGTAATAACTTCGGGTGGTACCGCTGCCGCTGTTTCGCAATAGCAAGCTCATCGATTGGCCGGGGGCCAGATCGAATCCCGCCTCCAGGGAAGCGTCGCGGACGGAAGCAGCGGAGTAGATTGCAGTAGAGGTCGCGGAACCAGCAAGGATGCGATTGCCCGCCACCGAGAAAGAGCCGGCCAGGGTTTGCCAGGCAGGTCCTAGCGAGGCCGTTTCTCCCCGAATTGCCAGGGGCAGGGCCGAACCGGTGGCCGTTGCCTGGAAATCGTCAAAGGTTACGTTCAGGGTGCCAGCCAGCCCCACCAGACCCGAGGCCGTGATCGTCGTATCCGTTATCAAGACGCGCTGGATCCCCTGAACCATGACCCGAATCCCGCTTCCCTGGACGTCCAGTCGCAACGTACCTTCGAGGAGCGGCAATAGCTTTTCCGTACGCAGGGTAGTGGAAACTCCAGCCACCGTGCGAACCAGCTGCACGGAAACACCATTGGCCCCGCGAACCAGACGAGCCTCGTAGGCAGTCAGCTTTCCTGACACGACCCGGGCTCGCGCCAGCAAGGTAGCCGTGGCATTACCGGAGGCGGGGAAGCGGAAATGGGTTTGAACCCCAGCATCGGCGGCCGAAAAGTTGTTTCGCAGAAGGCGACCGCTCGCCGACCCCAGCCGGGCCCTCTGGGCCTGAATCGTCCAGGTTCCAGTCCTGGTCCAGGAGGCTGACGACACCGCCGACCCCGTAGCTGAGGTAAAACCATCTCGGGCGAAGGTAAGTCCCGAGGTGTAACTCCCTGCGGCAAATCCCAGGCTGTACGGCACTGCTGCCGCGTTCGAGTTTATCACCACCAGGGTATAAGATTCGCCCGTTCCCATCTGGGTATAGGGGAGAAGGAGCTTCCCAGTTCCTCGCACTTGGGCAAGCACCATCCCAGCTTCGTCGCGCAGCTGCGCCAGGACAGGCGCCGTCCCAGTCACATCTACCTCGACCTGGTGCAGTTCGGCAACTTCAAGGACGGGTGTGGCAAAGCGGAACCAATCACGACTGGCAGCCTCGACCGACAATCCCGGCAGCACTTCTCCGGAGCGAACCGGCAGTTCGTAGGCACGGGCCTGACTATCATTTGCGCCGGCCCAGTCCGCGGCGTTCCCAGCAGGCGGGCTGATCTGGAAACTGTAGTTGGCCACCTCGCCCGTATCGCTGAAGAATCGCAGGTAGTATGTCGCCTCGCCCTCGACCAGGTTCGCTTGCGTCAAGGTTGTTGTGCTCGCAGTGGCGGCGGAGATCAACTCGTTGCCTTCCACATCGCACAGTTGCACTCGCAGGGTGCCGCCCCCTGGCTGCACTGTGACAGAAATCCCCAGGTTTAGTCCGGCCGATCCCACCACCTGGAAGCGGAACCAGTCTTCTTCCGTCCTGGTCACCAGACTCATCAGGTTTAACTGCGAGATGGTCACCGGGATAGTTAACCGGCGGAGGTCCGTGGCCGTGCTTGGTTGGTCGTTGCCATTCGTCGGATTCAAACGGTCGTAGTAATCTTGCCCGTCGGGTCGGCTACCGCCAGCGTTGCTCAGCCGGGTCAGTGCCGCCATCCAGCCGGACGCATCAATGAATTCGCTGAAATCGGAGGGATAGGTGTTCAATGCACCAGGCAAAATCGCCACCTGGTCGAGGCTTCCCAGGGCAGGTAGGTACAACGATAAACCCGAACTACCCCGGGCGTCGGCGGTACGACTGAGCACGGCCCGATCCATCTCCAGCAAGACGGCCTCGGCTGCGGTTTGAAGAGCCAGCACCAGGCTGGATTCGTTGTGGATCAAGCGGAAGTAATCACCCAGATCCCGGATGTAATCTGCCGAGCGATGATGGCTCATGGACGAACCAGCCAGCCCCACCAGCCGAGCAAGGTCATTCTCGCTGGCACTACCTAGCTGGACGTTGAACTGAGCGAGGGCAGCCACCAGCGCCGCTGTCTCCGCTGTGCCGATGGCCGACAGCGTGTCTCCACTGCCGGAGGGGCCATAACGTGTGGCGTAGGCCTGGACCAGGGCCGTGCCCAATCCCTCTCCGGATATCCGGGCAGGGTTGGTTTCCAGCAGGGTAAACACCTGATCGTACTCGAAACCGTCGCCGGGAATAATGTCCTGTGAACCGACCACCACATCGGCCACAGAGCGGAGCTGGTACGTCTGCTCCAGGGTGGCCTGGAAGCAGGCGTCGAAAGCGAGAAGATCGAATCGGGGCAAACCAGCGAGTGCCTGACGCAGTTCAGTGGGCTGAAGCCAATCAGCCACTTGCCCGTCGCTGCGGTCATAATTGGTTCCGCGCAGGGCGCTTCCATGATCCCAGAGGATCAGGGCGGTGCGATCGGCAGGGGCCTTCGTGCGTGCCCAGGTGACAAAGTTCGTCAGCGTGGCCGCACTGCCGCTGTTTTGTTCTGGCAGGATATCAAAGGGAGTAGCTACCAGGCCTGGATCCGTATCGGGGACGATCAGGGCGCGGCCAGCTGTTCCCCAGGCGGCCTGGGCACCACTTCCCGTGGCGTAGGTGCGCAACGCGGCGCTCTGATCCCAGTAGACGGCGAGGTTTACCGAGCCAGGTAGCCGAGCGGCAGCCTGCTCCAGTTCGTTAATGTCGTCGAAAGCGCGCTGGTACAGGTTGTCGGCCGTCATGTACACCAGGATGGTCCAGGCATCCTGATTGGTCGTTGTGGGAGTATCGAAGGTGAGCGTATATCGGCTGGTAGCCCCTGAGGGACTGAACACCCGGGCGAAATACTTTGCGATCGGCTGTTCATCCAGAGACAGTGTCTCCGTCCCATTACTGCCACTGCTAATCAGCAGTCGAGTACCATCTTCTTTGTAAAGCTCGAGATCGAGGTTCCCACCCGAGGGATCATAAGCCAGGGTGAGACGATGACCCAGCGCGCCACGTGCCACGGTACTAAATTGGAACCAGTCCTCGTCGCTCCCAGTATGCAGGTTCAGGTCCACCAGCTGCTGATACCCCGCCAGGGAATCCTGCCCTTCCGAACGAACCAATGTGGCATTGCCGCGCGCGTTGTTTCCACTCCCCTCTTGATCCAGTCGGTCAGGTTGACTGGCAGCTCCCGCAGGAGCCTCAAGGATGAGTTGATAGCTGGCCTGAGTCGCACCCTGAACACCCACCACCTTCACGTAGTACAGCCCGGCCGGTCGGTCTGCCAACGTGATCATTTCGCTATCGGCACTGGTGGCCGAGGTCGCGAGGATAGTGCCAGCCGCATCCAACAACATCAGATCCAGGTTACCCCGATTGCTGGAGTGATCAATGCGAACACCATGGCCAGCGGCACCGCGCGCAACCGTGGCGAACTGGAACCAGTCCTCGTCGCTGGCCTGGTGGATGGAAAGCCCAGTAATCTCAAGCCGCCCCGTGACAGTGGACAGGTTACTGGAAAATGATCGTGACCCGTTAGGTTCGTAGGCATCACTGAGGAGGGGGCGTGGCGGTTCTACGGTAAACGTATACAAAGGCGAAAGCGCCTCGCCTCGCCCCGACACCCGAGTGAAGTATGTACCGGCGGGTAAACCCACCAGGCTAATTGATTCGAAATCTGTAGCACCCGACGCCTGTCTCAACACCACCCCACTCGAATCACACAGAACCAGGTTCAGATCCCCCAGTTCGTTTCGGAAGTCAATCCGAACGAATGAGGAAGAAGTACCTTCTGATTGGGTGGTGAAGCGAAACCAGTCCTGGTTATTCGCAGCATGTATGGTCAGACCGCTGCGGCGCGTGGTGTCAGTCAAGGCACCAAGAATGGTTGCGGTTTCACGCGTATCGTCAAACTCAAGCGAGTCTGGGTTATAGCCGGGTGGAACCTGAAATTGGAGAGAGTACCCAGGGCTGAGGCCTCCGAACACACGCACGAAATAAACACCAGGAGTCAAACCGGCCAGACTTATTTGCTCAAAGCTGGCGACTGTAGCTGATCGAGCGAGGAGCTCAGTTGAGGAGTATAACTCTAGAGTCAGGTCGCCCTGGATCTGGCTAAAATCGATGCGAACCTTGTGATCGATGGTGGCAGCGCTGGTCAGTTCTAAGCTGAACCAATCTTCATCAGAGGCGTTGTGCAACGTCAACTGATTAACAAGTAGTTGCTGATTAATCACCCCCAGACTGGAGGCAAAGCCCTTGGAAGCATTTGGTTCATAGCCATCGGGCGCAACTTCGCCACCACCCGCTAATGGATTCACCAGGGCGAGGAAAAGATCCTTTTGCCCTGCGCCAGCTATCAACTGTTCTCCATCACCAGGGTCAAAGCTAGAAGTAGACATCGAAGAGCCGGTCAGCGTTACAGTGCCGCCTGAACCCAGGGCAACCCCCAAGCCTTGATCCATCTCACTGCCACCCAGTCGCCGAGCCCACTGCCGCTGCCCCGCGTTATTGAGTTTGACAAGGAAAGCATCGGAACCGCCCTGACTGGCCAGTAGCAATTGACCCGCTTCCGGGTCGAAATCAGCCGTCCCTTGAAACTCACCAGCGATATAGATTCCGCTCTCGTCAGCAACCAGCGCCTGAGCCACATCGTCCTGGCTTCCACCAAGGGATCGCACCCAGACCAGTGAACCGGCGGGGTTCAATTGCCATACAAAGACATCACTGCCCCCCGCACTTGGCAGTTCGACCAGGTTGAGTCCCGGGTCGAAATCGGGTGTTCCAGTAAAGGTTCCCACGAGAGTGATGAACCCATTCTGGACAACCACCCCGGCTCCACGATCATCCCCTATGCCACCAGCTCGCCGTGCCCACACCAGTCCTCCGGACATGTGGAGTTTCCACAGAAAAACATCATTCTGCCCCGCGCTAACCAGATCATAAACATCTGCACCTGGGTCGAAGTCAGCAACACCTGAAAATGCACCTGTGACGTAGATATCTCTGGCCGCGTCGATGGTCACCCCACTGGCCACATCCTCACCCCCATTGCCTCCAACTCGAATAGCCCAGACACCATCGCCATTGGGCGCCAACTTAGCTACGAATCCATCTCGCGGCCCCTGGCTTGTTAGCTTACGCTCCTGCGGTCCCGGGGCGAAATCCGCCGTACCTGCAAAACTACCGGTAAGGATCAGATTGCCATCTGGATCCACGGTGATGTCCGTTCCATTATCCTCGCTGGTCCCACCAACCTGCTTTGCCCACTGTAGCGTTCCACCAGCATTCAGGCTGGCAACGAAGATATCCTGTCCGCCAACACTGATTAGGTTGACTGAGGCAGTGCCAGGACCGAAGTTGGGAGTTGCCTGGAAATTACCGAGCACCACCAGGTTACCGGCAGAGGTCAATGTTACCTCGTTGGCCTGGTCATCTCCTGTTCCACCCAGGCGTCTGGCCCACAGGAAAGCACCGCCAGCGTTGTACCGAGCAATAAAGGCATCCTTTCCTCCCGCGCTGGTCAGAACGAAATTGCCAGGACCCGGATCGAAATCCACAGTACCCTTAAAATAACCTGCCACGAAGTGATCGCCGGTGGCACTTCGCACCACACTAAGCCCCACCTCGTCGCTTGTAGACCCAACAGACCAGATGCTGCCATAAGAAGAAATCGAGCCAATGAGCCCAGCATCCAGGGAAATACTCGATCCCTCAGAAAGAACGAACTGCTGGCTTAGACCAGCGGCATTAACATCACTATTTCGGTCGGGATTATCACTAATACCCTGACTGGTGAATCCCAGACCGATACCGGCGGACGGTCGAACCTGAAGATAATAGCTATTCCTTGTGGGAGGCTGGTCGAACCGATAGGAGCCATCCGCCGCGGTGTTTCGCGCGCCAAGTGACGCACCTGTGGAGTCAAAGAGTTCAACCACAGCATTTGGAAGAACTGGTTCACCACTGTCACGAAGTCCGTTATTGTTCCCGTCAAGCCAGACAATTCCCTGTATACCTGGTTGCATGACCTTGCAAACAAACAGGTCGTTTCCACCACCACTACGAATCGAATAGTACCCAACTCCAGGGTCGAAGTCCGCGGTGCCAGCAAACGTACCAGCCGTCCAAATTCCACCACTGGTATCCAGGGCTAGTCCCTGGCTTACGTCATTCTCGGTGCCACCAACCGACCAGGCCCAACGCATCTTGCCAGTGGAATCGAACTTTACGATACTGCTGTCCGAACGGCCGCAACTCGACAATAAAAAGGTCCCGGCACCAGAGTCGAAGTCGACTACACCAGAATAGGATCCACCGAGATAGACATTTCCTTCGCCATCCAGAGTCAAACCGGTGCCAATATCGTCACCGGATCCACCTAGTCCCCGGGCCCAGATCAGGCTTCCGCCAGCATCAAGTTTAACCAGGAACTGATCGCTCCCGCCAGCACTGATAAGAGATACAACATTCGAACCGGGATCGAAGTCCGCTGTGCTGGAATAGGTGCCAGCCAGGTAAATCGACCCAAGGGTATCAACAGCAATCCGACTGCTATAATCAGCAGTAGGTCCACCAAGGGAACGAGTCCAGATCATTTCCCCGGCACTGTTGAGTTTGCTGACAAACACATCCAGTCCACCGGCAGAAGAAAGATTCATGGCATCGGGGCCCGGTTCAAAATTTGCTACGCCGGAGTATACGCCAGTGGTGACTACATTCCCAAGTAAGTCAACACTGATACCAACACCTTCGTCACGCCCACTGCCCCCAAACTGTCGTGCCCAGAGTAACTGTCCGGTTGAGTCAAGGGCCAGCACAAAGGCATCCAGATCGCCTTGACTGGTGAGGGAGTAAGTACCAACCAGGGGATCAAAATCACTAGTGCCAGAGAAACCACCAGTGAGATAAACTGAACCGGAAGCATCCACAGCCAGTCCAGTTCCAGCCATATCGTTCCCTGGTCCACCGAAGGTGCGAACCCATAATAGTGAACCAGCAGCATCCATTTTGATCAGGAAGGCATCCATGGCGCCGTTAGAAGTGACGTTGAAAACGCCTGCGCTGGGGTCTAGATCAGCAATACCATGGAAAGATCCGCAGACATACAGATTGCCCACAGAATCAATAGCAATACCGGCAGCCTGCTCATCCTGACTACCTCCCAGAAGATTGGCCCATGCCAGCGACCCGTCAGAATTGTATCGTGCCACGATGGCATCACGCGCACCACTACTGGCGAGCTCATACACACCGGCGGTAGGATCAAAATCGGCTGTGCCCTCTAACCATCCGACGACGTAAACATTTCCTTGCGCATCTGTGGCCACCGATTGGCTCTCATCCTGACCAATGCCACCAATACCCCAGGCTTGAAAAGAAGGATTAGCCGAATGTAATCCAGCATCAATAAACATAAACGTGCCTGGTTTTCCCTGAACCAGGTTCGACCGGCCTGCGTTGTCAACATCGCTATCTTTTGTTGGTTGTCCACCCTGATTATGCAAGGTGAACACCTGATAATTGGGACTGTTACCAGAGAATCCAGTTGGCGTTCGTATCTCTAGATAAAATTGACTATCATTCTCTGGCAAAGCTAGCTGATAGCTGCCATCGTCATCAGTGGAATATACACCGTACGAGATATCATTGCCATTCCCAGCGATGGCATCAACAGAGTCCAACAACTCCACAGCATAACCACCCAGACCAGGCTCACCAAGATCCTGGATACCGTCTGCATCAACGTCATCCCAGACACGTCCCTGGAAAGTTGATTGAGCCAAGCGGTGAACGAACAGGTCAGTGCCCGCAAATCCTGTCAGCGTATACTGGCCAGACCGTGGATCGAAGTCACCAGTGTCGCTGAAAGAACCGGTGGTCCAAACATTCAAACCCTGGTCCAGTGCAATAGCTAGACCAACATCATTGCCAACACCACCAACCTGTCGAGCCCACACCAATTGATCAGGCCCATTTAGTTTTACAAGAGAGACATCACTTGACCCAGCACTGATAAGAGCAACGGAGCCAGGACCAGGGTCAAAATCAGCCGTGCCGCTAAATGAACCCAGAATATACACACTTCCCACCTGATCCACATTCAAACCATAAGCCAGATCGTCTCCGCTTCCACCGAACGAACGGGCCCATTGAAAAGCACCATTGGACTCGAGCGCCAGCAAAAACTGATCATTCAAGCCAGCACTGACCAGATTCGCAATGCCGCTTCCTGGATCAAAATCGGCAGTGCCAGCATAACCGCCGACAACAAGAACCTCTCCGCTCGGAGCAACACGAACACCCCGACCATAATCGCTACCAGTACCACCTGCAGAAATGGCCCAGTTCAGGCTTCCCGAAGGGGACAACTGGCATACATAAACATCGTAAGCGCCCTTGCTAGTGAGATTATTGGTGTTTGGGCCCGGATCGAAGTCTGCAGTCCCATTATAACTTCCAGTGAGGAGCACATTACCTGTAGCGTCAAGAACGACGCTCGAACCTTCATCCAGCGAAGCACCTCCCATGCGCTTTGACCAGACAAAGTTTCCAAGATTATTCAACACCAAAACGAAGACATCTTGCCCACCAGCACTGGTCAAGTTAAAGATGCTGCCACTGGGATAAAAATCAACGGTGCCTGCAAACGATCCTGTCACATAAACATTGCCAGAAGTATCTAGTGCAAGGCCTGTACCAGCGTTTTCAGCACCAGAGTTCCCGATTCGCCTGGCCCAGTTCAACGAACCAGCGCTGGAAAGTTGAACCACATAGACATCCCAGGATCCAGCACTGCTCAGATTAGAAACGCCTGGACCAGGATCAAAATCAGCTGTGCCAAGAAAGTTACCAGATAAAAGGATATTGCCGGAAGAATCCAACCCTAATGCGCTGACACGATCATCGTTGGTGCCTCCGAGACGGGCGGCCCACAACAACGATCCCAGGGGGCTGTATTTGGCAACAAATATATCTGAGGATCCCAAACTGGTCAGAGTGAAGACACTGGCAGATGGATCCACATCAATCGTGCCCTGAAACTGGCCAGCAATGATAACATTGCCAGCGAGATCTGAGCAGACGGCTCGTCCACTATCATCACCATTCCCACCGATGCCCCAGACATGAAAGGCATTAGAAGCAGAAACAATGCCGGCATCAATAATGGTTGAACCAGCAGGCTGAACTTGAAACAGACCAGTGATACCTGTTGAATCAACATCACTGTCAGATGCAGAGCTTCCCTGTCCAGACAAGGTAAATTGATAATCTGGAGGAGTGTAACCGGATACCGCCTGGGGCAATCGCACCTTGACAAAGTACAGAGCGCTACTGGTCAGCAGCTCAAAACGATAGTTCCCTTCAGATGTGGTTGTTTTAGTGTATACTACCTGGTCATCACCATTGCCCACAACCCCATCCACAGAATCAATCAAATCAACGGTGATGCCTGGCAAAGGATTCTCATCCACATCCTGAATGCCATCAGCATCGGAATCGAGCCAGATTCGCCCCTGAATAGATGACTGTTGATAACGACCAGCGAAGCTATCGATTCCCCCAAGGCTGGTTAACAGGTACACGTCCGAGGAAGGGTCACAATCAATGGTCTGAGAAAAAGATCCTCCAATCAACACACCGCCGGACCCATCCACCGCCACCTGGGCACCACTGTCATCGCCGGCTCCACCAATTCCACTTGCCCAGAGCATATTTCCACTGGCATCCAACTTGTATAGCAATATGTCAGTGCCACCTGCACTAGCGAGATTGTAAGCACTCGAACCGGGGTCAAAATCAACGCTTTCCGAGAAGCACCCCGTTGCGATTACATTATCATCTGGATCAATATCTATCCAACGAATAGAATCATCGCCCAGGCCTCCCCGAGTTAATGACCAAAGAAGATTACCACTAGAATTCAACTTGGTGATAAACAAATCTGTTCCGCCAGCACTGGCCTCACTCAAAGTAGTTGGCCCAGGATCAAAATCACCAGTGCCAGTAAAATGCCCCGCGGTGTAAACATTATTAAAACTGTCCGCAACCGCTGCCAGTCCAACTATATTTCCAGAAGCACTGAATATCCTATTCGCCCACAAAAGATTCCCAGAAGAATCCAGTTTATTCACAAATGCAGAATCAAGTAAAGGATCACCTGGGAGATTAATCTCGCCTAATCCTGGATCACAATCAATCGTGCCCCGATAATAGCCTGTGATGACCACATTACTGGCTGAATCTACGGCAATTGATTCCACCATGTCATTAGCTGGACCACCCAAAGTGGCCGCCCACACACCATGTCCTTGGCCATCCAGCAGGGCCAGAAACCCGTCGAACAGACCATTACTGGCACGTTCATTAATGCCTGGCCCTGGGTCAAAATCAACTGTACCAGTGAAATTGCCTCCAACGTATACCGCATTGGAATCTACCACATGCACATCAATGATACTATCCATCCCAGCACTGTCGCCAATTTTCACCGCCCAGACTAGGCTGCCAGTGCTGTCTATCTTTATAAGAAATCCATCCCAGGATCCTGCACTGGTCAGATTGAACGTACCTGGACCAGGATCGAAGTCCACTGTGTCCTGGAACGCTCCGCCTATATACAGACTGCCCTGAGCATCGACTTCCAGGGCGTTAACATAATCGCTATTGCTGGCGCCTGCCCGGAAGGCCCACAAGAGTTCCCCACTGGGGCTATACTTGGCAACGTGAATATCGTTGCCGCCCGCCCCCACCAGATTGGTCTGTCCTACGCTTGGGTCAAAATCGCCAGTCTCAAAAAGGCCTGCGACAAACATATTGCCTGCACTGTCGTAGCATACTGCTCGGCCCGCGTCGATTCCTGTGCCGCCAACACCCCACGCCAGAAATGAAGGGGGGACTTCCACGAGACCAGCATCGCAAATGGTCGGAGTGAGAGCGTTGAGCGTGATCAGATTCGATACACCAAGCCTGTTGACATCACTATCGAGATTTGATTCAATTCCAAACCCCGGCGTGGTGAAATCCACGTGGGGAGGAGAATACCCGGAGACGCCTGCAGGCCCTGTCACCTTGACATAGTAACTGGCCGCCTCGCGTGGCCCCACAAATTGGTATTGGCCGTTGGTATCAGTTGTTGCTATTTCCAGCAAAACATCATCACTATTACCAGCAATGCCATCCACTGCGTCAAACAGTTCTACTCGTGCGTTTGCTGTCCCGCTTTCATTGCCGTTCTGAACACCATCGGCATCTGCATCTCGCCAAACTCGTCCCAGCAGCCGAGGCTGCCTCACGCGTAAGACAAACGTATCATAACTACCCTGGCTTGCAACATTTAATGTTCCGGGTCCGGGATTAAGATCAGCAACCGTTTCAAAATGACCCCCAGCCGTTACCGTCCCTAAACTATCCACCGCCAGGCTAAGCACAAGGTCATTCCCAGTGCCACCAAACTGAAATGCCCAAATGTACTCACCATCTGAATTGAGTTTGTAGATAACACTGTCCCATACACCAGCACTTATTTTATTGCTTTCGCCTACTCCTGGATCATAGTCCACAGTGTTGCTGAAGTTTGAACTAACATAAACCTGATCCGCCGAATCCACAACTAATTCGCCATTAGCATCGGGCCCAGTTCCACCTAGAGAATGCCCCCATATAAAATCACCTTGCGGCCCTAGCTTGCATAGATATCCATCGTAACCACCTGCAGAATTTGCCAATAGTGTCCCTGTGCTGGGATCAAGATCGGCCAAGCCGCTGAAGTATCCGGTCGCATAGATATTCCCTGACGAATCTACGGCCACAGCGGTGCGGTAATCTGTGCCAGCGCCACCGATCTGCCCTGCCCACAAAAAACCACCTGCCGAATCCATTTTACACAGATAGGCATCCGTATCGCCGGCACTTGTCATATTGAACGTCGAAAGACCAGGATCGAAATCTACTGTGCCACTAAAATAGCCGGTTAGTATCACATTCCCTGATCTATCCACTGCCAGATCTGTTCCTTCTTCAATTCCAGCACTTCCAAAGGATCGCGCCCAGTCCAGGCTTCCTGCCTCACTGAAGCGAGCCACGAACACATCATCCTGACCCTGACTGCTCAAATTGGTCAGACCGGGACCGGGATCAAAATCCACGGTCCCCCAGAATGTGCCCGTCACTATTACAGAGTTTGAAGGTCCGGCGACCACATCATAGATGTAATCGCTGTCTGTATTACCTCCGAGCCGACGGGCCCAGATCAGTTGACCTGCACTGTCAAGTTTGGTGAGAAACCCATCAGCGAGTGAACTGGCGCTTGTCAGATTGAATGTTCCTGGTCCCGGATCAACATCCACAGTTCCGTTGAAATATCCAATTACATAGACGTTACCCACCGCATCCAGCATCAAAGCCTTAGCTTCATCATAGCTAGCGCCACCTGTTCGATTGACCCATAAAAGAATGCCCTGTGAATCGTACTTGGCCACGTAGGCATCCCTGTAGCCGGCACTTGTCAGGTTGTACTGGGCTGGACCTGGATCAAAGTCCACGGTTCCTTCAAAACAGCCCGCTACGTAGGTGTTTCCACTAGCATCGACTGCCAGGCCATATTGCCGGTCATCTCCGCTACCCCCGACAGCCCAGGATTTGAATGCGACGGCCTTCTCCGCCAGGCCAGCATCTAGTACTTTTCCCACTCCGGGTGTTACAATTACGATCTCCGAATAGCCTGCTGCGTTGATGTCGTTATCCAGGCTGGTGTTCGTTCCCTGTGCTTGCAAAGAGGGGGTGTAGAACCGCGTTGGTATGTTTCCGGATATGACGTTATCCTGGTCCAGCTTGATGTAGTAACCCGGGTAATTGGCGAAGCCGGCGAACCCATAGCTCCCATCTGCACTGGTGATCACGGATGACAGGGCTAGATCATCCCCGTTGCCCACGATGGCATCCTGGGAAGCGTAAAGAGCCACTTTCATACCCGCAATTCCGACCTCCCCGGCTTCCTGCAATCCATCCTGATCAGTGTCGTTCCAGGCCCAGCCTTGAATTGAGGTACGGTTATACTTTGCCACAAACACATCCGTGCCCCCAGATAGCGGTGGATTGTATGTTCCGCTTCCTGGATCCAGGTCAAAGGATGAGTTGTACTGGGAAGTGACCAGGAGATTATCCGAGGGGTCAAAATCCAGGGCTACATTGTCTTCATCGCCCGAACCACCGAAGCGATAGGCCTCCAGAAAGCCGCCGTTGCTCGAGTAGGCCAGGATGAATATATCCTTGCCACCTACCGGACCAAGAGAGCCTGCACCCACCGGCATGGAACTGGTGAATCGGCCGGCCACATAGACATTCCCACCCTGATCCACCGCAATGCCGTGGTTCCCTAATTCGTCGAAGTTACTGCCGGTGCCTGTCATCCACTGATAGTTCCCGTCTGAATCCAGCTTGCAAAGGAAAATGTCGTATCCCGATCCGCCCCAGTAGACCGCTGTAGCAGTGCCTGGTCCTGGATCGAAGTCCAGGTTGGCGCTATATCCTCCCGTGAAATAGACGCTCCCGTAGCTATCCAGCGCGATTCCCGTCGAAAGGTCGTTGGCCCCACTGCCAAACTGTTTTGCCCAAATCAGGTTGCCACTGGTGTTGATCTTCGCGACAAAGGCATCGACCCCTCCCGCACTGTTGTAATTGGCCTGGCCGGATCCTGGATCCAGATCGGCTGTGTTACTGAAGTAGCCTGTAGCGTATAGATTCCCGCTTGTATCGATGGCAAGGTCATAGCCCCAGTCATCTCCACTACCCCCCATCCGACCGGCCCACTGGAGGTAACCGAAACTGTTCAGTTTCACCACCGCCATGTCGTAGGAGCCGGCACTGTTCAGGTAGTACGTGCCGGCCAGGGGATCAAAGTCAGACGTGCCTTGAAAGCGAGTGATTGCATACACATTCCCGGCGCTGTCCACCTCCAGGCCGTGGGAAGCGTAATCGTCTCCCGTGCCCCCCATTTGACGGGCCCAAACCAGGCCGCCAGCACTGGTGTACTTCGCGAGGAAGATGTCGCCCTGGCCGTTGCTTGCCAGCTGTGTTGTCCCAGGGCCAGGATCGAAATCGACCGTTCCCTGAAACATACCACCCA
>JAXMAV010000032.1:0-96892 GCA_046350255.1 Gemmataceae bacterium
TCGCTCTCCTCGTTCCCCTCGCCGAACCGCCCAAACCGCAGCGCGTCCTGCTCTGGCCCGAGGGCGCTCCCGGGGCCGTCGGCAAAACCCCCGCCGACCAGCCTGTCGTCACCATCTACCGGCCCGCCTTCGACCGCCAGATTCCCACCGCCATCCTCGTCGTGCCTGGCGGCGGTTACGGCGGACTCGCCCTCAGCCACGAAGGCAAGGAAATCGCCGAATGGCTCACCGCCCGTGGCATCACCGCCTTTGTCCTCGAATACCGCCTGGGGCCTCGCTACCGCCATCCTACGCCCCTACTCGATGCCCAGCGCGGTCTGCGGCTCATACGTTCCCAGGCGAAGGACCTCGGCATCGATCCCAACCGCATTGGCATCTGGGGCTTCTCGGCAGGTGGCCACCTCACTTCCACCGTTTGCACCAAGTTCGATGCCGGCAAGCCCGACTCCACCGATCCGATCGATCGCCTGTCGTCCCGGCCTGATTTCGCCATCCTGTGCTATCCCGTCATTCGCCTCGACCCACCTCACGCCCATATGGGCTCCCGTCGCAACTTGCTGGGTGATCGCCCGGACGAAAAGTTGGTGCAGAGCCTGTGCAACGACACCCAGGTCACCAAAGACACCCCACCCACCTTCATCTTCCACACCCGGGCCGACAAGGCCGTGCCGGTCCAGAACGGCGAACTGTACCATGCCGCCCTGGTCAAGGCCGGGGTCCCCGCCAGGCTGGTCATTTACGACGGAGGCCCTCACGGCGTCGGACTGGGCAAACGGCACCCGGAGGTGAAGGACTGGCCCAACAAACTGGAGACCTGGCTCAAGGAGCGTAAGCTGCTCACTGGCGCGTCACCCGCCCCCTGATCCTCCTGGTTCGCTCTCCTTGCCCGAACTGGCTGGCCGGAGGGGGTTACCGCTGTTCTCCTGCCTGCGGGATCCCCCCGGCTTGTTGCGCCCAACGGCTGATTCAGTAAGGACTTCCGATGAAGAGCCGGCCATGGACAGGACGATACCTGTTTCTGGCCGGCCGGCTTGCGGATGCCCATTGCTAGCCAGCCTGGCCACTCGACTACATCCCGGAGGGGAGGCGACGATATGATCGGCGAGGATGTGATGGTTCCCAGCTCCGAGGCCGAACAGCTTCGCCAGCAGCTGCTTCAGGCCCAGAAGTTAAGCAGCGTCGGGGCCCTGGCCAGCAGCGTGGCTCATGAGTTCAACAACATCCTGACCACCATCATGAACTACGCGAAGCTCGCCCTCCGGCAGCCCGGGGATGAAGCCTCGCGTACTCAGGCGCTCGAGAAGATTCTCAAGGGCAGCCAGCGAGCCGCCACCATCATCAACAGCATGCTAGGGTTCGCTCGCAACGGCACCAACTTACGCGAATCCACAGACCTGGTCAGTCTTGTCGAGGAAGTCCTCATTCTCGCCGAGAAGGATCTCAGCAAGCATCGCGTGCAGGTCGAGAAGAAGTTCCAGGGACGCCCCCGCGCCTCGGTCGTCCCGTCCCAGATCGAACAGGTGCTGCTCAATCTCATCATCAATGCCCGGCAGGCCATGCCGCGCGGGGGACACCTCAAACTCGAGGTGCGCGAGAACCAGGCCGCCGGCATGGTGGAGCTGCGCATCAGCGACACCGGCCAGGGGATTCCTCCAGAACGCCTCCGCCTCATCTTCGAGCCCTTCTACACCACCAAGGCACCCGACGAGGCTGGGCACGGCGGAACCGGGCTGGGACTGAGTGTGTGTCGCCAGATCATCGAGCAACACCACGGCCGCATTCGGGTCGAAAGCCTGGTCGGCAAGGGATCCACCTTCACGGTGAAGCTTCCCATCCAGGCCGACGAGGTTCGCGAGTAGACGGGGTGCCCGCGCAAACGAGCAGGGCGGGTTCGGCAACGCTGGCCGAACCCGCCCTGCTGCATTTCAAACAAACAATCACCGGCAAGGCGTCGTCAGATCCATCCGGGCCAGCCGTTCGAGAATCACCTGCTCCAGCTTGGTGTCGCGGCCCATGGGAATCCACGCCGGATCAAACACATCGCCCGCCACCACTTCATACTGCCGTTCCACGGTCGGCACCATGCGATAGGTGGCATCGCCGGTGGTGGCGCGGACTGGCGCCGGCAAATCTTCCAGCTCCTTGAGCACCTTCACATCGACGAAGTAGCCGCCGTCGTCCGCCGTGGTGATCAGCACGATGGCGCGATGACGGATGCTCTGAAAGTAGGCCAGTACGCGCTGATAGAGATCCGGGCTACCCGGTTTCCACGGCTGCTCGATTCCGGGCGCGATCGACGGATGCGTCTCGATTCGTCCGTCATAGCGGTTTGCGTAGGCGATGACGAAGTAATCCGACAGGATGTCCTCGATCTTCTCGAACATCCGGGCGTAGGCCATGGGACCCTGGGGGATGTAGATGGGGTTCTCATGGCAGCCGCTCCGATCCGCGCGAATCTGGATCGGGTTCTCCTGGAGCGGGCCCGAGGCGCAACCGCCCAGCCAGACCGCCAACCCCGCCGACCACAGTGTTCGCCACATGTTCCCCCCCTGCCGCGAGCTCATGTCTCGCCGCCCGTGCCCTACTCCATCGAGCATTCCATTCAGCGCGGAGATATGCCACTCGCCGCGCTGAACGTCAAGCCCAGCTTGCCCGGTCCGTGCTTCCATGCAAAGCCAACCCCCTCCACGACGCCTCAAGTCGCGACGCATAGACGGGGCTGATGCAGAAGAGTTGGCAGACCAGCAGCCGCGTGAGCGCAGGGAGGAGATCGCTCATCACGGCAACCGCGTCTTCACGGATCTAACGGCATGCGCACGGGCCGAAGCAGCTGGACCTTCGGGCTGCGCGGCACGTTGCCCTGGATTAATCGTGGCCCATCGGTCGAGGCGGGCGTGCCCTGTGGCTTGTTCGGCGACTTCGGAATCACCTCCGGAATAACCGACGGCGGCGCAGAGGGAGCCGGCAATACCTCGGTTGGCCCGGGTAGCGTGCCACCCGGCGGTATCACGGCCGGACCACCAGGGGGAACCACGGGCACTCCCGGCGTGGGCGGCATCGGGGAATCAGGTCCCGGGATGGCCGGCACCACCGCTCCGGGAGGAAGCCCCGGTGCCGGACTCGGAACTGGTAGCTCGGTCTCAGGCGCGGTCAGGCTCGGCCGGCGGGCGTGTTCGGGCAACAATCGGACGGTGATGTCCTTGTCCGCCTCGAAGACGCGTCCATCAACGATGGTGAAGCGCGCCAGGATGCGGAGTTTCTCGGTGAGGGGCGGCGTCTTCCACGGGAAGGTCAGCATGTAGCCGGTGTTGAACAGCCCGTTCTGCCACTTCCGCGATAACTCCTCGCGCGACACTTCCCACGACGACAACGGCCTTTTCAGCCCTTCCTTGGTGATCTCGACCGCCTCGATGTACAGGCAGCCCGGCGCCTTGATCGTCTGGCCCTCGCAATCCACCGGCTCCACCTGCACCTGCAAGGCATCGTCGCCGCCGCAATCAGCCGGTCGGCCCGCCGTGCCTCGTCCCAGACGCAGCGTCCGCACGGGATAGCGCTCCGACGGTTTCTCGATCATCCCGCCCGGCCCTGGGTCGCCCCGGACCGCTGCCAGTTCGCGAGAGAGCGACTGGTTGTAAAATTCGGCCCGATCCAGCTCGCCCTTGAGGTGGCGCACATCCTCCTCGCGAGCGCGCAGCTCCGACTCCACCTGGCCACACTTGTTGTTGCCACGGCAGCCGACCAGCGCGCCAACCAGGCTAACCGAAAGTACGAACGCTAGCGGCCAGCGCATGATGCGAATTCCTTGCGTTCGAGGAGGCCAATCAGGGTTCCTCGGTTCGCATCGGCGCTGCTGGCACCCAGAGGTGAGGCCAATACATCGGGGAGGCGCCTCCGTGCACGGAGCCGCGCCTCCCCGCGAGTAGATCCCTTATGACCGGCTGGGGATGATCATCTTTTCGATGACATGATCGACAAGACCGTACTCTTTTGCGTCCTTGGCCGTCAGGAAGTTGTCGCGATCCGTGTCCTTCTCGACGCGCTCCAGCGGCTGGCCGGTCGCCTTCGACAGGATGTCGTTCATGATCCGCTTGGTCCGCAGCAGGTGCTCGGTGCGAATCTTGATGTCGGTGGCTTGGCCGCGGAATCCGCCCAGCACCTGGTGAATCATCACCTCGGCGTGGGGCAGGGCATAGCGCTTGCCCTTGGTCCCCGCCGCCAGGATGGTCGCCCCCATGCTGGCCGCGATGCCGATGCAGTAGGTCGCCACATCGCACTGAATGTAGCGCATCGTGTCATAGATGCTCATTCCCGCCGTGACCGATCCACCCGGGGAGTTGATGTACAGGTGGATGTCCGACTTCGGATCTTCCGCGTTCAGATACAGCATCTGGGCCACGACGAGGTTCGCGCTCTCGTCGTCCACCTCACCCAGCATGAAGATGATCCGATCTTTCAGCAAACGACTGTAAATGTCGAAGACGCGCTCTTCATTGCCGTGAGGCGCCACGACGTAGGGAACCGAAGGCATGACAGATCTCCGATGCGCGGGGGACCAGGGGCCTCCAGCCGCGGGATGTTCGAGGGAAGGAAGCGCCGCCTACTTCTTGTCGGGTGCCGCCATCTTGGACAGCACCTCATCCACGAGCCCAAATTCCTTGGCGTCCTGGGCGGTGAAGTAGCGGTTCCGCTCGGTCTCCGCCTCGACGACCTCCATCGACTGACCGGTATGACGAGCGAGAATCTCGTTGAGCCGGCGCTTTTCGCGCAGGATTTCTTTCATCTCAATCTCGACGTCGGACGCCTGCCCGAACATGCCCTGGCTCCAGGGCTGGTGAATCATCACCTTGGCATGGGGCAGGGCATAGCGCTTGCCCTTGGCGCCGGCCGACAGCAGAATCGCCGCACCTGAGGCCGCCAGACCCATGCAGTAGGTCACCACCGGGCATTCCAGGAACTGCATGGTGTCGTAGATCGCCAGAGTCGAGGTTACCGACCCACCAGGCGAGTTGATGTAGAAGTGAATCTCCTGATTGCGGTTCTCATACTGAAGGTACAGCATCTGCTGGATGGCCATGGTGGCCGTCTGATCGGTGATGACCGGCTCGTAGATGCTGCTGCCGGCGCACCCGAAGAAAATGATGCGGTTGTCCAGCAGAATGTCGCCCGTGCCATACTGACGCTGGCGCGTGTAATCCCGGAAGCGCTGGCTGCGGAGCACCCCCGCCAGCGGGTGAATCAACTCGGACATGCGAATACTCCTGATTCTTAAGGAGGATCACCCGGGGAAGGGGCCGCGGCGCGTCCCCCTGCCTCCCCGTGGCCGATCAAACTCCCACACCCGTCATCCTTCGGTCGTCGGGGCTGCTTCGGCGCTCGGCTCCCGCATCTCGCCGGGAACCGCCTGGGCGTCCACGGTGGCCATCTCCGCCCCCGCTTCCTCGGTCTGCTGCGCCACATCCTCGTACTTCGCGCTGTCGAGAATCAGGTCCAGCGCCTTCCGCTCGACCATTTCCGCCATCAGCGCCTCGATCATGTCGTCCTTTTCCAGACGGGCCCGCACCCGACGCGGCGATTCGCCCGTCTGATCGGCGATCCGCTCGATCTCGTCGGCCACGTCCTTGTCGTCCACCTCGATCTTTTCTTCCTCGGCAATCTTCTGCAGCACGAAGTGCTCTTTCAGCGCCAGCGCGGTCGAGGCGTACATGTCCTGTTCCATCAACCGCAGCTGCTTGGCGATCTCCTGATCCGACAGCCCATCGCCGCGCATCTCCATGATACGCCGCGACCGCGCCCGGTGGTACTGGCGCTGCAGCAGATCCTCCGGCAGTTCCCACGTCGAGGCCGCCGTGATCTTCTCCAGCACCTGCATCCGCGCCGAACGCCGCTGTTCGTATTCCAGGTTTCGCTCCAGCGCTCCCTTGATCATCTCGTCCAGCTGATCCGCGTTCGCCAGCCCGAACGTCTGCGTGCAATACTCCGGCGTTAGGTCCGGCAGCCGCGTCGTCTTGACGTCCTTGACCTCGAACGTCGCTTTCACCGTCTGCCCGGCCATGTTACCCGCAGCCTGGCTCGACAGCTCCACGTCGAGAATCCGGCTCTCGCCCGCCTTCATCCCCTGTACCTGGTCGGCAAACTTCTTGATGATGCCGTCCTTGAAGGCCAGCGTCCGCTCCACGCGCACGCTCGATTCCTTCAACGTCCCAATCACCGCATCTCCCTGCCGAACAATCACATCGGCCACGAGAATGTCGCCCAGCTCGGCGGTGCCATTCTCCTTGGGCACTACCTGCCCATACGACGTGAGAAACCGTCGCCGTGCCTCCGCAATGTCCGACTCGCTGTAAGTCCGCGTCGGCCGCTTCAGCGTCAGCCCCTTGTACTCCGGCAGGTCAAACTGCGGCCGGACCTCGACCTCGAACTCATAGACCATCGGCCCATCTTTGGGAATCTCGATCTTGTCCGGGTCAATCTGCGGCGGCGCCAGCGGAGCCACGTCGTGATCCTCGCCCACCTGCTCCAGGCTGGCCAGCAGGATCTCGGCCTTCACCTGGTTGGCCACCTCACCGTGGAACCGCTTCTCAATCAGTTTGCGCGGCGCCTTGCCCGGCCGGAAGCCATCCACGTTCGATTCGCGCACCAGCCGGCTGAAGTGATCGCCCATGCGATCCACGATGTCCTGCCGTTCCACCGTCACCTTGATGTGCTTCTTGCACGGCCCCGTGTCCTTGATGTCCACCTGCTGGCGAAGCTTCTTCGGTGCCTCCTCAGTCATGGCCGAGGCGTCCTGGCGTGTTTCTTCCGTCATGGGTTGACTCGATTCCTTGTTCGGCTGTCGTCTTACCCCGCGATGGGGCAACTCGTAGTGGGTCCCCTGGCCGGGGGTGGCTTTACTCCCGTGTGAGAATCAACCTATTCTAGGAGGTCGTCTCCCGATGGGAAGACCCCGACGCCAGATTCACGTCAGGCCTTCTCGACGCGACCATCTGCGGTGTTTGGGCTTCCCTCGCCGACCGCGTAGGAGACGTTCTCCTGGCAATTTTCCCGTTCTCGCGCCAGAGGCAGTGGTTACACTGGGTCTACCATGTCCGACCTCACCCACCTCCTCGAAGCCGCCGCGGCCGGAGATCGCCACGCCGCCGCCCAGTTGCTCCCATTCGTCTACGACGAACTGCGGGCGCTCGCTGCCGTGCGCCTGGCGGCAGAGTCTCCCGGCCAGACGCTGCAACCCACTGCCCTGGTCCACGAGGCCTACCTTCGCCTCGTCGGGCCCGAAGACCCCTCCCGCTGGGAGAACCGCGCCCATTTCTTCGCTGCCGCCGCCGAGGCCATGCGCCGCATCCTCGTCGAGTCGGCCCGTGCGCGAAGGCGGCTCAAGCGTGGTGGTGAGCGGATTCGAGTCGAACTGCTCGACCGCGCCCACTCCCTGGCCGAGGATCCCGATTTGCTCCTCTCCCTGGATGACCTGCTGCCCCGTCTGGCCGCGGAGGATGACACCTCGGCCCAACTGGCGCACCTGCACCTTTTCGCCGGCCTTTCTGTCGAGGAAGCCGGTCAAGCCCTGGGCCTTTCTCGTCCCGTCGCTTATCGGAACTGGAAGTACGCCCGCGCCTGGCTCCGCGAGGCGCTGGACAAATAAATCAAAAAGCGCGAGACACCCTGGCCATCGATGTCGCATTGAGGACAGACCCTTTTCGGAGACATCCCCATGGCCGTCGATGCCGCCCGCGCGAAATCTCTGTTCCTGGCTGCCTCCGACCTCGCCGACCTGGCCGAGCGGGCCGCTTTTCTCGACCGCGAGTGCGACCACCCCGAACTCCGCGCCCGGGTAGAAGCGCTGCTCCGCGCTCATGAGGCCTCGCCGTTGCCCGACCAGGCGTCGGCCGTCACCGGGGAGTTCCCCGTGCAGGCCGCCCTCAACGGCTCCCCGGCTCCACCTCCTGGCGAGCAACCCGGCTGCATCATCGCCGGCCGGTACAAGCTCCGGCAGCAGATCGGCGAGGGCGGCATGGGCACCGTCTGGATGGCCGACCAGACCGAGCCGGTCAAGCGCAAGGTCGCCGTCAAACTCATCCGGGTTGAGCGGGGCCAGTCGAAGATGATCCTCGCCCGGTTCGAGGCCGAGCGGCAGGCCATCGCCCTGATGGATCACCCGCACATTGCCAAGCTGCTCGATGCCGGCACGACCGACACGGGGTCGCCGTTCTTCGTGATGGAACTGGTCAAGGGCGTCCCACTGAACGACTTCTGCGATACGCACAAGCTGACCATCCCCGAGCGGCTGAACCTGTTCACCCAGATCTGCTCGGCGGTGCAGCACGCCCACCAGAAGGGCATCATCCACCGCGACCTGAAGCCGTCGAACATCCTCGTGGAGAGCCACGATGGCCGGCCGGTCCCGAAAGTCATCGACTTCGGGCTGGCGAAGGCGACGACGGGGCTGCAACTCAGCGAGCAGTCGATGTTCACGGCGTTCGGCAGCGTGATGGGAACGCCGGCCTACATGGCCCCAGAGCAGGCCACGTTTAACGCCGTGGACGTGGACACTCGGGCCGACGTCTATGCGCTGGGCGTCATCCTGTACGAACTGCTCACGGGCACCACACCAATCACCCGCGACACGCTGAAGCGGGCCGCCCTGGACGAAATGCTGCGTCTGGTCCGCGAGCAGGAAGCGCCGACGCCGAGTTCGCGGCTGAGTGCGGCCGAATCAATGCCATCCATCGCGGCGAGCCGACAGACCGAGCCGGCGAAGCTGGGCCGGTTCGTGAAGGGGGAGCTGGACTGGATCGTGCTCAAGGCGCTGGCGAAGGAGCGGGACCGGCGGTACGAGACGGCCAGCGGGTTCGCCCGGGACGTGGAGCGGTTCCTGGCCCACGAGCCGGTAACCGCTGGGCCGCCGGGGGCGACGTACCGGCTGCGGAAGTTCGTCCGCCGCAACCGGCCGCAGGTGGTGGCGGTGAGCCTGGTGCTGCTCGCCCTGGTCGCCGGGGTGGTCGGCACGACCGCCGGGCTGATCGAGGCGAAGCGGCAGGAGCGGGCCGCCCTGGCGGCCCAGGCGGCGGAGGCCGACCGGGCCGAAGGGGAACGCCTCGCCAAGCTCGACGCCGAGGTGCGGCGGGCCGAGGCCGAGGGGCAGCAGCGGCGGGCCGAGGCCGGCGAACGGCTCGCCGGCGACCGCCTCGTTCAGGTCGAGGCGGAGAAGAGGACGGCCGTCGAGGAGAAGGCGAGGGCCGAGCAAGAGCAGCGGATCGCCCAGGCGGTGAAGAACTTTCTGCAGACCAAGCTGCTGGCCCAGGCGGACGCGACGGCCCAGGCGGATGCCCTGATGCGGGCCGGCGGGCCGGCGGCCGAGGCGAAGCCGAACCCGACCGTCCGCGAGCTGCTGGACCGGGCGGCGAAGGAACTCGCCCCGGACAAGATCGAGGCGAACTTCCCGAACCAGCCGCTGGTCCAGGCGGAGATCCTGAAGACGGTCGGGGAAGCCTACCGCGGGGTGGGCGAGGCGGCGACCAGCATCCCCTTCGTGACCCGCTCGGTGGAGCTGTTCAAGGCCCGGCTCGGCCCCGACCACCCCACCACCCTCGCCAGCATGCACCACCTGGCTTTGGGCTACCGGGGGGCCGGCCAGTGGGACCGGGCCCTGCCGCTGTTCGAGGAGACGCTTCAGCTGTTCAAGGCCAAGCTCGGCCCCGACCACCCCACCACCTTCGCCGGCATGAACAACCTGGCTTTGGGCTACCGGGGGGCCGGCCAGTGGGACAAGGCTCTGCCACTCTTGGAGGAGACGCTCAAGCTGAAGAAGGCCAGGCTCGGCCCCGACCACCCCTCCACCCTCACCAGCATGAACAACCTGGCGGTGGGCTACGGGGACGCCGGGAAGCTCGACCGGGCCCTGCCGCAGTTCGAGGAGACGCTCAAGCTGATGAAGGCCAGGCTCGGCCCCGACCACCCCACCACCCTCACCAGCATGAACAACCTGGCTTTGGGCTACCGGGACGCCGGCCAGTGGGACAAAGCCCTGCCGCTGTTCGAGGAGACGCTCAAGCTGACGAAGGCCAAACTCGGCCCCGACAACCCCTCCACCCTCGCCCGCATGAACAACCTGGCGGGGGGCTACCGGGACGCCGGCCAGATGGACAAGGCTCTGCCACTCTTGGAGGAGACGCTTAAGCAGTTCAAGGCCAAGCTCGGCCCCGACCACCCCACCACCCTCACCGGCATGAACAACCTGGCGATGGGCTACTTGGAGGCCGGGAAGCTCGACCGGGCCCTGCCGCTGTTCGAGGAGGCGCTCAAGCTGCGGAAGGCCAGGCTCGGCCCCGACCACCCCGACACCCTCACCAGCATGAACAACCTGGCGTTGGGCTACCGGGGGCAGCCCGACAAGGTCCTGCCGCTCTTCGAGGAGACGCTTAGGCTGACGAAGGCCAAGCTCGGCCCCGACCACCCCAACACTCTCGCCGGCATGCACAACCTGGCGGCGGGCTACCGGGAGGCCGGCCAGCTGGACAAGGCTCTGCCACTCCTGGAGGAGACGCTCAGGCTGACGAAGGCCAAACTCGGCCCCGACCACCCCAACACCCTCATCAGCATGAACAGCCTGGCGGTGTGCTACTGGTCGCTGAAGCGGCTGGACCAGTCAGTCCCGCTGTTCGAGGCGGTGCTCCCGCTCCGGGAGAAGACGCTCGGGCGCGGCCACCCGGACACGCTGACGACAGTGGCCAACCTGGGGGTGAACTACAGGGACGCCGGCCGGCTGATGGAGGCGACCCCGCTCCTGGAGGAGGCTCACCGGGCGGCGAAGAAGCACGCCTCCCTCCGGTGGGTCGGCCCGCAACTGGTCGGCGCCTACACCAAGGCGGGCAAGCCAGCCGAGGCGGCCAGGTTGATCGACGAACTGCTCGCCGACGCCCGCAAGACACTGCCGAAGGACAGCCCGCAACTGGCGGAGCAGTTGGCCCCGTTCGGGCTGGCCTTGTTGGGGTTGAAGAGGTTCGCCGAGGCCGAGCCGCTGCTCCGCGAGTGCCTGGCCATCCGCGAGGCGAAGGAGCCGGACGCCTGGGCCACGTTCAACACGCAGTCGATGCTCGGCGGGGCGCTGCTCGGCCAGGAGAAGTACGCCGACACCGAGCCGTTGCTGGTCAAGGGGTACGAGGGGCTGAAGGCCCGCGAGAAGGCCATCCCGCCGCAGGGCGGCACCCGCATTCCCGAGGCCCTCGACCGGCTCATCGACCTGTACACGGCCACCAACAAACCCGATGAGGTGAAGAAATGGCAAGCGGAGCGCGCGAAGTACCCAGCCACGAAGACGCCAGCTTCGCCATCCAGGAAGTGAGTGGCAACAAACACAAGAAGCCCGGAGGATTCGCCTCCGGGCTTCAAGAGCGGGTGATGGGACTTGAACCCACGACATTCACGTTGGCAACGTGACGCTCTACCACTGAGCTACACCCGCATGGGTGAGGAGCATTACTCCTGCCTCCCATCATACCCGCGCCACGACCATTGACAAGAGCGAAAAATCACGGCTCCGACGTCTCCGGCCGGGTCGGGATCACCCACCGCAGCACCTGCAGACCGATGAACGACACCAGAAGTGGCACGATCAGCCACCCCGCCGCTGGCAGCCAGCGTGACACGACCGCCAGCCCCAGCACCACCCACAGTAGCGCGCATCCTGTCAGCGCCATCGTCCCCTTGAACCCTACCTCCTCGTTCGCCACGGCGTACTCCAGCGTCTGCACCTGCCGACGTTGCCGACTGCGCCGGGTCGCATCGCCCAGTTCGCGTGCGCGCACCTCGTCCTGCCAGGTCGGCTCAGCCGGCTCGCCAGCCAAGGCGCGCTCCAGCTGCTCCACATAGGTCGGCCACGGATCCCAGGCCGGCCATGCCTCTTCCTTCCACCGTCCCGCTTCTCTCCAGGTCAGATACGCCGGCCCCTCCAGCCCCACGGGTAAGAACAATTCCGCCTCGTGCGCCAATCCCCCCAGGCGCAGGCGCACCCTCTCCTCGCCGAATCCGGGCAGCACAGTCACCTGAAACCATCCCCCCTCCACGAATCGCCCGGCCACCAGCATAGGCTCCGCAGCCGACTCCTCGCCACCCTGGGCCGAGACCTCCTGTATCTCCCCTCCCACCTGGCGCAGCAGCCACCAGTCGATGCCCGGTTGCGTCTCGCCTGTGCGGAGCTCCACCGTCAGCACCCACTGCGGTTCGGTGGACGCCGCCCGTACCTGGTCGATCCGTTCTTTCCAGCGCAGCACGGCCGGGTGATGCACCCAGGGAAGCAGCGGCAGCAGCACTCGCTTCGTGTCGCCCTGGATCAGGCTGGCCTCGTACGCGCCCTCTGGCCCGGCATCGCCAGCGTGGATGCAGACCACATGCCTTTCCGCCTGCAGCGCTCGCCGCACCTGCTCCTCGCGCTGAGCCGACGCTTCGGCAACCAGAACCGCTTCCACCTCCGGGTCGGCCAGAATCTCTTCCAGATCGCTCACCAGACGCGGCTCGTTCAACCGGGCGCGGTCACTAGCTTCCAGCGCCACGGAGACACGTACGACCTGGTGACGCCCCGACTCGACCAGAGCCAGCGCCAGGTTCACCCCGTCGCGATGCTCTCCTACCAAGGCGAACCGCATGGGATCCTCGTCAGCGGGGCGGCATCGGTTTGCGCGGGGTCAGCCCCAGGCGCTCGAGATTGGCCCCGGGTGGCTGCCGACTCTTCAGCATCAGTCGTTCCAGCGGCCAGCGCCGGGCCTCGAACGCCGGCAGCAGCGCCAGCTCGCGCGGCTCGCGGACCGCCGCCGGTCCCCACAACTGCTTCCACGGGGCATAGCCTTCCTTCTTCTCGCCAATACTCGCCACCGGCGCCGCCGCGAAGAAGAGCCGAATGTCGAAGCCCTCCCGCTCTCCCTGCCACAGTAGCAACCCGCGCGACAGGGCTTCGCCTTCACAGGCAAGGATGCCGGCCTTGCTTGGCCTGCCCGGGAACGGGTTCAGGTAGGCACACTCCTTCGCCTGCACATAGATCGGCTCGGTCGGCATCTCACCGGCGCCGGGGTCGGAGAGCCCCACCACCGCCCGCCGGCCCGCCAGCGTCACATGCGTCAGAAAGACCTGCGTCGCAGCCCGTCCCTTGAACGCCTTGCCCGGGGTGAAGTGCAGCGCATCGCTTCCCGCCACGATGACGCTCTGCGCCACTGCCAGCCGCAGCCCAATCCCCACCAGATCCAGCCCCGCGCGGCTCGACACAATCACCGATTCGTTGATCACCACGCTGCGCGCCTTCTCCGCCAGGGGGTCGCCCGACCCCACGACGGTGATGGCCGCCTGGAACCCCTCGGGGGTGGACTGCTGTGGCCCTTCGATGCGTGTGCGGAACAGCCGCAGGTTTCCCCCACGCACCCGGATCACCTGCGACACCTTCAGGGTGGACTGGTCCGGTACTCGCAGCGTTCCCCCGATGACATCCAGCGATCCTTCTTCCAAATCAATCAGCGGCACCGACCCGCTCGTCCGCGCCAGGTTGAGAGTGATGGGCGGCGTCTCCTTGTCGGCCGGCTCCTCGAAGTGCAACGTCAGGTGGACGCCCTTCAGACGGATCGGCGACGACGAATGCTCGCCCTTGCCGCGCAAATGCAGCACCACCTGCGGCGCCAGCCGCCGCGCTGTCTGCAGCTTGGCCAGCTCGGCGCCAAGGTCGTACGCCGCCAGGTCAATCGTTGCCCCCGTCCACAATCCGTCCGTCACTGGCGGAATCGGTGGCGCGGCTTCGTCACTGAGCAGCTCCGGCGGCGTCAGCACCGGATCGAACACCATGGCGATCCAGCCATCCCGTGCCGGCGGCAACGTCGCGACGGGGCAACCCAGTGGCTGCTCGCGCGCCACGGAGGCGCCGTAGAGAACTGGTCCCGTCGGCTGATAGCTGGCGGCTGCCTGGCTAGCGAGTTCGGTATAAATCTGGTCGGGCCAGGTGCCTGGGCTCAGTGTGTCGTTGCCGACGTCAGCCCAGTGCCGGTGCCACGCCGCCAGGTCCGCGGCCACCGGAGTCGCTCCGGTCAGCAACTCACGCCAGCCGGCATACACACAGTTGCAGCCGCGCCAGACCATGTTTCGAGTGTCAGCCCGGTCGAGCAGTGCCAGCAGCGTGCCGCTCCCCGTGGACGAGCTAACCAGGCTATCCCACCCCAGCCAGGCGAAGGCCGGGTTCGCTTCCCCTCCGGTCGGACGTAGCTCGAGAAAGTTGGCCCCGCTCACGAACGTCGAGCGCACCGCGCGGATCTGACTCTTCTTGCTACCCACCTGCGCTCGCAGCAATGGTTGCGTCCCGCCCACCACCAGGCAGCCGTCAAACAGTACCTCGGCCTCGGGTGCCTCGACATCCAGCGCCGTCCACCCCGCGCCGCGCACCTGGCAGCGCGTGAAGCGCACCCGGGCACCCGGCTCCGCGCTGACTAGCCGCGCCAGGGTGATCCCCCCGGCAGGCTTGCCCGCTGCTGAGAAGGTGCAATCCTGGACGTGTAGCTCGGTCAGGTCGAGGTCGAGCAGCCGCGCCGCGGCCGTCGCGTTCTCCGGCCAGCGCAGCACCACTTCCAGCCCCTGTAGCCACAATCGCCCCTTGCCCACGCGCAAAAACGCCAGCGCGCCGCCACTCTTGCCTGCCTGCCGGGCCAGCGTCGTGGGCAGATCCCACACCACCAGGGGACGAAACCCTTCCCCCGCCCGGATGACCAGGTCGCGCCCGGAGACCGCCTCGCCTGGCACCTCGATCAGCGGCCCATTGTCGTGAATCTCCACCACCAGCGGCTTGCCTGGCTCACCCGCCTGACAGGCCTGCGCCAGGCTGCGGAAGCTGAGCGGTCCCAGCTCTGCCGTTCGCGCCACGCGCACCACCGTCGCACTGGCCGGAACCGGCGCCAGGTTCGCCCACGGCTTTTCCACCTCCGAGCGCAACGCGGGCAGGTCCAGCGTCGTCGTCGCCGAGGACACCACGCGCAGCAGGTTGGCCGGCGCTGGTGGCGTCGGGGTGGGCGTCGGTGTCTGCACCGCAGCACCTTGCCCGGGCAACGGCGGTTTGGGGATCGGCCCCGACGTGGCCACCCCGGAGTTCACCACCGGAGGAAGCGTCCCATCGCCCGCGCCCGACCCGGAGTCGGATTCCGGATTCTTCCGCGGCATGCTCAGCGCGATCAGGATGACCCCAAGCATCAAAACCGTCACCACGGCGGCCAGCGCGTACCACAGGCGCGGGCTCGGCTCCGGCTTCTCGGGCTCCTCCTTGATCACCCGTGGCATCGGCGTCTTCAGCTTCGTCGCGGGACGCACCTTCGTCGGCGCTGGCTTGCTCAGCCGCAGCCGCGGCCGCGCCACCGATTTGCCCTCCAGGCTCAACAGCGCATCGATCAGCAGCGCCGGCGTCTGGTAGCGCTCGCGCGGATCCTTCGCCAGCAGGGTCGACAGCACCTCCCACGTCTCATCCGACACCGACGGATTGATCTGCCGGATATCCGGCGGCTCGTCGTGCATGATCTTGACGAGTCTTTCGCCTAACCCCCCCTCCGGGAACGGCGCCCGGCCCGCCAGGAGGTGATACCAGGTGCTGCCCAGGGAATAGAGATCGCTGCGAATGTCGGCCGCACCCGAGTCGCGCGCCTGCTCCGGGGCCATGTAGTCCACCGTGCCCACCGTCGTTCCCGCCCGGGTGACGCGGAAGTCGTCAGCGTCCACCTCGCGCGCCAGGCCGAAGTCCAGCAGCTTCACGAACAGCTTGCCGTTCCTCCGCTGCAGCAGAAAGTTCGACGGCTTGATGTCGCGGTGGATGATGCCGTACTCGTCCGCGTGCTGCAGCGCGCGGGCGGCCTGCAGGATGATCTGTCGCGCTTCTTCCGGCTCGAACGGCCCAAGCTTCTTCACATGATCGTGCAGGTCCACCCCTTCGACGAACTCCATGGCAAGGTAGAACGTGCCGTTCAACTCACCGGACTCGAAGAGGGTAACAATATTCTCGTGGTGCAGCTTGGCCGCGCTCCGCGCCTCGCGGCGGAAGCGTTCCAGCATGCCCTTCTTGGCGGCCAGCTCGGGTGGCAACACCTTCAGCGCCACCTCACGGCCCGCCTCGGTGTCGCGGGCCCGGTAGACCGCCCCCATGCCGCCCGTCGCCAGGTGCTGGAAGACTTCGTACTTCCCCAGGCGCACCACCCGTCGTTCCGTCCCGGGCGAGGGCGAGCGAGACGCGGACGGAGTTCCGGAGTCCGGAGGCGTCGGTAACGGATCGGGAGGCACAGGTTCCTCGACGGAGTACGGCTGAGCTTGCGTACCTTCACCACCAGGGGGGTCGTTCAGCCTGATTATACCATCCTCTCGGACCCGCCGGCACAACCATCTCGGCGATTCCCGCACCCTTGCGGGACCCAGGGGTCCGCCCTATGATACGTTCGGCCCGTCAAACCGGCCCCGCCGGGACGCTGGCGTCCTGCGCCGGCCCTCGTAGCTCAGGGGATAGAGCATCGGTTTCCTAAACCGGTGGTCGCAGGTTCGAATCCTGCCGGGGGCACTTACCATGATCGGCGCACCTTTTCCACCCAGTTTCCCCCCATGAGCGAGCGATTCAAGGTCCGTGTCACCAAGGACTACCTCGTATTTTGCAGTGGCCACTTCATCAGCTACGAGGGTGATCGTTGCGAAAGGCTCCACGGCCACAACTACCGCACCGCGGTGGAGGTCGAAGGCCACCTCGACAACAATTACTACGTCTTCGACTTCATCGCGCTGAAGAACCGCACCCGCGAAATCGTCGATGAACTCGACCACCGCATGATGCTGCCGACGCAGAACCGCCTCATCCGCGTCGAACCCGGTCCACGCAGCGTTCATGTCACCTATCGTGACCGCGAATGGCTCTTCCCGCGCGACGACACCGTGCTTCTGCCCATCGAGAACACAACCGCCGAGTTGCTCGCCCGCTACATCGGCCAGCGCCTGCTCGCTGCGCTCCAGAGCCAGCACAGCTACACCCCCGAGGTGCTGCGCGTCGAGGTCGAGGAGAACATCGGCCAGGCCGCCTTCTACGAATGGCGCGCTTCAGAAGCGTAGATCCGCCGCCGTCAGCCGCCCATCGTGCAGCGCCGAAGCCACCAGCACGGCTTGCACGCCACACGCGCGTAGCCGGTCGAGATCGGCCCGCCCCTGTACCCCGCCCCCCGCGCTTAACTCCACCTGAGGATGCCGCTGCGCGATCCAGGCACACAGCGTCTCAGTCCCCGTGCCCTGGCCCACGCCTACTCGCGACAGATCCAGCGTAAGCAACCGCCGCACACCCCGACGCACCACCTCCTCCACGATGGCCTCGCTGCTCTCTCCCCAGGCCAGCGGCCGACCCGCGCGAAGGTCCAGCGAAAACACCACCTGGTCGGGCAGCTGACGGGCGAGAGCCTCCACGACGTCGGGCCCCGCAACAGTTTCCAGGCCGACCACCGCCGACCCGTACTCCGCCAGACGTAGCCCCTCGACCACGGAACGCACCCCCGCATCGATCCACAGCGCCACCCCCAACCGCCGCAGCGCCCGGTAGACCTCCCAGGCCGGCTCCGCCCCGGCGATGGCGTCCAGGTCGGCCACGTACAGCTCCCGTAGCCCAAATGTCTGCACCAGCGCCTGCGCCACCGCCACCGGTTCCGCTGTCGCGCACAGCTGGCTGCGGATTGGCCGATACTCCTCCCGTCGCCCGGCGATGCCCCGGACCACCACACCCCCCATCAGATCGAGCACTCCCACGACGCGCATGGCGATATTCTCGAAAAATTCGGCACAGAGGGCAAACGTGACCTAGAGTTGCGTAGGCCATGGTCCGCGCCTGCGCTGGAGTCTCCTCGATGACCGACCGCTTCTGCCCCCTGGGCTTCATCATGTTCGCCACCTTCGCCAGCCTGCTCATCTGGGTGTTCGCCCTCATGCGCCAGCTGCCTCAGTACTGAGAACACGTCATGAAGCAGCTGACCTTCGCTGTCGTTCTTCTGGCCTGCACCGGGGTCGGCCTGGCCATGCGCCATGCCATCTCCGGCGATTCCTCCGCTGCGCCAGGTCGGCCTACCCAGGATCAGCTCGACCGCGCCGCCGGATTGATCGAGCCTTCGCCCATCGATCGGCCCGAATCGCGTCGCCAGGGCCCCAGCGAGGGAGCGGCACTTTCTCTGGCCTCCGGTACGAAGGAAGCCCCCGCCAGCGACCTGGTCTTCGCTCGCATCGCCGCCGAGTGTGGCACGCATCTGCTCGACCGGGCCCGCCGGGCCGTCGATAACACCCAGCTGCTGCACCAGGCCACCTTGCACTTCCAGGCCAGTCTGGGCCACGAATCCGGCAACGATCCACTCTTCGCCGAGGTGCGCGCAAAGCTGGCCGAGATCGAGAAACTACGTCGCCGGCCCCGGGACGAAACGCGCGAAAAACCCACGCCCGCGCCGAAGCCCGCTCCTGCCCCGGCAATTCAGTCCGCCTCGCAGAAGCCCTCGGAGTTGAAGCCTCCGCCGACCCCCGTGGCCGTGCCTCCGAAAGCACAGAACAACAGCGCCATCATGGTCGGGCCCGACGGCGTTCCGATCCGCCAGGCCAGTTAGGAGCTTGCCGACACCGGGCTGCCCGCGCAGATTAAGGCCTATCCGACGACGAGACGTCGGGTAGGCTTTTTCCCTGGGAGACCTGACATGCGTCGCACCTTGCTCGTGGCGGCCCTGGCGCTGCTGTTCGTCGGAATCGGCGAGATTCGTGCCGAGGAGAAGTCCGCCGGCGCGGACAAGTTCCTCGCCCCGTCCCTGGACGGCTGGGAGGGCCTCAAGGAGTACTGGTCCTTCACCGATGGAGCTCTGGTCGGCTCCAGCCCCAAGGGCCTCAAGTTCAACACCTTCCTCTGCTCCAAGAAGAAGTACGCCGACTTCGAACTGTCCTTCAAGGTTCGCCTCAAGGGCGGCGCCGGCAACAGCGGCGTCCAGATCCGCAGCAAGATCGCTGACCCCAAGGTCTTCGCCGTCGGCGGCCCGCAGTGTGACATCGGCGCCGGCTACTGGGGCAGCCTTTACGGCGAACGCTTCGGCGGCATGATGAAGGAAGCCCCCAAGGCTTCTCAGAAGGTCGTCAAGGCCGATGGCTTCAACGACTACTCCATCCGCTGCGTTGGCAAGAAGGTCACCATCAAGATCAACGGCGAAACCACCGTCGATCAGGAGTTCGACAAGATGCCCGCCGAAGGGATCATCGCCTTCCAGCTGCACGCCGGTGGGCCGATGGAGGTCACCTTCAAGGACATCGTCTTCGCCGAGATCAAGAAGTAAACCTCGCGCCGGCGTTCCCGGGGCGCTCGCCTTCCTCGTGGCAGGGGAGGGCGGGCGCCCCGGTGTATTTCAAGCCGCCACCAGATGCGCCTTGCGCTCCGAGGCGCGAATCGTTGCCAACGTGCCCGAGTTGAACGCCAGCGCGTCGGCCTCCACGCCGTCCGAGAAGATGACACCCCCGTCCGGCATCAGCGATTCAATGGTCAACTCTTCCCCCGCGTCGATCATCCCCGCCGTCAGCCGCACCTGAGAAGCCCGGCTCCGGAACGGCTCGCGCACCACAAACACCAGGCGCGGATCCTCCCACTCCAGCCGCAGCGCTGGCAACTTCGGCGGCTTCTCCGGCAAGAGCAGCCGCGACACCGCCTGCGCCATGTTCTGCGTCGAACTGAGCCAGCCCGTCGAACCCACCCCGGTCGAGACCAGTACCCCCGACGACGATTGCGGCTCGCTCTGCTCCTTCCAGCTCAGCCGGTAGCGCGACGAGATGTGTGTCCGCTGCCCGATGTAGAAGTCATTGAACGCCAGTAGCTTCTGCCCGTCGTTCAGATGCACCTCCGCCATCGTGATCGGCCGCGACACTGCTCGCCGCTCCACGACCCGCGCTACCCCCTCCGCTGCCGTACGCGCCTGAAACGGCAGCAGCACACCATCGATGCGCGACGGATCCGGATTCACACCCACGATGCTCTGCCCGTCCAGGTATTTCGCCGTGTTCGACACCAGCCCATCGCGCCCTAGCACCACCACCGCGTCACCCGGGTCGAACAGAAAGTTCGGCAGGTAGGTCCAGTCGATTCGCTGGACCTTCCGTCCCAGTCGGTCCAGGTCGCGCAACACCTGCCGGGCCACCCCGGTGAACACCTCGTGCTCGCGCTCGTATTCCGAGAAGTCCAGCCCCATGTGCTCGATGTAGAAGCGGGCCTGCGGCAGCGTGTTGAAGCGGTCGATCAGCTCTTCCAGCCGCGTCCGCCGGGTCACCACCACGATCTTCTCCATGGCGCACCTCCGTTGTGGGAAGGAAGGGCGAGCGAGCCTGCACGCCCGCTCGCCCGGAGAAGGTTACTCGTCGCCGTTGCGGTGCAGCAGCGAATCGAGCAACTCGGGCGAGATGTTCAGGTTCCCCACCTTGGTCGCGTTGGCCGCGATCTCCTGAAACGCCATCGCCACCATCAGCCGCGGATCGATGTTCCGCGATGCCAGCACCTGCAGCGCCTTGGAGTCCAGGGCCGACAGTGGCTCCAGCGTTGCCTTGACCGTGTACGCCTGGGCATCCGCCCGGATGCGCGTGTTCTCGGCCTCCGTGACCACCAGCTCGCGCCGGCGCTCCTCCAGCGAGATCAACCCCGCCAGCCGCGTCTCTTCGATCTCGCGCTGCTTGGTTTGCACCGCCACCTCGGTGTTCAACTCGTTCTCCCGGATCACCCGTTCCTGCTCGACCGCGTTGTTGCGCCGGCTGTAGATCGCATCATCCGCCTCGCGCAGTAGCCGTTCGCGGGCCTCCGCCTCCAGTGCCTTGGCGGTTTCTGGCACCGGCTTGATGGCCAGGATGGCGAAGCCGAGAATCTCCACTCCCAGCGCTGCCAGGTTGGCCGAACTGCCCAGCGTGCCCATCACCCGCTGGGCGATGCCATCCGCCTCCAGCAGCACGGCCCGCAACGCCTTGCCCTGCACCTCGCCTCGCATGGCGTTCTGCGCCGCGTGGGTGATGCGCAGTGGCAGCTTGTCTGGATCCTCTGTCAGGTACTCGCCTTGGCGGTTCACGCTGAAGTCCAGAAGCCCCGCCAGCTTCCGCGCCTCCTTGACCCGGTACGTCAGATGCCCCTGGATCGTGACCGTCTGAAAATCCTTCGTCGTTTCCGTGAAGATGAACGGCACGTCGGTGCTTCCCACCGGCACGGCCACCAGCGTCGTCGAGGGAGCGAAGTAAAAGAATGACAGCCCCAGCCCCTCCCGCTTCACCCGCCCGTTGACATACTGCAGCACGTACGAGGTCGGCGCAGCCTTGAAGTAGCGTATCCCCAGCATGGCGACACTCCTCTCCCGGTTCGCCCGGGTTACCACCGTGAGATCGTTCCCACTTCGATCCTATGCCCCACTTTGTGTCAAGTCAACACTTTCATGGGCAGGATCCTCACTTGAAGGCACGCCGCCGGATGCATTTCATGACAGAGTCTTGTTTCCGGAGGAGAGGCGCATGGCGCGACGCGGCAAGTTCAGCTACGAGTGGCCTCGGCCAGCGGTCACGGTCGATGTGGTGCTCTTCACCGTGGCTGGCTCGCTTAACCAGCTCCGCCTGGAGGTGCTGCTCATCCAGCGCGATGCCGACCCGTTCGCCGGCCACTGGGCCTTGCCGGGCGGCTTCGTCCACCAGGACGAGGACCTGATCGCCGCCGCCTTGCGCGAGCTGGAGGAAGAAACCGGCCTGGTGCCCATTTCGCTCGAACAGGTCGGCGCAGTTGGCACTCCCGGGCGCGATCCGCGCGGCCATACCATCACCGTCGTCTGGGTCGGCCTGGTCCCCGGCGATCGGGGCCAGCTCCGTGCCTCCGGCGATGCCCGGGCCGTGCGCTGGTTCGATGTCCGCGCCTTACCGCCCCTGGCGTTCGATCATGGCACGCTCTTGCTGCAGTCGCTGGCCCATCTGCGCCGGCGTCTCTCCGAGGTACCCGTCTGCTTCGAGTTATTGCCGCGCGAATTCACCCTTAGCGAGCTACAGGCCGTGTCCGAGGCCATCCTGGGACGATCGCTCGACCGGCGCAACTTTCGCCGAAAGGTACAGGAACTGGGCCTCGTCGAGGAGACGGGCGGCGTTCGCCGCGAAGGCGCGCACCGCCCAGCCCAGCTCCATCGCTTCGTGCCGTCGGCCTTTTCCGACTACCGCGACCGGGAGCGGCAGCTTCCCTTCTGACTCCCGATGCGCTACTTGCCGGCCAGCTTCACGAACCTCGCATACGCCTCGGCCACCTTGCCATCCTTCACGTCGCCGGTGTGGACGTAGATGCCGTAGCGCAGCCGGAGATGCTCGTCGCGCGCCAGCTTGACGGGCGTGTTGTTGCCGGCCCGGTCCGGGAAGCCCGCGTGCTTCTCGCGGCCAAACGGGTTGGCGGCCATCAACCCATAGTTCCCGACGTGCCAGCAGGTGTCGATCGGATTCTTCGGATCAGCAAACACCGAGATGCCCGCCTTGTGCTTCTCGTCGATGGTCCCCGAGTAATCGCACCAGTCCGAGCGCAGCCCCCAGACACCCTTGCGGTCCTTGTTGGGCCGTTTCCCCTCGCCCGTCTTGCCTTCCGCGTTGGTCAGCAGACCCTTGCGGTCGCCGCGCAGCACCTCGCGGACGCGCACACCCAGCGACCCTTCCTTGGTGTCCGCGAAGGTGATCGGATACACACTCGCATGCAGGTCGATGTCCAGCACCAGCAGGTTACCGGTCGGCCCCAGCGGATAGAAGTAGATGGTCCGCCTCTCATCAAGAATCTTCTTCCCTTCTGCAGTGCGCCATTCGTTCATCGTCACCGCAGCGGCGTGATCGCGCGCGTTCACCACGCGATTCACCTGCACGCAGAGGATCTTGCCGTGCCCCAGACCCTCGGACCAGAAATCGACCCCTTCCACGTTGCGGAAGTATTTCTTGAATTCGAACCCCTCTGGGATCACGTCGCCGTGACAGAACCAGATCGACTTCTGATGCGGATGATCGCCCTTCTTCACTTCCGGGTCGTTTTCGATGGGCCAGGCGCGCGTCACGGGCAGCCCCTCGGCGGCGTAGACCGGGTAGAAGTACGGTTTGGCCACCTTCATGTCGAAGTGATACCGCGTGAAGAGTTGCTTGCCGCGCAGGAAGTTCAGATGGGTCTTGGTCATCTCGATGCGCGGGGCGTCGGTCGCTGCGGGCTCCTCGTCCCGGGCCCACAGCCACGGGGCCGCGGCCAGTCCCAGCACCAGGGTCAGCAGGGCGAAACCTCGTCGATCCTTCATGGGTAGCACCTCCGATAAGCGTGAGCGGTCTTGACGGCGGGTCGGCCAGCAGCTTTCCTATGCTGTCATCCCACAAAGGTGAAGGAGTCATCGTATGCGTTTCCGCGGCTCTATTCTGTTGGCCCTGGCTGGCCTGCTAGTGCTTGGCCTCGCGCCCGCCCAGGCGCAGGACGCCACCAAACCCTCGCTCCTGCTCCGGCTCAAACCGCTGGAAGAGTTGATCGGCGATCTGCGCTTCCTCGTCAAGGAGGTCGGCCGCGAGGAGGAAGCCAAACAGATCGAGTCGATGCTCAAGGCGCGCACCAGCCCCCAGGGCCTGGAAGGCGTGGACGTCAAGAAGCCGATCGGCCTGTTCGCCGTGCTCAAGCCAAGCCTCAACTCCAGCGAGGTGGCACTGCTACTGCCCATCGCCGACGAGAAGACCTTCCTGGCCTTCCTCGAACAGCTGAACTTCAAACCCGAGAAGGACAAGGACGGCCTCTACACCCTCCAGGTCGAGAACGTCCCCGTCCCGCTGCTGTTCCGCTTCGCCAACGGCTATCTCTACGGCATGGCCAAACTCAACGAGAAGATGACCCTTCCCGCGAAGGACAAGCTTCCTAACCCCGAGAAGATCCTGGCCGAGGGTAGCGGCCTGCTCTCGTTGACCGCCAACGTCGATCAGTTGCCCCCTCAGCTGCGCAAGCTCGCCATCAGCGCCTCCGCCTTCACTCTGGGCGAACTCAAGGACCAGGACCTGCCCGCCGCCACACCCAAACAAAAAGCCGTGTGGGCCGCCTTGCTCGATGAGTCCGCCACGCTGGTCAAGTCGGTCCTGGAAGACGCCACTGCCGTTCAGCTCAAGCTCGACGTCGATCGCAAGGCCAGGGATCTGACGCTGGGACTCACCCTTGCCAGCAAGCCCGATTCCACCCTCGCCAAAAACTTCGCCAGCCTGAACCCTAGCTCCAGTGTGGCGTCCGGCATCGGCACCCGCGATAGCGTCATGGGCGGCATGGTCTACCTTGCCCTGCCCGCGGCCATCAAGAAGGCCGCTGTCCCTGCCATCGAGGAGGCCATCGCCAAGGCGACCGAAAACCTCGATCCGGGTGCCCGCGAGCTGCTCACGCCCCTCATCGACAGCCTGAAGCCCTCCGCCACTGCCGGAAAGTTCGACCTCGGTCTCGACATGCGCGGCCCGGGCAAGAAGGGCAAGTACACCCTCGTCCTCAGCGCGCAGCTCGAAAAAGGTCTCGCCATCGAAAAGGCGCTCAAGGAACTGGTCAGCAAGATGCCCGAGGATCAAACCCAGGCGCTGAAGACCGACTTCGCGAAGGAAGGCGATGTCAACATCCACCGGGTCACTCAGTTGAAGATGGATGCCCAGGCCAAGGAGATGTTCGGCACTGGTGCCCTCTACTTCGCTGCCCGCGATGACGCCCTGATCGTTACTCTCGGCGAGGATGCCCTTCCGGCTCTGAAGGCGGCGGTGAAGGCCAGGCCCTCCATCGGCACGCCGCTGCAGCTGGCGATCTCCGGCAGCCGCCTGGCGAAGTTCATGGCGAAGGATCAGAAGCACGCTCCCGAGGCCGCCAGGAAGGCGTTTACTGACCCAGGCAGCGATCAGATGCGCCTGACTCTCTCCGCAGGCGAGCGCCTCGAGCTGAAACTTTCCATCCGCACCGCCGTGCTGGCCTTTGCTAGCTACCTCGATCGTCTCAACAAGGGCGAATAACCCACCCGCCCCAGCCTGCCGCCGTGGTCTGCGCCACGGACCTCGGCGGTAGGTTTCTCGCAATCTTCACCACATCTCTGGACATTTTCTTCCTTGGGACGTTAAAATTCTACCTACTGAGTGCCCACCGGCTGGTCGTCGCGATCTGTCTGCGTGGGGAATCTCCCTGAACGCTCCCGAATGACGCTTGTGATGAAGACTGGTCATCTTCCTTCCGCTCTCCTTTTCCGTGGGCCAGGTTTAAGGCGCACGGATTTCGTTCGTTGGTAGACATCCATCCTGCTACCCCACATGATACCGCCTGCGTGAC
This sequence comes from Gemmataceae bacterium, assembly GCA_046350255.1. GTDB lineage: Bacteria > Planctomycetota > Planctomycetia > Gemmatales > Gemmataceae > CALDUY01. Next base: position 25,325 of record JAXMAV010000032.1, read on the forward strand.
CTGTCTGACCTTGGTTACGTCTGCGACCTGCTGTCAGCGGAACGGGAAGAGGAAAACTTACTGGCGATGTCCGGAGCTGGGTTCCGGCTTCCACCTGATCTGTGTCCCCTAGGAGTGCGTCGCGGCCCTGAACCCGCGGCCTCGAACCGAACCATGCTAGAGAACCTTCGTAACATCGGCATCATTGCTCACGTGGACGCTGGCAAGACCACCACGACGGAGCGGATTCTGTATTTCAGCGGTTCCAAGCACAAGGTCGGTGACGTCGATTCTGGTGACACCACCACCGACTTCGATCCGCTCGAGAAGGCCAAGGGCATCACCATCAACAGTGCCGCCGTCACCGTCGAGTGGGGCGACACCCGTATCAACCTCATCGACACCCCCGGCCACGTCGATTTCACCGCCGAGGTCGAACGCAGTTTGCGCGTCCTCGATGGCGGCGTCTGCGTGTTCTGCGCCGTCGGCGGCGTCGAGGTGCAGTCCGAGAAGGTCTGGTTCCAGGCCAACTCCCACAACGTGCCGCGTATCGCTTACGTCAACAAGCTCGACCGCATGGGTGCCGATTTCCTCGGCTGCATCGAGCAGATGAAGCAGAAGCTCCAGGTCACTCCCGCGATCTGCGCCATCCCCGTGGGGCAGTCCGGCGAGTTCCAGGGCGTCATCGATCTCGTCGAGATGAAGTTCATCCTCCGCGACAAGACCGACTCCACCAACGTGCGCTACAGCCTGGTGGATATCCCCGAGTCGCACAAGGCTCAGGCCCAGGAGTTCCGCCATCTCCTGCTCGAAACCGCCTCGCTGGTGGACGATCACCTCGTCGAACTCATCCTCGAGGATAAGCCCGTCCCCGTCGAGGTGCTCAAGGCTGCTCTGCGCAAGGGCACCCTCGAAGGCAAGCTGACGCCGATCATCTGCGGCTCGTCCAAGAACTTCCACGGCGTCCAGCTCCTGCTCGATTCCGTGGTGGACTACCTCCCCTCGCCCTTCGACCGCCCGCCCGTGCAGGCCAGCGTCTTCAAGAGCAAGGAGAAGGAAACCGTCCTGCGCAAGCCCGAGCCGACCGAACCGTTCGCGGGCCTGGCCTTCAAGACGGTCAGCGAGCCGACGGGCGACCTCGTCTACACCCGCATCTACTCCGGCCAGCTGCGGCCCAAGGATGAGGTCATCAACACCACCACCGGCAAGACCGAGCGCATTGCTCGTATCTTCCGCATGATGGGTGACAAGCGCGAGAGCCTCGACGTCGTCGGCCCCGGCGAGATCGTCGCCGTCGTCGGTCTGAAGAACACCAGCACCGGGCAGACGCTCTGCGATTACGACAATGCGGTCATCCTCGAGGAGATCCGCTTCCCGGATCCCGTGATCTCCCAGGCGCTGCTGCCCGATCCCAAGACCGACGAGACGAAGCTGGCCGACTCCCTGGCCAAGCTCGTTCGCGACGACCCGACCTTGAAGTTCCGCACCGACCCGGAAACCAAGCAGCTCATCCTCTCCGGCATGGGCGAGCTGCACCTGGAAATCTCCGTCGAGAAGCTCATGCGTACCCCGGGCGTGATCGTCACCACCGGCAAGCCGATGGTGGCCTATCGCCAGACGCTGAGCAAGTCGGCCGAAATCGAAACCCGCTTCATCAAGCAGACGGGTGGCTCGGGTAAGTACGCCGTCATCAAGTGCGTCTTCGAGCCGCTCGACAAGGAGAAGATCGAGGAGATGCGGGCCGCCGCCGAGGAGGAGGGCGACAAGATCGACCCGAACAACATCTACTTCGTCAACAAGATCGTCGGTGGTGCCGTGCCGCGCGAGTACATCCCGGCCGTGGAAGCCGGTATCCGCGGCTCCTGCGTCAAGGGGGCCAAGTACGGCTTCCCCCTCGTCGACATGTGCTGCACCCTGATCGACGGCAAGTACCACGAAGTGGACAGCTCGGCCGAGGCATTCAAGCTCGCCGGTCTGGAATGCTGCCGCGATGCCCAGGTCAAGTGCGGCATCACGTTGCTCGAGCCGATCATGAATGTCGTGGTGGTCGCTCCGGAAAGCTACCAGGGCACCCTGGCCGGCGACATCAACCGTCGTCGTGGCGAGATCCTCAACTTCTCGTCCGACAAGGGCCGTTGCCAGATCCACGCTTACATCCCTCTCGCAGGGCTGTTCGGCTACACCTCCGATCTCCGCAACGTGACCAGCGGCACGGCTTCCTTCAGCATGGAGCCCAGCCACTACGCCCCGGTCCGTGAGGAACTGGCCGACCTGCGCAAGCCCGGCGCCGCCTGAGCCCTGGCCTGCGGACGTACCATCGAACCGGGAGCGCTCGTCGCTCCCGGTTTCGCTTTTTTCCTGCATCCATGCTCACCGGGCGATACCATCACAAGGGAGGTAGAGAATGCCCCGCCTGGCCTGCTTCCTGGTTCTGATAATCGCCGGCATCCTTCCCTGGTCAATCGATCCCGGCCAGGCCGCCCCCGCTCCCGCCGTGCTCCATCCCCAGGTTGATCCCATCACTCACGGCCACCTGGTTGAAACCTTGCCGGGGAGCAAACTCTCGCTACGCCTGGCCCCTGTCCCCGGGGGCGTTTTCCTTCTGGGCAGTCCTCCCACCGAGAAGGGCCGTCGCCCGCACGAAGGACCGCAGCGCCGGGTTCGCATCCGCCCATTCTGGATGAGCACCACCGAGATCACCTGGGATCTCTACGATCTTTACCGCGGCAAGGGGGTTACCTCACAGAAGGTTAACGAAAACCTGCTGGCCGCCAACGCCGACGCCGTTACCCGGCCCACGCTGCCTTACATCGATGAAACCTGGGGCCATGGCCGCTCGCGCTATCCAGTCCTGGGCATCTCACACCACGCCGCCATGGAGTTTTGCCACTGGCTCAGCAAGACCACCGGCCGCTTCTACCGGCTCCCCACCGAGGCCGAGTGGGAATGGGCCTGTCGCGCCGGTTCGTCCACCGCCTTCAGCCACGGCGACGACCTCACTTCGCTCGGCAAGTTCGCCTGGTACGATACCAACGCGAACGACACCACCCACCCCGTCGGCAGCAAGATCGCTAACGCCTGGGGCCTGTTCGACATGCACGGCAACGTCGCTGAGTGGTGCCTGGATGCCTACCATGCCACCGCCTACGCCGATCTTTCGCCGGGTGCCTTGCACCTCCACCCATTTCGCCTCCCAGGATCGGCGCGCTATCCGCATGTCGTCCGGGGCGGCTCCTACGCCGATGCCGCCTCCGCCTGTCGCTCGGCCGCCCGGGTCGCTTCTGCCCCTGCCTGGAACCAGGCCGATCCCCAGGTGCCCCAATCCATCTGGTGGCTGGCCAACGAGGCCGCAGTCGGCTTCCGCGTCGTCCGCGCCGTGGAAGAACAACCCGGGCTGCGAGGCCACCGCTCGAAGGTGACCGCCCGCAGCCCGGATCGCTAGAGAACATCCATCCCGTCGTCGGCTACTTGGCCAGGTAGCTGCGCCGTAGCACTGTCCCATCCTTCGCCGATTTCGTCTCGAAGTAGACGTTATCCTTCGAGTCGCGCTGCTCCTCGCGCTGGTCGGCCAGCCCCGCGCGCTCCTGCTTCTTCCCCGAGGCAGCATCGGCCAGGAACGCCTCCACCTCCTTCGCCTTCACCTCCGGCACCTTGCCCCCTGCCTTGCGATCCGCCACCGCCTCTAGAATGCTGGCGCGCACCAGTTTGGGCCACAGGCGCCGAAACAGATCGCTATTGGCGTAGATGTCCGCACTCATCACCTTGCCGTTGATCGCCACTGCGTAGCCGATCACGTTGCCGTCCTCCGTTGGAGGAAGCTGGGCCTCCAGCTTCTTGCGATACGCCTCGATCGCCTCGGCCACGTTCTTGTTCTCCAGCGTCAGCTGCAGGCTGGTGCTCGACTGGGCATCCTTGACCTCTTTACCCGTCGCCATCATCAGCTTCTTCTGCTGCTCGGCCACTTCCTTCCACACGCCGCGCTGACTCTTCGAGCTACGCGCCGCAATCTTCAGATCGTTGCCGATCAGCTGTTGCTGGCTCCGGCTGAACTTCTTGCTATCCTCCCCTCCCCGCGCCGCCCAGCGCCCCTGCTCCACGCAGAACGAACTGATCGGCAGCTTGCCCGACTTTGGCTGAATGATCCCATCCAGCGCCAGCACTCGATCCTGCTGGCCTCCCTTGACGATGTCGCCCGCCTGCACGAACACGGATTCGCCCGAGACATTTTCGATGGCCAGCTCGTTGACGTTCTTCGTCTCGTGAACGATTACCTTGCGATCGCGCAGCGCTTCATCCAGCGTCAGGATGCGCTGCCCCTTCAACTGATCCGCCCCCACCAGGAAGAAGATCGTCAGGTTGTCGTGCTGCACCGCCTTGCTCAGGCGATACACCGGTGCGGCGGGTTTGACCGGTACCGCCTGCGGTGGCGACTCGGCAGCCCAGGCCAGCGCGGCCATTCCCAGCAACACACCCACACCCAGGCAGCGATCAGGGAGGCTAGACATGGACAGTCCTCCGGTCAAAAGTGTTGGGCAGGCAGCCAGCGCCGCCCACCTGTCTGCCAGGGTAGAAGATTCACGTGGCTAGTTACAACAGCCCTTCGGTAACGGGAGTGTAACAGTCGAGCCGCTGCCCCAGAAGCCGGTCGAACTCCAGGCGATCGATCCGCGCGAACCGCACCCGGTCACCCGTACGCAGCGGGAAGTAGCCCGTGGCCACGTCCACCAGCACCAGGGGCGTCCGGCCCACCAGGTTCCACCCGCCCGGTCGCGCCTCCGGATAGATGCCCGTTTGCCGCCCCGTCAGCCCCACGCTGCCCGGCTCCACCCGTAGCCGCGGCGTATCGAGTCGGGGCACCCCACATAGCGGAGTTGGAAGATAGCCCAGGTAGGGGAAGCCGGGACAGAAGCCGATCGCATAGACCGTGTACTCGCTCGCCCCGTGCAGACGTACCACCTCGTCAGGCGATGTTCCCACGTGCCGCGCCACGCGCTCCAGATCCGGCCCCACCTCGTAGCAGCAGGGGATGACTCGCAGCGCCCCTCCCGTCGCGCCACCTGGGTTCACCACGATGGCCGCCAGCCGGTCGGGCAGCTCTGCCAGCGCCAGCTGCCCGGGATCGTGGAAGACCGCCACCGTGGTGTAGGCGCCCACCACATCGAGTAGCCAGGCTTGCCCCTGCTGGCGCACCGCCTCCGCCCAGGCCAGCGCCCGTGCCTCGTCGGTGAATCGCGCGAGCACTCCCTGGTCGCCCAGGAATTCCAGCCGCGGCGACTCGCTCATGGCTGGCCTCCTTACCGCGGACTCCTCAGCCGCACCCGCACCAGCTCTGGCAGGTAGCGCACCGGCAGCGTCCCGTGCGACAGCACCGCTTCATGGAACCGGCCCAGCTGAAACGCTGCGCCCTGCTCGCGCTGCACCGCCTGCCGGAGGTGGTAGAACGCCATCCGCCCCACAAAGTACGTCGAAAGCTGACAGCTCTGCTGCTTGGCGCGCAAGATCTTCCCCACCGCCTCTCCTTCGGACTGAAACGCCTGCTTCACCAGAAGCTCCATCGCGGCCTCGTCGCTCATGTTCTTGCAGTGCATCTTGTGGTCGAGTATGGCGTTGGCCACGGCGCGCAGGTACCACTTCAGCTGATTCAGTCGCAGCGCCAGGTCGCCATCGCCATACCCCTGGTCCAGCATCATCTGCTCGGTGTACACCGCCCATCCCTCGGCGAAGACTCCCGACTGCAGCACCCGGCGAATGAACGACGGGTGGCGATTCGAGTACTCCAGCTGCACGTAGTGCCCCGGATAGGCTTCGTGAATGGTCAGCATCTGCATGAGATAGCGGTTGTACTCCTCCAGAAAGCTCTGCTTCCGTCGCGCGTCCCACCCCTCCGGCGGCGGGCTGATGGCGTAGTAACTCGACGCTTTCGGGTCGAGCGGCGGCGCCGGGTTCAGGTACGCCACGCTGTAGCCGCGCTGGAATTCCGGCATCTCGACGATCTTGCACCGGTCCGGCTCGGGTAGCCGCAGAATGTCGCGCTCGGCGATGAAACGCTTCAGCTTCTCCGACCACGTCTTCGCCTCGCTGATCAGTTCCTCCGCCTTGCCGTGTTCGCGGTTCAGCACCTCCAGCACGCGCGTGATCGTTTCGTGCCGGCCGGCCGCATCGTCGGGTGGCAGCGCATGACCCTTGTGGATGCGATGCCACAGCTGCCGGGCGATGACGTACATCTCGCTGCGCACCCGGTCGAACTCGCGCTCGGCCTCGGCCAGCACCTCGTTGGCCGTCTTCCCGGCGTTCAGCTCCATCGGCATCTTGCTGGCGAACCGCTCGTAGCCCAGCCGCCATTCTCCCGTCGAGCGCGGCAGCAACGTCTTCTCCAGAAACTCCTGATACTCGCGCAACATCGCCACCGCTCGGGTGCAGGGCCCCTTCAACGCACTGGTGGTGGGGTTCTCCCCGCTCAGCTCGTAAATCCCGTTCTCGTAGAAGCTGATCGCCCCGCGATTTTGCCGGATGGCCGTCTCCGTCAGCGCCCTGGCCGGCGTCTTCAGACTCGCGCGGGCCGCCGTCAGAATCTGTCCCAGCCGATCGATGCGCGCCGCCGCGTTCCGCACGTTCCGTGCTCGATCCAGCGTGGATTGCGTGAACAGTAGATACACGCTGTCCGTCAGGTAGCCGTTGTAGGTCCGGGGATCATCCTCGAATGGTCGGGTGTTCTCCGCCTCCCACAGGCGATATTTGAGATCGTGCTCGAAGATCTCCAGGTCAATCTGTGCATCGCGCGACAGCTTCGCGTAGTCCACCGCCTTGCGCAGCCCCGCCAGCACCGTGCGATAGCGCTCGATCCACCGCGCGCGAGCCCGGGCCGAGACATCGTCCAGCTCTGCGTCGAAGCGATGGTCTCCCAGCCGGGTCGCCTCCAGGGGGCGTTCCTGAAACTCCCGTTCAAGATGCGCCTTGAAGTAGGCGGTCAGCTTCGCGTCCTCGGTCGAGGCGCTCTCCGCTCCCGGCAGGGCGACCAGCGCCGCCAGGCCAATCCACACGGGCACGATGCGAGTCATGATGTTGTCTCGAGGTGGGAACCATCAGGGAAGAAGCGAATACACAACTGGTCTTTCCAGGCCAGCGGATTGGGAGATTGACCCTGCATCAACTCGAGCAGGCAGGCCATCAGGTTTCCCCGGGCCAGCTGGCGCAGCCCGATGTACGAAGTGGTCAACCGCGGGTTGATCTCGATCAGCTGAACCCCCGTCGGCGTGCAGACCACATCGAGTCCGAAGTATCCCTGCAAGCCCGGCACGCAGTCCACGACGCGCCGCGCCAGCGACTCGATGCCTTCGGCCTGCTCGCGCGGCAGGGGTACACTTCCCCCTTCGTAAGCAAACGCCGCCCGCGTGTCGAGATGTTGCCGGGCCGGTGGAAGCAGCACACATCCTCCGGGGCCAGCCAGAACTGCGATGCTGGCAGCCTCGCCTTCTACCCACTGCTGGGCGATGCTATCAGCCTGCAGCCACCGCCGGCACTGCGCCAGTTCGTCGACATTGCGGATCAGGTAAGTCGCCTGGCAGCCCGCCCCCCAGCGCGGCTTCACCACCAGCGGGTACTCCGGCAACGCCTCCATCCCGTGGACTGCGGGTGTGGGAATGGCCTGGCCGCGCAGATGCTCCGCCAGCGCGGCCTTGTCCGCCGTCAGTTCGATCGCGGAAGGCAGCGGCCCCAGCAGTGCGCTTCCTTCCTCCTGTGCCCAGCGAGCCCGCTCCGCCAGAATCCCATCGAACTCCGGCGCGATCACCAGCGTCCAGTCACTGGCCCGCGCCAGCCGACGATACGCTGCCTCCTCTTCGCCCCGCCGCACCACCAGCGCCTCGCCCTGGAACAGCCCATTGCACACGCCGGTATGTTGCGCGCCCAGGAGCGTGGCGACGCTCACCCCGGGGCAGCGCGCCAAATCGCATGCCGCCGCCGTCAGCATCGCCAGGCCTTCGCGCTGCAGCGACGTGGCGCCTGGATCATCGTCCAGCGCGCCGGTGGACAGATACTCGTAAACGAAAACACGCATGCGGAGGTCGGGTCCGGCTAGGGTGGGGCCTGCAGCTATGGTAGAATTCCTTCCACCCGGGGCGAGAGCAGGGGAGGGCGGATGACCGAAAGTGAATGGCAAACTGGATCGAGCCTGGCAGCCATGCTCGCCCATGTGCGTGCCCGCACCAGCCCACGGAAACTCCGCCTGTTTGCCTGCGCCTGCGTGCGCCTGGTGTGGCCGTTGCTCATCGACGAAACCAGCCAGAAGGCCGTCGAGGCTGCTGAGCAGTTCGCCGACGGACTCATCGGGGCGGCCGATCTGGCCCTCACCGAGGTGGCCGCCTTCGACATCGCCACCATGGCCGATCTCCGTACCACGGTCAGCGATCCCGGCTGGGCTGCCACCCGCGCTGCCGCTCGCTCCGCCAACCTGGACCCCTTCACGGCCGCCTCTGGCGCCGCCTTCGCCGCCAGCCTCGCTGCCGCCCCCTGGACCTTCGACTCCACCGGCAGCGTCATCAACCGAGGCGATCCCGTGGATAAGGAGTCGATCTATCTCACCCAGTGCGATTTGCTGCGCGAGATTGTCGGCAACCCCTTCCAGCCCGTCTCGCTCGAATCGGCCCGTCTCGCCTGGGATCATGCCGTGATTCCCCGGCTGGCGCACGACATCTACCACACCCGCCGCTTCCGCGAACTATCCGTGCTGGCCGACGCTCTCGATGACGCCGGCTTCCCGCCGGGCGCGCTCATCGAACACCTGCGCCAGCCCGCCGGTCACACCCGCGGGTGCTGGGCTCTCGATCTGCTCCTGGGTCGCTCCTGAACCGTCAATCGACGTACGGATCCGCCCCCAGATCCTTGAGGATCTCCTGCCGCTGCTTCTCGTGGACCATCAGATCGACGCGGCTCTTGTAGTGTCGCGCCTCGACCTTCTTCTGCGCTCGCTTGAACAGCTTCAGGTAGCCATCCCAGTTGCCGCCCGCCTTACCAGCCCCGTAGAGCTTCAATGACTCCTGCTTCTCCTGGCCCAGCGCCTCCAGCAGTTCGTCCTCCAGCGAGATGAAGAACTGCGCGCTCCCCGGGTCGCCCTGCCGGCCGGCTCGACCAATCAGCTGCCGATCGATGCGCAACGCATCGTGTCGCTCGGTGCCGAGCACGTGAAGCCCTCCCGCCGCCAGCACCTCGTCCTCGGGTTTAATGTCGGTGCCACGACCAGCCATGTTAGTCGCAATCGTCACGCGCCCTTTATTGCCGGCCTGCGCGATGATCTGAGCTTCCATCTCGTGGAAGCGTGCGTTCAGCACTTCGTGATCGACGTTGGCCTGCCGTAACAGGTTCGACAGCTTCTCCGATTTTTCCACCGAGCGTGTCCCGATCAGGACCGATCGGCCCAGGTCGCGCATGCGGATGACTTCCTTCACGATCGCGTCGAACTTGGCGTCCTCGTTGGGGAAGACCCGATCCGGCGCCAGCTTGCGAATCACCGGGCGGTTCGTCGGCACGCACACCACCCACAGCTTGTAGACGCGGTACAGCTCGAACCAGTTCTGCGCAGCCGTCCCGGTCATGCCCGACAGCTTGGTGTACTGCCGGAAGTAACTCTGGTAGGTGACCTGCGCCGCGTGGTCCGACGGGAAGTGGATCGGCACGCGCTCCTTGGCCTCCACCGCCTGGTGCAGCCCCTCGCGCCAGTGTCGATCCGGCATCCGCCGACCCGTGTACTCGTCGATGATGACGATCTTTTCCTTCTCGATCATGTAGTGCTGATCGCGCTTGAACCGGATGTGAGCGTGCAGCGCCTGTTCCAGCCGTTCGTACAGCTTATCCATCGCCAGCGAGTCGGCCCCCTGGCGCGGCGGGTTCGATTTGATGGCCAGCATCTGCCCGTCGCGCGTCAGCTCCAGCTTCTGCTTCTTCTGATCGAAGTTGAAGTGAACCTCGTGCTGCATCGTCTGGGCCAGGGCATCGGCCCACATGTACACCTCAATCTCCTCGGGCGTGGCCAGCCGCGTCGGCCCGGCGATGATCAACGGCGTTCGCGCCTCGTCGATGAAGATGTTGTCGGCCTCATCGACCAGGGCATAGTGATGCCCCCGCTGCACGTAGGGATCACTGGAAGCGGGATTCTGCCCGCCATGCCACGGCGCCCAGAACGGCTGTTCCTGTCCCTTGGCACCGGCCGCTTTCAGACGATCGCGCAGGAAGTCGAAGCCGAACTCCGACGCCGTGCCGTAGGTGATGTCGCTGCGGTAGGCCTTCTGGCGGTCCTGCTCGCCCATCTGCATCTGGATGCAGCCGAACGTCAACCCCAGTGCCCCGTAGATGGGCCCCATCAGCTCGGCATCGCGCCTGGCCAGGTAGTCGTTCACCGTGGTCACGTGGACGCCCTTGCCCTCCAGCGCGTTGAGAAATACCGGCAGCGAGGCGGTCAGCGTTTTGCCTTCGCCCGTCGCCAGCTCGGCCAGTGCGCCCTTGTGCATGATGATGCCGCCGGCCAGCTGCACGTCGTAGGGCCGCATCTGCAGCGTGCGCTTGGACGCCACACAAACCAGGCCGAACGCCTCGGGCAGCAACAGATCGAGCGACTCACCCCCACGGGCCCTGCCACGCAGACGCATCCCCATCGTCCGCAGTTCGTCCGAGTTCAGCTTGTCGAACTGCGCCTCGAAATGGCGGATCTTCGGAATCTGCAGCGCCGCCCAGGCCAGCCGCCGCTGCCACGGCACGCCGACCCACGAAAAGATGCGGTTTTTCAGCCAGCCTCCCAGACGATTCCGGGAGCCGGCGGCTGTGTAGGCCGATGGTTTGCCTGGCTCGGAAGCGGGGAATGGCCCGGAAGAAGGAGTCAACGGCACTCAAGGGAATCCTCCGGCTGGGCGAGACTGGATTTCGACCGGTTCACCCCTATCTTATCAGAATCGGCTGGCTCCAGAGTGCGGCTGAAATGACAAAAACCTTCCGGCTCGCTGTACCACCTCTCCCATGGCCAGCGCGGCCGGAAGGCCGGAGCTCACAGATAAGGAAATAAATCAACCGGCTCGGTGTACCACCTCTCCCATGGCCAGCGCGAGCCGATTGATTTCTCGTTCGCTCTCTCTCCCAGAGCAGAACGCCACTCTATTAAGCAAGTGCCGGGCCAATTCCTACACTTACCTGCGGTGTCGTGGTGTGTTTTCGCTGTAAATCGCCTGCAGACAAGTAATTGCGGACGACGATTATTTCTGGTGCGCTCCGCCTGAACCTGGGCACCATCCCTGGATCGCCTGCATTTCATGCGTTGGTTGCTTAGGGAATGGGCGTTCCTCCCTCCCCATGTACCTCGCCTCTCGAACCCATTGCGCGGGCCCCTTCGCTGGCTTTGCACCACCCTTTTCCGAACTTCGCTCCAGCGGCGCGACGTACATTCCGAATCAATTCCCTGGTGCCACCAGTTTGACCGGCTTTCCGCACTCCTCTAGGATGGAGGAGATAAGGAAGGCAAGTGGGGAAAGCGAGCGGGTATGGCCACTGACATCCGCCTGAAGGAAGCACTCCCGGAAATCACCGAGGCGGTCGTGGCGACCTACACTGAGTGCAGTCGCACCAGCCACCTCGGTCACCGCGCCTTGCCCAGCCGCGAGGCCGTCGTTGATATCTTGCAGGATTTCCTCGATCTCCTGTATCCGGGAATCTGGCGTCGCCAGAACCTCCACATCGGCAACGTGGAGTACCACGTCGGCGACCTCATCGATGGTCTCCACGACAAGCTCATCGTGCAGATCATGCGCGCCATGCGCCACGAGTTCGATTGTCTACCCGTCGATCAGCGTCCCTCGCTCGACCTGGAAGCGCTGGCGCAGACCAAAGCCATCGAGCTACTTCGCCGCATCCCCGATATTCGCGCCGTCCTCGAGATGGACGTGCAGGCCGCCTACGAGGGCGACCCTGCGGCCAAGAGCTACCACGAGATCATCTTCTGCTACCCCGGTCTCGAGGCGGTCACCATCTACCGCATCGCCCACGAGCTCCTGCTCCTGGGTGTGCCGCTCATTCCGCGCATGATGACCGAGTACGCTCACTCCAAGACCGGCATCGACCTGCATCCCGGGGCGCGGATTGGGCCGGGTTTCTTCATCGATCACGGCACCGGCGTGGTCATCGGCGAAACCTGCGACATTGGCCGCAACGTCAAACTCTACCAGGGCGTCACTCTGGGCGCGCTGTCCTTCCCCCGCGATTCGGCCGGCAACATCATCCGCGGGATGAAGCGCCATCCAACCCTGGAGGATGAGGTGGTGGTCTACGCCAACGCCACCATCCTGGGCGGCGACACCGTGGTGGGTCATCATGCCGTCATCGGGTCCAACGTATGGATCACACACAGCGTGGCGCCGCATACCGTGGTGACCCTGGAGAATACGTCGCTCCGCATGCATGACCCGACGGGCTGGAAGTGCCGACTACCAGTTGCTGGTCGGTTCAGAAAAAGCTCCTGCAACTGCCGCGGTGAGTGGCTTGATGAACACGCAGCAGGTGATACTCGCCTGGGGAGAGTTCCTGACGGTGGCGGACTTTTCCGCGATGAGATCACCCAGCCCCGCGTCGCGGATTGCAACCGTAGCATCAGCGATGTCCCCGGGGCAATCGCCAGCGTCAGACGGAGACCAACACCGCCGCAGAAAGATCCAGCGCCACCCCGCCCAGGTCTTCCAGAGTGAAGTCCCAGGCAGTTCCAGAGTGTTTCCAGCCGGCGCTGCTCGGCGGTCTGAGGGAGCAAGGCGTCGGAGGACATCACATTCTTCCAGTGGCTCGGACGAGAATACTCAAGCCTGGGGTGGAAATCGTACCGGGGTCAGCCCGCGTCATGCCCACGGCAGTCTCGACTCGATTCCCCCCAGGCGCTCCCGCTCCGGACTGGAGCTGGCAGCGGCCATCTTGCGCCGGGGCGACGACTCTGTCGCGCTCCCACCGAGACTGTCTACGGCCTCGGTGCCGACGCTCGCAACCCCGACGCCGTCTCCCGCATCTTCAGGCCAAGGGACGCGCCAGCAACCCCGTCATCGTCCACGGCCGACCTCGCCGCCGCCCGCGCGCTGGCCACCTCCTGGCCTGACGCCGCCGATCAGCTAGGCCAGCGGCCCCTGCAGCCCGGCCCCTGGCCCTGGTGGTACCTCGGGCCGAAATGGTGCCACCCATCGTCGCCGCCGGCGGGCCGTCATCGCGCTGCGGCATCCGGCCCATCCCCTTGCGCTGGAACTTCTCCGCACCGCCGGCCTGCCCATCGCCGCCCCCAGTGCCAACCGCTCCAACCGTCTCTCGCCGACCACGGCTGCCCACGTCCTCGCCGACCTCGACGGCCTGGTCGATTGCATCCTTGATGGCGGTCCCTGCCCGGGCGGCATCGAATCGACTGTGGTTGATGTCGCTGCGCTGCCTCCCTGCCTGCTTCGGCCCGGCTTGCTTGAAGCGTCCGCGATCGAGGCCATCGTCGGCCCTCTCTTGCTCGGCGCGCGCTCATCTGAAGATCCCTTGCCCTCTCCCGGGATGCTCGCCCGCCACTATGCCCCGCGCACCCCGCTGGAACTCGCCAGCGAGGATGCCCCGGACCGCGCGCAGGCTCTACATCAGCAGGGGCTTCGCGTCGCCCTGCTCACCTGGAACGCCATTGCGTTACCCGGTGTCCTGGTCGTGCCAATGCCTGCCGATCCGGTCGGTTACGCCCGGATGCTCTACGCCACCCTGCACGACCTGGACCGCCAGGGTTTGGCACGCATCATCGTCGAGCCGCCGCCCCCTGGTCGCGAATGGTTGGCCATTCGCGACCGGCTGCGTCGCGCCGCCACACCCCCCTGAACCGTCGTGGATGACCACGCGACCCCCCCTCGGAGCGGTCGCAGGAACCTGCATGCGGAGGCGCCATGGGATTTTTTTCCGGCCGAGTGAGTTACCTGCGCTTCAAGGTCGAGGGCGATTCTCCGGGCATCTTCGGAGAGGAGCATCTCGAGCGCCTGTCCAATTTCCGCATCGGCACCCAGCGCGTCGCCTCGGCGGATGGCGTTGAGGTCGGCTGGACCGCCGGCGAACATCTCCTCGACACGCGCTTCGACCTCGCCAAGAACATCATCAACGACACGATGCAGTTCGCCCTGCGCATCGACGCCAACAAGTTGCCCGCCGACCTGCTCCGCGCCTATACCGCCATCGAGTTGCAGGCGCTCGCCTCGAAGAACCCCAGCGGCCTGCCCTCCGCCAAGCAGAAACGCGAGGCTCGCGAAGCTGCCCGCCAACGCCTCGAGGAGGAAGCCAAGGATGGCCGCTTCCTTCGCCGCAAGGTCGTTCCCGTGCTGTGGGATGCCATCTCGAACGAGCTACTGCTCGGCTCGTCATCGGTCACCATCATCGACCGCCTCTTGGTTCTCTTTCAGAACACCTTCGGCGTCGGTTTCGAGACGTTGACCGCCGGGACACTGGCCTATCGGCTCGCCGAGTCACGCAGCCAGACGCGAGGCGTCGATGATGCCTCGCCCTCGCCGTTCGTCCCCGGACAGTCGGCCTCCGAGGTCGCCTGGATGCTCGACGAGCACAGCCGCGACTTCCTGGGCAACGAGTTCCTCCTCTGGCTCTGGTTCTACCTCGAAAACGAGGACGACACCGTGAAGCTACAGGACGGCAGCGAGGCGACCATCATGCTGGCCTCCAACCTCGTCCTCGAATGTCCGCGTGCCGTCACGGGCCGGGAAACGATCACCCACGAGGCGCCCACCCGCCTTCCCGAGGCCAAGCGCGCCATCCAGGCCGGCAAGCTGCCGCGCAAGGTCGGCCTTATCGTCGTCCGCCACGATGCCCAGTACGAGCTGACGCTTACCGCCGAGACGATGGCCGTCACCGGTGCCCGCATGCCCGCGCCTGAGGAAAGCGAGGATCGCGCCCGGCTCGATGAGCGCGTCACCCAGCTGCGCCACCTGGTCGAAACGCTCGATCTGATCTACGACGTGTTCGGCTCACGCCGAGCCTCCGACGACTGGTCGCGCGAGCTGGCCCGGATGCAGAAATGGCTCTCGCGCGAGGATCGCAACGGCGGCCGCATCTCCGCCACTGCCTGACCCGGCACGCTGGCTGCCCGGGTTAGCCGACCAGCTCGGTGATCGGCTTGCCCTGGCAGAGCGAGATCGGCCGACCCGTCGGATCGGGCAGCTGAAGCGCCGGGTCGATCCCCAGATGATGGTAGATCGTCGCCAGGATGTCGTGCGGGTCCAGCCGGCGTTCGCGCGGCGTTTCTCCGAAGCTGTTCGTGGAGCCAATCACCTGCCCGGTGGGCACCCCGCCGCCCGCCACCAGGATCGACATCGCCCCCGGCCAGTGATCCCGCCCGATCCGGTCGTCCTTCCGCTCCAACCGCGGCGTGCGGCCAAACTCGCCGGTCACGATCAGCAGCACCTTTTTGTCCAGCCCGCGCTCGTAGAGATCCTCGATGAGCGTGGTGACGACCTGGTCGTATTTCGGCAGCCGGGCCAGCATCGCCGTGCGCATATCCCAGTTGACCGCGTGATCGTCCCAGTCATAGGCCTTGGTCCCCGGGCCGCCCCCCGGCGCTCGCACCGTGACGAAGCTGACCCCCGCCTCCACCAGGCGGCGCGCCGTCAGCACTTCCTGCCCGTAGCCCTCGCCGTAGCGCTCGCGCACGCGGTCCGATTCCCGCGAGAGATCGAATGCCTTCTGCACCTCGCCCAGCGTGAGCATCTCCAGCGCCTGCCGGTTGAAGCTGTCCATCACCTCCATCGAATCGCGCGCATCCAGCTCGCGCCGCAGTCCGTCGAAGCTCCGCTGCAACGCCAGACGATCGGCCAGTTGCTCGCCGCGCACGCGCAGCGTCGCATCGCGCAATCCGCTCTGCACGATGGGAACACGATGCACCCCACTCCAGTAGCCCTCGGAGATGCCCGCGGCATAATCGGGGCCGTTCACCACCACCCCACCCACCGCCAGCGCGGCCGGCATCCCCTTCCGCGCCCCCTGCCGCAGCCGGTTCACCACCGCGCCCACCTGGGGGTAGTGCGACTCGTAGCCCGTCCCCGCCTTCAGCTTGCCGTACCCACTCAGGAAGCGACGATGCCCGGCGAAGTGGTCGGCCTCGTCGTGGGCGCACGACCGAATCAGCGTGAACCGGTGCGCCAGCGCGGCATGGCGAGGCAGATGCTCGCACACCTGGATGCCAGGCACCCGGGTACGGATGGGGCGGAACGGCCCACGGATCTCGTCGGGCGCGTCAGGCTTCATGTCATACGTTTCCAGGTGGCTCGGCCCGCCATGGACGAACAGCAGCAGTACCGCCGTATCCCGCGAGGTCGCTCCCGCCGCACGCAGGCGCATCAGATCGGTCAGTGTCAGCCCGCCCAGGCCCAGGAAGCCAACGCGGAGCCACTCGCGCCGACTCATCCACTCGGTACGAGTTTGCGCGCCAGATTGCAGATGCAGCATGAGCCCCTCGTTCGGTGATCGCACCGCCGGGCTGACGTCTCTCGCCAGCACCCCGCCACCCAGGTTAACCGCTCGCGAGGGCACCGACAATAGTCCACGCTCAATGCTGGTCGTCGCCGTTGCGCTCCTGCCGCATCCGGATGACCTGCCGGGCAATCATCGAACGTCGATCGTCCTGCAACTTGCGGAACTGACGCCTGGCATACTGCCGGGTCGCCCAGAGATCGACGGCCGCCAGAAACACCACCGCCATCAATACCAGCAAAATGGCGATCCAGGTGCCGCCCCAGATGCGCAGAAACGCCCGCTGCTCGGGCGTGAACGCTGGTGCCTCGTCGGCTGTCATCCCCTCGCGCTCATCCGCCAGACGTTGCGCCGCCGGCTCGTATGCCACCAGGAGAAATCCTAGCAGCCCCGCCAGCAGGAGCAACAGCCCCGCCGACACGATCCGCCGCCAGGCCTTCCGCCGCTCCCAGGTCATCTCCTCGTCGGGCAGGGCCGAGATCTGCAAGCGGCGCAGCTGCCGAAGCTGCTGCCAGCCCAGGACGAAGGCCAGCACGACGAGGGTGGCCACCAGCGCCGAGCCCGACAGGATCTGCGACCAGGACAAGGGGGGGCCTCCTTCTGCTCACCGGGCCCGTTGCAGCCAGACGCTGCACACCCGTCCCACCTGCTCCATCGGACCGGGGGAGCAGTTGCGCGGCACATCGCTGAGCCGGTGCCAGTGGGGGTAATCAAAATCGATGATGTCGATGGCCGGGATGCCACCCCGGTTCAGCGGGATGTGGTCGTCTTCGACGGCGACTGCGCCCATCTGCTCCTTGAACGCCGAGCACTTCAGCTCCGCGGCGATGCCCCAGATCTCGCGCACCAGCTTGCTGGCCCGTGTCCACGAGTTGGGCTCGACAGGAAAGACTGCTCCCTTCGCCGCCACCATGTCCAGCAGCACGGCTCCCAGGTAGGTGGTCTTCTTTCGGTCTCGGGCATACTCCCGCGCGAAGTGCTTCGATCCCAGGAAGTAATCGTCGCTTTTCGGTTCGAAGATGTATTCCTCGCCATCGAAGAAGACGAAATCGATCCCCACCTTCGAGTCGAGGTCCTTCATGTGGTTGCCCAGCTCCATGAGCACCGCCACCCCCGAGCCGCCATCATTGGCGCTGAGGAACGGATCATTCCACCGCCGAGGGTTCGGCTCCTGGTCGGCGATGGGCCGGGTGTCGTAGTGCGAACAGAGAATGACCCGGCGCGTGCGTTCGGGATGATACGAGACAATCAGGTTCGCCATCTCAATCGGTTTGCGCACACTCGTTTGCCGCGCGGTGAAACGCTGGTAGGTGACCCGCGCGCCCAGCTTCTTGAAGTGGTTCTCAATCAGTTCCTGCTGCTTCTTCATCCCCTCGGTGCCGCTGATGCGCGGGCCGATCTTGCACACCTCTTCCAGGTATTCCATCGCCCGCTTGCCGTCGAAGGCGACCGGCTTCTCGCTGCCTGGGGCTGCCTCGCGCTCGGCGGCGAACTCTTCCCGCGGACGATCGGACGATTCAGCGGTCGAGGCCCAGGGTTGGAACATGAGCAGACCCACCACGCCTACCAGGACAAGGACAGCCAGGCCGATCCAGCCCAGGCGTCGTGGCCGGGCTACTGTCGTTGCTTTGCCATCCCGGTGGTGCCGTTTGCCCATGACCGCCTCCTCGCCGACAAGGGACTCCCCACGTCCGCCTCATGATACCGCCAGGACCGGCCAGGAGGCGAGCCCGCTTTGCCTGGCTCCCTCAGCCGGCTATCCTACACAGCATCGCGGAGGAAACCATGCGCGACCACGAGCTGGAGCAACATCTCAGTCAGATCGCCACCCAGTGGACCATGCTCTACCAGGCCCACCGGGGTGCTCACGCCGAGGCGATGGCGGCCCGCCAGCTGCTCATGCAGCGCTACTGCGGCGCCGTCTTTCGCTACCTGCTGCGCGCCGTGCGCGACGTCGCACTGGCCGAGGATCTCACCCAGGAGTTTGCCCTGCGCTTCATCCAGGGCCGCTTCAGCGAGGCCGACCCCGGCCGCGGCAAGTTCCGCAACTACGTCAAATCGTCGCTCTTTCGCCTCGTGCAGGATCACTACCGCGATGCCGGACGCGGCCCGCGCTGGGTGCCCATGGATCACGACCAGCCCGAGCCTGCCGTCCTCGATGTCGCCGCCGAGGAAGCCGCCTTCCGCGACAGCTGGCGCCAGGAACTCCTCGCCCACGCCTGGAAGGGCCTGCAGCAGGTCGAGGCCGAGACAGGCCAGCCCTATCACCTGGTTATGCGCCTGCGCCTCGACGAGCCCGACCTGTCCAGCGCCCAGATCGCTACCCGGCTCGAAGGCCAGCTAGGCAAGCCATTCACCGCCGTGGGCGTGCGCCAGCTCCTGCACCGTGGCCGCGAACGCTTCGCCGAGCTACTCCTGGCCGACATTCGCGAAACACTCGAGGACGCCCCCCGCGAGCGCGTCCACGAGGAGCTTGCCGACTTGAACCTGCTCAAGTACTGCAAGGATATTCTCGACCGCAAGCATGGAGATTGAGTGGATGACTCGTCGCACACTCCGCTTCGCCAACCTACCCGCCGTGGTCGCCGAGGCGGAACGCCTGCTGGCTGGTGGTTACACCCGGGGCGGAACCTGGAGCCTGGGCCAGATCAGCGAACACCTGACTCTTGCCATCAACGGCTCCACTCAGGGCTATCCCTACTTGCTACCCGCCCCGGGCCGCTGGGTCATCCGCTGGTTCTTCCTCGATAAAATCAAGCGCCGCGAGACCTTCCAGGGCAAGGTCGGCGCGCCCCGTTTTCTCCAGCCCCCCGATTCCATGGACGATCGCGTCGGCGTGGACCATCTGCGCACCGCCATCCAGCGCTTCGCCACCGCCCAGCCGCTTCATCCCTCGCCCATCTTCGGCAAGCTGACGCGCGAGGAGTGGGAGGCCGTCCACCTCTGGCACTGCGAGCACCACTTCAGCTTCCTGCATCCCGCTGCGAACAGCCAGGTTCGCCGATGAACAACTCCCTCCCCATTGAACCGGGCGCCAGGTTCCTGCATCCCCATACCGGCCACTTTCTCCTCTGGGCTCCGCGTGGGAATCAGGCCATCCTCCGTCTGGTCGGTCCGGTGCATCGTGACATTCACATGACCCGTCACGATCATGGCTACTGGGAGGCCACCGTCGACGGTATCCATCCCGGCCAGCGCTACTTCTACCGCCTCGACAACGGGCCCGACCGTCCTGACCCGGCCTCCCGCGCCCAGCCCGACGGTGTCCACGGCCCCTCCGCCGTCGTGAACACTTCGTTCGACTGGCACGACAATGCCTGGACCGGCGCGCCGCTCGACTCGCTGGTTCTCTACGAGCTACACGTCGGCACCTTCACGCCGCAGGGCACCTTCGATGCGGTCCTCGGTCAGCTCGACCGCTTGTGCGATCTCGGGGTGACCGCGCTCAGCCTCATGCCCGTCGCCCAGTTCCCCGGCTGGCGCAACTGGGGGTACGATGGCGTCTACCCCTTCTGCGTGCAGAACTCCTACGGCGGACCGGCCGGCCTGAAGCGCCTCGTCGATGCTGCCCATGCTCGCGGACTCTCCGTTCTCCTCGACATCGTCTACAACCACCTCGGACCCGAGGGCAACTACTTCCGCTATTTCGGACCCTATTTCACCGACAATTATCGCACCCCCTGGGGTGAACCGCTCAACTTCGATTCGCACGGCTGCGATGCCGTCCGGGACTTCTTCCTCGCCAACGCCCGCATGTGGCAGGTCGAGTTCCATCTCGATGGCCTGCGCATCGATGCCGTCCCCTGGATCAAGGATTTCTCCGCCAGCCATCTCCTTGCCGATCTCGCCGACCAGGCCCGCGCACTGATTCCCCACACACGCCGGCCATTCCATCTCATCGGCGAAAGCGACATGAACGATCCGCGCGTGATCCGGCCGCCCCCAGGGGCAGCTTTGGCCTCGGCGCTCAAGTGGGTGACCAGGCTGTCGCCCTCCACGCCTACCTCACCGGCGAGCGGCGGCGGCCTACTACGCCGACCATGGCCCCCTGGAGAACCTCGCTCGCGCTACTACCAGGACCTACGCCTCCTGGCCGAGTACTCGCATACCAGCGACGCCGCTACGGCACCCCTGCTACCGACTGCGGGGCATCGAGTTCGTCTGCGCTCTTCGCTGCCGAATCGCGGCTGGTCGGCAACCGACCTCGGGGCATTCGCCTCAGCACCCTCGGCCTCGATTTCGAGACGCTCAAGCTGATTGCCGCAACCCTGCTCACCGCCTGCTGGCCTTCCCCTACGTCCCCATGCTCTTGTGGGTGAGGAATACGGCGAGACTGCCCCGTTCCCCTTCTTCATCCATCACGGGGATGGCGGGCTGATCGACCGCATCCATTCGAGGCCGACGTGGCGGAACATCGAGGATCGGCTGGCACATCCGGAACCCTACGATCCTGCCGACGAGGCCACCTTCGCCGCGCCCACCCTCGATGGCGCGGCGACCCACGGTCGAGGCCGCGCCCCTGCACGACTGGCACCGCGAGCTACTCCGTCTCCGCCTGGGAGCTTCCCACCTGGCCGGCCTCGACCCGTCGCCAGGTCAGATCCGCTACCTCCTCGAGCATCTCCTGGTGATCGAGCGCTTGAGCGACCTCCTCCTGGGGCTGCATTTCGCCCCAGACGCCGGGACGCCGGTGCCTGCTGGCATCTGGAGGGACCTATAAAGGCTGCGCTGATTCCAGCGATGCGCGCTCGGCACGGCGGCGCCTTCGCCGCAGGAGTGGCGCGCGGGCGACGAGTCGCTCTTGCCGCGCGGCTCCTTCGTGCTGTATCGGCCGGTAGCCGGGTGATCCGCACTCAGCAGGTCGTGCGTGGCTCCAGGCGATCAGGCTTTCCTCGTCCGTTGGGATGATCCAGGCCTGCACGGGGCTGTCAGGCGTGCTGATGCGCTGGTTTCCCGGACGACGGCTGGCATTGGCGGCCGCATCCAGGTGAACGCCGAGCCAGGTTAGTGGACGCAGGATGCGTTCGCGCATCGCTACCGAATGTTCGCCGATCCCCGCCGTCATGGCGATAGCATCGACCCCTCGAGGACCGACGCGTAGGCTCCGATGTACTTCCGCGCCCCGGTAGGCGAACATCGCCATCGCCAGCTCGGCCGCGGCTCGCCGAGGATTCGAGCTTGCCGCAGATCGGCCGCTCCACCGACACCCAGCAGGCCGCTCTCCTTGTTCAGCAGACGATCGATCTGTTCCAGGCAGCAGCCCTTCCGCACGCTGCAGGTGAGCACCAGGGCCAGGTCGAGGTCCGCTGTGCGCGTCGCCCATCGTAGACCACTCAGCCAGGTGAACCCCATGCTGGTATCCACCTCCTTCTTCATCTCGAATGGCGGTGATGCTGGCGCCCATTGCCCAGGTGGCGGAGATCAGCCGGGGCACCGGGACCACGACAGCGCGTCCTCGGCGAGGTGCAGGTGCCGTAGGCTTCGTAGCGCCGTAGCCCTTGCGCTGGGCGAACTTCGGCGGCAAGGCGTACGGCGAGGCCACATCCGGAATGGTCGATGAAGGGCCGTGTCGAAGACCACCACGGCGGGAACACCGGGCAAGTGCGTCGTCAGCGCGCCGAGCACCTCCGCGGCAAAGTAGTTGTGCAGGGGGGCCAGCCGGCCCAGGTCGCGGATGGCGCCGAGGATCGCTGGTGTGAGTCGGACCGGCTCGGCGAACTGTTCGCCCCCGTGGACGATCCGGCAGCCGACAGCATCGATGGGATGTCCCTGACACCGGCGCAGCGCCTCGCCGGCCGCCTGGGCGATCCGCTCGCCGCTGAGTTCTTCCAGATTGCCGGAGGTAATGGGAGTGATGCGGGTGGCGTCGATCTCGACCAGCCGATACTTCAGCGTCGAGCTGCCGGGGTTGAGCACCAGGAGATGCATGCGGGGCCTCGCTGGGCCCCGCAGGAAGGACAGCAAAGCGAGGGAGAGGAGGAATCTCTCCTCATCTCCCTCGGCCGCGTGGTTAGCGACGCGGACGGTAGCTGATCGCCGCCGGCTCGGGGCCCGTCAGCCGGACCTCGTTATCATTGCGGTCCAGGCAGGTGAAGACCAGATGTTCTGGCGGTGCACCATGCAACCCCCGGATGCTCACGGTCATCTCACCCGCGTCCTCGATCTGGATGATCTCGCGCCGCCGCTTGTTGAGCAGGTACTCGGCCACCTCGACGGGAACGCTGACCTCGACCCGCGATATCTGCTCCTTGCAGGAAGCCAACATGACCAGCCGCATGATCTCGATGGCCATCGTCTCGGGAGTCTTGACCAGGGCCGCCCCGTTGCAGTGCGGGCAATCCATGTAGCCCGACCGCTTGAGCGACGGCCGGATGCGCTGCCGGGTCATCTCGATGATTCCGAACTGCGAGATGCGCAGAATCTTGGTCCGGGCCCGGTCGCGCCGCATGGCCTCGCGCAGAGTGCGCTCGACGGCCCGGCGGTGTTTATCGTCCCGCATGTCGATGAAGTCGTTGACAATCACGCCGCCAAGGTCGCGCAATCGCAGTTGCCGGGCGATCTCGCGCGCGGCGTGCAGGTTCATCTGGTAGGCGGTCTCCTCGGCGTTGTTGTCCGCCCGGAAGTTTCCGCTGTTGACGTCGATGGCCACCAGCGCCTCGGTCTGCTCGATGACGATCGAGCCACCGTTGGGTAGCGGGATCTTCTTCTGGTGGATGCGCTGAATCTCGTTCTCGAGGCCGAACTTGTGGAACAGCGGTTCGCGTCCTTCGTAGAACTTGATCCGGTCGGCATAGCGCGGCATGACGACCTGCATGAACTCCTGTGCGGCCTCGAAGGCCGCCTTCTCGTCCACCCAGATGGTATCGATGTCGCTGGAGAAGTTGTCGCGGATGGTTCGAGTCACCATCTCGCTTTCCTGGTAGATCTCGGCCGGCGATTTGATCTTGCGAATGCGCCGCGCCACTACCTCCCACAGCCGACACAGGTAGACCAGGTCGCGCTGCACCTCGCGCTTGTTCTTGTCGATGGCCGCCGTCCGCATGATGAAGCCCAGCCCCTTGGGTGGCTTTAGCTCGTTGAACATCATGCGCAGCCGACGCCGCTGCTCGTCGTCCTCGATCTTCCGGGAGACGCCCGTCCGGTTAAGGCACGGCATCAGCACGAGATAGCGGCCCGGGATACTGATGTAGGTGCTCAGGGTCGGACCCTTGCTCCCGATCCCCTCCTTGATCACCTGCACGATCACTTCCTGACCGCGCTTGAAGATATCCTGAATGAGCGGCCGCGGCCGTCCCGCACCCGGTCGGCCCCCATCGCGTCCACGATCGTTGCGACGCCCCCGCCCTCGGCCACGGTCGCCGCGATCCCCACGGTCGCCACGTTCTCCACGATCGCCTCGCCCACGGTCGCCGCGGTCGCCACGCCGGCCACCCTCGCCGCGCGACGGTGGAGCGAAATCGCCATCGTCCATGTCCTCGTCGATGTCGGCTTCCGCCTCCACCTCGGGACCCGTCGAGATCGGCTCGGCGTCGCGCTCCTCGGTCACCGGACGCTGTTCCTCATCGCCGATCTCGGCCTCGGCCAGGTCGGCTTCCAGGGCGTCTTCCAGGCTCAGGTGCCGGTTGGGCCGCTGCCGGGACCGCCGCGATGGTTCCTGGTACGGAATCTCCGCCACCGGAGTCGGGGCAGGAGCTTCCACCGCTGGTGGCGCTACCGGTGGCGCGGACTCGACTGGTGGCGGGAGCGGAGCCGGCGGCGGTGGAGGAGGAGGCATCGGCGCCGGCGGCGGAGTCGGAATCGCTGCCGGCGCTGCAGGCCGGGACACGGGCCGGGCTGGGAAGAACAGATCCGGGTCGAAATCCAGGTTCGTGCTGGATGTCCCCTCTTCCGAGGACTCCGAGCCTTTCTCCGTGCGATGCTCCGCCGAGTCCATCAGGCGCGGTTTGGGATCGTCGCCCGGTTCGCTGGAAGGCGCTTCCTCCGGCGCGGCGGCTTCGGGCGTCGGCGTTTCTTCTGGAGTGCTGGTCCGGCTGGAGCTACGACGGCGCCCTGTGGTCCCGCGCGAGCGCCGGCGCGATTTTCCTTCATCCTCGATGCGGGTCTCCGGATGAGCCCGCAGCGGTTCGGCCGACTCGTCCAGCGGCTCGTCGCGCGCTTCCACCTCAACCGGGGCGGACAGGGCAGGGGGGGGCACCACCACCGGCGCTTCCGGCGGCGTGTCCAGGTCCACCCCGGCCGCGAAATCGTTGGTGCGGCGCGCTGACGGAGCCGGAGGAGCCGGAGGAGCCGCGGGAGCCACAGGAGCCGGCTGCGGCGATGCGGCTGGCGGCGCGCTCGGCGTCGCGGGCGGCCGGTTCACCAATGTCCGATCCACGCGCACGGGGCGATCCTCGATCTCCTCGAGATCCATCCCTTGCAGATAGGCCGGCAGCTGCGTCCGGTCGCGATCCCTTCCGCCGTTGCCGCGCTCGGGCCGATCGCCGGGCCGGCCGCGCTGCTCCAGGTGCCGCCAGTAAGTCGGCTCCACGTCCGACACGTGCAGGAAGCCGTTTCGTCCCACGCCGAAATCGACGAACGCCGCCTGAATGGACGGCTCGATGTTTACGATGCGGCCCTTGTAGATGTTCCCGACGTAACTCTCGTTACTCGCGCGCTCGACGTAGAGTTCCTCCAGCACCCCATCCTCGAGAATGGCGATGCGGCATTCCTCGGACTGCTTCACATTGATGAGCATTTCTTTCTTCATCACGGTTCCTTCGAGGTAAGGCAACCGACGACCAGGACCCGGCTCGGGAGGAGTCGAGTGGCTCGTAGACCCGGCAAGGGCCCAATCGACGGGATGAGAGGATGCGCGTCGAAAGCGACGGCTCCAGTGACTGGTGGTAGGGCGGGGTAAGTTGGGGCGATAATGCGTCCGGGAGGCAGTCGCCCGCCCCCGGCGTGGAAGCATCGGGATGTCGTCCCGCGGATCTTCATTCCGTTCCTGAGCTGGGTGGTGGTGGTTCAACTTCCAGGTGCAACCGGACGCGCTCCAGCGTCGCGCCCGTTTCCAGCAGATCGGGTTGTTCCAGCAACCCCAGAATCTCCTCGGGGCGGGCTGTTCCCGCCGGCAGTAGCGCTAGTTCCATCTCCAGCCAGCCCGTGTCCGGATCCAGGCGCAAATCTTGCAAGAACGGCCGAATGTCCACCACCCGGGGGGCCGGCTTCATCCGCTCGACCTTCCAGGCTGTCAGCGCCAGCACCGCTGGGATCCGCGCCAGCACCGCCGCCCGCCGGTCGGCCGGCACTTCAATGGCGTAGGTGAAGCCGCGCACGTGGGCGGTCGTCCGCACCGGAATGCGGCTCACTTCCAGAATGGTCAGCCCCGAGGGGCATTCGCGCGCCAGCTTGCTCTGGATCTCCTCCAGGCTCAGCTGCTCGGCCAACTCCAGGTCAGCCACCTCCGCTCGCCCGATGACCCCCACCGGTAACGGCAGGGCAAACACCAGGCGCGGATGCGGATTGAACCCCTGCGTCGAATGGAACGGCAGCCCACTGCGGCGCAGCATCCGCTCGAAGGTTCGCATCAGATCGTGATGGCTTAGCCAGCGAAGCGGCCCGTCCTTGCGAAATACAAGGCGAACCTTGTCCCGGGGCCCCGTGACCTGAGGGAGAGCGCTGGCGCTGGGATCCGCTGCCATGGAAGGTGAACAGTCCCTTCGGCGCGGGAAACGGAATCATCCGGGAGCCGAGATGCTCGAACCCGCCGACGATTCACCCTTCCGGGTACAGGCATTGTGATCGTGGACGCACGTCCCGGAGGGACCGGTGACGAATCCTGGGGGAGTTCCCTGGAGAGGAGCACACGAATGGGACTTGCGACGGTATCACCGTTCGCCGGTGCCACGTTCAGGAGAGCGGCCAGGATTGATCAGCAGTATTTCAAGGCACGTGCGGGAGGTGTCCCCCAGGGGATCACAATGGTGTTGAATCGATTCCCGCCGGTTAGTCGTCTGGTGATTTCATCCACTCTTCGAGATCGCCCGAAGAGGAGGCCTGATGATGTTGCCAACGCTGGAGGCAACCCAACAGGTAAAAGAAGTTGTTCTTCCTCTTACTCTTGGTCGATGTCGAACCTGACCCAGAGTTGAGGAACAACGACGAGATTCACTCTCGGTTGTATCTCCATGCAAGATACAACGCCAGTAGCATGACATGCCTCCCGTCCTCGAACAAGAGCAAATTTCTGGAAAAGTCATACTCCGTCCTCCTACCCCTCCCTTCATCCCTACTTCACTTTCTTCTGCCTTCGGCTTGACTCGGACGCCTGGCTTGCGAACAATACCTGTAACTTAAAGTTTTAGGTGTGTGGAGAGGGCGAGTCTTGAGTCAGTCGATCCCGGGTAAAGAGCCCACTCCTCGCGAGCTGGAGATTCTCAAGGTCCTGTGGGAGCTAGGTCCTTCCAGTGTTCGCCACGTCCATCAGCATCTCATCAGCCGCGAGCCCGACCTGGCGTTCAACACAGTCCAGACCATGCTGCGCCTCATGGAGGTCAAGGGCCTCGTCGATCACGTCGAGGAAGGCCGGTCCTTCGTCTACTCCGCTCGCTTCAGCCGCGACGAGTCGGCCCGCCGCTTTCTCGAACGGGTCTTCGACGGGGTCGCCTCGCAGCTGGTCCTCAGTCTGCTTCGCAGCGAGCACGTTTCCAGCGACGAGCTGAACCGTATGCAGGCGATGATCCGCGAGGCTCAACATCATCCGGGGCGTAAACCAGGAGCCTGACCATGACCGAACATGCCTGGATGGTCTGGATGCTGCGCACCGCCCTGGGTGGCGGACTGTTGCTGCTGTTCGGCTGGTTGGGCCAGCGCTGGCTCGTGCAGCCGATCCATCGTCAACGGCTCGGCGAGTGGTCCGTGGCGGCCGCTTTACTGGTGGCCATTGTCGCCCTCTTCCCCGCCTGGTGGTGCGTGCCAGTCCCGGCAACCGCTCCACCCGTGCCCGACTCCCTCGCCGCTCCGCCTTCCCCCCAGGAAGAATCGGTGGCCGAGTTCGTCGTCGAGGAGCTTCCGCTTCTGTCCGAATCTTCTCAGATTGAAGTCGCAGCTGCTCCCACGTCGGTCCCTACCTCGGCCCCCGAGCCGACTCGCTGGACCTGGCAGACCTGGCTGCTGCTGGGCTACGTCAGCATGGCAGCAGCCACGTTGAGCTACTGGCTCCTCGCGCATCTGATTGTGGTGGCCGTCATTCAGAGCCGGCAGCCGGCGCCGCCCTGGCTGGCCGCCCTGGCCACCGAGGTGGGCTATCCCGACCAGGTGCGTCTGATGATCTGCGATCGTGTCGAGGTTCCTTTTACCTTTGGGTTCTGGCGGCCCGTGGTGGTGCTTCCGACCGCCCTGGTCGAGGAAGCGTCCTATACCGAGCTGCGCTGGGTGCTGGCCCACGAGCTATCGCATCTGCAACGCCAGGATACCCGCTCGTGCTGGCTCTTCGTGCTCGGCCTGGTGGTCTACTTCTACATCCCGTGGTTGTGGTGGCTGCGTCGCCGGGTGCGCCTGGCTCAGGAATACCTGGCCGATGCTGCCGCGGTGCAGTGGGCGGGAAGCCCTGCCGACTATGCCCAGTTCCTGGTGAGCTGGGCCCGGGGACGAACCCTGGCTGGTCGTTGCGATGTTTGGTGGGCTCCTTCCCATGCCGCTGTCACCGGTGTTACCGGATCTGGTTCCGATCTTTTCAGGAGGGTGACGATGCTGCTCGAATCGAAGAAACCGTTGTTCGCACGCTACTCGAGTCTCTGGGGGCGGACCCTGGCCGGCTCGCTGGTGGCCCTGGGTTTGCTGGCCGGTGGGGTCGGCCTGCGCGTGGTCGCTGCCGAGGACAAGAAGAAGGAAGAACCCACCCGCGAAGCTCCGGGGAAGGAAGCACCTCCGAAGGAAGCGCCGAAGGATCCCCCAGCTGCTCCCCGCAAGCGCGTGCCCATTCCCGTCCCGGTCGATCCCGAACGCCTGCTCGAAAACTTCGGCGGCCTCGGCCTCGATGAAGATGCCGCCCGCGAACTGCGCCAGCGCATGGACGAGGTCCGCCGCCAGATGGAAGAGATGCGGAAACAGATGCAGCAGCAGGGCTTCCGCGGCGGTCTGGGTGGTGGCTTCGGAGGCGGCTTCGGTGGCCTCGGCGGTGGCATCATGGGTGGTGGCCTGGCCGTGCCCGGCGACCCATTCGGCCCCTTGAGCACGGCGAAGCCCCGTCAGCCGCGCCTGGGAGCGCAGGTGCGAGTCCCCAGTCAGACACTGATCGATCAACTGGAGCTGCCGCGCGACCAGGGCCTGGTGCTGGAAGAAGTGGGCCCCAACTCGGCTGCGGGCAAGGCCGGCCTGAAGTCGCACGACATCCTGCTCGAACTGGATGGCAAGCCGGTGTCGAACAAGGTGGACGAGTTCCTCAAGCAGCTGGAGGGTGTCCAGGCCAACAAGCCGGTCGATGTGGTGGTGCTGCGCAAGGGCAAGAAGGAGACGGTCAAGGGCCTGAACCTGCCCGAGGTCAAGGCCGAGGAGCGTCCCGCGTTCAATCCGCCGCGAGCCGGCCGTCTGTCGGCCCCGCTGCTGGGCGGCAACAATCGCAACGCCATGACGACCTTCAACCGGACCAACGACGACTTCACCGTCCGCCACCGGGATAACGGCCTGTCGATCCAACTGCGCGGCACGATCAACCAGGGCAACGCCCAGGTCACCGAGATCGTGATCGAGGACGAGGGCGGGAAGAAGACCACCTACACCAGCGTGGACAAGGTCCCGGCCGAGTATCGGGCCAGGGTCCAGAAGTTGGCCGAGATGAGCGCGAAGGGCAACATCCGCGTGCCGTTCGAGTAAGCCGTTCCCGGAAAAAGATCACGAGCCAACGAGAAGGACCGATCCAGGTGATCGGTCCTTCTTTCTGCTTCTCAGCGGTCGTCGAGATCGTTCTGGGTATGTGGCGTGCCAGATCCAAACGCTCCATCTCGACCGCGCCAGACGCCTGCGTGACTTGCTCCGCTGCTCTACCTCTGGATCTGGCGGCGCCCCTGGCGCGATACCAGGAGGACGGTCACCCACCGCGCACGGCGACCCACAGCTGGTACTTCACTCCTTGCACCATCCGCTCGACCCGCGGTCCGATCTGCCCGGCTTGCTGCGTGCTCTCCCCGGGCTGGATGCCGATGGCCGCCTTCAGCTTGTTCACCAGCGCCGTCAGAAACTGTCGCAAGCGTGGATCGACGATCTTTTCCTTCACGCCGCCGATGGCCGCCACGGCAGCGGCTTTCACGCCGTCCAACTTGGCCTGCTTGGCGACGAAGTCCAGCCCCGGCACGATCATGCCATCGAATGCCGTCTTGACCGCGCGGGCCACGTCCTGCACGGCCGTGGGGCTACCCGAGGCCAGCGCCTCCATGCCCTCCAGGATCTTCGTGCCCACCTGGCCCATCGCCGTCGCGTTGTCCGCCAGCCAGCGCAGGCCATCGTACAACGCCACCAGCACGCCCGACGCCGGCACCACCAGCTTGGTCATCAGGAACTCGACAGCCTTCGGCACGAACACCCTGGTGATCTGCTCCAGACCGATACGCAGCGCTTCATCGAGCAGCTGCTTCGGGGTCAGCCCGAACGCTTCCTCCTTCAGTAGCGCCACCATGCCGTCGCCGCCCTTGACGACCTTCTGCACCACCTCCACTGCTTTGGCAGCCAGGGTCGCGTTGCTCTCGCCGACCGCTTCTTTCACCTTCGCTGTCAGGTTGTCCCAGGTCAGTCCGCTGTACTCCAGCACCCAGTTCAGCGTGTGCGTCAGATCCCAGGTGGTCGGAAACGCCGGCAGTCCCTCCATGCCTTTGGTCAGCCAGCCCATCAGCTTGTCGGGCAGGGTATCCTTCAGTCCGCCGAAGAAATCCTGGAAGCCCTGAAGCACTCCATTCACCAGGCGTTGGGCAAAGCCCCACGGGTCGTTCACCAACGCCGAGATGACACGTCCGGCCGCGGCTCCGAAGAATGCTCAGCCATTATGGCCCAGGTGGCGTTTGGCGAAACACCTCGCCAGTGACCCACGATTGTGGCATGTAGTCCGACTGAACGTCGAACCGCATGCCGCGGTCGTACGCCAGAGCGGCCACACTGGTAAGCATCAACGACACCAGACCACTGAACTCCTGGCGATGCTTTTTAGTGGAGTAGAACGCCTTGTGGCCGCGTAATCCATCAGACAAGGCTTCGGAGAAACCGGACTCGTCTCGCGCCTCTAGGTTCCGCAATGCTCGCAAGAAAGGGATGGTGACACCATGCACATACTTCGCCTTCGCAGGTTGGGCCTGGCAGCTTGCTTCGACGCAATCAAACACTGGGTCAGTTGTAAAATGCTCCTGCATCCAGACAGCTCGCAACAGGTCCGCGAAATCATAGTCGGTATCAGCAGCTCCGACAACATCTGAAGTGCGAAATACATCGTTCGGAACTCTACACAAACAATCAATCAGAGCCGCCTGCCGAGCAACAAGACAGAGGTAAAATGCATCAAGCCAGGTTGTAAACGCAGCTAACTCGCGAGGTGCCGGCTTATCGTAATGAACCAGTGGGCCGTCGCCAATTTCTACCAAAGGCGGCGGACCTGGCGGTTGGCAGACGAACAGGGCTGCACCTGCTTGTGCACTCAGTATTAGCGCCTGACCAACCTTCACCGATTTGGGGTCCACAATGCTTCCTGCGTAAAACACATGTGAAGTGTCTCCCAGAAAGAAAATGAGCATATGGGCTGACTGCCTAGCATATGTTAAGGCTCGGTCTAAACGAGAGCAGCGATACTCAAAGACATCAGCTGCCTTCTGCAGATCGAAAGCGTGGCGTTCTATTATCATGATTACTCAACTAATTTGTAATTCCTGATTGAATACTTCGCGTTTGCATTCCCTTTGGGAATCGTTTTTACTTCAAGATAACTTATCTTTCCATTGAGAAGAGCTTCTTCAATTTGTTCAGCTATTTTTTTTACTGGCTCTATTGCCGTTCTTCATTTGATCGATGGTATCTCGCAAGTAACGTAAACTTCCTTCCATGGAATAGTCAGGGTAGCCAGTCACTGGATTAATTGCAGAGGAAAGCTGGCGAGGCGTGGGCCTGGCATTCGGAACCTTGGCTTCAACAACGAACAGCCAGCCATCCTTCTCGTATACTCGGTCCAGGTCAAAGTTGCCATTTGTTGTCTGCTGTTCGTACACTCGACGCGCTTTTACGTCCTTCTGCATATACTGATCAGCTCCCGCCAACCCTAACTCTTCTCCTGCTTTTTTCTTTGCTGATCTGTCTCCACTGGCTTTGGCAGCGAAGTATGCCTCTCGCTCTGCCGTTGTCGCTTCCAGTGCTGTGTCGCTCATGGGCGTTGTCTCGCGAGGGCCCTCCTGAACATAGGGATGTTTCACCCGTTTATCGCCATTGCTCCTTGGCCGGTCGCGACTGCTACTGCTCTTCGCCTTCGGAGTAGCGCTCGGTGTTGCCGTCTTGGCTGCGGGAGGAGCCCGGCCGCATCGTAGGTGGAGGTATCCGACCCGCCCAGGCTGTCCTGCACCAGGATGCGCTGCCCGACGGCGTCGTAGGTGAACGTCCGGGTCTGGCCCCACGGCCCGGTCTGCGTGCTCACCCGGTCCAGCGCATCGTAGGTGTAGGTCGCACTGCCCGCCGCCGAGGTGGCGCTGAGTCGGTTGCCGACGGCGTCATAGCTCCAGCTCAGCGACCCCGCGGGCTGCCCGGCGGCGTCGGTCCAGGTCTCGGCCGTCACGCGGTTGGCGGCATCGTAACTAAATGCCCGGATGCGTCCCAGCCGATCGGTACGCTCGGTCAGCCGATGGGCGGCATCGTAGGTCAGCGTGGTGACCTGGCCCAGCGGATCGGTCTGCGTCACCAGCCGGTCGGCGGCATCCACGTCGAGGCCGTGCCGGATCGCCGGCAGCCTGTTGATGACGAGGTGATGACCGCGTTCATGACGTTCTTGCGGGCCGAGGTCGGTGAAGATGCGGCCAGGTTGTTGACGGTGAAGATGGACGACGAGTTGTCCCAGCGGGATGTGATCCGTCACCCCGCGTTCGCCGACTTGGGCGAGTGGGGCATCCGGCGGCTGATGACGCGGATCAAGGACGCGGCCACGGCCTTCGCCCGGCGTCAGGGCGACGCCGGCTTCCTGGCCACGATTACCAAGTTGATGGCCAGGAAGGACGAAGGGGCGTTCCCGTGGTTGGCCGCGTAGTCGTGTCGGTTTGGAGTCCCTTTCCCTGGTGTGGGTGCGGCAGGAGTCCCACAAAAAAGAAGAGGCCCAAAGGGTGGAGGAGTCCCAACCCTGGCAGGAGTCCCTGGAAGTTTCGGCTCTTGCAATTCCGAGATGTTGAAAAGATCGCCCAGCTTCTTCAACACGCAGAAGCCCATTGACGCGGTCTACAACAACGTGCAGATCATGACGGCGGCAGATTCCCACAAGGTTCCCAATCGGTGGCCCTGGCCACACGGAAGGGCTTGTGTGGGAACAAGTTGCCGCCAGGACTGACAGGGATACAGATTGGCCTGAAGCCATTGACGCCGGCTTTGGCACTCACGCAAACGAAAGCGTGACTTCGACGGTGGCGTGAGACTCCAGAAACGAGAATGCCTGGCGATGGTCTGCGGGCCATCGCCAGGCATCAAATCATCGAGAGGAAGGTGGTCAAGCCGGGGTGGTGCTACCCCGGCTTGTGTTCTTGATTGGAACTCCGGCGGTGAGAAACCGGCAGGCGGCGTGTATCATCCGAGCAAAGCCTTCTTCATCTCCTGGCAGAGGTTCATCGCCTCATCGAGGGGCAGCACTCGGGAACTGCCCACCAAGTAGACGCCGCCATGAAGTAGTTGCGCATGCTCGACCTTCCCTTGCAGCCGCTCCATAACCTCGGCGGGAGAGAGGTTGAACGCCCGGCGACAGAGCAGGTCATCGAAGAAGCTCACTACTCCGACCCGATGAACGATAGACCGGGGATTGACGGCCACTCCCTTTAACTCCTCAGCCGCCAAGTCGATCATCGCATCGTCAAAGAACTCGACCAAGTAAGCGTCGAAGGCTTCGACGTATTTGGGGATCACAGTGCAAACCAGATGATGCACATCTACCTTGGCCGGGCTGAAGGTGATGTTGAGCAGGTCATCCGAAAGGCCGTCGTCGCTTAGCATGCGGCGATACCTATAGCTCAGCATTGCACGATGGACGCCATCCCCGAAGAACTTAGTCAAGCCGACGCTCGCAGAAGAACCACCCTTGAACTTCGGGATCGGTGGAACAGGTCGCTCGCCAAGCCCCCAAGGGGTAGGAAGCTCCTGAATGCCCTTGAAAAAACGGACGTGCTTCTGATCCACACTGATCGACTCGTCAGCACGGGAGTGAAACACCAGCCAGTATCTTTGCGCCTTGCTTGTCATGGGGATGTCACGACCACAATGTCAATTTGAGGATGAGTATCTGAACCAGTGGCATAGCGTAGCAGCCGCCGGGCATCAGTCGCTGCTCGCTGGTTTGGGACTTCGATTCGCAGTCGGTAATCGGGATTCTGCCGCAACGCTTCAAGCGGGCCACTCCTGAACTTATCGACCTGATCCGTCCTTGTCGTAACCCCCCACTTTCGGTCAATCAGCACCCTGGGGTTGGCCGGATCGACTCCATCGAAGCGGACATGGTTGTTTCCCGCCGGGTTGGGGTTGTCGTAACGAAGGGCGGGGACGTTTCGCCGTTGGCTCGCAACATCCGACGTTGCACCGGGGAGGGAATCTTCCCACATCGCTGATGCACTATTCGGTCTGCCGGTTCGCTCTGTTGTCCAAGTCAGACCCCGATTCGGGTTTGTTGGAGCATCAAGCGAACCCAGCCTCCTTGCAAGATGTTCATTTAGTGCCCGCTCTGCCGCTCTTCGGTCGGCAGTCCACGACGGTTGGCTGCTGGTGCTCCTCAGCCTTGCCGCCAGCTCTTCTGGTATCTCATTGGTGTTGTGGACAAGGATACCACCCTGGCCTACGGAGTAGTTCTCCAACTCCTCCACATGAATGTTATACACAAGCAGTTGGCGGTCTACCGCCGATACCGCTGTTACCTCCGTTTTCTTTCCACTGCGCAAAAGCAGTTCGTCGCCTTTTTGCACATCCTTCGCCAGCACCCAGCGGCCTTCTTGTCGCCCACCCTGCTCTCGCGCCGCAATCAGTTTCGGGAGCGGCCGGTTCTCCAGCGATTCCCCACGAACCACCCAGAAGGGATGACCGCCCGTCGCTTCGATTGTCTCGTCTCCCGTCTCCACCGTGACCATCGGCCCGTCGTGAGCGTGGATAAACGTCTGAAGCACCTTGCGCAGATCCCATTCCACACGCCTGTGGTCAAACGCCCATACCTTGTCCGCTGGGGTCAGTGCCTCGATCCGTTTCAGGCCCGCTTCGGTGGAAACCAGTGTCCCCGCTGGGAAACAGACTTTCCGGGCTTCTTTCAGCAGGGCTTCCGTTTCCGCAGTGGTACTTTTGATGGGGGCCATCTTGGGTGCCTGGTCCAGGTACCGCGGCCTGGACTGCGACGAGGTCCGCACTGTGGCTGCGCCACTGATCACCTCCAAGGGGCCGGTTGGCGTCGCCTTGTACGGGGACCGCATCGCTCGGGCCCCCGCCAACAGTGCGAAGGCTGACCCGGCCGCCCCCAGGATGGTTTCCGCCGTACCGCCAGGCCCGAAATTCTGGTACAGCTGGTAACTGCTCAGGAACCCGCTGGGGGGACGCGAGGAACCTGCCACCTCGATGTTCTCGTACTTCCGCCAGTTCTGGTCTTGCGCCGCCAGGCGGTCCGTCAGCAGCCAGGCGGTGATGGCGGTCCCTTCCAGGCGAGCGGCGGGGGCTTCTTCCTGGGTGAGCAGATAGCGTGTGGTGGGAGTGTTCAGCCCATCCAGGTCGGCCCACACGGCGTCGCCGTCGTAGGCCACCCGCTGCACCGTGGCAGGATCATTTCCAGCTTGACGGCTGGTCTGGATGCGCTGGCCGTCGGCGTCGTAGGCATAGGCCAGTTGTACCGCCAGCGTGCCGTCCGCCTGCCGCTGTTCGGCTGACACCAGCTGGTTGACGCGGACGGACGAGTGGTGCCGCGGGCGGGCGTGGGTGGCCGCGTAGACGTGCGTGGGGAAGGAGTCCCACAAGAAAGAAGAGGCTCGAACAGGAGAGAGTACCCGGCCTGGGGAGGAGTCCCGCCCGACCTTTTCGCAACCCGATTTCGATGAATGGCAAAGTGCCGCACGACTTCTGCAACTCGCAGAAATCTGCCAGCGTGGTCAACAACGACGTGCAGGTCAGGGCGGCGGCAGGCTCCCACCTCCTTCCCACTTTGCGGCCAGGGCCGCACCGATGGGCTTGACCGGGAACGAGTTGCCGCCAGGGACGTGAGGGATACAAGAATCCCGCCCTGGGTCGAAAGCTTTGTGTAAGCAAGGTCGCCGTGCGTCAGGCCAGTTAGGAACTGGTCCGGGCAGAGGACCGGATCACGTCCCCGAAGCAGGGCAGCGGGTTGCGAACGAGTTGTTCGACGAGGGACTCCCCGAAGACGCAGATGCTCTCTTCCCAGGGGTCACTGAATAACCCAACCGAGAACGTCGGGTCAACAAACAGTGAGTAGTTGTGAATTGGGATGAGCGGAACGGGCCACTTGTCCACGCTGCGATGGGCAACCACGTTCGGATCGAAGGAATGGCCGGCGTGGTTCAGATCCAGGGCGTACATCCGGCCAACAAGGTTCCCGAGGCCAACGAGGGCTTGCAGCAGTTGTTCCCTCGAACGCCACTCGATGGCCCGAAACTGCTGGGCATCCATCGCGTACAACTCTCGCACCCCGGACACCGACCACGTCACGAAGGGAGCCGGCTCCTTGATGGCCGGCCCTTCGCTCCGAGATACGCTCCTACGGAACGAGAAGCGTGTGGTAAAGGTCGCCCAGAGTTCCTCGTTCTCAGCATCGGCGATCGGAGTCCAACCGCCCTCTACCCGCTCTACCGAGGCCCGCCGCCGACAGCCGGCCCCATCCATGACGACTGTCCCCGAACGGAGCCACGGCCTCCCGAGGGGGACGTTCGGCGGTGGCGTGCGAGGAATCCGGTCGCCGATGACGTGGGTGCCGTGGTACAACCGTCTGACGCGGGCCGTGCCGGAGGCGGCTGTCCCGATCCACGCGGATGACCTCGCTCGGCGGTAGCCGCCTGCTGCCCCCGCTTCCGAGGGGAAGCGAATCACCGGGTTCACGTCGCCGGACCGGCACCACAGGAAGGACACACCGATGCGATCCCTGTTCGTCGCCAGCGTTGCGCTCCTCGTCGCGGTCGATGCTTCCGCCGGCGGGCCGCTGCGATGGGTGCGGAAGCCGGAGCTGACCTTCGATACGACGGCCAGGACGTGGTACGCGACGTTCGAGCTGGACGCCCTGACGGACGTCGAGGTGGCCCTCGTCGATCCGGCGACTTCACGGGTCGTGCGCCATCTCGCGGCGGGCGTCCTGGGGCCGAAAGCTGCCGGCACCGCTCGCCGCCAACTCCCGCGCCCAGAAACTGACGTGGGACGGCAAGGACGACTTCGGGAACAAGGTCGCCCGACCGAACTCCCTGACCCTCCGCGTCCGGGCGGGGATGAGCGTGGCCCTGGAGCAGATCGTCGGGGGCGACCCCTACGCCTACTTCTCCGAGGAGATGGGGCACAACGACCAC
Source organism: Gemmataceae bacterium (assembly GCA_046350255.1). Lineage (GTDB taxonomy): Bacteria > Planctomycetota > Planctomycetia > Gemmatales > Gemmataceae > CALDUY01. Next base: position 62,536 of record JAXMAV010000032.1, read on the forward strand.
GGCCCGTTCGGCATCAACGGCCTGGAGGCGAAGCTGGACGGCACGGTCTACGTTCTGGGCCATTCCAGCAACCTCGGCCCGCCGGCCCTGCGCCAGTACGACCGCGACGGCACCTACCTGCGAACGGTCTTCCCGCCGCCCGCCGGCAAGGACATCAAGGCGATGAAGGGGTGGGGAATCAACGTCAAGCCGGACGGCACCTACACTCCGAAGTTCAACCGGCTGACCGACCCGTCCCTGACCACGACGTTCCTCGACACCGCAACCGGCGGCATGGCCCGGCTGATGCCCACGCGGACAAGCGCCCGCCTCCGTCTGTGGAACACCGGCTTCTCGGGGGCCAGCTTCGACCTGATGGCGGTGAACGTGGACGGCACGATCCCCGAGAGCCCCGGCGAGCGGTTGCTCGGGCCGCTGGTGAAGCATCCCCTGCCGAACTGGGGCCGGTGAAGCCGAACAGCCACGTCGTCCACTCGCTGCTGGGGCCGGTCTTCACCTGCCCGACCCCGGACGGGAAGCACTTCTTCCTCAGCGGCGTCTTCGCCGCGACCACCCGGTACGGTTCGGTGCTGGAGGTCAAGGCGGAGGGCCGCGGCGACGGGCAGATCTGGAAGGTGGATCTGGAAACGCGGAAGGCTGAGGTGTTCTTCGCCCTGGAGGAGAAGGCCCTTGCCGCCGTCAAGAACCGCAAGGCGGCGCTGGGCGGCACCCACAGCTACGCCGCGCTGCACGGCGTGGCGGTGGACCGCGACGGCAATGTCTTCGTCTGCGACCGGCTGAACCGGCGGGTCATCGTCCTCGACGGCAGGGGGAAGGTCGTCCGGGCCATCCCCGTCGAACACCCAGACGCCGTCGCCCTCAGCCCCCGGACGGAGCGTTCTACCTGACCACCCGGTTCGGCGACGAGCACTCGGGGCGGGGCGGGGTGAATCTCCTCAAGTTCACGGACTGGCGCAAGGACGACAGGCCGGTCGTCAACGAGCCGGTCTCCGCGACCGGATACACCGGCCACCACAAGCGGTCGTACGTCGTCGTTCGTGACGCCGACCTCGGGGAGCAACGTCTGGGTCGCCTACACGGAGATGCCCGTCCGCATCTACCGCGATGACGGCAAGGGCTTCCGCCTGCTCAAGGACTTCTACCGCGTCGAGGGGCGCAGCGCTGCCTGGGGTTCGACCGCCTGGAGGTGGACCGGCACACGGACGAGGTCTACGTGCTGGACGACCACGCCGGCGTCTGGAAGGTCGGCGACTGGAAGAAGCCCCGCTTCGTCAAGGTGCCGGTGAAGACGGCCAGCATCGCCATCGACGGCCGGAACCGGCACCTCTACGCCCGCACCCTCGCGGACGGCAGTTCCTCCTACTCGGTGGGCAAGGTGGCGCGGTTCCACCTGGACCGGGACGACTACGGGCCGGCGAACCTCGGGAAGACGGGGAGCAACCGCCTCACACCGGCCTTCCACCATGAGTGGTGCTTCACGGGCAACGGGGACAAGGGGATCGCGGTGGCCCCCAACGGCAATCTGGCGGTCGTGGGCGACCCCAAGGACGGACTGCGGGTCTTCGCGGGGACCGAGGACAAGTTGCCCTGGCCCGCGACGACCATTGCCAAGCTCCCCGACGCCGCCGGGGGAGTGCGGTTCGACCTCCAGGGCAACCTCTACGTCGGCTACGTGGACCGGAAGCCGAAGGACGTCCTGCGTGGGTTTGATGGCGACCGCTTCGCCGGGGCGATGGGCCGCATCCACAAGTACGCCGACTGGGACGCTGGAGAGCGGCAACCTGTTCCCGAAGGTGCCGGCCGGGCCGACTCTGACCTACGACGTGCCGTACGGCGCGTTCGACAGCGACTGCATCACCCGCACGCCCCGGTTCGGCGTGAACGGCTACGGCCGGATCTACTACCCGACCAACATCGCGCAGCGGATCGCGGTGATCGACAACGCCGGCAACGAAATCCTGCACTTCGGCACCTACGGCAACCGCGACTCGCTGGGGGGCTTGCCCGGCGACCTGATCCCGACCAGGGGCATCCCGCTGGCCTTCCCGAACAGTGTGGACGCCACGGACCAGCACATCTACGTCGCCGACATGGTGAACCTGCGGCTGCTTCGGATCAAGAAGGAGTTCCAGGCGGAAGCCACGTCCCGGTGACGACGCGGACGTGACCACGGCGACCGTGGGCAGGGGCCGGGGAGGCATTCCTCGCCGTGCCGGGGACACGGCGAGGTCGAGTTTCGAGCGAAAGGACGTGCGATGAGCATTGCCAAAGGATTCCTGAGCGCGATCGTCAACACCTTCGAGGCCAACAAGCGTCTCGCGGATCGGGCCGTGGAGCAGTTGCCCGACGAGAAACTGCACGTCGCCCTGGACCCGAACACGAACTCGATCGCCGTCATCATGAAGCACGTCGCCGGGAACCTGACCTCGCGCTGGACGGACTTTCTGACCACGGACGGCGAGAAGCCGTGGCGCAACAGGGACGGCGAGTTCGTGGACACGCTCGCCGACCGGGCGGGGCTGCTGGCGGTCTGGGAGCGCGGCTGGGCGTGCCTGCTGGGAGCGCTGCGGGGCCTGAAACCGGAAGACCTCGAAAGGACCGTCCTGATCCGTGGCGAGCCCCACTCCGTGCCGCTGGCGATCGAGCGCTCGCTGGGCCACGCCTGCTACCACGTAGGCCAGATCGTCCAGGTTGCACGCGCTCTCGCGGGGGACCAGTGGACAACGCTGACGATCCCGCGCGGCGGCTCGGGGCAGTTCAATGCAGCCAACCGGGGGCAGAGCGGGAAGTCGCACTCGTAGCCGTCAACCGGGCCTTGACGCTTTGCACATCTGCTGCAGGTGGCGGGCGATGGCCCGTTTCAGCAGAAACGAGATCAGCCACAGCATGGGGCGAGTGAGTGACGACTTCGGGTGAAGGGCGAATGAGCGGACGACGCGGGTGTCGCCTCCGGCCCGCTCAAACTCCCACGTCTCCTCGAACCGCGTCGCCAGCCGGGACAGCGGCGGCGAGAACCCTTTCATCTCCAGCCGCAGGCGACGGTCAGGGTGCCACTCAACGACTTCCTCGATGTGGCCAGACCCGTCCATGTTCGTCACCCGGATGCGCGTGCCGACGACTTCCGGCGTGCGGGCCTCGAACGCCGCCGCCTTGATCCCCGGCAAGGGGCCGTAGCCCCTGAAGCCGGTCCAGTTGGCGAGGTCGAGGATCTGCCCGGCGAGCTCCTCGGGTGGAAGCGGCAGCGTCTCAACGCAAGAGAACTGAATCGGCTTCATCCGTGAGATCCTCCTTCGCTTGATGTAGCCGACGACGCGCACGATGGCCTGGCGCTCACTCGTACGACCTCTGGCCGGACGTCTGCTGCGTCAGGCGAGCGCCGCGCAAGTCCAGGCCCGCGCCGGCGTTCCAGGGGGACGGCCCGAGGGGAGCGGGAGTGGCTCGCGAAAAAGTCGGCAGGGACGGCGAACCTCCCAGCGGGTGGGTTGGTCTACCAGACGTACGCGACAGGGACGCCGGGCGGCGAGAAGACAGGCCCGGCCCCCGATCGACGATGCAGAAGGAAACGATGACACGCGATCACGCGAACTTCTGTGGTAATCAGACCCCGGCGACGGCCAATCAGCTGTGTCGGGCGAAGGATGCCCACCCCCTGCGGCAGTGACACCGACCCCTTCCGGGTGAAGCCTCATGGAGGCCGGGCGTCACGCGACCCCCGGCCTTCTTCGTTGTCCGGGGTGGACGACGGACGAACGAGACGTGCCCGTGGCCGAGCGGCCCAGGCGTCTGCCTTCCAAGCAGAAAAGGCGAGTTCGACTCTCGCCGGGCACTCTGATGATGGCTCTTTGACAACGCGGCGGACGACTGGCCCGGTAGGCAACCGGAAGACCACCCTCTTCGAGAAGGAGGGATGCTGTGGGTTCGACTCCCACCTGGGCCACTCTCTATATGCCCTGGCGGACCAGCGGAGTGGTCGTCGCCCTTTCAAGGCGAAGAGCGTGGGTTCAAATCCCATCCAGGGTACTGACAATCCTGTGTCGGCCGCTGTGCAGGTTCAACTCCTGCCCGACACACTGACCGGCCTTGTAGCTCAACCGGCGGAGCACCTGTCTCTTAAACAGGGGGATGTGGGTTCGACCCCCACCGGGGCCACTGCATCAATGACTGGGCGTGTCGTCTAACGGGAAGACGGCTGACTGGCGGTCAGCGGATGAGGGTTCGACTCCCTCCACGGTCCACTGGTTCTAGTTGCCCTGGTGGTGAAAGGGACATCATGGCTCCCTCCGAAGGAGCAGGTCCAGGTTCGATTCCTGGCCGGGGTACTGGTTCAGAGCGGGGACAGGGCTGATGGTGAGCCGCCTGCCCTGGGAGCAGGACACAACGGGGTTCGATTCCCCGGTCCCCGACTGGTTCGTGGTCAATGACATCCTCGGAGTGTGCCGGTTCGCACGCGACTTTGCGAAGGTCGCAGATCAGGTTCGATTCCTGGCGAGGATACTGGTTCGCTTGCTGATGGTGGGTATGGTGTAGTGGCTCTGCATGCGACACTGTGACCGTCGCGGTGCCGGATCGTAACCGGCTATCCACCCTGTTCTTTGACGCCGGCGCAGCTCGATCGGTCGAGCACCCCTCTTGTAAAGGGGCGCGTGCGGGTTCGAGCCCCGCCGCTGGCTCTGCACTTCTCTTTCAGCCGGGCTCTCGGAGAGGACCGGGGCTCTGAACTTCGGTCGAGCTGGCTCGACACCAGCACTGGCTGCTCTCTTGATGCCGGCGATGCTCGACGGGACGGGCACCGCCCTCGTAACGCGGACCAAGTGGGTTCGAGCCCCACCGCCGGCTCTTGCTGGTTCCCATGATGCCGGGGCCGGACAGTCAGGCGGTCGGCTGCAACCCGACCATCATGCAGGTTCAACTCCTGCCGGCGTCTCTGATTCATTCCGGTGTAGCTCAGCCGGTCAGAGCGCCGCGCTGAAAAAGCGGAGGCCGCTGGTTCGACCCCAGCCGCCGGAACTGCCTCGCACGTTCAGGATGTAGGAAAGCCTGGAAATCCGCCAGCTTGGGGTGCTGGAGAGCGTCGGTTCAAATCCGGCCATCCTGACTGATTGCTTGCCTTGTAGCTCAAACGGTAGAGCGGCTCGCTGTTAACGAGACGGTTGCAGGTTCGAGTCCTGCCTGGGCAGCTGGTTCTTACAAGGGTGTGCTCCTGGGAGAGTAGTGCGGCTCCAACCCGCACGCAGAGGGTTCGACTCCTTCCGCCCTTGCTTGTTGCGTCTGTGGCCGATTGGTTCAGGCACCACCCCGCCAAGGTGGACAGGCCGGTTCGACTCCGGCCAGACGCTCTGTCTTCTGCAACGCTCCTGTGGGGGAGCCTGGAGTCCCCGCACCCCTGTCACGGGTGAGATCGCCGGTTCAAATCCGGTCTGGCCGCTCTTTCGTGGTCCTGTGGAGCAGCCCGGAGTGCTCGCCGCGCTCACATCGCGGAGGTCGCTGGTTCAAATCCAGCCGGGGCTACTGATTTTTCTACCCCCGTGGCCCAGCGGCGACGGCACCTCTCTACACAGAGGCAATCACCGCAGGTTCGAGTCCTGCCGGGGGTACTGTACTGCTTGCGGAGTGGACTGGAGCCTGGTTCCCAGCACGGTCTCATAAGCCGTCCGACGCCGGTTCAAATCCGGCCTCCGCAACTGGCGGGTCTTGAGGTGTTAGGGCAGCACACCGCCTTGGTAGGGCGGTAGTCTGGGTTCGAGTCCCAGCTGGACCTCTGCTACGGCTAGATCAAATCACCTGTTGGCCAGTCGCGGATGACCTCAAGCACCTCCACTGCCGTCAGAACATCGACACCGAACATCCGATCGACCCGAGCCGCCAGGAGTCGCGTCAGCTGTCTGCTGGCGAGACGGTTGAGGATGGCGCGGATGAACGCCTCGCGGGCGAAGGGCGAGGTGACCGCCCTAGTCATGAGCACGATGGCTCGCGCCGCCAACTCCACCTTCATCTGGTGAGGCATCCCCGATCGGCCGAACAGCCCGATCACCTGCCACAGTGGCCAGACCTCGGACCTCCAACCCGCCATTTCCCCCGCCTGCTCAATGACCCCCTGACTGCACCAGCAGATCGCATAGCATAGCCCGATGAGCTGCGCGCCGTATCTGTCACACTCGGGCTGAGTCAACAACCCTTCTTCCGCCGCAACTTGCAACAACACATGCGTCCAGACACGACGCCCGCTACCAAAATCATCCCGCGCGATCACCGCGAGGGTCAAATCGTCGGTCCATAGTAGGTTGCCGGGCCGAGCGGACACCACGATGCTCTCCAGCCCGTCGCGCCCGAACAGGTCGATGAGACGGGTCCGTTGCTCAGAGTCCATCGAGGCCACCTCCGGCGCAGGGGCAACCGTACAGTTCTGCCTCACGAACTCCATCAGGCGCTGCAACGACTGGACGTACGCCACCCGGCGCTCCTCCGGGACTTCGTGGAAGGCGTAGCCGCCCTGTTCGCCGGCGCTCATGCGCCGGCGAGGGCCGGGAGCGGATTCCAGCTGAACGATGCCTCGAAGCCTGTCGAAAGTCGCCTGCGTCACGATCAGCTGGCGACTTTGCCACCTACTGAGCAGCCCGGTCAGGTCCAGACGACAGACGGCGAACAGCGCCGTGAGGTCGATCACCATGGACCGATGATCACGGGCAGAGCTGCGCGCTGCCGACCTCTCGTCCTCGCCTCCTTGACAGCACCAGCGGATGCCGGCGTCTGAGGTGGCTGTCAGGTGGCTCATCGCGTCGAACAGGTGACCTCCGACCGCCTCGGCGAAGAGGTGAAGTGGGGTCGGGTGCGTGGCGTAGGTGCCCTGAAGTAGCCTGACGTGCCGCCGCCTCTCGTCCAGTGATGCAAGCAGCGGAGTCAGATCGAGGTCGGCGTCTTCGCCCCCCTGGCGGGTGAAACGCATCACCTGAACGTCCCCGCGATCTGGGAACCTCTCCTGAAAGCGATCCATGCTGTCCCGGAACCGGAAGACATACTTGCTGACGACCTGGGTGATCATCGGTCTGCGGTCCTGGACCGCCGTGGGCGAGAGCGAGAAGTTGTCGCCCATGCGCAGGCCAAGCATCCGCTGTACCAGCGGGTGGGTGGAGGGGTACTCGTCCAGTTGGGCCTGCGGGGCGTTATCCTCCACGACCACCCAGCGTTCGGCAGAGTCTCCCTGTTCCCGGTAGGCCACGGCAACGCCCGGCTGGACCTCCTCAGCGACGGGCAGCATCTGCCCGTTCCGTTCGCCGTGCAGAACCAGCGCGCAGTACAGGCCGTGCGCGTCCGAGTCCCCGAAGTTCCGGCGCAGCAAGGCGTAGGCGAAGGCCATTGCGTCTGTCCACCTGCCGGCCAACTCCAGCAGGCCGACGACGAGCCGCCCGACAGTCGAGGGCAAGGCGTCCTCCACGGGAGGCAACTGGCTCGGGTCCGTGGTCACCAGGGCATACTGCTCGCTCTGCAAGGCCAACGCGGACAGGCGCAGGCGTGCCAGGCGGTCGTCCGGGTGCCGCGACAGGTGGCCCTGGAGCACAGCGAGAGCGGCGGGTCGGTCGTACATCTGGAGCAGGTCGATCTCGTTGTCGAGCAGGCGGCGGTCCCCCTCGCCCGCTTCGCGCAGTGAGCGGCAGACCTCCAGCACGACCTGGTGCCTGCCCGCCCGGTTCGCGCAGTCCAGGAGCATCCTGGTGTCGGGGTTGAAGCGAGTCGTGTCGGCGATCCTCTGGAGCACGGGCAGGGCCTCAGCGTACAGGCTCAGGCGAACCAGGGCACGGGCCACACGCCGGATGTCAGCGGCGCTCGTTGCTCCGGTCACTGCCGCAGCGGCCTGCCGGGCTTGCGTCCCTGCTTTATCGGTGTCCCCTCGCCAGAGCGAGACGATGGCTTGCCAGGCGACCCGAGTCACCGGGCTGACGCGCTGTGGTGGCAGGCTGTCGAGCAGCGGTCCAACCTCGTCGCACCGGCCAAACTGTCCGAGGGCGAGGACAGCCATGTCCAGCGCCTCGTCGAACCGGGTGGATGCTCGGTCCGACACCGCCCGAAGGCATAGGGCCAGCGCCTCTTGGCGGTCGTTGTCGGTGTTGCGGTCCCACAACACGGCGGCGAGGGTGGCCTGGGCATCGCCGTTGTCCTGCAAGGCAGCCGCCCTCCCGGCCTGCTCGACGGCCCGCTCAAATTGGTTCCGCTCTGCCAGGTAGACCGCGAACCGGCGTGGGACGTCCGGGTCGTTGGGAGCCATTGTGCCCGCGAGGAGGTAATCCTGCTCCGCCGCTGGGTCGCCGAGGAGCGTTCGCACGATGGCACGGTTCATGACAGAGGCTGCTTGCAAGTGGATCGCCCCCTGCTTGCGGGCCAGAACTTCCGCGAGGTCATAGTGCCGGATCGCCGCTCGGAGCCGAGAAGCCCTGTCGGCGGCGTGAGCCGACCGGAACCCGAGCATATGGATCGACTGCCCGAGCATGAGCCACCCCTGCGGCGTGTCCGGTTCCACCTCCGTCACCCGCCGTGCGTACCGCTCGGCTGCCTCCAGCGCGCCCCGGTTGAGCAGGCAGATCGAGAGTGCCAGCGCCACGTTGGTCGAACGGGCGGCGATCCCGCCAGCCTCGGCTTCCAGCTGCTCGGCCAGGCAATCGGCCGGCGACGTCCTCACCCACAAGGCGACGACATCGTCGTTGCTCGGGAACCTCTGACGCAGCTCCAGGACCAGCAGGTGAGCCTTGGCAGTCTCACCCCGCAGCTCGTAGCCGACTGCCTCGTTGATCTGGGCCTTCTCCTCGTTGGGCTGATGTACTTTGGCCTGGATGAACAGCGCGCCCGCCTCTTCCAACTCCCCCCTGCGAAGGTGAAGGTTGCCGCGCAGGGTCAGCAACCGCCAGCGCTGGCGCTCCGAAAGTTTGTCTCCCTGGCGGCCCTGGAGCTGGTCGGCCCTTTGCCGAGCCAGTTCCAACTTGTGGCCTTCCACCTCCACCTTGATCGAGTCGAGTTCGAGGTCGATCCCGTCCCCCTTCCCGCCGCCGGGGGTCTCGACGCGCAGCATGATCGCCGCCAGCTGGGACTGAATCTGAAAGGCCTGTTGGTGGGCCAGAGGGAGGTAGAGCGGGTCTCGGACCTCAGGGTGCTTGTCGAGCATCCCCTCGATCTGATCCCACGTCAGGACTTCGACGGTGAACAGCCCCCTGGACTGGTGATCCTTGTTGATCTCGGAGACCTTGCGATCTGCTTGCTTCGACTTCTTCGCGGTCGTGAGGATCGCGTAGTAAGACAGCGGCGGCGTGTGATTCCTGGCCTTCTCGACCTCCTCTTCGATCTCCTTCGGAGGTATGGTCTTGCCGTAGCCGTGCAGCTTGCACTGTGCTCCCATCACCGGAGCGGTCTGGGTGGGGTCGAAGATGTCGATGCCGTCTTGCTCTTCTCCGCTATGCCCGTAGCGCTGGAGGTGCGGCCGGTTCCAGTGCCGCTTCAGCAGTTCACAGCAGAGGTGCTCGAAATCGTCGTCGGTTTTCGGGATGGGGTAACTCAAGCGCACCGCGACCTCCCTGGTCGTCTTCGACTTGTGTCAGCCTTGCGTGTGTCCGACGCCTGTCTCTCGCTCCAGGCCGTGCAGGCGGGCCTCTTCGCGGAACCTGGGCCAGTTGACCTGGCGGCAGAGACTGAGTAACCGCCTCTTTCGGCGGGGGTTCACCCAGCAGACGAAGGCTACCCTGCCGCGTATCTGGGCCTCGGTGTGGTACGGCCCCTGGAACGGCCCGCCGCCCGCGAGTCTTGCCGCGTCCTGGAGCTGGCGTTCCACCTCCGCGAGGTATGTCGCCCTCACGTCCGGGTGACCGTTGGCGAGCCTCAGCTGCGTCACCGTCGCCCCGCGTGCCACCTGTCCGAACTGGTCCTTTTCCTCGTTACAGTGGAACCCGTGCTCCCCGACGATCCGCCGGACAAGAGCGGGGATGCCGCTCGGCTCCAGGTCGAACGGTCCGCTGATCGCCAGGTCGTCCACGAATCGGGTGTAGACCAGGCCCGCCCGCCGGCAGGAACCGGCTATGCGTTCGTCCACGGGGGCCATGAGCTGGTCGGCCAGTATCGGGCTGGTGACTAGGCCCTGCTCCAGGCGGTGGTTGAACGTGCAGAGACGCGAGCACAGCCGGGCGACTTCCTGGGATAGACCCAGCCGCTCGAACAGCCTGAAGACACGCTCGCGCCGGATGCTCGGGTAGAAGTCAGCCAGGTCGGCCGTGAAGACGAAGGTCTGGCCAAGGTGGGCCTTGACGTTGGTGAGGATGTTCCGACCGCGCACGCCTCCGTGGCTGTATGGAGAGCGTTCCAGGCCAGGCAACAGCACACTCTCATAAAAGACGCTTTGCAACCGCCGAAGCAGACCTCTCGGGTTGACCACCCGCCGAATCTTTCCACCGGGTTGGGGGAGTTCCAGTTGCTCGTAGTGGGCGTCGGCGTCCCGAAGGACCGTGTGGACCGCCCGCAAGGGCACCCCCAGCTTGCCGGCCAGATCCTGGGGGGTAGGCAATTTCAGCAAGAATGGTCCTCGCTCGGCTGGCCATCGATCAGTTCGCCCAGTTCGCGCTTCCATGCCGCCGCCAGATCCTGCATCGGGCCGCGCACGGCTTCGGGTAGTTCGCTCAGGTCCCCGTGCAAACACCAAGCCAGGACGTGAAGGTCCACGCCCCACAGTTCCCGGTAGCGGTTGACCAGAGCAGGGGAAGGCAGTGCCTTGTTGTTCTCGATGTTTGACAGGTGTACCTGCGTGATGCCGAGGGCGTCGGCGGCCTCCCGCTGGGACAGCTTCTTCCTCTCTCGCAGGTAGCGAGCGGTCTTGCCCAGGTGGATCATTGGCCTTGCCCTGAAGATTTGGTGAAGGGGAGTTCTAGACGAGCAACCGACCAGACATCAAGAGAGCTGCTTGTGCAGTGAGCGACTCGGCCTTTTTCAGATCCGATGGCTCACAGGCCAAGCATTCACTGACCTTGGCCTGAAGCTCTTCCAGAACCCCCCAAGTTGTCTCTCCCGCGTCCGCACGACAGCTCAGGCTGTTCCAGAAGTCGATGATCTTCTGCAAACGCTGTTGCTGATCCGGAGGACTGCCGGGAGACAGACCGTTGAATGGTGTAGCCATTCTGGCCTCCACGGTTCGAGACAAAAAACGAAAGCCTACATTAGGCTTTCTCACCGAGCAGGTCCGTTGACATCTCAACTGATCTGCCTCGTTGTCTCTTGTCCGCGTCACGTTCAGGTGGTGATATCCCTGACATGCCAACGGCCTGGAGGACTCCGACGAATAGTGATTTCGGTCCAGAGTGGAATGATTACCCTGGCCTTGTCACGACTCAAAGGCCCTTGCGGGCAGATGCATTGCTGCATCGCGTGGTGGCCCGATCTGTCCAATGGAAGTATACCCAACAACCCTCTACCTGTCCAGGCGTTCGTTAAACTGGGAGTTTAATGGCGCAGCCCCAAAATGCAACGATGGTGGGATCCATTGGCGATCATTCCTGATCAAGCGCGTCATCCAGCCCCAATTCGCGCAGCGCCACCTTCGTCTCCTCGATCTTCTGCGGCGAGATCGGCCCGTCGCCCTCCAGGTCGAAGCGGACGGTCAGCCGGAGGCCCTTGCTGGCCGTGAACTTCGAGAGTACCTTGGTGTAGAAGTTCATCCATTTCTGCGCCGGCACCTGGCCTTCCCACGACAGACGGTTTGGCTCCTTCGTGACCGGCGGTGTGATGACCGGTGGCGGCGTGACGCCGGGCCTGGCGACCATCACGTCCGCCGAGCCCCGCACACTTCCCGCCGTCGCAGTCACCACAAAGCTGCCCTCGTCCGTTCCGGCCTGGAACACACCCGCGCCATCCACCGCGCCGCCCGTCGCCGACCAGGCCACCGGGCCGGCGTCGATGTCGCGGCCGTACTGGTCCAGGCCCTTCGCTGTGAAGGTGTGCTTCTTGCCCGGCTCGACGGTCGCCTGCGACGGCGACACGACGATGGTCGCCAGGCGGGGCGGCTCGACGTGCGTCTTCGCCTCCTCGGCGGTGAGGACGAACATCTCGTCGGAGATCTCCACCTCGTCGGGCGACAGGCTGGTGCCGAACAGGAACGGCTCGTACCGGCCCGCCCGCCCCTTGCCGACGTAGGCCAGCACGCCGTTCTCGACGCCCCGCGCGATCGTCTCCTTCACGCTGTCGCCGTTCAGCAGCCGGGGGAACAGCGGCGAGGCGAAGAAGGCGTCCCGCACCGCCTTCGTGCTCCACTCCTTCATCGCCGGCCAGTGCCGCGCCAGGAACGTCGGGCTGACCGCCGGCTCCACGTCCCCGTCGCCCCGCAGCCGGTTGAGCAGGAAGCTCACCAGGTCGCCGGCGGCGCTGGAGTGGACCAGGCCCAGATCCTTGTGCTGGAGGGCGTTGTCCTTGCCCAGCAGCACCAGGTGCTTGTACGTCCGCCAGACCGCCTCGCGCAGGTCGCGCGCCCGCTTGACCTGCTCGCCGAGCTGCCGCTTCTGGGCGTCGTCCAGCCGCAGCTGGTCCTCCTCGCCCTGGATGTCCTCCCAGGCCAGCAGCTTGCGGGCCTCGTCGTGCAGGGCCGACGCCCCGTCCGGCACGCACCAGACCAGCCCGCTCTTGAACGTCCGGCCCGACGAGCCGTACTCGCGCGTCATCCCCTCGACGAACTGGAGAGTCTTCCGCTCGTCCTCCATCGACCGCTCCGGGGCCAGCACGACGAAGGTCAGCGCCGGGCGGTCCGGCACCTGGTTGCTCTTCTCGGGGAAGTACACGCGGTCCGCCCCGGAGCCCTGGCCGAACACCTTCTGCACCTCTGCCCGCACCCGCTCCTCGATCTTGGCCGGCTGGATGCTGGCCCGGCGGTCGGCCAGCAGCTTGTTCAGGTTCGGCGACAGGCTGAACCGATAGCGGTTCCGCTCGCCGGTCAGGTAGTAGCAAGACGCCGACAGCGCCTCCAGCACCGAGTCGACGTGGCCGACGTCAAGCTCCGGCTCGGCGACGGCCAGCCGCAGCTCGGGGACGGTCGCCTCGGCCCTGGCCTGCCCGCCGTTGGACTCGAAAAAGATGACCGTGGCCACCTTGCGGTGCAGCCGGCCCTTCTTGACCGCCTCCTCGGCCTCCTTGTCGAGCCGGGCGGCGTGCGAGTCCTTCTTGCCGATGATGTCGGTCGTGACCGCCGCCTCCAGCCGCGTCTCGCCCAGCTGCTCGAACATCGCCGAGCGGAACAGCGAGTCGTCCAGCGGCGCGGTGCCCAGGCCGACGAGCGGGTCGCGGTGCGCCCCCCGGAAGCCGTCGACGTAGGCCCGCGACACCCACAGGGCGAGCAGCCGCAGCACGCCGCGCGTCTGCTGGAAGCGGGGCAGCGCCTGCCACTTCCGCTCGAAGACGGACAGCGTCATCGGGTGGAACGGGTACGCCGCCTCGAACGCCTCGCGGGCCTGGTCCACCGGAAACCAGCTCGGCACCTGCTGGCGGTGGTCGGTGACCCACTCGGCGTAGGCGGCGACCGTCTTCTTGCCGTCGTTGTCCAGCGCGCCGTCCCAGTCGAACAGCCGGCGGCGGATGATCTCGCTGGTCTCGGCCTCGGCCGACATGATGACCGGCTTGCCCAGCCGGTCGAGCAGCTTCTTGAACCGCTCGTAGTCCGACTGGTCCTCGGCGCTCATCTCCAGCTCGGAGGCGGGGATCGACACGGCCAGCACGACGTTCTTCTGGCCCCGCGCCTCCTCGGACAGGTTGTGCAGGAAGTTGTACAGCTGGGTGGCCAGGCCGCTCTTGCGGCTGCGGCTGACGTAGTTCATCAGCTCGTCGATCAGGATCAGGCAAGGTTTGTCCTTCGGCAGGAAGCGGCGGATGACGTCGCCGGCCGGGGCCGTGAGCTGCCGTTCGTGCTCGGCCAGCACGGCGAGGCCCGCCTCGCCCGCGAGCTGGAAGGCGACCTCGCCCCAGGGCGTCTTGCGGAGGGGCGTGCCGTCGTTGCCGCCGCGCCCGGTGATCGAGTCGAACTCGGTGCCGACGAAGACCGCCGTCGCCGCCTGCGGCACCGCCCGCACACCGGCCCTGTCGAGGATGCGGGAGACTCCGGCCCAGCGCTCGGCCCCCGGCCCGGTGCGGGCCAGGTGGTAGAGCAGGGTCAGGAAGTGGGTCTTGCCGCCGCCGAACTGGGTGGTCAGGTTGAAGACGGCTGACGTCTCGGTCTGCACGCCCGACAGCCGCCGCACCACCTCGCCGGACAGGGCCGTCATGTTCCGGGTCAGGTAGGTGCGGTCGAAGAACCGCTCCGGCTTCTGGTAGTCGGTGGGGGCGCGGCCGTCGCGGACCTGGTCGAGATGGACGGCGAACTCGGAGGCGTCCAGCGGCCTGCCCTCGCGCAAGTCCTCACGCGGGTTGACGACTCTGTACCAGGGCTTGAGTGCGGCCACGGCGGCAGTCCCTCCTACGGCTGGGTCAACTTCTGCAAGATCAGGCGCAAGAACGCAATCGCTTCCCGAAGCAGCCTGTCGTGCATTTGACGGAAGTGGGCCAGCTCGGTCGGGTAGGAGCCGAGCTGGAGCCAGCTGAACTTGCTGGCGAGTTCAGACCAGGAGCGGCGGATGTCCGACTCCTTGCCGTGGTCGGCGTCGTGCCGGGTCCACTTGTTGCGGAGGTGCTTGATGCACCAGATGAGGTCACAGTCGGCAGGGGCGAGCGGCCCGCCCTGGTCCTTCAAGAATCGCAACTTGTCCTTGCCGGCCCCTTCGTAGAACACGAAGTACAGGCAGTCCACGACGTCCGCGAAACGGCTCTTGTCCGACGCGACCAGCCAGGGCATGTCCGCGAATACCTCCAGCAGCCGCGTGGTCGGCTTGAAGATCTCGGCCGACCCGGCCGTCTTGCTGGCCTCGTTGCAGCGGGCGACCAGCGACAGCATCTCCTTGGCAAGCCCCACGGTCTGGGCGACGGGTGACTTCTGAACCAGAAGGAACTGGTCCTCCTCGTCGTCGATCCCCCCGACCGCTATCAGCTCCTCCTGCTGGAAGAACGGGGCCGTGAGGGGCCGCGACTCCGACTCGGCCTCCTGGTCCTCGGGGGCAAGCACGACGTCGCACAGGACGTCCGCCATGCCCACCAGCTGGTTCTCGGCGAGCAACAGGGAGCCGCGCAGCGCCCGTTGCACGGCCAGATCCTGCGTGGCACCCAGCCGATCCACGGTCGATTGCACGAACTCCGTGTAGACCGTGGAGGGCTGGAGCAGGCGGCTCGCCAACCCGTCCCGCAGCGGTGCCAGGCCGCTCTCCCGAATCTGCTGGAGCACCCCCGCAACCCCGCACTCCCAGGCCAGTGCCATGTTCGACAGGTGCGGCAGTCCGAGCCGAACCGGGGTGAGGGCGTCAAAGGCGGGTGAGGCAAGTCGGGACCATACGGCTGACTGTTGACGAGCCAGTTCGGCGACCTGTCGGTACGGTGCGGCGAGGTCACCGATCACGGCCTGCGCGGCGTTCATCTGACGGACAACGTCTTCGATCCCCGACAACGACCGTGTGGCGGCGGCGAAGGCGGCATGCTGGCGGGAAACCTCAGCGAGGCTGTGCGCCAGTCCGAAATGCGGTGTCTGAACGAGCTGGCTGATCCGCGTGAGGTCTGGTGGGATCGCCAGGCCCCTTGTCAGCCGCTGCTGCTGCTCGGCAACCTGCATCAACACTCGTTGCAGCTCGGAGATCGTCGCCATTAGAAGCCCAGCCCCTTCTTGCGGCCCAGGACGCCGTCCACCCAGCGCTTCTCTTCCGTGCCGGGCGGGTACAGCGCCGACAGGGCCTGCGCCAGCCGCCAGAAGCGGGTGTCGCGGCCGACACCTTCTTCAACCAGGAAGCGCTTCATCGCCTCACCCCGGCCGGCGGCGAAGAGAATCATGCTCTGGTGCAGGCGGTCGAGTACGGTCGCTCCCGTCTGAGACACGTTTAACTCGCCCCAGTCGTCGTCCTCACCGTCCTCCCCACCGGCCTCGTCAAACAGGGTCTTCTGCTTGACCGCCTTTGCGCGCTTGGCCGGGGCGCGGCCCTCGTCCTTGCCGAACAGGTGACGCGCCCGCTCGGAGACGGGCAGCAGGCGTGCCTTGTCTCCCTTCACCTCCACGATGCCTGTCAACTGCTCCAGGTGGGCTCCCAGACCCTGCGCGATCTTTCGGGCCGCGTCGTACTCCAGTCCGAAACCGCCCACCTTGGCTGGACGCCCGCCGTCATCTTCCTCCTCGCCGACCTCCTCATCACCATCGTCACCATTGGCGACCTCAGTCGGCACGCCGGTGGACAGCGTCCAGAACCACATTGCCGTGAGACGCGCGTCGGGGTCGAAGCCTGAGGCATCGGCCCCGGCAAAGATCATCGACAGGGCTTCCTTGGACACTGCTGCCCAGACCTGTTCCAGGTACTCCTTGAGCATCACCTGGTCGCCGCTGGCCTTCTCCACCCGCGCATACCGGGAGTAGATCTCAAGCGCTGGTCCGAGACAAGCAAAGATGGCGTCCGCGCCGACGACACCTTCGCTCGCCAGGCGCGGCATCCATTCATGAATGCGCTTCGGCAGTTCGGTAAGCACGTCACGCCAATCTCCGACAACCGATTCCGCTCGGGGACGGCAGACGAGATGCACAGAAGACGCTAAGGTGCTTTGCCGCTGAGCAAGCGTGCGACTTGCTCGCTCAGTGTCAATCGGCCAGGATGCCGTCACACACCATCCTGCTCCGACAAGGGCAGAGAGCAGCGATTCCCAGGCGTCGGTTTCAGTGTGTGCGAACACGACGATACCGACACCATCAGTGCGGAGGATGCGGCACCCCTCTGAAAGCGCCACCTTCATTTGCTGCTCGTAAAAGGTTCGTGTTTTTTGTCGATGAGCAACTTCGGAGTGCGGTAGATTCTGAACGCATTCTTCGTCCTTTGGCGTCAGTTCAGTGATAAAATCCGGGAGTCGGAGGGATGCCAACGCGCGCTTGTGCCAGACGAAGAAAAAGTCAGCAAGGTCTGAGTATGGGACTGAATAGTAGTACGGCGGATCGGTAACAAAAGCATGCGCGGATGCGTCAGGGAGTGGATGCCTCGTTGCCGAAGCACGCTCGACCGTGGCCGTTGCTGACGAGGGAGGCGGGGATGATTCACACACCCGGCAGATCCACTCGATGCCGCCTAGCCAGTTGCCTCCCGAATCACTCCAAGGGTTCACCTCGGCGAAATCCCAGACCATAGCCAGCGCCTGCCGAGCAAAAGTGTTCCGTTGGAACTCGCCATTAGAAGACCATGTTGTAAGCGAGGAAAGCGAGTCAGCCTGGCGACCTACACAGAGAGCCAAGCAGACTTGTAGGGCGACGGCTAGGCCGGGGTCGTACCCGGTAGGCAGCGCAGATTGAATCAGGTTCACCTTCTGACTCAATGTCGCAAGGCAGAGCATCTCCCGAGGCGAGAAGAGGGTTTTGAAACCTGTAATGCCGTAAAGTGGCAGCGGAATCCGCCGAGGCTCAGCCCCGGTAAACAGTTCATTCGGGACAGGGTTCGGGACGGCAGAGTTGTCGGCGGCAAGGTGCTCCAATGCGGGCGCTGCGCTCTTCGCCGCTTTCACATCGTGCTCAGCTGCCACTCGATAGATTCGTCCCTGCCGGCCTGGGCGAGTAGCCACGACACTAAAAAGCCTTGCGTCGGCTGCGCCTCCTTGCCTCTCCTTGAGTTGACGACGAACCGACGCAACAGGTGTCGTATACCCGCAACATGGGCAAGTTGCTGAGCCGCGACGTACCGTTCCTTCGCCAACGTCCTTAGCCCTTGCATTCTCGACAATCTCAAAGTCAATCCGCTTGGCGTGAGGGCGGGGCAGAAGTCGGATTGCCACCGAACCGTTCCCTTTCTTCGCCAACCACAGCGACCGCATGAGGGGCACCTCAACTCCACACCCTGGTCCCTCACAAATGATGGTGCGTGCCCAGAGGTATGCGATAGGAGTCGCCTTGTCCTCGTCTTTGGGATAGAAGATCGCAAGCTCTCCCTCGGCCTGCTCCTTGACCCACTTGCCCCACTTCCGCACCTCGTCGGTCAGCCGCTGCCCGTACTTCGGGATGTACTCCAGCACCACCTTGTTGAGCAGCACGGCCACCGGGTTCAGGTCACTGGCGAATGCATCGACCCCGACGCGCAGCGCCTCCAGTGGGATCGACCCGCCGCCCGCGAACGGATCGACGACCAAAGGCCGGGTACTCCGCTCTCCACCGAGGGCCTCGTGCGCGGTCTGGGTCAGGACGCGGGCCGTCTCCAGGTACTCCGGCACGGTCGAGTTGTCCCAGTTGGCGAAGTCGGCGATGAAGTCCAACAGGGCGAACCGGAGGAGGTTCAGGTGGGCCGCGTCCTTCGTGTCCAGTGATCCGCCGGGCTTGCTCAAAACCTGCCAGCGTGCCAGGCTCTCCTCCGAGCACGTCCCCATCAAGTTCGGCGTGCCGATCTTCCCCAGCCCGCACACCTTGCTTGCGAACTCGGTGATGACGAGCCTTGCGGCGTCCCGGAACGCCTGCGGGCAGAGCGGGTCGGCCGGGTCGGGCCAGAGGGCGGCACAGATCACGGCCCGGCACGCCGCCAGCGGACGCCGCGCCCACCAGATGTGCAGCGTCGAGATGTGGCCGTGGCGGATCGACTTCTCCCGCCGCGCGTGCGCCGAGATCCGCCGAATGGGGAGGTCCACTTCGATCAGACGATTGGGAAACTGCAAGGACATCACTTGGAGCTTTCATTAGTGGGCTTGTCGGCGATCTCCGAGTGCATCGCCACATCAACTCCGACCTTGATTCGATCAAGCGACGACAGCTTCATGCTCTTGATCTGGGGTTCACCGTAGTCGTATCCCAGATTGATCCCGGCCGGATAGATGGGAAACAGGAACGGAGGACCGAGAAGATGCGCGTCTTTCTGGCAAAGCGGCAGGTAAATCTGGAATGTCAGGTTCATTGAAGTAACGACCAGAGCCATATAAGGGATGCGAATGGCATCGTGCCGACGCCGGAATAGTTCAGCCCACCCGTACCTGCTGGGCAGTGGACCAGGGCAAAAGATCCGATGCGCGAATGCCTGCCGAAAATCCGCAGCGCCGAGGGTATGGTCCCGCTCGCGTATCCAGTGCAGAGTATGCGTGAAGTGAATCAGCTCTGAGTCCGGCAGTAGCGAATAGCCTATTTTCGCCAAGCATTTGTAAACGGCCAGCGGGATGAACGGTTGGGTTTCCAGGTCGATTGCTAATCCTTGGCTGGTTTCGTCCAGCAAAACCATCGGATCATTAACATACTGTGTAATCTTGAACTGACCGTTCTCGATGTCGATGCGAGAGAGTTTTCGATTGGTCTTATAGCTTGGCACAGATTGTCTGCTCGACATCATTAATGGAGTACGAGCACCGTGCAGCATCTTGGCAAGATGATCTTCGAGATATTCACCGAAATCTTCGTTGCATCTGTCACATTCATAGTAAGTGAATGTGGAGTTATTTCCCAACAGGGCTGGTGCCGCATGGGCATCTTTTGAAAAGCGTGCCGCAGGCTTTGTCTTGCCACAGTAGCGACAAATGCGAGGCTCCTTGGTGCCGAGAAACACTTTGTCTTTGCTCACGAAAGGGGCAAGTTGTACACGCTCGTAGTTCTTGTGAAACCGAGCCGCCCGTTCAGCCATTACCCAGTCTGCTACATCCCAGCCGTCTGTCTTGCCACGGTACTCATACAGCTGGTACGCCAAGCGACGGACCTCATCTTCGCTCGGGCGGATCAGATCGATCATGTTGAACTCCCCTTCTTGATGTCTGCCGCTCCCAGGTAATAGTGCTCAATCTTCACCAGCGGCTCCCAGCCGAGCCGGGCCGGGTCTCGAACTACATGGGCCTGGGGCTTCGAGGCGCAGTTGAAGACGGCGTAGAGCCAGTAGTCCTGCTTGAGCCGCACCGCCGTCCGGTACTCGTTGTCGCTCAGGATCACCTCGCCGACGCCGGCCCGGCCCTTCACCTCGACGAAGCGCACGTCGATGGCCGTCTGCGAGTCCTCGGGGTGCGGCTTGCGGGCGATCAGGTCGAACCCCCGGTTCTCCGTCTCCACGCTCTCGACCCGCCAGCCCTCGGCCTCCAGCAGCTCCGTTACGAACCGCACGGCGATCCGCTCGATCTCGTCGTCGGACACCAGCGCGGCGACGGCCGGCGAGAACCGCTCAGGGTGCGGCAACACCCAGGCCCGTCCAACCAGCCGGATCTCGTCGATGGCGCACTGGCCCTCCTGCTGCAACTCCTCGCGCCGCCGCTCCAGCCGGCCGTTCAGCTCGTCCAGCCGGTCCTCCGACGTCCGCAGGTTGGCCGCGTTGAGCGGCACGTCCGGGGCCTTCTCGTACAGCTCGGCCAGCTCGGCGTGCCGAAGGCTCTGCCGGTGGATCAGCTCGTTCAGGCTGATCTCGACGTGCCGGGCGATGACTTCCACCTGGTGCCGGCGCTCGGCGGCAACCTCGGCCAGGAACGGGTTCAGCGCCTTCTCGATCAGCGCCAGTTCCAGCGCCTGCCGGTCGGGTAGCGGGGCGTCGGGCACCGGCGTGCCCTTCGGTGCCAGCGCCAGGTCAAGGAATATGGTCGGCTGCTTGACCGCCATCGCGTCCCCATCCGACTGGACGACGAACAGCTTGCGGTGCAGCGGGTTACCCCGGCGTCCTTCACGGCGGCGGCGAACACGTCGAGCAGGTACGGAGTCCGTGTGTGCAGATCGTGAAGGCCTGGCCCCGGCGCAGGTCGTCGCCAGCCCGCTCCAGGGCGTCCTCGCGCACCACCTCGAACAGCAGGTGGCCGGGCGTCACCCACTCGGCGCTGATCTCCTTTTTGAGCAGCTCCTTGTCAAAGACGAGCTGCTTGTACTCACGGCCCAGCTTCCCAAAGCGGCTCCAGCCGTTCCCCAGCGGCAAGTGTCCTTGGCACCCGGCCCAGCCTGTAAACGTGGGCGGCACGGCCCGGACCTCTTTGGGGTGAACACCGGCCAAGCTGACCTGGCAAGAAGAAATTCTCGATCACCTCTGGCACCAGCCGCCGCTCGCGGGCCTCGGCCGACTTGCCGACGATCGCCCAGGTTCAGCTCGCGGCTTTCGCCAGCCCCTCCAGGGTCAGTGGGTGATGCGGCGGAAGCGGGCGGCGTCCACCTGCTCGACGATGCGGCTCTTGATGACGTCCTCGGTCAGGTTGTGGGCGTACATGTCTCGCAGCATCCGTTCGAGCTGGTTGGCCGGGAAGACGTCGCCCAGGACGTTGAACACCTTGCCGGTGCGGTGGGGGTCGAGGTCTTCTTCGATGCTCCTGATGCCTTCGAACAGCTTCTGGAGGACGCGGCCTCCGCAGAGTGGCGGGGGCGACGGTGAGGATCAGGCAGTCCTTCTCCTGGCCGTAGCGGTGGATGCGGCCCATGCGCTGCTCCAGCCGCACCGGGTTCCAGGGGATATCGAAGTTGACCATCAGCCAGCAGAACTGGAGGTTGATGCCCTCGCCCGCTGCCTCGGTGGCCACCAGCACCTGGCAATCCTCTTTGAACTCCTTCTCGGCGTAGATGCGCGAGCCGGGCGTGTCGCGGTCGCCGACCTTCATGCCGCCGTGAATCGTCGTGACCGTCAGGCCCCACTCGCGCAACTTCCCAAGCGGCCTGCCGGCCTTGCCATCGCCGGCCAGGTAGTCGAGTGTGTCCTTGTGCTCGGTGAAGACCAGCAGCTTCATCTGCCGATCCTTGAAGACGCCCTGCCTGGTCAGCGTCTCGCGGAGCTTGGCCAGCTTCGGCTGCTCGTCCTCGCGCCGCTCCAGCATCCGGGCGTGCTCGATCAGCCGGGTCAGTTGCAGGATCTCCTCACGCAGGGCGGCGGGGTCCACCGAGGCGACCACCTCCTCCAGGTCTTCGAGAATCTCCTGCTGCTCGTCCTCGGGCAGCTCGTCGAAGTCATCGCGGGCCTGCTGGGCCTTGCGCAGCATCTGCTCCTGGCGGTGGCCCTCCGGGTCGGTCAGGATCTTCTCGCGTTTCTCCTTCATCCGCTCCAGGCTGCGGCGGACGGCGTAGACGCTGGACGCGAAGCGGCGCTGGAGCATGGCCATCGTGAAGCCCAGCGCCCGGCCGCGTGCCGAGTCGTCCTGCGCCGCCTTGATCGACTGGTCCTCGACGTAGCGGGTCAGCGCGTCGTAAAAGTCCAGTTCGGCGTCGGTCATGGTGAACTCGGTAGTCCGCACGTTCCGCCGGGTGAACAGCGTCTTGCACTTGCCGGTCTCAGGGTCGGGGAAGGTGACCAGGGCCTCCTTGACGCGGCGCAGGTAGAACGGGGCCTGCTGTCGGCGCATCGCCTCCTCCAGGCTCTTGACGTCGCCGTAGACGTCCTTGTCGAGCAGCTCCAGGAACAGGCAGAAGTTCTCCGGGTCGCCCTTGTGCGGCGTGGCCGTCATCAGCAGGAAGTGGTCGGTGCGCTGCGACAGCGCCTCGCCGAGCTGGTAGGCCAGGGTCTTGCGGTCCCCGCTGGTCGCGCTCATTTTGTGGGCCTCGTCCACGATGACGAGATCCCACCCGCTGCGGAGCAGGCTGTCCCTGGCGTCGTCGATGCGCGACACCCATGACACCGAAGTGATGACCTGAGCCTTCTCCTGCCAGGGGTTGCTGCCGTAGTTGGCCCGCAGCACGTCGGAGCGGACGACCTCGAAGTGTTCGCGGAACTTGTCTTTCAGCTCGCGCTGCCACTGGAACGACAGGTTGGCCGGGGTGACGATCAGCGTGCGCCGGATCAGGCCCCGGATCTTGAGTTCCTTGAGTAGCAGCCCGGCCATGATGGTCTTTCCCGCGCCGGGGTCGTCGGCTAGCAGGAAGCGGATGCGCGGCAGCTTGATGAAGTAATCGTAGACCGCTTCGAGCTGGTGCGGCAGCGGGTCGACGCGGGCGATGGAGAGCGAGAAGTACGGGTCGTGCTCGTAGGCCAGGCCGAGGCGCAGGGCCTCAACGCCGAGGCGGAAGCGGTGCGGGTCACCGTCGAACGGCTCCCGGTCCGGCGAAGCGTCGAGCTTGCCGAGTTGGTCGGCTGTGAGGACGGGTTCGTAGACCTGGCTGGAGCGTAGCCCCTTGGCAATGACCTTGACGGCCTCGCCGAGCGGGACGGCGATGATGACCTGGACTGGTTCGGGGAAGAGCGGCCCCCGCAGGACAACGTTCGGCTTGAGCTGCTCGCGCTGCACGGGCACCTCCCCACGGCAATAGACGGTGGTACCGCCGTCGAGGGGCTGGCTCACCGCTGGGGAGAGTCGCTTCGACGCGCGCGACTGGGCAAGGGATACCTCGCTGTCGTTAAGCGGTATTCTCGCCTGGGTTAGGCCGTTCGTCCAGCTTGGTAGGCGGCGACCGTCGAGAAACCAACAAGGGATGGCAGGCGGGCAAATGCGCGGAACCCCTGCTCTCAGCCCGACTCAGCGGGTTCGGGATTTGTCGGCGGTGGGCGGCGTGGGGCCGGCGGGATAAACTGTCGACGTTTGAATCCCGTGGCCACTTCCCGCCCCTCCCTGCTCGGGCAGGTCCGAATGTGAGGAAGGCGGACCTCAGATGTAACCGGGGAGCTACGCCCGTGAAGGTCGTGTCGGTTATCAACTACAAAGGCGGAGTCGGCAAGACGACGGTGACCGCCAACCTGGGAGCCGCCCTGGCCCAAGGAGGCAAGAAAGTTCTCCTGATCGATGTGGACCCGCAAGCCAGCCTGACCTTCTCGTTCGTCGATCCGGCGACGTGGCACCAGCAGCTCGCAGACAGGCACACGATCAAGCGCTGGTTCGACGCGATCGACCAGGGGAACGCCGAATCGTTGGACGAGCTCTGCCTCAGCCTGCCTGCTATCGATTCGCGAGTGAGCAACGGAGGGGAGCTGAATCTGATTGCCTCCCACCTTGGTCTTATTAACGTGGATCTGAATCTTGCTACGCAACTCGGTGGCGGTAATCTTAATCAGATCAAGAACAACTACATCAAGATCCATGGACGGCTGGCGTCGGCGCTGCAGCAGATGGCCGGCGACTTCGACTTCATCCTGATCGACTGCCCGCCCAACTTCAACATCGTCACCAAGAACGCGATCGTGGCGAGCGACCACATCCTCATCCCGGCCCGCCCCGACTACCTCTCCACCCTCGGCATCGACTACCTGCACCGCAGCGTGCGGGAATTGGTGGAGGAGTACAACGAGATGACGCGGGGGATGGCCGGCGTGGAGCGGCTGGGGCCGGGGATGCTCGGGGTGGTGTTCACGATGGTCCAGTTCAACGCCCGGGAACCGATCATGGCCCAGAAGGCGTTCATCGACCAGGTTCGCCAGATGCCGGACATCCCGGTCTTCGACACCTACATCAGGATGAACAACAGCAAGTTCGCCGAGGCAGCTCAGGATGGCGTCCCCTACGTCCTGTCCCGCGACAGCGACCCGACCGGCAAGACGATCATTGCGGAGCTGAAGCAGATGACCCAAGAGTTCCTGGCCCGGCTGAACTGAGGGCCGACAAGGAGGTCGCCGTGAACGAGAAAGCACAATCACTGGGCCGGCTGCTCGAATCGCTGGGCCGCGTAGTAACCAGTTTGTCTGACGACCAAGTGGACGCGCTGCTCCGTGGCGAATTCCGCCTGGAGGTCAGCGGAAAAATAGTTGCGTCGAAGCCGTCCAGGCGTCCCGCTAGAGCACATAAGAAGGAGTCCGCTGACTCCTTGGAAGCCATCGAGAAACTGCGACAAATGCAGACCCCGGAGGAAGGACACCGCTACCTGCGGGAACACGTTAACGGGAAGGAGTCGTTACGCGCGCTGGCGCGGGCGCTCTCACTTCCGATCGGTCGAAGCGATGATGGGGAGCAGATTGAAAGGAAGATTGTCATTCAGACCATAACGAGTCGTATCAATCGCGAGGCGATTCGGGGGACGCCCTCCCGGGTGCAGTCCATCACTGGCGGTGTGGCCGAGGCAAGGGTTCTGACAGTTCAAGACGAGCGGGCGGAACAGCCCGGCCGGGCGGGCTCCACGGACGGGGCGAACGGATCGCCGCAGCCGGCCGACGAGCCTGCGACCCAGAAGGGGGAGTAGATGAGCAACGCGCCGTTTCAGCGGCTTGGCGAGTTCCACCTGGCCTGCCCTCAGCCCGGAGGACGTTGGAAGGTCTACCGGCGGGACAACCCCCCGCATGAACTGCTCGACCGGCCGGTGGCAGAATGCGCGAGCCTCGCCGAATGCGAGCGGTGGGTCGATGGCTACCTCCGGGAGCACGGCGAGCGGCTCAGGCAGCGGGCGGTAGAAGCCCCCGTCGAGCTTGCCGAACTCGAAGCTGGCGGCTACTGGACCGAGCGAAAGTTGCTGCTAGCAATCGTCAAGCGGCTGAGGAAAGAGTGGACCGGTGTCGATTTCCGCATCGAGCAGGTCGGGGAAGACGAGTGCCTCCGCTGGCGGGGCGGTCCCCACAAGCGGGATGTGAGGGAGTTCCTGGAGTCGCTTGTCGATTCGAAGGCCCTCCAGCGGCGGGTTAGCCCCGCCACGTCGAGTACCATTTCAAGCCTCCCCAACATGCTTGAGTACAAGCGACGAACTTGAATGACGGAGAGGATCACGCGCCCGCTTCGTGCATGAGAGTGCCTCCCGCTCGGTGCGAGGAGGCCACCGGATCGCGGGACTCTGGCATGCAGGACAAGTCACACCAGACCGCCGTGGCAGTCGTCCCTCCAGAAGAGGTATGGGGTCCGATCCAGGCGATCCGCGAGAAGCACGACAGGCAGTTCCGCCGCTGGATGCCGCATGTGAACCTGCTCTTCCCGTTCCTTCCGGCTGAGTGGTTCAAGGACGTTCTCCCTCGCCTGGCTGAAGTTTGCGCGGGGAATGCTCCCCTACTGGTGACCCTCGCCGAGTTCCGCCACTTCGCACACCCATCGGGCAGGGAAACCCTCTGGCTCGCCCCGCAACCCAAGGATGACCTCGCCCGCCTACAAGCCGCCCATCAAGCCGCCTGCCTTGACTGCGACGATCTCTCACGTTTCGCCGCCGGCTTCACACCGCACCTCAGCGTCGGGCAGGCCCGCTCCATACGGGAAGCTCGCAAGCACCTCGACGCCTGGCAGGCCGCGTGGACGCCCATCTGCTTTCGGCTAGGAAGCGTGGCTGTCCTGAAGTGTGGGCAGGACACGCCCTATGAGTTCGTACGCTCGGTCCTGCCGGCCGGGGCCTGCCCCTCACGCTCAGTTACCACCCTGTGGGATCGGGGCTGACGCGGATGAGCTTCTTGCCAAAGTTGTCGCCCCGGAGCAACCCGATCAACTCGCGCGGGGCGTTCTCCAGCCCATCGGTGATGTCCTCGCGGTACTTGATCTTCCCCTCACGCAGCCAGGCGCTCACGTCGGCAAGGAACTCAGGCATCTGCGAGGCGAAGTCCCGGACGATGAACCCCCGGAAGGTCAGCCGCTTCACCAGGATCTTCTGCATCAACTGGGGCAAGCGATCTGGCCCGGCGGGTAGCTCGGTCGCGTTGTAGTGGGCGATCAGGCCGCACACGGGAACCCTGGCGAAGTCGTTCAGCAACGGCAGCATGGCGTCGAACACTGCCCCGCCGACGTTCTCGAAGTACACGTCGATGCCGTTGGGGCAGGCGGCTTTCAGGCGCTTGGCAAGATCCGGCTGGCGGTGGTCCAGGCAGGCGTCGAAGCCCAGTTCTTCTTGCACAAAACGGCACTTGCGCTCGCCGCCGGCGATCCCGACGACGCGACAACCCTTGATCTTGCCGATCTGCCCGACCACCGAGCCGACCGCCCCGGACGCCGCCGCCACAGCCAGGGTCTGCCCTGGTTGGGGTTGGCCGATGTGGAGCAGCCCCGTGTAGGCGGTCATTCCCGGCATCCCGAGCACGCCCAGCGCGTACGAGATCGGCCCGAGCGCGGGGTCCACCTTGCGCGTCCCATTGCCGTCCGACAGCGCGTACTCCTGCCAGCCGGTCCTCCCGACCACCAAGTCGCCGGCCTGGTATTCGGGAAGGTTGGACTTCAGTACCTCGCTGACAGTGCCCCCCTCCATGACGCTGCCGACCTCGACTGGTGGGGCGTAGGAAGGGCCAGCGTTCATCCGCCCGCGCATGTACGGGTCCAGCGAAAGATAGATGGTGCGGAGCAGCATCTGGCCGGGGCCGACTTCGGGCAACTCGACCTCCACCAGGTTGAAGTTCTCCAGAGTCGGCTCGCCGTGCGGGCGCGCAGCCAGGAGTACCTGGCGGTTCTGTATTGCTGTCACAACACCTCCCTGCACCGCAGAAATGCCTGGATCGCTTTTCGATACGCCTCCACCGTCCTCCGTCCTCATACGCGGAGAAATATCCTTCTCGTCGCGCAGTGGGATCCGGGCTTTATTGTACGGTGGAGTGGCCCACAAGTTCCAAGCAAAGCCCCACACTGCCGCGCAAGTGTTCAACTTCGGGGAGCACCTGAAACCCGGAAGGCGTCCGCCTGATTCGCCAGCCGTTTCTCGGTAACCAATGGCACCTGTCCCCCATGCGAAAGCTAAAGAAAGCCAGCAACTTGCGTCATAATACATGATGCGCCAGCGTACGCTATCCGCCGAGGCACTGGACCGCTCACGGCCCCACCTTGCCCGTTCACAGGGCGGGGCGGGGCCGGTCCGCTGACCGCCTCGCCGACCCCGTTCGCCAGCGTCCCCCAAGCTCTGATCGCCTCCGCACGTCGCGGGGGCGGTTGTGTTTCGACACGACCGTCCCTGCGGGGATGGTCCGTATCCGGAGGTCCGTCCCGTGACCGCAATGATCCTCTCTCCCACCACTACCCTGCAACACGCCTTCCTGGTGATCCTGCCGACGATCGAGCAGCACGCCCGCGCCCGCTTCCGCCATGTCCGCTGCCCGCATCGCCGGGAGGATTGCGAGGCCGAGGCCGTCGCCCTGGCCTGGAAGTGGTGCGTCTGCCTCGCTCAGCGCGGCAAGGACGCGACCGCGTTCCCCAGTACGCTGGCCGTCCTCGCTGCCCGCGCGGTGAGGAGCGGTCGCCGCGTCTGCGGGCCGGGATCTGAACCACGACCGGATCGACCAGTTGAAGCTCGGCGAGCGCAGGAAGTACGTTACGGACTTGCTGAGTAGCAGCCAAAGTTGCGTCTCCCAGGAACGCGGGGAAGTCCGCTCCAGCTAGGAGCCCATCTGCGACGAGGGAGCCGAGGACGCCCATGTCGGCTCCCACCCTTGAACCGGCCTTCTCACGGCACCTCATCCGTTGTCTCGTCCTGGCATCTTGCCCAGAGGATCACGCTCTGAGCCGTCCCGGCCCTGCAGGTGCAACCCAGGTCGTCTCGACCCCTTTTCCTGGATCCTGAGCGATCCTGGGCGGCTTCCTGAACCTGCCTCAACGTCGCCCGACAGCCCCTACCCTGCCCCGGTGTACACCCGAACGGGGACATGCGGGGTCTTTCTTTATCTCTACACACGAACCCCAAGGAGATCCCATGTCCGCAACCCTGACTCATGGCGCACGCAAGACGCTCGCCGATCAGCTCGATCGCTTCGACGCCATGCTCGACGGGCTGGCCGAGGCCATCCCCGAAGCCGTCGCCGACGCCGTTCGCGTGGCGGTCGCCGAGGCTGTCCGCGAGGCCGTGCAACACGCGATCACCGAGGTGCTGACCCACCCCGAGGTGCTCGCTCGCATCCGTGAGGCTACCACGCCGCAGCCCGCTCCGGCCGTGGTGGCTCCGAACCCCTGTCCGTCAAGCAGCACCAGCCGCAGCCTCTCCCGTCTGCGCTTGTGGTCCGCCGTCGCCCGTATCCGCTGTGCCCAGGCTCCGTACCGCGTTGGCCAACCGGCTTCGGTCCGCACGGGACCGGATGCCGCCGAGCACATCCAGGTGACGTACCACTGGCGGAAGCCGACTGTCGGGTCAGCGCGGGCTTCGCCGTCGCCCTGGCCTCCCCTCTGCTCGGTCCACTGGCTGGCTCGCTCTTGTGCGCGGCCAGCGTCTTCACACTCGTCGTGGTCGCTTCCGTGTTGGCATCCAGGCCAGTGAGCCCCTCGTCACACTGAACTGACACGTCGCACGATCGCGGCATGGGTTCGCTCCCAGAGACTGGCCGGTCCCTCACTGCACTCCCCTGGAGAGGCAGTCGAGCCAGCCCGCGCAGTCCCCTGGAGGTCCCGCCGCGTTCGTGCCTGGGACACCACTGACCCTATCCCCACAGGAGACAAACCATGAAGTTGCACCGCCCGGACGCCTGCCCCGTGCAGGAGAAGTTTCACACCACACGCAAGGAGCTGTCTGACGCGCTGATCGAGCGTGAAGACGAGATCGAGGTCGTCCTCACTGCCCTGGTGGCCCAGGAGCATCCCCTCCTCGTCGGGCCGCCCGGTTGTGGCAAGAGCCTGCTGCTGGACTCGCTGCTCGCCTGGACCGGCGGCAGGAAGTTCTCCATCCTGCTGACGAAATACTCCGTCCCCGAGGAGCTGTTCGGTCCGGTGAGTGTGGTCGGTCTCAAGGAGGACCGCTACACCCGCATCACCACGGGCCGGTTGCCCGAGGCCGACTTTGCGTTCGTGGACGAGGTGTTCAAGGCGTCGTCTGCAATTCTCAACACCTTGCTCAAGATTCTCAACGAGCGCACCTACGACAACGGCGATGGCATCTCCCGCAAGGTGCCGCTCCAGCTCTGCCTCGCTGCCTCGAATGAATGGCCGTCGCCAGAGACCGGCAAGGAACTCGCGGCACTGTTTGATCGCTTTGCCTTGCGGAAGACAGTCCGTCCCATCCTGACGGCAGCCGGCCGCAAACGGCTGCTCTGGGAACGCGACCACACGCCGAAGCTCTCGACCTCGATCAGCCCCGCCGAGATGGATTCTGCTCATGCCAACGCCCTGGCCCAGCCGTGGTCGAGTGAGGGCAAGGAGGCCCTGGAAGTGATCCTCCGCGAGCTGGCGAAGGAGGGTATTCAGCCAGGCGACCGCCGCCAGTGCAAGGCGGTCCGGATCGCCCAGGCGTTCGCCTGGCTCCACGGGGCGAGCCGTGTGGAACCCGAGCATCTGGAGATCCTGCAACACGTACTTTGGGACGACCCGTGTGAGCAACCGCAGAAGGTCGCTCAGGTGATCGCCCGGATTGCCAACCCGGTTGGCATGCGCGTCAATCAGCTGCTCCTGGAGGTCGAGCAGATCCTGGCCGAGACGGAGGTGCGGAACCTCGCCCAGGCGGCGACGGCTGCGGCCAAGCTGGGTGAGATCGACAGGACGCTGGGGACGCTCAAGGGCAACGGTCGGCTGGAGCGTGCCCGGGCCTATGTGAAGGAGCAGATCAAACGGATCAAGCTGGCCAGCATTGAGGCCATTTGATCCCTGCTTCCCTGTGCCTGTGCTTCATCGGGCCGGGGCCATCACGCCTCGGCCTTTTTCCATGGGGAGGAACCATGACCAACCGCGAACTGTTGAACGCGCCGAAGGAGCGGCTCGGCCCGGTGGACCGGCAGCGGCAGCACATCCTGCGCGGGGAGCTGGCGCCGATGCCGTGCCCCGCCTGCCTGCGACCGCTGGACGCGCTGACCGCCGCCGGAGGCGACATTGACTCCTACCGCTTCAGCGCGGACACGCCCGTGTACCACTGCCCGGACTGCGGGGCGGTGCTGGACCGCGTCGTGCCGATCTTCGCCATCGGACCCGGCTGGCACTGGCAGCTGAACCACTCCTGGCTGGCCGACCGGCTGCGCAAGGCCCGCCTGTACGACGAGCAGCACAAGGAGAAGTGATGCACTCATTCCGAACGCGCGACGGCCGGGCGATTGTGGACCAGCGCTGCCAGTGTGGGCACGCGCAAAGCCTACACGGTCCTCGGCTCGCCGAGCTGCCCAGTGTACTCGTCGGGGTGTTCCGTCACGGCCCCTGCCTGGAGGGCGAGTGCCCCTGCCAGCGCTTCAGCTTCAAGGAGTTCATTTACCAGGAGGAAACTACGTGAATCGCGACGAGTTGTTGAAGATGCTGGATCTCAGTGGCAAGGACGTCGCCGCTCCGGGGGGCGACGGACTCATCATCACCCCCGTGGAGGCGGGTACACCAGAGATCGCCGCCAACCCGACCGCGCTGGAGATCGACGAGTGGGGCCTGCGCCGGGGCCGCGAGCTGCTCACGGAGAGTGCGCGCTTGGGGCAGCTCAAACTCAGTGAGCACGCTGTGGCTGACTTTCACGCGGCGGCGTTCGATCCGGACCCGCAACTGCTGCCCACCTGCGCGGACCGGCGGCGTCGGGAGTTCCTATCGCAGATGCTCCAGACACCGGAGTTCCACGGGCTGCACGCGGCGACCATGCTGGATGGCACCGCCTCGGAGATCGCTGCCACGGCGTTCGCTGAACAGTATGCCGCTCTCAATCAGCAGGAGGACAACCAGGAGGCGGTGAGCAAGGGAGAGCTGGACCGCGAGATGGAAACCTTGCGAGCCGTGGGCCGGGCGGTCTCCAAGGCGAGTGAGGAAGTGGAAGAACTCCACGAAGCCGCTGCTGCCCTGGGCATGGGGCCAGGCTCACCAGGGAGCAACGACCCGAAAGCGGTCGCGGAGCTGTTCCGCCGTGTGCGGAGCAACCCCATACTCCGACGCATCTGCGAGCTGGCGGGTCGTTATCGCCGGCTGGCTCAGTCACGCCAGCGACGCAAGACCACGCACGGCCTGGACGACTTCGTCGGCGTCGAGCCGGACGGCGACCTCGGGCGGCTCTTGCCTTCGGAGCTGGCGAAACTGGCCATCCCCGAGTTCGAGCTAGATACCCTGCGCCGCATCGTCGAGCGGCAGGCATTGTGTCGGGCCTACCAGTCGAGCGAGCCAGTGGCCAAAGGCCCAATCATCGTGTCGCTCGACGAGAGCGGCTCGATGCAGGGCAGCAAGATCGAGACCGCCAAGGCGCTGGCTCTAGCACTCGCCTGGATCGCCCGGCAGCAGCGCCGCTGGATCGGGTTATGTGCCTATTCGGGCGACTCCGGTGAACGGCTGCTGCCCTTACCGCCGGGCCGCTGGGACGAAGCGAAGCTCCTGGACTGGTTGTGTGCGTTCATTGGGCGGGGGTCGAGCCTCGATGTCCCTGTCCGAGAGATGCCACGCATTTACCAGCAGCTCAAGGCCCCCCTCGGTGACACGGACGTGATCTTTATCACCGATTGCCAGTGCCGCATCCCTGAGTCGATCCGTACCGACTTCCTGAGCTGGAAGCAGTCGGTGAAGGCCCGGCTCCTCACCCTGGTCATCGGTAGCTCGCCGGGTGACCTTGCTCCTATCTCCGATGAGGTTCACGTCGTCCCCTCCCTGGCCGTCCGCGAGGCGGCGGTCGGGCGCGTCCTGTCGATCTGACCCCATCACAACCAAGGTTAACGGCCCGGCGGGTTTCTCCATCCGGAGAGCTGCCGGGCCTGGTTCTTTTCCACCACGAAGGAGTCTGTTTCATGCATCCCAGGCATCACCACCCGTTCCCCGTCGCCGCTGGCATGAAGTTGCTGGGCGAGATCCTGACCTGGACCTGCAACGGTGTCACGGTCAGGCACCGGGACCTCATCGAGGCCCTGCGCGAATCCGATCTGGAGGAGAGCGTGGCCCGCGAACTGGCACCCCGCCATGCGTTCTCCCGTGCCTGCAAAAAGCTGGCACGCGACCGCATTATCCGGCAAGTTGCCGAGGACGAGAGCACCCTCACCTTCCAGTTCACCCAGGAGTCGCGTCGGGAGGACAAGTACGAGTACACGATGGAGACCCTGCTGGTCCTGGACAAGGAGTCGGGCAAGGTGACCTGCGAGCTGGCGGGGCTGGCCACCCTGGCCCAGGAGAAGCTGGACGAGGCCATCGTCGCCCGGACTGGAGGCGACGTGACCCGGATTGTGCAGAAACTGTTCGATCGGCAGGCGGATTTGTTCGCCATCCGGCCCCAGGGGGGGTGCTACTTCGTGCCGGTGATGCACACGGTGTTCATCGACAAGATCCAGTGTTTCCTCGGGAAGCTCAATGGGCAACTCCTGCGGTTCCCCGTCCCTGCCGGCACCAGCGAGGGGGATCGCTCTGTCAAGGAGGCCGTCACCAGTGGCCTGGCAGCCATGATCGAGGAGCATCGTGCCGCGATCGCTCTGTTCGGGGAGGACACGCGCGAGTCCACGCTGGAGCGCGCCGCCGAGCGCATCCGGGTCACCCGTCACAAGCTGAGCGCCTACGCGGAGTACCTGGCCGACGAACGCGCGAAGCTGGAAGCACAGCTCACTCTCGCCGCCGGCGAGCTGCGTGCCCGGATCGCAGCGCTGAGCGAGGCCGGCAACGCAGTGGCTTCCTGAATCCCCTCCCTGGACAGCGACCGGGTTGGCCCCTCGCTGGGGTCGGCCGGGTCGCTGTCGTTTTCCTGATGTACCTTGGAGATCCTTATGACCACGACCACCCATCCGCCGACGCCCTCTCCGCTGCGGGACCTCCATCTGATGGCCAACCCTTCCGTGTGGCCGACCTGGCCGTTCTTGCCGCTGGTCCGTCGCTCGACTGGCAAAGAGGAGTTGGGTCTGTTGTTCGACTTGCGCGCCATCGCTGGCCAGACTGGCTACCGCTGCACGGTGTGGAAGGGAAACCTGTTCCTGTTGCCGCGAAGCCTGGATGACTTCCTGGCGCTGCCCAGGGAGGTGTTTGACACGTTTGAGGAAGTCGTTGGTGCAGGTTGGCGCGTCGATTGACCCGTCGGCGACACCATCCAATCGGGTCGGGAGACATGCTCCTGGCCTTGTCTGTTTCCATTTGTTGAGGAACGCATCATGATCCACCTGTTCCGAGTCATCACCGATCGCGTGAAAGCACTCTTCGCCACCGCTGCTGCACTGGAGCTGGAGGGGGAATTCCTGGCCCGGGATGCGGAGCGTCGGGCCGAACTGCTGCGGCTGGCTGCACGGTTCGAGGCCGAGGGTCTGCGGACTGTCGCTGAGCGCCTGCGTCGGCAGGCCGAGGCGGCCAGTATCGAGTCTCCGGCAGCGAGCGAGCTGCCGACACTGGCTCACTTGCGGGGCGAGGGATTGCCCACGGACACTGGTCCCGCGATGCACACCACTGCGCTGCCCGAACCAAGGACCCAGGGTAAGCGCCTGCCCCTCTCCAGTAACGGTCGCAAGCGGGGCCACTGATGGGGAGATTCGCATGGCTGACCGCATCGTGATCGACGAGTTTCACCTCACCCTGGAGGTGCCGCGTGGCTTGCCCGACTCCGAATCTGAGGCGATCCACAGGACGCTCGACAGTGCCAGATTTCAGGTCCGGCTGAGGAAGGCGGCGCAACGAGTCTGTCGCCGCCAGCGGTCGCTGG
>JAXMAV010000033.1:0-91927 GCA_046350255.1 Gemmataceae bacterium
CTGGCCGTTGGTGCCGACGAAAGGAACGAAGGTTCGGTCGAGAAAGGAGGTGTTACTCGTCCACTGGGAGGTAGGGGTGTTGTAGCGCACTCCCATCGTTTCGAGCGCGGTGCCCGAGTTGACGTGCCACAGGCCCCAGGTATGGCCGGCCTCGTGCAGGCTGACGTCGGCCATCGCCAGCGCGGTGCGTTCGACGCTGCCCCAGTCCTCATTGTTGACGAAGGAGAGGTCGACCGCGTTATCGTTGCCGATGTCCACATCCGAACTGATGTGCGTGGTGACCCCCGTGAGGCTGGCCTTGCCGAGAAAGATGGTGGTGGCCCCCACGCCTTCCACCGCCTTGCCGGTCCAGCGCTGCACTTCGAGATGGAACGGTTGCAGATCTTCCTGGACCAACTCCAGGATGCGGGCAATGATCTGCTCGCGATCCGTGTGGGAAGCCAGGAACGGGCTGACCTCCACGCCGTCTTCGTCCGCGTCGATGCGCTCGACAAACGCGGGCCAGTCGGTGCCGGCGTAGCGTTCGAGTTCCTGATGCGTGAGGCTGGCCCCATCGAAGTTGAGGTACAGTACGCGATGGACCGGTGGAGCGGGGATCACCTGCCCAGGATCGATCGCCAGGGTGTACGCCGGGTTAGTCGCGCCCTTGTAGCCATAGACCTGAACGAGGTACGACCCCGCGGGCAGCCCCTGCAACCCAATTCGCTCCTCGTCGCTGGAGCTGGTGGAGAAGCGCAGCAGGTTGCCTGCCGCGTCGTACAGACGCAGGTCGAGATCGCCCAGGGAATGGTTGAACGCCAGGGAGACGTGATTGCTCGACAGCCCCGGCCCATTCATGCTGAAACGAAACCAGTCAGTCGTATCTCGGAGAATCAGCCGCGATAGCTGGAAGGGGGTTTCGAGCGTGCCCAGCGGCGTGGCCCGGGCGACGGTGTCGTTGTCCTCGAAGGCATCGTCGGCGGGACCGGGCCCCTGGATGGCCCAGCGGTAAGCGCCGCCGGGTGAGCCGACGCGGTTGGTCACCCCCAGGAAGTAGCGCTGGCCGGCCGTCAACAGCACCGTGGTTTCGGCATCGGGATCGTCAGCGGTACGGTTGTCGGAGAAGGCCAGGCGGGTGCCATTGGCGCGAAAGACGCCGAGCACCGGGTCCAGCGTGCTGGTGGGTGTGAGAGCCGAGAAGCGATACGAACCGGTGCGTGGCGCGGTGAAGCGGTAGTAATCCACCTCGGTTGTGGCGATGGCCGCCGACCCGGCAACAGTCAGGCGAGCATCGAGAGCAACCGCGCGAAAGGAAGGTACATGCACCAGGGCAGGCGGGGTGGCCAACCAGGCTGGCGCGAGTCGACTTTCTAGTAATTCGATCTGCAATGGTGCTAATCGGAGGCGCGACCTGGCAGCGGACACGGGTGGGCCTCCTACCTGGATGCTCGGGGAGAAGGGGGGAAGGGGCGAGGGGGCCGCCCAACCGAAATCTAGGTCGCGATTCGCTTCGACGAGAGAATTTTTCGCACCGACGTGCCCCGGGCGGGTCCCGGCCGTGCCGACGAGTTGGGTCAGGCAAGGTGTACCGGGGGTGGGCCAGGCACCTCCGAACAACTAAGATGACCGGGTCGCCAGAGAGGAACCCGGGGAGAGATCATGGCAGTCGTCCGCCAGCGCAGCGTGGAAGCGTTTCACAAGTCGTGTCGGTTGATTCCTGGCGGGGTGAACTCGCCGGCTCGGGCGTTTGGCGCGGTGGGTGGCAGCCCTCTGTTCATCGCCCGCGGCGAGGGTCCCTACCTGCACGACGTCGATGGCTACCGCTACCTCGATTACATCGGGTCATGGGGGCCGCTGATCCTGGGGCATGCGCATCCCCGGGTGGTGGCAGCCGTGATCGAGGCGGTACATCAGGGGGCTAGCTTCGGAGCGCCGACCGAACGCGAGAGCGAGCTGGCACAGCGCATCATCGACGCGGTGCCCTCCATCGAGATGGTGCGCATGGTCTCGTCGGGTACCGAGGCAGCCATGAGCGCCATTCGCCTGGCGCGCGGTTTCACTGGTCGCGACGTCATCATCAAGTTTGCCGGGTGCTACCACGGGCACGTCGATAGTCTGCTGGTGCAGGCGGGCTCGGCAGCGACCACGCTGGGCGTGCCGAACAGTCCGGGTGTGCCGGCGGGCTGCACCAAGGACACGCTCTCGCTGCCCTACAACGACAGTCAGGCGCTGGCCGATGCCTTCGCGGCGCACGGCGATCGGATTGCCGGCGTGATGCTCGAACCGGTGGCGGGCAACATGGGGCTGGTGCAGCCCAGCGCCGAGTTCCTGGAGGAGCTGCGCCGTTTGACCCACCATCACGGCGCGCTGTTGATCTACGACGAGGTCATGACTGGTTTTCGGCTGGCCTACGGCGGCGTTCAGGAACTGCTGGAGCAGATGCCAGATGTGACCGTGCTAGGCAAGATCGTGGGTGGCGGCTTCCCCGTGGGAGCGTACGGCGGCAGGGCCGACGTGATGAAGAAGGTGATGCCGGCCGGACCGGTCTTCCAGGCTGGCACGCTCTCGGGCAATCCGGTGGCGATGGCGGCGGGAATCGCCACGCTGGACGAGTTGAATCGACTGGACCCCTACGCCGAGCTGGAGCGCCTGGGCACCTACCTGGCCGACGGTCTGCGCGAGATCGTCAACGAACTAAACGTGCCAGCGACGGTGAACCAACTGGGCAGCATGTGGACGCTGTTCTTCTCGCCCGACCCGGTGACCGACTACGCGAGTGCGAAGAAGGCAGACACGGCGCGGTTCGGTCAGTTCTTCTGGGCGATGATGGACCGGGGATTCTACCTGCCGTGCAGCCAGTTCGAGGCGGCGTTCAACTCGATCCTGCACACGCGCGAACGACTTGACGAGACGCTCCACGCGGCACGCGAATCGCTACAGGAGATCCTGCACGCGAAGCAGTAGTGGTTCGTCGGAAAATGTAAGTACCCCGGCCAGGAATCGAACCCGGAACTTCTCGTTCGAGGCGAGAGATGATTTCCGTTTCACCACCAGGGCATAAACGACAACAGAGGTCCGCCCGGGAGTTGAACCCGGTCCTCCTCACTACCAACGAGGTATGCCGTCCGGCAACACCTGCGGACCATTAAGTACATCCTTCAGAAAGCAGAAACTCTGCGATTCTTTGCATTAGTTGGCGAGAATAGGGAAGTTCGGACACACAACTTGCCAGCGCATCAATCAATTGCTTTTCAGGAGGCAAATCGGAAACGCATTTTAGCACAATCCTTTGAGAGGATCCCGATATTGTTGGACCCTGAATCAAATACCCCACTTGAATGTTCGCCTTTTCCAGAAACCTAGCGAGATCTTCTAACTGTTCTTTATTAAGCGTGTAATCCCCTAACAGACGACACAAATGTTTGACAGTTTTTACTGTTGGGTCTTTTGCAGCAACAAAAAATGTCAACAGTTTAAGTAGCTTTGCGGACGGCTCTTGTCTGTCCAAATCACCTAAAAACGATCGCACAGAAGAGTAACACCCCGGCACAGTTATTGAACCGTAACCTTTAACAGTGATCGTCGTTTTTGGATCACTACCACGCCTTAACAATTCTTCTGTTGTTAACATTACATGGCTCTCTTTGAGTACCATCCATCGACGCAGACATTAGCGTCAAAATCACACTTAGCCACATCTCCCATTATAGCCATGCTCTTTGGGGGTATTGCTGCCTTTTTGGTTTTTTCCAGGCAACACCTTCGGACCAGAATGATCTCGGATGGAATCGAACCAACCTGACCCCGGATGTGAGCCGGGGGCCTTCTCCAGACGAGCCACGAGACCAATAGCAGAGGCGGAAGGAGTCGAACCCTCTAAACGTGGGTTGGAACCACGCGGCTCTCCCAGGAGCACACCTCTATTTGCGATCGCACAAGTCACAGGAGCAACAACGTCACCCCCC
Organism: Gemmataceae bacterium; assembly: GCA_046350255.1. Lineage (GTDB taxonomy): Bacteria > Planctomycetota > Planctomycetia > Gemmatales > Gemmataceae > CALDUY01. The sequence goes on from JAXMAV010000033.1 coordinate 3,945, forward strand.
AGGATCCATGCGAAGTGGAGGGTGTCGGAGTCGAACCGACGGAGACTGTTTTCAAGACAGTTGCATCACCCGATGCGAGTTTGTAAGCCCATGTCGTGGGGCGCGATCGCAGTGCGTCCGGTGGGAATCGAACCCACACCTCCGCCGTGGGAAAGCGGCACGCTGCCACTACATCACGGACGCAAAATTGGCACCGTACAAGTCGTGATGGCATTAGAACGAACCGGATTCGAACCGGCTGTTCCAGCTTAGCGAGCTGGCGTGGAAACCAATCCACAGTGTTTGTAAGCCATCCCAGTTGGGCACGGAGCCAGTACCGATGGCTGGGGTCGAACCAGCGCCCTTCTCCTTATGAAAGAGACGCTCTAGCCGGCTGAGCTACATCGGTGCCGACGAACCACAGGTTGTCAAGGAGCAAACAGTTCTGGTCTCACACACCCCTTCATTGGGTCACTGCAATAAAGGAGGGGGTGGATTGTGGGTAGGTTCGCGCGGTATTCAGAATTGCCAGTGCAGAAGCGAGGAACACCCCCGGCGAGGCCGACGACCCGGCGAAGTGATTGCACTGACGGTATCACCGCGGACCAGTCCGCCATGTAACCCTGGCCCGATGTGACAGTTCGGCCGTCGTCCTCGATTCATGCGGGTGGTCTGGACGCGGTCCAGGAGGAAGCGCGGGGGGGTACCGACGCAGGTAGGCCGCGAAGGTCGGCCCACTTCGCTGATCTCCTGGTTCGTGATGGCACCATCATCCGATGGCCGCAAACATGTGCTGGTGTGCTAATTCCTGTCACTGCCACGTCCGGTAGTCCGGATCGCCTTCAGTTCGGTCAGAAGTTCCGTCACAGCATCGTCTGGTGGTGTCTTTTCCATCAGTTTGTGAAGTGCTGTCTGCCAGCGCAGAGCATCATTGGCCTGGCCCAGATGAGCACAGGACAGGGCCAGCCAGGCGTGTTCCTGCAGAGAATAAGCTGAAGGGAGAGTCACTGCCCGTTTCAGGTATTGCTGGGCGGACTGCCATTCCCCCACAAGCCCGTGGGCAATCCCCAGTCGAGTCCAGGGATGGACTCCTGGTCCGGTTACCAGGTCGCGCCAGCGGGAAAGCCTCAGAGGATTCGGCTGATTGCTGACTGCCAGGCGAAAGCGACCCAGAGCATGGTTCTTCCAGACCTGGCCAGAGAAGTCAAGTCGGACGACCAAGAGGCTCCCCATGACCTCACGCAGGGGAGTACGCAAAGCAAACAGAGCCCGGTGAGACTCACGCTGTCGGGGCCAGGTATCCCACCAGGTGGTTAGATTGCCGTCGATGGCCTGGCTTGCCAGGTGCCGCGCCTGGGCAAAATCCGCCCAGGCCTCCGACAGGGCAACCATCTTGCCTCTGGCGTCGCCGGCATCTCTGGTGCTCATGCTGAATTCAGTCAGGTTGAAGTTACCATTCGCCGGATATCGGCCTGTCCCGCCCAAGGGCAGGCTGGAGTGAGGTAGTGCCTCCAGTCGTACGGCGGTGATGCCCTCCAGGGGCACTGGTGCAGTGACGGTGTAGGTTTCACTGTCGCCATTTGGCCCGCTTGCCAGGATCGAATGATCCTCCAAACAGGTAAGTTTGGCCTTCTCTGCCTTCAGCTGAGTTGGCTCCAGAATGACCCAGTCGCGCTCCAATGGTGGCAACATGACCTCCACCAGTTCCAGGGTGTAGCCAGCATGTTCGGGATGCCGGGCCAGAAGCCGTTCACAGCAGAGGCGAGCCTGTCGGTACTCACTCTGGGCCAGATGTAATTGCCCCTGGCGGCGCAGTTGTTCTGACCAGTTGCGCAGAGCCCGGCTGGCCAGAAGAAGAAGTGGGCCGTCCTCCTGCTGCTCGAGAACGACCCGGGCCAGGTTGGCCGCCTCTTCCCACCGAGCCTGGCCTGCCAGCGCCTGCAATCGGTCGGCCAGAGCCTCCGAGATAAACAAGGTGGGATAGTGGGCCCCTTCCATGATCCGGACCTGGAACACGATGGTGTTCCAGCCTGAGTGGAGGGTCAAATGTGTCTGGGTACCGGCGACAACAGGTTGACCATTGAGCCAGATCTTCACATCCTGGATCAGCCTGGTACTGAGGGCCACTGCGCGTTGGTCAGGAGCATACACGCGCAGCCGGGCAAGGACGCGCACCGGTTTCTGGGGTGGCAGGTAGTTACTCAGCAATAACCAACCGTCTTCGCCTCCAGACACGCCCTTCCAGGGGCCCCCATCCCTGGTGCTGATAGTGGGATCCATCTCTCCTGGCTGAAGTGTGGGCACAGGTGCCCCATCAGACGGTGATTCGGCCAGACACCAGCTAGCCACAAACAGTTTGGGTGGAGCTTTCTCGTGCTGAGCAGCTGCCAGCCAGTCCGCAGCGGCGCTGTCCCACTGGCCCTGCTGGGCCCGAATTCGGGCGCGGAGTCGCAGGGCTGCTGCCGGTGCGGGGCCCGTCTGACGAACCTGGAAACGCCGCTGCAGGCCGGGCAACAACTGGGCCGACGCTTCGGCCGCATACCCAGCAGTGGCGTCGTGGATGCGCAGAGTTCCGTCCTGGCTGCCACTGGCCAGGCGAAAACCATCCGGGGACCAGCCCAGCGTGCGAACCCTGCGATCATGCCCCCGTACCGTCAAGGTTTCCTTGCACGCCAGCGTGTCCCAGATTTTGACCAGGTGGTCGTCCGAGCCACTGGCCAACCGGTTGCCATCGGGATGCCAGCTGAGCGCATTTACTGGTCCGGTATGACCACTCAGAACGCCCTTTTGCTCCCAGGTTTGCCCATCCCAGAGCAACACCGTTCCATCACTTCCACCCGAGGCCAGGGTAGAACCATCAGGGCTCCAGGCCACCGCCAGAACCGGGCCCGCGTGACCTGTCAGCGAAGCAACCTCCAGGCCACCCTCCACGTCCCACACCTTGAGGTGATCATCGCTGGCTGACACCAGCAGGCGGTTGGGAGCCCAGGTGAGGGAATAGATGTTCCAGGCCTTGTGTCCCCGCAGCGTGGTGATCTCCTTGCCACTGCTGGTATCCCAGACCCGAATGCCAAGGTGCCACCCCTCATTCACCGTGGCTAGATGCCGACCGTCATGACTCCAGGCCACCGCCGTGACCCGGTGGTCGAGAAAGCCTGGCCTGGCCACGGGCAAGGGAAGCAGTTCCTGGCCCAGGCGAGGATCCCAGATCTTGATGGTATGATCACCCGCCCAGCGCTGTTTCTGGGGAGAACTCGAACCACTGGCCAGCCGGCCATCACCTGCCCAGGCCAGGGAGAGAATGTCTGCAGTGTGGCCCTGTAGACTCATCACCTGTTGACCAGTATCTGGATCCCAAAGGCGAACGACTGGCTCAGTCCCACCGCTGGCCAGCCTCTGACCATCGGGACTCCAGGCCAGGGCCCGCACCTCGCCCCCGTGCAACAGGGCAGGTAGGGCCTGGGGTGCCACCTGGATGTCCCACAATCGAACCGAGGCATCCTCGCTGGCGCTGGCCAGCAGGCGGCCATCGGGAGACCAGCAAACCGCTCGCACGGCTGACGTGTGACCGCGCAGTGAATCGAGTAACTGCCCCGTTCTAGAATTCCATACTCGAATGGTGTGATCGGCGCCTCCAGTGGCTAACCGGGAACCATCCGGATGCCAGCAGACCGTCCAGACCTTGTCGGGATGGCCGAGTACCTGGCACGCCTCCTTTCCCGTCCGAGGATCCCAGACGCGCACGGTCTGATCCTCAGAAGCACTGGCGAGAAGTCGGCTGTCTGGAGACCAGCGCAAATCAAGGATGACAAGCTGGTGAGCGTTCACCAGCAATACTGTTTTCCCCGTGGCCACCTCGAGAAGGTGCACTTGGCCGCCATCACTGAAGGCGACCGTTTTGCCATCGGGACTCCAGTCAAGTGCCTGGGCCCAGGCCCGGCCAGGGATCTGCTGACTCCGGAGAAGCTGGTGTGTCGTCGCGTCCCACAGGCGGATCCAGCCTCCACCATCACCAGTGGCCAGCCGCCTACCATCGGGACTCCAGGCCACCCGCGCCACCTCGGATTGGTGACCAGTCATCACCGCCAGCAGTTGACCTGTGTCGGAGTCAACCAGGCGCAGGGTGCGGTCGGCACAGGCCAGCGCCAGGGTCCGACCATCGGGGCTCCAGGCCACGTCGCGCGGCCTGGTCTCGCCCCCGGAATGGAAGATCAGCGCCCGGGGTTGATACGCATCCCACACGCGCAGACCATCAGCTCTGGCCACGCTGGCCAGTCGTTTGCCATCCGCACAGAAGGCCAGGCCAACCACGGCATCGGAATGTCCGGAGAACGTGCGAAGAGCCCGGCGACCCAGGCCGTGCAGGTAATACCACTCCCAGCCGCGACGGTCTGTCTGACCAGCGGTGGGTAGCCAATGCACCAGTAATTCATGGACCCGGCGTAAACCGCCTGCCTGATCGGCCGCCTGCCCAGCCAGGATCATCTCGGCCTGGTAAAGGTTGCGCTGTACCACCTCGCGTGCCTGATCAGCCTTGGCCTTCTCGCGGATGGCTTCCTGCTCGTTGGCCTGGGCCAGGCTGGCGTTGTGCTCAGCCCGAACGGCGAGCCAGGTAGCCGTGGTCGTGCCTGCAAGCAGGGTGAAGACGAAGGCCAGAGCCAGACCTGCCATGGCAGGATTACGTCTGCACCAGCGGAGACCTTTGCCCACGCCGCCAATGGGCCGAGCCAGAATGGTTCGGCCCTCACGGAATCGCCGCAGATCATCAGCCAGCGCCGCCGCACTGGCGTAGCGTCCCTGTGGGTCCTTGTGCAGGCATTTCAGACAGATCGTTTCCAGGTCAACCGGCACTTCGGGTAGCATTTGCCGGGGCGGCACGGGGTCATGGTGCACCACCTGCAGCAAGGTTTCCAGCGGAGTAGCAGCGCGAAACGGAGGCCGGCCAGTCAACAACTCGTAGAGTATGGCTCCCAGTGAATAGATATCGGCGGCTGGTCCGACGTGCTTGTGTCCCTGGGCCTGCTCGGGGGCGGCGTAACTGGGAGTACCCAGGAAGGTGCCGGTATCCGTCAGGGAGGAGGCTCCGTCGAGACGTTTGGCCAGACCAAAATCAGTAATCTTGGGGATCCCGAATCGGTGCTCCTGCTGAAAGGCATTCTCTGTGGTGTCACTACCAGTCGAGCCGGAGGAAGACACTCCAGGAGCTTGCAGGAGCACATTGGCAGGCTTCAGGTCGCGATGGACGATGTCGCGTTCGTGGGCATGCTGGATGGCTCTTGCCAGAATCTCTGCCAGGTCCGCAGCGATGGTGGCAGGTAGAGGATCGCCAGTCAAGCGCTCGGCCAGGCTACCTCCCTCGATGTACTCCAAAGCCAGGTAGGGCAGGTCATGGTGCTGGCCCACCTCGTAGATCTGCACCAGATGCGGATGCGACATGCGCGCCGCCGCCTCTGCTTCCTGGATAAACCGGGTCCGTTCCTGGGCGCTGGCCAATGTCCCAGCACGGAGTACCTTGAGTGCCACGAATCGGCCCAGCGAGAGATGCCGGGCCTTGAACACTACTCCAGCTCCACCCCGGCCCAGCACCGACAGAACCTGGTATCCGGCCGGCCAGGTAACCGGGGTTTCCGTTGCTGGCTGCAGTTCCGCCAGGGTATCGGCCAGGTGGATATAATCGGCCGCTGGCCGCAAATCCTCTTGAAGCCACTGACGCCAGCGAGGTAGTTGTTCGCCGTCGCTGAGTTCACCCAGGAGCCGCTGGCAGTCGCAACAACCTTCGAGGTGAAGATCCAACACATCACTCTCGGCAGCATCCATGGTGCCGGCGAGTAACAGTTGCAACTGTTCCAGAGGTGGGCAGTGATTCATACCAGGTGAATGACTCTCGTCCGTGCAGAAGGGATCAACCGTCGCCATCAAGTCTGCGGATTTCCTGTTCGATCATTTTCCGGACATTACTCCTGGCCACAAAGACATTGGCCACCTTCATTCCAAGTTGTTGAGCGACCTCGCTGCCAGATTTTTCTTCCAGGGCAGTCAGGCGGAAGGCGTCCCAGGTACTGGGCTGAACACGCAGCCGCACCCGTGCCATGGCCTGCTCCAGCAATTCGCGTTCACTTTCTTGCTCGACACACCGTAGCAAGTCGTCCCCTGCAGCCACCGACAGCAATAGTTCTGCAGTGGCGGTGTCACCCGACCCCAGACCAGGCCGGCGGCGCGCCTCGATGAACTTGCACCAGGCCCGGTACGAGACAGTCTTCAGCCAGGCCCGGAAACTACCAGAGGGGTCGTAGCGAAAAGCAGCCATTTGCCGGGCCAGTTCTAGTAGCACCTGCTGAGTGACATCCTGAGCATCGGCCGGCTGTAGACCCCAGCGACGGCACCAGTTGTCGATCTGAGGAGCGTACCGGGTGACGAATTCTCCCCAGGCCAGCTGATCGGTCGGACTCCGGGCCAGTCGCCCCAGCAGAGTGGGACTGGTCGAGACGTCAGCAGGCTCTGCCATGCTCTCTGATGCTCCCGATGCCGATCAGTCTGGTGCCAGCGGTCCAATGATGGCCAGACCTCCTTTCGTCATTGTAACTGGTTCGGAGCGAATGGTTGCAAAAACTCCCAGCGCCCTGGCACCGGCTGGTCCAGGGCGCCTTCGCTCAGGCAAACGTCCAGCCAGAGTTATTCCCAGAGTTGCGGGACTGCGTGGCCCTGATCACCTGTGCTGCGGTGTTCCGGGCATCCTGCACATCCACCAAGGTCACATCAACGGTACCCAGCGGCTGGATCGTCCATGGAGTTGCCAGAACCGAGGATCGCAGACGCAACAACTGACCGGGGCTTCCTTTTAGGGTCAATCGGCCCGCCACCGTTTGCGTCGAGCCCGCCTCAAACGTCAAGGTGTCGGCAGTGGTAACGACCTTGGATAGATTGAAGAAGGTGGTGTTGCCCACCAGCCTCTGGTTGACCCCGACAAACTGGACGGTACCCAGGCCGGCATTGAAGGTTCCTCCGCTGACAACCCAGTTCCCAGAGACCTTGAGCTGACTGGGGGCTGTCAAGGTTCCCCCAGTCAGAGCAACGTCGCGTACACTGATCACCCCAGCGAAGCCGGTAAACTGGCCACCAGATACGAGAAGCCTCTGACCAAGGCTCAGCGCGGTACTGCCGGCCAGGAAACTCCCGCCGGAAATGGTGGTTTGGCCCAGCACGGTGGTGGGGAACAGGCCGGCATCAAAGGTTCCACCCGCCACGGCAAGGTTGCCGCGGACAACCAACCCAGCAGCAGAGCGGAAGGTCCCCAGCTGGATATTCTGGTCGGCGATTACCAGGTTGAAGTAGTCCGAGGCGCCAAAATCCTTGAGCAAGATGATCTGACCGCTGTTGTTACCCAGGTATTCCCAGGTTCCCTGTCGGGTATCGTTACCGCCGAGCAACCGGACGCTCTCCGTTCCCAGTAGGGCCAGGGTTCCCTGGTTGGTCAAGGCGGCACTCACAGTCAGGGCCTGACCTGCAAGTCGGAGGCGGGTTCCACTGCGCAGAATGAGGTTTCGCACGACAGTCGCCGAGCTGAGTTGGGGCTGGATCGAACCCGGGTTAGCGATGATTACCGTGTCCGGATTGTTGGGAACCTGACCTCTGTCCCAGTTGGCTGCATCGTTCCAGTCAGAAGATACCCCTCCCGTCCAGGTCAAGGTAGCAAGTGGGAAGACCCAGCCGATGTTGCGACCCGCGTTATGCGAATTGGCTGGCTGTACACTGACCGTGTTGAGGTTACGGCTATCCTGCACATCGACATTGGCTACCAGGGGAGTGCTTCTCGGGTTGATCAACCAGGAAATGCCCGGTTGTGAGGAACGGAGAAACAGAGGTGCTCCGGCGGCCCCGCGCAACGTAAGGATACTGTTGACGGTTTGCGTGCTCCCGGCCTCGAATGTAAGTGTGGCCCGGGAGGTAACGACCTTGGTCAGCTTGAAGAAGATGGTATTGCCAGAAATGCGCTGGTTGGCTCCAGTCATCACGACACTGCTGCCATTAGAAAGTAGCCGCCCAGTGCTTCCCCAGCTCCAGTCCCCGCCGAGTTGAAGGACACGGTTGGTGGCATCGATGTTGCCTGCCCCACTTGTGTTGCTCAATGACCCGGCGAGTTTGAGATCATCGACAAGACCAAGAGTACCCGTGCCGGTATGGCGCAGACTGGGCAACGCCTGGCCGCCACTGAGTATTTTTTGAGATGCGCTGGAGACGAAGATTACTGTGCCTGCCACAGAGGAAACCTGTCCTCCATTGTTGGACCAGTCTCCAGAGAGGGACAAAGTCGCGGGAATAATCATGGATGATCCGGCGGACAGTGCGACGCTGGTCGTGCTAACCGGACCATTCCCACCTGCAAAGGAGCCGTTCACAACCAGGCCACCGGCAAAAATGTGTGTGGCAGTTCCACTGGTGAGGTTGCCATCAACCGTGGTAAGTCCTCCCACGTTAACAGGCTGATCTGCCGTGTCGATTTGGCCCAGCAGAATGCGGAGTTTGCCAGTCAATCGCAAACCACTGGATTGAAGGACAAGTTTGCCCAGGCCAGCCAGGGTCATGTTTGCAAAGGTCAGGCCTCCACTGTCGAAATGGTCAACACCACTGGTAGTGAACAGCAGGTTGACCGTCGATGCCTGGATGTCGTTTGCGTGTGTTGTCAGGCTCCGTGCCAGTTGCAAATGCAGGGCGCCTCCCACGGATAGAGTTCCCGTTGTGGTCAGGCTGCTGGCACTGGCCAGAAACATGTTCCCGCCAATGGTGGAGGCGCCCAGCCGAGAAATGTCCACGTTGACTGCCTGGCTAAAAGAACCAACATCTCCCTGGGTCGTGATGACTACACTGCCCGAACCGGTCACCACACCGTTACTGCCCGGCCCCGAGTTCACCTCGCGGATGCCTCCGGTCCCGGCTGTAAGACTGACAGAAATCGGGTTCCCCTGCAGAGCCGGCCCCCGGAAATTATCATCGAGGACGATTCCAGCCAAACTACTCAAGCTTTGCTGCACCACAATCGACCTGGCGTCCAGAGTGGCTGAGGTGAAGGTGATGGTGCCGGACTGGTTCACATCGCCCAGGGTAAACGTACCGGTAGTGCCAAAAGCTATGAGCTCGCTGTCCGTGAGATTGATCCCGGCGACAGCATTGTCGGCTCCACCGACACTCATGGGGCGAGAGAAAACAGACGAATGGATAGCCACGCTACCCAGGAATACTTTGCGTACAGCGCCGTCGCCCTGGTTGGAAACGTAGAGATTGCCCTGGGCATCAAATACCAGACCAGTAGGTGCGGCGAAGTCGTCGGAGAAGGTGGAAACGGTACCATTTGGTGATACCAGCCTAATAATATTGTTGCCCACATCGGCCACATACAGGTTACCATGGGTGTCCACCGCCAGCCCCTGGGGAAACTGCAGGCCAGTGGCAAGTGTCGAAATGGTTCGTGCCGGTGTTACCCGACTGACAGTACCGTCACCGAAATTGGACACATAGAGGTTGCCCTGAGCATCAAAGGCCAGGCCGGTGGGTGAGGGCAGACCTGTAACATAGGTAGAAACAACTCCGTCGGGGGTCACCTGGCTCACCGTGTTACTTCCTGCCTCTCCCACGTAGAGATTGCCCTGGGAATCAATGGTCAGGGCAAAGGGGAAAGAGAAGTTTGTGGCAATTGTCGAGCTTATTCCAGCCTGCGTTATCCGAACCACTCGACCGCTGTTGAATTCAGCGACGTAGAGGTTGCCCTGGGCATCCATGGCCAGGCCCGAAGGAGTGGTAAGGCCACTGGCAAAGTTGGTAACGACGCCGCCCGGAGTAACCCGGGTCACAGTGCCGGCATTGAAACTGGCAACGTAGAGATTACCCTGGGCATCCATGGCCAGCGATCCAGGAGTGTTTATTCCGGTGATAAAGGGAACGATCTGCTGGGTTTCCACTCTGACAGGCGAGGCAGTCGTATCCAGATCCAGATCCGCTCCAGTGAGTGTTACACTGGGGGCTGTTATCCTGGCACCAGCCCCCAGGCCCAGCTTCCCCACCCCATTGTCACCGCTACCGTCTGGTTTGACGTCTGCGGCCAGCTTGATCTGTCCCGTTGTGGTGGCAACCGTGTTCAACACGATCAGATTGCCTCGGGTCGTGACGTTTACCTCACCCGCCGGCGCCACCTGGACACGGTCCAGGTGCAGGTCACCCAGGCCATCGCCAAAGAACGTTGACGGCTGCTGAACCAGTCCCACCTTGACGACTCCACTGACCTGCAATTGCAGGCGTTGGGTCACGCTTCCGATCGAACCCGTGGTCTCGAAGGTGACCTGCCCAGCCAACACCTCTGCAGTGCTATTGCTAGTATTGGTGGCAACAATTCCACCCTGGCCTGCAACAAGGGATACCGTGCCTGTGCCCACTGCCAGTGCTGCGACAGCGCCATTCTCATCGTTCAGAACGATCCTACCCGGCCCAGTGGATTCCTGGCGGATTTCCACATTCGAGGCGCGGAAACTGGCAGAAACAATGGTAATGTCGCCCCTCTGAGTGGGACTCCCCAGGATCATGTCGTCCTCAGCAGATAGATTCGCCAACTCGTCATCGCTGATTTGCATCCCGGTAGCTGGATTGCTTGTAGCTCCTACCAGAATGGGCCGGCTAGCAACTGAGGAGAGGATGCTGAGAGTTGCCGGTCTATTGACTTTTTTGATGTTCGATCCAAAAGCATCTCCGATGTAAACAGCCCCCTGACCATCCACGGCCAACCCCAAAGGAGTGGCTTGACTGGTGACCAGGGTGGATACCGTGCCGTCAGGCTGAACCCGAGTTACCGAATCGGGGGATGCTTGGGTGACAAAGAGATCCCCATTGGGACCAAACGCCAGGTTGCCCGGGCTATCTATCCCAGAGACGAAGGTGGAAATCTCTCCGGCAGGAGTGATCCGTTTGATGGAACTATCGTTCAGAGCGACGAGAAGGTCGCCACTCTGGGCGAATGCAATGCCATTGGGTTGGCCCAGGTTCGACACAAAAGTCGTGATGATTCCGCTGGGAGTTACTTTCTTCACCGAGGCATCGCCCAGGTCAGAGACGTACAGGTTATCGCTTGCATCAAAGGCCAGAGCCACGAGGGCACTGAACCCCGAAGCAAATATTGAGACGTTCCCGGAGGGTGACACCTTCTTCACTGAGCCATCACCGGTATCGCCCACGAAAAGGTCTCCCTGGGAATTGATGGCCAGAGCTATTGGCGCGACAAAACCCGTGGCAAACGTGGACACCACTCCGGTGGGGGTCACCTTTGCGACAACCCCATCAAAGTTACTGGCCACGTAGAGATTCCCCAGTGAATCAAAGGTCAGGCCCTTGACCCCAGCAAATCCACTGAACAGGGGATCAATGACTCCACCCGCTGCCAGGACTTGCGCCGGTTGAGCACTAGTGTCGAGGCTGAGGTCGGCTCCGGTTAGTGATACGCTGACCCCTTGCACGACAACTCCGGATCCGATGGTCAGTGTTCCGACTCCGTCATCACCGCTGCCATCAGGTTGTACGTCAGCCGCCAGGGAAACTTTACCCTGAGGGATCTGGATCGATCCCTGGACATTCAGATCTCGCAACGCGCGGATCTGGACATTTATTGCATCGAAACTGCCTGGATCGGAGTCAACCATGGTCCCGTTCAGGGTTACCGAGCCCCCGGTCGAGCTGGGGTCACTCACTATCGTCAAGTTCAATCCCGCCAGCCCTGTGCCGTTGTAATCCAGTGTGTTTCCTGATTGCCAGAGAATGTCGCCCGACTCGGAGCCGCCGGAACCGTTGCGGATGGCAACGGCACGGCCTGCCAGCAGATCGGTCCGGATATCCGCCACGGAAATGTTGGCACCTGTCCCGATGGCGGTGTAGTTCCCAGCGGAGTCATGAGCCACCTGCGAAGTGCTCGCGGCACCAATCGTGAGGTTGAAGGCCGGCAGCAGCCGTGTCTCCAGCCCTTCCAGTATCGGGCGACGCTGACCTCTGGGACAGCGCCAGGAAACGGAAGTCCGTGAACGAATAGCCCTGCTCAGCAAGGGAATCCAACGAGATAGCATGGCTGACCTTTCGGATAGTACGCGGCAGCTCGACAGGATTCATTGCGGAGCAAGGTCGAAAACCTAAATCGATCTTCGATCTTTTTTCTCAACACCCTGGGGATGGACCCGGCAATTTCTTACCTCGATGCCTTCCCCCGGACTCCATAGTTCACCAGCAGACCTGCTGGGCCTGATGGAAGCACCAGTTCCCACTGGGGGTGCCTGGTTCAACAGAAAACAGAACTGGCGGAGACTGCGATGACGAGCATCTTGATCGCCGAGTGCATCCATGAGGTGTGCTCATTCAACCCCGTACCGACTCGCTACCAGGACTTTGCCATTCAGCGCGGCCAGGCTCTGTTCGACTACCATCGCGGCCTGGGCAGCGAGGTTGGCGGGGCACTCCAGGTGTTTCAGGAGGTACCCGGTCTCGAGGTTCGGCCCACTTTTGGAGCACGAGGAATCACCTCGGGAGGAACCATTGCCGCCGCTGACTTCGACCGTCTGGCCGGTGAATTCCTGGCTGCACTGCGCCAGGCGGGCCCCGTCGATGGTGCCTACCTGGCCCTGCACGGTGCCATGGCCGCAGTTCAGGAGGAGGACCCCGAGGGATACTTCCTCCAGGAAGCACGGCGGATCCTCGGGGAGGATATCCCCATTGTCGCCTCGTTCGATCTGCACGGCATCCTCACCGAACGCATGCTCCGCCATGCCGATGCCATCGTTGTCTACCACACCTACCCTCATGTGGACTTCTTGCAAACTGGGCAGAGAGCGGCCAACCTGCTCCTGCGCCTGCTTCGCCGGGAGATCCGTCCGGTCACGGCCCGCGTCGCCATACCCGCTCTGGTTCGCGGCGACGAACTGATTACCGAGACAGGGGTCTTTGGCCAGATCATCAATCAGGCACGAACCATCGAAACTGGCCCGGGTGGACTTTCCGCAGGCATGTTCATTGGTAATCCCTTCACGGATGTGCCGGAATTGTGCTGCGATAGTGTCGTGGTGCTCGATGGTGACATTGACCGTGCCCAGAGCGAGGCGCTGCGCCTGGCCACGGCATTCTGGGAACAGCGGCAGCGGATGCAGGCCCGACTCACCACCTTGCAGGAAAGCGTGCGACTGGCCCAGGCCACGACCGGCACGGTGATCCTGATGGATCCCGCCGACGCCACCAGTTCTGGAGCTTCCGGTGACTCGGCTGCCATCCTGGGTGAGCTAATCCAGGCCGGCTATCGAGGCCGGGCGCTGATCCCCATCGTCGATGCGGCCGCCGTGCAGGATGCCTGCCGGGCCGGGATCGGAGCGACCATCCACACCCGGGTCGGCGGCTCGCTAGATTCCAGCCGGCATCACTCCGTTCCCCTCAAGGCTACCGTCCGCATGCTCTCCGATGGCCGCTTTCGCAGCGAGTCGTTCGGCCAGATCTGGTTCGCGGGGACCACTGCGGTGCTCGAGGCCGACACGATCACCCTGGTTGTGACCAGTCGACCTGTCCATCTCTACGATCGCTCACTGTTTCTGGCCCATGGGCTGGATCCCAGGCAATTCGATCTGGTCGTGGTCAAATCGCCTCACTGCCAGCCACACATGTATGCCGATTGGTGTGCGCGTCTCATCAATGTGGATGCTCCTGGCAGTACCAGCGCCAACCTGCCGACCCTGGGACACACACGCTGCAGACGGCCCATCTTCCCACTCGATACCGAGGTCCCATTTCAGCCCCAGGTACAGCTTTACTCACGACACAGGTGATCCTGACTGCATGCATCTGGAAAGTACCCACTCCGGGTCAACTCCCCACGAGTTTGCCCGCCCGTGCGGGTTTCCATGGATTCTGTTCTCTTCTCAAAGCAAGCTTTGAACGTGAAACAGGCCCGATCAACGCTGGTGCGAAGCGTCCAGGTCGCTGTGGCCCCATTTATCAGTGTCGGGGGCACTAACAGAAGGTAGCCACTCGCAGCCAGGTGAGGAGCGATCGTCCCCTGCGACGCCGTCGTGCTCGTGGTAGTTAGCCCATTCAGTAAAATATCGAAGACAGAAGAGGCGAAAACTCTACTTACTCACCATGCCGAGCATCAAACATGTGCATGATCTGACCGACCTGGCAGCATGTTAGGGGCAGCAGCCATGGTCAGGTGGAAAAAGGATGACTCCGAAAGAACAGTGGCGGTGGCCATGGGTGGTGCCTTCGACAGCTAACCTTGTACAGCGGGTACCTCCGTAATAGCATCTCATTCAACAAGAACCACCCCCGCAGGAGAGTATCTCAGCATGTTGGTGCAACGTAACCTCTGCCTGGCTCTTCTGCTTGTTCACCTCGGAGCCGCGGTCGCGCAGTCTCCTCCGAAAACACCGACCGGGCCGAAGATCGCCCTGTTCCGGGAAGCCCCCACCACTAGCCTCTATTCCGCCTTCTACCTGGGTGATCCCGGCTTGCAGAAAGAGCTTGGTTTGAAGCCCGAGCAGGTGAAAAAGCTCGCGCCGCTGGTAGCATCATCCTTGCAAAAAATGAGCGACGGTGGATGGGACCGTAAACGGCGTGAATCGGTCGATCGCAGCACTGCCGAGACCCTCGCCGCCAGCCTTACTCCCGAGCAATTGCAACGCCTCCGCCAGCTCACCCTCCAACAACTCGTCCGCTTGAAGACGGGTCCCTTAACCCTGGCCCAGGATGCTGGCGTTGTCGAGGCTCTCAAGTTGACCGACGAGCAGAAGTCCGCCCTGGGGCAGCGCAAGCGTCCCGAAGAGATCCTCACCCCCGAACAGCGGAAGACCTGGGAGGCACTTCTCGGAAAGCCCTATCCCCAGCGTCTGCACCCTCGCAACGTCCGGGGCGCTAACTCGATTCCTCCCTACGGTGGCCTGCGTCCTCGGCTCGGCATCCTCCTGAGCGTGCCTTTCGAGGAGGAACTGAAACTCACCGAGGAGCAACTCCGCAAGATCGCAACCATGCTGGAGGTGTGGTACGACCTCTACCCCGATTGCAGTATCTCGGATGAGGTCGAGGAAGAGAAGCGACTCCTCGCCGCCTGCGAGTCCGCCTTGACGGAGGCGCAGCGCATTCGATACCGCCAGGTTCTCCACCGAGTGGATATACAGGGGCTGCAATACTTTAGCATCGGCACGGGGGCGGTCGATCCATTTCTCTACCAGCCTTTGGTGGAGGCCTGGAAGCTGACTGATGCTCAGAAGAAGGAACGCGATTCGCTCATCAAGGCCTATCTCGACGGATTGAGGGAGCTGGCCATGTCGGATACCCCAGCAGCCGACCTACCTGGGCTCGGCGCCAAAGCATGGGCCAGGACAGCCGAGAAACTCCAGGCCCTGTTGACACCTCAACAAAAAAGCATCATGGCGGAGATGCTCGGTGCGCCTCTCGGTCCGCAGTTCCAGGGAACATTCTACTGTCCCAGAAACCCAGAGGTCGCCCGCCCGCCAGTGCCTAAGGCATACATGGCCCGCGAGGTACTCGCCTATGCGTTCTCCTCTCAATTACCCAAAGACATCCGACCCACGGCTGAGCAGGTTGCCCAATTGAAGGCCCTGGCCGCCAAGTTTGTGCCCACCCCGGCCTTCTCCGGTGAGTTCACCCAGGATCTGGATGAGGAAACAAGCAAGAAAAACGCCGAAGGTCTGGCCAATGGATTGGCGACGATTCTAAACCCCAAGCAGTTCCAGAAGACGAGGGAGCTCGCATGCCGCAGCCTCTTATCCCGCGTGAACGGCTACCTTCCGCTTGAGGTACTCAACAACGAGGAACTGCTCGAGCCGCTCAAACTCACCGAAGCACAAAAGTTCCGCCTGGCACGCGGCGCCATCTTCAGAGACGTTCTCGAGCCTGCCCAGCGTGAGACTCTCCAGAAGATCATCGGTCCACTAGCGCCCTCCCCCCAGACTCCCCAAGGGCCAATTATCATCACCCGCGGACCGAATGGAGTTGATTATTCCGTTTCAGCCATGTGCGGCAGTGTCAGGCTGATGCAGATGAGGGTCATTGGACATCGCACCGTTCAGGAACACCTGAAGCTGACGCCGGATCAGAAGAAGGCGATCAATGAGTTGGCCACCAAGGCCATCAAGTCCGTTCCCGCCATGCCCAAACCTTCGGAGGATCGCATCGCCTGGCGTGAAAAGGTCGAGAAGCACGCCGAGCTATATTTCGAGCCTGTATCCAGGATTCTGACCGAGACTCAGAACAAGCAGTGGAAGCAGATCGCCTACCAGCGATACGATCTGTCGTCACGCGGGCTGATTGGTCTCCTCGAAGCCCGCCCCATTCAACAGGCATTGAAACTAACTGAAGAGCAGATCAAGCGCCTGTCCGGCTCGCAGGCCAGGGAGGAGATAATAATCATGAGCTTTCTGGTCGATGCTGCCTTCAAGCTCCGGCCCGCCAACGGTCCCCCGTTTCGCCCGCTCACTCACCAGGAAATGCGTCCCATCATGGATGCTCGAATGAATCGGTTGCTTACGGCAGAGCAGAAGGCAACCCTCAAGGAGTTGCTGGGAGAGGGATTGAAATCTGGTGGATTCTACCCGTCCGGGGGTGCCTTCGCACCAATGCCCTTCTAGTCTCATTTCAGAATCAGACTAGCGCGAGTTAGCTCATTCGGGTACACCGGAAGTATCCGAACGAGGGATTATCATGCCCGTCTACTCCATGGACCGACTAGCGTGCGCTGACCGTCCGCATCGCCAACCTGAGCACCAAATCTGTCTCCCAGAGATACACCATTAGCCCCGGCTGGGTGCGCGGCTCCTTCCAGCGGCGCCGCGACTCCGGCTAGACCGCCACATGGACCACCTGTCCTGGAGGAGGCCGGGGGTGAACTCCACTACCTACCGGCATGTAGCCCGGACCTCAACCCAATCAAGCTGGCTTTCTCCAAACTCAAACGATTCTTGTGTGAGGCAGCCGGGCGGACGGTCCGGGGACTGTGGACGATTCTGGGTCAGTCGGTGGACTCGTTCATGCCCACGGAGAGCGCCGCCACCATCCACCTCTGCGGCTACATCGCAACAGGCCGATGAATTTGAGACTAACTGACCCAGGAAATCCAGCACGAGGGCGTGTTGACAAGGCAGTCCGCCCTGGTACTATGCAACGCATGGTAGCGAGCGGAAGCGGGGACCCCTGATGAGTTCATGGGAGGCGCAGCTGCGTCGGGGCGTTGTCGAGTTGGCGCTGCTAGGCGCGATCTCGCGCGGCGAGACGTACGGCTACCGGATCGTCGAGCAGCTGCGGGACCTGCCGGGCCTCGGGTTCACTGAGAGCACCGTGTACCCGGTGCTTACGCGCCTCGCTGCAGATGGCCTCGTCGCGGTGCGCAGCGAACCGTCGAAGTCCGGGCCGCCCCGCCGCTACTACACCTTGACGGAGAAAGGCCGCGCCCGGATGGACCGGATGGCGGCCCAGTGGACGGAGTTGAGCGGGTCGCTGGCCCGCCTCCTGGAGGGAAGGACGCCATGACCGAAATGCTGACGACACTGCATCTGCCCAGGCCGCTGCAGCGGTTGATCGATGCCCGCCTGGACACCATCGATCGGATGTTACTGGGGCGCCTGCCGCGGGCCGACCGCCTCGCCGTGGTGCGCGAGGTGGAAGCCCAGGTGTATGAATTGCTGGGTGAGCGCCCTGGCCACGAACTGGACCGGGAGGACGTGCTTACGGTGCTGGCGAAGCTCGACCCGCCGGAGGCTTACATCCCGGAGGAGGGCGTCTTCGAAGCGACCGCCGTGCTGGTGCCAGCGCGGCCAACAAACCGTCCGGGCGGACCGGCAGCAGAAGGCAGGCCGGCGCTGGTGGTCGGTATCCTCGGGCTGGTGTTGCTGGGGCTGGTGCTGTTGTGGCCGGTCACGCTCCTGCTCTCCCAGGCGGTAGGTGCCGGCGACAACGGCGTGGCCGTGCAGATGGGCGAGTCGTTGGTGATGTTCGTCGCCGGGGTGCCGGTGTTCGTTCTGTCGGTCATCTGGCGGAAGGGCGGGGCGTGGGCCGTTGTGGGAATCGTCGCAGGGACGATCGGGGTACTTGCTGGCCTGGCGACGTCTGTACTGCTCATGCTCTAACGTCAGCGAAGCAGGGGAGAGGGTACAGCGTCCTGCATCCTTAGCCAGGCATGCTGTACCCTATCCACCAATCTCGACTGGTGTTGGTCGAGCTACCCGCCTGCTGGCATCTCACATAGACAGCAAGGTCACGTCCAGGTACGACCACCATGAACTGATCGAACTGGCCCAGGAGGTGGACTAACCGCCCCCACTGCTGGGCGGCCAGGAGAGAGCGGAAGCACCCCCGGAAGCGGATCGTCCGCTGGCGTTCCAGTGACTGCCTGATGATCCCATGGATGCCATTCCCCACCTTTCCCAGACCTGCAATGTCACACAACCAGAATCAACGTAAGCCCTTGAGGGGACACACCCAGGTGTTATGGCTCCCCTGGGTGTTTTCTTATCCCACAGAGCTGGCTGTGAGGGCTTGGACCTGCAGTCTCCTGCTTCACCCGTCGGTGAAATGCCATCACACTCTGGGGAGGTCGTTTCGCCACGGGGTCTGGTTCATCCCTCTCACTTACGCAGTGTTTAGCGATCTGTTTCAGACATTTCTCGCTCACCCACTCTTCAGGACAGGCCCGATCAGCCTGGGTTTGTCCCCGATGAGAACCAATCTCCATCACGCACCACTGTGGGCGAGATGCTCTCCCCGGCGGATGCGCGGGATGAGCGGCAACATGAGCAGCACCAGGGCGGCCCCGGCGAGATAGGGTAGCAGGTGAGTGGGGTGTGCGAAATAGAGCGTCAGGCCAAAGATCGGGCCGAGAATCCGGGCCATGGCCGAGGCCGACTGGTTGACGCCGAGAATCTCGCCCTGACGAGCCGGGTCGGTGCGGCGAGAGATGAGCGCCTGGGCCGAGGGGGTCAGAAAGGCAAACCCCACCACCGCCAGGGTCAGGCTGACCAGCTGCAGGGTTAACAGCGTGGAGAAACTGGCCTCGCCGCCGTGGGCGATCCACGTCACCCCGCCCAGGGCCAGCACACCTAGCCCCATCAGGACGATACCGAAAGCCATCAGGCTAGGTTCTGAACGATTGCGGGCCACACGCCGGTAGAAGAAGCCCTGCGTGAGCATCAGCACCAGGCCGACGTAGGCGAAGATGAGGAAGTTATCATCATCCGCCAGATGGAGCGCGTCGCGATTCAGAAGCGACAGGGTGACCTCGAAGCTGGCAAACCCGAGCGTGGCGAGAAAGAAGGTCAGGATAATGGGCGCGATGGTCGCCGTGGTCAGCGCCTGCCCAATGGCGTGGAGATCGAGCCAGCTGCGCCGGGCCGACGGTGCCATGGCGAAATCGCGCGTTTCGGGTAGCAGCATCACCCCCAGGAACAGCGCGACGAACGACAGTGCGGCGGCGGTGTAGCCAATTGCGCCGGGATAATCGCGCGCAAACCGCATGGCGGCCGACCCGACCAGGGGACCGAAGGTGAAGCCGATACCGAACGCGGCGCCGATCAGGGCCATGCCCTGCTTCCGCTTGTCGGGAGGGGTGCAGTCGGCAATGACGGCCTGGGCGGTGGCAATGGTGGCCCCAGCGATGCCCGCACCGATGCGGGCGACGAATAACAGTGTCAGCGCCATCTGGGCCGAGCTGACACCCTCGGCAGGCAGGTCGAGCGCGTAGCCAAATAGCAGGTAAAACACCACCGAACCGGCCAGGCCGATCAGCAGGATGGGCCGCCGACCGAATCGATCGCTCAGGCGTCCCCAGACGGGGGCGAAGAAGAACTGCATGGCCGAGAACGACGCCATGAGCAGGCCGACGAGTGCCCCGCCGGTGCCACTGTCGCCGCTGCCGGGGAAGATCACCTCGACGTAGGCCTTGCCGAACCGCGGCAACAACGGCAGGACGATGCCGAACCCGAGCAGATCGATGACGACCACCAGAAAGACGATGATCAACGCGGACCGGGAAGAAGTCGAGGAGGGCGGGGTGGGTTCGGCCATGGTCGATCCTTGAAAACCTGGGTGCTTCCCCACGTTATACGTTCATCCGACCTGGCTCGACAGGGTGCCGCGATCACTACGACCGGCAAGGTCCTCCGGAAATGCCCCTCTCGCACGAGAGTGCCGCCAACGATTACTTGACCCAACCTGCACGATCGTTCATGCTTAGGGGACCGTGTCCCAGATAGAGGATGAGGAGCCATGGTGAATAGCATCAGCGCAGACATTCTGAGCCGAAGAGCGGCCAAGTCAGCGCAGGGTGCCCAGCCAAAAACCTCGTTCCTGATATTCGACACCGAGAGTGTGCCGGATGGCCAGCTCATCGCCCGGGTCAAGTACCCCGACGAGACACTGACGCCGCAGGAAGCGATCGATCGGGCCCAGCAAGAAGCGCGGGAACTCTCGCGCGATGGCTCTGACTTTCTCCCGGTCACCTTCCAGGTGCCGGTCGCGGTGTGCGTGCTTCGCGTGGCCAGCGACTGGTCGATTCAGGCGCTGACCTGCCTGGATGCTCCCGCGTTTCGCACCGGGGAAATCGTGCGCCAGTTCTGGCGCGGAGTGGCCTACTACAACGAGTGTCGGCTAGTCACCTTTAACGGCCGCGGCTTCGATCTACCCCTGATGGAGCTGGCCGCCTTCGACCATGGCTGCCAGGCGCGCGATTACTTCCAGCGCAGCCGCAACCGCTTCCAGGGCATGCATATCGATCTCATGGACTGGTTGTCCAACTTCGGCGCGTGTCGGCTAACCGGCGGTCTGAGCATGCTCGCCCAGCGCATCGGCGGCGGGCATCCCGTCGGATGTGGCAAACTGGGCATCTCCGGCCAGCTGGTCTACGACATGTACCGGCAGGGCCGCATCCAGGAGATCAACGATTACTGCATGTTCGACACCATCGACACCTACTTCGTCTTCCTTCGCACGCGCGTGATGGTTGGCGAGATCACCATCGAGGAGGAGGCGCAGATCGCCCGCAAGGCCCGCCTGTGGCTAGGGATGCGCCTGCCGACGCTGCCCGCACTCTCGACCTATCTCGACACCTGGGATCGTATTCGTGGCCAGGTGAAGGGTGCTGATCTCTGAAGGCAAGCTGGTTCAGGCCTTCCAGAAACTGACCAGCGCGTGGCGGAGGAAGTAGGCGAAGCCGGCCAGTTCTCCCCGGGCGCGAGCGACGACCCGTTCGCGGCCCCGGAGATGGCCCCAGCCCAGCCGAATCAGCTGTCCCGTCAGACGCAATGGTAGATCGAGCGTGAACGCCAGCTTGTAGAGCAGCAGCGCCAGCCGACTGGCGCCTCCCTGGCGTACACTCCGGGTGATGCCCACCAGCGTGTGAGCTGTGGCGAACCCCGCGTGAAGGCGGCTGGAGACGCGCCCCAGGTGCAGGATCTCGATCCCGGGGTGATAGATTACGCGATGGCTCCGGGCGACCCGGGTACACAAGTCGATGTCTTCGCCTCCGAAGGTGTAGCCCTCGTCCCATCCCCCGACCTGGCGATACAGGCGGCGCGGCATGAGTAGTGCCGCCCCCATGAGCACCTCGACAGCGCGCGGCTGCTCGCCGCCTTCTTCGCGGCCCCGGTAACGGGAATAGGCCCGGCGAAAAAGGCCCGTCCAGCGCAACAGGGCCAGGCGATGCATCAAAGCAGCGACAGAAGGTCGGCAACGTGCCGAGCACTGGATACGCCCCTTGCCGTCGCGCAGGCGCGGGCCGATCAGGCCAGCATCCGGCTGTTCCCTCGAGAAGCGGACGAGGCGTGCCAGAGTCTCCCGGGGCAATACGGTGTCGTTGTTGAGGAAGAAGAGGTAGCGCCCCCGGGCCAGACGGGCAGCCTGGTTGCATCCCCGGGCGAAGCCGACATTGGTCGGGTTGCGCACCAGGCGCACGCGGGGAAACTCGCGGGCCACCATCTCTGGAGCGCCATCGGATGAATGATTGTCGATGACGATGATTTCGAGACGCACGCGCTGACGCCGGGGCCGCAGCGAACGCAGGCAATTGCGCAGCTCAGCCTGGCAGTTCCAGTTCACGATGCAGACCGACACCAACGGCCGCCGGGTCGCTCGGGGACGTGGCGGTGAAGCGGGCAGCTTCTGCGGGAGTGCATCCATGGGTGGAACCATCCTTGTTCGTGGCCGAACTCCGCAGCGGTCCGACGACCTCCAGGGTCCAGCTCTCGCGTTGCAGCCAGGGAGCGAAGGGACGACGACCACATAGCACGCGGCCGAGCTGATAGCGGAGCTTCCGCAACGGCGCGAGCGGTTCGCGGGCGTGGAGCCGAAGCAGTTGGCGGTAACGATCAACCTGCTCGGGGGTGGGCCCGGGATGATCGTCGCCCAGCGCCAGTGCCCAGACATTGGCCGGACGATCGGGTGGGCCCTGCGCGCCGATCAGGCAGGTGCGATACGGTTCGAGCAGTACCTTGAACGCCTCAGGGGTGAAGCGCCAGTAATCGCTGGGATAGTTGTGGATGTGGAAGTGGAACGGACACGACACCAGAAAGGCGCCATCGGGACGCAACACCCGGCGCACCTCGTCGAAGCCGTGCCAGAACTGCCGGACATGCTCGAAGGTGGACATGGCGATGACCGTGCCCACCGAGGCGGTGGCGAAGGGGAGTCGTTCGACCGAGCCAACGCGATCGACACCGGGCCCGGCCCGCAGGTCGAGTCCGATGTAGTGTTTCCCGGGGAAGTAGCCGCGCAGGTCGATCAGCGATTCCTGGCCCGGCACCTGGAACGACCCCACCTCGAGAATGGGAGCAGGCAGGGTGAAGCTCTCGAAGGTGGCCCGCGCAACTCCGTGCAGAAAGCGGTTCATGGCGCGCTCCTTCGCGGTCATGGAAGCCGGGGCGGGATGGCAGCCCTGGGAAACTTCAGTACCATGGGGCAAGCCTGGGAGTCAATGCGGACCAGGGTAGACAGGCGGGCGCCAGGGGCCAGCTTCCGTACAATGCTCGCAGTGTCGCCGCATCCTTCCTCCCCGGACTCAGCCACACCATCATGACCAGGGCGCTACGTGATCGAGCCTCGGACTATTTCCGCGACCTGCAGGACCGCATCGTGGATGGCCTGCAGCGGCTGGATGGCACCGCTTTCCACGAGGATACCTGGGACCGGCCAGGCGGGGGGGGCGGTCGTTCGCGCGTGCTGATGGAAGGCCAGCTGTTCGAGAAGGCCGGGGTCAACTTCTCCAACGTGCATGGCGAGATGAGCGAGGAGTTCGCGAAAAACATCCCCGGCGAGGGGCGACAGTTCACCGCGTGCGGCATCTCGCTGGTGCTGCATCCGCGCAACCCGTTCGTGCCGACGGTTCACGCCAACTTCCGGTGTCTGACCAAGGGCGACCGGCAATGGTTCGGAGGTGGGGCCGACCTGACCCCGTTCTATCCCTTCCGCGACGATGTCATCCACTTCCATCGGGTGTGGAAGCAGGTCTGCGACCGCCATGCGACAGTGGCCGATCATGCTCGGTTCAAGAAATGGTGCGACGATTACTTCTTCCTGCCTCACCGGGGCGAGGCGCGAGGTGTGGGCGGCATCTTCTTCGACTACCTGGAGAAGGACCTGGAGGCAACGTTCGATTTCGTCCGCGATGCCGGCGATCACTTTCTCGACGCCTACGTCCCCATCGCCGAGCGTCGGCGCAACGAGCCGTACAGCCCCGAGCAAAAGGAGTTCCAGGAGTATCGCCGGGGACGTTACGTCGAGTTCAACCTGGTCTACGACCGAGGAACGGTGTTCGGGCTGAAGACCGGCGGCCGGATCGAGTCGATCCTGATGTCTCTGCCCGCGAAAGCACGCTGGTGGTACGACTACAAGGCATCTCCAGGCACGCGCGAGGCGGAGCTGACGGAATACTGGCTGCGCCCGCGCGACTGGCTCGGCGAGTAAGGCGCGGGGCTAGTCGAGGTTCAGATCGCAGACGTTGGTGCGAGAAGCCTTGACCTCGAACCGCTGCTCGGACAGTTCGGGATCGCGGAAATGGTGCGGGAGCTTGTCGGCCTGAGCAGCCGACACGGTGATACGGTGCCAGCCAGGCGAGGCGCCGGGACGGCCTTCGGTCTGGAGGTAATAGGTGCCATCGTCACCGATGCGCGCCCACGACTGTTGCCCAGTGCCTCCGCGCTCGGGGTCGGGAGTGAAGACGATGGTGCCCCCGGCCACGGGTTGGCCCTTGTGGAAGACGCGGCCCTGTACGGGTGCGAGCTTGCCACCATTCCGACCACAGCCTGCCAGAAGCAGCAAGGCGAACAGCAATAGACCGCGCAGTTGCAGCATGAACCTTCTCGTGCCTACCCCCCCGTTAGCTGTGTGAGGCTGGAGGGATCATACCTGGGGGGAGCAAGGAGGTGCAACCGGACTGTCGGGTTCGGCTTGACCGCGCCGGGCAGCGCGGGTAGAACCCAACCCTCGCACGGGGACAGAACCCTGGAACGGACGAGGTTCCCTGCCGGTAGTCTGGGAGGCCAGCGCGTGAAGGGCGAAACGGATTCGCCCCGACCGCCAAGCGAGACGACCGGCCATCTCTATGAGGGAGAACCGAACAGTGAAGAGGACGGTGATGGTAATGGCGGGCGTGATGGCCCTCGGAATCGCCATCTATGCCAGCAACAAGCTCTGGGCTCAGGCGCCGGCCAGCACGGCCACGGCGGTCAAGACCCGGGTGGGCCTGCTCAACCTGACCTACGTGATCAAGAACTACAGCAAGTTCAAGAACTTCCAGGAAGAGCTGAAGAAGACGATGGAGCCGTTCCAGGCCAAGGACTCTGGTCTGAAGGCCGAGGGCGACAAGATCGCCAAGGACGCTCAGACCCCGAACGCCACCGCCGAGAAGCGCGAGCAGATCGAGCGGAAGCTCAAGGACATTCAGCGCGCGATCGAGGATAACAAGGTCGAAGCGCAGAAGGTTCTCATGAAGAAGAACGAGGAACAGCTCAAGATCGTGTACATGGACGTGCGCAGCGTCGTCGATCGCTACGCCCAGGCGCACGGCTTCGAGATGGTGCTCCATTACAACGACGCGGTGACGCAGGAAGAGTACTGGAGCCCTCAGAACATCCTGCGCAAGATGCAGGCGGGGGCCCTGATGCCGATGTACATCGCCAACGGCCTGGACATCAGCGCCAACATCGTCAGCACGCTGAATAGCTCGGCGGGGGCCTCGCCGGCTCCGGCTCGCTAAGGTGTCGCGATCCTCGGCCGGATCGCCCTGCCCGGGTGCGGGCGATCCGGCTTTGCTTTGTTCCCACCCTACCCCTCGCCTCGGAAGGACCTGTCATCGTGAGAAGGCTCAGCATCCGTTCCCAGCGAACCATCAAGCGTCCTGCTGAAGTCCGTGGCGTGGGATTTCTCACCGGTGCAGTGAGCCGTATCCGCTTTTTGCCGGCCCCGCCTTCCAGCGGGGTTGTGTTCGTGCGTACCGACCTGCCGAATCGACCGCGCATTCCAGCCCTGGTCCATCAGGTCACCGGCACTAGCCGCCGCACCACTCTGGGCCGTGCGCCGGTACAGGTCACCCTGGTCGAACACGTCCTTGCCAGTCTCGCTGGCCTCCGGATCGATAACTGCATCCTCGAGATCGACTCGGTCGAGCCGCCGGGGTTGGATGGATCGGCCCAGGCCTTTGTCGAGGCGCTGGTGGAAGCCGGTGTTCAGGATCAACCCGCGCGACGCAGCGCCTGGGCGGTCACCAAACCGGTTACCGTTAGCGCGGGCAACGCCACGCTGACGCTGCACCCCCCGGCCGAGGACCAGATGCCCGGCCTCACCATGACCTACCTGCTCGACTATGGCAACCTGTCCCCGATCATCAAGCAAATCGCCACGTTCCGGATCGTCCCAGGAACCTTCCACCACCAGCTAAGCAATTGCCGCACGTTCCTCCTTGAAAGTGAGGCCGAGCAGCTTCGCCGCCAGGGACTTGGCGCCCGGATCACCCCCGCTGACTTGCTCGTCTTCGGCCCGCGCGGTCCCATCGACAATCACCTGCGCTTCGCCAACGAGCCGGCCCGGCACAAGATGCTGGACATGGTCGGCGATCTCTCGCTGCTAGGCGCCGACCTGTGGGGTCACCTGGTCGCCTGCCGTTCTGGCCATCCGCTCAACGTCGAACTAACGCGCACCCTGCATCACCTGTTGACTGGCGTCATGGGCCGCACGGTCGCGGCCTGACTGGATTACTGATTCCTTCGCCTCTCTGTGTGAGGACCTGGTCATGTCCCGGCTACCAGTCGCGGTCGTTGGCGTTGGCCACCTGGGTAAGGAACACGCCCGCATCGTGGCAGGCCTCCCTGGCGTGGAGTTGGTGGGCGTGGTCGATCCGCATCGGCCGCAGGCTGAGGCCGTGGCGCAGCGCTGCCAGACCCAGGCCTACACCGATTATCGAGCACTGATTGGCCAGATTCGCGGTGCCGTGATCGCAGCGCCAACGGCGCATCATCACGCCATCGCCTCAGACCTGTTGCGCGCGGGCGTCTCGCTGCTCATCGAGAAGCCGATGGCCGCCACCGCCGAGCAGGCCGCCGAGCTGAACCAGCTGGCCGCCAACACCGGCGCCATAATCCAGGTCGGCCACATCGAACGGTTCAACCCGGCGTTCGAGGAGCTACAGCGACGGCCCCTCGCGCCGCGCTACATCCATGCCGAGCGATGCGGTGGCTTCACCGGGAGATCGATGGATGTGGGCGTCGTTCTCGATCTGATGATTCATGACATCGACCTGGTGCTAGCCCTGGCCGGCGCTCCCGTGGAACGCGTCGAGGCGATGGGAGTGGCCCTTCTGGGTGGCAACGAAGACATGGCCCAGGCGCGGCTCTTTTTCAGCAACGGTTGCGTGGCGGACATTTCCTCCAGCCGAGTGCATCCTGAGCCGCGCCGCTCCATGCAGGTCTTTGGCGCGGAGGGCTACGCCGGCATCGACTTCGGCAAGAAGAAACTGACGCTCATGCAGCCGAGCGAGGTGCTGCGTTCGGGCCAGATCGATTCGCGCCGGCTCGACCCAGCGCTGGCCGCCAGCCTGCGGACCGAGCTCTTTAGCCGCTTTGTCGAGACAGTGGATCTTGATTGTAGCCAGCACCATCGTGCCGATCAGCTGACACGCGAACTGGAAGAGTTCGTCCACTGTGTGGAAACAGCAGCGCAGCCGCGCGTCGATGGCCTGGCAGGTGCCGCGGCGCTGGAAGTGGCTCAGCGCGTGGTGGACAGCCTGCGGTGGCATCGCTGGGATGGCCAAGCTGAGGGAACCGCCGGGCCCAACCGCCTGCCGGCCATGCAGGGACGCCTGTTTGCTCCGCGCTCTGCCGAGGCGGCCTGATTCAGAAGCCGAAGGCAAACAGCTCGATTGGAACCGCGATCGGGTTAGGGGGTGCGATAACCCCCACGGGTCGGCCGAACGGATCGACCAGCCCGAGCTGAACGTAGAAGCCGCCGCCGAACCAGACGGGATCCACCAGGCGCTCCGGCAGCACGGTCGGATCCACCAGTTGCGGCCCAATAGGATCGCTGAGCAGCTTCGCGCCGATGGAGAACGACACGTCGGCCAGGGGGTCACCCGCACTGGTGCCGCCCACAAGCCGGAAGGTGTAGGCGCCAGCGGGAAGCAGCAGGTTCCAGGTCGTCGTCTGCCCCGCCAGGACAGAGCCGCGATAGACCAGCGTCCCGTTCTGATCGAACAGGTCGAAGGTGGCTGCCGCCGGCTGGGATGATGCGTCGAGGCCGATCTGGAAGTGCATCACACCGCCCGCAGGAAGCGCCATGCCCCGAAAGGCCTGCGGGCTGGCGGCGTTGAGTACGCCCTGAGCCACTTCCGGCAGAGACGGCGACGCGGTCGAGGCTGTCACCGACAGCCGGTAGGTGGCTCCCGGGCCAGATAGGACTCCGAGGTAGTAGACTTTGCCGGGAGACAATCCCTCCTGACGCAGCGAGGCGCCGGGTTCACCCTGGCGCGAGGCGAGCACCTGGCCACGTTCATCGAGCAACACCAGGCCGACAGTCTGGGAGCCGGCCACTCCGGCGAGCAGAGAGGTCTGCTGGGCGCCGAGGCGGAAGCGGTAGTAGTCCACCTCGCCGGCCCGGGTGATGCTCCCCGAGACGAGGGCCGGCAGCACTTTCAGGCGCGTCGCCTGGTCGGACGCATCGTCGTGGACGCGCCTGCCGATCAGACGCTGCCAGGTCTCGCGGAACCGGTCCCAGCCGCACCCCGCGCTGCCCAGTTCCGTGGACAGTCGATAGGCGCCACGGCCGAAGACATCATCGCTGGCTCCCTCGACACGGAAGAACAGGCGCCGACCGGCCTGGGCCGGCACCTCCAGTTCCAGGTCGCCCTGCCCGCAGACGGAGGCGATCACCGCGCCGCTGGCATCGAGGACGGTGACCCTGGCCTCGAGCAGACTCTGAGCCTCCAGACGCAGAGTCAGGGTGCCACTGCGCAGCGGGCGATAAACAAAGGTATCGACGTCGCCCGCAGTGGTGATGTCGGCCTCGACGCTCAGTCGGTCATTGCCGGCCTCGTCCCAGTCCCACCCGGCCAGGGTGGCCAGGCGGAACGAGGTGGCGTCAGACAGAGTGGTGTTACCGCCGGTGCCCTCAAAACGGTCGGGCAGACGCGGGCCCAGCACGGCCTGCAGCACCTGCACCTCGGCCTCGGGGAGTGCGCCCCGTGGGCCGACATAATACTCGTACCTGGGAGAATCTGGCGTGCTCAGGTTGCCTGCCAGTCCGAAGAGATGGGCGGCCTCGTGCAGAGTGACGGAGTAGAGATCGTAGGTCGAGCCATCTACGCTGAAGGGATACCTGGCATTGAATAGCAGGTCGCCCGACCAGGTGCCCGCCATCACCGAGCAGGGCACGGCAGCCGAGACCGTTCCCAGCGACAGGGTGCCTCCGGCGATGCGGATATCTCCGAAGCGCGGATCGCCCTGCAGCAGCCCGGGCGTTCCCAGGGGGTCGCCGCTGTCGGCCATCAGGGTGAGGTTGATGTTACTTTCCACCGCCCACGTCTGCAGGCCACGCAAGATCTCGCGCTGCCATTGCACCTCGGGCAACGTCGAAAACGTGGCAAAGAGAGAGCTAACCTGCGGATCGTGCACGACACCTGCGGCATCGGTCCAAGAGGGGCCCAGCGGCGTGCCATCGGGGACGAAGCTGACGGTCAGACTTCGAGCGTCGGGCCAGGGGCTTCCCAGCGTGGCCGGGGTGCAACGCTCCTCCAGGGCTTCCAGGACCAGTCGTCGCCGACCCAGTTCGGGGGTTCTCCCTCGCATCAAACACCTCGTGAGACAATGATCTTTCCGGCGGGCACGAGCCCCTCCTTCTCCGTCAGGGGACGAAGGTTGCCGGGTACGGCCGGGGAGTATCCCTCGGCGAACTGCTGCTGGCAGAGTGCGTGCAAATCGTGGCGACAGGTCATCAGGATGGCGATAATGTCGGGATCCCACTGTGTGCCTGCACCTTCGCTGAGCCGCCGCACCACTTCTTCGGGCTCGAAGGCGTTGCGAAATGGTCGAGGCCGGATCATCGCCGCATAGGCGTCGGCCACGGCGAGCAGGCGCGCTTGCAGGGGGATCTGTTCGCCAACCAGGCCATCGGGATAACCCAGGCCGTCCCAGCGTTCATGGTGCCAGCGAACACCCGGCCGGACCTGGGCCAGCGGCTGAAGCTGGCTGACGAGTTGATCGCCAATGAGGACGTGGTGTTGCAGTTCGGCGTACTCCGCAGCGGTGAGCTGGACCTGCTTCAGGAGCAACTCATCTCGAACGCCGAGCATGCCTAGGTTGTGCAGCAGCCCAGCCAGGTAGAGGTCACTCAGCGTGCTGGCGGCCAGCCCCATCTCCTGGCCCAGGCGGACCGCCACCCGGGCCACGCACTCGCTGTGCCCCGCCCAGTGCGGCAGGCGATGATCGATGGCCGAGGTAAGGCAGCGGACCATGCCCAGAAGCGAGTCGCGCAGGCGCTCGTAGGTGTGGTTGTGCTGGCGATGGCTGACGAGCAGACGGCGAGCCAGCAGCAGGACGTTCAGGTCGATCTTGCGAAAGAGCTGGCGCGGGTGAAAGCTGAGCGCACCCAGCCAGGCCGGTTGCCCGGAACCGATGCGGACCAGGGCCGCGCTGGCGGGCCACGGAGTGATCGGCTTCAACGCGGGGTCGAGGAAATGACAGACAGCCCGGTCGCCCCGGGGGGCTCGGCTCAGAAAGACCCGGGCCCATTCCTCGGACAGTCGGGGGCAGCCTATCTGCTCGAACGGCTCGCCGGTCCGGTCGGCGTACCAGAAGACCACATCGGCATCGAGCGATTCGCGCACCGCCTCGAGCGTGAGATGCACCTGCTCCTGGGATCGACTGCTGACCTGAAGCGATTGACCCAGACGTTCGAGTACCTCGTAGGCGTACTCGAGCGGGTTGGAAGACAGGGGCTCGCGAAGGCAGGCGTTCACGGAGAGACTCCCTGGGGGTTCGAGTTCGCCGAGTCACGTAGCAGGGCAATGGCGCGGAGAAGTCCACGAAACCGAGCATCGGCGCGGAGCGGTTCGAGGTCCGGGTCGGTGGGCAGGAGGCGATGCCCGAAGCCGGCCTCGAGTGCCTGGGATAGTAGCGAGAAGGCGCGATCGGCCTGGTCGCGCTGGCTGCGCGAGCAGAGGGCGTGAATGCCGGCCACCTGGTAGGCGATCTCCGGCGTGCTGCCATTGCGGAGCGCCTCGCGCGCGTCGGCCAGAGCCAGTTCGACCTGGTTCAGACGAGCGCGAAGCACGCCGCGGCTGGCGTGGGCGGCAGGATGCCCTGGTCGGAGCGCGAGCAGACGATCGAGGGCGGAAATAGCCTCGCGAGTGCGGCCCAGACGTTCAGACAGGACATGGGCCCGATTCTGCCAGCCGGCCAGCGAGCGCGGATTGAGACGCAGCGCCTGGTTGAAGTCGGTTAGCGCGCTCGGAGCATCGCTGGCGATCCGGGCCACGCCGCGCGCGATCCAGCCTTCCTCGTCGTCCGGCGAGCGCGTCAGGGCTTCGAGCCGATCTTGCTCGGCGCCTGGCAGATCGCCCAGCACGCGCCGGAGGCGAGCGCGGATCAGCCGGGCTCGGGTCATCACGCGGTCGCCGGCCAGTGCCAGGTCGAGATCTTCCAGGGCGGCGCGAGGTCGCCCGGCTGCCTCGTGCGCCAGCGCCCGGGTCACGCGCGCCGGCGTGAACTGCGGGTGCAACTCGAGCGCGCGGGTGAAGTCGTCGATGGCGCGATCGAAGCGCCCCAGGCGAAGGTAAGCGATGCCGCGGTTGTACCAGGCGCCCGAGTAACGCGGACGTAGCGCCAGGCAAGCGGTGTAGTGGCCCACCGCCTCGGCCTCGCGCGCGGGCCCTGTCCCTTCCAGGCAGCAGGCGCCCAGGAGCGACCAGGCCGCGAAGTGCTCGGGATCGACGCTCACGAGTTGCTGTAGCGCGGTGGTCGCGTCCGCATGATGGCCGCGCATTACCAGGTGGACGGCCTGCAGAAACTGATCGGTGGAGCCGCGCAGCGGGGTGTGCTCGCTGCGCGAAAGCAGCGCCTGCGCCTCGGTGGCGCGGCCCAGGCGGTCGAGCAGGTCAGCCCGCTGGCGCCAGAGCAGGCGTGGCGTCTCGTCCTCGAGATAGCATTCGGCCGCCCGGCCATTCAGCGCCAGCGCCTCTTCCGTCGGAGCGTCAGCAGCCAGGAGAAGCAGCAGCTCGCCCGCCTGGGTCCGCAGAGTCTGCTGTTCGGCGGAAGACAGATGGCGCGCGGCGGAATGGGTCGTCCAGTCGGGACGGTCAAGCACCGCAAAGCGATCGAGGGCACACCGAGCCAGGGCGCGCCCCACTTCCCGATCCTCGGACTGTTCGTCGCGCCCGGTAAGCAACAGACGAGCCGAGCGCAGATCCTCCTCGAATCCGTGCAGACTGGCGCGAGCCTCAAGACGCATCAGGCTGCGCGAGCGCAACCCCAGCGCCACCGTCATCGTCACCAGGAGTACCGCAGCGCCCAGGGACACTGAGGTCAGCGAAACGACGCGCGGATGCCGCGCTGACCATTTCTTGAGTCGTTCGATCAGCGAAGGCTCGGGAACATGACGCAGCGGGCGATGATCAAGCTGGCACTGAAGATCTTCGCGTAGCTCGTGGACCGAGGCGTAGCGGCGCGCCGGATCGGGCGCGAGGCAGCGCCCCAGGATGGCCCGGACTGCGGGTGAGATGACCGGGTTGAACCGGCACGGATCGGGCACCGAGGTCAGACGCTCGCGGATCATGGCCGGGACGACGAAGCCTGCCTCCCCCTGGAACCGCGTGAACGGATAGTGTCCCGTGAGCAACTCGAAGAGCATAACGCCGAGCGAGTAGAGATCGCTTCGAGCGTCCACGACCGGCCTGCCTCCGCCACAAGGGTCGGGCAGCCCGAGAAAGGCGGCAAGATGCTCTGGCGCCATGTAGGGCAGGGTGCCTCCCACCTGCGTGGCGGGCGGTCGGCCTTCCTTCAGATCCTCGGCCAGGTTGAAGTCGAGGAGCATCGGCGTGCCGTCGTCCGTCAGCAGGACATTGGCCGGCTTCAGATCGCGATGCAGGATTCCCCGGTCGTGGGCATGGGCCAGCCCTTCGGCCAGGCACGTCCCCAGCCACAGCACCGCCTCGACGTAGGTGCAACCTTCCAGGTGTTGCAAGGTGGGCGAGCGCTCCCGTGGCGCGGGCACTGGGGTGGGCTCACCCGGCGGGACGGCGGGCGTTAAGCCTCGGGTTCGGCTGCTTCGCCCTTCCAGTGTGGTGATGAGCCCCTTGCCGGAGGCGGGTAGCGCGGCCTGCCCCAAAAGATCCTGCAAGATGTCGGCCAGGGTGGTGGCGCCGAAGAAGGGCATGCAGACAGCGTAGAGCGGCCCTGTCTGATGGAGGGAGTAGATGGGGACGATGTGCGTGTGCTGCAACTGCGCTAGCCGTTGCGACTCCGGGTGGATCTCGCTCGAAACCTTCAGGGCCACTAGACGTTGGGCAAGATCGCCCTGGCGCGCCAGGTAGACCCGGCCGAAAGTGCCGCGCCCCAACTCGGCGATCAGCCTGAAGTTGAGGAAGGTGGTGCCCACCACAGGAAACTGCACGGGAGGCGAGGGTCGCTCGGTTGGAGATGGGGTGTCGGACTGCGGTGGCGGCTCCGCGCTGGGTAATGAGCGCCAGGACCAGGCGAAGGGGACGCCGGGCACGTCTCCACCCGCCAGATTCGCCGGCACCAGCAATTCCGCTCCGGGCCGCGCGTCCGGTTGGGGCTCGCGGCTTCCTTCCGGAACGGTCAGGATGCCCAGCATGGAAACCACCTCAAGCAACAGAGCAGGGACAGGGGCTGCTCTCCGGGAAGTCGGTCAGCCTGGAGCCGCGAGGTCGGAAGGGGAAATCTCTCGGATCCGGTTCGATTCTCAACTCTGGGAGATGAACGGGAGGCGGTCAATTCAGGCGGCCTGGAAAACGCCGACAAGTGTGTCGAATTCCTGTGAGGCAGGAACCAATCTTGCTCCGGCAGGAATTGCCCGGTCGAGAAAACGGCTCCCGCCCCGGAAGTGTGAGGCCCTCCGGGGCGGGTTATGTGAAACGGGTTGGGAGGTCTCCGCCCCGTGCTTGTCTGCAGGGAGAATGCGCTTGCGACTTCGACTTGCGCGTCACCAGCCATATCATGGGGAACGAACCGGTTGCTCCATCGTGGGGAGGGATGACCATGTCGGAACCAGGGGCTCCATCGCGCTGGTGGATCTGGCTACTTGTCGGGGCGGTTCTGATCGGGGCCGGACTTATGTATCGCCAGTCCAGCGAGACGCCGCCGCCGACTGTGTTTCGCTGGGGAGGCGACGCCTCCGGCGGTGAACCGTTCCTGATCGAACGTCCGGGGAAGCAGCCGGCCGGGTTCGAGGGCGAACTAGCCGTCTACCTTGGTGAGAAGCTCGGCCTGCCGCCAGAATTCGTGCAGCGCAACTGGGCGCAGATGCCACAGGATCTCACCCGGGGCGACATCGACGCCATCCTGAACGGCTACGAGTGGTATCCCAGCCGCGAGGAGGTGATGGCCTCCACCATTCCCTACTACGCCTACCGCATCTCGCTCATCACCCGGAAGAACAGCCCCATCCAGGGGTGGGAAGATCTGCGCGGCGGTCTGGGGCGGCGCAAGCTTCGGGTTGGCGTGCTGCGCGATTCTTCTTCGCATCGCTATCTCGAAGAGCATTATCCCGACGAGGTCGCCCTGGAGGCCTACGACGAGGAGGGTGTCACTGGAGTCATGCTCAAGGTGGCAGAGGGAGGTCTCGACGCGACGGTGCAGGATACGCCGGCCGCCCGGTGGTATTTGCGGCAGAAAGAGTTTGATCGGCTACACGAGGTGGGAGAGCCGATCAAGCCGGCCCGGCACAGCTATTACGTCCTCTATGTACGCAGGGGCGACGAGGGGCTGCGCGACCGATTGAACGAAGCCATCCGCGAGGGGTTAAAGGATGGATCGTTACGCCGGATTTACGAGAAGTACGACCTGTGGAACGACGACCAGGCCGGCCTTCTCGAGGTGGGGCAAACCTGGCCACCCGCCGAGGTGGCGATTCGCCGCTCGATGGGCTGGTACGCGAGGCAACTCGGCCAGGCGGCACTAATGACCATCGCACTGGCGGCCTTATCGTTCCCCATGGCGATGGTGCTGGGGTTGGCCCTGGCAGTGGGTCGGCTGTATGGCCCGCGCTGGTTGGCGTATCCCCTGGCGTGGTACGTCGAGCTAATCCGGGGGACGCCTCTGCTTCTTCAGCTCTCCGTCATTTTCTACTTCCTGCCGGTGATCCACATCACGCTCAATCCCTTCTGGGCTGGGGCACTGGGCCTGGCGCTGAACTACGCCGCCTACGAGGCGGAGATCTACCGGGCCGGGCTGCTGGCGATTCCTCGCGGACAGATGGAAGCGGCCCTGTCGCTGGGGATGCGTCCCGCGGTGGCGCTGGGGCGCATTCTCGTGCCCCAGGCTGTCCGCATGGTGGTGCCTCCGGTGACCAATGACTTCATCGCACTGTTCAAGGATACCTCGATCTGCGCGGTCTTCGCCGTCACGGAACTGACCGCTCGCTACCGGAGCCTGGCCGTCAACAACCCGGGTCTGCTGCTCGAACTGGGGTTGATGACCGCCCTGCTGTACTTACTCATGAGTTATCCTCTGTCTCTGCTGGCGCGCAGTCTGGAGCGGCAGCACCAGCACGTGGAGGGCTGAGCGATGATCGAGGTGCGCGATTTGAAAAAGCAGCACGGGACGCTCCAGGTGCTGCGCGGAGTGTCGCTCACCATCCGGCCCGGCGAGGTCGCAGCGGTGATTGGCCCGTCGGGCGGCGGCAAGAGTACACTGCTGCGCTGCATCAATGGGCTGGAAGCATTCCAGGGCGGCTCCGTGCAGGTGAAGCAGTTCCAACTAGTGCCGGGTCGCACCCCACCGGCCACCCTGCGCCAGCTGCGCAGTTGCGTGGGGATGGTCTTCCAGCAGTTCCACCTGTTTCCGCATCTGAGCGTGCTGGAGAACGTGCTGTCCGGCCCTCTGTGGGCACAGGGTCGCCTGCGCGAGGAGGTGGAGCCGGAGGCGCGCCGGTTACTCGAGCGCGTCGGACTGAGCGATAAGATGCAGGCGCGCCCGGAACACCTATCGGGCGGACAGCAACAGCGGGTGGCCATTGCGCGAGCGCTGGCGGTTCGCCCCGAGGCCATCCTGTTCGACGAGCCGACCAGCGCCCTGGACCCGCGCATGGCCGGCGAGGTGCTGGGCGTGATGACCGACCTGGCACGAGAGGGGCAAACCATGATCGTGGTGACTCACGCAATGAGTTTCGCCCGGCGTGTAGCGCACACGGTCCATGTAATGCACGAGGGCACCGTGGCCGAGTCGGGCCCGGCGGCGCAGATTTTTGAAGCGCCCCACACGGATATCACGCGCGAGTTCATTCGCGAGGCCGGCGAGGTGTGAACCGGGCGCAGAGATGGTTGCTTTCGTGGGCGGGCTCGGCTAGAGTCATAACGCATTAATCGAGCGTCATTTCCTGATTTCTCTGTCTCGGGAGACCTGGCATGCCTGCAGGAAAGGCCATCATTCTGGTTGTGATCGGCGCCCTGGTACTAGCCACCGGGTTGTTTGCGTTCGTGCCCTCGACTCGGCCGCCGATCGTGAAAGCCTGGTTCCGCAAGGCGCGCGGATTCGCCCCGGCGACCACGCCGACCGAGGCGCTGGATCGCTTCCGGGAAGCCATCAAGATCCGCGATTATGAGACGGCCGCCGAGTTCTGCGACAAGGAGTATCGCGAGCAGATACTGAAGGTAGCCGGCGGCGCTACCAAGCTGGGCGAGGCCATCGACAGCCTGACCCACAACATGGACAAGAACGGCGTGGTCAACCCCAAGACGAAGTACATGCTCCGCCTCCTCGAGCCGTTCCCCAAGACGTTCAAGGTGCTCAGCGTGAAGGAGAACGGCAACACCGCGGTGGCGTTCATCGGCGAGGATGACATCATCCCCAAGCTCGATTCACCAGTGCAGCAGGATTTCTTCACCAAGCATCGCCACATGCTGGGGGCTCTGTTGCCCAACGAAGTGGGCATCGCCTGGGATCGCGTCGATCTGGTGAAGGAAGGCGATGTCTGGAAGATCGTCATTCCGGTGACGACCCGGCTGCGGCTCAGCGTGGACACCCTGAAGGATAACGCCACGAACTATGCCAACGCCATCTACCAGGTGCGCGACGAGGTGAAGAACAACCCGGTCACCAAGGAAGGTGTCCAGAGCGAACTGGAACGCCGCCTGAACGAGTCGAAGTGAGTCTGCCATGCAAGATGACAAACGTCGCCAGCGAGAAATGAAGCGGGAGATCAAAAAGGCGGGCAACCGGAAGATGCGCCGCCATTTCGATCGGGATCTGGCGCGCGATCCGGAACATGCCCACGAGGCCGAGTTCGACTATGGACAGTCCAGCTCGGCCGGCCTGAATGGGATGGACCACGACTCCACGCGGAAGCGCGAAGAGGAAGAGTAGGCCTCCAGGGTAGTACCATGGCCAGTGTGCGTGACTTCGGTGCTCGGGGTGACGGACGGACCGACGATACGTTGGCCATTCGTCATGCGCTCGAAAGGGCAGGCGGTCAGGTGGAGTTTTCGCGCGGGGATTATCGCATCACCGCCTCCATCGAGGTGCCGCTGGCGCGCCTGGGCCGGATCGCATTATCTGGACAGGGGGGAGTGGGTCGCGTGGTCATGGCCGGGGCGGGACCGGCCTTCCGCTTCACTGGCTCGCTGGCGCGCAATGCCGACCCACGCAACATTCCGGGGGCCGTCTGGGAGAAGGAACGGCTGCCCACCGTGGCGAACCTGGAAATTGTCGGGGCGCATCCGCAGGCCGACGGGCTGGAGTTTCATCGCACCATGCAGGCTACGCTGCACGGCGTGCTACTGCGCGAGTTGCGCCATGGGGTTCGCCTGGTCGAGCGGAACCGCAATGTGCTTCTCGACAGCTGCCACATCTACAACTGCGCTGGGGTCGGCGTCTTCTTCGATCGCGTGAACCTGCACCAGGCCATCATCCACGGCTGCCATCTCAGCTACTGCAAGCAGGGTGGCATCAAGGTGGTGGGTAGCGAGATCCGCAATCTGCACATCACTGGCAACGACATCGAGTACAACTTCGATCCGCTGGCGAAGGAATCGGCCGACGTCTGGATCGACGTGACCGAGGGCAGCGTGCGGGAGGGCAGCCTGGTCAGCAACACCATCCAGGCGCTGCGCAGTCCCGGCGGAGCCAACGTCCGACTGGTGGGGCGCGACGACGTCAACAAATGCGGTCTGTGGACGATCACCGGCAACCACATCTCCAACCAGGAGGTGAACATCCACCTGCGCGGCTGCCGGGGCATCACGCTGACGGGCAACAGCCTGGTGATGGGCCACACCCGCAGCATGGTCCTGGAACACTGTCAGCACGTCGTGGTGGGCCATCACTCGCTGGACAACAACCCCGATTACAAACGCACCACGATTGATGGCATCACCCTGCGCGACTGCGATGGCTGCATCGTCGATGGGGTGATCGTGGATGCTGCCGGGCCAGAAGCCGGAGGGGCCGCTCTGGAGGTAACGCGGTGCCGGGAAACCAGCATCGTTTCCTGTCAGATCCTCGATCCCCGGCATCGCGGCATCCTGGTGACGGACAGCCGCAACACTCGTATCGCGGATTGCACCATTCTCGACCGCACCCACGCGGGCAAGGTCGAGGCCAGCATCGAGGTGACCGGCAAGTCTCCCGGGACGTTGATCCGGGGCAACCTGGTCATGAAGGGAAGCCGGGGCGACATCCTGGCCCCGGGCGCCACGCTCGAAGGGAACCATCCGGCCGTATCGGGCTGACAGGGCGTGCTAATCGATGCCTAGCCGCCAGAATCGCGTCTGGCTCATCTCGCCGAAGGGGGTTTCGTTACCGACCGTGCGATGGCCGGCCAGGCTGACCACCTCGCCCGCTTCGCCGGCCTCGCCGTTCCAGGGTCGAGCGCCCAGCGCAACCCGACCCGCCGCATCCCGACGTGGGAGGAAGCGAACCAGGTCGCCAGCGCGGAGCAGCCGGGCGCGCCCGTGGTAGACAGCACCAAAATCGTGCCAGGAGATCCCTCCGTCGAGGGAAAACTGCCAGAAGCCCGGCCCCTCGAGGCGGACCACGGCGGCGGCCTCGCCGAGGAGTTGCTCGATGCGAAGCGGTTCGAGCCAGGGTTCGGGCACTGCTACCCGCAGTGGAGTCGGGGCTACCAGTGTGGCGAGTGTCACCACCTGTGTGCTGAAGGCCGTGCCAGGGTTTCTGGCCAGGTCGAAGTAGGCGCCTGCCTGGCCAGCCGTCCGATCCCAGGCGCGGAACGTCAGCTGGGCCTTGCCGCCCCAGCCCGGACGGGGCAGAAATCGGATCTGATCGGTCGAGCCCAGCAGCAGGGCGCGATGGGGTCCCACTTCTTCGACGTGGAGCCAGGAGGCTGCCCCTTCAGGTCGATATTCCCAGGAGCCTCGTCCCGCCACCGCCACGACGGCAAGGCCGGGCGCCGCTTCGGGTTCGTGGAGATGAAGAATGCCGTCGAGGATCTGGGCGACCCGACATCCCACCGCCGACAGTTTCACCCGCGGCTGGCCCTGCAATTCCGGTGGCCGACGCGCCGGGACATGGTCGAGGTGAAATCTGGTGGGCCCAATCTCATGATCCGGAGTGGCAAAGGTGAAACCGTCGCTACGCCGTTCGCCCTCGTGCCGGTAGACGATACGGCCGGTGTTGAGATCGTCCTGTGTGAACACATCGCCGCCAGTCAGGGCGAAGCCATCGCGCAGCAACACACCCTCTTCGGGAGGCGACAGCAGCATGATGTCGATGAGAAACGGCGTGTCGGCTCCCTCGATGCGAATGTGGCTGTCGGTCAGGGAGATCGACTCGCCTGGCATCAGTGTCGCCGAGGCGAGATGGGCCAGCACCAGCGGACGTCGGACTTCAACGGGCTCCGGTGTCCACTCTTCGGGCAAGGCGTCGAGACGTTCCTGGGGGACCACGATCTCGCAGGGTTCCTGGTTCTCCAAGACCTCGAGGCTGTCGTGAGAGTGCGTGGGCTCCTCTGGTTCGGTCGGCTCGAGTGCCTCTGGGTAGGGGGGCGGAGTATCCTCCACCTGGTAGGGGGGAACCGCCACGAACTCCTCCGGGGGAAGATGGACCTGGATCGGCAGAGACAGATCGAGAGCGTCTTCCCAGGCGGGCGCGGCGGTACAGCCGTCTCCCTGAAGTTCGTAGACGCCGGAGCCACAGGAGAACAGCCGGTATCCGGAAGACTCCTCGACGGGTGGTTCGGGGTCCTCGTATGGTTCGTCCGGCAAGAGGAGGGCCTCGGCGGCCTGGCGTTCGGCCTCGGCGGAGGTTTCCTCTTCCTCTGCAAAGAGGGCGGCGTCGAGGAGCTCTCGATTCTGCGAACCTATCCCGCCCGACGACTCATCGTGGTGAAATTCCATTGGCGGTCTCCTTACCACCGGTGCGGTCAGCCCGCCAGGATAGCCCGAACGCCATCAAGGAGGCAAGGTGGATTGACTGCGCGAAAAACCTCGCACGGTGGACCGATCCTTGCCATTTTCGACAGGAATGTCAGAATATCACCACACATCAATGGGTACTCACACAAGTTGGAGTGTTGAGGGACCAGGTCCGTTCGTCTATCGCCCGCGAACTGCTGCAACCTCGACTGTTCGAGAGCATCAGGGATTTCATTCATGAGTAATTCATTTGCACGATGCATCGCGGTGGGCTTCACTTTCTTGCTGGGGGTAGGTTGCTCAGGAGGCGGGACGCTGAACCCTGTGAAGGGGAAGGTGCTGCGCAATGGGCAGCCCCTTCCGGGAGCCCTGGTAACGTTTCATCCCAAGGCGGCCCTCAACGACATCAAAGCGGAGCGCTCGACGGGCCTTACCAAAGACGATGGAACTTTCACGGTCGAGACGGGTCCAAAAACAGGAGCCCCGACCGGGGAGTATGTGGTTACG
This sequence comes from Gemmataceae bacterium, assembly GCA_046350255.1. GTDB lineage: Bacteria > Planctomycetota > Planctomycetia > Gemmatales > Gemmataceae > CALDUY01. The sequence continues at coordinate 44,527 of JAXMAV010000033.1, forward strand.
ATCATCTGCATCCAGAGCGCTGCTCCTCCCAAGGCGGGCAGCAAGGATAAACCACAAATCACGTTCGGCAGTGCCCGGGATGACTCGACGGACATCCTGAGAGGGATGTACGCGAACGTGAACAACTCACAGATCACGGTTACGGTCAAGAGTGGTCCTAACGAACTCGAGCCGTTCAATCTCAAGTAGCGCCCTTCGTTCCGTTTCTTTCTCTCCCGGAGTACGTATGATGAGGTCCCGACAGATTCAGGGGAGGCACCGCGGCTTCACTCTGATCGAGCTGCTAGTGGTGATTGCCATCATCGCCATCTTGATTGGATTATTGCTGCCCGCCGTTCAGAAAGTGCGCGAGGCTGCCGCCCGGATGCAGTGCAGTAATAACCTCAAGCAGATCGGCATCGCCTTCCACAACCACGAAAATACGCTGGGCTACATGCCGCCGTATGACTACGACTTCAACCCGGCTCCGGCGGGTAACACACTGGGGCCCCAGATTCAGGGCCACACGCCCTTCATGCACCTGCTACCCTACATGGAGCAGGAGAACATCACCAAATCGATGAACCTGCAGCTGTCGGTGATCGACCCGCGGAACTGGCCGCCCAACTGGGGTACACAGCCAGCAGCGTCGGCCTCCGTCAAGAACTACCTGTGTCCTTCGGCGCCCAGCCGGGTGATTGACTACTCCCCCTACTTCGTGAGTCTGGGCCTCCCCAACGCCGGGGCGTTCACCCTGGGTGGCCTGGACTACGCTGCGGTTCGAGGCGCGCACAGCAACTTCCGCACCGCCTGTGCGCCCACCTTGCCTTCGCCACCAGAATCGTGTGGTGTGTTGGGGGTAAAGGGCCAATATACTGCGAACGGTCTGATCTCCGGGAAGAGCAACCTGGTCACCATCGGGGATGGGACGTCAAACACCATCCTGGTCGTCGAGTCGGCCGGCCGTCATCAGGTGTACGCGAAGGGCCGACCTGTCACCCCCAATTCTCCGGGTTCAGCGGGATGGGCGCTCAACGCGGCGTTCTTTGACGTGAACACCGCGACGCTGATCCGAGGATTCAGCAACGACGGTCTGACCCGAGATGGTGGTTGCTGCGTTGTGAACTGCAACAACTTCGCCGGGGCTGGTCAGACACAGATCTACGCTTTCCACACGGGCGGGGCAAACACGCTCCGGGCGGATGGATCGGTGCAGTTCCTGAAGGATTCCACGGCGCCTGGGATCGTCGCCGCTCTGGTCAGTGCCAACGGTGGCGAAGTCTTCACCGATAACTAACCTGGCGGATGGAGCTAGCTGCGACTACTCAGGGCGTCCCCGGATGGGGACGCCCTGTTTGTTTTAGCCTAGAGCGCTTCACGCAGGATGCCTTCGAGCGACTCGACGGTGACCTCGCGAGGATTGACTCGCAGGATTCGTTTGAGTGGGAAGGCCTTCTCGGCGAATCCTCGCAGCTGGGATTCCACCACGCCCAGCTCGCGCAGGCGAGTGGGAATACCTATGTCCTGGCGTAGCTGTTCGACGGCCGTGATAGCGCGGTCCGCGGCCTGGGTCTCGGTCAGCCCCTGGACATCTTCCCCCAGCAGGCGCGCGATGTTGGCCAGTTCGCGTTCGCGGCCCGGGCGGTTGTAGCGCATGACGTAGGGCAGGAGCAGGCCGTTGCCAGCGCCGTGCGAGCAATGGGTGGCACCACCCAGGGGATATTCCAGGGCATGGACCACCGCGACGCCCGCGTTGGAAAACGCCAGGCCACCCAGCGTGGCGGCCACTGCCATGCCCTCGCGCGCTTCCAGATCCTGGCCGTCCTTCACAGCGCGGCGGAGGAACTGCCCCACCAGACGGATCGTCTGCTCGGCATGGAGATCGGCCAGAGGGTTCTTGCCCTGGTAAACCGATCGTTCGCCGGGGGGAAGCGGGAACCGGGCATTATCGACGGCCATGTACGCTTCAATGGCGTGGGTCAAGGCATCGATGCCACTATCGGCCGTGACCTTGGGGGGACAGGTCAGGGTCAGCAGTGGGTCGATGATGGCCACCCGGGGGCGTAGGTGGTTGCTCAGCGTGCTGACCTTGATCTCGTTCTCGGTGTCGGTGACGACGGCCGCGGCCGAAACCTCCGAACCGGTCCCCGCCGTGGTGGGCAGGCAGAGGATGGGCATGACGGGGCCGGGGACCTTCCCGTCACCGAAGTACATGCTCGGCGTGCCGCCATGCGTGAGGACCAGTGCGGCAATCTTGGCCAGGTCCATGTTGCTGCCACCACCCAGGCCCAGGACCGCATCGGGCCGGAAGTCGCGGCCAACCGCGATACAACTGTAGGCTGCCCGCAGCGAAGGTTCTGGTTCGCCCCCGGTGAACAGTTCCACCGAGACGCCTGCCTCGCTGAGCGGCCCCATGACCGGATCAACCAGCCCCGCGCGCACCAGGACAGGGTCGGTCACCAGCAGCAGGCGTTTGATGTTCAGGCCAACGACGACTTCGTTGAGATTTCGGGTGGCGTTCTGCCCGAAGATCAACTGCCCCGCCGAGTGAAACGTCCAGGTGGTGCGCATGAACTGCTCCCGGAATGAGTTAGATGGTGTATTGTCATCGCTCTGGACTGGAAGGCAAGAGGCCAGGCCCTCGCGGTTTCACCTGGGCTGAAGAAAGGGTCGATCCAGACACAGGCGCAACCGAAGATCCGCGCCTACTTTGGAGAATAATTCTTGGGAAACGGGTCGGTTCGCAAAACAGGTCAAACAGGTCCGATACCAGGGTTTCTGCCCGGCGAAGAGAAGGACGAGGCCAGGGGGGATGGCGAAAGCGGAGAACTGTTTGGTTGACTTCGGGCCTGTCTCCGGAGTATAGTCAAGTAGTATTGATTGGTCGCTGGTCGCCTATTCATTTCACCGAGGCGTTGTAGCCAGCGGTCAACGCGGACCGTTATAGGTTGGCCCGGTGGTTCAACCAGGGATGGTTACCGGGAGTTCGATCTGGTCTGCGGGGGTGACATCCGTTCCGGTCCTACGTCACCCACTCACGAAAAGACAGGATGAGCTTTTCAATCCCTGAAGATCGAGGGGCGAGTAAATCTACTCGCATTCCGGACTAATGTCATCGCATCCGCGAATTGATGTTCCCGGTAGCAGCGTGCGCGGGCGCCCTCCCGAGGCGCCCACCACCTCCACTGACGAACCTGTTTGCGACGAGGATGCCCTGGGAGGGCAGGACCCTTCCACGGACGACACCCCCACCATCATCACCAAGAATGCTGCCCAGGTGCGCTCGGCCACGCAGCCGCCGCCAACCTTCGTTGAAGATTCCGCTGCCGGGATTCGCGGCCGCCGCCTGGCCCATTTTGAGCTGATCGAGCCGATCGGCGTGGGCGGCATGGCGGCGGTCATCCGCGCGCGGGACACCCAACTTGATCGCTTCGTGGCGTTGAAGATTCTGCCGCCAGAGATGGCCCAGGACTCCGAGAATGTGCGGCGCTTTCACCAGGAAGCACGTAGCGCCGCCAAGCTCGACCACGAGAACATCGCCCGGGTGTTTTTCTGCGGCGAGGATCAACGACTGCATTTCATCGCCTTTGAATTCGTCGAGGGCGATAACCTGCGCATGCTACTCGAGCGGCGCGGCCGGCTTCCTGTCGGCGAGGCAGTGCATTACATGCTGCAGGTAGCCGCGGGCCTGGCTCATGCCATCCGGCGCGGCGTGGTCCATCGTGACATCAAGCCCTCAAACATCATCATCACGCCTAATGGTCGGGCCAAGCTGGTTGATATGGGCCTGGCGCGGTCGCTCGAACGCCGCACAGACGACGACCTGACGCAATCGGGGGTCACGCTGGGCACCTTCGATTACATCTCGCCCGAACAGGCCCTGGAACCTCGCGATGCCGACGTGCGCAGCGACATCTACTCGCTGGGCTGCACCTTCTACCACGTGCTGACCGGCCGTCCGCCGGTCCCCGAGGGCACCGCAGCCAAGAAGCTGCATCATCACCAACACGTCCGCCCCACCGACCCTCGCGAGTTTGTGCCCGACCTGCCGGTGGAGGTGGTCCAGATACTCGATCGGATGATTGCCAAAAACCCGCGCGAGCGGTTTCAGTCGCCGGAACAGCTGGTGCAGGCGCTTCTGGCAGTGGCCCGGAAGCTGGGGACTGGCTCGGACATTCCTGAGGGAGTGCTGTCGGTCGAGACCTCACTGCCCAGCGCCCCGCCGAGTCGGCCGCTTGTTTGGGCGGCCGTCTCCGCCGTCGCTGTGGTAGTGGTGGTGCTGGTGCTCGATCAGGTGCCGAACAGCCCGTCGGATCCGCAGATGCCTTCCGATGCGCGGGCCGAGAAGCAGAATCCGGCCAATAACAGCAAGGGAAACAGCGGAGTGGCCCGGGGGCCCGAGACGGGACCGCCGACCAGCCCCGGCGATGGCGTGCGCGACGAGCATCGCTACATCGCTCCGGAGAATCCCACGGCCCGCCACCTGGTGCAATGGCTCGAACAGCACCAGGATGCCCCCTGGCTGGAGTTGCAGCTGGCTGGCGATCTCGATCTCTCGTTCCTCCAGGGCGAACGGACCCGGAGCCTGATGCTCAAGGCCAGCCGACAGATCATTCTCAAACCGCGCGATCCGGGGCAAAAGGTAACTCTGCGTTTCAGCTACGATGGCGGTTCGCACACCGATGCGCTGGTCGCTCTCACGGTCGATGCTCCGGAAACGCAAATCGAGGGCATTCGCTTCGTGGTGGACGCCCATGGCGCCGAGAAGCAGATGACGTCGCTGATGTTGCTGGGCCGCAAGCACCAGGTGCAGCGCTGCGAGTTCATCCAGGCGCAGCCCTCGCTATCGTCGGAACATCCATTCACGTCACTGGTGGCGCGAGCGGGCGATCGGGCGCGAGGCGAAGTATCGCTTAGCGATTGCGTGTTTCTGGGGTTCGGCAAGGCGATGCCGGCCGCGGATCGCGAAGCAGGCCCGGACGTCATGCGGCCCCTGGTGCCGGGGCTGGTGCTGAGTGAAGTGGATGCCGGGGGCCATCGAGCCATTAGCCGGGAAGGGGCGATCCGCATCCTGGCCGACAACTGCGTGTTCGGTCCGCACGTCAGCGCCTTCCGGATCGAGGGCGCCATCGCGGGCGATCCCGGCGCGCTGGCCCTGCGCAACTGTACGCTGATGTTGCCGCCACGACGATCGTCCGCCTTCGATTGTTCCTCGGAGGCGCAGGTGCGACTCGACGTGCGGAGTTCGCTGTTTTCGCGTTGCGCGGGCGACACCGACGATGGCGCCGTGCTGATCCGCCAGAGTGAAGATCGCGCCGGGGCGGTACTCTACCAGGGACAGGACAACTGCTACCACGACCTGGATGGTTTCTGGACCATCCGCGACAGCTGGCAGAAGGCGGGCTGGCGAGACTTCCGCCGGCGTCTGAGTGGCGAGAACCGCGACGATGGCTCGCGTCTCCTGATGGCCTCTCCCTGGGAGATCGACTGGGAGCAACAGCGGGCGCTGCTGGAGAAGGACGCCTACGCTGCGGCCTTTCATCTAAATCTTCGGCTGCCGGAGTTGCGTCGGACGGGACGAGGCGGACCGGACGACCTGATCGGAGCAGTGCGCATCGTGGGCGATGCCTGGGGACCGCGTGCACTGCCTCGCCTCGACGAGAAAACCGAGCCCAACGGCCCGCGTTTCCTGGTGGTTGAGCCCAGCGAGGAAGGCGGGACTAACGCTCCGGGCGTGCATGGCTCGCTCGGCGCTGCCATCGCTGTCGCCCACCCGGGGGATACCATTCTGTTGCGCCATCAGGGCGAACTGGGCATCGATCCGGTGTTGCTGGGTAAGCAGGGGCTGCGCGACCTGACGATCAAACCGGCCCGGCGGTTCCGCCCTGTCTTGACCCTGGGTGAATTGACCGACTCCGACGTGTCGATGTTCCGCCTCTATGATGGCCGGTTGCGCCTGGAAGGGCTGGAGTTTCGGCTGCGCTCGGGCAAGCGTGATCCGCGGTCGCAGACGGTGCTGTCGCTCTACGGCGATGGCGAATGTCTCTTCAAGGATTGCGCGATCACCCTGCAGCGCGGTGGAGAGACCAGCGTCACCCTGGCCACCCTGGCCGAAACGGGCAAGTTCATGAAAACCGATCTGCCCGGCACCCGCTCGCGCGACCAGGGGCCGCGCCTCACCCTCGAAAACTGCTTCATTCGCGGGGATGGCGACCTGCTCGCCTCCCGGGCCAATCGGCCGTTCTCGCTCGACATCAAAGAGTCGCTGGTGGCCCTAGCCGGCTCCGTGGTCAATCTCGATTTGGCGCCCGATCAGACCATGCCGCCTACCGGGCAGGAGATGCGACTGGCACTGGATCGAGCCACCACTTACCTGGGTGGACACCTGGTTCGGCTGAGTTCCGCGAAGGATCCACGCGGCCTGGTGCCGCTCCGCTGTCGAGCGGAAAACTCGCTGTTTCTCCCGGCCAGCACCAGCAAGACCCTGGTACAGCTGGAGGGGCCGGACAGCGACGACAAGGGCCTTCGCGACAAGTTCACCTGGAAGGATGGCCGACAGAACGCCTACGGTGGGTACACCAGTCTGCTGACGCAGGATTCGACCGATGGCATGGCAGCGCCGATGGGCATGGACCGATGGAAGATGCTACCCGGCGAGGAAGCCAGCACCTTCAACGTGAAAATGGAGCGCCTGCCACCCACCACCACCTCGTTCACCTCCATCGAGGCGGGGCAGTTCCGGGTGCCCAAGACACTTAGCGACGTGGGAGCCCCGACCAGTCTGCCGGCTCCCCTTCCCTGAGCGCGGGCGCAAAAAACAACCAGGCCCCGCATCCACTTTGGAGCCTGGTGTGCGATCGTTGGCGGCTACTCCGCCCTTACTTCTTCTCGCTTTGCGACTCCGAGGCTGACTTCTTCTCGGTCTGTTCGTCCTTTTTGGGTTGCGCCTCGGCTTCCGGCTTCTTGCCGAAGATGAGGTCGTAGCCATCGGAGAAGTTCTTGGTTTCGGCGAGACCGACGCGAACGATGCTCATGCTGTTCCTCCCAGGAAGGTACAGGATGGTGATGCACTCTACTTCAGTCTAATCGACCCGGCGCTGCTGTCAATCGTCCTGCATGGCCAGGCGAAAGCCATAGTTGCCCGACCCGCTGTCGGGCGAGAAACGTTCGCGTCCGCCGGACCGACAGGTCCAGCTGTAGCTGTACCACGAGCCTCCGCGCAGCACGCGGAGCGCGCCGGTGAAAGGTCCGGACGGATCGTCGACGGGGCTGCTTTCGTAGTAGGAATCATTGTACCAGTCGGCGCACCACTCCCAGACGTTGCCATGCATGTCGAAGAGGCCGAACAGGTTGGGGGGATAGGCACCCAGGGGGGAGGTTTGATGCAGCCAGGGCCCCGTGGCCGCGGCACCGTAGGGGAAGTTGCCGTCGAAGTTGGCCTGCAGACTGGACAGATCAGGGCCGTAATGGAACGGAGTGGAGGTGAGGCCGCGGCAGGCGTACTCCCATTGGGCCTCGGTGGGTAACTGACATTTCCAGCGAAAGCGAGCCTGCAGGTCGGACACAAACTCCATGGCCGTGTGCCAGGAAATCCCCTCGACGGGCCGGTCGCCTCCTCGAAATCGTCCGGGGGCCTGGGTCGCAGTCACGGCTTCCCACTGAGCCTGGGTGACCGGGAAGATGCCCAGCCAGAACGGCCGGGTCAGCGTGACGGGATGCACAGGCCCCTCGTCCTCGTCGCGGCGTTCCTCGGTGAGGGGGGTGCCCATGTAGAAGCTACCCGGAGGAATCTGCACGAACTCCAGCCCAAGATCCGGACCGATGGCCAGGCGTCGGCGCGGAAGCGGCAGACAGAAGCCTGCGGCCACCAGATCGCGCAGCTGTTGTTCGAGGGAAGGCCAAGCGGCATCACTGGTAGGTCGTCGCAGCTGGAGAAACAGGCGTACCAGTTCGGCGCGGGCCGGCTGGCTGGTATCGTCGAGCCAGTCGGCGAGGACAGCCCAGTTGGAATCCTCCCAAGGATCTGCCTCGATGGCAGCGAGAAGAGCCCTTTCGAGATCCATGAAGGTAGCTCCACGGGTGGCGCACCAGAGCCAGGGTGTCGGGTCGTCGGACTGCTTCCACCACGAATCTTCATTTCAAGATCTGTGGGAAGTGCATTCCGGCTGCTTGCGTCGCGTTCCCCTGACCTGTTAGTATAACGCAAACGAACCCGGTCTCGTGGACGCGCCTCTAACAGGCGGGAGCCGCCTGGTTGAGTCGATCGCGAGATCGGACTGGCGCGTCATTTCGAGAGGGTGCTTCATGAATTCCTCTGCCAGCACTGCCCTGGACGCCAGTGTCTTGGTTCTTAACAAGCTGTTCATGGCCATCCACATCATCTCGGTCCGGCGGGCGTTCAGCCTGCTGTGCAAGGATCAAGCCGAGGTGGTGAGCCTGGAAGACGGTCAGTTCATGACCTACGACTTCACGACGTGGCGTGAGGTCAGCGAATTCCGGGCGCGTCTGTATCGTCAGGAAGACGACGACTGGGTGCGAACCGTGACCAGCTCGATTCAGGTCCCCCGGGTCATTCGGCTCATTGGGTACGATCGCTTGCCAAAGCAGACGGTGAAGTTCAACCGGCGAAACATCTTCGCCCGGGACAACAACCAATGTCAGTACTGCGGTAAGAAGTTCCCCACCAGCGAGCTGAGTCTTGACCATGTGGTTCCGCGGAGCCAGGGTGGCAACGCCACCTGGGAGAATATCGTCTGTGCCTGCGTCTCCTGCAACGTCCGCAAGGGAGGTCGGACGCCTCGGGAGGCCAACATGGCGCTGATCCGCAAACCGGAGAAGCCCAAGCGCAGTCCGATGTTGAACCTGAAGCTGACCAACCGCAAGTACCAGACCTGGAAATCGTTCCTCGACAATGCTTACTGGTCGGTGGAACTGAAATAACCAGCGAGGCGGCCAGGACACTCCCGGCCGCCTCGCTGCGTTGTCGGCCTGTCCCCAGTGCCTGCACTGTGGGAGGGAATCTTATTGTCTCTTACTGTTTGCCCAGGATGCCATCCAGCACCCAGCAGCCGCGAACGTGCCCACTGGCCGTGCGACAGTGCTGGAGCAAGGATTCATTCGTGCAACCGGCTTCTTCCAGGGCATCGGCCAGCACCGGCATCGTGGAGAAGTCGCGCGTCTGGTAGATGGCCTGGGCCATCTTTTCCACCGTCCGCCCCTGCCAGGTGAGTACTTCCTCATCCAGAGGCCAGGTTTGCGATTCGGGGCCCAGAATCTCCAGCAGGCAGTCTGCCAGCTCCTCGAACCATGCGGAATCGGCGGGATTTGTGTATGGAAGCGGCTGTCTCGGCAGCCCCGACACGCTAGAGGTTTGCTGGTACACACTAGTGGCCCAGTTGATCGCGCGCACCATCATGGAGATGGGATCCTGCTCCGGCGACCAGAGCAGAGCCCAGGCAATGTCCACCGGGTTGAACCGTCCCAGGTAGCGAGCCGAGGCCAGTTGATGAGCCGAGGCCTGGCCGTCGGCAAATTGCTCGGCCAGGGCGATGGCGTTCTGGTTGTGGCGAAGCTGGGCGATGGGAAGCACCCGCATGAAGGCGCTGGCTGCGAGGCGCCAGCGCCGGGGGCTGGGCCTGGTTTCTACCAGCCTATTGAACAGGGCGTTCCAGTGGTTTTGGGTCAAGGGCGGCTCCTGGTTTCCGGGCCACGTTGCGTTCTCCCGTCATCCAGGCGGGCGCTTGCCAGGATTCGGGCTTCTTCACCCAGGGAGGCATTCCTTCCCAGGCAATATAGCCGAGGGCGAACAGGATGAGGTAGGTGGCAATGGTGGCCGGCACCGAGGGCGAGAAGAACTTCAGGGCCGAGCCTGCGAACTGATTGAATTGTATTTTGATCCCCGAGATGTTGACCGCGTAGATCTCGTCAAGGATGAGGTGCGAGAGGAACCCCACCATCACCCCAGCAGCGAGAAAGAGCCGTAGAGCGATATCGCGCGAGGGGTAGGTGAGATAAATGGCCAGCCCGCTGATGAGCAGAGCGGGAAGCGAATGAAACATGCCGCGATGCACAGTGAAGCGGCGGAAGAGATTGCTGAGGACGTAGCGGACGACGAAGTAGACGCCTGCGATGATGACCACACACTGCTCGAGCGACATGCCGTGTTCGCGGAGAGGATGGTAGGCCAGGAAGGCTGACACGGCCGCCAGCACGCCGAACATCTCGCGGACGGGCACCCCGGAATCGCTATCGAGGTCGGGGATGGCTCCGCCGACGCTGGTCAGCCCCGCGGCCAAGGCGCAGGTGCCCCAGTCGTAATCCTTTTGCAGTAGCGCCAGCGCCCCGTAGCCGACCCCGAGCGGGACCGCCAACGACATGTGCCCCTTAAAACTGGCCATGACCTCTCCTTGCCGGGCTAGAATTCCGACGGGCGCAGGTGGCCCGGCGCCGGGTCCGCGGCGCGCGAGCCATTGTGCGGCCAGGCCGTCTGGGAAGCAAGGTCGATCAGCCCGGGTAGAAGCCCCGACGGTCGGCGGCCAACTTCTGCAGCAGTTCGGTGGGGTGGAAGCGGGCGCCCAAAGCCTCGTATTTGCCCAACTTCTGCAGGACGGTCTCGATGCCCAGAGTATCGGCCCAGCGCAGGATACCGCCGCGGAAGCTTGGGAAGCCAATGCCGAGGATGAGCCCCATATCCACGTCGCCGGGCTCACGAACGATCTGCTCGGCCAGCAAGCGGGTCGCCTCGGTCAGCATGGGCAGAAACAGGCGATCCTGAATCTCCTCGATAGACAGTTCACTGCCGCGGCCCTCGCGACGGACCTTCGCCAGGAACGGGGCCAGGGCGGGATCATCGGAGCCCCGCGAGCTTTTGGCGTAGCTGTAGAAGCCCGCCCCGGTCTTCTGCCCCAGGCGGCCCGCCGCCACCAGTTCGTCGAGAATCCGGGTGGGCACCGATCGATCCTGGAAGGCGGTGTTCACCACCTTGCCCGCGTACAGGGCGGTGTCGAGCCCCACCACGTCGTTCAGGGTGACGGGCCCCATCGGCATGCCGAAAGCGGTTGCAGCCTTGTCGAGAACGCGGGGCGGCACGCCTTCCTCGAGGAGCAACATTGCCTCGTTCATGTAGGGGAACAGGATCCGGTTTACCAGGAAGCCCGGGCAGTCGCGCACGACGATGGGCGTCTTGCCGATTCGCCGGGCCAGGGCCACCAGGGTAACCGCCGTCTCATCAGAGGTCTTGGCGCCGCGAATGACCTCGACCAGCTGCATCCGATCGACAGGATTGAAGAAGTGCATACCAGCGAAGCGGGCAGGGTCGCGCACCGACTCGGCCATGCGGGTGATGGAGATGGTCGAGGTGTTGGAGGCGAGAATAGCGCCGGGGCGCAGCACCTTCTCGATCTCGGCGTACAGCTGAATCTTAGCCGACTCGTTCTCGACGATGGCCTCGATAACCACGTCGCGGTCGGCCAGCGCCTGCGTTGTCTGGCTAGGACTGAGACGAGCCAGGGCATCGGCCGCCTCGCTGGGAGTCATGCGCCCGATTTCCACCCGGCCCATCAAGCTGCGGGTGATGGCGGCCACACCCCGGTCGATGGAGGCGGGAGTCACGTCGATCATCACGGCCGGCACGCCCCGCCGCACATGCGCCCCGGCGATGCCCGCCCCCATGATGCCCGCGCCCACGACGCCCACCTGGCCGACGGGGTGTGGCTGGATGGTAGGGTCGCTGGAGCCGGTGTCCTTGGCTAGTCGTTGCGACATGAAGAAAACCGCGATCAGGTTACGCGAGATGGGACTGCCCACCAGGGGCAGAAACGCCTCGGTTTCCACCTGCAACCCCTCGGCCAGGGTGCGGTTGCAACCTTTGTCGATGGCGTCCACGGCCGCCAGTGGAGCGGGGTAGTGGCCGCCAGTTTTGGCCAGAACCTGGGCGCGGGCCACGGCAAAGGTGAAGCTGGCCTGCTCCTCGGTCAGGCCGACCGGCTGCTGCTTGCGGAGGCGCGCCTCTTTCCAGCTGCCTTCCTGGGCGGCCCAGCGCACCAGGGCAAGGGCTTCTTCCAGCAGCCGTTCGGACGGCACGGCATCCCAGATCAGGCCGATCTGCCGGGCTCGGTCTGCCTTCGCGGCCTCGCCGGTGGTAATCATCTCCAGGGCAATGTTGGGACCGACCAGCCGGGTGAGCCGCTGCGTGCCTCCCCAGCCAGGGATGAGACCGATCTTCGTCTCGGGCAGGCCGAGTTCCGTGCGAGGACTGGCGCTGGCCAAGCGGTAATCGAACCCCAGGGCCAGTTCGAGCCCACCTCCCATGCAGGGGCCATCGATGGTAGCCACGGTCGGATAGGGAAGCTGCTCGAAGCGGGCGATGATTTCCAGCCCACGCTGAACCAACCGGCGCGACAGGGCAGCGTCGGGGCGAGCGCCTCCCAGTTCCTTGAGGTCGGCCCCGGCGATAAACATGCCCGGCTTGCCACTGCGAAAGACCAGGCCAGCCAGCCCCGACTGCTGCTCGAGCTGTCCCAGGATTTGCTCGAGTTCGGCCTGGACCGCCTGCCCCAGCGTGTTGGCCCGGCTACCGGGTTGATCGAACGTCACCACAGCCACGCCGTCACGTGTTTCGAGCTGAATCGCGGGAGAGGCGCTCATGAGAGTATTCCTTCGGAAGAAGCGCGGAACCACTCTGCAAGTGTATACCTGAGAGCAGGCCAGCAAAGCCCCGGCGAGACCGAAGCCCTGGGCCGTCCCGTGGAGGGATGCAGAAGCCGACCTGCGCCTGGACGGTAATCCTGTCTTCACCCCGGCAGGAGAACCCGTATAATAGGAGCTTTCCGGGGGTCGTGGCCTGGGGTGATGTGCCGCCCCTCCTGGGGCAAGGAATATGGAGATGACAAGCATGTTGCTGCCGTTGTGGGCGGTCCCCGCCTGGGTGCCAGGCATCCTGAACATCGTCCTCCTGCTGACCGGGGTCTTTCTGATCCTTCTGGTGCTGATCCAGCGAGGCAAGGGCGGCGGTCTGGCCGGCGCGTTCGGCGGCGCTGGCGGTTCCAGCGCATTCGGCTCGCGGGCCGGCGATGCCTTCACGCGCATTACCATCTACACCGCCGCCGTCTGGATCCTGCTCATCATGTTTTTGATCAAGACCACCCAGGTGCGCGATCCTCTCCCGACCAGTCGTCCCGACGTCGAGTCGCAAAACTCCGCTCCGGAATAAGGTAGACCCCGGAGCAGCGGCTCCACCAGGGAGCCGGAGCCCGCGCTGGCTCCGGCTCATCGCATTTTTCATCGTCCAGCGCATCTACCCAGGTCAGGAAGCGAGGTCGGCGTGTTGTTTAGCATGACGGGCTACGGCGAAGCCAGTTACTCCAGCGACACCCTGCAACTGGCGGTCGAGCTGCGTGCTGTCAACAACCGTTACCTGAAAATCTCCCTCCGCGCCGCCGAGCCCTACAACCTGCTCGAACCGGAGATTGAAAAGGTGGTGCGGCGGACCATCAAGCGCGGCACCCTGCAAATTCAACTGCGCTGCTCGCGCCAGTACACACCCCAGGACTTTCAGATCAACTCGGTGGCAGTGCGCAGCTACTTGGCCCAGCTGCAGACGCTGGCCAGCGAGCTATCGCTGGGAGAAAGCCCCGCGCTGCTGGGTCAGGTGCTGGCCCTGCCCGGCGTGGTACCGGAACCGTCGGCTGGCACGTTGCAATTCGAAGCGGAATGGCCGATCCTGGAACAGGTACTCGAAACCGCCCTGGGCCGGCTGCAGCAGATGCGCCAGGACGAGGGACGGGCCATGGCCCAGGAACTGCTGCAGCTGCGCGATCACATCAAGAGCGAACTGGAGGCCATCCAGCGCCGGGTCCCGCATGTGGCCGAGGCCTACCGCGACCGTCTGCTGGAGCGCGTGCGTTCGTTGCTGGGCGAACTGGATGTCGCCATCGACCGTAAGGATCTTATCAAGGAAGTAGCGGTGTTCGCCGAACGGGCCGACATTAGCGAAGAGGTCGTTCGCCTCGCCAGCCACCTCGTACAGTTTCAGGAGATCATCAACGAGCCCGAGAGCGCGGGGCGAAAGCTGGAGTTTCTGACGCAGGAGATGTTTCGGGAAACGAACACCATCGGCTCGAAAGGCAGTGACGTGGAGATTTCTCGTCACGTGGTCGAGATCAAGGGGAGCCTTGAGAAGATTCGCGAACTCGTGCAGAACGTGGAGTGACCCTGGATGCAGCCCGCACCGCTGATTATCGTCTCCGGACCGTCGGGCAGCGGCAAGTCCACGCTCATTCGCCGGGTACTGGAGCATCCGCCCTATCCCCTGCGGCTAGCGGTGTCGGCCACCACCCGACCCCAGCGCGTGGGCGAAGTGGAGGGAGTGCATTATCACTTCTGGACGCCGGAACGGTTCCGTGAGCAGCTTGAAGCTGGCGCCTTCCTCGAACATGCGGTGGTGCATGGTAAGCACCAGTACGGCACCCCCCGCAGCGAGGTGGACGGTTACCGGGAACAGGGCATCGGCGTCATTCTGGACATTGACGTCCAGGGAGCGGCTCTGGTGCGCCCGCTCTATCCCGATCTGCTGTCCATCTTCGTGGCCTTATCGCGATGGGACATGTATGAGGAACGTCTCCGGGGCCGGGGCTCGGAATCCGACGAATCGATAGCCCGGCGCCTGGCCACCGCTCAGCGCGAGCTGGCTCGTCAGGGAGAGTACCAGTTTCTGATCCACAACGACGACCTCGACCGCGCCGTGTCCCAGTTTCGCGATCTCTTGTTACAGCACAGCGCGACCCGCTCAACGACCTCTGGGAGATGATCATGCACGACGATCTGAAGGAAGAAGGCATCGTGAACAAGGTGGGCGGGCGCTTCAAGCTCTCCACTCTGATTCAGAAGCGTCTCATCATGCTGAACACCGGGTCCAAGCCGCTGGTGGACATGCGCTCCAGCGACAAGATGGCCATCGTGATTCAGGAGATCCTGCACGACAAGATTTACCTGGATGCCTCGGGGCAGGTTCAGTCGCGCGGCATGTCCACGCAGGACATGGCGCGCCGGGCCATGCTCAGCGATGTGTCGGGCCATCTGGGTAGCTCGGACGACTGAGCCCGCGCCACTGTAGCACGCCAGGGAGGGCGTCTTGGCCAGGCAGGTCCGGCCGAGTACGCCCTCGCACTGTTTTTCTCTCGCATCCCATCATTCCCGCAGCCTGCGACGTCTACCCCCGGAGTTTGGAGCCATGGCCGACACCTCCGAGTCTCGTTCCGGAACCACCACCCAGCCGCTGCCCGCGCCCGAGCTGCCCCCCGCAGATCAGCCGCGTGACGACATCTATCGTCCGTTATCGTTGCTGGCCCTCGGAGGCTTCAGCCTGTCCGTCCTCTATGCCTTCCTGGTGTTGCTGGGGGGGTTAGCACCCATCGCTGGTAACTATCCGCGGCTGTTCCTCCTCCTGGTAGTGGTTGCGCCGCTGGTGGGCGCCCAGGTGGCGCTGCTGGGCCGGCAGCGCAGCACGGGCCGGGTGCTCTCCTACGCCGGATTGGGGCTGGTGATCCTGGCGGTGGTCCTGGGGCTAGGCGGGCTGGTAGCCTATTCCAGCACCAGCCCCTGGTTGCTGCTAGACGGTGTGGGCTGGTTGCTACTCCTGGCCGCGCTGGGCCTGTGCTGGGTCGCCCGCTCCCGGATTACCACGTCGGAAGGCACGCTGGCCGGATTGAAGTTGGCCAACTGGGGCCTGGCCCTGGGTCTCTTCTTCGGACTCAACTACGGCGCCTACCTGGCGTCCAACTCCTTCGCCATCACCGGGCAGGCCCGCGGTGTCGCCGAGGAGTTCATCGCCCTGATAAAAGACACCAATGACCCCGATGCCCTGCTCAAGGCGTTTGTCCTGACGCTGCCTCCGCGTCAACGTCCCTCAAGCGATCTGCGCCGATCGATCGAGATCGAGCACAACGTCACCCCGGACAGCACAGGACGCCAGCAGGGCGGTTTCTCGATGTTCACCTCATCGGGCTACTTCCATCTGCTCCGGTCGGGGCCGTCCCAGGTGACGTTCGAGCGCGTCGAAAGCAGCACCTTCGAGCGCGGTGGATTCCAGGTCAACCTGATCTACATCATCGAGAACGAACTGGGGAAGGCAGAGTTGAAGGTCGGCACCTTCGGTCAGGAAACTGCTGGAGGACCGGGTGGCCGGCAGTGGCAGATCGTTCCGACGCAAACTACCATCGTCGGAGGCAACCAGGCGACGGAGGCGGGGATCGCCTACCAGAAGAGCCTGGCCTTCACGCGCGAATTCGTCAACGAGTGGGTCAACAAGGTGCGAGTGGGAGACATCCCCGGAAGCTATCTGGACACGCTGACCGAATCGCGCCGACGCAAGCTGGTCGGTGGTGCGGTCTACAGCACTCCCTCGTTGCCGATCGCCATGGGGTTGCAGATCCTGGGCGCCATGGGGCTGACACCCGAGGTTGCCACCGAGTTCGTGGACGGACTGAACAAGTACCGTAAGGGCGACCTGATCAAGGAGGGGCCCGACCTGTTCGCGACCAGCGAGGCAATCCGCAAGCAAAGCATCGGCGAGGTCCGAGGCCTCTTCCAGGGAGGTGGGCCGCCGGTCGCCGACCTTAGCTTGCGGGAGAACGTCGGTGCAATGCTGGGATACAAGCCGGACGGCAACAACAGCGAGTACCACTTCCCCGCCCGCGTCGTCACTCGTCCGCCAGGAGCACCCGGACCGCGCTACATGGTAGACGTGGACATCGTCGTGCTGGGACCATTGAATCCCGAAATCCACTCGCCGGAGGGTTACCGGATCGGACGAGTCGTCCCCATTCGGGTGCAGACCGCCCCGGATCCCCAGCGGCCCCCGGGCTGAGCCGGACTACTCGAGCATGTGCCCGAGCTTGTCCTTCTTCGTCTGCAAGTAGCGCTGGTTGCACTCGGTGGCCGGCACCTGGATGGGAACGCGTTCGACGATGCGCAGGTCGTAGCCGTCCAGGCCCACCACCTTGCGTGGGTTGTTGGTGAGCAGACGAATCTGCCGGACGCCCAGGTCGAGGAGGATCTGGGCGCCGATGCCGTAGTGGCGCAGGTCCGGACCGAAGCCGAGCGCCTGGTTGGCCTCGACGGTGTCCATGCCTTCCTGCTGCTGCAGCGCGTAGGCCTTGAGCTTGTGCAACAGGCCGATGCCGCGGCCTTCCTGCCGCATGTAGAGGATCACACCCCGGCCTTCCTCTGCCACCTGGGCCATCGCGCGCTGTAGCTGCGACCCACAATCGCACAGCAGGCTTTCGAGCAGGTCCCCGGTCAGGCACTGGCTGTGGATGCGCACCAGGATCGGGTCGGGCTGTTCGACCACAACGCCGCCTTTCTCCAGCCCCACGCCACCCATGGTGAGCGCCAGGTGCGGTTCGGGATCGACTTTCGAGGTGTACACGAAGAGGTCGAACTCTCCCACCCGGGTCGGCAGCTTGAGACTCACCTCACGATGGATGAGTTTCTCCCGCCGTCGGCGATACTTGATGAGCTGCTCGATGGTACACATCTTCAGCCCTTCCTCGGCACAGAAGCGGCGCAGGTCGGGTAGGCGGGCCATGGTGCCATCCGCGTTGACAATCTCGCAGATGACGGCGG
Organism: Gemmataceae bacterium; assembly: GCA_046350255.1. Classification (GTDB taxonomy): domain Bacteria; phylum Planctomycetota; class Planctomycetia; order Gemmatales; family Gemmataceae; genus CALDUY01. The sequence goes on from JAXMAV010000033.1 coordinate 62,128, forward strand.
CCTGTCGCAACCCAGCCAGACGGGCCAGATCGACGCTTCCCTCGGTGTGGCCGGCCCGGACGAGCACCCCGCCCTCGCGGGCGCGCAGACCCGGCACGTGGCCCTTGCCGCGAATCAGGTCGGCCGCAGTCGTGTGATCGTCCACGGCGACCCGGATGGTGCGTGCGCGATCGAAGGCCGACGTGCCTGTGGTAATGCCAGTGCGGGCGTCGATGTAGGGGGTGAAGGGAGTGGCAGTGGAATCGAGGCCACCGCCCGGCATCGGTTCGAGACTCAGGCGATCGCAAATATCCGCGGACATGGCCAGACAAACCAGGCCACAGGCCTTCCGCATCATGAAGTTGATCGATTCGGGAGTGACCATCTCGGCGGCGATGACCAGGTCGCCCTCGTTCTCCCGGTTCTCATCGTCCACCAGGACGATCATCCGTCCGTGGCGCAGGTCATCCAGGGCCTCGTCGATCGAGCAGAACCCTTCATTCTGGTCCGGCATGACTTCTCCTCCCGGCTAACATGGGCGGCCGTCTCATCCTCATTGTAGACGTCTCGCCCCCGATTTACCTGGCTACCAGCACGAGGGCAAAGTCGTCCATGCGGTAGATCACAAGACCGTCCACACTCAGAAAGCCCCGGGCGGTCAGCCTCCGCGCCGCGTCATCGCATGCGGTCACTTCGAGCGTCACGCGTACCTGGCGATTGCGCGGAATGACCTGGCCGCGATAGATCCAGGTGTGGGTGCCGAGGTTGGCCTCGAAGTGGATGTGCGGGCCGGCCTGCCAGCGCTCGCACGCCACCACCTCGAGCAGTTGCAGGAAGCTCTCCAGCCCCAGCGAACCGGGCATGACCGGATCCTGGTAAAAATGCGCCGCGAAGAACCACTCCTCGGGCCGCACGGTCTTCGTCGCTTCAGCGTAGCCCAGTCCGGCCTGGCCACCATCCAGCACCAGCAGATCGACCTGTTCGAGCATGCGCAGCATGGGGGCAGGGAAGGGTGCCTCGGTGGGGAACGCCAGCGAGCGTGCTCGCGCTTGTTCTGCTGCGGTGGGCTGATAGGGTCGTGCCTCGCGCACGCCGATCTGCTGGCCGAGCGCCTCGGCCGAGAAGAAGCCGAACGTCGTGCTGCCCTCGTAGAGTGGCCCCTGGGCGTCGCGCACCTGGAAGTCGAAATCCTGGATGATCATCCCACCCGAGGAGGCCACCCGCGTGCAGCGCACCTGGGACACCAGCGTTCCAGTCTGCGGCGTCACCACGCGATGCAACGTCGCCTTACCGCCCAGGTTCCGGTAATGCAGCGGCTCGCGGGAGGTCAAGGCCGAGCCCATGTACGAGGACATCCAGCCGCAGACCTGCAGAGGGATCTCCAGCAACACCGAGAATGGCATGACCGGCGCGCGGGCGGCGTCGAAGTACCACTCCTGGGGTGGCACGTCGTACTCCGCCTCGACCAGGCCACCTGCCGCCATCACCCAGGGCTCGGCCTCGAGGCGAGTGACCCGATCGAGGAAGCTGTAGGGCGGCGCTGGCAGCCGGGCGATGAAGCGTTCCTCATCGAAGGGCAGGTAGCGATCGCCGAACGCCTCGGACGGCTTCCCCGTGGCGAAGGCGAGAATGTGTCGGCGTTCGTAGAGGGGTGCAGTCGAGATCGCGCGTCCCGCCCACAGCCCCGCGATGCGCTCGCGTGTGAGGCCGCGCATCTGCAGGCACATGTCGGTGATCTCGACGATCGGCTTGCCATCGGCATACATGAGCGCGTTGCAAATGGCGTAGGCATGCGGGTTGTAGCCACGCTCGCGCAGGGTGACCTCGTAGGTGACGACGCGGGTGGACGCGGTGACCTGGCCCCGGCACTTCAGCCGGCTGGGCACGCCGGGCACTGGTTCGCACACCACCTCGTCGTGCTCGCCCACCCAGCCCAGCCGCATGAGAAAGACGCGCAGGGTGTGCAGGCAGCACTCGTACATCAGCGTGCCCGGCATGACCTGGTCATCGACGAAGTGGCAGGTGAGGAACCAGTTGTCGGGATGGATGTCGGCCTCGCCGCGGATGAGCCCGATGCCGAACTGCCCACCACGCGGCTCCAGTGCCACGATGCGATGGACCAGCCGCATGTGGCCTCCCGGTAAACGCATCGGCTGGGTAAGCGGAAGGTGCGCGAACAGGGGACCGAAGCAGTCGGCGAGGTTGCCCTGCCGGAGCGCGTCTAGCTGCTGCTCGTCGTAGGTCGCGCTGGCCTGGGGTGGCAGATGGCTGGCATCATCGGGTTCCACACCGGGGCGGGGACGCAGCTGCAACGCGGTCTGCACGACGCCCTTGCCGGCCGCCAGTTCGCGGGACGAGAAGAAGCCGGCGCAGCCATCCGTCATCGTCAGGAGCGGCTGCCCCTGGACGGTACCGACGAAGCGGAACCGGAACAGGTACGTTTCGTCCTGGCGAAAGAAGTGGTCGATGTGGATGTCGTAGCGGATCGTCTCGCCGGGTCCGGGTAGCTCGCGGTGGAACGTCACCACGGCGTCGAGGAGGCGGTAGACCGCCAGGCCGCGCGTGTGGAAATCGATGCCGAGGTAGCCCGACAGGAAGAGGTCGGCCTGCCCCGATTCGACGGCCAGGCAGGTCGGAATGACGCCATTGTCGAGGTACCATGCGCCGGGGTGGATGTCGTGCTCGGTGACGACGCGCCCCTGCGACATCGAGCGCGGTTCGCCCTCCAGGGCCACAATGCGATCGACCAGCATGAGCGGTTCATCGGGCAGGCGCACCCGGGTGGGGAAGGCATCGACCTCGGCGAAATCCGCGCCCAGCACCTGAGCAATCGAGCCGATGGCAAACTCCAGGCACTGGTCCCGATCCAGCACGACGTCGGCTCGCACCGGCGGGGCTGGCGCCTCGAGCACGGCCATGGGTGCCAGCGCAGCGCCCTGCAGGATCAGTTCGAGCAGTTGCCCCTGGAACGCGAGCGTCTCGCTGACGGTGTTCCGCAGGGTGTGATCGAAGCGCAGGAAGGCGGCGTGCGCCTCGGCCTGGGCCTGATGGATGGTGGCGAACCGTTCGAGATCCTGGCCATGCTCGCTCCTCGTGGGAACGAAGCTGCGCGGCTCGACGGGAGCGGGTGAGAAGGGAGCTGGCACGGGTGCTTGCACCACGGGTTCGGGCATGGGGTCAGTACCCGGCGGTGAGGGAAACGCACGCCGGCCCACCGGAACGATCACCTGGTTTTCCTCCGCAGGCAGTTCGTCTCCGGGGTCGCCAAGCAGCCCCGCCACGTCGAACGGGATGCGTTCGGCGACCAGCTGACCGGCGAGACGCCACAGCCCGGCCAGCGGCTCGGGCCCGGGCACACAGGCGGAACGGGCCACATGCCGCCGCCCCGCCAGGATCTGCCCGATCATGCGCGAGCAGGAGCCGCCGGGGCCGACCTCGACGAACACTCGCACGCCATCGCGGTAGGCAGCCTCGATGGTGGCGGGAAAATCGATGGTGTCGAGCGCCTGGGCCAGGATCGCCTCGGCGGCGGTGTCGGTGTCCACCTCGTAGGCGCGGCCTAACCCCGCACTGTAGAAGCGCACATGCTCGGGAGGCGTGACAGGCAGCAGGTGCAAGGCGCGATAGGCCTCGGCCACGGGGCGCACCACCGGGCAGTGCATGGTGGTGGTTTCGGGCACGGGCAACAGCGGACAGCCCAGCCGACGGGCGACGGCCTCGACGGCGGCGCGAGCACCGCCCAGGACACACTCGCGCGGAGTGTTCACGATGAGCAGATAGGCCCGCTCGTCTGGATGCAGAGCCGCCCGCACCTCGGCCGGCCCGCGTTCGACGACGGCGGTGCGCCAATCCACCTCCTCGCCAGGGGCGAGGTTCCAGGCCTTGCGGGCAGCGTGGCAGGGGCCGGTCAGGTCGGTGGTGAACAGGGTGGAGGCGCGGAGACGTTCTAGCATCTCGTCGCGGCCACGCCAGGCGCCCAAACCAAAGAGCATCGACGACTCGCCGAGGCTGTAGCCGATGGCCGCAGCCGGACGAAGGCCCAGTGGACCGAGCAGCACGTCGCTGATGAGGGTGCCAACTGCCACCTGGGCAAAGATGCGCTCCTGAACGGAGCCCGGCTCCGGCGGATACTGGGCGGCCAGATCGCGGCTACCCTGGGCCTGGCGTTCCAGCACGGTGGGCCAGAAGACACCGAAGGTGCGGCCCATGCCCGGGAAGTCGTTGCCCGAACCAGGGTAGACGAGGGCCACCTCGGCGGTCGGCCCCAGGGGGTCGGGCGCGTAGAAGACTCGCTCGCGGCCAGGCTCCGCCGGCAGAGGCTGGCCGGGATGCATCTGCAGATGCGTGCGCGTTCGGGCGATCAACTCGTCCAGTTCGTGGCGATCGCGCGGCAAGAGGACAACCGCAAGCCGGCCCGGACTCGCTTCCCTGTCGCGCAGCCAGGCCCGTTGCAAGGCAGCCAGGGACTGACCGCCATGCCGTCGCGACCATGCTTCCAGGGTGTCGAGCCCAGCCAGCAGCGCCCGGACATTCTCGCCCTCCACCACCAGGAAGCCCTCGGGACGAGGCCACTGCGGAGGTGAACGATCCGACAAGACTTTTTCTCGCAGGAGCGCCCGCGCCTGACTGCCATCGCTACCCGAGGAGGAAACCACGGCTTCCCGGCTCCTGCTCGTCAGCCAATATCGGGGGCCGCCGCGTCCGGGGAGAACGGTGTGCGCCAGCGCCATCACCGCCCGGTAGACAGAGGTCAGCCCCGTGGTAGCACCGGCCTGGCCGAGCAGATCTTCGACCCCGGCCCAGGTGTCGGAACCCGCGCTGGTAGGCTGGCCCAGTTCGACCTGCGTCACCTGAGCCAGGCCCGTGGCGCCACGACGCAGCACCAGGGCGACAGCACCGTCGCATGTCGGTCGGCGATCCTGCCGGGACAGCACCGCGCGGACATCGCCGGGGAGGTCCACCGCGCCGACCAGGGCCGCGTCGATCTCCCCGCGTTCGAGGGCGGACACGGCCAGATGGAGCGCTGTGATACCAGAGGTCTCGGCGCTGGAGACGGTGAAGGACGGGCCGCCCAGCCGGAAGGCGCGGGCGATCCGACTGGCGGCGATGCTGGCCAGCGCCCCCATGGTCCGATTGGCGGTCAGCGGAGGGCTGGCGGCCTCGGCGAGCGCGGGGTCTTTCTCCAGCAGCGCCCAGCGCAGATGGAAGTTGGTGGTGTTCAGGTCCAGGCTCACGCCCAGGTAGACACCGGTGCGCAGGCGTTCGGCGTCGGTCAGCCGGGCGCTCTCCAGAGCGCGTCCAGCCACCTCCAGAGCCAGCACCTGCTGAGGCAGCATCTCCTCGACCTCACGAGGAGGGATGCGATAGCGTTCTACCGGCAGGCGCACCTCGTCGAGGAAGTAGCCCACCCGGCCGTCGGCGTCGATGCCCCACCAGTGGCGCGGCGGGCGTGGCGCCGGACGCTCGGCCACCTCCAGTAGCTCGGCGTCGTGCCAGGGTCCCAGGTGGGCCTGTGCGGCCACCACGTGGATGGGCAGGCGCTGAATCGGCTCTGACGGACGAGCATCGATCGGTGCGGAGCCACGGTACTCTTCGATCAGGAGGTGCGCGTTGATGCCGCCGAAGCCGAAGGCGCTCACGGCACAGCGGCGCGGTCTGCCTTCGCGCTGAGGCCAGGGCTCTGGCTGGACGAGTACGCGGAACGGCGACCGCGCCAGGTCCATGCCGGGGGGGGGTGTCTCGAAATTGGTGGTCGGCGGCAGTGTCTGGTGGTGCAGGGCCAGGAGCGCCCGGGCCAGTGCTGCAGCGCCGGCGCCAGTGAGTAGATGGCCCACGGTGGACTTGACCGCCCCGAGGACGCAGCGCCCGGAAGCGCCTCGATAATCCTTCCACAGGGTAGAAAGACTCTGAAACTCCACCTTGTCGCCTACCGGGGTCCCCGTGGCGTGGCACTCAATGAAGTCCACCTCCTCGGGCTGCCAGCCTGCTTCCGCGTAGGCTGCCCGCATGGCCCGAACCTGCCCCTCGCTGGCCGGAGCGAGCAGGCCGCCTTCCACATCGTTGGACAGCCCCGCTCCGGCGATCACCCCCAGGATCCGGTCACCGTCGCGTCGGGCATCGTCGAGGCGCTTGAGCACGAAGACGCCGGCCCCCTCGCCGACCACCAAGCCATCACCGCGCGCGTCGAAGGGCGAGCAGCGGCCGGAGGGAGACAGCGCACGCAGCTGAGCGAAGCCCATCTGGGTGTAGAGACTATCAGGATGCGAGAGGCCACCGGCGAGCATGGCGTCGGCCCGACCCGAGGTCAGCTCGTCGGCGGCCAGCTTGATTGCGTACAGCGACGAGGCACAGGCGGCATCGAGCGTGAAGGTAGCCCCACCCAGGCCCAACGCCCTTGCGACGATACCAGCAGGCAGGCCGGTCACGTGGAGATTCAGCGGGTGAGGCAGCCCCTCGTCAATCCAGGGGTAGGGACGCTGCCACTGCTCGCAGAGGGCGCGACCCAGCAGATGCCGAGTGAGGGCCGAGGTCTTCTCGGTGGGCAGTGCGATGGCGCCGAGAATGACACCTACACGCCGACGGTCGAGGGATGACGTCACCGCCGAGGCCCAGGCGCGCTGGCTGGCCTTCAGCGCCAGGATAAAGACCGGATCGAGCTGGCGCAGGAGGTCCGCCGGCAGTTGCAGTTCGGCGCCATCGACCGTGAACGGATCGAGAAAGCAGGCTCGCCGGGCAGGAACGTGATCGAGGCGGATCTCGCCCGGCGACCAGACGCGGTCGGGGTCCACCGCCCAGCGGCCCGGAGGCGGGTCACTCGCGGTGTCGCGGCGCTCCAGAGTGTTGCGCCAGAACTGCTCCAGGGTCGCCGCGCCCGGGAAGAGGCCGCCCAGGCCGACGATCGCGATGTGAGGCCGCGCAGGCATGATGCAGGCATCCTGTCGGGAACAACTATCGGGCCGACGCCGGCGCGTTATGGCGGAAGGCCTCGGCGAGGTGGGCGTCGATGACGCTTTCGTACCCTTCCAGCCGCGCAATCAGCCGGCCGTCGAGGTCCACGATGTCGATGGTGGTCAGGGCGTGCAACTCGCTAGCACGGTTGACGGTGACGACGACCCGGGCCCCCTGCGCGGGGAAGCCACGCCGATACTGGCGGTAGCGCGACAGGAAGACGGGCAGGCTGGCAGCGCCACGGCGTTCCTGAGTCCAGACGATGACCAGCTGGAAGGCGGTGTCAAGTACCAGCGGGTCGCTCAGCCAGTGCTGACGAAGCGGCTGGCGCATCCACTCGGGAGGCGGCGGTGCAGAGCGAACCACACCCATGATACCGGATTCACCACACCCCTCGACGCGGTCAATGCCCTGCAGGGCAGGACCATGGAACAGCAGGCCACGACGATATAGCTCGGCCACGGGCATTGTGAAGGCACTCAGCTCAGGAGGCCTGGCAGCTTCGGGCGTTGGGGGCAGGTTGGCGGCCAGCACCACCTCGGCCCGGGCGTGGAGAATCTCTTTGCCCTCGGGTCGGGTCGAACGCAACTCGGCGGGAGCCACGAAGAAGCCATCGCGACGCACCGCCTTGCCGGCACCGACACGAAGGGTGGGCGGCGCCCCCTCCAGCTGCACACCATGCAGCACGCGGAGATCGTCCAGCCCGTGGAAGGCCAGGCCGGGGTTCTGCACCATGGCCGCATGGGCCAGCCACTCGAGCATCAGCACGGTCGGCAGCACGGGTCGGCCATCGAGCACGTGCGAGGCGAGGACGGGGAAATCGGCCAGGTCGAGCACGCGTTCAAACGCGGTGGGCAGAGGTGGCGGAAGGGCCACGCCATGGGTCGGCATGGGCGGAGTCGGCGTTCCTTGTGGAAGCGCCAGAACCACCACCTCGGTCGGCCCCTCCGGCCCGGAGCGCAGCTCGTCCACCAGCAGGCGAGCCCCGGCGGTCAGCGGGATGACATCCACTCCCTCGCTGGCGAACAGCTTCTTGAGCCCCGGGGTGACCATGCCGCCGTCCCAGGGTCCCCAGTTGAGCGAGACGACCCGACAACCGGGACGACGTGCAGACTCGTGCCAGGCGAGTTTGTTCAGCACCTCGTTGGCGATGGCGTAATCGACCTGCCCGGTGCGACCGAAGCGAGCCGTGGACGAGGAGAACAGCACCACCGCACGAAGGGCATCCTCGCCAATGGCGGCGAGCAGGGCGTGCAGCCCGGCGACCTTGGTGGAAAACACCTCGTGGAACTGGGCGGCCGTCTTTTGCTCGATGCGAGCATCGGCCAGGACACCCGCACCGTGGACCAGGCCGCGCACCGGGCCATGCAGGCTGCGCACCTCGGTCAGCACCCGGGCCAGCGCGGCAGCATCGCGGACATCCACACTCCGATAGATGGCCCTGCCTCCTGACTCGGTAATCCGACGCAACGTCGTGCGGATCTCGCGCTCGGCCAGGAGGGCCCGGACGCGCTCGTTGACTTCACGCGGCGACAGACGTGGCTCGCGCTGGCTCAGCTCACGGCGCAGGGTGTTCTCGTCGCCGGGGGGAAAATCGTCGGGCGTCGGGCCCGGTTCCGGAGAACGCCCCAGCAGCACAAGTGTGGGCTGGAACGCGGCCGCCAATTCCACAGCCACCTCAGCGGTCACGCCGCGCGCACCGCCAGAGATCACCACCACGTCGCCGGGTTCGAACGGTACCGCCCGGCCAGCGGGGCAAGCGCCCGTCTCGCGGACCAGGGTGCGTTCGCCCTGGGGTCAGACCCACCTCAACTGGACCGGCCTTGAACAGCTCGGCGACAATCCAGCTGGCCGCCCGTCCGACCTCGATGGACGGAGCGAGGTCGAGCGCCCGCGCCCGGACCTCGGGCCATTCCTGGGCGACCGTCTTGGCCAGCCCGGCGAGTCCGCCATCGAGCGGCACTCGTGCCGGCGAACCGCCGTTCAGTCCAAAGAGCCGTCGAGCGAGGCCACGGTGAGAAAGCGGCCCCCGCGCTGACGCAGTGAGGATCCCGCCACCTGCACGGCCCGCGGTGCCGCCTGCCACAACCATTCCTCGGCCAGCGGCCCCGACGGAGCCACCAGGATGAGGCCATGCGGTGTGCCCTCGGGTGGCGCCTCCAGACTCACCAGGCGAGGGGCCAGACCTCGTTCGCGCAGGAGGTCGGCAATTGCCTCGGCCATCGGCGTGGAATCATCGGCAATCCAGATCTCGCCACCTGGCATCCAGCCATCTTCAGCCCGGGATCCAGTGAGTGGGACGGCTCGCACCACAGATCGTTCCAGCACTCCCGAAGGCTGGACCGCTGGCGAAGGGACAGTACGAGGAGACGGTGTCGGCCCCGGCGCGGAAGGTTCTGGTGCCCGGATCGGGGCAGGCGCTCCCGTGGATCCCGCGAGGAAGGCGGTGATGTCGCCCAGCGTGTGCAGCGTCCCCAGGTGCTCGGGTTTCACCGTCGGCGCGTCCGGTAGACGTTCCTGCAGCGCTGACAGGATCTCGACCCGCTTGATCGAGTCGATCCCCAGGTCGGCATCTAGCGACATCCCCAGTTCCAGCATCTCGGCCGGGTACCCGGTCTTCTCCGCGATCACCTCCAGCAGTACCTTCTCCACCCGGGCCGAACCGCCGCTCGACGGTGCCGGGGCGGTCGTGGAGGCGACAACTCCCGTGGATCCCGCGAGGAAGGCGGTGATGTCGCCCAGCGTGTGCAGCGTCCCCAGGTGCTCGGGCTTCACCGTCGGCGCGTCCGGTAGACGTTCCTGCAGCGCTGACAGGATCTCGACCCGCTTGATCGAGTCGATCCCCAGGTCGGCATCTAGCGACATCCCCAGTTCCAGCATCTCGGCCGGGTACCCGGTCTTCTCCGCGATCACCTCCAGCAGTACCTTCTCCACCCGGCCGTTCGCTTGGGTCGATGGAGCCGGCGCAGGGGGTGGGGGAGCCACGGGTGCGTGCGTGGGCCGCTGTTCCACCCGAGGCGCGGGCGGTGGGCTGGCCGGTCGAGCCGAGGGCGGCGGTGGAACGGGTACCGGAGCCGGGCGTGCCTGGGGTGTAGGCCTGGGTGTGACCACCGGCGCGGGTGCCATCGCACGAGCCGGAGCAGACTGCAGAGCCGGCAACGGAGCGACTGGCATACCCAGGGAGGCTTGCAGGAGGCGATGCTGTTGTTCGACGAGGAGGTGGACCGTGCGCTGGGCGTTCTCCTGGCCATCGAGATACTGCCGGTGCACCTGTGCGGTTTGCTCCTGCATCTGCTGCAGGGTGGCCAGGCTTTCCCGGGTGATCTCCAGGGCGCGGCCCAGAGCGGTAGCATCGACCGGAGACGAGGCCTGGGCCAGCGGAGCAGGTGCCGGGGCAGGGGAGGGCGGAGAGGGTGGCGGTGGCGGCGGCATCTGCACGGAACGTTCGCCCCTGGAGGAACCATTCTGAAGAAGGGGTGCTTGCATGGGAGCTTCGCTGCGAGGACTGGTCGGCGGAGTGAGGGGCGCGCGTGGCGGACGCGGCGTCCGCGGTTTGACGTAATTGACACCGGACAGTTCAACCTGCAGACCTGGACGACCCGGCGCTTCGGTGCGCGGGGGCAGTGGATCCCACGAAGCCAGGTCCACGGTCTGACCGCGCGCGGCCAGCCAGGCGAGCACCATGGCCAGGTCGGTCCATCCAGAACGCTGGCCCTGGGTGGCATCCCAGGTGGCTATCTGCACGGATCGCCCGGCCAGGATGGCATCCACCAGGCCGGCGAGGCGACCGCCGGGGCCGACCTCGAGAAACTCGGTGATGCCGTCGCTGGCCATGGCTTCGATCAACCGCACCCACTCGACTGGCTGAGCGAGTTGGCCTGCTAGCAGGTCCCTGGCCTCGTCGGTGCGAGAGGGATAAACCTGCGCCGTAGTGTTGGCATATACCGTAACGCCAGGGGTCAGGGTCACCTCGGTGAGCGCCTGGGCAAACGGAGCGCGGGCGGCGGCCACCAGCGGGCTGTGGAAGGCGGCGGCCACGGTAAGACGCACCGTGCCGATGGAACGTCGAGCCAGGACGGCGGCGGCTCGCTCGATGTTCTCGTTGGTGCCGGAAAGGACGGTCTGGCGCGGTGCGTTCTTGTTGGCCAGAACGAGATCGATCTGCTCCTCGGCAAGGATGGCCCGAAGCTCCTCTAGCCCCGCCTTGGCGGCGAGCATGGCACCAGCGTCGCGGGCCTGGCCTGCCTCGGCCATGAGTCGGCCACGGAGTGCCGACAGGGAGAAGAAGTCGGTATCGCCGAGCCACCCAGCCGCGGCCAGAGCGGTCAACTCGCCATAGCTGTGCCCAGCGAAGGCCGTCGCGCGAAGGCCGAACTTCTGCAGGACGCGCCAGCCGGCCAGGCTGACCGCTCCCAGGGCAGGCTGCGCCACATCGGTCGCGCGCAGGGAGGCTTCCTGGGCGGCCTCGGCCTCAGGACTGAACGCCGGGGGCGGGTAGAGGAGATCGACCAGGCGACGGCTCGACGTCTCGGCGAAGGAGGCATCGGCCTGTGTCAGCACGTCGAAGGCCGCCGGGAAGTGGCAGACCAGATCGCGGAACATGCCGACGTACTGTGCCCCCTGCCCGGGGAAGAGCACTCCCATCCGTCCGGCGGGGCCGTGGCCCACGAAAAGGCCTTCGGCGGGCAGGCTACGAGGATCCTCGCGTTCGAGCAGGGCGAGAGCGCGGGTCGTCAGGCGGGCCAGGTCGAACTTCTCTCGTTCGACCACCAGGACCAGCCGCCAGGGTGCCGTCGGAGTGAACGCGCGGCGCAGGTCGTCCGCCTGGCGGTGCAACGCCTCCCAGGTCTGCTGGGTGGAGAACTCCTTCATCCGCTGGATCAGCGCGGGCTTGCTCTCGGCTGCGAAGGGGACAATCTGCACCTGACCTGTCCAGGAAATGGCAGGCTTGCGCGGATCGGCCTCCTCGAGCACGGCGTGGAAGTTACTCCCCCCGAAGCCGAAGGCGCTGACCGCCGCGCGCCTCGGGTGATGGGGGGAAGGCAGCCAGGGTCGCTGCTCGGTGTTGACATACAGCGGACAACCCGGCTCCTGAAACACATCGAGCGGCTTGCTGACCTTGATCGTCGGCGGCAGCACCTTGTGATACAGCGAGGCGACCGCCTTGATGAGGCCGGCCACGCCAGCAGCGGCCTTGGTGTGCCCGATCTGCGACTTGATCGAGCCGACGGCGCACCAGGGGGCGGCACGTCCACTGCGGCCAAAGACCTCGGCCAACGCGCTGACCTCGGTGGCGTCTCCCACCCGGGTTCCGGTGCCGTGAGCCTCGACCAGCTCGATGGTGTCGGGGGTGACTCCACTGATGCGATAGGCGCTGGTCAGCGCATCGACCTGGCCCTCCTTGCGAGGAGCATAGATAGCGTTGCCCTTGCCATCACTGGACGAGCCGACTCCGCGCAGGACCGCATAGATGCGGTCGCCATCGCGTCGGGCGTCGTCGAGACGCTTCAGCACCACCATGCCCAGCCCCTCGCCCAGCACGGTACCATCGCCGGCCGCATCGAACGGTCGAGCGTTGCCCGTGGGCGACAGCGCTGGCGTCTTGCTAAAGCAGGTGAACATGAAGATGTCGTTGAAGGTGTCGACCCCACCGGTGAGGACCAGGTCGGCCCGTCCGGTGGTCAGCTCCATCGCAGCCAGGTGGATGGCACTGAGCGAACTGGCGCAGGCGGCATCGACGACGCAGTTGGTGCCGCCCATGTCGAAGCGGTTGGCGATGCGACCGGCGACCACGTTGCCGAGCAGACCGGGGAACGAGTTCTCCTGCCAGGGGACGTAGCCGTCGGCGATGCGCTGAACGACATCGTCGGCCACGGCCTCGTCCACCCCCGCCTCGCGGAGAGCACGACGCCACAAAGGATGGCCCAGGCGCGCACCCAGCGGAATCACCAGCTGCAGCGTCCCGGTCACCCCGAGGATGACACTGACCCGGTTGCGATCGACCAGCTTCTTGCCCGCGGCCTCGCCAGAGAGGACATAGCCACAATCATCGAGCGCCTGCTGGGCGACCAGTAACCCCAGCAGCTGGCTGGCGTCGGTGGCTTCGAGGTTGCTGGGCGGGATGCCAAAGGCCTGGGGGTTGAACGACACTGGGTCGAGGAACCCGCCTCGGGCGGCGTAAATGCGATCGGGGGCTTTGGGATCGGGATCGAGGTAATCCTCGATGCGCCAGTGAGTGGGAGGGACCTCGCGGATGGCATCGGCGCGGCCAACGATGCGCGACCAGAAGGTCGGAAAATCGTTCGCCCCTGGGAAGAGACAGCCGATTCCGATCACGGCGAGCGGGGGAGTGGACTGACTCACGCTGCGGTCCAAGTCACATCCTCACTAGGCATCGTCCGAATGCGCGCCGCTCGACGGAGACGACCCGCTCCCCCGAAAGCGGCCCGCTCCTGGCCAACAGTTCCTGGTCTAACTGGGTGCTCTGGGTTGCCAGCCCCCTGCGACCCGTTCCTCTTCGCATAAGATAGAGAACGCATGTGCGTCTGTCCCCCACCTGAGCAGGGATTCCCGCTAGCTCAGCTTGCGTGGGCCGGACACTGTTCCGTCTGTGTCGATCGTCCGGCCCCGCATCCAGGAGCGTCTCGCATGACCACTCCCTCTGGCAACATGAACCCGCGTATACGTACCCTGCAAATTATAGCTGTCGCTCTGCTTCTGGGCGCGAGCACTTTTCTAGCGATCGCGATCTTCCTCGTGCAACAGCGAGGTGGACAGGAGAACGGCCACGGACAGCCTTCTGGCGGTGGGCTACCCATGGTCACCCTTATGGCGGGGCTGCTTCTCGTGGTGCAGACACCGATGGCGTTCCTCGTTCCCAGGTTGTCCGAACAGGCTGCGCTCAACCGCCTGGCCCTGGCTCCGGCAGCGAGTCCCGGGTCTCCCAGTGACCAGGAGCGGTTGCTGAACATCTACCAGACGGGGTTGATCATTCGCCTGGCGCTGGTCGAGGGTGTGGCGATGCTCGGAGCCATCGCCTACCTAATTGAAGGGCGTCTGGCTGCAATAGCCGTCAGCGCCATCGCGCTGCTCATCATGGTGGCGTTTTTCCCAACCGAGGGCAGCGTGGCCTCGTGGCTGCGCACCCGGTCCACCCAGATGCAGAATGCTCGACTGCGCAAGGGATGAGCGTTCAGGCAAACCAGCGATGGAGCTGCTCCCGCGGCAGCGGCGAGATCCGCGCCCAGTCGGGAGGAATGGGCACCCCCTGGCAGCGCAGAAAGTGCAGGCGCGTCAGGACGCAGGCACCGTAGAGCAGGTTCTGCGCGACCTCGTCCACGTGGCGCTGGCGCCAGTCTTCGAGGAAGGAGCCGCGGGTCCATTCGTTGAAGGCGCCCATCGCAGGGCCGCACCAGACCTGGTAATCGACCTTGCGGGCCGCATCGCCTGCATTGGCCCAGCGCGATGAGAGCCCCAGATACCAGCGAAACATCAGAGCCATGCGATGCTTGTCGTCCCGAGCGGCGCGCTCGAGCTGGCCGGGGTCCCGCGTCTTCCAGAACGCTTCGGTCTGGCGCCACACCTCATCGAGGGAGAGGCGGAAGATGTTCTTCTCGAGCTGGCCGCGCTCGGCTGCCGGGATGGCTTCGAGGGCGGGATAGGCCCGGTACAGTTCGTAGAGCTTTTGAGCGCGCATCGCGAACATCGTGCCGCGCTTCAGCACCTGGAGCTTGACCCCCATCTCGAACATGTCGGCAGCCGGCGCCATGATCACGTCGGCCTGCTCGGCGGCAGCGAGCATCTCTCGCACGGTATCGGACGACCCGGACTCGCGGCAGGCCTGGTTGATCGACCCGGTGACGACGTAGGCCACCCCGAGATGGAAAGCGGCTGCCACCGAGGCCGGCGTCGCAATGCCACCGGCGGCCCCCACTCGGAGGGGCACATCGAAGGCATACTGCTGCTGCAGCCGATCGCGTAGCGCCAGCAGAGTGGGCCAGAGCGTGATGGCCGGGCGGTTATCGGTGTGTCCGCCAGAATCGGCCTCGGCAGTGACATCCTGAGCCACCGGGATGCGTCGGGCCATTTCTGCCTGATCAGGAGTCAGGTGTCCCTGCTGCACCAACTGCGTCAGGAAACGGTCCGGTGGCGGAGCGAAGAAACGGCTAGCTACCTCGACGCGCGATACCTTGGCCACAATCTTGTTCGGCGCAATGATCCGACCATCTGTGCCACGAGATAGGCCAGCGGTGCGGAAGCGAACGACCGGCAAGGTCAGGTCGAGGAACGCCGATGCCTCGATCAGGCGTACGCCGCGCCGGAGGAGAAGCTCGACGCAGCCGGCCTCGAGCAACGGTTCGTGGGGGCTGTGGATGAGGTTGATGCCGAACGGCAGACCGGGAATCTCGGCCTGAAGCCGATCGATGGCCTGTTCAACTCGATCCAACCCCAGGCCGGCGGCTCCAAAGAAACCCAGCATCCCTGCCCGCGCCATGCTGGCGACGATCTGGGTCGAGGCGATCCCGTTGGCCATCGCCCCCGCGAGGTAGGCCAGCTTCAGGCCATGCTCGGCACGGAAGGAGGCATCACCCAGCTGACCGGGTAAGACCGCAGGCACCACCGCGCCTCCCTCGAGGTGGAGGGAGCGGGAAATATCATGGAGGGCTTCAGGCAGGTGCAGGTCAGAGGGCAAGTGAGGTCACTCCTCCAGACAGGGGCGTAGTTCTATCATGGTACACCGCGGGATGCAGGCAGGCATCAGGTGTGGCCGAGCAGCCGGGCATCAAAGGCCAAAGGTAGCAACTCGGCCAGGCGGAAGCGGCCCTTCTCGCCGTCGAGGTTGGCCAGGATCACCTCGCAATCGCCAGCAAACTCCCACAACCACTGCCGGCAAGCCCCGCAGGGTGGCGTGGGGGTGGGAGTGTCCGCCACGATGGCCACGCGACGGCACGAGGCGTACCCCTCGCTAATCGCCTTGAAGATGGCCGCGCGCTCAGCGCACATGGTCAGGCCATAGCTGGCACTTTCGCAGTTGCAGCCCGCAATGATGCGACCATCGCCCATCTCGAGGGCAGCGCCGACGCGAAAGCGCGAGAAGGGAGCATGGGCGCGCTCGCGAGCCGCGCGGGCAGCAGCAATCAATTGCACCGTTGGCAGATCGCTCATTGCTATTCTCCTGGATCCAGCAGCACTCCGGCCAGGCACGCGTTGACCAGCGTGGCGAGAAACCCGGCCAGCAGAGCACGCGGTCCAAGCTGGGCCAGGTCAGCTCGACGCGTGGGAGCCATGGCGCCAATACCTCCCAGCTGGATCCCGATGGAGGCGAAGTTGGCGAAGCCGGTGAGGGCAAAGGTAGCCAGCACGTAGCTGCGGGGCGAGAGAGTGGAGCGGTAGTCGGTGGTGAGTTTCACGTAGGCGACGAACTCGTTTGCGACCAGCTTGGTACCCAGCAGGTCGCCAACCTGCCACAGGTCGGCGCGCTCCACCCCCATCAGATAAGCGACAGGAGCGAACAGAGCGCCAAACAGAGACTGCAACCCCAGGGCCGGGTGGACGAGCTTTAGCAAATGATCGATCATGGCCAGCAGTGCGAGAAAGGCGATGAGCATGGCCGCGATGTTGAGGGCGAGTTGCAGGCCATCGGAAGCGCCGGCTGAGGCGGCATCGATGACGTTGCTGTGAGGAGCAGTATCCACCACCTGGACCTGGCCTCTAGTAAGTGGTTCTTCTTCCTCGGGCAGCAACAGCTTTGACAGATAGAGACCACAGGGGGCGGCCATGACACTGGTGGCGAGAATGGCCACGGGATCTGCCCCCAGGTTGATGTACACGGCCATGACACCACCGGAGATGGTGGCCATGCCACCGACCATGAGGGCAAGCAGTTCGGACCGGGTCATGAGAGGGACGTAGGGTTTAACGATGAGTGGCGCCTCGGTTTGCCCCATGAAGACGTTGGCCGCCGCCGATAGTGTCTCGGCCCCGGAGGTGCCCATCAGGTACATCATGCCGCGGGCGAAGAGACGCACGACGAGTTGAAGAACGCCGAAGTAGTACAGCACGGTGAAGAACGATGAGACGAAGATGATGGTAGGGAGGGCGGAGAAGGCGAAGACGAAGCCGCGACCGGGGAGCGCCTTACCCAGCGTGTCGGGATCGGCGAGCGCGCCAAAGACGAAGCGCGAGCCGGCATCAGAGAAGTCGAGAAACTTCTTGACGGCCCGACCAACGGTATCGAAGAGCAGATAGCCGGGTCGCCAGAGATACGTCTCCGGAGCTTCGAGCGTGGCCACCGGGCCGACGGCGAGCGCGCCGCCGCCTCCCTGTCCCAGGCTGATCACCGCCTGCGCCAGGTAAAACTGACGGGTCATCTCCGGTGTGGTGTCGCGGCGAAACCCCAGCTGCAGGACGAAGAGTACGAGCAGCACCTGCAGACCGATACCGGTGGCGACAGTGCGCCAGTTGACCGCGCGCAGGTTCGAGGAGAAGACGGCGGTCAGCACGATAAACGCCAACGCGCCGAGCAAGGCCCGACCGCGCGGCCCGACGAGGGGGTCGAGTACGACGGCCGCCCCGCCGAGCACCACGACGCCGGCCGCCAGGAGAAGACGCCAGGAAAGGGGAGTCGGGCGCAGTCCGACAGGCGCATCCGACGAATTACCAGATTCCATAAGTCGCCTTTACGCCTCAGAGTAACTGAACTTCCTCGCGAATGAGCGGAGCGACGGGCGGCGGCGCCTCGACGATGGGGCAGGCCTCGGTCAGGCGTGCCAGCGCATTTCTCAGCTGGTGGTCGTCCTGGTAGTGCAGTTCGAGCAGACCATCGCCCGGACGTACCGGATCGCCAGGGCGAACCAGGACCACCGCACCGACGGCAGGATCGATGGTGTCTTCCACGCGATGGCGCCCGGCACCCAACTCCATGACGGCTCGCCCGACGCAAATCGCATTCCAGCCGGCAGCGTACCCGGCGCGGTCGGCACGCACCACATGCTGGCGGGCGGCCCGGGGCAGGCGGTCGGGATGGTCCACCAGAGCGGCATCGCCCCCCTGAGCGACAACCATCTGGCGGAAGCGATCGAGCCCCTGGCCGGAGCGCCAGGCCGCATCGACCCGAGCGCGAGCCTCGGGCAGCGACTCGGCGGCACCACCCAGGTGGACGAGTCGAGCGGCCAGTTCGAGCGAGAGATTGCGGCAATCGTCGGGACCACTCCCTTGCAGGATCTCGATACTCTCCTGCACTTCGAGGGCGTGCCCCACCTTCCGGCCCAACGGGACGTCCATGGCGGTCAGCAGCGCCTGGGTCTGTACTCCGTTAGCCTGGCCGATGGCCATCAACGACCGCGCCAGGGCCCGGGCGTCGTCGAGCGTCTTCATGAAAGCGCCGGCGCCGAACTTCACATCCATGACCAGACCACGAATGCCCTCGGCAATCTTCTTGCTCAGAATCGAGGCGGAGATGAGCGGCAGACTTTCCACTGTCGCCGTCACGTCGCGGAGATGGTAGAGCACCCGATCGGCCGGGGCGATTCGCTCGGTGGGGCTGATCATGACGCAGCCAACCTGGCGGAGGATGCGTCCCATCTCGGCGGTGTCGAGCTTCACGCGAAATCCAGGGATCGATTCGAGTTTGTCGAGAGTGCCGCCGGTATGGCCCAGGCCGCGACCCGACATCATCGGCACGAACACCCCGCAGGCGGCAGCCAGGGGAGCGAGAATCAGCGAGGTTTTATCGCCCACGCCGCCGGTCGAGTGCTTGTCCACCGCAGCGCCGGGCAGGTCTGACCAGTCCAGGGTTTCGCCGGATGCGACCATGGCGCGGGTCAGTTCGGCGGTCTCGGCCGGCTCCATTCCGCGCAGCACGATGGCCATCAACAGCGCCGAGACCTGGTAGCGGGCCCAGTCGCCCTGGGTGGCACCCTGCACAAACGCCTGGATCTCAGCGGCGGAAAGTGCTTCGCCATCGCGCTTTTTGCGGAGGATGTCGACGGCGCGCATGATCGCTCCACGGAGTTGGGAGAATGCGCATTGCATCGCGCGGGGTAGATCACGACACTGAGGAGGTACATCTAGAGTTATTCCCGCGGTGTGTCCATCCTGGCGGAGTATCCTCATGTCCGTGCGCCTGGTCGTTCCGTTCCTGGCCCTGGTGGGGCTGATGAGCGTCTTTCCACTGCTGGCCGAGAGTCCTGTCAAGAAGCCGCCAACGGAGCGGGGCACGGTGACGCTTACTCCGCGGGGCCGGCAGGTGCATGCGGAAGGGTTCGTCTTCGACGGGCACAACGACGTCGCCTGGCGGTTCCGCGAACTCGACGATCTGTCGTTTCGTGTGATCGACCTGAAGCGGCCACAGAAGGATCTGCACACGGACATTCCCCGGCTGCGGCAGGGCAACGTCGGGGCGCAATTCTGGTCGGCCTATGTGCCTTCCTCGCGGGGACGCCGCGCGACCGCCGTGCGCGACACGCTCGAACAGATCGACGTTATTCGCCGGATGGTGGAGAAGTACCCGGCGGACTTCGAGATGGCGGACAGCGCCAGCGATGTGGAGCGGATCCGCAAGGCCGGGAAGGTCGCCTCGATGATTGGTGTTGAGGGAGGGCATAGCATCGATAACTCGCTGGGGGTGCTTCGGCTGTACTACCGGTTGGGGGTGCGCTACATGACGCTGACGCACACCGACAACACCGAGTGGGCGGACTCGGCCACCGATAAGCCGCAGCACAACGGGCTGTCGAAGTTCGGCGAGGAGGTGGTGCGCGAGATGAACCGCCTGGGGATGCTGGTGGATATCTCCCATGTGTCTCCCCAGACAATGCAGCATGTGCTGCGGATTACGCGGGCGCCGGTGATTGCCTCGCACTCGTCGGCGCGGGCCCTGGCCGACCATCCGCGGAATGTACCCGACGACGTGCTGCGGCTGGTGAAGAAGAATGGCGGCGTGGTGATGGTCAACTTTTACTCGGGGTTCATCACCCCAGAGGGTGCGAGAGCAACGCGGAGCTTCGGCCAGGCCTACCGGGAGCTGTCCGCGAAGTATCCTGACCGCAAGGACCTGCGGGCCGCCCTGGATGCCTACCGGAAGGAACATCCGATTCCTTCCGGTAGCCTGCACCACGTAGTCGATCACATCGAACACGTGATCCGCGTGGCAGGGGAAGACCACGTCGGACTCGGCGGCGATTTCGACGGCATCGACCGCGTCCCCCGGCAGCTGGAGGATGTCTCGACCTACCCGCTGATCACCCAGGAGCTGCTGAACCGGGGCTACACGCCGGCGCAGATTCACAAGGTGTTGGGCTCAAACGTGCTACGAGCGCTAAAACAGGCCGAGCAGGTGGCGCGCGACGGAGTCAAATGAACGACGGCCTGATGCGTCGCGCGTACCAGGCCGTCTGCGTATCTCGACCGATCAGGATCGCAATTGCTCCAGGATGCTGGGATCCTGAATCTCGTGATCGCGGGTCAGGAGCAGCACCTTGCTGACGACCTCGGCCGTGCGCGGGTCATCGTCGGCGAAAGGCAGGAACAACCGCCCACGATGCTGCGAATGCACCGGGACGATGCAGACGTGACCGCCTGGCTGCCGATGCACCACGCCGGACCCCAGGTGGATGGAGTACTTGCCCAGCTTTCCGTCGATCAGGATGTGCGACTTCATCACCTGGAAGTTCTCGATGTGGAGCAGGGCACAGGTTTCGCGCACCAGCGCCTCGCGCATCTGCACGGTGCTGGCGCTGGCCTCGGGATCCACACCCCCCACGTGGGCCACGCTGACCACCAGGTCGCCATCGCGCATCACCTCGGAGAAGATGCGCGGCGGCACATCGGCCAGAGGCATCGGCCGATACTCGCCCACCTTTCGGAACTCGATGGCCTCGAAGGTCCAGCCCTCGACCTGGGCCCCTGTCCAGCCGTGATGGCGGAAATGGACCTCGGCGACGATGCCGGCTTCGTGGAAGGTGCGCGAGAGGCCATCGCCAGTCCGCCAGCCGCGCGAGCCCCACAGAGCAGTGGCCTGGTTGGGGTTGACCTGCTGGCCGGCGTAGCGATGCGACAGCGCGCCGTCGTCCTTTTCCTGCTGCGTCAGCGTGTACAGCTCGCGGAAGACCTGCTTGAACGGCTGAACCCGTTCGACCTGGAAGCAGTGCGCCTGCCAGCGGTCCCAGTCGCCTGCGGCGAAGAGGTCGTACGGATGAGCGAGGCGCAGGCGTTCCTCGTGCTTGACCGGCTCGCGCTTGCCGGTGTGATCCTCGAGCGCCTGACCGCTGGCCACGGGGTAGCCGCGAATTCCCTCGCCAAGAATGACCAGGCGTTCGAGCAGCGGGCGCAGGAGGGGATGACTGGCCAGCTGGCGCAGCTCGGAGCCACTGAAGGTGTCGCCCCGAATCATCATCGTTTCCAGCGTCTGCTTGACGCGCGAGGCCTGACGCTTCAGGTCGGTGCGTCGCTCGAGCAGTTCGGCCACCTTGCGCTGTTTGCGGATGGCCGGGGGCACACTCTTCAGTACCTTTTCACCCCGGCGCACCTGCAGTTCGGGCTGGGCCGCTTCGGTGATCGACAGGGTAACCGTCACCCCCTCCGCCGTGACGGAAACTGGGCCCGCGGCCAGGTCGGCGATCTGTTTGGCCTCCATGGCCCATTCCAGACGAATGAGATCCGGATAGCCAGCCGTCAGGGCCAGGTTCTCCAGCCCCACCTGCGCGGTGCGTTCGGAATCCTCGCGAGACATGGGCCCCAGGCTACGCGCGTAGCGGCGGTACTCGACCAGCACCTGGTAGCGCTGCAGCAGTTCGGCTTCACGTCGTTCGCTGGCCGGCAACGGGAGCAAGCCCAGGAGACGGACCGACTCCTTGAGCTTGCGCTGGCGGATGTCGGCGACCAGTTCGCTCTTTTTGGCCCGGCCGCGCAGCACCTCACTGATGCGGATGGCCTTTTTCTGTGCCGCTCCCGAGCAACCCCATTTCGCGGCCTCGCCCAGGAGGTCCCAACGCTTGCGACCCAACGCTGCAAAGACCCGGTGGAACCAGGCCGGATCGACCGCACCGGCGTGGCGCTCTTGCGGCGTCCAGCGCGTGCGCTCGGCCAGGAGCTTCTCCCAGGCGTTCATGGGCTCGGCCCTGGTCGGCTGATCGTCATCCTCGTCCTCGATATCGTCGCCGATATCGTCGCCGTCGTCCTCGTCGTTAGTGCCGGCCATGCGAATGCCCGGTCGTCCGCTCGGCATATGAGCGAGGAACCACCAGACCGCCTCCTTGAGTCCGGGCCAGTTCAGAGTAGCTTCGATCAGATCGAGCCAGGCCGGCGCAACAAAGGCTAGCTGGAGCAACCGCTCGGTGGTCAGCCCCAGGCGACGGACCTCGTGGGCAAACTGCTCCGGAGTATCGTCGGGAGTGGGGTAGGTGACGCGCACCAGGCCGGTCAGAGTCTCGGTGCGTCCCTCGGGCCAGACCTCCCGAGCAAAGGCGCGCTTGCCCAGCGCCTCCAGCAGGCGGAACAGGGTGACCGCGCCAGGCAGCGCTTCCAGCGCCTTGGCGGGACTGGTGGCGGCGGTCGGCATTTCACCGCGTTTCAACTCGATCTCGAGTACTCGGGCCTTGATGCGCTCGACGATCGGCTCGAGCGTGGGGCAACTCTTTAGCTGGGCTGCTCCGGGGTCGCTCAGCTGGCGCAGATCGGAGAAATCATCCTGGCCGGGGCCCACCAGGTGGTCGATCACATCGACCTCGTTGGCCTGTCCAGTCTGGAAGCCGACCACCAGATACTCCAGGTCGGGACGCACACGTGCCACCCCCGGTGCCGGCTGGTCGCGCCAGTGAAAGAGCGACCAGAGACGCTGGCGATGAGCGAGCGTCAGCGCCTGGGGATGCAGGGTGGTGTACTCGCTGACGAGCCCTTGCCAGGAGTCCACCGGCGAGTGTATGCGCCAGTCGCGCTGACGCTTTTGCCAGTTATCCATGTCCACGACCCGGCGCCGGGTTTCGTCCGGCACGTGGGCGTAGCCAGTCTCGACGACGTCGAGAAGGAAATCGGTCGCTCCCTCGGCGGGATAGAGACGCATCAGCCAGGTCAGGATCGATTCCACCAGGTCGCCATGCTTAAGCTTCGGCGGAGTCTGGCCGGCGGTCAGCAGCTTCATCCACCCGGCCCAGCTCTTGCCGAACTGCTTGGCCAGCGCCCGCAGGTTTGGCGCGTAGTTGATCAGGGCCAGGGCCCGGATCAGGTCGAACCCGTCGCGGTCGCGCAGACGGGCAGAGCGTGCCTCGTACCACTGCTTCCAGACGGAGTAGAGCGGCAAGCGGGCGAGCGCGTCGGCCTCGGCGGGCTTGCGGGCATCGGGCCCGGGGAACCCCCAGCGGATGTCCTCGAGAATCATTTCCCGATCGCCGTAGTAGCCTCCGTGCAGCACCACCGCCTCGCGGCGATGCTCGTGGACCACTCGATCCAGATCCTTGAGGATCGCCACAGTGGTGGCAGTGCACAGTGTCACCTTGCGCGCGACCGGTTCCACGCTCGGCGTGCGGGCGGCGGGGTCGATCAGTCCCAGGGCGTTGACCAGCGAGGGCTTTTCGCGGCGAACGTCGAGGATTGCCTCGAGCAGGAGTTCCTCTTCCTCGCCGAACCGGGGATAGTGTTCGCGATAGGCCAGGGCACGCTGGCGGCATTCGGCCACGGCCTTTTTCTTTTCGACCAGGATCTGCAGCAACTCCAGGCCGCCGCGCCGCTGGGGCTCCTTCTTCGAGGTCAGTAGACGGTCGGCGCTGGCGATCACCTGGGGCAGCGCCTGCTTCCGCAAAAGCGCGAGCACACCCTGGCGCATCTCGCTGCCCTTGCGCGACAGGGCGATCTCGATCCGCTGGGCGTCTTCCTCGGTGACGTTGCATTTTTTCAGCGCGGCCAGGGCGCGCCCGCGCACCCAGCTGTCGCGGTCGCCCACCAGCGAAAACAGCAGGTCGCGTGTGGCGGCGTCCCAGCGCTTCATCCGGGCCAGCTCATCGATCAGGTGGCCCCGCTGGTACGATGCCAGATCCTTGATGAAGGGAATAAGATCGGTGACCGGTCGCTTGCCGCGGAAGTCGAGCAACTCGGACGCCACCGACGAGCGATTGAGGTTTACCATCGCCCAGGGCCAGACCAGCGGCTCACTCATCTGCGAGCGCGTCGGCATCCGCTCGAGCAAGGCGACAATCTCCTTCCAGAGATCCGGCTTGTCAGTTTCGTCCGATTCCTGGGTGAGGGCCTCCAGAGCGGTCACGGCCACGCGCAGATCCTCATCGCCGATCGCCTGCCGCAGAGCCTCGCGGGCCGGTGGCAGCTGGACATCGTTGAGGAAGCGCGCGGCGATGAAGCGCCGCTCGACGCGGGGATCTTTCAGTAGCTGCTGGGCCAGGGGAATGGCCTTGTGGACATCGTCGAACCCGACTGACCACAGGGCCAGGTAGAGCGGCTCGCCATCGTCCTTGTCGATCACGGCCTGGCATTCGGCGGGTTCGTCCAGCAGACGCTTTACCAGTTCGAGCGAACGCTTCAGGACGGCGGGCGTAAGCGCTGACCACTGCAGGCCGAACCACACGTCGACAGCGCGGACCGTCGAGGAGAAGCGCAGCAAGTTGTGTTCGAGGATCAGCCCCACCATGCGGCGGAAGGCCTGGGGATGGGTAAGATCGATGGCTTCGAGAATGACCTGGCGCAACCCCTCCTGGCGCTGGGCAGCGAGTAGCAGTTTTTCGATGAACTCCCAGCCGTCGGGTCGCGAGGCGGCCAGCAAGCCCAGGGGGACATGGCGGCCCATGCCGCCGGTCTCATGTTCGTTGGTGGCGGACTCGCGAAGGATGCGAAACACCTCGTCGCCTTCGGAACCGCCCGCATCGATGGCGGCGGCGAAAAGCAGGCCAAACTGCTGGGCGTCGTACCCGCCAGCAAGGTAGGGTGCCCATGCGGCGCACCAGGTCACATCCGGGTCATAGCCGCGCAGCGTGCTGACCAGAGACGAGAGCCAGTTCAGGCGCTCTTCCCGGTGAGCCACAGAGTCGTGCGGCGCGCGGAAGCCCTTGCGGGTGTAATCGGTCTCATAAGGCAACTTCTGGATGAGCTGCCAGCCACCCTCGATATGTCGGGCGAGTTGGGGGAACAGCGTGGAGAATAGCCGGTCGCGATCGCGGGCCGACAGACGGTCGAGCTGACTCCGGATCTGCTTCTCGTCTCGGTTGCGCTTCTGGTAGTCGCTAAACGACTTGCCGGAGGAATCACGGCCGAACAGCAGGAAGCCCAGCGCGCGCGGCGCGGCAGGTAGCTCCTTGATAGCGGCCAGCTTCTGCTTCTCCCAGCCACGGACCTGGAACTTTTGCAACCGTTTGACGGCCACTTCGTGTTGCAGCATGAGTCATCCTCCCGCCAACATGACGAGACGGACGAAAGCGACGCGGCTATCGGGTTGCAGGAAGATCTGGGCGTCGAGATTGCGCTGTTCCTGGCCATCGAGGATCACCAGGTACAGGCCATCCTCGAACGCCTGCAGGGCCACCTCGGTCGCCTCGGCGAGATCCACCTTCTGGATCCGGTCATGGCCGCCCATGTCGATTTTCCCGCGGGCGGCGTTTTCCTCGATCTGGCGTGCCGATAGGGCGTGCAGGAACTTCCGATCTTCCTGCCGTTGCTTGAACGCCTCGACCTCATGGCGGACCACACGGCCGATCAGGTCGCGCAGGGTGGTGCTGCCTCCGTCGCCAAGATCTGGAGGAAAGGGAACCGAAAAGTCGGCGAAGAGCGGTTTTTTCCGCCCCAGCGCCTTTCCCGAGATGGTCAACATGGTGACCCCTTGAAGAGGTGGTTGTGGATGTGGAGAACGAGGGCGATTCTAATCCCCGCTTCCTCCCACTTCCAGGGGCGTAGCTTCCCATTCCGGCGCAATTAGCCAGGTTTTCACGCAAAGCGGCGCCGATTAGAGGCCCAGCTCCTTGAGCTGGCGGGCATCCACCGGGGCGGGAGCACCGGTCATCAGGTCGCGAGCCTTCTGGTTCTTGGGGAAGGCGATCACGTCGCGAATGTTGGTGGTGCCGGCCAGGAGCATGGCCCAGCGGTCCAGGCCCAGCGCGATGCCACCATGCGGAGGCGCGCCATACTTGAGTGCGTCGAGCAGGAAGCCGAACCGTTGCCGGGCCTGTTCGTCACTCATACCCAGGCAGCGGAAGAGCCGGCCCTGCACCTCGGGGTTGTGAATACGGATGCTGCCGCCGCCGACCTCGTAGCCGTTCAGGACGAGATCGTAGGCCTTAGCAAGGACCCGGCCGGGCTCACTTTCGAGCAATGGCAGATCCTCGTCGCGCGGAGCGGTGAAGGGATGGTGATTGGCGGCCCAGCGCTTCTCGTCCTCATCCCAGATAAACGAAGGGAAATCGACCACCCAGGCGATCTTGAAGCGATCCGGCGACTTCTCCACCAGTTCGAGTTTCTGCGCCACCTGCTGGCGCAGCGTGCCCAGCACCTGGCAGACGACATCCTCGTTATCAGCCGCGGCGACCAGCAGCAGGTCACCGGGGGCGGCTTCCAGGCGCGGCAGCAGCTCGGCCTGGATTTCGGGGGTGATCACCTTGGCGATCGAGCCCGAGAGCTTGTTGCCGTCCTCGACTTTCAGGTAGCCCAGGATGCGCCCGCCACTGCGGCGCAGGCCCTCGGCCATGTCATCGAGGTTCTTGCGCGAAAACTTCGCGGCCCCGGCTTTGGCGTTGATCGCGCGCACCTTACCGCCCGCCTCGAGTGACTCGCGGAAGGGGGGTAGATCCATCTTCGCGGCCAGGTCGCTCAGTTCGACGATCTCCAGGCCATAGCGCAGGTCTGGCTTGTCGCTGCCATAGCGCAGCATGACGTCGGCATACTTCAACCGGGGAATGGGCAGCGGAAGGCTAACCCCCAGGCACTTCTCGAAGATTTCGGCGCAGAGCTGCTCGGTGACGGTGAGTACGTCGTCCATCTCGACGAACGACATCTCGAGGTCGAGCTGCGTAAACTCCGGCTGGCGGTCGGCGCGGAGATCCTCATCGCGGAGGCAGCGGGCAATCTGGAAATAGCGATCGTAGCCAGCCACCATGAGCAGCTGTTTGTAGAGCTGCGGCGACTGGGGCAGGGCGTACCATTGCCCCGGATGCACGCGGCTGGGCACGAGGTAATCGCGGGCACCTTCGGGGGTGCTACGTCCCAGCAGGGGCGTTTCCAACTCGAGAAAGCTGCGGGCATCGAGGAAGTCGCGGATCACCTGGTTCATGCGATGGCGCATGGCCAGGGTGCGCTGCAACGTCGAGCGGCGCAGGTCGAGAAATCGCCATTGCAGGCGGAGATCTTCGCCGGCCAGTTCGGGATCGCCGAGGGTGCCATCCTTTTGCGGGATGGAATGGACCTCGAACGGCGGGGTAGGGCAGCGATTGAGCACCTGGAGTGAGAGGGCCTCGACCTCGACCGCGCCAGAGGCGATCTTGGTGTTAACAAGTTCGCGAGGCCGACCGCGCACCTTGCCGGTGACAGACAGGACCCATTCACCGCGCGCCTCGTTGGCCAGGGCGAAAATCTCCGCCCGATCGGCCTCGATGACCACCTGGGTCAACCCATGGCGATCGCGGAGATCGATAAACACCTGGTCGTTGTACGCCCGGGTGGTGTTCACCCAACCGTTGAGTGTGACGGTCTGTCCGATGTGCGCTTCGCGCAGGTCGCCACAGGTGTGCGTACGCCGCCAGCTTGCCATATCCCGTTTCCTTCTCGCGTGAATTCTTCCCGGGCCGACCCGGACAGGATGGATTATACGAACACGGCGAGGGCTGCCTCCCGGAAGTGACACATCCGAGGAGATTCAGGCTCGCGCCAGTGGGTGAAATCGCGACGGTCAGCGCGGCTGCCAGGCTCGTACAATCTGCACCAGATCGCGGACCCGGGCGGGGTCGAATTCGTCCATGGTGTAGCTGATGCCGGTGGAGACGAGGAAGCAATCGACCCAGGGTAAATAGTCGGTCACGTTCTCGGGGGTGACGCCACTGGCCAGGCCCAGGGGATGGCTGCCGAGCGCCTCCTTCATCTTGCGCACCTTGGAAGGAAGGGCCGCCTGTCCAGTACCCGGGCCGCTGGTGGTGACCACATCCATGAAGGGGGCGGCGGAGCGGGCCGCGATGCCGAGGTCGGCGACCGACCTCTGGTACTTGAAGGCCACCCCGCCAAAGTAAAGCCCCTGCCAGCCAGCGGTCTGTTGCACCTCGAGCACGCGCTGGGCAGCGGGTTGATCGGTGCTGGCCTCGTCGATCATGGCATCGTCGGCCCAGACGCCCGCCACCTGGCTGCCGGCCCGGCGAAACATCTCCTCGAGATTCAGCCCCAAACAGTTGATGCCGATCCAGAAGCCTTGCAAATGGATGCGAAGGTCGAGGTAGAGATCAAGCAGTTCCTCGTCGGAGAGGTGGCCGTGACTGATCAGAAAGGCCCCATCCGCGCCGCCGTCGCGCGCGACGGCCAGATTACGACGAGCCTGGTCGGCGTCCGTGACATGAACGATGGGCAGAATCACATGTCGATTGGTAAACACACTGCGGAGACGTGTCATGGACCCACCTGCACCATCTTGATGTCCATCGAGCATTACTCTAGAAGCGCCGCGGCCGGAGGGGCAAGAGCAAAGCCCCGAGTCGAGCCAGGCTACCAACCCGACCACGGAACCATTCCCGAGGGTCAACCCACTTCCCGGCTCGAAGGTTGCGTTCCCGGAGCGAAGCAGCCTGGTAGGCTGTACTCTTCTCTGCGTGCAGCCACTCCCCTGGCCTGTTTCCGGCAGACATCGCCGAGATACCGGTGGGCCAGGGGGATCGATCGCGCAGGGAACCAGGCAGCCCCGCGCGTGCTGGCGAGTCGCTTGCTAACCGTGACGCTCGCCCTCCTGAAAAACTAACCTACACATGGCGAAAAAACTCGAGATACAGCCCCGTCACCTGGTGCAAGGGAGTGGAAGCAGGGCAAGTCCACCAACCCGTGGCGATCATTGTTCGTTGGTGTTCTCCGCTTCGAGGAGCGAGCAGTGGATCCTGGATCACGCACCGCTTTCCGGGACCTCAGCCGGTACTCTGGCAGACGTGGGGAATCGGTGCCGCGCGGTTCACGGATCGAAAGAGGGAGGCCGCCGAGTCTCGTCCGAACCGCTTCTGATGGTGACGTACCACCGGGTAGCCGAGCCGGGTCCAGAGGTGGTTGGGGCGGGAAAATGCGAGGATGTCGTACCACACGCTGTTCTCACGTTGGTCCCACTCGAGGAGGAACCGTTCCTCACCGCTCTCGACGTGGGCGGGCAAGGTTCCGTAGGCGAACCCGAACCGGCAGATCGGGCCCGACTCGTCCACGACGTAAACGATCCTGCACGCGTTAAGCCACCACAGGCCCACCACCCGGCCCATCACAGCCACGACCTCACCGGGTTGAATCGGTGTGTTCGTTGGCGAGGCCACGACCCAGCCCAGTTGGAACTGCTCCCACCGTCGCAGGGCGTCACTCGCTGCCCGAAACACGTCCTCGCCTTCGCCCAGTTTGATGCGAGTGCGGTCCACGACAAAACCACCAGGCGGTGTCCCAGCAGTAGCGCCCACGGCCGGGTAGGTGAAGGGCAGGTGCGACTGACTCGCCAGGAACCGACTGATAGTATCGGATGCCGGTTTCCGGAATGACAGTGTCCCCACCTTCGCCCTCACTTGTCCCTGGTAGTTTAATAACGTGGGCCATCCCGATGATCTGCTGGCCGAACGGTGGGGCTGAGCGAACCTGGGGTTGGAGGCACGACAACCCCGGTTCTTACTGGGGGCCGCTGCAGCCTCCGCCCCTATTTCTCAACTCCACCATCGCGGAACAG
>JAXMAV010000034.1:0-90393 GCA_046350255.1 Gemmataceae bacterium
GCCTGGTCTGGCAGCTGGGCCTGGCCGCACGTACAGTCGAGGTCGGGCCCGGGGCGATGCAGGTGCTGGCCGAGCATCCGTGGCTCGGAGTGGGGCCGGCCCAGTTTGGCTATCACTACCCGCGTCACATGGCGCCGACCGCCGGACCGCGCGTGCTGACCCCGGGCAATGCCGTCCTCGACGTCTGGGCCTCCGGGGGGCTGGCGGCAGCGCTGGCACTGGTGGCGGCGGTGGTCCTGGTGACGGTCCACCTGGCCCGCTGGCGGCCGATCCCGACCGACGAGGCCGGCGCGCGGCCAGCGACGAGTGCGGACCAGATGCCGCTGCACTGGGAATACTACATTGGCGGGATGCTGGGGTTGGTGCTGGCGTTCGTGCTGCGCGTGGCCACGGTCACGCCGGAGGACATCTTCGCCGAGGCGACCGTGGCCGGCCTCCGCGCCGTGGTCTGGTTCGCCGCCTTCGGCCTGTTCGAGACAATCGGCTGGGCCCTGGAGGAGTTCGTGGGCGCCCTGGCCGCCGGCTGTGCGGCGATGTTCCTCGCCCTGCTGACCGTGCCTGGCATCGAGTATCCCTCCGTGGCCCTGCTGCTGGTGACGGCGCTGGCGCTCCTGCTGGCGACGATTGACCCACAACCGAACCGCTGGCTCAGCCGGCAGAGCGCCGTCGGCCTGCTCGCGGTGCCGCTGCTTCTGGGAACGTCGTTCGGCTACTTTGCCTTCTTCTTCTTCCCCGCGGCTGCCAGCGCCAGCGCACTGCACCGAAGCCGGCTGGCTGGCCTGTATTTCCTGGCGGAGATGAAAAAGGCGCCCGCGGAGCGCGCCTTCGACGACCCCGGTCGTTTCATCCGCACGAACATCCTCGAACCGGTCGAGAAGGTGCTGCGCGAGGATGCGGAGAACATCCGACTGATGACCCAGCTGGCGACGTGGTACGGCCAGCTCTGGGCTCTCGACCCCGGAGAGGAGACATTGTGGAAGAAGGCGCTGTCGTGGTCGGCCATCTGCCGGCGCGTCGCCCCGATGTCGCCCGAGGGCTACTTCAGCGAGTTCAACCTGCGCCGGCGAATCGTGGCCGTGCTGAACCTGGGCGTCAAGAACCTGGAGAACGAGAAGCCCGACCCGCGCAAGACCTCCACCCCGCCGGAGGAACGCAAGAAGCTGGCGGCCCGCCTGCGCGAGGACGTTCGCACGCAGCACCGCCTGGCCATCGCGGTGCTCGAGGAGTACCGCCCTCGCGATCCGACCGATCCGCAACTCCCGTACCTCCTGGCCGCCGAGCACCTCGAGCTGGGGCAGGTGGCCGAGGGACGCCGGCTGGCCGAGGAAGCCCAGCGCCTCAACGCCGAGGTGGGACCGCCGCGAACCTTGCCTGGACCGCAACGTGACCAGCTGGAGAAGTGGCTAACGCAGGATCCGAAGAAATGATTCTTGCGTTCCCTGGCGCGAGGCGAGTAGGATCGATCTCCGGCGTGGCAGCCCGGCGTGGGAGCGGTCGCGAAGGCCGATCCTATCGCAAATTCGTGATGTAGGTCCAGGCAGGCTGCGCAGTCAGGGAGGTCTGGGGCGGTGGGGTTGTGGTTGTTCAAGCAGGAACCCGGCTGCTACAGCTGGTCCGATCTGGTGCGGGACGGCCGCACGATCTGGGACGGCGTGAGCAACGCCCTGGCACGAAAGCACCTGAACGCGGTGCGCGAGGGCGACCGCGTACTCTTCTACCACACCGGGAAGGATAAGGCAGTGGTGGGTGAGATGACCGTGGTGGCGGGCCCACACACACCACCCGGCGACGATGTGAAGGCAGTGGTGGTGGAAGTGGCCCCGGTGCAGGCGCTCCCCCGAGCCGTGAGTCTGGCGGAGATCAAGGCCGATCGCCTGCTGGCTGGCTGGGACCTGGTGCGGCTGCCTCGCCTCTCGGTGCTTCCCGTGACCGAGGAGCAATGGCGGCGAGTAGAAGAGCTGGCCCGTCTGGCGAAGTGAGGCGCGGCGGCTTGGCAGCGAGTGAAATGGGACCTAGAATGATGTTCAGAGTTCGAGGAAGGTCTGTCTGGCGGGACAAGTTGCCCATCTTGCCGACGGCCCCTGGATTGACTCCCAGGGGGGCTCATGGAGGTTGGATCTCGGTCTGATCGATGGCCCTGGACCATTCCCGGGAAGCGTTTCCGGGAACGGGTCGTATGCCTTCTCGGCTCGAACACAGGAGGATGACTCGATGGCGCGCCGTAGCGCCACTAACGGATCGAATGGCAAAGAGCCCCCCAGTAGACAGTCCGATTTGTTTCTTCAGGGATTGCGAGAAGCATCGGCAGTCAGTTTTGTCTCGCATGTGCATCCAGACCCGGACAGTCTAGGAAGCATGATGGGGCTCGCCCACCTGGTAGAATCCACTCTCGGATTGCCCACCCGGCTCATCCGCGACGGGGTCATCAGTCGGGCAGAAAACCGGGCCATGGTCGAGTTACTCGACCTCGAACTGTTCCCGATGGAGAAGTTCCACCCGCGCGACGGCGAGTTGGTCGTCATGGTGGATAGTCAGCCGAACACCGGCCGGCACAACTTCTGCTGCAAATGCAAGGTGCCCCTGTACGCGGTGATCGACCATCACGACACCCCGGGCGACCTGACCGGCGTACCGTTCACCGACGTGCGGCAGACTGCCGGTGCCACCTGCTCGGTGGTTACCAGCTACCTCCGCGAGCAGGACATCTCTCTACCCACCCCCCTGGCCACCGGTCTTCTGTACGGCATCGAGACCGAGCTGGCCGGCTTCCCGCGCGAGGCCAGCGAACTCGACGAACAGTCGCTGCGCTACCTGTACCCGCAGGCCGACAAGGACCTCATCGCGGCTATCCGCAACGCCCGGCTCCCGCAGAGTTACTTCGGGTGCCTGGTGCAGGCGCTGCAAAGCTCCTTCATCTACGATCGCCTGATCATCAGCTGGATCAACGATCTGCCGCAGCCCGACCTGGCGGCCGAGGTGGCCGACTTCCTGATGCGCTTCGAGGAGGTCGAGTGGGCCCTGGCAGCCGGGGTCTACGAGGAGAAGCTGATCCTGTCGATCCGTTCCTCGGCAGCCAACGCCCAGGCGGGAGACATCCTCCGCAAGGTTGTCGGGTCGATGGGCGGCAAGGCGGGCGGGCACGACCGGCGAGCAGGAGGAACGATCCACCTGTCGAGCACGGCCCTGAGCCACATCGAGGAAACGCGAGCCGATCTGCGGCGCCGACTGCTCAAGGTGCTGGAGATCGAGGAGTGCCGCGGCCAGCGGCTGGTCTCCCGCAAGGAGATGCTGCAGAACCTGGCCTGATCGTTCCCGCGCACTTCGCGCCCCGATTCCGCAGTGCGGAGTTGGGGCGCTTCTTTTTTTCTGGCAGGCAATCGACCTTATTCAGAGGTGGTTACCCCCTGATAAGGGTTTCAGGAGAACCTGCCCTGAATAACTCCTCATGATCCATCTGGCGCGCTCGGAAAATATCCAGCGCATGCACGGTCGGATCGAGGTGATCGACGAGGATGACGATGGCCGCGCCGGTCTTCCAGTGGGATAACATCCGCCCCCGCATCTCGAGCTGCCCTCTCTGAATCTCCGGGATGGCATACTCGTATTCCAGCACGCAAACCACCTCTCGGCCTCTGCGGCCCCGACGCTCCTCTTCGGCCCGGCATATCTTTCCTGGAAGGGCGCTGCCGCCTCGCACCAGCCGAACCTGCTGGTTCACCCAGTGAAATCCCGCCAGGCCCTGACGAACAGAATAGGCGAGGACGGTCAGGCCAACCAGAGCACCCAGAATCGCTGGCCAGAACTCCCAGAAGGTTGCCTCAGGCTGGTTCCTGGATGGGGAGGGTCGAAGGTAGCGAACCAAAACCGGATCACCGGGCTGAAGGCTTTGCCACAGAGCGCCCGGTAGCCGACCTTCTCCCTGGTAGAGGGTGCCCCCCGCATCCCGAAACTCATAGCGGACACGATAAGAGGGCTTCCTCCCGCCATGGGCAAACACTGGCCCCATGGCCGCCACGTGGATGGTGGAATTCTCGCGGGCCTGGAATCGGGTGATTACCTGGGCCTCAACCACCGCGCCGTCCAGGATCAGGGGCAGGTGGTACGCCGTGATGATGGAGAAGGGCGACAACATCAGCGCCAGCAACAACCCCAGCGCCAACCCGGCGATGCGCGGCTCACGGTTGACGTAACAGAGCCAGAGGTAGACCAGGGAATAGCGCACATCCACTCTCCCACCCAGAGATCTGGGCACAGGCGGTGAGGCGATGACCTGTTGAGATCCCGGCATCGCGCGGCACATGGAATGGGACCGCTAGACTGGCAGCCAGTGCCAGCCTGATTATATACTCCCTATGCAGGAGATGGGGAGAACGCGGGTGTCGATCCGGCATGCAATTCTGGGGTTGCTCGTGGAAGGGCCGAGGCACGGCTACGGGCTGAAAGCGGCCTACGAGAAGGAGCTTGTCCCCGGATCGACCCTGAACATCGGCCAGGTCTACCAGGCGCTGGATCGGCTCGAACCGGAGGGCCTGGTCACGGTGGAGGTGGTCCCGCAGGCCGAGCGACCCGACCGGAAGGTCTACACGGTGACCGAGGCCGGCCGGCGCGAGCTGGAAAACTGGCTGACCACCCCCTCGGGACGAGGCCTGGAGCTGCGCAACGAGACATTCCTGAAGCTGGTGCTGGCCGTCCGGCTCGCGCGGGTCGGCCTGGCCCTCACGCCGCTGCGCATCCTCGACGCCGAGCGGCGCGTCTGCCTCGAACAGTTGCGCGAGCTGCTGGACACGCAGAACCGGGTCGAGTGGGACACCGCCCCGCTGGCAGCCCGGCTCCTGGTCGAGCTGGGCATCCAGCGATTGAACGCCTTTCATCAGTGGTTGGACCGCGTGGAGCAGCTGCTGGGAGAACCCGGGGGAGCGTCATGAGCGAACGGCCTGCTGTCGAGGTCTGCGGCGTGTCGCGCGTGTTTCACACCGAGGCCGGCGAGGTCGTGGCGCTGCGCGACATCGACCTGACCCTGACATCCGGCGAGTTCGTCGCCATCATGGGGCCGTCAGGCAGCGGCAAGTCCACCTTGCTGCACCTGGTGGCGGGGCTCGACCGCCCCACGTCTGGCGCGGTGCATCTCGAGGGGCAGGCTCTCGACGCCCTGGATGACGACCGGCTGACTCTCCTGCGACGCCGCCGCATCGGCATGGTCTTTCAGGCCTACAACCTGGTGGATGTGTTGACGGCTGCGGAAAATGTCGCGCTGCCGCTGCTGCTCGATGGCGTGCCCGAGGCCGAGGCTCGACGCCGGGCCGACGAGGCGCTACACCGGGTGGGGATGGCCAGCGGGACAGGGCGGTTGCCGGCCCGGCTTTCCGGGGGCGAGCAGCAACGCGTGGCCATCGCCCGCGCCATCATCTTCCAGCCCCGGCTGCTGCTCGCGGACGAACCGACGGGCCAGCTGGACAGCGCGGCCGGCGATGCCATCGTCACCCTGCTGCGCCAGCTGGTGCAGGAACGACGCCAGACCGTCCTGCTGGTGACCCACGATGCCCGGCACGCAGCGCGGGCCGACCGGGTGCTGCGCCTGCGCGATGGTCGGCTGACCGAGGAGCAACGCCTCGCTGCGCCGGGCAAGACGCTCGACGACATCCTGGGCGGCCTGGGCGGGCTCGACGAGTAGGCGGCGTCACTTCGGCCGACGCTGCATCAGCCGGGCGAACTCCTCGAGATGGCGGTAATCCCGCTGCCAGGTCGTGTACATGAACCCGGTGACGCCGGCGACCCCGCGCGCGGCGCGATCCCAGTGGCGGAAGTTCTCTGGGCCGGAATCGTAGAAGCCGGCGACGATCTGCCCATGGCCCCGCCCGGCGAACCAGCCCAGGCTCTTCTCCGCCTGGCCCCTGTTCCAGTTGGCGATCTCCACGTCGCGCGGCAGCCCCTCCCACGACCCGCGCAGCGACCCGTTGACCAGGTAGTAGCGATCGACGGCGTTGTGGTGCGGATCGAACATGTCGGACCAGACGACGATGCGCGCCTTCGGGTCGAGCTTGCGCAGGATCCCCACGCAGCGACGGGCGTTGTCGGCCAGGAGCTTGCCGGGCGCCTGCTTGCCCTCCTGGCAGGCGCGACACCAGCCAGCGAAGCGGATCTCATCGTGCGACATGAACCAGGTCCGCGGCGCCAGGTGCTTCTGCACCAGCCGCGCCTGGCGTTCGAGCACGGCGTAGACGGCCGGCTCGGTCAGGCAGCACATGACCTGGTAGCTGTGGGTGAGAATGGGGTGATACCAACTGACGCGCAGCGACTCGCCGTCCTTGATGCGCGAACCGGGCTTCAGACGGATGGCGGGACCGGCGTGGTCGAAGGTGTACTCCCCCGCGTAGGGAGTCATGCCCAGCTTCGAATCGCGGACCGGCTCGAAATCCTTGCCTTCCTCGTAGGTGGTGGAGCCATCGCTGCTCTCGACGACGAGCGGACAGCCGGGCCGCCGCAGGACGTTGACCAGCCCCAGCTGCTGCAACTCGACGTCATCGATCCAGAGCGTGCCGCCCCGCGGTCCCCAGATGCCGGCGTAGAGGTTAACCTCGGTTTCATCGAGGGTGTTGAAGACGATGCTGATCTGCTTCCAGTCGGTGGTGCCGGGTAGTTCGCCCTCGTGGAACGAGAGGGTGCGGCCCTTCGCGCCAAGGGCCAGGAGCTTGAACGCGCCAGCAGGCTCGAGGTTCTGGGTCTTCACCCATGCCGACAGGCGATAACAGGCGTGGGGCCGCAGCCGGACGCGCTGCATCAGCCGACAGTTGGGCGACTCGCGCCCAGCGAAGTTCCCCATCCGGCAGGACGCCTTGCCTCCGTGGACGGTCTCCCGATCGACGAAGGTGGTTTTGCCTGGGTCATCCTGAAAGGTCCAGCCGGTGAAGCGGCCATTGCGTGCCTCCTCAAGGGCGCCATTCTTCAAAAGCGGCGCGGCGTCGCGCACCAGCGTGGCGGTGCCATCGCGGACGACGAACGGCGCATGGCGCACCTCGATGCCCTCGGCCAGGTTGACGTCATGGGCCAGCAGGCCAGACGAGTAGCCGATGGGGAAGACGGCCGGGATGATCTCGATGCCGGCCTCCTGGGCCGCCTTCTTGACGCGAGCGAGATGTTTGAAGTAGTGATCCGGCACCCGGTCGAGGATGTTGAGCTTGTAGTCGGCCAGCACGAGGCCGGTATAGCCCGCCTTGCCGGCCCGCTCGATGAGGCGGACCAGGTCGGTGGCGTTCTTTTCGACCTGGAGGTTGGTGCCGACGTAGACCCAGCGGTCGCGGTAGGTCGGCTCGTCCGCGGCGCGAGCGGGACCAGCCACAGGCAGGATCAGTGCCAGGGCAAGCAGGACACGTCGAGGCATGAGAGGTTACTCGGGAGGCGTGGAGGGAGAAGGCGCTGCCGGCCGTTCGGACTGTTGAATGGTGCGTACCACCGCGCGAAACTGATCCCCCGATTCGCCCGGGAGACAGGCCAGCTCCTCGTGCGCCTGCACGATGTTGCGGCGGAAGGAGGAGGGATCCTGAGTTTCGCAGGGGAGATCGAACCAGCGCGCCTGCGGATCGGGGGTATGGTTGCAGGTGGTGAGGATGTCAGCCAGGCCCATCTGCTGGAGGATGCGCACACAGGAGGTGGAGGGCGTGAGCAGCCCCAGTTGCCCTTTGTGGTTGCCTTCGAGCACCTTCTTGATGGCGAGCAAGGTGCCCAGGAAGGTGCTATCCATGTGGGTGCAACCTTGCAGGTCGATGCAAATCTGGTCGGTGCCGGCGGCGATGGCACGGTCGGCGACCCGGCGCAGCGGCAGGCTCTGGGCCATGCAGGCCCGGCCCTCGACGACGAAGGTCAACTGGTGGTCGCCCTGGGCGTAGCGAATGACAGTCGAGAGAGTTGCCATGGGCTGCCTCCGCGTATGATTCCATCTTCACGCTATCGCGCCGGGGGGTAAGATGCAACAGACGACTGGGGAGTGGCCCAGGAACCTGGGGAGAGCGGCGCGATGGGGACCAGTCTACTGCTCCGGACCGACGAGGACGGCGTGACCCGGCTGACGCTGAATCGGCCGGAGAAGCGCAACGCGCTATCGCACGATCTGCTGGGCGAACTGGCCGGCACGCTGGACAGCCTGGAGCACGATCGCACCGTGCGCGTGGTGGTGCTGACGGGAGCAGGGCCGGTCTTCTGCTCGGGTCACGACCTGGGCGAGATGGTCGGACGCGCCGAGGGCGACTATCACGCGCTCTTTTCTCGCTGCTCGGCGATCATGCAGCAGCTTCGCCGGTTGCCCCAGCCGGTGATTGCGCGCGTGCAGGGCCCAGCGACGGCGGCAGGCTGTCAGCTGGTGGCGGCCTGCGACCTGGCGGTGGCGGTGGAGTCGGCCACCTTCGCCACGCCCGGGGTCAAGATTGGCCTGTTCTGCACGACGCCGATGGTGCCCCTGGTGCGGGCGATCCCCGCGCGGGCGGCGCTCGAGATGTTACTGACGGGGCGAGCGATCTCCGCGGGGCAGGCGCTGGCCTGGGGGCTGATTAACCGCGTGGTCCCGGCCGAGCAGCTGGATACCACCATCCAGGAGCTGTGCGACGCCATCCGTTCGGCCAGCCCCTTGACGGTGCAGATCGGGAAGCGCGCGTTCTACGATCAGTTGCACCTGGGCGAACCGGAGGCCTATGCCCGGGCCACGGCGGTGATGACCGACAACGCCTGCCGGCACGACGCGCAGGAAGGGATGTCGGCGTTTCTCCAGAAGCGTCCACCGGTCTGGCGAGGGGAGTGAGCCATGGCGCTGGCCAGTTTCGCCGAGCTATTCGCCCAGGCAGATGCAGCCCGGCCAGGCATTCCGGTGGTGGCTGCGGGCGGAGCGGACGACACCGTGCTGATCGCACTGCACGAGGCCGCCCAGCGCGGCTGGGTGCGCCCCCTGGTGACGGGGTCGCGCAGCGAAATCGAGGCGACGGCGCAGCGCATCGGCCTGGCGCTGGATGCGTTCACACTGATCGAGACCGACGACCCAGCAGGGGCCGCGGTGGCAGCCGTACGGCAGGGCCAGGCGCGTCTCCTGATGAAGGGCCAGATCGCCACCCCGGCGCTGATGAAGGCGGTGCTGCATCCGGCCAGCGGCCTGCGCACGGGCCGGGTGATCTGCCAGGTGGTGCTGATGGAGGTGATGCCGTCGGGTCGGCGGTTCCTCCTGGCCGACACGGGCGTCAGCACGCATCCAACCCTGGCGCAGAAGGAGGACATCCTGGCCAGCGCCGTCGAGGTGGCCCGCGTGCTGGGCGAACCGTTGCCGCGGGTGGCAGTGATGTCGGCCAGCGAAAAGGTGACCGAGGCCCTGCCTGACACCCTGGAAGCGGCCGAGCTGCAACGGCGGGCCGAGACGGGTGCGATTCGTGGCTGTCGGGTCCAGGGGCCGCTGTCGTTCGACCTGGCCTACGCGGCGGATGCAGGCGAGCGAAAACGCGTGGGCGGCGAGGTGACCGGGGCGGCTGACGTGATGCTCTTCCCCGACCTGCTCAGCGCAAACCTGACGGTGAAGGCGATCATGTACACCGCCGACTGTCGATTCGGCGGCGTGCTGTGCGGCGCGGCCTGCCCGGTCGTGTTCATGTCCCGGGCAGATGCGCCCCAGACCCGCCTGCGCTCGCTGGCCCTGACTCTGCGCCTGGTTCCGGCCGGGTAGCCCAGCGGCCCAGTCGCTCGCGCAGGTCGGCCAGCTCGGTCTGGCACTGCTCCAGGGCGGTCTGTTCGGCGCTGAGCAGATCGGCCGCCTCCCGGGCGCGATCCTCGGTCCGCGTCAGCCGTCGCTGCCATTCGACCATGCGCTGATCGAGTGCGTGAAGCGTATCGAGCGCGAGATTGGCCAGCGGCGCAGGATGCGGCGGATCGACAATCTGGGCCAGTGAGGTCCGCAGCGCCGTATCGATCCGGTCGAGCACCTGCATCCAGTCTTCGTTGGTCGGAGTCATCGTCGCACCTCCCTGCAGGAAGGCGATAGCAGGGCGCAGGCGTGCGATCCAGCCCGGATCAAGGAGGCGGACCTGGGCTTTTCTTTTTCGGAGAGGGGGGGTATAGGCACGGGCTCACTCGGGTGTATCCCGGAGGCCTCAGTCTCGCGGAACGGAGGGTGCCGTGTTCGTTGCATGTTCGACCCTGTGCTTTGGACGTTATCCGCTCGAAGAGACCTTGCGCGTGATCGCCGAGCTGCATTTCAGCAAGTGCGACGTCGCGATCCACGAGCACGGTCGGCAGCTCAAGCCGTCTCAGGTAGCGGAGGACGTGGGAGCCGCGGCAGCGCGGCTGCGCTACGGACCCGGCCTGACGCCGGTGGCGTTTTCGGTGGACATCGATGCGCCGACGCCGGAGGAGTACACCCGGCAGTTCAAGGCGATCTGTCGGCTGGCCCGCATCTCGGCAGTGCCGGTGATCACCATCAAGCCGGCCAGCCAGGACGTGGCGCTGGATGATGAGATGCAGCGGCTCAAGGGGCTGGTGCAGCATGCCACCACCGAGGGCGTGGTGCTGACCGTGTCCACGCTGATCGGCACGCATACCGGCACCCCGGAGCAGGCCATGGAGCTGTGCGAGAAGGTGCCGGGGCTGGGGCTCACCCTGGACCCGAGCCACTACACCGTGGGACCCAACCAGGGGAAGAACTACGACGACGTCTTCCCCTTCGTGCAGCATTTGCACCTGCGCGACACGGGCCGCGGTCCGAACCAGTTCCAGGTTCGCATCGGCCAGGGCGAGGTGGAGTACGGCCGGATCATCTCGCAGCTCGAACGCTTCCACTACAACCGGGCCCTGAGCGTGGACATCCGGGACATCCCGGACATGCCGTTCGCGATGGAGCCCGAGGTGCGGAAGCTGAAGTATCTGCTGGAAAGCCTCGTCTAACCCGACGAGTGAACAAAAGGAAGCAGGCCGCCGAGTGTGTATCGGCGGCCTGCTCGTGTTGATACTCAGCGGGTGGGCAGTTGAGGGAACTCGCTGGGCGAGGCTAGGGGTAGCGAAGCGCCACCGGGAGGAAGAAAGGCCTGCCCCTGGGTGGCCCGCTGGGGCGGTGCGCTGCTCAGGGCATTGATCGGCAGGAAGCCAGAGCGACCCGCGTGGAAGTAGAACCAGTTGCGATGCTGGGGGCAGAAGAAGAACCAGGCACCCCAGGTCGGCGAGAAGAAGCGGCGAGACCAGTGGGCATGATTCTGGCCACGAAAGATGACGGAACTGGTATCGAAGCCGGGGCTGCGGTCCGGAAAGGTGCGCCCGGGGAAGTTGGAACCACCGAAGAATTTGGAGCCACCGGCGAAGTTGGAGCCCCCAGTGAAGTTGGGGTGGGGGTCGAAGCCGAACGGTTTCCGGGAGTCGTGGTTGAACGTCGGCTTGTTGAACGTCGGCTTGTTGAACGTCGGCTTCGGGGGAATGGCCGTGTGGCTGGGGCCGAAGGAGTTCCCGGAGCGATGGCCATTCGGGGCGGCCACGACCAGGGGGCTGAGGACGATCAGGGTCAGGACGGTGAGTGAAATCAGCTTGAGCATCTTTCGCATCGCGAGTCTCCCGGTTTTCTGCAGTGTGCTGTCTGGTACCTTCTCATTCAGCCAGCCGACGCAGTTGTGACAGGTGGGGGATGATTTTGGTGCCACCCGGGGGAGCAAGTCGTAGGGTAAGGCCAAGGAATCGTCCCAGGGCCCCTAGTTGAAGCCGGTCATGAAAGCACGCCAGGTAGTTATTCTCGAGCCGTACAAGGTGGGCGTACGCGAGGTAGAACTCCCCGCAACCGCCGCCAATCAGATCCTCGTGGCCGCGGAGTACTCCGCGGTCAGCGCAGGGACCGAGCTGGCGGTTTACACCGGCACACATCAGTGGTTGAAGGACCCGAATCTGCCAGACTGGAAGTTCCCCTTCCGGTCGGGCTACTCGGCGGCCGGTACGGTGGTTGAGGTGGGCCGGGACGTACAGGGCTGGAAGCCGGGCGATCGCGTGAGCTTTCCCGGGAATCATGCCTCGGCAGAGCTGCTGACCATCGGCCACGAGCGCGGGCGGTTGTGGAAGCTACCCGAAGGAATGGACATGGAACGGGCCGCCGTGGCGTGCATCGCCCGATACGGCCTGGGGGCGGCGATCCGCTGCGGCATCACGCTGGGCAAATCGGCGGCCGTGCTGGGCCTGGGGATCATCGGACAGTTTGCCCTGCGAGCCTTCCTGGCGGCCGGGGCCTATCCGGTGGTCGGCATCGATGCGGTGGCCATGCGCCGGAAGGCAGCGCTGGCGGCCGGCGCGCATCATGTAATCGATCCGACGGCGGGGGATGCCCGGCAGCAGCTGGCAGCGTTCCTGAACGCGCGAGGCGCCGAGGTGGTGGCGGATGCCACGGGCGTGCCTGCCGCAGTGCCGGTCGCGATGAGCCTGGCCTGTGACGGCGGGCAGGTGGTGGTGGTGGGCAGTCCGCGCGGCAAGGCGCAGGACGTCAACTTCTACGACGATCTGCACCGCCGGTACATCGAGGTGACCGGAGCGCATGGCAACATGCTCTTCGAGCCGGCCCACATCCGCCTGGCAGGCACCTGGGACATCGACAAGGCGCAGCGCTGGCTGCTGGGATCGCTGCACACCGGCAAACTGTCGCTGGAGGGGCTAATCACCCATCGCATCACGCCCGAGCAACTGGGCGAGGCGTACCAGGGCCTTCTGGAGAAAAAGGATGACTACCTGGGCGTGACGATGCGCTGGAAATGAGCATCTCCTTGTTGGAAGTATTCGTCCTCATCGCCTCGGCGTTCGCGGCCGGGGTGGTCAACTCCGTGGCGGGAGGCGGCACCCTGCTGACCTTCCCGGCGCTCCTGTACTTTGGCCGGCTCGATGCGGTGCTGGCCAACGCCACAAGCACGGTCTCCCTGGTGCCAGCCTCCATCTCCGGCGCGTGGGGTTTTCGCCGCGAGCTGGAAGGGTCCGGCCGATGGATCCGGCTGCTGATCGGTCCCAGCATCGTCGGCGGCATCCTCGGTTCGCTGCTCGTCACCCTGTTACCCAAGAGCTTCTTCAACGCGCTGGTGCCGTGGCTACTACTGACGGCCGCGCTATTGTTCATGCTGCAGCCGTGGCTGTCGAAGCGCTTCGTCCTCCACCCGACCGAGGGAGAGCCTTCGCGGAAGCTGCAGACGGCGGCGGTGGTCTTCCAGCTGATTGTGGCGATCTACGGCGGCTACTTCGGGGCAGGCATCGGCATTCTGATGCTATCGTCGCTGGCGTTCATGGGGCTGGGCAACATCCACCGGATGAACGCCATCAAGACGGTCCTGGGGACGTTGATCAACGGGACGTCCGTGGTCATCTTCATCGCTTCGGGGCTGGTAGTGTGGCAACTGGCGCTGCCAATGGCCGTCGGCGGGTTGCTGGGTGGGTACGTGGGGGCGAGCGTGGGGCGACTGCTCCCCAAGGGGTTGATCCGCTGGTTCGTGATTCTGGTGGGGCTGGGGCTGGCCGGGTACTACTTCATGAAGCCAGCCGGGTAGAGCGCCGTGTAAGATAACAGCAGGGATGAAGCAACCCCAGGGAGTCGAGGGATGACGAGTGCCGGATCACCGCCCACGGGACCACTCCGGTTCATGCTCAAGGCCAAGCTGCACCGGGCGACGGTGACACACGCCGACCTCCATTACGAGGGCAGCCTGACGATGGATCGGACGCTGATGGCAGCGGCCGACATCCTCGAGTGGGAAGAGGTCCACGTGTGGAACGTGACGCGCGGCACGCGCTTCCGCACCTACGCAATGGAAGGCGAAGCGGGGTCGGGCGTGATCTGCTCGAATGGGGCAGCGGCGCACCTGGCCAAGGTGGGCGACATCATCATCGTGGCCACCTACACGCAACTCTACGACGCCGAGGCCCGCAAGCACCGCCCGCGCATCGTCCTGGTCGGTCGCGAGAATCGGATCATGAAGGTCGACGGAACCGAGGTGCCCGGCCCACGCTGGCGCGCCTGAGCGCACAGGGGGGGGGTGCGTCCGGCGGAGGGGCGATCTCATAGGATGTAGGAAAACCATGCCTCCTGTGGGAAAGCACTCATGAAGATCGTCGATGTCCGTGTTATCGGGTTGTCTGGGGGAACCGTGGATGGCGGCTGGCCCCAGGGGAACAAGCCGGAAGAGGACCTCAACACGCTGGTCGAGGTGGTCACCGACGAGGGGTTGATCGGTATCGGCAGCTGCATGACCAGCAAGTCGCTGATCCAGGCGGGAGTGCAGTTACTGCGGCCACACCTGATCGGCGAACGTGCCGACGAACCCGCCCGCGTGACGGAGAAGCTGCGGCAAGCGACCTTCTGGCAGGGGCGTGGTGGCGCGGTTGAGCACGCCATCAGCGGCATCGACATCGGCCTGTGGGACCTGTTCGGCAAGATCACCAACCAGCCGGTTAGCCGGCTCCTGGGCGGGAACTACCGGAGCCGGATCAAGCCGTACGGATCGATCCTGTTCGACGAGCCGGGGCCGCTGCGCGAGACGCTGCA
This sequence comes from Gemmataceae bacterium, assembly GCA_046350255.1. Taxonomy (GTDB): domain Bacteria; phylum Planctomycetota; class Planctomycetia; order Gemmatales; family Gemmataceae; genus CALDUY01. The sequence continues at coordinate 14,516 of JAXMAV010000034.1, forward strand.
CGCCACGGTGCGGCGCGGCTTCAAGGCGATCAAGCTGGGCTGGCGACCGTTCGGCCGGCGCGATCGGCGCACGGACGAACTGTTGATCCGCACCGCGCGCGACACCGTGGGGCCAGACATCGAGCTGATGGTGGACGCGGGCGGCAGCGAGCAGTACTGGCCGCACGGCTACAAGTGGGCGCTGGAAACGGCGAAGATGCTGGCCGACTACGACATCGTCTGGTTCGAGGAAGCGCTGCCACCGGACGACCTGGAGGGGTTCATCGAGCTGCGCCGACATTCGCCGGTGCCGATCGCCACGGGCGAGGTGCTGACGCGCCGGCAGAGTTTCCGCCCGTTCCTGGAGCGCGGCGCGGTGGACATCATTCAGCCAGACAGCACCAAGTGCGGCGGGCTCACCGAGGCGTGGCGCATCGCCTGGATGGCGTACGATCACAACATCCAGTGGGTACCGCATGGCTGGAACACCGCAGTGGGGCTGGCGGCGGATCTGCATCTGAGCGCGGCAATGCCGGTGGCACGCTATGTCGAGTATCTGACGCCGTGCGTGTATCTCGACGAGATCATCACCGAGCCGTTCTACCCCGACGCCGAGGGCTATCTGACCATCCCGGAGAAGCCTGGCCTGGGCATCGAACTCAACCGCGAGGCACTGAACCGGCTGGGGACGTGAGCGATGGAGTGCGTGGGAGAGGCGAGCCATGCCGCTACGGGATCACTTCCGTCCGCCGCTTGACGATCAGACCTCGTGGGAAGGATTCCCCGGCCAGTGGCCAGCCGTCATCGTCCAGCAATTGCGCCGGCAACTCTCCGCCGGCTACGTCGCCGAATTGAGATGATCGATGACCCACCAGGCACGTGGATCCAAACACCCCCAATAGCACGAAGTGCGGTGGACTCACCGAGGCGTGGGCGCATCGCCTGGATGGCGTACGATCACAACATCCAGTGGGTACCCACGGCTGGAACGCCGCGGTGGAGCTGCCAGCCGATCTGCATCTGAGCGCGGTAATGCCGGTGGCACGCCAGGTCGAGTATCTCGCATGTCTCCTGATGGCTGGTTCCCAGCAGGGGCTGGCCGATTGCCATGGGGTAGATCCAGGCCCCCAGCCTGGGAGCCGGGCCGTCGGCTGCCTCGCGCCGCTGGGTCCGCCAGGGCAGGAAACCGCGGCTGTAAACGTGGGCACAGTTCCTGGCCGTTGGCCAACCACTGCCCACTCCACCGAGGTGGCTGAGTGAGAACCTGGTCGTCCCGCTCGACCAGAAGGCGAGCTACGAGAAGGCCTGCCACGACCTGGCGATTACCTGCGATGAGGTCGGAACCTGTATCATGCCCCAGGGAGGCAACCAGTGTCGGGCCAGGCTTGTTTCCTGAGAAGGAGGCCTGTTTCCCAGACGCATGGGCGCACTGTTCTCCACACCTCTAGCAAGGATAGGACCATGTCAGATCGCCTGGTGACTGTGGCCACCTTTTCCAACCTCGTCGAAGCGCACCATTGCCAGGCCGTCCTGGAGGAGGCCGGGATACCGGTGATGATGGCAGGAGAACAGATGAATTCCATCTTCGGCCTCCCGGGGCTCCAGTGGGCGGAGATTCAGGTGACCGTGCCCGATGAGGCGGCCGCACGGGCGTTCGAGCTGCTGGACCAGCAGCAGGCGGTGGAACTCGAGGTACCCAAACCTCCACCATCGTCGGAGGCCATCACCCGCAAGGGAGGTCTGGCTCCCGGAGTGCCGGCCACAGCCATCACCACGAGCCCGGAGCAGTTCAGTGATCCACTGGCGGAATCCAACCAGGAGTTGCCGCCACCTGTAGCGGATGACGAGGAAGATAATGAGGGGAGCGATGCTCCGGTATATCTCTCCAGGCGGGAGGAACTGGCCGATCACATCCTGACGCTCACCCTCTTCTGCTGGCTGATGCCCCCCCTGTTTGTGTTACCCTTCGTCGTGTTGTTGTATATCTGGTGTTCTCCAGGCTTCCTGCGTCCGAAGTACCTGAACTACACCCTCGGGGCGGCCGCCCTAAACCCAATCTTCTGGGGTTTGATCTACCTGGTCCTCGCCCTGCTGAGAGTGGTGTGACCCCGCCTGACCAGCGGATCATCGACGGAGGCACCTCGCTGATTTCACCCCAACGCACACGCCTCGCTCTGCGCGAGTCGAGTGCGAAGAACTCTTGCACACCGGGCCAGAACGTCTATGATAAGACTGTCTGACGGTGGGTGTAGCTCAGTTGGTTAGAGCACCTGACTGTGGCTCAGGACGTCGGGGGTTCGAGTCCCCTCACTCACCCTAATGTAAAATGATGCGGGCCGGTGCTGAGAAGCGCCGGCCCCTGTCATTTCAAGGGGTTGCGTCAAATCGTCACATTAGTGCCGTCCCTGTCCGGAAGTGGACAATCGTGCAGATGGGTGCGGTTCGGCGCACCCAGCGGGTACGCCCGGCGGTACAGCGATTGGCGAAGGTTCTCTTCCGTCGATAGCCTCTCAACGTCGGCGGGGTTGACTGGGCGAATTGCTCCTCGACTCGTGTAGTCTGCCCTATTGAGGAGGCAAGTGGTTTGTGTTGTTGCGGAGTCGAGGTTTCTGAATCGATTCAACCGTGCTCGCCCGGCGGCTCACGTGATTGGGGGGCGTTTTTTCGTGGATGGCATCCGTTCCCTGTCTCGGAGGATGCCACCGTGCCGAAGTTATCGGCTGCCCCAACCCTGTCTGTACTGGGGCGGCCACGGGGACTGCCTGGGGTGTTCGGGACTGGAAGCCGGGCGGTACCACTTCCCCGAGGCCACCACCGCCGCCGAGAAACCCTCGCCCTGGCGCGACGACCACGGCCGCTTGCCGCTGCCCGACCTCCTCGAGCGCCGCGAGGTCGTACAGGACCTCGCTGAGGTGGAGAAAATGTGCCCGTGCTGCGGTCAACCCCGCGCGTGCATTGGGGAACTGACGGCCGAGCAACTGGACCTGGAACCGGTCAAGTTCTCCGTCCGCCGCACCGTCAAGTAGAGTTATGCGTGCCGGCACTGCGACCCGGCGACCGTGCCGGTCGAGCATCGCATTCGGACCACCGGCCCCACCCAGGTCGGGCCGATCGCCAAGGGGTTGTGCGGACCGGGCCTGCTGGCGCACGTCGTCACTGCCAGGTTCCCCGAACACACGCCCGTGCATCGACTCGCCGGCCAACTGACCTGGTCCGGGGTGACGATCGCGTCGTCGATGCTGGGCGACTGCCTGGTCGGTGGTGGGACGAGCTGTCGAAGTGGCTCACCGAGCAGAAGTCGGTCAGGTTACCGCAGTCGCCGTTGGGAAGCGCGATCGGGTACGGCTCCAACAACTGGGGTGCACTGAAGCGGTATCTGGATGCGGGCTACCTGGCAATCGACAACAACCTGTCCGAGCGAACGCTGCGTGCCGTCGCACTCGGATGAAACTACTGTGGTGTGATCGGGAGTGAAGCCGGGGGGAGGACGGCGGTGGTGTTGTACTCCGTCGCCGGCACCTGCAAGCACCTGGGGATCGACCCGTTCGCATACCTGCGGGACACCATGCCGGGGTTGTTCGCGCTGAGCGAGAAGCCGACGGCCGAACAACGGCTGGACTGGCTCCTGGATCGCTGGCTGTTGAACCGAGCGCGGGACCAACCCGTCTACGTCGGCCTCGCCGGGTGATTGCGCGCCGACAACTGCCGTGCCTAAACACGCGACGGCCTGCCGCACCTCGGACGGCTCGCGTAATTCGCCTCGTCCGGTCAGTCGGGTCGGACACCCACAGTCCCGAACCGGCGATGCTACCGGGCGGATGGGGGTGGAACACAGGTTTCCTCCGCCGCGATTCCCGGTTACAAACTTGAAAGCGGCTCGTCAGGTTTCGTGAGGGCCGGTCACGGTGACGTGGCTCCTCACCTCCCACGTTCGGTGTGCCATGAAACGCCTTCCTCTCTGCCACGCCGCGTTCGCCGGGCTCCTCATCACGGTCGGTATCGCTTCCGTTTCCGCCGCCCCGCCGGATGCCAAGCCTGGGGTCTCCACCGCGAAGGGCGGCGGGCTCCTGCTCCGGATGGACTGCCATAACCTCGCCACGGACGCCCGCACCCCGCAGCTTGCCGATTACCCCGACGCCGTCGAGGTCCGGCTCGCCGGGCACGAGGGCTTCACCGACGACGGCCTGAAGGTGCTCCCCAAACTCCGCAAGCTCCGGGAGCTCCAGCTCACCGGCGAGAACATCTCCGCGGCCGGGTTCACGCACCTGGCCGACCACCCGTCCCTGGTCGCCCTCTGGCTGCACCTGATGCCGCTGGGCGAGAAGGAGGCCGGGGCGGTCGCCCGCATCCGTGGGCTCGAGCGCCTGGGGCTGAAGAACCAGAAGGTCGCGGCCGGTGCCTGGGTGCGGCTTGCCGATCTGCCGCGGCTCCGCGCCCTGACGTACTCACCGAAGAAGCCGCTCACCGCCGACGACGTGACCGGTTTGGGGCGACTGACCCGGCTCGACGAGCTCGTCATCCAGGGGGCCGACCGGGTGACCCTGGCGGACTTGGCGGCCCTGAAGGCTGCACTCCCGAACACCCGGATCGTCACCGCGGTGGGAACGGTGACTCCGCGCTAAAATCGGCTCGATCGCAGGGACCGGTCCGCGGTTGCTCACCCAAGGGACACTCGCCCAGGGCGAACGAACCGCGCGTTTCTCAGCGTGGCTCACACAGCACGGCATTGGAGAACGCGGAGACCCCCGGTCGATCTCCCGAAGAACATCATCACGCGACCGGCCCATACGGCCAAGTACATCCCGCGTTCGGACGGGCCGTTCGCCCACGTCCACGGACTCCAGCGATCCTTGACGGGGTCGACCTCGCCGCCGTCGTACTGTTTCGCCGGTTTCTTCCCGTCGCATTGATCACCACCGCCTCACACGACCAATCGCGTTCCGGTCCAGACCGCGTTTTGGAAGAAGCGACCCGTCTGTGAGGACTCGCTCCGCGTGGCGACCCCAGGTCACACCGGGCCTGCCACGCATGTCATGGCATGATTCGCCGGGTGGTTACACCCCACCCGGCCACTGGCGGTTTTCCAGACCATCAGAAGACGATGAGTCCTCTGCACAGCGTGAGCATTACACCGCTGCCGACGCTGGCCGTGCCTACTCCTCAAATCTGCCCCTGGCCTTCCGCGGCCGATCGTGTACACATGCAGACAGCGCTTCTGTCCCACCCCTGCCGAGGCCTTCGACTCCTCATGCACTCCCTCCTCCTGTTACTGCTTACGTTGCCTGCTGCCGAGGCTCCTGCTCCGCTTCGCGCCGGGGCCGCTGCCGTCGATGTCACGCCCAAACAGTACCCGGTCAATCTGCCGGGCAACTTCGCCGAGAACCTGGCCGAGAAAAGCAGCGATGCTCTGCACGTGCGGGCCATCGTGCTCGATGATGGGAAAACCACCGTCGCGCTGGTGCTGGTAGACAATCTGGGCGTCGTCCGCGAGGTGTGCGACGAGGTCAAGCTGCTGGCGTCGCGCAAGCTGTCCATGCTGCCGGAGAATATCCTCATCTCGTCCACGCACACGCACTCGGCGCCGCCGGCCAATGTCAAGGCGGGGCGGCCCGGCGAGGTGGCCTATCGCAAGCAGTTGATCGACGGCATGGTCGAGGCAATCGTGAAGGCGGGGGCGGCGCGACGGCCAGCCAAGGTCGGAGCGGCGACGCATCCGCTGCCGGACGAGGTGTTCAATCGACGCTGGTTTCTCAAGCCGGGCAAGATGACGCCCAATCCGTTTGGCGGCATCGACCTGGTGCGAATGAATCCGCCCACCACCATGGACGTGCTGTCGCACCCGGCCGGGCCGACGGATCCCGATGTCAGCGTGCTCAGCTTCAACGATGCGAAGACGAACAAGCCGCTGGCCCTGTATGCGAACTACTCGCTGCACTACGTGGGTGGCATTCCGCCGAAGATCGCCTCGTCGGACTACTTTGGCGAGTTTGCCCGGCTCATGCCCAACCGTGTCGGCGGGGATGATCGCTTCGTCGCCATGCTCACGAATGGAGCCTCGGGCGATATCAACAACATCCCCTTCGGCGTGGGACGACCCCCGCGCGAGCCGTTCGAGCAAATCCGGCTGGTGGCAGCCCGGACGGCGGATGCGGCGTATCATGCGCGGGCAAAGATCACCCACCAGGCCGATGTGCCGCTGGGCATGGTGCAACGGCCGCTGACGCTGCGCATGCGGCGGCCCGATGCGAAGCAGGTGGCCTGGGCGAAGGAAGTCCTCGCCGAGAAGGACGAGAAGAAGGTGTTGCCGCTGGCCCCGGCTTATGCCCGGCGGTACATGCGGCTGGCCGAGAGCGATGAGAAGGTCGAGGTGTTGCTGCAGGCCGTCCGCATCGGTGACGTGGCCATCTGCGCCATTCCGTTCGAGACGTTCGTGCAGATCGGCCTGGACATCAAGAAGCGAAGCCCCTTCGGCAAGACCATCGTCGTCGGCCTGGCCAACGGCTACACCGGCTATCTGCCGACGCCCGAGCAGCACCGCCTGGGTGGCTACGAGACCTGGCTGGGGACCAACTGGGTGCAGGAAGATACCTCGGTCCTGATCACTAACCAGATGCTCGAGATGCTCAACAAGCTGGCCAAGGAGAAGCAGCAATGACACCGCTCCTGCTGGCCTTGCTGGTCCCGGCGGCCGACCCGGCTGGGGTGCTGCCGGCGACTCCGCCGCCGCGCGCCATGCTGCGCACCTACCTGATGGCCGAGTGCCAGAAACAGTTCGAGGCGCGGCGAACTGCCATCGCCCGGCTGCGCACGCCAGAGGATATTGCAGCGCGCAACCGGGAACTGCGGGCCCGCTTCATCGCCTCGCTGGGCGGCTTCCCCGAGCGCACGCCGCTGCGTCCGCGCATGGTCGGCACGCTGACGGGAGAGGGCTACACCATCGAAAAGGTGGTGTACGAGAGCCGACCCAATCACCACGTCACTGCGAGTTTCTACCGCCCCGCGGGAGCGGGACCGTTTCCGGGCGTGCTCATGCCGATCGGGCACAGCACCAACGGGAAGGCCGCCGAGTACGTGCAGCGCGGCTGCATCCTGCTGGCGAAGAATGGCATCGCGGTGCTGGCCTACGATCCGATCGGCCAGGGCGAACGGCGCCAGCTGCTGACGGACAAGGGGCTGCCCGTGGTGGCCGGCACCACCACCGAGCACACGCTGGTGGGTGTGGGTGCGTTGCTGGTCGGGGCACAAACGGCGAGTTATCGGATCTGGGATGGCATCCGCAGCCTCGATTACCTGGCGAGCCGACCCGAGGTCGATCCGAAGAAGCTGGGCTGCACCGGCTGCTCGGGCGGCGGCACGCTGACCTCGTACCTGATGGCGCTGGATGATCGGATCGCGGCAGCGGCGCCGTCGTGCTATCTGACGACGCTGGAGCGCCTGTTCGAGACGATCGGGCCCCAGGATGCCGAGCAGAACATCACGGGGCAGGTGGCGTTCGGCATGGATCATCCCGACTACATGACGCTGCGAGCGCCGCGGGCGACGCTGGTCTGCGCGGCCACGGGTGATTTCTTCGACATTCAGGGGACGTGGGCTGGCTTCCGCGAGGCCAAGCGGCTGTACACCCTGCTGGGGCATCCCGAACGACTGGACATCCTTGAGTCGGCCACCAAGCACGGCTACCCGCGCGAACATCGCGAGGGGATGGCCCGCTGGATGCTTCGCTGGCTGGCCGGGCGCGATGTGCCCATCGTCGAGGGCGAGATGAAGTTGGCCCCCGATGCCGAGCTGCTCTGCACGCGGACGGGCCAGGTACTTGAGGATCTGAAGGGCATCTCGGCGTTTGGGCTGAGCGCACGTCGAGCGCGCGAGCTGGCCGAGAAACGCCCGCCGGTGACGGCTGAGGGAGTGGCGAAGCGCCTGAAGTTGACGCTGCCGGTGCCAGCAGCCAAGCGGAGCGAGCTGCCCGCGCGAACGACGGCGCGGGGGCCTGCTCGCCCCATCGTGTTCGAGACGGAGCCGGGCATCCGGGTGCCGGGGATTCTCTTCGAGCCAGACGCAAAGGCGAAGGCACCACTGACGCTACTGGTCCACTCCGAGGGAATGCTGGCGGATGCCGAGGCAATCACCCAGCGCGTGAAGGAGGGCCGACGGGTGCTGACGGTCGACCTGCGCGGCTGGGGCGAGACTGCGCCGGCTCCCGCGCCAGCAAAGCCGGGCTCGTTCGGCGTGGACATGCGCGAGGCATTCCTGTCGCTGCATCTGGATCGCTCGCTGACGACGCAGCGCGTTCACGATTTGCTGGCCATCGTCGCCCAGCTAGGCGAGGACGTGGAGGCGGTGGGCATCGGCAAAGGCGCGACCGTGGTGCTGCACGCGGCTGTGCTGTCGCCACGCATCAAGGCGGTCCAGCTGGAGCGCAGCCTGGTCTCATGGAGCAATGTGGTGGAGACGCCGCTGGCCGTCGATCAGCTAACGCAGGTGGTTCCCGGCGCCCTGGCAAGCTACGACCTGCCCGACCTGGCCGCCCTGCTGGCCCCACGGCCGCTGACGGTGGTTGCTCCCGTGGATGCCACCGGCAAGGCGCTATCGTCGGAGCAGGTGAGCGCGGCGTATGCAAAGGTGAGCGCCGATTACGGCTCCGCGAAGGGGAAATTCCGGGTGGTGAGGAAGGGGCCGTGAGGTGAGCCGTGAGAGCGAGGTGATCCTGTGGATGTCTCCTCCCTGGTATGGTGCAGGTGCTGGAAGTGTTAAAGACTGATACTGATCGAGCACTTGGGCAAGGCACGTTGAAGAGAGGCAAGGCCGGCATCTGTGATCTTCTTGCACCAACCGAGTTCCAACGACTGAAGCTGGGTCAGACTTTTCAAATGCGCTAGGCCGCCGTCCGTGATCTGCTTGCAACCATCAAGATTCAGCGACTGTAGCTGGGTCAGACCTTTCAGGTGTGCCAGGCCGCCGTCCGTGATCTGCTCACACCCTCCAAGGTTCAGCGACTGAAGCTGGGTCAGACTTTTCAGGTGTGTCAGGCCAGTATCCGTGATCTGGTTGCAACCATAAAGGTTCAGCGACTGAAGCTGGGTCAGACTTTTCAGGTATGCCAGGCCAGTATTCGTGATCTGGTTGCAACCATAAAGGTTCAATGATTGAAGCTGGGTCAGACCTTTCAGGTGTGCCAGGCCAGCGTCCGTGATCAGATAGCAATTTTTAAGGTTCAGTGATTGAAGCTGATTCAGACTTCGCAGGTGGGTTATGCCTGTGTTTGTGATCCCATAACAATCGTTTAGGTCCAGTGACCGAAGCTGAGTCAGTCCTCGCAGGAAGGCCAGGCCTACGTCTGAAATCCGTCTGCAACCCTCAAGGTTCAGGGACTGAAGCTGAGTCAGTCCTTGAAGTAATGGTAAATGCTGAAGATCGGAGCTAGTTGAAGTGTCTCGTATCGTAAGCTGATAGGTTTCTGCTGGGACCAGAGTTACTCGCGAAGGCGTTTGGCAGATTTTTTGCCATTGCTGCCCTGGGTGCTTGCAGCTCCAGGTGCCATGGATGTTTATAGCCCACTCCACTGCCGGGGTAGCTGGAAAGGGGGTTGGCTCAACCTGTGGGTGTGCATGAGGTACCAGTGGTAAATGTACATGTTTCGTTGGTATGTGATCAGATGGCAGAGTAGCTGAGGATGGAGTTGGCTCAATCGTTGGGAGTGTATGAGGTACCAGTGGTAAAAGTGTGTGTTTCATTGGTATGAGATCAGATGCGCCTTGATCCGGGGGCGAGGGATTCTGTCTCTGCTGGAGAAACAGTGCTGATTTTGTCGTTGGTGAAGGATTAGATAACGGGACTACCCTCTTTGGCATCCTCAAGTTCGCCAGACGCTCACTCAGGTCGCGGGCGTCTTTCGGGCGACGGTCCGGCTTCTGCGCCACGCAACGGCCCAGCAACTCGATCAGCGACTCTTCCGCTCCGGATTCGCGCAGATCCTCGGCGAAGTCGGGGCCGGCGCCCTGCGTCAGATGCCCCGTCAGCATCTGGTAGGCGATCACGCCCAGGGCGTGGACATCGTCGCGCGGGTCGGCGTCGGCTCCCGTACGCTGCTGCGGGCTGGCGTATAGCGGGGTGTGCGAGCCGCGCAGGTACGATTGCAGACGACCGCCGCTGGTGGTGTGGCCCCGGCTCTCGTTGCGCAACGTGTCCTGGGCAGCCAGGCCACCGATGCCGAAATCGGTGATGCGCAGCAGTTTACTGGCGGGATCAAGCAGGATATTCGACGGCTTCAGATCGCGATGGACGATGGGTGGGGTCAGGCCGTGGAACAGCGCCACGGCCGAGGTCAACTGGCGCAGGGCGGCCAACACCTGAGGGACGCGCTTCGCAGCTGGCTTGCGGGCCAGTTGATGAATCCAGTCGGTGAGATTGCCCCCGTTCACATATTCAAACATGATCCACGGCGTGGGCCCATCGAGGTGCATATCGACCAAGGGCACCAGGTTGGGATGCGTCCCCCTCTGCATGATGCGCTCGATCAGGCCGGCTTCATGAATAAGGCTGCGAGCCGATTCACCCAGACAGAACTTTACCGCTCCAGTCTCCGATTGCTCCTGGCCGTGGCGAGCAAACCACACCTCGCCGAAGCCTCCCACGCCCAGCAGACGCTCGACCACCCAGCCCGGCTTGCCGGGTAACTCGTCGCCGGGCTGAAACCGCGGTGGACGCTGCGGCAGCAGTTTCACCACATCGTCGCCACTTTTCAGGACGAACGCGGGGGCACCGTGGCGCCAGTCGGATCGTCGGGGCGTTTGAGCGACCGGGCGCACGGCATCGGGCACGGCACTCAGATACAGAGCCAGGCGGGCCGATTCTTCGGGAGGTGATTCAGGGGGAACCGCCTGCTGCACCACCTGGGCGGCGAGTGAGCGCGCCTCGTCGATGGAGATCTGGGCCATCTGCAGGATCTCGGCGCGCTGCTGGGCCTCGGCGCAGCGTTGGCGATACTTGCGATAGCGCCCTCGGCCACGTCGCAGACGTACTTGCCGCCGGGCACCATCTCGGCCAGGCCGCGCAGACCGTTCTCGACAGCCGCCTCGGCCACGCACTGGAAGAAGAGGAGCATGCACCACCCCAGGATGGGTCGTTCCCGGATCGATCAGGTGCTTCCAGTGTACCCGGGGGAACCGTCTCCGTGGAGAGAGTGCCTCCAGGAAGGCCGCCGGGTGCTGACGGTAAACCTGCGCGAGGCGTTCCTGTCGCTGCATCAGGATCGCTCGCTGACGGCACAGCGCGTTCACGATCTGCTGGCCATCGTCGCCCAGCTGGGCGAGGACGTGGAGGCAGTGGGCATCGGCAAGGGCGCGACCGTGGTGCTGCACGCGGCTGTGCTGTCGCCACGCATCACGGCTGTCCAGCTGGAGCGCGGCCTGGTGTCGTGGAGCAACGTGGTGGAAACACCTCTGACCGTCGATCAGCTGACGCGATCTCCTCTTCAGAAAGGAGAAAGAGTGGCCTACCTCAGCGACGGATCTTGCACTGTGGCAATGCACCCTGGAGTTGGGCAACTCCAGCGTCCGTGAGCTTTTTGCACATGCCGAGATACAACGATTGAAGCTGGGTCAAGCCCCGCAGATGCGCCAGGCCAGCGTCCGTGATCTCAGAGCAACTAGTAAGGGCCAACGACTGAAGCTGGGTCAAGCCCCGCAGATGCGCCAGGCCAACGTCTGTGATCTCCCAGGACCAGCTGAAATTCAGGGACTGAAGCTGGGACAGGCCCCGCAGATGCGCCAGGCCCCTGTCCGTGATCGCAGAGCAGCCAGATAGGTTCAGCGACTGAAGCTGAGACAACCCTTGCAGATGGGCCACGCCCTTGTCGGTGATCTTCCCGCACCCCAGGAGGCACAGAGACCGAAGCTGGGTCAGTTTTTTTAGATGTGCCAGGCCAGCATCGGTGATCTCCCTGCAGGATCTCAACTCCAGCGACTGAAGCTGGGACAACCCTTGCAGATGGGCCAGGCCATCGTCCTTGATCTGCTCGCACCCTCCAAGGTTCAGCGACTGAAGCTGGGTCAGACCTTTCAAATGCGCCAGGCCAACGTCCGTGATCTGCTTGCATTTAAAGCAGTACAGCGACAGGAGCTGGGACAGACCTTGAAGTAGTTGCAGGGGCTGAAGATCGGAGTTGGTTGCCGTGTTCAAGATCGAAAGCTGATAGCTTTCGCCTGGGGTCGGAGTAATCCGCGCGGGCGTGTCACTGATTTTTATCCAACGATTCCCAGAACTCATTCGGTTCCAGGTTCCGGGAACATTGATCGTCCACTCCACTGGTGTGGCAGGTGGTGGTGGGGCGGGTTCTACCCTCTGGGATGTCGGAGAGGACACCGGAGACTGGGCAGGTTTGGTAGCCGGCGGATCGGGTATCGGGCCTTGGGCCTTCGGACTTGCCAGACTCGCCAGGCGCTCGCTCAGTTCGCGGGCGTCCTTCGGGCGACGGTCCGGCTTCTGCGCCACGCAGCGGCCCAGCAACTCGATCAGCGATTCTTCTGCTCCAGCTTCACGCAAATCCTCGGCGAAGTCGGGGCCGGCGCCCTGAGTCAGATGCCCCGTCAGCATCTGGTAGGCGATCACGCCCAGCGCATGCACATCGTCGCGCGGGTCGGCGTCGGCTCCCGTGCGCTGCTGCGGACTCGCGTACAACGGGGTGTGCGAACCACGCAGGTACGACTGCAGACGACCGCCGCTGGTGGTGTGGCCCCGGCTCTCGTTGCGCAGGGTGTCCTGAGCAGCCAGGCCACCAATGCCGAAATCGGTGATGCGCAGCGCCTTGCTGGCGCGGTCCAGCAACACGTTCGACGGCTTCAGATCGCGATGAACAATGGGTGGTGTCAGGCCGTGGAACAGGGCCACGGCCGAGGTCAGCTGACGCAGGGCGGCGAGCACCTGAGAGACGCGCTTCTCGGCAGGCTGTCCGGCCAGACGATGGATCCAGTCGGTGAGGTTGCCTCCGGCCACGAACTCGAACATGATCCAGGGTGTGGGGCCATCGAGATGCACATCGACCAGCGGTACCAGGTTGGGGTGTCTCCCCATCTGCATGACGCGATCGATCAGGCCGGCCTCGTGGACCAGGCTACGGGCCGATTCGCCCAGGCAGAACTTCACCGCCCCGCTCAGCGAGGTCATGCGGCCATGGCGAGCGAACCACACCTCGCCGAAGCCGCCCACGCCCAGTAGACGCTCGACCACCCAGCCCGGTTTGCCGGGTAAATCGTCGCCGGGCTGAAACCGCGGCGGACGCTGCGGCAGCAGTTTCACCACATCATCGCCACTGTGCAAGACAAACGCCGGCGGCACCGTGGCGCCAGTCGGATCCTCCGGTCGCTTGAGCGACTGACGCACAGCATCGGGCACGGCACTGAGATACAACGCCAGCCGGGACGATTCCTCCGGGGGCGACTCAGGAGGCACCACTTGCTGCACCGCCTGGGCGGCGAGTGAACGCGCCTCGTCGATGGAGATCTGGGCCAGTTGCAGGATCTCAGCGCGCTGCTGGGCCTCGGCGCAGCGTTGGCGATACTTGCGGTAGGCGCCCTCGGCCACGTCGCAGACGTACTTGCCGCCGGGCACCATCTCGGCCAGGCCGCGCAGACCGTTCTCGACAGCCGCCTCGGCCACGCACTGGAAGAAGAGGAGCATGCACCACCCCAGGACGGGTCGTTCCAGATCGATCAGGTGCTTCCAGTGTAACCGTGGGTATCGTCGCCGAGGAGAGAATACCTCAGCGGGCGCAGCCACGAGATTCGAGGAGGAAGTAGCCTTTCAACTTGCCGCAGGGGCACTTCTCGTAGAAACGGCCGAGATACAGTCCGGGGGCGACTTCGCGAATCTCATCGCGCGTGTTGCCGAAGACCGGCGCATCGGGGGCGTAGTCGATTACCGCGCAGGGAGCGCCATCGAGCCAGCTGGAACCGAGGTGAACCGGAGCCTTGACCGCGCGGAAGCCACACCAGCGGTTGATCATCTCGCCATCGCAGGAGATCACCTTGCCCTTCCAGATCGCGCTCTGCAAGCCAGCCTGCGTGCGAGGGCATTTGGCATCGACCACCAGCAGCACTCGACCATCGAAGGTCCCCGTCGGAATGGCGGCGATCGACCCCTGGCGGAATAGTGCCTCGAGTTCGTCAGCACACATCTTCCGGATCGCACGCGCCGTGAGACAGGCCGGCGGTTCCGCCTGCAGCGTCGGGACAATGAGCGCGAGCAGGGCCACGGGAAGAACGGTGACGATTCTCATGGGGATGTCTCCGGATGGCGCGCAACGGGGCAGTTCTGTTGTCGGGTGGAGCGAGGCCGACAACTGAGCCAGTCTTCTCCTCGGGCAGGATTCCCCGGTAGCAGCCGCGGTGCGACAGGCATAATCCGATTGCTCATCCCCAAGGGTGGCATTGCGCTCAGGAAGGCGGAACCGCAGCCAGACGCACCTCGACCGAGGCCGGCTTGCCTTCGCGACGGACCCCCAGAGTGACCGGATCGCCGGGCCGCAGCCGCTGCATCTGCTCGCGCAGGGGGCCGGGGCCGGATACGCGCAGGCCGTTGATCGACTCCACCCCGTCGCCGGCGCGCAGCCCGGCGCGGGCGGCCGGTCCACCTGGCACCACCTCCTTGACCACCAGGGTGCTGCCCGCGAACGTCAGCCCAAGGTACGGCGCCTGCGCCAGCAGCCCGGCCAGTCGGCGCTCGGCGGCGTGCGCCTTCACCTTCTCGTCGCCCTCGGCCAGCCGCACCAGGCCATCCCAGGCGCGGCGGGCAGCTTCGAGATCGCCGCGCGCCTCCAGCCCCCGGGCCCGCACCGCGAGGCTATGGCGCAGCTCGGCTTCGCCCTGCTTGAGGATCAGACGCCCGCGCACCTCGTCGCCGCGGAGGTCGAGCAACAACTCGCTGGCCGCGCGGGCGTCGGGAGCCTCGCCACAGCGGGCGACCACCCAGTCGAGCAGCGAAACGGTGCGATACAGTTGATCGAGCTTGGTCAGATCGGCCCGCGCGCGGGCCACGGCGCGCGCGGCCAGCCGGCGCCGGTTGGGCGTCTCCTCGGCCATCAGGCCCGCCGTGGCCGCATCCTGCCGGCGCCGCTTCAGATCGTCGGCCAGCCACTCCAGCACCTCGCGCAGAGTATCACTGGGAGGAAGCCCGTCGTCGGGCGTGGGCCAGTACCGGGCGCGCACCCCCAGATCGCGCAGCACCGGCGCGAGATACAGTTTCTGCTGCGTTCCGACATTCCCCTGCGGCGGCGCCAGCAGCGCCACCGAGAGACGATCCATCAAGCGATGTCGGAGGTGCGGCATCCGCGGCAGAGGGACATCGCCTCCCAGGGCGACAATGCCGGCGCAGTACTCCGGGTACGAGGTGGCCAGGTGGGCGGCAGTCTCGGCGCCGGCACCCAGGCCAGCCAGGTAGGTCTGCTCGGGATCGATGCGAAACTCCCGGCGAACATCGTCCAGCACGTCGAGGAGGGCCCGATAGCGCTGGGCGGCCGACCCCCCTGCCCCGCTGCCGTACGGCGCCACAAAGAAGTAGCCCAACCCCTCGCAGGGGCGCTGGAAGGCGCGCCAGCCCAGGGCATCGTCACCGGGCGACACGAAGAGGATAAGCGGCCAGGCACGGCGGTCGTCGTAGGCGGGCGGCACGAACAGCTGATATCGCTGGCGCCGCGAATCGTAATGGGCCGGCAGCTTCGCGCCAGGACCGACGGCGAACTCCCATTCGAGACGCGTCGCCTCGCGCACCCGGCGCTCGGCGTGGAAGGCGGCGTGGAGCAGCGCCGGCAGAACGACCACGGCCGCCAGAGACGCTGCCCATCCTGCCCGTGTTCTCATGATTGACTCGCTTGCCAGATCTGCGCAGGCTGCGGGGTTCCACTATGGCATTTTCATCCGCCCCCGCTGAATGCTACCATGAGCGGAGGGAGAAAGCGTTAGTAGAGATCTCGCGGGAGCCTTTCCCAGGAGCGAGTCTCGAAACTCGACGCTGAGCGCGGGGCGTGGGCATGGACCGGCTACGCGAATTCCTGGACAGGGTCCGGCAGGCAGGAGCGTCTCACGGTCGCTTCCGCGGGCTGTTGCACCTGCTAATCGGCGAGAAGATCAACACGGCCGACGGCATCCCGGTCAGCGCGGGCATGTCGTGGCGCGAGGCGGCGGCGGTGCTGAAAAAGTATCGCTGGGATCGCGAAGCCGTGCGCGAGCTGGGAATCGACCCGGGCGAGCTTCCCCCGCGCGACCGCGAGAAGTTCTGGTATCTCGCCATCAGCCGGGCCGGGTTGGGCAGCCCCCAGGCCATCGCCGAGAGCCAGGCGTTTCAGCAGGCCATCGCGCCGCTGGGCTACGTCGTGACGGCACCGGGGAGTTGACTCGCCAGCGCTGACAGGGACCCGGTTTAGTGCTACACTCGACAATCCGGCGAGGGATGCACTCGTCGGATGCACCCTGCTGATCGAGCACCATGCAGAACGAACCGAACACCTCACAGACGCCGTTTCAGGTCAACGTGGCGGATCGCGTCAAGCGACTTCCGCCCTACCTCTTCGGGAAGATCAACGCCCTGAAGTACGCCAAGCGTCGGGCCGGGGTGGACGTCATCGACCTGGGGATGGGCAACCCCACCGACATTCCCGAGCCCTACGTCATCGAGAAGCTGCGCGAGGCCGCCCTGGATGACAAGAGCCATCGCTACGCCATGGCCAACGGGCTGCCCAACCTGCGCCGCGAGGTGGCCCAGCGCTACCGGCGCATTCACGGGGTCGATCTCGATCCCGAATCCGAGGTCCTGCCGGGCCTGGGCTCGAAGGAACTGTTCAGCCACATGTGCCTGGCTCTGCTGGGCCCCGGCGACACCGCCATCGTCCCGGCACCGTACTTCCCCATCCACGTCTACTCGGTCGCCCTGGCGTCGGCCAACGTTATCAGTCTCGACTGCACCGACCCCAGCCGGTTCCTCTCCGCGGTCGCCAACGTGTCGGAACACCTCTACCCGCGCCCGAAGGTCCTCATCGTCAACTATCCGCACAACCCCACCACCACCGTCGTCGAACGCGACTTCTTCGTCGAGGTGGTCCGGCTAGCGCGACGCTATGGCTTCATGGTCATCCACGATTTCGCCTATGGCGACGTCTGCTTCGACGGCTACCAGGCGCCCAGTTTCCTGAGCGTGCCGGGCGCCAAGGATGTCGGCGTGGAGACCACGACCATGAGCAAGGGCTACAGCATGGCCGGCTGGCGCCTGGGCTACTGCTGCGGCAACTCGGAGATGGTCCGCGCCCTGGCCACCATCAAGGGCTACTACGACTACGGCATCTTCCAGGCGGTGCAGGTCGCCGGCATCATCGCCCTGCGCGATGGCGACGACGCCGTGCGGCGCCAGGCCCAGGAATACCAGGTGCGCCGCGATGTGCTGGTCGAGGGGCTGCGCTCGATCGGCTGGGAAGTGAATCCGCCGAAGGCCAGCATGTTCGTCTGGGCGCGGTATCCCGAAGCCTGGCGGGCGAAAATGGGCTCCATCGAGTTCAGCATGAAGCTGCTCGAAGAGGCCGAGGTGGCGGTGAGCCCTGGGCGTGGCTTCGGCGACGTCGGCGAGGGCTACCTGCGCCTGGCGCTGGTCGAAAACGAACAACGGCTCCGCCAGGCGGTGCGCAACATCGGGCGCTGTCTGCGCGGCACCGAGGCGGGGGCGGCCGGCAGCCGATGAGCTACCTGGACGGTATCCTGCGGGCCATCCGCGAGGTTCCCACCGATCCCACCGCCTGGTTGGCCCTGGCCGACTGCCTGGAAGAAGCCAACCAGCCCGAGCGTGCCGAACTCGTCCGTTTACAGCGTGCCCTGCCCCAGGAGCGCGGAGCCCGTCGCCGCGCCTCCGAGGATCGTATCCGTCTGCTGCTTCGGCAGGGGGTGCGTCCCTGTCATCCCACCTGGCAGGGCCCCGCGGAGATCGAGCTGGCCCTGCTTCCGCCGGGGCGCTTTCGGATGGGCTCGCCCGTGCGCGAATGGCGGCGGATGAACGACGAGCCGCTGCACGACGTGACGCTGGCCCGCCCGTTCTACATGAGTATGTATCCCATCACGCAGGAGCAGTACCGCGAGGTGATGGGAGGCAACCCCAGCTGCTTCACCCCCGCGTATGCGTCCTGCGCGGGGCAGGACGTCGAGAAGTTCCCCGTCGAAAGTGTCCCCTGGGAGCTGGCCTGCGAGTTCTGCGAAGTGCTGAACCGCCTGGAGCATCGCCTCCCGCACGGGCTAATCTACCGGCTGCCGACCGAGGCCGAATGGGAGTACGCCTGCCGGGCCGGCATGAGCGTGCGGCACCCCTTCTCGTTCGGACCCGAGCTGACCTCCGCCCTGGCGAACTTCAACGCGGAGTATCCCTATCCGTCCCGGCTGATCGACGATGGCCCCGGCCCCCTGGAGCGCCCCACGCCCGTGGGCAGCTACGCGCCCAATGGGTTTGGGTTGTTCGACATGCACGGGAACATCGACGAGTGGGTGCAGGACTGGTTCGACGATGAATACTACCTGACCGGCCCGTCGGTCGATCCGCCTGGCCCCGCGGAAGGGGAGGGAAAGGTGATCCGGGGCGGCAGCTGGAGCGGCCAGGGCGAAGATTGCCGGGCGGCGGTGCGCATCGGACAGGAACCCGACCTGGGCGACAACAAGGTGGGCTTTCGCATCGTGCTCGGCCCGCCGCTCCGGGAATGAAACCGGGCCCGCTCCACCAGTAACGGCGGAACGGGCCCGGAGTGTCAAACCGCGAGAGGATCAACCGCCCTTGGCGGCCTTCTCGATCATCTCCTTGGTGACCTTCAGGTCGATCTTCACGCTGTCCTTGTCGGAGGCAACCTTCAGCGCATCGACGATGTCGAGGGCAGCTTTCGGGACGTCGTCGCCAGCCAGGGCGGCGGCAGCCTTCAACCCTTCGAGCAGCTTGCCGAGCTGACCAGCCGCCTTGGCATCGCCAGTGATGCCGCGAATGGCCAGTTCCACGTTATCGGTGACGGTGATGGAGGCGGTCAGCGTCTGCAGCTTCGAGGCCGCCTCGCCGACGCGCGGCGCCGCGGCGATCTTCTGCCGCATGTCGTCGTTGACGACCATCACCATGCTCATGCTTTCCTTGCCAGAAAACTTGCTCAGGGCGGCCTTCATCTCCTTGCTGACGGCGGGAGCCTTCTTCCCGCCCGCCTTCACCGACTCCACGGTCGATTCCTTGCTCTCGGTCACCACGAGGGTGTTGTCGTTGGCGAAGGCGGCGAAGAGCGTCTGATCGTTGGCGGCCATCTCGTAGAGATTGATGCTGCCTTCCTTGCTGGCCTTGATCTTCGCTTCCTTCTTCATCGCGGCCTCGACCTTTTCCCGGTCGAAGCGCCCGCGCACCACCAGCCGCATCTTGGCGTTCTTGGGGTCGGTGCCCGAGCCGGACGCGATGATGGCATCGACGTCCTTGGTGACGTCCAGGCCGACCGAGTCGAGAATCGCCTTGGCCTGCTCGTTCGACTTGATGGCTTCCTTGATGGCATCCACGCCACCAAACGCCTTGAGCAACTCTGACCCCATGATCTGCTTGATGTTCAGCTTGAAGACCACCTCGGAGTTGCCGAGCAGCCACTTGCTGTCATCTTCGGCGCCGGAGCCATCGGGGCTGGGGGCGGCCATGGCCGGAACCAGGATCAGTCCCAGCAGCGCAGCCAGGGTCACGCCAACAATCTTGCGGGGAAGCATGAGAGTAAGTCCTATCCTCACTGTAATGGCTCCGGCAGAAGCCCTCTACCGGTGCAAACCAGGCGCCCGGGTGAACGCCGCGCTCACCCGTCCTTCTTGAAGAAGTCTTCCAGCACGTCCTGGGTCAACTTGCCCGAGACGCCCACGACCTTGCCGCGGTTCGAGACCTTGACCGACTTGAGCACCTCAAGCACCAGGGTCAGCTCGCGACGTTCCTCGCCGAGCAGGGCCACGCCCACCAGGGTGCCCTTGAGCAACTTGTCGAGTGCCTTGTGCATGCGCCCGGCGGCCTCAGTGTCGCGCGAGGCCAGTAGCAGGTCCAGGCGAACATCATTTTCCACGGTCAGCCCACCGCCGATGGCCTCGACGCCCCCCAGAGCGTTGACGAGGAATTTCGGAACGAGTTCCTGGTCGGCCCGACCAAGCGAGCGGCCCAGCACGGCGACCGAGATGCTCTGCTTGGGGTCCAGCCGTTCCAGCAGGGCGGCGAACTCCTTGTTCTTGAGCGGCGCCGGCTTCCGGTTGGCGTGCATCTTCAGGGCATCGATCACATAGTCCTTGCCCGGAGACAGCAGCAGCGTCCGGTTGCTGGGCATGCCCACGAAGACCGACGCCTCCTGGTTGGGAATCACCACCTCCCAGAGCGTCTGCTTCGAGCCACCGAGGTTGGCCGTGTGCAGCTTGAGGCTGTCCGGATTGAGGCGGGCCGCTTCCTCGCCCTTGGTCCGAAACTTGTCGGCCTCGAAGGTACCCTGGACAATAATCAGGCCACGATCAGCCTCGGTGGTTTTGGGGCTGACGATGGTCAGCCGATCGATGTTCTTGAAGGGATCGACACCCAGGTCTTTGAGCACGGTGCGTACGGTATCGCCGCCCACCTCGAGGAGCATCTCCTTGGCGGGAGCTAGCAGTTGCTTCTGGAAGAGCTGCGAATCGACGATCTGACGGACGTTCACCGACAGGTAGCTTTCCGTGTCGGGGGGGAGCAAGGGATCGACTTCCGCGGCACGGAGGCGGGCGGAGCTGACCCCGATCAGCACAAGAATCACCGCGAGTCGGATCGGCTTCATGGGCATCCTTTATCAGGTGCTGGGTCGTCCCTGGAAAAGACTGTACCCGCGCGCGGGGAAGCGGGTTTCAGAGTACCCGAGTGATCAGACACTTCAGGTAGTGCGACTCCAGACAGGAGACTGCGACGGGGTGATCGGGAGAGGGCCCTCTGCGTTGCAGAAGCTGAATCTCACGACGCCCTTCAGACGCCACCTGCGCCAGGAGTTGCTCCAGCATATCGGGTGTGATCAGTCCAGAGCAACAACAGCTTACGAGGTACCCCTCGGGTTCGAGGAGTTTCAGCGCCAGCGACTGAAGCCGGCGATACCCCCGCAGCGCCTCCTCGACGGCCCCCTGGCGCCGAGCGAACTTCGGCGGATCAAGGACGATCAGGCCAAACCGTTCCTGCCGTTTCACGCGTTCGTCGAGGTCGTCGAAGACGTCGGCACGATGAAAGGAGATGTTGTCCAGCCCGTTGAGCCGGGCGTTTTGCCGGGCCAGCTCCAGGGCCGGTTCGGAGCCATCGATGCCAATGACCTCGGCTGCACCGGCGCGGGCGGCGTAGAGACCGAAGCCGCCCGAGTAGCAAAACGCGTCGAGGACGCGCCGTCCGGAAGCGAGTCGGGCTGTTTCCAGCCGGTTGTCGCGCTGGTCGAGGTAGTAGCCGGTCTTCTGGCCCTCGGCCAGGTTGACGAGGAAGCGCAGGCCATTCTCCTCGATGGTGACCGGCTCGGTGGGAGCCTCGCCACGAAGCAGGCCATCCTGCAGCGAGAGCCCCTCCAGCTTACCGATTCCGCGTTCGGTGCGAAGAAGCAGACCGCGCGGACGAACTAACTCCTGAAGGAGATCGGCGAACATCTCGCGGCGATGGCCGATGGCCAGCGAGGTGACCTGCATGGTGAGCCAGTCGCCGTAGCGGTCTACCACCAGGCCAGAAAGGCCGTCGCCCTCGCTGCTGACCAGGCGATAGGCGCGGTCCGGTCCGGTGAAACCCAGCTGTTCGCGCAGCCGGAGTGCCCGGGCGAGACGTTCGCGGAAGAAGGCGGCATCGAGGGGACGCGTCTCATCCCACGAGTAGAGGCGAACCCGGATCTTCGACTGGCTGTTGTAGAACCCCCGGGCGATGAAGTGCCCCGCGTGCGAGACCAGGTCCACCTCGTCGCCGTCGGCTGGTTCTCCTTCAACGGAAGCGATGGCTCCGGCATACACCCAGGGGTGGCGCCCATAGAATGGACGGGCCCGTTTCGGCTGGAGAACGACGCGCATGGCGGTGGAGGTCGGTGGCATGGGTGGCGCCGAGAGTGTAGGGATAAGGTTTGGCCGACTAGCTGCGTCGTTCCATCTCTTCGATGTACGCCAGCGTGCGTTCCAGCTCGCGCCGTTCCTGGCGGACGCGCAGCAGCGAGCGCACCCGGTGCAACAGCTCGGTCTTGTTGATCGGTTTGGACAGGAAGTCGTCCGTCCCCGCATCCACGGCGCGATCGATGTCCGAGGGCTGATCCAGGGCAGTGATCATCAACACCGCCGTCGCCCGGGAAACCGGGTTCGCCCGCAGCCGCTTGCAAACCTCGAACCCCGAGATGCGCGGCATCATGATGTCCAGGAGAATCAGATCGGGCTGCCATTGCTCGACCACGCGCAGCGTCTGCTCGCCGTCAGCGGCCATGCGCAGTTCGTAATCCTCGTTGGCGAGGTAGGCCTCCAGAAGCTCCGCCGCTTGCGGGGTATCGTCGGCGATCAGGATGCGGGCCGGTCGTCCACCGGCATCAGAGGCAACGTCCATGCAGGGTTCCTCCCGTCGTCAGAATATCACGTCCTGATTATAGCGACCCGGCCGGCTCCGGTCCCGAGCGTGCGCGGAACCCCGTCATTTTCCTGGCGGAAGCCTGGTGCCTCGCCCTCGCGCAGCCTCTCCCAACCGACGGAAAGGAGCAGCCGATGGACGGCCTCATCCAGATCGGTCTGAGCAACGCCATCGTGGCGGGACTCCTCGGCCTGGTGGCACTGGGGGTTGGTCGGGTGTGCCGCCGTCCCGGCCTGGTCCGCCTGCTGTGGCTCCTGGTCCTGGTGAAACTGCTGACGCCGCCTCTGGTGCCGCTGCCGGTCCCCTCCTCTGCCCTGCCCTTCGCGTCCCTCGACGCCGACCACACCGAGGCGATCAGCGCCACCTGGGAGGCCTGGTCGCCGTGGGTCGGGGGCCTCTGGCTGGGCGGCGCCGGATTTTTCTTGTTGGTCACGGCGGTGCGGGCCGTCTGTTCTCGGCGCCGACTCGGCGCGGCTCAACCAGCGCCGTCGGAGCTGCAAACCGAGGCCGATGCCCTGGCGCGCTCGCTGCGAATGAAGCAGCCACCCGTGGTCTACACGGTGGCCGACGCGTCAGGCCTGGCCAGCTTCTCTCTGCTGGGCCAGGCCCATCTCTACTTCCCCGAAGCCCTGGTAGACCGACTCGATCCTTCCGAACGGATGACCCTGCTGGCGCGCGAGCTGGCCGGGCTGGCGCTGCGCTGCCCCTGGAGCCAGGGGCTGGCGCTGGGGGTGCGTGCGCTGTTCTGGTGGTATCCCCTCACCTGGCTGGTGCCCGGGTGGTTGGCCGCCGCTGAGGAGGAGTTGCGAGACGCGCAGGTGCTGAAATGGCTACCCGGATTCAACGCCGAGTACGCCGGTGCCCTAGTAGAGATGTCTGATCTTCTGGACGAGCGCGGCGGGAACGTAGGTGCCCGCCCACCTGGACCCCATCCGCACCTCGAACGGAGGTTGACGATGATCGTGCAGGGAAAGCCGACGACAGGGTGGAGCCTGGGGGCCAGCCTGGCGGCGTTGCCGTTGCTGGCACTGGTCCTCTTCACGCCGCTCTGGGGTCAGGCGACTCCACCCGATGCCCCGGGTGAACAGGCCGAGGAAACGACGCCGGCCCCCATCCCCGTGGCGGAGGTGAAGGCAGAGGTCCCGCCGCTCCCTCCCCCGCTGCCGGAGGAGCCGGATCGCTACGGAGGATCGCCGCGAAAGCTCCTGGGCACGCTGGCGGGGCAAATCTGGGCGGTGGCACTATCGCCCGACGGCAAGTCGCTGGCGGTGGTCAGTGGCGACGCCGACCCCAACCAAGACGGCGCCCTGACACTCTTCGACCTGCCCGCGGGGACCGAGCGCGCCAGTCTGTCTGAAGCCAGGGGGATCCGCTGCGTTGCTTTTTCGCGCGATGGCAAACGGCTCGTCACTGGCGACTTCGCCAACCGCATTCAGGTGCGCGACCCACAGACCGGCGCGGTGCGCCAAACGCTCGAAGGCCACACCGCCGGTGTGAACGCCGTGGCCCTGTCTCCCGACGGCAAGCGGCTGCTCAGCGCTAGCCTGGATCGCACGGCCCGGCTGTGGGACCTCGACACGGGCAAGACCCTGCTGACGCTGCCAGGGCACACCGACTGGGTGCTCGGCGCGGCGCTTTCCAGCGATGGGAAGCTGGCCCTGACGGTGAGCAAGGACGGCACCGGCCGCGTGTGGGACCTCCCCAGCGGCAAGCTGCGCCACGTCCTGAAGGGGCACGGTACCTGGATTGAGGGCTGCGCCATCGCGCCGGATGGTAAGGTCGTCGCCACCTTCGGGCACGACAATCTGACCAAGCTGTGGGACCCCGCCAGCGGCAAGCACCTGCGCGATCTAAGCGGCCACGCCGGCATCGTCAACCGGGGCCTCTTCCTGGCAGATGGCCGCCAGCTGGCGACGTGTAGCCACGACCGGACGGTGCGCTTCTGGGACATCGAAACCGGGGCACTGCTCTCAACGCTGGAGACGCGCCACGAGGAGCGCATCTACGGCCTGGACCTGGCGGCGGATGGCAAGTCGTTCGTCACGGGTAGCTGGGATCGCTCGGCGCGCGTCTGGCAGCGTGACGGACAGGAACCCGAGCTAACGCTGGTGCCGCGTCGCTATCGTCCCGAATCGAACTTCCCCATCCTGACGGTGGCCGTCTCTCCCGACGGGCGAACCCTTGCCGTTGGTGGCGAGGAACGGTTGGTCAAGCTGGTCGATGTGGCCACGGGCAGCGTGCGCCAGGTGCTGGAGGGACACGAAGACTTCGTGACACATGTCGCCTTCGCGCCCGATGGCAAACGCCTGGCGACGGCCAGCTTCGACGGCACGATCAAGCTCTGGGAGGTGGGCACTGGGAAGCTCCTGCACACCCTGACGGGGCACGAGAACTGGGTGTTCTCGGTGGTCTTCTCCCCCGATGGGCTGCTCCTCGCCTCCGGAGGCTACGACCGCACAGTGCGCCTGTGGGAGGTGGCCACCGGCAAGGCGCTGGCGACGCTGGATAAACATCGCGCAGGGGTTCGGGCGGTGGCCTTCTCGCGCGATGGCAAGCTCCTGGCCTCGGGAGGCACCGACCGCGCCGTGCGCGTCTGGGACGTGGCGAAACGGGAGGTGGTCCACACGCTCAAGGGCCACGACAACGCCGTGCGCGACCTGGTCTTCTCGCCACAGGCGGACCTGCTGGCCAGCGCGGGTGAAGACAACACCATCCGCCTGTGGGACCTGCACGAAGGCAAGTCCATCGCCACGAACCGGGCCAACGCCGTGGTGCGGGCCCTGGCCTACTCCCCCGCTGGCCGACACCTGGTCAGCGTCGATGAGGGAAACAATGTCCGATTGCTCGATGGCGCCAACCTGGCAGTGACCTGGACGAGCAACGCCGCGTTCAACCAACCGCCCACGTCGGTGGCGTTTGGGCCGCGAGCAGAGACGCTGATCGTCGGCAGTCTCGATCAGACGGTCGCCATCTGGCAGGGACAGGTCAGCCCCCGCGGCGCCCTGGCCACCCTGCACAGCGGCGACCAGGAGATGAACGCCGTCGCCTACTCGCCCGATGGCCGCTGGCTGGCCCTGGCGGGACACGACCGCGCCCTGCGCGTCCGCGATGCCCGGTTCGGCCAGCGCCGTGCCTCGCTGGAGGAGACACCCACCGCCGCCTTCGGGATGGCCCTGTCGCCCAACGGCAAGCTGCTGGCTGTGGCCTGCTACGACAACTGCGTCCGACTCTACGACGCCGGCACGCGTAAGCTCGTCGCCCGGCTCGACGGCTACAAGGAACGCGTGTGGACCGTGGCTTTCTCGCCGGATGGCAACCGCCTGGCGACGGCGTCCGGTTCCTACGGCAACGCCGATCAGCCCGGCGAGGTCCGCATCTGGGATGTGCCCGGACGCAAACCGTTGTTCGACATCCCAGACGTGGAGGCGTCAGCCATGGCGGTCGCCTGGTCGCGCGATGGGAAGTGGCTGGCCGTCGGCACCCGCGATGGTCGGGCCCGGCTCCACGACGCCGCCACCGGCAAGCTGCGCCACGATCTCAAGGGCCACACCGAGACAGTCCGCTTCGCCTGCTTCTCGCCCGACAGCCGCTACCTGGCCACTGCCGGCATGAACGATCGGACCATCCGCATCTGGTCGGTCGAAACTGGCGCCGCCCTCGACCGGCTGGAGGGCCACAGCAACGGAGTCAACTGCGTGGCCTGGAGCGCCGACGGGAAGCTGCTGGCGGCCGCCTCCGCCCCGGGGAAGAACGAGAAGGATCCGCCCGGAGTCTGGCTGTGGCAGGTGGGCCAGGAGAAGGGCAAGCTGACCTTCCAGCCCCCGCGCCGCCTGCAGGGTCATCGCAACAACTGCCTGGCGTGTGCCCTGTCGCCCGATGGGAAGCTGGTCGTCTCGGTGGGCGGCGTCTACGCCGAGGAGGGCGAGGCCTTCGTCTGGGAGACGGCCACGGGCAAGCAACTGGCCCGCCTGCAGGGCCATCGTCGCTGGTGCGAGGGCGTGCTGTTCAGCCTCGATGGCCAGACGCTCTTCACGTCCGGCGGCACCCACGAATCGGCCGGCGAGGTCCACCTGTGGAACGTCGGCGACCGCGGCGGCTGGAGCGTCGAGGCGGCCCACGCGGGGCCCATCACCGCGGCGGTCTGGTCGCCCGATGGCAAACGCCTGGCGACGGGCAGCGAGGATCAAACGCTGAAGGTCTGGGACGGCGCGACGGGCAAGCTGCTGCACACCTTCGAGAGGGCGCACCAGCGCCGGCGCATCGCCCTGGCGTTTCGCCCCGATGGCAAGGTGCTGGCCGCCGCCTCGGACGATGGCGCGGTTCGGCTGTGGGACCTGGAAGGCAAGGCGCAGCTGACCGAGCTGGCCCGACACACGCTGAAGATGCCGTCACTGGCCTTCGCGCCCGATGGCAAGCGCCTGGCAGTGGCCAGCGGGCAGACCCGGGAGCGCGAGGGGCTGCACCTCGTGGAAGTGGACACCGGCAAGGAGCCGGCCGACGCCGCCTGGGCCGGACAGCCCACCTCCTGCGTTGTCTTCTCGCCCGATGGCAAGTGGCTGGCCGCCGGATCGCCTTCCGGCGCGCTGCGCATCTACGAGGCCGCCACGGGCAAGCTCTTCCGCCAGGTGGAGGCAGCGCGCGCCACCCGGTTGGCCGCCTTCTCGTCGGATGGGCAGGTGCTGGCCACGGTGGACGACAGCAATAGCGTGGTCCTGTGGAACACCACCACCTGGACCGAGCGCCGCCGATTCAAGGGCCACGCCCGGGCCATCCAGGCGCTCAGCTTCGCCGCCGATGGCCGTCACCTGGCCACGGGCGGCGCCGAGGGCACCGTGCTACTATGGGCGCTAGATGCGGCCATGCCGACCGGAGCGGCGCCGGTGGCGCGCACGGCCCCGTGACACAAACTCACGATCGAAACTCGGGTGATTGTTCTTGCTCTGATCTGCTGGAGGAACTTCCGATGAGGATTCTGGCGCTGCTTCTGGGCGTGCTGGCGGCGAGCCCCGTGCTCGCTGCCCCGCCGGCCCGGCCTGTCAGCTCTGACGATGCCCGGCGCGTCGCGGCTCAGATCGACACCTTGATCGCCAGCGCCCAGGCGCGCGCCGGCGTCCGCCCCTCGGCCCTGACCGACGACGCCGCGTTTCTCCGGCGTATCTCGCTCGACGTCGCTGGCAAGATTCCCAACGTCCACGAGGTGCGCCGTTTCCTCCAGGCCAGCGGGCCCGACAAGCGCGCCGAGGCCATCGACCGCCTGCTCGACAGCCCCGGCTACATCAATCAATCCACCGCGGTGTGGATGGAACTGCTCGTCCCGGAAACCGTCAACGACATCCAGCTGCGCTTCCTGGCTCCGCCCATGCAGCAGTGGCTGCGGAAGCAGTTCGCCCAGAACACCCCCTACGACGTCCTGGTGCGCGAGATCGTATCGCTGCCGATGATGACTCCGCGTAACCAGGGACAGCAGCGACTCACGCCGTACGGCATGCCCGACAATGGCCCCACGCCGATGGCCTTCTACCAGGTCAAGCAGGGCAAGCCCGAGGAGCTGGCCGCCAGCATCAGCCGGCTCTTCCTGGGGCTCCGCCTCGAGTGTGCCCAGTGTCACGACCACCCGTTCGGCAAGTGGAAGCGCGAGGAGTTCTGGAGCCAGGCGGCCTTCTTCGCTGGGCTCAAGGGCCAGAACCAGTTCGCACCCATCAACGAGCAGGCCGACCGTCGCGAGCTGGCCATCCCCAACACCGACCGCGTGGCGCAGGCGCGCTTTCTCGACGGCAAGCAGCCGCGCTGGAAGTTCAAGACCGGCGCCCGCACCACCCTGGCCGAGTGGATGACGGCGAAGGAAAACCCCTACCTGGCCCGCGCCCTCGTCAACCGCATGTGGGCGCACTTCTTCGGCATTGGCCTTGTCGATCCCGTGGACGACCTCGTCGAGGAGCACGCGCCAAGCCATCCGGAGGTACTCGACCTGCTGGCACGCGAGTTCGTCCGGCACGACTTCGACCTGAAGTTTCTCATCCGGGCCATCACGCTGACCGAGGCGTATCAGCGCGCCAGCACAGGGACCGGCTCGCCGGGCGATCCGCACCAGTACACGCGCGGCCCTGTCAAGGGGCTGAGCGCCGACCAGCTCTACGACAGCCTGTGCGTGGCCACCGGCATCCGCGACACCACCAACTTCCAGCAGCGCCTCTACAACTTTGGCACGCCCCGGCAGCAGTTCCAGGATCGCTTCGCCAACCAGGAGCGACGGACCGAGTATCACAGTTCGATTCCCCAGGCGCTGACGATGATGAACAACCAGCTGATCCTCGATGCGACCCATCCCGACCGGGGCGAGGTGCTGGGGGCGCTCGTGGCCGCGCCGTTCCTGAGCGATGCCGACCGCATAGAAACGCTCTACCTGGCCGCCCTCGGACGCAAGCCGCGCCCCGAGGAAGCCTCGCGCATGCTGCGTCACGTCGAGAAGGCTGGCACTCCGGCCAACCGGAAGAAGGCGCTGGGCGACGTCTTCTGGGTCCTGCTCAACAGCACCGAGTTCAAGTTCAACCACTAACCCGCCGACGAGGAAACCTTCCATGTCCGCACCGCGCCTGTCTCGACGCGACTGGTTCCGACTCACCAGCGCCGGCGTGATTAGCTACTCGATGGCTCCCTGGTTCGGCCCGCTCGCCGAGGCGGCGGCGCCGAGTCCCTCGCGCAAGCGCGCCTGCATCCTCCTGTGGATGAACGGCGGCCCCTCGCAGATGGACACCTTCGACCTGAAGCCCGGCCACAAGAACGGCGGCCCGGTGCAGGAGATCGCCACCAGCGTGCCGGGCCTCAAGATCAGCGAGTATCTGCCAAAGCTGGCGAAGCAGATGCACCACCTGGCGGTCATCCGCTCGATGGCCACGCGCGAGGGCGACCACACCCGGGCGACCTACAACCTGCGCACGGGCTACCTGCCCACGGGGTCGATCCAGTATCCGGCCCTGGGGTCGCTGTTCAGCAAGGAGATGGGACAGCCCGACGCGGCGCTGCCCAACTTCGTCAGCATCGCCCCGGCGCCGTTCATCAGCCCGACCGCCTACGGCCCCGGCTTCCTCGGCCCCGAGTATGCACCGCTGATGATCGGCAACGCTAACAACGGGTTCGGCCAGGCGGTCAACTACGCCAGCGCGCTGAAGGTGCAGGATCTGCAGCCACCCCGCGAGATCAGCGAGAAGCAGCTGGACGCACGTCTGGAACTGGTGCGCGACATGCAGGACGAGTTCGCCGCCAGCCGACCCGGCGTTATCAGCGCCAGTCAGCGGGCGGCCTACGAGCGCGCGGTGCGCCTTATGCGCACGTCAGCCAGCAAGGCCTTCGACATCGACGACGAGAAGGACGCCCTGCGCGATCGCTACGGGCGTTCTCTCTTCGGCCAGGGCTGCCTGCTGGCGCGCCGACTCGTCGAGCGAGGCGTACCGTTCGTCGAGGTGACCCTGTCGAACGTGAACGGAGCGCCCGGCGGCTGGGACACGCACAACGATAACTTCAATCAGGTCAAGTCGCTGTGCAACGTCCTCGATCCCGCCTGGTCTACCCTCCTGGCCGACCTGCAGGACCGCGGCCTGTTGGCGACGACCACCGTGGTGTGGATGGGCGAGTTCGGCCGCACGCCGATGATCAATCCGCAGCGCGGCCGCGACCACTACCCCAATGCCTGGACAACGGTCCTGGCCGGCGGCGGCATCAAGGGCGGACAGATGTACGGCAAGACCAGCCCCTCCGGCGATGCCGTCATCGACAAACCGGTCAGCGTGCCCAACTTCGTCGCCACCATCTGCAAGGCGGTCGGCGTCGATCCAACGCGGCAGAACATGTCCAACGTCGGCCGACCCATCCGCATCGCCGATGCCGGCAGCAAGCCGATCGCGGAGGTGCTGTCATGACCCCCTGGCGATCCTGCAGCGCCGGCGCGCTGTTGCTCCTGGCGACGGCTCCCTTGCTGGCCCAGACCGCGTCGATTCAGCAAGCGGTCGAGGCAAACCTGGCGGCGCGGCGTTGGGCAGCCCCGCCGCTGCCGGCGCGCGAGAGCGACCAGCTGAACTACCTGTTCCTCTCCACCGAGGGGCCGGTGTTCCTGCGCCTGCATCTGCGCATCGGCAATCGGCCCTACGACGCGGCCTGGTCCGACTGGATGGATCAACTCTTTACCTGGTTCGACCGCGATCGGGATGGCTCGCTGAGTCCGGCCGAGGCCGGCCGGCTGACGCATCCGAACTCGATCAACCTGCTGATGCAGGGAGGGCTGGACCAGAACCCGGCGAAAATACCGCTGGCCAGGCTCGACCGCGACAGGGACGGCAAGGTCAGCCCCGCCGAGATGCGCGCCTTTTATCGGGCCGCCGGCCTGGTGCCGTTGCAGCTCACTTTCAGCGATGCGCAGGCCACGGCGGCTCATCAGATCAACCAGGCGATCTACCAGCGCCTGGGAGCGTCGGGCGATGGCCGGCTGACCCAGAAACGGCTGGCGCGCCTGAGCACCTTGATGCAGTCGCTGGACGAGAACGAGGACGAACTGCTCTCCATGGAGGAACTGAACGTCGGCGGCTCGCCCAATCAGTTCGGGGTGGTTTTACGGAGTAGCTTTCGCCAGGTGCCGGTGACCTTGCCCCCAGGTCTGGGGCTGGTCGAGATCACGCCGGAGATGACCCCGGCCCAGGTGGTCGGGCTCGTGATGCAGCGCTACGACCGCAACAAGGACGGCCGGCTGTCGCGCCCGGAGATCGGCCTGGACGAGGCCGCCTTCAAGCGATTGGACAGCGACGGCGATGGTCAACTGACCACGAAGGAGTTGCTGCCGCTGGGGCAGGGTGCCCCCGACTTCGTCCTGCGCCTGCGCGCCGGGGCGGTGAATCCGGTATCCGGTTTTCTGTCGCGGGTGGGCCTGTCTAGCCCGCTGATGCCAGAGCGGATCGAGATCGTCCAGCCGCAGTCCGTGGGGCCGCTGCCGCTGCGGAGACTGCGTCGGGTCAACCGCGACAACGTCGCCCTGACCCTGGGCGACACCCAGATTCAGATGCAGGCGAGCGAGGGGACCCGCAACGTCAACTCGGGTCTGAGTTACTACTATCTCCAGCAGTTCGACGCGCTGGCCGACAAGAAGGGGTTCATCACCCGCGACCAGGACACGAAGAACCCACAGCAGGGGTTCCTGTTCGGGCTGTTCGACTCAGCCGACCGCGACGGCGATGGCAAGCTCACCCGCAAGGAACTGAATGGCTACCTGAACCTGATGGAAGAGGCGGGGAAAAGCCACGTCAGCCTGACGATCGAGGACCAGGGACGCGGCATCTTCTCTATCCTGGATGCGGACGGCAATGGCTCGCTGTCGATCCGCGAGATGCGGTCGGCCTGGGAGCGCGTCAAGCCGCTGATCAAGCAAGGCGACGGCCTCAAGATCGAGCATCTGCCTCGCACCGTACGAATCGTCGCAGGGCAGGGCGGCACCTTCTTCCAGCCACAGGTGTTCGCGGTGGCAGTTGCCCAGCCGGGCCCCGCGCAGAACTGGGGCTCGCTGCCGGTG
Organism: Gemmataceae bacterium; assembly: GCA_046350255.1. Taxonomy (GTDB): domain Bacteria; phylum Planctomycetota; class Planctomycetia; order Gemmatales; family Gemmataceae; genus CALDUY01. The sequence continues at coordinate 46,641 of JAXMAV010000034.1, forward strand.
TGGTTCCGCAAGATGGACCGCAACTATGATGGCGATCTCTCTCCGCGCGAATGGCTTGGGAGCGAGGCCGACTTCCGCGCCATCGACACGGATGGCGACGGTCTGATCAGCTCCCGGGAAGCCCAGCTGTACGAGATGCGGAAAGCCGTCCGACGCTAACGCGCCGTGGCACCAGCGCATCCATTCGGCCCGGGGAGCTTCTCCGGGCCGATGTCTTTCTGGCCTGGGTTCTCTCACGCAGGCCGGCGGTGGTATACTGGGGGACCATGTGCTCCTGCTCGTGATTCGTCTCTGGCGAGGCCGTCGCTGATGGTCGTCCCTTCAGGCTCTCCCGAACCGATGCCGTCCGGACGGATGCTGGGCAAGTATCGGCTGCTGCGCAAGCTGGGCGCGGGTGGCATGGGGGTGGTGTTCCTCGCTCAGGACACGGTGCTCGATCGCCAGGTCGCCCTGAAGACGTTGTCGGGACGCATCTCCACACACAAGGCGTTCGTGAACCGCTTTTTGCGCGAGGCGCGGGCTGCCGCCCGCTTGTCCCATCCGAATGTGGTACCCATCTTTGATGTACTGCCGCACGAGCAGACCGCCTTTCTGGTCATGGAGTACCTGCCCGGTGGAAGCGTGCAGGATCGGCTACTCCGGCACGGCGCGCTACCCTGGCTCGAAGCGGTGTCGCTGGTGACACAGGCGGGGCGCGGCTTGCAGGCAGCCCACGAGGCTGGGCTGGTCCATTGCGACGTCAAACCCGCTAACCTGCTCGTGGGACGGAACGGCGACATCAAGGTGGCCGACTTCGGCCTGGTCAAGGTACTCGACCCAGAGCAGTCGCCGCTGAACACGCCAGCCCAGGTGCTTGGCACGCCCCACTTCATGAGTCCCGAGCAATGCCGGGGCGAATCGATCGATCCGCGAAGCGACGTATACTCCCTGGCCGCCACGCTCTACACCCTGGTGACCGGGACGGTGCCGTTCTCAGCCGATAACACCTATGCGCGTGCTGTACGCCCATTGCTCGGCCGAACGTCCGGACCTTCAGCGCCAACGCCAGCCAGATCTACCTCCCGCTGGTAGTCGATGTAATGCACACTGGAATGGCTACCCATCGCATCGATCGCTACCGCAGCATGGCGGATTTTGTCGTGGCGCTGGAGCGTCTGGCCGACCCCACTCAACTGGAGGCTTCGCCGCTTCCTCCAGATGCTATCCCCTCTGCAGCCCGGCGCACGCTGCCCCCACCACTGCCCGCGCTGCCCTCCACCCGGATTCGACCCACCGGCCTCGTTCGCGGCTGGAAGACATGGGCGCTAGGGCTGGCAGCCCTGGTGCTGCTGTTCAGTCTGACTGGATGGCTCGTGGCCCGATATGGCTTTTTTTCATCAGGTATAACCGGGAGCAGTACCACTACGCCTCCCACAGCAACACCCTGGCCCACGCTGCTAGCCGAGTTGCGGGCCGCCAATCCTGCCTGGAAAGGGGATGCCCAGCCACGCCTGGAAGAGGGCGAACTGACTGACCTGGAGATGCAAGGTAACGGCCTGGTGGATATCCGCCCCTTGCAAGGCGCTCGACACCTGCGCAGCCTGGAGTACAGGGGAGATTCGTACCAGAACCGAGGCGAATTGGCCGATCTGACCCCGGTAGTCGGGCTGCCTCTCAAAAAAATGCGATTAAGCCTGTGCCGGGTCAAACGCCTCGATTCCATCTCAGCGATGGGCCTGGAAGATCTCGAGATCGATGGGATTGACATTCGAGATCTGCGAGGGCTGCCCTCGTCACTCCGTCACCTTTCTCTCAATAGTCTCACAATCAACGACTGGACTCCTCTAGAACGACTGAGCCAGCTGCGCAGTCTGAAGATTGTCATCCACAATTTTCGAGACACTTCAGTCCTTGAACGCCTACCTCTCGAACGGCTTCAACTCTTCGCAACTGCGGTTAGCGATCTGGCTCCGCTGCGTGGGTGTCCCCTGGTGTGGCTGGACATTCGCGAGTCGCGGGGTATTACCAACCTCATGCCACTGGTCGAGTGCCCCCTGCGCGAACTGTGGATTGACGAGGTCCGCCTGGGTGCTCCAAACATTCGCCAGGCGCTGCAGCAGATGAAGCAGCTGGAGATTGTCAACAACGTGCCTTACCGGCGCTAGAGCATGAAGGGAGGTGCGCTGTGGATGCCTCGACCGACGGACAGCGGACACCCAACATCTTGGAGCAGATCTCCACACGCTGGCCGTTGATCACCGACCCGGGCAAGTTCTTCCTCCGCTACGCCCCGGCCATTCAGCGCTATCTCGGGGCCATCCTGCGCGATCGCCACGCCGTGGAAGAGGTTACCCAGGAGCTGATCCTCCGGCTGCTGGAGAAGCAGATTGCTCCCGAGCAGGTCCAGCGCGGCCGGTTCCGCGATTATCTCAAGGCAGTGGTGCGCAATGCCGCCCTGTCGCACCTGCGGCGCGAACAGGCGCGGCCCTCTCGCACCAGCGAAGGGCTCGACCAGGTATCTGGGCGCGAGGAGGATCCCATGCGGTTGGCTGAGCGTACCTGGAACGAGCAGTGGCGCGACTGCCTGCTCGACCGCGTGTGGGACAATCTCGACGGCCACGAGCGAGAGAATCCCGCCAGCCGGTGCTGCACGGTACTCCGGCTGCGCCTGGCGCATCTGGACGACGACACCACCCGGCTGGCCGAGCGCCTCAGCCAGCGCATCGGCGAGACGGTGCGGCCCGATGCCTTTCGCAAGCAGCTGAGTCGCGCGCGGCGAACCTTCGCACGGTACCTGCTCCGCGAGGTGGCACAGACGCTCGAGCAACCCACGGCCCGGGACATCGAGGACGAACTGCGCGACCTGGGCCTCCTCGACGCGCTGGAACTTCTGCCCGAAGACTGGCGCGAACGTGGCGACTTGCTCGATCTCTGACCCGATTCCCAACGAGACGAGGTGCAACATGTCAGGTAGCCTGGTGGATGAGTCTGGCCGCGCCGCTGGTGCTGGGCGCAGGATCCCGAGCCGACCGACCTCAACGCCGAAGCCGCGACCTGGAGGCGAAGGACCTGGCCAACCATGTAAAGCGGGGCATTGGCCTGAAGACGTACAAGATCACCGAGGCAACTGACCTGCGTGATGTGTTCAACCACAAGGCAGGGCGCGAGGCGCTGGCCGGCCAGGTAGACTTCAAGAAAGAATACCTCCTCGTCGTGGTATGGTCCGGATCGGGAGGCGACAAACTAACCTTCGAGGTGCAGAAGGGCGACAAGGGCAGCGAAGCGGTGCTCAAGATGCAGCGTGGGCTGACGCGCGACCTGCGCCAGCATCTGAAGGTCTTCGCCTTCCCGAAGAACCTGCCCTACCGCATGGCCGGGGCGAAGAAGTAACGGCCCTACTTCCCACCGGGCCCCGGCAGCACCACCTGGACGTCGAGCCAGGCACCCTCGCGGGAAAACTTGAACGCCTCGGGATCGGCCTGCTGGCGCAGCGCCAGGTCGGTGGTGGCGATCTGCTGGGCTGCCTCGGGGTTGATGCACTGAAACGCGCCCGCCAGCTTGAGCGGCCGCGTCGGCTGCAGCCATACAGCCAGGGTGCGTACCTGTTCCAGCCGGGTCAACAGTGGCACCTGCTTCACGCCCGTGGTCAGGGTGGGCAGCAGTGTCTTCTTCCAGTCTGCCGTGTGGCCGACGAGCCAGAGCGGCGCCCCCACCGGCAGCCGTTGCTCGATCACCTGGCGCAGCTCGGCGGCGAGGTGGTCGGCCCCCTGAGCCGGGCGGGCGGGAATGAGGTCGAGCTTGCTCACCAGGCCGACCAGCACGGTCTGCTCATCCACCAGCCAGAGCTGCAGCGGAATCCCGCGCACGCTGGCAGCATAGACGGTCCGCTTCTCGCCGTCGGGGCTGCGTTCCTCCCGGGCACGCGACGCCTTGAGTGCCACTCGAACCCGGGCCGCATCGTAGGGCTTGCGCGTCCGCACCACCAGAAACGTCGGCGGCGTCAGGTCGGCCTCGGCTCCCTCGCGCAGCACCACTCCCAGAAGCAGATGCTCGATCTGTTCGAGTTCCAGGCCGGTCCACTCCTTCAGCGAATCGAGTTGGACCTGCGCCGGGCCCAGCGGCAGGGGACGATCGCGCAGCTCCTTGCCAATGGGGCTGGCCAGGAGTTCCTGCACCTGGATGGCACCGAGTATCCCCGTGGAGGCAGGTAGGTAGCCGACGCCGGCCAGCTCGGCGGGGGAAGCCACCTCGTCGGGTAAAGGCACCTGGCCTTCGAGCCAGGGCCGCCGCACTTTCCGCGGCAGCGCGCGATCGTGCGCCCGCCGGGTGTCCACCGTCAGCCAGGCGTAGACCAGCCCCACCCCTCCCATGAGAAGCATCACCCCGACCACCAGCGCCGCGATGCGCCCGTTCGAGCGCCTGGGCACCGAGGGAGCCGGGGTCGGCGCCGGTGTGTCGACTGGCGCCGCGCTACTGGCGGGCGCAACGGGAAGCTCCTCGACCCGGAAGCTGTCTCCGCAGCGCGGGCAGGTCACGCGATCGCCCAGCCGGAGTCCGGCGGGAGGGGGGAGCAGTGCGTTGCAGAAGGGGCAACTCAGCGCGGTGGAACTCATACGGATGCAGGCCCCGGGAGAGGCAACAGGTCAAACTCTCATTGTCCGCCCGAGATTCCCCCCTGTCCAGTGCGACCGGCCCGGGATAGGTGAAAGGAGAAGTCTGCCCTCCGGAGGTCCCTCATGAGCGTGCGCGTCCGCGAACCCCTCGATGTCCTGATCACCGCCGGCCGCATCGTGGATGGAACCGGCAACCCCTGGTTCCGCGGCGACGTCGGCATCCGCGATGGTCGCATCGTGGCAATCGGTCCGTTGCCCGGCGCCCAGGCCGCCCTGGTACTCGACGCACGCGATCGAGTGATCGCCCCGGGGTTCGTCGATGCCCACGTCCATGGCGACCTGGCGCTGTTCATGGATCCGCAGCACGAGCCGGCCATTCGCCAGGGTGTGACCACCTACATCATCGGCCAGGATGGCGTGGCCATGGCGCCGGCCTCGCCGGCCGTGCTCGAGTACATGTGCCGATACACCGCGGGTTTCTCCGGCGGGGCCGAGTGGCGCCGGCTGCCTGCCGAGCAGCGGCCGACCTGGAGCACCATCGACGAGTACCTGAACGCCTTCAACGGGCGGACAGCTGTGAATGTGGCCACGCTGGTGCCCAACGGCAACGTGCGCATGGAGGTGATGGGGCTGGCGACGCGCACCCCCACGCCGGACGAGCTGACGGTGATGAAGCGCCTGGTCCACGAGGGGATGGAGCAGGGGGCGGTGGGCCTGTCGAGCGGGCTGGACTACATCCCCAGCCTGTACGCCCAGGAGGCCGAGCTGGCCGAGCTTTGCACCGCCATCGCGCCGTACGACGGCGTCTACGTCACGCACATGCGAAGATACGATCCCACGGGGCTGGAAGGGTCACTCGGCGAGGTGTTCCGCATCGGCGAACATGCCCGGTGCCCGGTGCACGTCTCGCACTTCAACAGCCAGGCCCGGCTGGCGCTGCCGCTGGTGGACGCAGCGCGACGGCGCGGCATCGAGGTGACCTATGATCTCTACTGCTACCTGGCCGGCAGCAGCATCGTGGGGATGTATACCTTGCCGCCGTGGATCCAGGAAGGCGGCCTCGACGCTACCCTCACCCGGCTGCGCGAGCGCGCGGACTGGCAGCGGCTGTGCGAGGCGTTCGCCAACCCCAAGGCGCCGCTGGAGACGGTGCGCATCAGCTATGTGGCCGATCCGGCGTGGAGAAAATACGAGGGGATGTCGCTGCTCGAGGCCGCTGGGCGAGGCGCCAGCGGCGAGATCGATCCGGCCCGGCTGGGCGAGTTCGTCTGTCAGATTCTGCTCGCCAGCGAGATGGCCGTCGGCTGTGTGGTGCCGCATCGCTTCCGGGACGAGAGCGACGTGCGTGGGCTCATGTGTCATCCGGCGATGATGGGTGGCAGCGATGGTATCTACACCGGCAGCCGACCCCATCCGCGCGGCTGCGGCTGCTACGCACGCTACCTGGGCCACTATGTCCGCGAAGGCGTCTGGTCGCTCGAAACCGCCGTGCAGCGCCTCGCCGCTCATCCCGCCCAGCGGTTCGGCCTGCGCGATCGCGGCCTGCTCCGCGTCGGACTGGCGGCCGACGTGGTGGTCTTCGACCCGGACACCATCAGCGACCCGGCGACCTACGAGGATGGCCGAAAACTGGCCGTGGGGGTCGATCATGTGCTGGTGAACGGAACGGTGGTGTTGCGCGATGGGCAGCGCACCGCAGCCCTGCCCGGGCGCGGCCTGCGACGCGGCGAGAGTTGATTCCCTGGGTCAGGCCAGCACGTCCTCGATCACCCGACCACGGACGCCGGTCAGCCGCTGGTCGGCACCCTGGTGGAAATAGGTCAGCTTCTCGTGATCGAGCCCCATCAGGTGCAGGATGGTGGCGTGCAGGTCGGAGGTGTGGCAGCGCTCCTGCACGGCCTTGAACCCCAGTTCGTCGGTGGCCCCCAGTGCCTGACCGCCCTTCACGCCGGCGCCGGCCAGCCACATGCTGAAGCCGAACGGGTTGTGATCGCGGCCGCGCTTGCCGACGCCCTCGCTGGTGGGCGTGCGACCAAACTCGCCGCCCCAGATCAGTAGCGTTTCTTCCCACAACCCGGTGCGTTTGAGGTCGGTCATCAACGCGGCGATGGGCTGGTCGGTCTCGGCGGCGTGGAGGGTGTGGTTGGCGACGCAGTCGTTGTGGCCGTCCCAGGTATCCTCGATGTGGCCACCTCCCGAGTACAGCTGCACGAAGCGGACGCCCCGTTCGAGGAGCCGTCGGGTGATGAGGCACTTACGGCCGAAATCGGCGGTCGTCTTGTGGTGCAGACCATAGAGAGCCTGCGTGGTGGCAGTCTCGCGCGACAGATCCACGGCATCGGTGGCAGCGGTCTGCATCCGGAAGGCCAGTTCGTAGGAATGCAGGCGGGCCGACAACTCGGAGTCGCCTGGCCGCTGGCGGAGATGTTCGCCGTTCAGCTCGCGGAGCAGATCCAGACTTTGCCGCTGGGTTTTGTCGCTGATGCCAGCCGGGGTGGCAAGGTCGATGAGCGGACTTCCCTGGCTGCGGAAGAGCGTGCCCTGGAAGCGCGCAGGCATGTACCCGGCGCTCCAGTTGGAGGCACCGGCGATGGGGCCGCCGCGCGGATCGGTCATGACGACGAAGCTGGGCAGGTTGTCGGTGAGGTGGCCCAGACCGTAGGTGAGCCAGGCGCCGAGGGCCGGCTTGCCGATCTGCACGTTGCCGGTGTTCATCTGCAGGCAGCCGGAGGCGTGGGCGGCGGTGTCGGTGTAGAGCCCGCGCAGCACGCACAGATCGTCGGCGAACCGAGCGGTGTGGGGGAACAGGCTGGAGATCTCCAACCCGCTGCGCCCGTGCCGGGTGAAGGGGAAGGGACTCTTCATCAGATGGCCGACCGGGCGACCATTCGACCCAACGGGGGTGGGGCCCCGGTAGGGAGTGCCGTCGAACTTTGTTAGCGCAGGTTTGGGGTCGAACGTGTCCACATGGCTGGGCGCGCCGTTCATGAACAGGAAGACGACGCGCTTCGCCCGAGCCCGGCGCGCGGGAGGCGCAGCGCCATGCGCGAAGAAGCCATCCCGGCTCAACAGATCGAGTAGCGCCAGGCCTGCGAAGCCGCCGCCGGCCCGCCACAGCATCTCTCGCCGATGCAGGTGCATGTCGGCCTCCACTCAGTCGGGGTAGACGAACTCATTGAGATTGAGCAGCACGCGGCAGACCTGGCTCCAGGCGGCCTCCGGGGCGAGGCCATTCCGCCGCTGCTGGCCGAGATAGTCGCGCAACAGGGTCACCTCACGCTCACGCGGAGACCGGGCCAATAGCAGGCGATAAGCGATATCGAACCGGGCGGTGTCGTCGGGGCCGGCCTCGCGCGCCAGTCGCTCGGCCAGGTGGCGCGCCTGCTCGTTGGTGAAGTCGCCGTTGAACAGGACGAGCGCCTGCGGAGCCACGGTGGTCACCAGGCGCTGCGCCGCCGAGCGGGTGGTGTCGCAGGTGTCAAGCACCTCGAGCATCGGCACCGGGAGCGACCGTTTGACGTGGATGTAGACACTGCGGCGCTCGGTGCGGTCGGGGGCGTCGGCCTTCCAAACCGTGTTGGGGTCGCTGTGGCCTTCCAGCGCGGCGCGAGGGATGGCGGGCCGCACGCCAGGGCCACCCATGTTACGAGAGAGCCGACCAGAAACTGCCAGCATCCCATCGCGGATGGTCTCGGCCTCAAGCCGCCGGACAGGGAAGCGCCACAGGAGACGGTTCTCCGGGTCGGCCGCCTGGTACTCCGCGTGGACCGCCCGGCTCATCTGGTAGGTGTTGCTGGTGACGATCAGCCGATGCAGGGCCTTGAGGTTCCAGCCCTGCTCGACGAACCAGCCGGCGAGCCAGTCGAGCAGCTCGGGATGAGTCGGCGCCTGGCCGCGCGTGCCGAAGTCGTTGGGAGTGCGCACCAGTCCCTCGCCGAAGTGCCACTGCCAGACCCGGTTGACGATGACGCGCGGTGTCAACGGGTTGTCGCGGCGGACCATCCACTGCGCCAGGGTCAGCCGGCGCTGCGTCGAGGTAAGAGTGGCAGGCAGGAAGGCGGGCTGCGTCGGCACCAGGACCGCGGGCAGGCCGGGCTGCACCACAGCGCCGGGCGCGTCGGCCCGACCACGGCGCAGCAGGTGCGTCACCGGCACGGCGGTCGGAGTTTCCTCAAGGAAGTAGCCGCGCGGCACAGCAGCCAGCTCTCGCTGAAGCCGGTCGGCCTCAGCCTGGCCAGCGGCTCCCTGCTTGCGGAGAGCGGCCAGGCGTTTCTCGCTGGCCAGGATGCGAGCGCGTTCCTGGGGCGGCACGGCGGGGCGGTCCAACTCGGTCCGGCCATCGCGCGGCCGCTGCAGAGGATCGAACACGGCGACCATGCGGTAATAGTCGTGCATGGTCAGCGGTTCGAACTTGTGGTTGTGGCAGCGCGCACAGGCCAGTGTCAGCCCCAGAAAGGCCTCGCTGGTCGCGCTGACCAGGTCGTCCAGCTGGTCGAAGCGGTCGGTTTTCGGGTCGGCGGGTTCGTCGTCCCAGGGGCCCAGGCGGAGGAACCCCGTGGCAACGCGGCTGCCCGGGTGGGCGCCAGGCATCTCATCGCCGGCCAGCTGTTCGACGAGAAACCGATCGAAAGGGAGATCGTCGTTGAGGCTGGCGATGACCCGATCGCGGTAGCGCCAGGAGCCGGGCTTGTCGGCATCGCGCTCGTAGCCGTTGGTGTCCCCGTAGCGGGCGACGTCGAGCCAGTGACGGGCGTAGCGTTCGCCATGCGCAGGCGAGGCAAGCAGGCGGTCGACCAGGCGCTCCCAGCGATCGGGGCGCGTGTCGCGGGTAAAGGCGTCCTGCTCGTCCAGCGTGGGCGGAAGGCCGGTCAGATCGAGATAGATGCGTCGCAGCAGGGCGTGGGGCGTCGCACGAGGACCGGGGCGCCAGCCGCGGGCCTCCAGTTTGCTCAGGACGAAGGCATCAATCGGGTTGCGCACCCAGGCCTGGTCGCGCACTGGCGGAGGAGCCATGGGACGCACGGCCTGGAAGGCCCAGTGCTGCCGATCCTGGGGGCGCACCAGGGCATCATATTTCGCCAGCGAGTCGTCAGCGCGGGCAGGTGTTGCCAGCAGGCAGACGGCAAGCAGCGCAGGCCAACGGAGTGACATCGCGAGCCTCACCGGTTGCAGCGTGGGAGAGAGTCCGCAAGCAGACCTCTCCACTGTAACGCCGAGGCCCCCGGCCAGCAACGACCTGGGTGCGATTTACATCGCTTACCGCGTCGTGGCGTCACCCTGGGTCAGGCGATGGTAACGATCGACGGCCAGGTCGCGGAACGTCTGGGTCGTGTCGTTGGGCCAGGTGATCTCGACCAGATCGACCTTCGTGGCGGGGCCCACTCCAAAGAGCAGCCGGCGATCGCCGGAGGAGCAGTACGATCCGCCTGCCTTGACGAATCGCGACTGCTTCTCGCCAGCCACGGTGATCACTACCTTGGCGCCGACGAGATCAGCGTGGTCCTTGCCCTGCAGCTGGAAGCCCAGCCAGTGGTTGCCCTTGCCTCCGATGCCACGCAGGATAGAGACCGGTTCGTTGGTGTGGCACAGCACCATGTCGGTGCGACCGTCGTTGTCGAGGTCGGCGAAGACGACACCCCGGCCCAGGTGATCGTTCTGGCCATACTCGCCGAGACGCTTGCTGACCTTGCCGAAGCGCCCCTTGTTGTTGCGCATCAGCACCGGCTTCTGGAAGCGGGTCACCCCCTTGCCCGTCGGGTGGCGGATGGCGTGCCCATTGCTGACGAAGATGTCTTCCCAGCCATCGAGATCGACGTCGATGAAGGCGGTTCCCCATCCCACGTAGACCTGCCCCAGCGCGGCGATGCCGGCGGCCTGGGTGTTGTAGTTGAAGTAGAGTAGCCCCTTCTTGCACTCGTTGCGGTACAGGGCGTGCAACTCGTTCTCGTAGTTGGTCACCCACACGGCAGGCTTGCCGTTGCGATCGGGGTCGCCCGCGTCGATGCCCATGCTGCCGTTGGGCGAGCCACGGTCGTCGCGGGCCACGCCGCTGGTCAGGCCCTGGTCCTCTAGCTTGAATTTTCCCGGCGAGGAGTGGTTGACGTAGAGGAAGTTGTCGACGGTATCGTTGCAGACGTAGATTTCGGGCCGACGGTCGTCATCGAGATCGACCATGAGGACGCCCAGCCCCTTGCTGGCGCTATCACCGCCGGGTCGCAGGCCAACTGCCTTCGTCACATTCTCAAAGGTGCCCTTGCCGGTGTTGCGGAAGAGCAGATGCTGCAGCCCGGCGAAGCTGCGTGGCGGGCAGACATCGGGCGTCTTGCCGTCGTAGTTGCAGGCAGGGTTCTTGGCCCAGGACCAGTCGACATACTGGCACAGGTAGAGGTCCGGGAAGCCATCGCCATCCAGATCGCCGAAGGCGGCGCTGGTGGTCCACTCGATGCCAGTCCCCAGCCCGGCGCGTGCGGTGACATCCTCGAAGCGACGACCTTTTTTCGGATCGGCTGGATCGACCGGGACATTGCGAAACAGAGCCACCGCGCGCCAGCCGGTGACCACCAGATCGGGCCAGCCGTCGCGGTCGAAGTCGGCGACAGCGGCGCCATGGGTGTAGAACCAGGGTTTGCCTCCAGCCAGGCGATCCAGCCCGACCTGCGCCGTCACATCCTCGAACTTCAGGCCGCCCTGATTGCGGAAGAGCTTGCAGGGGAAGCCAACGATGTCCTTCTTGTCGGCGCCGGCAAACCCGCCGCCACCGGGCAGGAAGAGATCGAGCAGGCCATCGCCGTCGAAGTCGATGGCAGCCCCACCGCCACCCAGCGACTCGAGGATGGACATGTGGTTGGCGGTGTCCTCACCGTTGCGGTAGGTGAACTGAATGCCCGTGCGCGAGGTGGCATCCTCGAAGACGTCCGGCCCCGGTTCCTCCTCGGGCTCGCGCAGTTTCGAGCTTTCGCCGGAGGTGCCCGCCTTGCGGGGGTCGTTCTTCGTGCAGGCCGCCAGCAAGAGGAGCAGCGCACCCAGCAGCGCGCCACACAGCCATCGGGCCACCATGGATCACCTCGAATGAGGACGCATGAGAAGGAGAGGAGCAGCCGATGCTTGTTCTACGGTCGGGCCCGGCACGGGGTTCTCACCCCGCGTTCCCGCCTCGATTCATGGTACACGATCGCGCCGCCCCTGGGGACGACAATCAGGCATACACGCGGTAGTCGATCTCGGGGAAAACGTTGTTGCGGCGCTCGATCTCGGCGAGCCAGCCCTCGTCGATGTCGAGGCGCTGAATCGAGTCGGACAGGTGCAGGAAGTTCAGCACGTGCGTCTGGGTGCGCTGCAGAGCGTACTCGACCATGGTGCCGGTCTTCATGATGAAGGCCCAGTCGCTGGATTGGGCCAGGAGCAGCTCGCGGGCTAGCTGATTGAGCGCGCGCAGCATCAGCCCCTCGGCCGAGGGGTTGCCTCGCGCCAGGTGCACCATGCGTTCGGCACACTCGTGGAGATGGCGGTAGATCCAGTCGTTGGAGCCTTCGAGCCAGACCTCGTTGTAGCCCTTGTAGCCCCAGCTCGACATGGTGGGCTGCGCCACCTGGATGCGCGGGTGCTGGTCGAGATACTCCGGGATGGTGATGGGCTTGATCTTCTGCTGGTCGTGGTGCAGCTTGCGGAGCAGGAAGTTGATCCAGTCGGGTCCCTCGAACCACCAGTGGCCAAACAGCTCGGCATCGTACGGTGCGACGATGAGAGCCGGCCGGCCGTCCATGGAGCCGGACAGCCATTCGACCTGCTTCTCGCGGTTGAACATGAAGTTGCCGGCATGCTCGGCGGCCTTCTCGAGGGCCGCGCGTGGATCGTAGGGCAGCTTGTGGTCGGTGCGGCCGGTGATGCGATAGTACTTGATGCCCAGGAGCGTACGGATGCCGATCTTGTGGAGATGGGGCTTGAGATACTCGTAGTCGAGGTCGAAGCCGACATCGCGGTAGAAATCGCGATAGTTGAAGTCGCCGGGGTAGCCCTCCAGCGCGCTCCAGACCTGCTTGGACGACTCGGTGTCGCGCCCCAGGGCGGCGACGTGCCCATTCGGGCAAAGGATCGGCGCATAGACGCCGAAGCGAGGCCGGGGCTCGGCAAAAAGGACACCATGGGTGTCGGTGAAAAAGTAGCGCAGGCCGGCGCCCGCCAGCAGTTCATCCAGCGCGGGCACATAGCCGCATTCAGGAAGCCAGATACCTTGCGGCCGTCGTCCGAAGTGGCGGGCAAACTCGCTGCAGCCGATCTCGATCTGGGCGCGGCGGGCAGCCTGGTTGTCGCCCATGAGCGGCAAAAAGCCGTGCGTTGCGCCACAGGTGATCAGTTCGAGCCGGCCCGTTTCGTAGAAGTGACGGAAGCCGCGCAGCAGGTTCCGGCCATACTGCTCGACGAAGACCTCGCGGCAACGGCTGAAGCGGGCATGGTACATCTGCGCCAGGACGTGAAACTCGGGCTCCCAGCGGGTGCGCTCCAGCTCCTTGGTGGTCAGCGCGAGGAGGTTATCCAGGTAGCGGACGTAGCGCGACTGTAGCAGTTCATCGTCGAGCATGCCCGCCAGCGTCGGCGACACCGACATGGTGAGCCGCCAGTCGATCTCATCCCGATCCAGCCCCTCGAAGACATCCAGCAGCGGGATGTACGTTTCCGTGATCGCCTCGTAGAGCCAGTCCTCCTCGAGGAAGTCCTCGTGCTCGGGATGGCGGACGTAGGGGAGGTGGGCGTGCAGGACCAGCGTCAGGTAACCCAGCGGCATTCCATTCGTTCCTCAGGGAGCGAGGTTTGGCGTTGTTATATCTCTCCGAGGAGCCACCGTCCCTGACACATTACTCGTTGGGCAGGAAGATGACCGTGCAGAAGCTGGTCGTGGGGATCATCGTGCGAGGCGCCCTTGAGGGGCACGACGATCCAATCGGCCGACTTTCCGGGAGTCAGACTTCCGGTCTCCTGGCCAAACCCCAGCGCCTCGGCGCCGGCCCGAGTGCCCATGGCCAGAATCACCGCGCCTGGCAACTCGGTCGTTCGGCGCAACCAGCGAAGCTCGGCCAGCAGATCGAGATCGGGGTTCGACGCCAGGCCATCGGTGCCCACGGCCACGCGGATGCCCGCCTCCAGGAAGCGCGGCAGCGGATGGGGTGGATGGCCGAACGCGGCGTGGGTACGCGGGCAGATCACTACGGTGGCGCCTGGGGGAACGTCGCGCGGTTGCAGGTAGTTGCCGTGCGCCAGCAGCACGGGCACGCGGTCGGCCACGTTCAGGCGGTGGGTCCAGTCGCGCAGGCTGCCCAGCGCCTCCGGATCCCAGACACCCAGCCCCTGCAGAAACGGGACGAACGGCCCCCGATGTGAGGCCAGCAGCTCCAGCTCCTCGGCCGACTCGCCCAGGTGAGCGGCCAGGGGCAGGGCGGGCTGCCAGGCCTGCGAGGTGACCATATGGAGCAGCCGTTCGCTCACGCTGTACGGCGCATGCGGCGAATAGCCCGGTCGGCAGGTCGGCGTCGGCTGGCAATCCCGACCCCAGGTCAGGGCTGTCTGAGCCGCCGCCCGGAGTCGATCCCCACTGAGCCCGAGCAGCTCGCGAAAGACCACGGCGCGGATCGGCGACGCTTGCAGAATCTCCCACGAACGACCGTCGCCGGAGATATCGCCCACCAGGGTGGTGCCCGTGCGGATGCACTCGGCCAGACCGGCGTGGATGTCCTGCGCCACCTGGCCGGGTGAGACGCTCAGGCGATGCCCGATGACCTGACGCAGCCAGTCGGGCAGCCGCAGCCGGGGAGGCGCCAGCCCGCGCATGCCACTAAGGTCGAGATGGACATGCGCGTTGACCAACCCGGGCAGCACAGCCACATCACCCAGGTCCACGTCGGCGAACCGCGTGCCGGCTGGTTCGACCGCGACGATCTTCTCACCGTCGATGGTCAGCAGGCCCCCGGCAAGGGGCGGGCCATCGATGGGCAACAACCAGCGAGCGGTGAAGGTGCGCGAAGCCATGGCCTTCCTGTTCAGACAAAAAGCTTCGTCAAACTCCGAGAAGCGCCTCGCCCGCGGGTGGAAGCTCGCCGGTGAGGTGTAACCAGGCATTCCGATTGGGCGAGCGAGTGATGGCCTCGAAGCCGGGTGGGCCGATGTCGTTGGCGTCGAGGCAGAGTTCGTGCAGCCGGGCCAACTCGGGCCAGCTGGCCAGCATCCTTGCACCAGCGTTATTCAGCCCGTTGCACGAGAGATCGAGTCGGCGCAGCCGGCCGTGGATCAGGAAGGCACGCAGGTAGGCCACCAGCGCGCCGTTGAGCAGGCAGCGGCGTAGCCGGAGAGTGACGAGATTGCGCAGCGAGGGCAGCTGAGGCAGGGCGGTGATCTCACCATCGTGCAGGCCGACGCCACAGAGATTCAACTCCTCGAGTTGGCCCAGGGCGGGGCAGGCCAGCAACTCCATGAGATGCTCGACGCGGAGCACCTCGTCGCGCTCGGGTGGGCGTTCCTGCCAGGCGGCCGGCCCCTCGAAGTGAAGCGTCAGTCGGCGCAGCCCGGCCAGGCCCGGCGCGCCGACCAGGAAGGCCGCGTCGGTCGTCTCGGGATGATCGCGGTAGGGATCGATGGTGATCCCCAGCTCGCGCAGACGACACCCGGGCCGGTGCAGCCAGCGGCCAGCGGTGACCAGGTCGATGCCATCGATCACCTCCAGGCGCTCGGCCAGGTTGGTTTCGAGCAGCACGCCTTGGTGGTCGATCAGTGGCACGTTGTGGCGGAGATCGACCGCGCGCAGACACGACAGATGAGGCGACTCGGCGATCAGGCGCACAGCGTTTTCTCCCAGGAGCAACCCGGACAGACGCAGCGCGGCCACCTGGTGAACGTGGGGCGAGGCGGCCAGCGCCTCGATGCCGGGCTCGAAATCACCCTGCCCGGTGACGATGCCATCGCGGCCAAAATCGAGGGTGGAGAACCGCCGCAGCGGCTCCCAGCGGGCCAGGCGCTCCAGCGGGCTGTCGCCCCGGCCGGGGTAGTGCGTGGCCGTGGGAAACCGGATCATGGTCGGCACCACCGCGCCGATCAACTCCGCCCGGAAGGTGTGCAGGGGAAAGAGATGCATCACCCGGTCGAGGGCTGCGAAGTCAGGCCCTTTCAGGACGCGCTCGGGCAGCCGCCGCGGCCGGAGGCCCACGCGCACAGGGAAGCCGCGCTCGAACTGATCGACCACCAGCGAGGGAGGTACCTCGCCCAGCCACTCGGCGCCGAAGCAGCGCTGCAACATCCGGCAGCGTGCCAGCAGGGCAGCGTGGCGGTCGTCGGCCAGGGGAAGGTGTGCCAGCTCGATCTGGGCGCGGATGAACTCGGCCCGGGCCTCGTTACCCGTCTCTTCCAGCCAGTCGGCATAGGCGAGACGCGGCAGGTCGTCGTCCGGGTCGGCCAGCACCGCGGCCAGCAGCACGCGGTCATCCATGCATGCACACCCCCCCACGTCAGGCCGGGCGGGCACGAGACCACGCGGCCGGTGCGGGTATTCTAGAGCGCCCAGCCAGGTTGGCCGAACTCTGGCCGGGCGCGGTGGCTATCAGAGGGTCCCTTCGACGGCCATCTGATGGAAGCAATGCGTGATCTTGTCCTGGTTCTTGAGCAGCCAGTCGATGCCGGGTTCGTGGTTCATCGCCTTGTGGATGGCCTTGGCGATCGCCTCGCGATGCGTCTTGAAGAGCACCGCCGGGTCGATCTTCTCCGTCAGGACCGACGGGTCGAGCCAGATGGAGGCGATGATGCCCAGGTCGTTGGCCTTCGACTTCGGGATGTCGCCGGCGCGGACGGCGTCGAGGACCCCGTTGGCGACCGCCGCCTGGACGGTGCCCATGAGGATGTTCGTGTACTTCGTCTTCGTCACGGTCACCTTGCTGACCATGACGGTCACCGGGCGAATCTGCACGTCGCAATCGAGCAGGGCAAAGACGCGCGAGTGCCCCTGGGTTTGATCGCCCATCAGGTTGGCGATGGCGTAGCCCACCGGCCCATCCAGCTCGCCGATCACCACCTCGGGCTCGGCGGCCGACCAGGCGGGCCCGGCCTCCACCAGCGCCTCGCCGGTCCGCAGGACGATGCGTCCGAGGGGTTTCTTCTTCTTCGTCGTCACGCGCGTCTTCGCCATGATGTTCCTTTCGTCAAATCGTTGCCGTCTCGCCTCGTTCGGGCACCCCCACGTCGGGGAACCCGATCTCCTCCAGTCCCGCAGCCAGCTTATCCGCCTGAGAAGGTTCGCCATGGACCAGGCGCACCTGCTTCGCCGTTCCACTAAGTGGCCCCAGGACCCGCAGCAGATCGCCGTGGTCGGCATGGCTGGAAAGACCATTCAGCACGACCACCTCGGCCGCCAGCTTGAACATCCGCCCCAGGATGCGCACCTCCGGGCGACGTTCGACCAGGCGGCGTCCCAGTGTTTCTGGCGCCTGGAAGCCGACAATGAGGATGGTGCTGCGGGTATCCTCGACCACCTGCTTGAGATGATGCACGATGCGTCCCGCCTCGCACATGCCGCTGGCGGAGATGATCAGGCAGGGGCCCGGATGGCTATTCAGCGCCACGCTGTCATGCTGTTTCTCGACATAGCGGATCCGCTGTTCGCCGAAGAGTTCGGGATTCTCGTCGAGCATGCGAAGGGTTTCATCGTCGAAGCACTCGGGATGTGCCCGGTAGACCTCGGTGGCGCGGACGGCCATGGGGCTGTCCACGAAGATGGGCACATTCGGCAGCCGGCCGGCGCTCATCAGCTGGTGCAGGTAGTAGACGATGGTCTGGGTCCGTCCGACGCTGAACGCCGGGATGACCAGCTTGCCGCCCCGGGCGACGGTGCGCCGAACAACCTCGCCCAGCTGCTCGGCTGTCTCCTGCACCGGTTCGTGGAAGTGCCCACCATAGGTGCTTTCGCAGATGACAAAGTCGGCGGGCGGCACCGGCGCGGGGGGCCGCAGGATGGGAATCCCTGGACGGCCCAGGTCGCCGGTGTAGGTCAGGGTGCGCGGGCCGCCGGGTCGGTCGATGCGCACGTGGATCATGGTCGATCCCAGGAGATGGCCGGCCTCGACGAAGGTGGCAGTGATGCCACGTCCGACCTCGACCGGTTTGTCGTAGGGCACCGCCCGGAGCTTCAACAGAGTACGATAGACGTGGGGCCCCTCGTAGAGCGGCTCGATCTTCGGCTCGCCCCGAGCCCGCTTCCGGTTGAGGTAGGCGGCGTCCTCCTCGTGGATCTTCGCCGCATCACCGAGCATGACGGCGACCAGAGCACGGGTCGCCGGCGTGCAGTAGATCGTCCCGCTGAACCCCTGCTTGAGCAGGTTGGGCAGGTTGCCACAATGATCGATGTGGGCGTGGCTGAGGAGAACCGCATCGATGTCGCGCGGCCGGAACGGGAAGTCGATGTTGCGGTGGTAGGTCTCCTTCCGCGAGCCCTGATACAGGCCGCAGTCGAGCAGGAGCGTCTGGCCGTTGGCGTCGAGCTGGTGCATCGAGCCGGTCACGGTCCGGGCGGCGCCCCAGAAGGTGACAGTCGGGTCAGCGGCTGGTTTGTGTTTCTTCGCCATCCTGCCAATATAGTGGCACCAGCCCGCCTTCGCGATCGGAGATGAGGAGATGCTAACCGTCGAGTTGATCGAGCAAGCCCGGGAGCGGATCCGCGGGCACGTCTGGCGCACGGGGCTGGTGCCGAGTGCGACGCTGAGCCGAGAACTGGGCTGCCGGGTCTCGCTGAAGCTGGAATGCTTGCAGAAGACCGGGTCGTTCAAGCCGCGCGGCGCCTTCAACAAGATGCTCACCCTCAACACCCAGGAGCAGCAGGCGGGCGTGGTGGCGGTGAGCGGAGGCAACCATGCGCAGGGGGTGGCGTTCGCCGCCCAGCAACTCGGGCTGCACGCCGTCATCTGCATGCCACGGACGACGCCGCCCAACTACCTGGACGCGACGCGCGGCTACGGGGCCGAGATCCTCCTGACCGACGACATCCACGCCGCCTTCGCCGAGGCCCAGCGCCAGCAGGTCGCCGGCCGCACCCTGGTGCATCCGTTCGACGATCCGTTGGTGGCGGCGGGGCAGGGGACCATCGGCCTGGAGATTGCCGAGGATGCCCCGGATGCGACGCACGTCTTCATCAGTATCGGCGGCGGGGCCCTGCTGGCCGGGGTGGGCACGGCGCTCAAGGCGCGACTGCCGCAGGTCGAGGTGATCGGCGTCGAGACCGAGGGGGCCGATGCCATGGCGAAGGCGGTGGCCGCCGGGCGCATCGTCGAACTTCCCGCCATCACCTCCATCGCCCGGACCCTGGGCGCGCCGCGCGTCAGCCAGTTCACCCTCGATGCCGCTCGAAAGCTGGCGCGCGAGGTGATGGTCGTGTCGGATGCCGAGTCGGTGGCCGCGCTGGTCTTCCTGCTGGAACGCGCCAAGGTCCTGACCGAGCCCGCCGCGTCGTGCTGCTTGGCCGCAGCCCGACGCACCGTCTTCCGCCCCACCGACCACGTCGTCCTCCTGCTGTGTGGAGGCAACGTGGCGGTGAAGGACATCTGCGGCTGGATGGGTCGCTTCCTCAGCGCGTGATCGTCTCGTTCGACTTGCGATCGCGGAGCCGATCCGACAGGCTGGCGAAGAACCAGTCGCGGCCATTGCCGCCGGTCAGATCGTCGATGGCACCGTCGTCGCTGACGGTGGAGGTATTGAGCAGGAAGCCGCCGTTGAGTCCGCCGGCCAGGGTGCCCAGTAGGCGATCGCGGCGCTGTTCGAAGGTGGAATCGGTGCGATCCCACTCGTCCAGCAGGGCGTCCAGGGCGGTCAGGTTGCCGTCGTGACTGGTCGCGCTGGCCACCAGAATATCGTCGCCATCGCCCGCGGAGAGGATGTCAGCGCCCGTGCCGCCGATGAGGATGTTTCGACCGGTGCCGCTGGTGAGAGTGTCAGTGCCATCCTCACCGAGCAGGACGCTGGCCCCGGTGGCGGCGCTGGCGTTGATATTGTCATTGCCAGCCCCGCCGAAGAGGTAGAGCCGCTGGCTCACCGCATAGCTCCGGTTGCCGATGCGAGTGGTCGAGAGCGTGATGGAGTCGTTCCCACCCAGGGACCGGACGACGATGCTTCCCGTGGGGGTGAAGGTGCCGACCGTGGCGTTGTTGAGCATCACAGTCACCGCGCCGGAGGTGTTGGCGGGACGGACCACGATGGTATCGACACCGTTGGACCCACCGACCACAAGGTCGCTGCCCTGGAGTTGCGCCGTGACAATGGCGACGTTCAGAAGCGCCTCGGGTCCCTGGGCTCCGTTGCGATCCGTGGCGTTGACGCGGACGGTGTAGTTGCCCGTGGCCAGGAAAGTTCGGCTGGACGAAATGCCAGCTCCGGAGCCGGTGCGTGTCTCGCTGACGCCGTCGCTCCAGGTGACGCGGTAGGTGAACGGGGCGGCCTGGTCCACCGAGGAGGGATCGATGGCCCGGAAGGTGAACGCCCGCGCCTGACCGGGCACGCCGCTGGTATCCCCGGTGACGCTGGCGGTCGGAGCGACGTTGTTGACGGTGACCGTGAGCGTGTCGGTGGCAACGCCGCCCTGGCCGTCGCTGACGGTCAGCGTCACGACGTAGACACCATTGTCTGCGTAGGCGTAGGAGGGTGCGACACCGGTGCCGGTGGTGCCATCGCCGAAGTTCCAGGTGAATGTCAGCGTGTCGCCGTCGGCATCGGACGAGGCAGAGCCATTGAAGGCGAACGTCTGCCCCTCGTTGCCCGTGAGGTTGGCCCCGGCCTCGGCGATGGGGGCATAGTCGTCGAGCAGGATGGTGCCGGTGGCGGAGGCAACCGCGGAACCGGCATCGCTCAGGGTCACGGAGAAGCTTTCGGTGGGCTCGAGCAGGCCGTCGCCCACGATCGACACGGTTACCACCTGGCCGGTCTGCCCAGGGGCGAAGGTGATGGGCCCGTGGATGCCCAGGTAGTCCACTCCCTCGGTGGCGCTGCCAGCCACGGTGTCGAAGGTGTAGGTGATGGGCAAATAGCTGGGATTGGACAGCGTGACGACAAAGTTCAGTGAGGTGATGCCGGAGTCGCCCTCGGCCACGCTGCCGCCCACGAGCGTGACGGTGGGAATGCCATCGTCGTTGCTGATCGTCCCCACGCCCGGCGAGCCGGCCACGCCGTTGACTGCGCCTGACAGTACCAGCGAGAGCGTCTCGGCGAGTTCGTAAGTAAGGTCACCCAGGACCGTTACCACCACATCCTGGCTCAACACACCCGGCGCGAAGGTGAGCGTACCGGTCTTGGCAAGGTAATCGCTGCCCGCGATGGCCGTACCGTCAGCAGTGGCAAAGTCCACCGTCACCGGGAAGGCGCTGGGGTTGGACAGGCTAACGGTGTAGACCAGCGAGACCGAGCCGGAATCACCCTCGACCACGCTCGGCGACGAGACGCTGAGAGTCGGCGCGGCATCGTCGTTGACAATGGTACCCGTGGCCGAGAGGAGCAAGGCCCCCAGGGGGGCGATGAGATCGACGGTGAAGGTTTCATCCCCCTCGGTGATGGTGTCGCCCAGGATGGGGACGCTGATGACCTTGCTGGTCTCACCGGGGACGAAGGTCAAATCGAGGTAGACGGGGGTGTAGTCAACATCGGGCGTGGCGCTCACCGGGTTGGTATCGAGGGTGTAGCGGATGGGCAGATAGCTGGGGTTCGACAGCGAGACGACGAAATCGATGGTGCGGGTCCCATCGTTGCCCTCAACCACGCTGCCGCCCGTAACACTCGGTGTCGGCGGGGAGTCATCGTTGCTGATGGTGCCCACCCCGGAAAGGCCCAGCACGGAGTTGGAGGATCCCAGAAGCCGGAGCTGGAACGTCTCACTCGCTTCGTGCGTCAGGTCGCCGTAGACCGTAACCGAGACAGTCTGAGCCACCTCCCCCGGAAGGAAGGTGATGCGGCCGGATAAGCTGCCATAGTCCGACCCTGCCTTCGCAGTGCCATCGGCGGTGACGTAGTCCACGTTGATGGGGAAGGAGCTGGGATTGGTCAGAGTGACATTGAAGACCAGCGTCTGTGAGCCGGTGTCCCCCTCGATAATGCTCTGCGAGGAAACGTTGACGGTCGGAGTCGGGTCATTGTCGAGGATGCGAGCCGGGACATTATTGGAGCCGTAGGTGCCATTCTGGATCTGGGTCACTTCGAGGTAGAAGGTCTCGTCGAGTTCGTCGGTGTTGTCGCCGAGGAGTGGGACGCTGATGGTTTTGCTGATCTCGCCGGGGGCGAAGGTGAGCACGCCCGAGACAGAGGTGTAATCCTCTCCAGGCGCGGCGGAAGCGACCTTGGTGGTGTAGAAGACATTGACGGTCTGGTACGTCAGGCTACTCAGTGTGACGGTGTAGACGGCGGAGCCGGTCTGGCCGGCGTCCGGTTCGGTCACCTCGATGGAGCCGATGAGGACGGAGGGTATAGCGTCATCGTTGTTGATGCTGCCAGTCCCAGCCAGGTAGTACATGCCGGCCGTGGTGGGGTTGGCCAACTTCACGTAGAAGTATTCGGTCGGCTCGTAGATGGTGTCGGGCAGAATCTCGACGCTGATCGTCTTGACCAGCTCGCCGGGCTGGAAGGTGAGAGTGCCCGCGGTGGAGACGTAATCGACCCCAGCGATCGCGTTGGACGGGTCGGTGAAGTAATCCACGGTGACAGGCTGCGTCGTCGGCAGGGTCATCTGGACCGTGAAGTTCATCCACCGGGTAGGGGCACCCGGGTTCGTCTCGGTGACGCTGCTCTGGAAGATGTTGAGTGTGGGAACGACCGGAGGCTCGCTCGACCAGAGCGACAACCGGGGCGGCTGGGCTGAGGCGGTGCCACGGATATCAACGGTGGTGTTGGTGTCGGCGACGACGGTGATGCCGATGTAGTTCGACTGGGCCAGGAGCGGTGCAAGGATGCTGGAGTCGAAGCGGAGCCGGCGCCAGGCCGAGGCCTCGGTGACGCTGGAGATGCGTCCCAGTTGGATGCCACTCAGGTTGTTGGCGTCCGCCACGGTGGCCTGGCCATCGCCCGCGAAGGCGTAGACGGTGAGCCCCGACGAACTGTAGAAGGGCCATTCGAGATAGAGATCGAGCGAGGCGATGGGGTTGGCGGCGAGGTCGGCACCGCTGAGGTTGTACTCCATCACCGGACGATAACTCAGATTCTCGGTGGTGAAGTTGCGGATGAACAGCGAGCCCGTCGTGGTCACCAGTTGATCGAAGGTCCCATCGCGCGGGTAGTCGGTGGCGTTGCCTGCCGTGACGGGAGTATAGATGCTCTGATTCGGCGCCGCGTCGTCGTCGAGGATGCGTCCCAGACCGCTGCTATCGATGAGGGTAGCGTTGCTGGAAGTGCCTCCCGGCGAGATCAGGTTGACAGTAAAGGTTTCGTCCAGCTCGTCGTTGCGATCGCCCAGAATGGTGATGTCGATGGTCTTGCTGGTTTCACCTGGGGCGAAGGTCAGCATGCCGTTGGCGTTGACGAAGTCGCTGCCAGCAAGTGCCCCACCGTTGCTGGTACCTGAACTCGTCACCCAGTTGACCGATACGGGAACACCCAGGGGGCCCGACAGCGTCACCGTGAACGAGGCGGTGGTGTTCGCATCGGTGGCTTCGTTCACCGTGGCGTCAGCGATGCTCAGTTCGGCCAGGGCGGGCCCGGCGGTCACGAACACCGCGCCGCTGCCAGCGCTGAAGGTCGTCCGGGCTAACAGGTTGTTGGAAGAGATGTAGCCCACTGTTCCGTTGCTGGAGCCAACGACAAGTTGGCCGCCATCGATTGGCAGAATGGGCGAGAAGATGTCGATGTCGATCAGGTTGCCCCAGGCAGGCCCCTGGGCGGTGGTCATCTTCTGGCTGGTCTGGACCACGCCCGTTGCGCTGAAGCGAGACACGACGCCACCCCAGTCGGCTGCGTAGATCAGGCCGTTCTGGTCGACAGCGATGGAACGATAATCCTGAGTCACCGCCGTGGTGGTGCCGCTGATGGTGACATTGACCGTCGTCGGCAGGGTGACCGTCTGAAGCAGGGCCATGGTATCGGGCTGGTACACGCGGAGGGTGCGAGAAGCGTTGAGCGCGTAGAGCTTGCCGTCGAGCCCCACGGTCAGGTCGATGGGCTCGAAGTCGGTGGCGAACCGATCGACCGAGCCGTCGGCATTGAAGCGGACAATGCCGGTCTCAACCGCGCCCGAGGTGTTCATGTCGGTGACGAAGGTGGCGCCGCCGGTGCGAGCGATGCCGCCATAGCTGAGGTTGTTGACGGTGCTCCAACCCGGAGTGGTCGTATTGGACCACGAGGCCGTGGCCGCGTCGTAGGTGCTGAGGTTCGGAGAGAAGGTGCCGTTGAAGAGGTGGATCTGGCGGTTATCGACCACCAGATCACGACCAATCTCACCGGTTACGGGGACATTGATGGTGCGCACCAGCTGCCCGGTGGAGGAATACTCCCGGATCATGGTCCCCAGTGTCGTGGCCATGGGAGTGGTCACGTAGAGGCTGGTGGCCGGGGCCAGGCGCTGCTCGAGGATTTCGAGGCAGACGGCCCGTTTGCGGAGATGGCGCGGCAACATGACTAATCCGGGTATGAGAGGAAAGGGAATACCGGAAAGCGGGATCCTAATCGTCACAGGATCATCGGTCAAACTCAGCTTCTTATTTTCATCGATTCATCGCAGAGATCCTCACAGCGGCAGATGGAAAGGTCCGCCCTGCTTGCCTGGTCGAGACAGGGTTACTTCCCGTCGGGCTTTTTCTGGTCCCACACGCGCTTCTTGGCCTCGAGGAGCGAATCGAGGCTGCCCGCGCTGGGGGAGTCGGCAACGGGATCTTTCCTGGGAGGGGTAGGAGCCCCGGACGCGCGAGGCGCTGATGCGGGTGCACCAGCAGGAGAAGGGGCCTGATACTCCACCGGAGGAACTACGCCTGGAGAGCGAGCGCGGACGCGGCCGAGACTGGCTACTGTGGGAGGAGGAACGGGAAACCCGCGCAGACGAGCCCACAGGCGCGACAGGATTTCGCCAGTTTCGCGCGCATCGAAGGCCAGGCGACGGACGGCGACGTCGGCCAGGAGCAGTGCGGCGGCGATGAGGAATAACCAGTAGTGGAACGGCAGCGCGCTACGGAAGCGCTGGGCCGGCGCGCGGAAGATCGCCCCGGAGCGCGCGGCCTCGGCGAGGAGGTCGGCGTTATCCTCGTAGCTGCGCCCGCCGGTGATCTCGCGGAGGCGATCGAGCAGCGCGGTGTTGCTTTCCAGCTCGACAAACTCGGGAGAGTAGGGCAGTGTCACGCCGGTGCGGACGCTATCCACGCCCTCCTCGATCTGGCGCGGTTCTTTCTCACCGGGGAGCTTCACGGTGCGCAGGCGGGTGGCCTGGGCTGTGATGAAGTAGGAGCCCGCCTCGTCGGCGCGGACCTCGGCCTCGTACTGACCGGCGTTCTTCTGGGTGAAGCGCAGCTCCTGACGACGGCTGCCTTCGCGCCCGCCGGGCGCGCTGAGGCCGGCCCGCAGGCGGAGGTTCGTATCCGGCTTGCCATCCGGCCCGCGCGCCTCGACCAGAATGCGGATCTTGCCATCGCGCTGCTCGGTGGTCATCTGCAACTGGCCGCTCTCGACCGGGCGCAGCACCCAGCCGAGGATCTGTTCCCAGAAGCCGGCGAAGACACCGTCACGCCCGGCCTCCCCGGTCAGCCAGCGGCGCGACCAGAACTCCGGCTGTCCGGCATCGGAGGTGAAGGCGACCGACTTGCCCAGGCCGTAGTTCCAGTGAGCCAGGATGGGGAAGTCCTGATCAGCGAATCGTGGCGAGAGAATGGGCACCTCGACAAGTGGGCTCTCCTTCCGCGTGGTGCGCACGAACCCACCCAGCGGCGGCAGGTCCGGAAGACGCGCCGTGGGGCCGCTGCGCAGCACCAGGTTGGGCTGAAACGCGCGGCGATGGATAAACGCCTGGCTAACCAGGCGCGACTCCTTGACGTAGATGGCGGGCAGCTGGCGCGGATCGGTCACCTTGTAGTAACGCTTCCGGTTGGTGCCGGGGATCGGCGAGGCGATGTCGGTCATCTTCTGATCTTCGGGCGCGCCGTGGGTGGCCACCCCGACGGTGGCGACAGTGATCTTGTCGGCGCGGATCTGGGTCAGGATTCCCTTGTTACTCTGGGCGGGGTCACCGTCGCTGATGATGATGATGTGCTTCGCGCCAAAGTCCTTGACCTTGTCGGTCAGCGCCTTGTGGGCCATCTCGAGGGCCGGATCGAAATCGGGCATGTCGCCGGGGGTCATGCGATCGATGGCGGCGAGGATGTCGGCGCGATTGGGGCCGACCTCCTTCATGGGGACGTGCCATTTGCAGGCGAAACCGTAGTCGATGACGCCGACCTCGTCGCCGGGACCGAGACGTTCGACGGCTAGCTTGGCGATGCGCTTCTGCCAGTAGTTGCCCCGAGCCATCTCCGAGGCGTGCATGATGAGAACGAGCCCGCCCTTGCCCTGGACCTTGAGCGAGCGGATGTCGCAATCGACGGGCAGCGCCTTTTCGACGGGGGTATTCTGCCAGCCACCCGCGCCGAACGATTCTGGGCCGCCGATCATCACCAGCCCGCAACCCTGATCGTGAGTATTGGTGCGCAGGACCTCCTGGTGCTCCTCGCTGATGCGCTCGGCGGGCACGTCGGCGAGGATGACGCCATCGAAGTTGGACAGGAAGACGGCGAGCTTGTCGCGTCCCTTGTAGTTGTCGAGGAGATCGACCGGCTCGGCGACGACGCGGAACCGTTTGCCCGCAGCCTGGACAAGGCGTTCGACCAGCTCGCGATGCTGACCAGCCTCGTTCTCTAACAGCAGCAGGCGCCCCTGTCCGCGCGCCAGGACATGGGCACTGGCGCGGTTGTTCTGCAGCCGATCGCGCGGCAGGCCACGCTGCACCACCTTGCCCTGCTCGTCCTCGACCTGCAGAGGCTGGAACTCCGCCTCGTAGGTGTAGGAGCGCTGCTCGTCGGTCAGGGGACGATCAAACGAGAACGGGTTCAGACCCAGGCGCAGGCGAGCGGCCTCGCGCACGGCGACGATGCGCACCGGCTCGCGACGCAGGCCCAGGCGCACCGCCTGCCCGGGTTTCTGGCGGGCGAGCAGGAGTTCGAGCCCGGCGGGCCCCTGGATGTCGGCACCCTCGACAGTCAGCACGTCCTCGCCAGGTTCGAGCCCGGCCCGGGCCGCGGGCGATCCTGGCAGCACGCGACGGATGCGCACGCCGCGCGGTTGACCGGGAATCGGATCGACCTCGAGGCCCAGGCTGCCGCCACGATCGGGAGTCAGCACGACCGAGGCGTCCTTGTCAGTGATCTGGCGCAGGATAAGCCGACCGACGACCACCCCGGGATGATGGCTGCGGACGAGGACACGAATAGGCACCCGGGCACCCTGCTCGGTGAGGGGCGGCGCATCGACGCGCTCGACCAGGACCTCGTCCTGGTTGCGCTGGTCGGCAGCGAGCGGGACGACGTCGATCTCGACGCCCAGGGCCTTCGCCAGGCGGGCCTGTTCCTCGGCGTCGCCCAGGTTCTGGTTGCCATCGCTCACCAGCACCAGGCGCTTGCCTGTGCCTTCAGGGAACGAGGCGAGCGCGAGCTTGAGCGCGGCGGCGATGTTGGTGGCCTGGCCATCGTCGGCGGGGGGCAGCTCGCGCAGATTGAAGCGCGGCGCATCGGACGGAGGTAACTCAAGGCGCGGTTGCCGACCAAAGACGATCAACCCGACCTGGTCGCGTTCGTGTCCCGCGCCGCGCATGGCGACGCAATCGTTGATCCAGCGGAGAAGCCGGCGCGCACGCAGGTCGATCTGAGCGCCCGGTTGGGCCGGATCGGGGCCGGGCTCATCGGGGATGCTCAGCGAGCGATCGACGACAAAGAGTACCGTCATCGCCCGGGCCAGCTGATGGAAGTACGGCTCGGCCAGTGCCAGCGCCAGAAGCGCCACCCCGGCCAGGCGGCACCCCAGGGCCAGCCAGGGGCGCAGTTCGTCGCGGCGGAGACGCTGCCAGCTCAGGAAAAGCACCAGCGGAAGACAGGCCAGCAGGCCGAGCCAGGCCGGAGCGCGAAACTGCAGCGTCGCCAGCCCCTGGGCCGTCTCGGCGAGCGCAGCGCCACTACCAGGCAGCAGTAACGTCCCCACACCCACGCAGAGCGTGCCGCCCAGGCCGACCGCGAGCCAGGCATTCCACAGGCCCCCCAGGAGCAACCCCAGTCCAAGGAGCATGAGACCCAGACCCGCACCGCCCAGCAACCAACCCGCCAGCCAGGGAGGAAGCAGCCCACCTCCGGCAACGAGCAGGAGCGCCACCCCGGCCCCCCGCAGCGCCAGTCCCCGGCGCCACCCAAACAGCGCGAGCCCCGCCCCAGCGAGCGCGACAACCAGGACCGGCCAGTGATCGATGAGCATGGGGGCTTTTCTCGGAGGAACCTTCTCTCCAAGAAGCTACCAGGAAGCGGCTCGTCTCGCCAGGTTCCCCAGTCGTGCGCGGCGCGGGGCAAGTTGGGGCGACCGGGTAAATTCCGCCTCGTCGAGAGGGGCCGACTCGTCTGGCATTTCTCGGATCGGACCGGCACAATCTTTACCCTGGAGCAGCGAACGTCCGGCTGCTCCCCTCTCTGGTCTCACGCGGAACGGAACGCCGCCCCCGGACTCTCCCTCGAACAGGATCGCCATGCAGACACTTGCACGGATGCTGGTGGTTGGTCTTCTTGCGGTGACGCTGCTGCTCGAACCGCACTCGGCGGCCGACCCGGCCCCGGAGGCACCCTCCTCCCGCGTGGTCTACCTGGCGGGCGGCCTGGGCGACCAGGCTCTCTTGCAGCTGAGCGTGGCCGTCGCCGCCCAGCCCGGCGCGGTGCTGCTGATGGATTCTCTTGAGGCGACCGCGGCCCTGCGCCGGCTGCTGGTCGACCTGCGTCCTTCCCGGATCATTCCTGTCGGAGAGTTTGCGGAGGGCCAAACGGGCCTGACTCGTCGGCTGGGTGTGGTGGTCAGCCCGATCCAGGCGCGGCTGGCGGAGGATCCCACGGCGACCCGGGTGGTGCTGTGCGGCACCGAGTCGCGCCGGTTGCTGCTGCGCGCGGCACACCTGGCAGCGCTCGAAAAGATCCCACTGCGCATCGTGGGTGAGACGGTATCTCGCCAGGATAAGAAGGCCACCCCCCGGCAGGTAATCGTGGTGGGCCCCGCACGGCCGAGTACTCCCGGGAAGGTGATTCATCTACCCACGGAAGAAGCCGTCGAGGCCCGGACGCTGCGCCTGCTGACGCGGGGTCGCGGCATCGAAACAGCCGTGCTGGCCAACCCGGCTGACACGACGAAGGAGCTGGGGGGCATGGCGGTGCTGGCCCCGTGGATTGCCGCCACGCGCCGGGCAGCGCTGGTGCTGACCAACGCGCCAGGCACCGATGTGGCCCCCCGGATCGAGGCCCTGGTGCAGCAGCACGCCCCGCGGCTAGATGCACTGCTCTACGTGGCGAACCTGAAAGCGATTCCGATGTGGCAGCGCCCCAACCCGATCCCGGGCGACAAGGATCAGGGCATCGACCTGGAGCCGCTGACGCCGACGGGCGAGAGCGGGCTGCCGGTCTCGTACGCCATGGGGCGGCTGTTTCACGAGGATCGCGCCGTGGTGCCGCTGATGCTGGCGGGGCAGCTCACCGCGAAGGAGAAGCCAGGGCCACGCCGCGCGCTGGTGGCCAGCAACCCGGGCGGCGGGCTGGCTCTGCTCGAAACCTTCTCGCGCAACACAGCCAACGAGCTGGCCAACGGCGGCTTCGCGGTCACGCAGCTCTATGGCCGACAGCTCAACGCCGAGGTGCTGCGCCGCGAGATGCCCCGGCACGAATTCATCCTGTGGGAGGGGCACCATAACACTCTGGTCAAGGAGTGGGGCTTCACCACCTGGGACGAGCCGTTGCCCTCGGCGTTCGTCTTCCTGCAAAGCTGCCTGGCGCTCATGCCCGAGAAGGTCCAGCCGCTGCTCAGTCGCGGTGTGCTCGGCGTGGTCGGCACCTCGACTCGCACCTACTCCGGTTCGGGCGGAGCGTTTTCGCTGGCGTTCACCAACGCGATGGTCTACGAGAACCAGTCGCTCGGCGGGTCGCTTCGGCAGGCCAAGAACTTCCTGCTGGCTTACTCGTTGCTCAAGGATCGACGGCTCGGCTCGCTGGCCTCCCGACGCGGCGCGAACCTGCGGGCGGCCTGGGCCTTCACCCTGTGGGGTGATCCAACCTATCGCCTGCCGGTGCCTCCGGTGTCGGGGTCGGCCCTGGCCCCGGTGCATCACGAGGTGCAGCGCGACGAGATCATCCTGCGGCTACCCGGTGACACCCACGAACCGGTGCGCTCGGATACCTACCGCGTGAAGATGCCGGTGAATGGTCGGCTGGCGGGATTGATCCGCAAGGGGGAGGATCGGGCGGTGGTGCCGCTGGCCTTCGCCGAGGTGCGCCTGCCGCGCGCCCGCGAGGGACTGGTGCCCCGGCTCAAGACCCGGCTGCCCAGCAGCGCCTGGGCCTTCCTGTGGGATGCCCGTCGTCAGACCGGCTATCTGCTGGTGGCTCCGCGTGAGGAGCAGTGCGGCGAACTGCGGTTCCGCGTCGAGTGGTCCGGCGTCCGGGTGGCCGGCCGGGCGGAGTGACGAGGCGAAGGGATGGAGGCTGGACGAGGCTCGACATGACACGGACGACGCTCTGCCTGTTGACTGCCAGTGTGCTGGCGGCCCTTTCGCTGGGCACCATGGTCCTGCGATCCCACGTCCTGGGCGACGAGGTCCACCGACCCGTGGGGCCCGGCACCTGGAAGGTCACGCTCACGGTCCAGGGAATCGCCCAGGGGCACACCCGTGTCTGGACGGGCACCCCACTGGACCTCGATCGCCAGCGCCTGGTGGAGGACGGCTACCACAGCGATCAGCTGACACACAAGCCACCCGATGCCCGCCATCCGGATCGGCGCCGCGTCGTCTGGACGCAGCCGCAGGGAGCGCCCGACGGCGAATTTCGCCTGCGCTCGTCGTTCCTGGTGTCGCTCCACCTGGGACGCTCAGCGGGTGTGTCGGGGTCAGCCACCACGCGCGCCTATGCCGCTCCACGCGCCGGCGAGTCCCTGGCCAACGAACCGCTGATCGAAAGCAGCCACGAACGTATCTCTGCCGAGGCACGCGAACTGACGGCACATCTTGAGGGAGCGACGAGCCAGCTCGATGCGGCGCAGTCGCTATTCCACTATGTCGAGCAGCGGATTCGCAACGAGGTGGGCCTCGACGGACCGCCGACCAGCGCGCTGGCGTGCCTCGAACAGGGGCAGGGCGACCGCCTGGCCAAGAGCCGCCTGCTGGTCGCTCTGCTGCGCAACCGCAATATTCCCGCGCGCATCGTGAGCGGCGTCACCCTGGGCAAGGGGCCCGAACAGCTGGGGCATTACTGGGTCGAGGCCTACATCTACGATCACTGGCTGCCGATGTGCCCGTACTACCGCCTCTTCGGCCGGGTGCCGTCCACCTACCTCATCTTCGGGTACGGCGACCGTCCCATGGTCAGTGCACGACGAGTGGGTCAGCTGAAGTATGCTTTCCTGGTCGAACGCCTGGGCAAGGAAGCGCCCGCCGAGGGGGCCGAATCGTCCTGGCAGCGCACCTTCAAGAGCCTGTCGTTGTATCAGCTGCCTCCGAGCGATCGGCGTCTCGTCGAGGTGCTCCTGCTCATGCCCGTGGCGGCACTCATCGTCTGCTTCTTCCGCAACATCATCGGGCTGCACAGCTTCGGCACCTTTTCGCCGGCGCTCATCGGCCTGGCGTTCCACGATCTCAACAGCTGGCCGGGCCTGTTCGTCTTCATCTCCATTCTGCTGGTGGGCTGGCTCATGCGGCGCATCCTCGACCGCTATCACCTGCTGCAGGTGCCCCGCATCGCCGTCATGCTGACGCTCATCATGAGCGTGCTCATCGCGATGATCGTGCTGTCCAACCAGTATGGCGCCACGACGACGCGCTACATCTCGCTCTTTCCCATCGTGATTCTCACCGGCATGGTCGAGCGCTTCTGGACGGTGGAGACCGAGGACAGCACACTCGCCTCGTTCAAGACACTGCTGCAGACGATGGTGATGGCCCTGACCATCGCGCTCTTGCTCAGCCGGCCGATGGTGGTGCGACACCTGTTCTGCTACCCCGAGACACTGGGTCTGGTGATGGCCGGTCAGCTGCTCATCGGACGGTACACGGGCTATCGGCTGATGGAGTTGTTCCGCTTCCGCGACTTCCTTCAGGATCCGCCCGGCGGCTATACCACCCAGCCGGCCTGAGATGTTCATCGTTCAGGGGGAGGGACTCTTTGCATGCGCTGGTTATTCACGGCCGCCCGACGGCTTCGCGAACTGGGCATCCTGGGGATGAACCGCCGCAACGCTCACTGCATCCTCGATCGCAACCCGCGGAACCGGTTTCCTATCGTCGATGACAAGCTGCGCTTGCATCGGTTGTGTCGCGAGATCAGCGTGCCCACTCCCGCTATCCTGGCGGAGATCGAGACTTACTCGCAGCTGCGGAGCCTGGATCGGATTTTGCACGGGCTGGACGACTTTGTCATCAAGCCGAACCATGGATCGGCCGGACGTGGCATCCTGGTGGTGACCGGGCGCGACGAGAAGGGCTTCCGCCGGCACAACGGCGAGCGCCTGCGTGTGGACGATCTGCGCCAGCATCTCTCGGACATTCTGTCGGGCATGTACTCGCTCGGCGGCCATCCAGACACCGCCCTGGTGCAGCAGCGCATCCGGTTGCACCCCGCGTTCACGCAGGTCACCCACAAGGGCATCCCCGACGTACGCGTGATTCTCTATCGCAACGAGCCGGCCATGGCGATGCTGCGCCTGCCGACGAAGGCGTCGAATGGCCGCGCCAACCTGCATCAGGGCGGCATCGGCACCGGCATCGAACTGGACACCGGCATCACCCATCACGCGGTGCAGCACAACCGCTTCGTGGCCCTGCACCCGGACACGGGACGTCCGGTCGTGGGCGTGCGCGTACCGTTTTGGGAGGAAGTGCTGCAGCTGGCGCGCAAGGTCTCCGAGGCGGTGGGCCTGGGCTACATTGGTGTGGACGTGGTGGTAGATGCGGTAGGCGGCCCGATGCTGCTGGAGGCCAACGCCCGCCCTGGATTGGCGATTCAGATCGCGAATGGTCGTGGTTTGATTCCGGCGCTGGAGGCGATCGACGCCCGGTTGGCGGAGAAGGCTGTCATCATCCCCATCGACCAGCTGCGCCAGAGGAAGGCGGAAGCCCGTCTGCGCCAGAGTGCGTGACGAGAACTAGATAGGAAAAACAAGAAGGGCCGGGAGGTGGCGTCGCCCATTCACCACCGCCGGCCCTTGTCGCCAGAAGCGACACTTTTAGTATTCGCGTGACCAATCGGTCAGACAAGTGGATCGACGAAAAAAATCGCGAGTTCCGCGTGGAGAGGCGCCCGCCTTGCACGGCAGGTGGGACAGTCTATAGAGTAGAGCGCAGGCCCCCGTAGCTCAGCCGGATAGAGCAGCGGTTTTCTAAACCGCCGGTCGCGTGTTCGAGTCACGCCGGGGGTATTGGATGACTGAACAGTCCTCAAAGTGCCAGGCGATGACATAACAAGGACTTGCGGCGAGTCCTTCACGGAATGTTCAGCAATGATCATCTGGCCAGATGGTGCCTGGAAATGCCCTTGGTTGCACAAAGTGTGTGCAACCAGTGTGCAACCAGAATCGCCATCGGTGCCAGTTCTCACCACCTCCTGGCCCACCTTTTCAGGGATGTAAGAAGGTAGTTGTGCTACCGCGCCAGCTGCATCGTGCAACCCCACATGTGAATACCTGTCCATCGTCAACGTGATCGTGGAATGACGCGCCAGGTGCTGGGCCAGTTTGGGGGTTGTCCCTGCCTTCACGATGGTGGAGATGAACAGGTGTCGCAATGAATGAAAGTCTGCGAAGCGCCCGTTCAGGTCCTGATAGCAAAGGTAGTCGCTGGCCTCGCGTCTCTCCCTCTCCTCGGGAGTCGAAGCCTCGGCCAGCCAGGTCTGCCGTGCCTCCTCCAGGTCGTGGCGCAGCAGGGTAACGCCGAGGTCATCCCTCGCTGTCTTGGTGGGCCAGATGGAGGTTCCGCTCTCCCTCCTGGCCAGCCATCGGCTGAGGCGCTCGGCCAGGTCTGGGTGGAGCGGTAGAACATCCTGGCGACGATGCTTGCTGTATGCGGCCTCCACCGTCACCGTGGGCACGTCGGCCTGCAAGTCGAAAGACTCGGGCGTGAGGCTAGCAATCTCTCCTGCACGGAGTCCGGTCCCAGCAGCAATGCGGTAGATCATCTCCCGATGCTCGCCGGTCATACCTCGGTATGGTTTGCCCGTCCTCGCTGCCTCGAACAGTCGAACCACCTCATCGGGAGACAGCTCACGCCGATCGTGCCGACGATCCACCTTGACGTTGCTGGCCGAGAGGTGGGCCAGCGGGTTGCTCCCTGTCCTGCTATCCCTCACCAGCCAGCGCAGGAATTGCTTGCTGGCTTGCTGGTAGAAGTTCACCGTCTGCACAGATAGCCCCTGCTTGCGAAGTTCGGCCAGGTATGCCTGCACCTTCGAGGCGCTCACGTCGGGGATCATCACGCACTTGCTTCCGGTCATCACCTTCCGGGCGCGTGTCACCGTCTGCGTGGCATGGTGTTCCGTCGTCCCCTTGGCCAGTAGATCGGCCTCCCATTCGCCCAGATGATCGCAGATCGGCCTGGCATGGTGTTCCTCGAACGGATTGCCTAGCCCGGCCTTCCGCTCGGCGGCATCGCTGAGGAGCTTGTTGAGCAATCTCTGCGATCGCTGATAGTCGGGGCACAGGGCAACGGCCTTGCGCTTCCCGTCCCGTTGCGGGACGAGTCCATAGTAGTTCTTGCTCTCCTCCTCATGTCGAGTCGCTCCAGGCGTGTCCGCCTTGCAGCGCTTCCCGTTTGCCGTGGTGTATCGAACAGTCTTCTTGCGAAATGGCGAAGCCATGGTGATGATCTCCTGAATCAGATCATGATTGTACGGGTGGAGGTGGGCCAGGAATCTGCCACCTGGCCCGCCTCGGTAGAAAGCTACTCATCCCCTCGCCGAGGCCAGGGGAAGGAAACAGAGTGCCCCTGCCTTGTCAGCTCGCCGAGGGCAGCATCGATCTGCTGGCGTTGCGTGGCCCATTCCGCGAGGTTTTGAGGAATGGGAAGGTTGGCCAGAGGGCCGAGGGCTTGCCTCACCTTGGGATCATCCGCATGGCGCAGACGAACGTGGAAGACTCCCCACTCGGCCAACCAGTCCAGCCTCCAATCGCGCCAGTTCCGGGCCTCGACAAGCTGGTCCCACTCCTCGCAGGCTTGCAGGGTCCTGGCAACCGTGGTCTGCCCGAGGGCCTCGGCCTGGACGGCCTCGGCCTCCTCCTGGGCCTCGGAGTCCCCGGCCACCTGGCCCACCTCGGGCGTGGGCGCGGTATCGGGCAGGAGGGGCAACAGCTGGGCCTTGTTCTCCGCGATGGCCTGGATGATCTCGGGCGCGATGGCTCCCGTTTGCCCCTTGATCTTGATGCGATCGCCGAGGCGGGCCAGGGTGAGCCCCTTACTGTTCAACATGCTGAAGAGATCGGGCAAGGATGTCATATTTCCACCTCCTCGGTTCCATCGTCGTGCTGAATGACCGTACGAACCAACGAAGTAAGGTCCTCGTCTACTTTCGCCACCGCTCCCGAGGTGGATGCGACTGTACGAACGAACGAAGTAAGGTCGCTGGTTCCACTCCTCGGCGTGGGGCTTTCTTCGTTCGTTCGTCGGGGAGGAACCACCTCGCTGGCGTACCATCGTTCCCGAGGCCGACCTCTTGAATCCTCGCGGCAGCACCAGGCCTTGCCCTGATCTCGCAGCGTGCCGAGGGCATTCACGATCGCCTTATCGATCAGGTTGCGATGGAACGCATTCTGGAGGTCGGTCCGTGTCGCGCCCGTGGCTCCAGCCGCAATCAACTTCTCCAGCACCTTGCCGGGTAAGGGATCTACCGGCGCAGCTCCGAAGATGATGCGAGCGCTGGCATCGCAATAATCCCAGAGGGCCAGCGCAGCCTGCAGGTGGGGTAGGCGAATCGTCCGTGATCCATCCAGCAGCGCGTACAGGACACTGAGGCGAACCACCTGCGCAGGTGCGCGGGATGTGGCCGCGCCGAAGAGTCCGTCTCGATCCTCATTCAGGCGGGGGTACACCTCCCGCCAGAGTTCGCGGGCTTGATCATCCCGATGCATCTCCTCGAAGGTCCTGGCCTTCCTCAGCACCTGTTGCAATCGCTCGATGTAGGGAGCCAGTTCCAGCCCCGGGGATCCCTCGGGCAGCAGCTGCGATCGGCGGGCCAACAGCCAGAGGAACCTATTGCTGAAGCCGTTGAACAGCTCCACCTCGCCGAGGAGGCGCTCCAGCTCCTGGCGGGTGATGTGGCCCGCGATGGAGATGTGAGCATCGGTCGCCCGGAGCTTGCTGTTGCGCGTCATGGTCTGGAGATTGCCCGAATCCCAGGCTTGCCGAAGGATCGCGCTGAGGGTGTTCCCCTGACGCTTGAACTGCTGCAACACCTGGCCGAATTCGCTCTCCAGCACCATGGCGCGTTTGTCGTCGGCTCCCTCCTGAACTGTTTCCAGTTCCCCCTCTTCGTTGATGCGTGTGATGGGATCCTTGACGGCATCGATGAGCCCCTCGCCGCTC
The DNA here is from genome assembly GCA_046350255.1 of Gemmataceae bacterium. GTDB lineage: Bacteria > Planctomycetota > Planctomycetia > Gemmatales > Gemmataceae > CALDUY01. Next base: position 83,037 of record JAXMAV010000034.1, read on the forward strand.
GACAATCCCCCGAAGATCTGTGTCTTGAACCAGTCTGGATCTACCACCCGCATGATCTGGGCCACCCTTCCCCAGCTTGTTCCCTTCCTGGCCGTGCTGCTGTTGCCCACGATGGCCAGGAAGAGGTTGGGGTAGTGCCTCGATCCCTCCACAACGAAGTGAGGTCCTCGGCCTACCGCGTTACCGAACGCAGCCAACAGCTGGCCCAGGATCCCTGCCGGGTCGGCCTCGCTGTGGGGCGCGATGGCCTGGATGATCTCGCCTGCGAGGCCATGCAGAGCCTCAGGCCGTAGCGCTGGCCAGGGGGCAGGCTCGGGCAGGGTGATTGCCTCGATGTCATCCTGCTGGCCTCCCTCCACCTGCTGTATCATCGGCGTGGGCGTGATCATGGGCGTGCCTCGATCCTCGGCGAGAAGATAGCCTCGCGGTTTGTCGAACGGCTGACGATCGGCCTCCTCGCATTTGTGCCAAAGTTCGGCCTTGCTCCAGGGCGGCTGACAAGTCGGGTTCCAGTACTGCCAGAGCAGATCGAATCCGCGCTGCGCGCCGAGGTCGAAACCGCTGACGATCGCCCGGGCCACCGTCAGCGTGGCAGCGTGGCCACCCTGGCCCGAGATTGCCGGATTGCATCGCTGCAGGTAGGCGATCGCCCGGGCCTCGGCGTCCGGTCGGCCAGATTCGCCCACAGTGAACACCATCGGCCCATTGCTCGATGTGGTCGGCCTGATCATCTCGGGCTCGGGCCTGGCTTCGTTCTCGCCGGTGATCCTTTCCAACCAAGGCGCGGGCAGCTCGGCCAGCTGGCATTCCTCGGGAGAGATGAGCCACCTATACACCCCCTTCGATGTCCGCGATGAGGGTAGAACGATCTGCCCACCCTCCGCGCGAACGTCGATGGGCAGCTTGTCGATCCTGGTGCGATTGCCGAGGGCCTTATTCCCGGTGGGCCAGAGGAAGAGGCGATGCTGTCCACCGGATGGCGTCTGACTGGTCACAGTGCGAGGCAACGGCCCGAGGACTTGCTCCAGGCGGGCCAGCTCCTCGAGCCCGTTCTGCCCGTCGATGTCGAGGGCCAGGACATTGCTGGCAGGTCCACAAGTTAGCCCGAGGTTGGCCTCAGGCCAGCTGGTCCACCACTGCCGGATGGTTGTCTCATCGGTGGTGGCCTTCTCTGGCCATTTGCTCAATCGGGGCACCTTGCTGTTGTCTCGTAAGGGCAAGATGCGCCACCCTCGGGCAGCGTAAGCCAGTGCTGCCGAAAGGAATAGATTGCTGTCACGCGATAATTCGGATACCATTTGTATGGTTCATCCTAAGAGCAAGGGCCAGGCAGCGGCGCGCCTGGCCCTTGCGTGTTGCTTTAGACGGGAATGGCCGAGGCAACCCGGGTTCCACCACCCTGGGATGGCTCAACGATGATCAGGTAGGTTTTGCCAACGTAGCTCTGCAGGTCGATGTTCTCTCCCGGCGCGAGCGGTCGGCCCAGCAGTGCGGCGAGCATCTTTCCGCAAGCATTCGTGGGCGTTGGACTTGTCCCCGTAACCCGGCTGGCGATCGCGCCGGCCTGGGTCCCCTCGAGGAGTTTGAACCTGAACCGGATGCCCGGGCCATACCCCTTCTCAGTATTGGCTTGCTGGGCCTCGATGCCATCGAAGAGTGCCTTGTAGTTCCCGGCGGGAACACCCGCAGCACCCACCTTGAAAACAAACGGATTGCTCATCAGTTAGTCCCTTTCAACTGTCCGGTGCGTTCCAGAAGTGTCCAGCGCGCCTTGTTGGGCATGCCGTGATGTACCCATTGCTTGATGTCCGCCAGCCTGAACCGGACACTCCTGCCGGATCCAAACCGGCCCGGGATGTCCCGGCTGCTGTCCAGCCGTCGGAGATGTCGGACGGAAAAGCTGGTCAGTCGGGCCAGCTGCGCCATATCGACGGCGAGCGGTTCGAGGTCGTCCCCCTCGGCCTGGTGGGCCAGTGCGTTGCTGCTCATCGGTTTTCCTCCCCCTGCTGCTGGCCAACCTCGCGCCGATAGCGAAGCAGCTCGTCACGGACGCGCAGGGAAAGCGCCAGCTGGCGACGAAGCAGGCGAGCTTCGCGCAGCACCTGGCCCAGTCGCAGGTGGACAGCTAGCGGATCAGGAACGAGTTGCCCCAGACCGATGGGGCAGTCAGAAAGTGCAGCCATGAATGGCCCTCGGCAGCATGGTGTTCCGCACAACCACCGCGATTGTGCGACACCCTCATAGTGCCAAGGGTGGGCGGACAGGTAAGGGACGGGCGCGTCCGTTCTGTGTCCGCTCCCTGTCCGTCAAATCGGAGCTATGCGGAAATGGTCGTTCACTCTCTCGATCTCAAGTTTCATTCCGGCTGAAGCAAGCAGGTCATTGACTCGACTCCGCAGTTTGCGCAACGCTTCGGCAGGGGCGCTGGTGTTGGGCTTCCTATCCGAATACAGCTTTCCCAGGGAGTTAAGTGAGATGGTTCGCTCTGGTTGGTGCCAGAGCGCATCGAGGAGCCAGTATTGATCGGATGTCAGCCTTTCCGCTGTCGCCTCGCCTATCCTGAACCGATCGGGAGGCAATGGCCCCTCCTCGGGCTCCTCGGGCAGCTCCTGGACCACATCGGCCCGTTGGGGCTCCGGGCGCATCGCCAGTAGCAATTCTTGAGCTTCCCCGAGGAATACCAAATCCTCCGAACCAGAGGGCGTAATGGGGTCATTTTCAGAATAACGACGGAGGCGCAGTGCAACTCGCCGTAAGCGGTGCGTCCAGATTTCGGCATCTTCGCCCGGGATGTATACTGGCTCTTTCGTCAACTCAAAGATTGTTCCTCGCGCCTCATCTAGCTCTCGCATCTGGTCCTTGTCCTTCGGAGGACGTTTGAAAAACCAGGCTAGTTCATAGATGGCAGAACTAAGCCGACGATAACGATCAGACGACATGGATGGTTCTCACCCTGGTGGAAGGCCAGGCTAGCAGCTGATCGAGAGAGTGAGGACTCGCCAGCTGCCAGCCCGTGAAGGTGCCCGCTTGCAATCAGGCACCAAACCACCTTTATTCTACCCCTAATCCGGAGGTAAGTAGTAGCCGTAGCCCCACGCGGGCGACGCATGGGGTCAAATAAAACACTAAATAAATCTCAATAGTATCCAAATGGCAATAGTAGGTATTTCTCTGAGGGCAAGCGGTCTGCCGCTTTGTCAAGCCCTAAGATTTAGGTACACCCCCGGTGGGGTCAAGAAAGTGTGTCCCACCTAGTGACTGTTCCCCATCCAGTCGCCGATTGATGCGGTTTTTTGGAAGGGCCCAGAATACCCCCTGGGGTTCAAGTGTCTGCCAGGCGCGTTATCGGCCTTCCGGTCTGCTGCAGGCAGGGTTACCTCGTTCGTTCGTTGGCGATTATCGCACTACCAGGATAGCCCATGGGGCTTTTTTCGTTTCTTTCGTTTTCTTCGTCGCTCACTCCCCAACGGATAGCAGTGCAAGGATCGCTTTGCGGATAGGTTGAGTCAAGGTAGGCCAGAGGTGGAGAATCCGCTCTAGATCTGGATCCAGTGTGCAACCAGCGTGCAACCCGGTTTTATTCTCTGTCGTAACCTCTTTATCCGCAATGGGTTTACGCTTATCATGTGGTGGCTTTCTAAACCGCCGGTCGCGTGTTCGAGTCACGCCGGGGGTACTTACTCCATCGCTTCATGCCCCTCAGCTGACCTCCTCACCAGAGCTGCTCCTCTCTATCAAATTGTGTGACTCCGCGCGAAGGTGGTTTTCGGTATCCCGACCACCTTTTGGGCAATACCATGAGCGAAACATCTCGTGGAGAGCGCACTCGTGCCCGGCCTGGCCCATTTGTTTTCCTGTCTCGGCAGATCCGTCCTGAAGCACGGCGGCAAGGCGCTATCGAGCCTGGTGCCCTTCGGCGAGGTGCTCTACGAGGTGGCTCGTGATGCCTGCGAGGAGTATCGCCGCGAATCCGGGGAAGCGATGCTTCGCGCCGATCTCGAGGAAGCTGCCCGGGCTTCCGTCGAGGATGCCCGCCGCGCCGCCGAGGAAGTGTTACTGCACAGCAGCGAAGAACAGTCCGACCGGGTTCGCCAGGCGCTGGTCGGTTGGCTCACGCAGATTCCGGCCAGCGTGCGTCAGTCGCTGCGCCCGGCCGTCCGACCCGGGTGGCACCACACTGCCAAAGGGGTTGCACCTGGGGCCGGAGGATCTGGTCGGCTTCCTCCGCCTGCCGGTCCGCCTCGTTTCCGTGCTGGAGATCGTCCCCTGGCCGCCGACTGGGAACTGGTCGAACTGCTCGGCAAGGGAGGCTTCGGCGAGGTGTGGCGCGCTCGCCACATCCACCAGACGCGCAAGAAACCGGTCGCCCTCAAGTTCTGCCTTGATCCGGTGGCCGCCACCACCCTCCGCAACGAGGCCGCCCTGCACGATCTGCTCGACCGCGTTCGCGAGGAAGCCGCCGGTCCGGGGATCGTGGCGCTGCTCGAGACCTTCCTCGGCAACGACCCTCCGTGCCTGATGTACGAGTACATCGACGGCGGCGACCTGGCTGGTTTAGCCCGTGATCTGCACGCCCAGAGGCGCATGAATGCCGACCGGGCGACCGAGTTGACTCGCCGGTTGGCAACCATCGTCGCTCTGGCCCACCGCCTGACTCCACCGCTCGTGCATCGTGATCTGAAACTGAGCAACGTGCTTGTCCGCCGGGCGGCCAACGAACAGCACGATCTCGTCGTCGCCGACCTCGGCATCGGTGGGCTGGCGGCGACGCAGGCGCTGCGCGACCAATCGGCACGCCCCACTCTCGGGGGGATACTGCCGACGGCCCTGCGAGGGGCCCACACGCCCCTCTACGCCTCCCCGCAGCAGGCCCGCGGCGCACCGCCTGACCCGCGCGACGATGTGCATGCGCTGGGCGTGATCTGGTATCAGCTCCTGACGGGCGACTTGCACCTGCTGTCTATCCCGCCCGACTGGCGCGACGTGGCCGAGGAGCGCGGCCTGACCTCCAGGCTGCTCGATGTTCTGGCGGGGTGCCTGTCCTCACGAGCGGAGAAACGCCCTGGCGATGCCTCCGCCCTGGCCCAGCTACTAGCTGGCGGCTCCCCTCCGGTCCCTTCCGCCATCTCGGTCGTCCCCGTGGCCGTCCCACCGCCTCGGCCGCCGGACGATCCTGCTCCGCGGATGGCCACCAACCTGCAACGCCTGCGAGAAACCGAGCGTCTGGAGGTGTGGGTGCGCCAGCGGCTCCAGGGGTGGAACCACCACGACTGGCTCGCCCTGCTCGAAGAACTGGAGCGAGCCGGTTTCGCGCCACTGGATCACGCACAACTGGGTGCAGCGCTGGAGCAGATCCGGCTCGAACAGCGCCAACGCGAGGCCGAACGAGAAGCCGAGGCGCGCCGTCGTAAGTCCGAGCAGGCCGTCCGCGAAGCGAAGAATCGTCCTTCAGTGGCTCCGCCTCCTCCCCCTCCCGCACCCCCGGCTTCAAAATCTCCGGTCGACAAGCCTGTGGAGATAACTCACGAGCGGGTGATCGACTTTCCCCTGCCAGGTGCGTGGGAGTCGGCGGGGGCCACCGTGGGCGGATGGGGCCAGATGACGCCACTGGCCAACACTCCGGGCAAGCTGACGATTCGTCCCTACTCCCGCTACCTGGTGAAGGTGGGCTCCAATGTCACCGACGCCGACCTAGCCTGCCTGCGCGAACTGTGGGGCACCACTGCGCTGGTGTGGGTGATGCTGAACGAGTGTAAGTTAATCACGGATCTGGGGTTGAGTCACCTCCGCGGGCTGACGAGGCTGGAATGCCTGCGCATCTCGCTTGCGCCCAATGTCACGGATGCAGGGCTGGAGCATCTGGCACCCTTGACGGCCCTTCGGATGTTGGATCTGGATGGTTGTCCAGCGGTAAGCGATGCTGGGCTGACTCATCTGGCTGGGCTGAGGCAGTTGACCAGTCTGACCCTGAAAGGATGCCGAGTCACCGACAAGGGGCTCGCTCACCTGTCCGGACTGGCTCAGCTGTCGAAACTGGAAGTGAAGGACTGCCCCGTCCAGGGCACCGGCCTGCAGCACCTGACCGAACTGTCCAGCCTGCAAGATCTTACCCTGCAAGCCTGTCCGCTCACAGAAGGGGGCCTGGCCCCTCTTCGGCGGCTGCGGCGGCTCCGGCGGTTGTACTTCTACGAATGCTCGACGCTGACCGAGACAGCCATGGGCCACGTCGGAGCCGTTTCCACGGTCGAATGGCTGAAGTTCTGGTGCTGCCCCCAGGTGACCGATGCCCACCTCGCGGCTCTCGTTCGCGAAGGCGCCCTCCAGGCGCTAACCAACCTCGATCTAACTGGCTGCGAACAGGTAACTGACGCCGGGATGGCCCATCTGCGCCAGCTTCCGGCTCTCAAGTCGCTTACCCTGCACGGATCCGGAGTAAAGCGTGGGCCCACGTACTGGATGGGAGTCTCCCAACTGGCCCGGTTGCAACGGTCCCGTGGTTGCGAGGTCTATATCTGACGCGGCACCACAGATGTTATGTCGCCAGTGGACCTGCGGTTGCCTCCGTGAGCACCCGGGTGGCGTTGGAGGTTTCAGAAATCTTTGAAAATCGCCGCGCCACGGTATAATGCCGGGCATGTCTGGAGGCGCGTGGACCAGGGGAGGAGGCACGTAGATGACCAGGGTTCGCGTCGGGGCGGTGAACTATCTCAACACCAAACCCCTGATCTGCGATCTGGAGAAGCTGGCGCCGGAGGTCGATCTGGTACTCGATCTGCCCAGCCGGCTCGCCGACCGTCTCGCCGCGGGCGAGTTGGACGTGGCACTCATCCCGGTCGTCGAGTATTTCCGGGCCGGCACCTACTCCATTCTTCCGGATATCAGCATCGCCACCCGGGGCCCTGTCCTGAGTGTCACTCTGTTCAGCCGGGTGGCCTGGCCGGAGGTTCGCCGGGTGGCTCTCGACGCGGGGTCGCGCACCAGTGCCGCGCTGACGCAGATACTCCTGCGCAAGCGCCATGGGATCTCGCCTGAGGTGGTGCCGTTGCCCATTGATCAGGACCCGGAAGGCCTGGACGTCGATGCGGTCCTCCTGATCGGCGATCGCGCCATGCGGGCCTGCCTGCCGGGCTTCGCGCATGCCCTCGACCTGGGGCAGGAGTGGTTCGACTGGACCGGGCTGCCGTTTGTCTATGCGGTGTGGGCCGTCCGTCCCGGTGCCCGCCTGGGGCGCGTTGGCGCTGCGCTGCGCGAGGCCCGACGGCGTGGCCTGGCTCGGGCCGGACTGATCGCCGCCCGCGAGGCGCCGTTGCTGGGGCTCGACGCTGGCTTCTGTCGCCGCTACCTCAGTAACATCTTG
>JAXMAV010000035.1:0-72359 GCA_046350255.1 Gemmataceae bacterium
AACTGTTCAACTTCACCACGGCCATGTCATAGGAACCGGCACTGGCAATGTTGTTCGTGCCTGCCAGTGGATCAAAATCAACCGTTCCCGAAAACCGAGTGATGGCATACACATTGCCGGCGCTATCCACTTCCAGGCCGTGGGAGGCGTAATCGTCTCCAGTGCCACCCATCTGACGGGCCCAGGCCAGGCCACCAGCACTGGTGTACTTGGCAAGGAAGATGTCGGAGGCACCATTACTTGTGAACAGAGTGGTTCCAAGACCGGGATCGAAATCGACCGTACCCTGAAACGCACCACCCACATATATGTTGCCTTGTTGATCGGTCGTCACACTTAGCGCGGTGTCATCGCCGGTTCCACCGATCTTGAACGCCCAGATCAGATTTCCGTTGGCACTGTACTTTCCAAGTAGTACATCCATCCCTCCCGCACTCGTAAGATTGAACACGCCTGGGCCCGGATCGTAGTCATTCGTTCCGGTTGCTCCTGCCGCCACCACCACGTTTCCTGAGGGATCTGATGCGATGTTGCCACTTGAATCATTTCCTTCACCGCCAACGCCGAGAGCAAAGGCAAAATCCAGGGCGGGGGCATCGCGCTGTTCCAGGCGTTCCAGTCGGGGGATACGACCTGGCTTGATCCACAGGCTACGCGGAGTCCTGCTGGTGTAACGTGAGGGCTTCATGGGCGTGGAGTCTCCGTTCTTCTTTCACCAGCAAGTCTCCTGGAAATATGGAGACGCGGTGGATGCAGGTGGCCTCTCTCTGATCGATCCAGCTCACGATCCTGGCCAGGCAAGATTGGCACACCTTCGGCGGTATAACCGAGTTTTTCGACCCAGGTTTGCGTTTATCTCAGCAATTCTCATACCGCAGGAAGGAATGCACCCCCAAGTTGTCATGGCTCAACGATCACTCAACTGACCTTGTTTTGCTGCAGGATTGTCTTGATGCTCCTTGAGCCTGAGCTGCTCCTGTGCGAGGTTTGCTCGCTCACGTGTGCTGATCCTGCACGGAGTGTGCGGATCTGGCCCATCGCTCTGGCCCTGCTGGAAACCTGACCGAGCTCGTGGACCGAATGGATCATTACCATCCAGGTGCTAGGCAAACTGTGGAGGTGGGATTACACTGAGACCCATTCGAGGTGTTCACAATCACTCTCGTTCTGGTCCCATTCAGGGTAGGGAATGTCGATGCTGGTCGAACTGATCACGATGAGCTTTCTGGCGGTGGGCGATTGGCCTCAGTTTCGTGGGCCACACTCGGATGGTCAGGCGTCACATGCCTCGCCACCGATGGAATGGTCGGATACGAAGAACGTGGCGTGGAAGGTGCGCATCCCCGGGATGGGCTGGTCCTCTCCGGTCGTGGTGCAGGGACGAATCTACCTGACCACTGCGGTCCCTCGTGGTGAGGGGCTTTCGTTTCGCGCCCTGGCGCTGGATGCCCGCACCGGTAAGTTGATTTGGGATCGCGAGGTGCGCAACATCGCCAAGGCGCCATCCATTCACACCAAGAATAGCCATGCCAGCCCCACGCCACTGGTGCGCGATGGAGCGGTGTTCGTTCACTTCGGCCCGCTGGGCATGGCACGGCTATCGGCCAACGATGGCACCATCGAGTGGCTCTGCACCGAACTCGACTATCCTCCCGTGCATGGTAGTGGCGGCTCGCCTGTGCTTCACGAGGGGAAACTGGTGGTAGTGTGCGATGGGAGAGTCAACCCGTTCGTGGCTGCCGTCGATGCGCGCACGGGCAAGATCGCCTGGAAGACGCCCCGTTCTGTCAAGGCACGGATCAGCCATTCCTTCGTGACGCCGACCATCACCACAGTGGCTGGCCAGGCGCAGGTGCTGGCGCCGGGACCCGACCATTTTGCTGCGTACGACCTCGCCACTGGAGCGGAACTCTGGCGCGTGCTGGCCCCGGGCTGGTCCGTCGTGCCGCAGCCAGCGGTGGGCCATGGGTTGGTGATCTACAACCACGACTACGACAATCCGGAGTTGCTTGCCGTCCGCCTGGGGGGCAAGGGCGATGTCACTGAGTCGCACATCGCCTGGCGAGTAAGGCAGGGAGCGCCAAGCACGCCGTCGCCGTTGCTGGTCGGCGACGAGGTCTACATTGTTTCGGATAGTGGTATCGCCTCGTGCCTGGATGCCCGCACCGGCGAGCGGCACTGGACGCAGCGGCTTTCGGGCAAGTACTCCGCGTCGCCGCTCCTGGTGCAGGGCCGGGTCCTCTTCCTGAACGAGACCGGCCAGGCGACCTGGGTGAAGGCGGGCAAGAAGTACGAACTGCTCGGCAAGAATGAACTCCCCGGACGCACGCTGGCCACTCCCGCCATCGTCGAAGGAGCAATGTACCTCCGAACCGATGAGTATTTGTACAAAATCGCCCGGTGATGTCCGGCATACGGAGCGTCTCCCCATCCATCGAGGTGGGGAGACTGCTGTTAGCGATCGCCCTGACGGATCCACGCCTCGTTGAAGCGGGCGTGCTTCATGCTTTTGCCCTTCTCCACGAAGTAGCTGTACACGACGTGAATATTCCCGTCCCGCCCCTGGATGACGGCGGGGTAGTGAAACTTGCCCTCGTCGTGTTTTTCGAGGTGTCGGGTCCACTTCCAGGTGCGTCCCTCGTCGTCCGAGAGCGAGACGGCCAGGCTGCTGCGTCCACGCGTGCTGTCGTTGTAGACCAGCACCCAGTGACCATTCCGCAGGCGCACCGCGTCGAGGCCGGAGCCTGGGTTCGGCAGCGAGGTGGTGCCCACGCTGCCCCAGGTCAGCCCCTGGTCGCGCGATTCGCTGACGCGGACCTTGCGGAGCGGACCGTTCTCGCGCATGTAAGCCACCAGCGAGCCATCCTTGCGCTCGAGCACAGCGGGCTGGATGCTGCCGAACCCCGCAAGCGGTTGCGAGGCGAACCAGGTGCGCCCGCCGTCATCGCTGAGCGCCATCAAGCCCGCGGAGTAGGTGTCGGAGTAGAGCGGCAGCACGAGCCGACCCGAGGCCAGCAGCGTTGGTTTGCAGCGCGGCTGCCAGCCGAGACGAGAGAGGAGCTTGTTGGACACGCGCTGCTTGACCGCCTCGTTGGTGATGTCGCGGGGCAGGGTGAACCCCACCACGCGCTTCTGCCAGGCTGCAAACTCGCGGAGCATGACCTGCTCGAAATCGCGGGGCACCAGCGGGATGACGCCTTGCCATTCCCAGCGCGGCGGCCCTTCACCCTGGTAGTCCGACGACACGCGATAGCAGGTCAGGCACGATTCCCAGGAGTTGGCCAGGATGAGGGGCCAGAAGAGCCAGAGACGATTCTTGCCGTCGATGAACAGGGCGGTGTTGCAATCGGGGAAGCCCGGGTGGTCGGCCAGAACGAAGGCATCGCTCCAGCGCGTGGTCCCGGCCTTCCTGCGTGCGCCCAGGACGGCCACGTCATCGGCGGAGCGCTCGCCGGAGCCGCGATACCACGACACGAGAAGATCCCCGTTGGGATACTCCGCAATGCCCGGCGCGTGATTGTGCTCGCGGCGCAGCGGAAACACCAGGCTCGACTCGAACGCCGGCTCCTTGCTCACCTCGGCGACTTTCTTCACCGGGGCGGAAGTGAGCTTTTCTCCCGCCAGGGTCGGAGCCCAGGCCAGGACCAGCCACCAGCCACCCACCGCCCACCAGCGCAGCGCTTGCATGTTCATCCTCGGGTCGAGATCCGTTCCGGTGCTGCCCCTCCCGCAGCACTGCACCGCGAAACGCTCGGAACATCTTATGGTCTGGTCTCGAAGATGGTTCTTCGCCTGTTGAGATTCACGCTCACCGCCTTCAATGCCTATCCATGAGATGAGAGCTGATCCGCCCCGGCCGTGACGAGACGGGGCATCCGGACTAGAAGGAGCGTTTCTTCATGCCTGTCGTGCCAAGCTGGATGCGCTGGACCCTGGTGCTGGCCGGGATCTACAACCTGGTGTGGGGCACCTGGGTGATCGTTTGGCCCGCCTGGAGTTTTCGCCTGGGCGGGCTTCATACTGCGGCTCACGAGACGAGCGATCCGGGACTCTATTTGCACCTGTGGCAGTGCATCGGGATGATCGTCGGGGTGTACGGGGTGGGCTACCTGGCCGCCAGCCGCGATCCCTGTCGACACTGGCCCATTGTCCTGGTGGGGTTCCTGGGCAAGCTGTTTGGCCCCATCGGCGCCATGGAAGGTGCCCTCGCTGGCCGCCTGCCCTGGTCGATCCTGTGGACCAACCTCACCAACGATCTCATCTGGCTGATCCCATTCGCGTGGATATTACTGGAAGCGCGGCGACAGGCGGGCGCATCATCGTAGGGGCCGCCACTTCAGGTTGCGCAGCACCGGGCGATCCCAGAGGAGACTCCAGGCCGCCAGTAACAGGAGCACATCGGTGGTCCACCTGTTGCTTCGGTCCGATACCAGCGTGGGATGGACGGGCTCCTCGACCTCGCGGGTAGCGGCCTCGTCGAATCGAGACAAGGAGTGATCCTCCGGCAGAAGGTCTGGCCCGGCCTCTCCCTCAGGGGGGGCCTGGTCCGGCACCTCCATCGCTTGCAGCCGAAGGAGCGGCGCAGGCGACCACTCCGGAGGTAAGACCGGGCTCGTCGCCTCCTCCACGCCAAGGACATAGAGGTTGGGTTGCTGGTCACTTGCCTGAGTCGGCTCCCCGGTCGGCTTCTCGTCCTCGCTGGGCGGCGGTAGTATTTCGCTGGCTCCCTCGGGTGTGCCTTTTCCCGTGAGCGGGTTCCCCGGTCCACCCATGCCCGGCTGGTCGGCCGTTTCTAGCTCCAGGCTATCGTTGGCCGGGAGACTATCGTGAAGGGGCGTGCGCAACCAGGGAATGAGCGCCAGCCCGTTCGACGAGTAGGATTCCAGCTGAGCCAGCGGCGCGGGTGGCTCCTCTGGGGAGGGGCCCACAGTTTCGCCACCGGGTTCGGCCAAATCGATGACCGGTGGCGCCACGAAGGTCATCACCACGGCTTCCAGGCTGGCAGCCGAGGCCACCACGATCGACCAACCGTTCAGCGTTACCCCGCCATTGGCCAGGGCGGAAGGCATCCCCGTGGGGCTGGGACGGGATTCCACGAAGAGCGGCCCGCTGGAACTGCCCAAAAAGTAAGAGATGCTTCCATCCTGGTCATGGCCCACTACCAGGTCCATAATCCCGTCGTCGTTACTATCGCCGACCACACCCAGGGTGGGTCGGTCTCCTCCCGTGGAGATGGCCCGGTAGGCGGTGAAGGGCGAGTCGACGTCGGAGAAGAAATCGATTTCATTCCTGCCGCTGGCCAGCGTGACCAGATCCAGCCGGCCATCACCGTCGAAGTCATCCACGAAGCTCTTCATCGGGGCCGGCCCCACTGGCAGCACGCGCAGGGAGCGCGAGTCGAACCGGCCCTGCTCCTGGCCGGGGATGATCCAGACCTCGTTGGAACCGCGGGCAGTCACCACCAGGTCGGGCAAACCATCCCCGTTCAGATCGCGCGGAACGATATCGGTCGGCAGCATCCCGGCATGGAACACCTGGGATTGCTCGAGGTTCCAGTCCCCGGTGCCGTGGAAGACGACGATGCTGCCGGTCATCTCGCAGGCGACAATCAGGTCGGGATATGGGTCGCGATATTCTCCCGTGGCCGGGTCGAACTCGACTCGATCAAACAGGTGAGTGACAAAGAAGCGGGCCGGGCCCAGGTCGGTGGGAATGCCAATACCCTGGTGCACCTCGGAGGCGAAGGCGCCGTTGCCCAGGCCAGGGAAGATCAGTACGTTGTTGCCCGCGTTTCCGGCCAGCAGGTCGAGGATCCCATCTCCGTTGAGGTCGCCCAGGTGCAACCCCATGGTGCCGAACACGCCATTTGAACGATCGGCGAGAACTTCCTTGGCGCCTCCGCTCAGCATGACGGAAATCTTGTTCTCCGCCGCGTCGGCGAAAATGACATCCTCCACGCCATCGCCGCTGATGTCGCCGAGAGTGAGATCGCGCTTGCTCCCCTGGTCCACCGCGGCGTCGAACCCACCTTCGGGCGTGCCCAGGAGCAACATGCCCAGTTGATGGTGCGTGTCAGGCAGAAAGATATCGAAGCGTTCATCGCCATCGAAATCCTCGACGATCAGGTTACTGGGATCATACCCCAGCGAAACCAGGTCGCGCGAGGCCAGGTTCGCGCGGTCGTTGAGTGGCAAGAGTTTGAGTTGACGTGGGGACGAACCCCCAGAGTCCACCACCGATAGCTGTTCCGGGACACCGTCGCCATCCAGGTCGATGTGCCGTTGCAGCGCGGCCTGTCCGGGTCGGGACGCAGCCTCCCAGGCCGACTGGAATGCCTGCTGGACGCGGAGCGGATCGAGCAGCGCTGCGGGGACCAGGCGAGATTCAAGGCACTCGCAGCGGAGAGGGAAGCCGGTAGAAGGCTGGCTGCTGCGCGAAGTAAACCACCCGGATAGCCATGTCATGGCGACCCTCCATGCAACGGTCAGGGCGACCGATTAACGCGAAACAGAACCGTCCCGAGTCGGGCCGACCTGCTGGTCTCGCTGTAGCTGTTTCTCCAGGGAGTCCAGTTCGCCGCGGCTCACTAACAATCGGAACGCCTCGTCCCGCCGGATTTGCTCACGCAGAAAGCGCAGGCGCTCGGTCGGCGGCAGCGCCTCGATGGCCTGGCGAAGCACCGCCAGGGCGCGCGTCTGCACCTCCCGGGAGGGACGCGGCAGCCGTCCGGCCAGGCGCGCCAGGCCGCGTGAGGCGGCGTAGAGCACCCGAGCGGAGGTGGGCTGCCGGCGAAGGCCCGCCTCCAGATCGGTCTGGGCGAGCTTCAGGTCACCCAGGTCCAGCCGAGCTGATCCACGTCCGATCAGGGCCTCGGCATCTTCGGGAGCCTGCTGGAGTGCAGCCTCGAAATCGCGAAAGGCGGGTCGAGGCGAGCCGGTCATCAGGTAGGCCCAGCCCCGCGCCACGTGGACCGCCGGGGCCCGCGACAGGCTGAGGGCCAGGGTGTACTCGTCCACCACGCCGGGCAGGTCGCCGATGGCAGCGCGGGCCCGGGCACGCCGGCGGTACAGATCGAGGTCTGGTTTCCCACGGGTCAGATAGCGGTCGAAAGCCACCAAGGCCTCGCGGAACTGGCCCAGCTCCAGGAGAAGTTCCGCCCGCAGACGCAACGCCCCTGTATGGTCCGGCTCCAGTGCCAGCGCCTTCTGACACACGGGCAGAGCGTCGGCATGGCGTCTCAGCAGGAATAATAGACGGGCCTGCTCGCGCAGGTCAGCTGCCCGCAAGGGCACGCCGTCACCCTCGGGGAGCGGATCGAGATCGACGACGTATTCGAGGTCGCGCAGCGCGCCGGAGAAATCGCCCAGCTCGAGCAACAGCCGGCAGCGCGTCCGGTAAAGATCCGCGCGCAGCGGTTCCAGCTCGACCGTGTGATTCAGAACGAGCAAGGCGCGGCCCCGGTCGCCGTTCCGCCAGTATGCTTCGGCCAGGTTGGCGTGCGCATGCGGGAGACGCGGGCACAGAAGGATGGCGTGCTGAAACTGCTTGATCGCCTCGGGGCGTCGACCCCGGGCCAGGGCCAGCACACCGCGATGAACGTGCAGGGCATACCGGGCTGGCTCGTCCAGGGGTAGCTTCTCGACCCGGTCGAGGTCGGCGCTGGCGTCGGCAAACTGTCGGGCCTGGACGAGCAGAAAAGCCCGCAGCAGGTAGGGCCAGGCAAACCCAGGACGGGCCCGGATGCACAGCCCCAGCTCGGCCCGCGCCTCGGTCGGCTTGCGAAGGCGGTGGAGCCCCACGGCCCGGAGCATGCGCGCCCAGAAGAGGTCCGGGTCGCCCACCAGTGCCCGGTCGAAATCGACAAGCGCGGAGGAGATGTCGCCAGCCAGCCAGCGTTCCTGCCCGCGGAGGAAATAGTCCAGAGGGCCACTGGGCGGGGTCCTGCGCGCCAGGGCTCGTTCGCGATCCGCCGCCTCGCGCTGGCCCAGTAGCTCCAGGTAGCGCGCCCGGCGGAGATGCACGGCGTGCTGGGGCCCCCCCTGCTGGGCAGCGCGGTCGAGCAGTTCGAGTGCTTCACGCAACCGCTCGGGATCCGATTCGAGCGTGGCGGTCGCCTCGGCCACAAGCAGCAGCACCTCCAGATGCGCGGTGCGCAGCTCCTGGCGCTGATCACAGGTGAGGCAGTCCAACTCGGGGTAGATTTCCAGGGCGCGCAAGCTGGCTTCCAGGCTGGCCCGGGGTCGGCCGGCGTCGGCCACCCCCATCAGGCCGTGGTAGAGTTGGAAAAACGCCTCGTCGCGCAGGGCCAGGAAGCGCCGGGCACGCACCCGGGCCGACCCGGCGCCCATGAGTCGCTCCAGCTCGGCCGAGGCCTGCCGTCGGAGATGGGTCGCTTCCTCCCGCAGGCGGCGCAGTTCGGGGTCGCGGGCGGCGTCTTCCTCGCGAATGCTTTCCTGGGCCGTGGCAAAGCTAACCATGGCTCGTTCGGCTGTGGCCAGGGTCCCGCGAGCCAGTGCAGCGCGTCCCTCGGCCAGGCGGTTCTCGGAGATGGCCCGGAGGTCAGCGCGCTGCTTCTCATCCATTGCCTTTTCGACGGCCAGCCGCGTCTCCTGAATGCGTGCTCGCAGCCGGATGATGTGCAGGGGAACCGCAGTAACCAGCACGGTCACGAGCAGGGCGCTGACCACCGCCAGGGCCGTGGCCGTGGGTCGACGCCGGGCCCATTTCAGCGAGCGTTCGACGATGCCCACCGCGCGAGCCCGGATGGGCATCCCTTCGAGGAACCGCGTCAGATCGTCGGCCAGATCGCGGGCGGCGGCATAGCGGCGTGCGGGCGACTTCTCGAGGCACTTCAGACAGATGTTCTCGAGATCGCGCGGCACGCTGGGGTTGAGACTGCGCGGCGGGGCAGGATCGTACCGACGGACCATTTCCAACGTGTCGAAAACCGTGCCGGCCACGAAGGGCGGGCGGCCCGTCAGACACTCGTAGAGGATGGCGCCCAGGGCGTAGACATCGGTGGTCACGCCGGTCATGCCGCGGCCCTGCGCCTGCTCGGGGGCCATGTACGACGGCGTGCCGATAATCGCGCCGGGGTGCGTCAGGCTGGCGTCGCCCAGCTTCTTGGCCAGACCGAAATCGGTGATCTTGGGGAAGGCGTCCTCGGCCAGGAGCACATTGGCGGGCTTGAGGTCACGGTGGATGACGTTGGCGTCGTGGGCAGCCTGGACCGCCTCGGCCAGACGCCGGGTGAGCAGCGCCGCCTCCTGAGCCGGCATGGGCCGCCCGGCCAGTTGCTTCTCGAGACTACCCCCGGCGCAGTATTCGAGCGAGAGAAATGGCTGCCCTTCCTGGTCGCCGATCTCGAAGACCTGGACGATGCCGGGATGTTGCAGACGAGCAATCGCTTCCGCCTCGGTCCGGAAGCGGAGGAGATCTTCGCGCGTGGCCAGGGAGGTGCGGAGCATCTTCAGGGCGACGAGGCGGTCGAGCCGAACCTGCCGTGCCTTGTAGACGACCCCCATGCCGCCTTGACCGATTTCTTCGAGAAGTTCATACCCGGCGATGAAGCGCCGTGGTTGGGGGACTGAAGTTGAATGGGATTGATGATCGCGAAGTGTGGGGGCTAAAGGCTTACCTCGGGAATGCCGACCCGATGGCAAGCCGCAGACAGTGGCTCGCTCCTCCATGGCGCACTCCCTCCGTGAAGTTCATCCTGATGTCCTGCGCAACACAGGACGAGGCATCGGCTCCGCCGATTGTGCCTGTAGTATAGTCAGAAACCGCGCCGCGTGACAAGGGGTTGCCTTGGCACTCACGTGCGGAGGTGGTGGAACTCTCCCCGTTCGGTATCCTCGGCGAAGCGGCCCGCCTCGACCTCGGTGACAAAGCGTTCTAGCCAGGCGCGCAGGGTCGGTGCGACAATCGAGTGCTCTTCTTGCCCGCGCCAGATCTCCCTTACCGCACAGCCTGGCTCGCCTGGGTCGAGCACAAGCAGGTTGTCCTGGTGGTCGTCGAGAAAGGGAATCCAGGCGGAATCCCAGTCGGGTTCGTGTCGCGCGCAGCGATCCTGCCAGGCGGCGGCGATCTGGGCGGCGCTCATCAGGTTGAAGGCCTCGTAGAATGCGCCGAGTAGATCCTCATGCTGGCCATTGTGCCAGGACAGCCACAGGCGCAGCTCGGGCGGCACCTTCCGGCCCAGCACCTGGCCTAGCGAATCCAGGTCTTCCTCGGTGGCGCCCGGCAAGAGCGCTTCGTGGTAGCCATCGCGGTGACGGCTCAACCAGACATCCAGACGCACCAGTAGCGCAGGGATCTCCGCCGGACCAGTGCTACGCAGCGATGAGGCCGGGGGGCTGTCGGCGTGTTTTGCCGCAGAGCCTCCCCGCAGCAGGTGCAGCGCCTGTTCGACCTCGTCGAGTGTCGGGGTGGCACCGGCGGGTAGATGGCCCATCATCGCACAGAGAAGTGCTTCCCAGGAGAAGTGTGGCGGGGTCCTGCGCGACCCGACCGGGCGGATGGTCACGCCGTCCTCGGCGACCGTCACGGCCAGGCGCTCGCCCCCCAGTTCGATCTCCCGCGTCAATGGCCTGGTGAACTTCTGCATGCGCCACCTCCCTCGGGAGGCATCCTATCGCCCTGGTGTGGCTCTGGACAGCCGACGTCCTCGCAGCGTACAACGGGAGGAGGGAGGATGGCTCCCCCAACCCGGTCAAGGAGGCTGTTATGCGTTTGTTCTTGCCGCCCGCGCTGCTCGTCGCCCTCGTCTTCCTGGGTGCGACCACCACCCCGCGGGCCCGGGCCAACGAAAAGGATGCCCTGGCCATCGTCGAGCGCGCTATCAAGGCCCAGGGCGGGTCCGCCGCGCTGACCCGGGCCGCTCAGTGCAAGCGGACCGACACCGGCACCCAGGCCATCCTCACGCGGGATGTTCCTTTCGTCAGCAAGGTGACGCGCAGCCTGCCTGACCGTGTCCGGTTGCAGATCGAACTGGACAAGAAGATTACCACCACGCTGGTGATGGACGGCAACCGAGGCTGGCAGGCGGAGGGAGAGTCGCCCTCGGTGCAGTTGCCCCTGGCGCGCGTCCGCGAGATGCGCGAGGAGGCCTACGTCTGGTGGCTCACCACCCTGGTGCCACTGACGAAGTCGGGCTTCACGCTATCCACACTGGAGCGCACCCGCATCGACGGCGAGCCGGCCGTGGGCATCCGGGTGGTGAGCAAGGGCCACCCGGATAGCCGGCTGTACTTCCTGGAGCGCAACGGCCTGCTGGCGAAGATCGAGCGGCGCGTCACCGAGGCGGGGCGAGAGATCGACAAGGAGTATCTCTATTCGAGCTACAAGGAGTTCGATGGGGTCTACCTGCCGACGCGCGAGATCATCAAGGTTAACCGGGAGAAGTTCACCGAGCTGATCATCTCAAACTACACCTTCCCCGAGAAGCTCGGCGCCGGCGCCTTCGCCCGGCCCTGATCCGCCCCTAGCGCCGGGGCGAGAGGGGCGAATGAAAGATCGGCGTCCCGGGAGGCACCTGGGGCTGCTGATTGATCGGTGGTGTGGGTGGGTTCTTCAGACCGTTGCCTGGACGCACCACTCCACCGATACCCAACGACTCGGGATGCCGGGCCAGTTTGTCGGCGAACACCTCGAAATCCTTCAGGATGTGATCGATCCGAGGAATCATCTTGACCACCATGACGGCAGCCTGGTCGAGGTTGTTGTAGAGCGAGGGATCGGTCAGCACTTTCTTGAGCAGACCGTCGCTGCGGTCTAGGGTGCGCATCAACCCGCGAATGTCACCCAGCGTCGCGTTGACCTTCTCCAGGCTTTCGTCCACGTTCCGTGTGATCGCCCCGGCCCGGTCGCCCAGCGGCTTCGTGGTCCGCTGGACATCCGTGATCACACTCTGAACGTTGGTGAGCGCCGAGTTGGCGTTCTGCACGAACTTCTGAATGTCGGTCATGACCTTGCTCACGTCGTCGAGCGGTTTCTCCACCTTCGAGAGGGAGTCGTTCACCCTGCGCACCGTGGTCTTCCCTTGCTCGCTGATGTCGGTGACGTTTTGCGAGATCTTCGGGAAGCTGTCGCTGGCGGTGCTGATGTTCGTGATGGCGCGATTGACCTTCTGGACGTTTTCATCTCCGACCATCTTCGATACCTGCTCGAGACTTTTTCCGAGGCTGGCGAACGAGTCGCTGATGACGTCGCGATTCTTTCGCCAGAACACGTCAAACTCTTCCATCAGGCGGTTAGCCGACCGTGCGGTGGAGCCGACGTCGTCGATCACGCCCTCGATGCGGGGGCGCATCTTGCGGATGTCGGAAGCCAGGTCGCGGAACTCCTCGGCGGTGCTTTCGATGGTGGGGAGAGCATTGTTGACGCCCCGGACCACCTCGGCGATCTCGCGATTGGTACGGAGTACCTCGGGGATGGCCGCGTCGGCGTTCCGCGCCAGCTGGCGGTAGGCGTCGGCCGTGCGCTGGACCTCCGGCACGACATCGCGGGCCGTGGTGAGCAGTTCCTGGATTTGCCGGTTGGTCTTTTCCAGTTCGGGAATCGAGGCTTCGGTCCGCTGGGCCAGCTGGCGGTAGGCCCGCATGGTGTCCTCGGCGATGGGGATCGACTTCTCGACCCGGCCGGCAAGCTTCTCGATGCGCTGGATGGATTTGCGAATCTCGTTGAGGGTCTCCTGGGCGGAGGGAACGACATCGGAGGCGCCCTTGAGAAGCGAGCTAAATGTGGCCGCCCGCGTTCCCACCAGTTCCGACCCGGGCTCCACAGGCCCGCGATCAACCGGATCACCTTCCTCCTCGGAACGAGGCAGAAAGTCGATGGTAGCGTCGGAGCCAAGTAAGCCCGTCATCAGGGTGGGGATCTCGTTCTTCCGCACCGTATAGGGGCTACGAATGGCCATGTAGACGCGCACGATGCCGCGTTCCTCGTCGAGGATAATATCGCGCACCTCACCGATGCGGACGCCCGAGCGACGGACCGGCGCGCCGGGAGCCAGACCCGGAGCATCGGTGAAGCGAACGATGTAGGTGCTGGAGACGCGGAAGAAGCCTGGCAGGCTGTTGAACATGACGATCAACGAGCCGAATAGCACGCAGGCGAGAAAGACGAACATCCCCAGGCGAATCCGCATCCCACGCTGCGTCATGGTGCACCTTCTTGGCGGGCCAGGTCTCCCAGACGATCGCCAGCCTCGCCGCGGACGAACTGCACGACGCGCGGGTCGGGGGCGTAGGCCATACCGGCCGGCGGCCCGTCGTAGAGGATCTGGTTCTCCCCAACGGGCAGACGCGACAGCGGAAAGAGCATCACGACTCGATCCGCGCACTTGTGGACGGTGCGCATCTCGTGGGTGACGATGATGCTGGTGATCGGACGGCTTTTTCTCGTCTGGAGGATCAACTCATTGATGACATCCGTCATGATCGGATCGAGCCCGGTCGTGGGTTCGTCGTAAAGCATCACCTCCGGGTCCAGCGCCAGCGCCCGGGCCAGCCCAACCCGTTTCTTCATCCCACCCGATAACTCCGCCGGTTTCTTATCCATCACGCTGGCCGGTAAACCCACCTCGAGAAGCCGCTGCCGGACGCGCTCACCGATCTCGCCCTCGCGCTTGCCCTGGGCGCGAAGGCCGAACGCGACGTTGTCGTACACATTCAGGCTGTCAAATAGCGCAGCACCCTGGAAGAGGAAGCCGAAGCGCAGCCGCTGGCGCGTGAGTTCGACCTCGGGCAGATCGACGAGCACCTTGCCATCGAAGACCACCCGGCCGACAGTGGGGCACAGCAAGCCGATGATCAGTTTGAGCATGACCGTCTTGCCGCAGCCAGACTCGCCTATGAACACCAGGGTTTCACCCTTGCGAATGGCCAGGTCGATGCCATGGAGCACCCGGTGGGAGCCGAATTGCATCGACACCTGCTGCAGGGAGATTAGCGTGTCCGGATCCGCCGCCATGGAAAGCCCTCCGCTTGCTGGCGTTTCAGATCACTCCCCGAGCGGACGGCCACAGCTGGGCATGGATCTGGTTGAGGAGCATGGCCAGGAAGAAATCCAGTACCAGGATGGCGATGAAGCCCGCGACGAAGGCCCGGGTGGCAGCCCGGCCCACGCCCTCGGCTCCAGGTTCGCTGTGCAGGCCGCGATAGCAGCTGATGACCGCGATGGTTCCACCAAAGATGATGGGCTTGATCAGGCCAGCCACCAGGTCATACATCCCCACCAACCCCTGCGAGTTGTGCCAGTAGTGGAACGGTTCGACATGGTAGATGCGGGTGCAGACGAAGGCTCCACCCAGGATGCCGACGAAGTTGGCCAGGACGGTAAGCAGCGGGATGAGCAGCACGCAGGCCAGGAGGCGAGGCGCACCGAGGAACTGCGTCGGATTGACTCCCAGGCAGGCGAGGGCGTCTACTTGCTCGGTGATCTTCATGGTGGCCAGTTCGGCTGCCATGGAGCTACCCACCCGGCCTGCCAGCATGGTGGCGGCCAGGACGGGCCCCAGCTCGCGGATCACGGAAATGTTGATGACCGACCCCAGCCGGGTGGCCATACCCAGGGCGGCAAACTGCGAGTAGGACTGCACGGCCAGCACCATGCCGATGAATAGCCCCGTGATGGCCACCACCGGCATGCTGTTTACTCCGACCGTGTAAGCCACTCCCAGAAAGGTGGAGCGACCAGCTCCGCGGGCCACCCCGCGAAAGATTTCGAGCGCGAACATGAACACCCCGCCGATGTCCTCGAGCCAGTCCTCCAGGGACTGTCGAACCATGACCACGGGGTTCCAGCTGGGTGGAGGAGCGGTCGCCATGTGCGTCTCGTGCTTCCTGCAGTGAGGGACTCGTTCTCTCCATCGACCCCGCAGGGGGCATGCTGTCAGTCAATTGCCGTGGTGGACCTCAACCGGGTGTCCGTTGACCCAGCGCACCCAGACCCGATGAGCAGGATCCCACGCCAGGCCGGTAAACCCGGAGAAACCACCGGCCTGGAGCGGTGCTACCACCTGTACGGTTTCCACCGGTTGCAGACGCTGGCTGGCCTGGTGGTGGCGCAGGCCATGAAGCTCCATCTGCCCGGCAAAGATGACGAACACGGCGACGAGGATCAGCGTGGGTGCCCCGAGAAGAAGACCGGCCAACCCCATGACCACGGCCAGCACCAGGGCCAGAGCAGCAGCCAACTCTGTGGCGCGGAGCGCACCCAGCCAGGTGGACAGAATCGCCCGAAGGACACGACCGCCATCCATGGGAAAGACCGGCATCAGGTTGAAGGCGACGAGCATGAGATTGGCCACCCAGAGGGAGGCCAGGTAGCTGCCGAGCAGCGCCAGCGGGCCATGATCGACGGCACTGGCGGGGTTCAACGGCAGGCCGGACAGCGCGGCCGCAGCGACGAGCGGGGACAACAGGAGCAGGATGAACAGGTTCACCGCCGGGCCAGCCAGGGAGATGCACACCTCCTCGAACGGCTTGCGGCCCGTACTCTCCATGCGAGCGACGCCGCCGATGGGATAAAGCGTGATGTCGCGAGTGACGATGCCGAACAGGCGGCCCATGAGAGCGTGGCCCAGCTCGTGAAGCAGCACACAGGCGAAGACGGCGGCGAGCAGCAACTGGGAGAAGACCAGGCCCATCACTCCGTTCGACCACTGGAGCAACAGAGCAAGGAGGGGTAGCAACAAAAACGAGGAGTGGATATAGATCGGGATGCCGAAGGCGCGTCCCAGGGAGAAAGCTTTCATCATCGGTGAAACCTCGCGGGCGTTGGCTCGTATCTGTAAGGGAGTCGCTGGCTCCCAGGCAGGTTAGTCAGCGAAGTCAGCCGAACCCGGCGACATTATTTCTCACAGAATCGTATTCTGGCGCGGGCGCCGCGGGTCAAGTTGACGTACAATATTTTAGGGCAGAGGTCGCCGGAAAGATGCCGAAAGCGGAGGGACGGAGGCCCGGAAGATCCGCGACGGAAAAGCCGGCAGACATTGACCCGGGTCGGTGGCGAAAGTCGAGCGCCAATGTAGGTCGCTGACCCTGGCCACACCAGACAGGAGAACCAACCGTGTCCGCTACACCTCGCAAAGCTCGGCGCAGCAGGCCATCCCTCCGTCTGTGGTCCTACGAAAAGGCCATGGCTGCTGTACCTTACCTCTCGTCGGTCCTCCGCTCGCTGCGCGAGCTGGCACTCGATATTCAGGTTCTCCGCCAACGCCTCAAGCACTTTGATGACTTGCATGGCCGGCCCACCCGCAAGACCATCATTGCCCACGAGGAGACCCGGCGCGACCTGGCTCATCGGGAACAGGACTACGAGCACGCCTTGGCGGAACTTGAAGCCATCGACGTCCATCTGGTCGATGCCACCCGCGGTCTGGCCCTGATCCCGTTCATCCACGACGATCAGCAGGCCGGGTTCATCTTCGACCTGTTCGATAGCCAGCCGATCCGTTCGTGGCGATACGACAGTGACCCAGAAGAAATGCGCCGGAAAGTCTCGGCGGCTCAGATGCGCTGACACGGTGAGGATCTCTTTGCACGAGGGCGGCCGATCCATCGGCCGCCCTCGCGTTTTTCGTACCGGCGAGGGAGCGCAGTCGAACCAAAGCTGACGGACGGCATCCCGCTTCCAGGCACCCGACCGCGTATCCGGCGTTTTCCGCATTGTCCCCTGGCGCGAGACTCGGATAGCCAGATCCGAACCTTTCCCACATCTTCATCGAGACGACTCCGATGCACTCCTCCTCGCTTCCACCCGATTGGCGCCATCTACTGGCCGAAGAGTTCGAGCAGCCATACTTCCGCAAGCTGGCCGACTTCCTCGAACAGGAGCGGAAGCACCACACGATCTACCCGCCCGAGGCCGACATGTTCCACGCCTTTCAGAGTACCCCGATCGATCGAGTTGCCGTGCTGCTGCTGGGGCAGGACCCCTATCATGGGCCGGGCCAGGCGCATGGGCTGGCGTTCTCGGTCAAGCCTGGGGTGAAGCCGCCGCCCTCGCTGGCCAACATGTACCGCGAGCTGCACCACGACCTGGGCTGCAAGGTACCGAACCATGGCTGTCTGGACACCTGGGCAGAGCGCGGCGTGCTGCTGCTCAACACCGTGCTGACGGTGCGCGCGGGCGAGGCCAACTCGCACAAGGGCCAGGGCTGGGAGCAGTTTACCGATGCAGTAATCGACCATCTGAACGCGCAATCGCGCGGCATGGTCTTTCTTCTGTGGGGGGCCCACGCCCGCAAGAAAGCAAAGCGGATCACCGGGACACAGCATCGCATTGTCGAGGGTGCCCACCCCTCGCCACTCTCGGCCAGCAAATTCTTCGGGTCGAAGCCTTACTCGGCCGTCAATGCCGCCCTCGAGGAGATCGGGAGACCCGCGCTCGACTGGTGCATCCCCGATCGCTGATCTGTCTGCATGTTTTTCTGTCCTCTCCGTCTCGCACTCATCGAGAGTCTCATCAGAACGAGAACAAGCAAGCAGAAACCAGATACGACGGAGAGTGACCCATGACTGACATGTTCCTTCAGATCGACTCGCTCAAGGGGGAGTCGCAGGATAAGGCCCACAAGGGCGAGATCGACGTCCTGTCCTGGAACTGGGGTCTTTCCAACTCGGGCTCGGCCCACACAGGTGGTGGGCAGGGAGCCGGCAAGGTGAACGTCCAGGACCTCACCTTCACGAAGTACATCGACAAGGCAACGCCGGACCTGCTGCTGGCTACCTGCAACGGCAAGCATATCCCCAAAGCAGTGCTGACCGTCCGCAAGGCAGGCGGTTCGCCGCTCGAATACCTGCAGATCACCCTGGAAGAACTTATCGTCACCAGCGTCACCACGGGTGGCGCGACCGGGGACGACCGGCTGACCGAGACGGTGAGCCTGAATTTCGCCCGGGTCAAGGTGCTCTACAAGGAGCAGACGGCCACCGGCACTGTGGGTGACAAGCCGGAGATGGGCTGGGACATTCGCAGCAACTCCGCTCTGTAATCCACCCTACGAAAACAAGATCAGCCAGCCTCGAGGAACAGGCCTCGTGGCTGGCTGATCTTGTTTCTCGGCGCGATGAATCAGGGCGCCGGGGTGGAAGCCAGCGGCGTATCCTCCTTGCGGATCAGCGAATCGTGGCGCTCGCTGAGTAGCCAGGCTGGTGGGATGAACACCTCGTCGCCTGGCGCAGTCCGTCCGTCGCGCTTGAGGCGGTCGTTCGTCTGGGGATTCTGGCGGTTGAACGCCTGGAGCGCCTCGGCGAACCGCTCGGTGAGGTAATACTTCTTGCTGATCGAGGCCCAGGTATCCTCCTGCAGGCAGCGATGCGAGGTCACGTCGTAGCTATCGACCTTGCGGCGGCCGGACGAGGAGGGGCGAAGCAGGGCTGCGCTCGAGGCAGAGGGCGGTGGCTGCACGGGCGTCGTTGCCACGCGAACGGGCGCAGCGCTGGGCATGGGCGGCGGCGTAGTTGCCCCGGGAGCAGTGGCCGCCGGCATCGGTACGGGAGCCATGGCAGGGGGTGGCGAGACCGCTTCCACGGTGATGGTTGGCGTGGCTGAGCTGGGGGCCGGCGGTGAACCCGGCAGTGGCGCCAGCGGAGCCGGAGGCGGCGTCGGAATGACCGAGGCCGGTGGCATCGGCGGCATGGGGGGTACGTTGACCTCAGCCTGACCTGCCGTGAGTTTTACATCGGTCGGACTTCCGGGAATGGGAGCTGTGGCAGTCGGCCCTGTCGAGGTGGCAGCAGGAGCGGGCGGTGGGGGTGGCGTCGCACTGCGTGGAGCGCCCAGCGCGGGCATACTGGCCGGCGGTGGGGTCGGAGATGGTACCACCGGCGCGGGAGTGGCCATCGGAGTCGGCACCAGCGGCGTTGAAGTTCCCACAGAACCCTGGGGAGGCGGCGCCGTCGACACCGGGCCGTTCGGGGTTGGCGCGACCGGCATCGCGCTGACCGGAGCTGGGATGAACTCGCTTTTCTCCAGAGGCCGGCCGCTGCTCGTGGTGGTGCCATCTCCAGGCCGCTCCCGACGTGCTGCTTCTCCCGTGGTCGGGCTAAGAGGAGTAGCCGCTCCCACGCCAGCACCAACCCCGGTGGGCGCCGGCGGCTCGGTCGAGGGCATGGGGGGACCCGGCGGAATGGTAGAGCGTCCGACGGGTTCGCCGGGGAGGGGTGCCGGTGGTGGAACATTCGCCGTCCCGGGAGGAGCAGGAGGAATTCCTCCGGGCGGCGGAGGCGGCGGAATCTCCACACTCGCAGGCGGGTTCTTCGTCGGGTTCCCTGGTGCGGGCGGTACTGGCGAACTACCCGACGGAGCACCCTCCGGCGGGGGCGGTAGGGTGGTAGTCGGCGCGGCCAGCGTCGCGTCGGTCTTTTTTGGCTCCTTCGCAGGCTCCTTGCCCTCCTCGCGCTCCTTCGTAGACGGCGGCGCGGGAGGCGGAATCGGCGGCGAGCTTCCCGGAGGCGGCGGAATTACCGGGGACATCGCTCCTGGTGGCAGAGGTGTGGAGTCCATGGGTTTGGATTCAGACGCACCTGGCACCGGTGGCGGTGGAGTGCTGCCTGGCAGCGGTGGGGGAGTCCCACCCGGTAGGGGTGACGGCGTCCCACCAGGAAGAGGCGGCGGTGGCAGGGTCGCGGCAGGTTCGGTCTTCTCTTTCGACCCATTCGCGGAACCCTGCCCAGTGCTGGCCGGTGCCGACGGGGCGGGAGTGGCTCCAGGCGCGGGCGGCGGCGGTTCGGTCGCGGCCGCCGGAGGAGGTGTTACCGGAGTTGAGGGCGGCGGGCTAGCCGTGCCGGGAGGAGGAGGGGGCGGTGTGGCCGTGCCGGGTGGAGGGGGCGGCGGTGTGGCTGAGGCTGGTGGCGGCACATTGGCGCCTGCTTGCACCACACTCGAATCCTGGCGCTGTTCAGTCTTCCCTCCAGCGGGTCCATCATCGTCGTCGTTCACCTGGGTCGAAACCGGAGGAAGCGCGGTCCCCGGGGGCCCCGACTCCGTTGGCGTGGCAGCAGCCAGCGCCGTGGATGGAGGTGGCGGAGTGGACTTCTCCCCGGTTGGGGGTTCTTTCGTCAGTGGCGGTTCGTCGTGGCGTGGCTGTGGTGCCTCGGCTTGCTTCGGACTGGGCGGTGGCGCGGGCACAGTCATCTGCGGCCCCACCTCGGGGTCGGGGATGTCGGCTCCCGCGTCGCGCAGCTTCACCACCAGCACGACCCCGACCAGCGCCAGGAACGAGCCGGACACGATCAGGCCTGCCTTGTTTTCTCGTGTCATCTGTCTTGCCTCCCCCCTCCGGGTCGCAGCTATCGGCCAGGGGCCGAAACCGCTTGAGCAATTATTCCCGCATTCCGACGGCCAGGCGGGCTGGGTCCGTCACCACCCGCCCGGAACAGAGGCCGACCGGGAGGCGCACCCCTCCCGGTCGAAATGCCTTGCTCAGAATGCCTGGGTTGCCTGGACGGCATCACTCCTCAGCATGTTCGACGACGGCCTTCTTGGTCTGGGTGTAGCGCCGCCAGCGGGACGCATCCCAGATTTCAAAGTGGTCGTCAATCCCGACCAGGACCAGCTCGTGGCCCAGGCCCGCGAAGGAAGCGAGCTTGTCGGTGAGAGCCAGCCGCCCTTCCTTGACCGGCAACTTGACGGTCTGAGCGTAGTAGAGGCGCTTGAAGCTGCGCACCTCGCTCTCCCGGGCCGGCGACTTGTCGAGCTTGGCCTGGAGGCGGTCGAGGTGCGACTGGTTCGTCAGCCACAGGCAGCGATCCGAGCCGGGCGAGAGCAGCACTGTGTCGCAGTTCCCCAGCTGATCGAGGATCTTCTGCGGCAGGGTCATCACCTTGCGATCATCGAGCATCGCAGGGAAGGTGCCCGTCAGCGGGAGCACCACACGGGGGCGAGTCGTCGTCCTCGAACGCAGGGTCGGCAGGGCCCGCAGCGACTCCTGGTCGTCCTGCTCGCAGGCATCGCCGGGCAGACGCACCAGCGTGCCCACCGCGATGTTGCGATCCGGTGACAGCGACGGATTGAGCTTGTGGATGTCGGACCAGCGATCGGCATTGCCGAGCATCTTGCGAGCCAGGCTCTTGAACGATTCACCCGACGAGGCCACCCGATACTGCATAACCGGCCCCGGCGCGGGCGCCAGCGGCGGCTCGCTGGGATGTTCTTCCCGAGCGGTGACGGGCGGCGTGGGAGCAGTCGGAACCACGGATGGAACCCCAGTCGGGGGCGGAGGCGGGGGGGTCAGGGTACCCGGAGGCGGAGGAACCGACTCCTTCTTTTCCTTGATGGGCGGCAGCGGCTGGCCATCCGGCGCCGGGGGCGTGACCGGCAACGTCGCCGAGGCGGGAATCACAATCGGACGCGAATCGGTTCCCACCGGTGGATTCGAAGGCACCTGCGGCGGTGCGGAAGGCGGCGTCGGCGTCGGAATAGCCGTGGGCGGCACCGCATCCTGTGTCGGCGCGGCAGGCGGGGTCGTTCCGGGCAGGAGCGGGGTGGCTCCAGGCGGGGGTGGGGTCGTCGGCATGGGCGCGGGCGGCACTGCGGGCAATCCCGGAGGAGGCGGCGGCGTGCTTCCCGGAGGCGTGGGCAAACCACCCGCTTCCACAGGCGGAATGACGATCGGAGGCGGAGGCGGCGTCGTGGTTTCCTTAACGTCCGAAGGAGCCGGCACCACGGCCGCGGTCGGGACGATAGTGGGCACCTTCTTGTCTTCGGCAGAGGGCGGAGGCGGCAGCAGCGGTTCAGTGCTGATGGGTGGAAGCATCCGCGGCACGTCGGCCGAGGGGGCGGGGGCAGCCTTGGCACTGGTCACCGTGGCCGGCTCACCGTGGGCCAGGGCACGATTGCCCTCGCGCATCTTGCAGGCGGCGAACAGCCCCAGCAGGCCCAGCAGGCCGCCCAGGGCCATCCAGCCATATTGAGAACGGGGGGTCATGAACGTGCTCCTCTCCTGAAGGGGCAGCCCGGGTCGGAACCGCGCTGCCTCAAGCCGTGCGCCAGAGACCTGGGTCGGTCCCTGGCGTTTCACCATCCGTGAATCCATCGACTAGCGCAGGCGGGCGGCCCGCAGCTTGGCGCTGCGCGATCGAGGGTTGATCGTGGCCTCGCCCTCGCCGGCGCATACGGGTTTTCGGGTCAACTCCTCCCAGACCTCGCGGTTGCGAAAGGTCTGCTTCACGCGCCGGTCTTCCAGCGAGTGGAAACTGATCAGCACCGCACGCCCACCCGGCTTCAGCACCTGGGGCAGGTCGCCCAGCAGTTGCTCCAGGACGCCGAGCTCATCGTTGACTGCGATGCGCAAGGCCTGAAACACGCGTGTGGCCGGGTCGATGGGCGCTTTACCGCGCGGCACGCACTGACGCACCAGGTCGGCCAGTTGCTCGGTCGTCTCCAGAGGCTGACGCCGACGCACATCCACGATCTTGCGAGCGATGCGGCGGCTATGACGCTCCTCGCCATACTGATAAATAAGATCGGCCAACTCCCGTTCGGGGAGACGGGCCACCAGGTCGGCTGCGGTTTCACCCGCCCCGGTCTGCATCCGCATGTCCAGTGGTCCGCTGCGGGCGAAGCTGAACCCCCGGGCCGGGTCGTCCAGCTGATCCGAGCAGATGCCCACGTCGGCCAGCACGCCGTCCACTCGCTCGATCTGCAGGTCACGAAGGACTTCCGGCAGCTCGGCGAAGTTGGCCTGGCGGAGGGTGACCGGCAGGCCGGCCAATCTCGGACGTGCCAGATCCAGCATGGAGGCATCCTGATCCAGACCAATGAGTCGGCCGTCGGGAAGCACCCGTTCGGCCAGGAGCCGGGCATGGCCGCCCGCGCCCACGGTCGCATCGATAATGATCTGCCCAGGGGATGGGGCCAGATACTGTAACACCTCGGCCGGTAACACCGACACGTGGCGGGGGACAGCACCGGAACCGGTCTCGCTCATGAGGGGTAGTAAACAGTCGCTGAGGACAGGGTTGGGATGTCGCGTCGAGGGGGTCGTTCGTGGCCGGCGGCGGTTCCGGTCGCCTGACATCCGGCACGATGGAAAGCCTACTCGGAGGCACGGGACGAATCAAGCGACTCTTCACGGCCTGACTTCGTTCCTAGCACCCGCGATAGAAACGGCCGTAGCCGCGCCTCGGGGAACAGGCAAAATGCGTAATCTCGCCTACGTAGCACGGCGTTGGCGGCGACTTCGCGGGTCGTTTCTTCGAGGAGTTGGCGGGTCTGGGTGATCTGCTCGGCCACGAACGGGCGCAGCTGGTCTGAGAAATGGCGCAAGCGAGAGAACCTCTCGCGGCGCTCGGTCGGGCTATCGGGCGTGCGATGAATCCATGCTTCTTTCTGATGTTGCAGCGGGCCCGGGGCTCCCTCGGTGGCCGACAGGTGGCGCTGGGGGTTGTAATGCAGGTCGCGCAGGGTTCGGGCCAGCCGGTCGCAGTCGCTGGCCGTGGCGGAGAAGGTGGGTAGCGGCAGCAGGCAGGTGGCAGATACCACCATGAAGGCTGGAGGCGGTACCTCCCAAAACCGGGCCAGGAGCGCATCGGTCAGCTCGTCGTACTTGCCGCCCCCAATGCCATGCAGGAACAGGTCGCCCAGCAGGGTCCGGGCGAAGGTGGTGGTGAGCAGCGCACGGCTGCGCGCCTTGAAGCCAGCCGGCTCGAGTTGTTGCCAGGCAGCCCGGAATGCCTCGGGCGCTGTGACAGGGGAGGGTAGCGCGGGCCAGAGTTCGTTATCCGCCTGAAGTTCGATGCACGCCCCTGCCGACCGGGCAAACAGTCGGCCGCGCCGACGTCGAGTCTCCGACCAGCCCCACAGGGGAAGTTCCAGCCAGTCGCCGCGAATAGCCAGGTCGGGCACGGGGTGATGCGTGCTGCGGATGCGGCGACGGCGACGATGCTCCTGCACGATGCCGTTGTAGCAGGCTACGAACCGGGGCAGGTCAGCCAGGATGGCGCCGACCAGGTAGGGGAACGCCTGGCCCTGGCACAGATGCGACAGGGGCACTTCGAGATTTCGACAACCCCAGGCCATTTCCACAGACCGACGCGCGGCAGCGAAGCTCTCGCCAACAATGCCGTCGCGACGCGTCAGCTCGGCCTCGACAGTGCGCCAGAACTGGGGCAGCAGTGGGTGGATGCCCCATTCCGCCAGGGGTGTCAGGATGCGATCGGGGAAGCTGGCGAACAAATCGGGTTCTTGCAGCCGGTACACCTCCCAGGGGATCTCGCCTGCGGGACGATCGAACAAGACCGGCTGGAGTCGCGGCCAGGGAGAGCCACGCATCGGTAGCATCACCGCGGTGGATTTAACAGTGTCGCTATCGATGATCAGGTTCACGCTGGTGGCATTTAACCGGCGCGCTAGAACAGCGAGGGCGAAGTTCTTGAGCCACACCCCGGGATGAAATAGTTCTGGCTGGTGGCCTGCCAGAAGCAAGGGACGGTCAAGGTCGCGGCTCGGCGAAGCCGTCGGCTGCGTGTAGCGCGCGGCGGCAGCAAGCAGTTCCCGCCGGGCGAGCAGGCGGACTTCCGGCCAGGAAGTATCTAGCAAGGGCCGGTCGAAGTGGGTCCTTGCGCGAAGGTTACTGGTCAGGAGGGCGCCCGCCTCGTCGAGCGGAGGAACGGCCAGGAGGGCCCCATCGGCGGTGGGTGCGCGCAGGGCCGGCAGGCTGGTCACGCACAGTCCCCCTGGACCGGAGGCGATTCCAGGCAGCACGCCAGGATGCCGGGCAGGTGCTCAGCGCACTGGGCTTCGGCCTCGGCCGCGGCGATCACCCGGCGATAGTAGGTCAGTCGTTCTTCGGCGTCGTTCAGAACGCCACCGAAGGCACGGGTGGGGTCGAGGTAGAGGCGGGGCACGCCCACCTCCTTGATGCGGAGGCCAGCCCGGGCCGCCTGCACCCACAACTGCAACGGCATGCCCCAGGATGTCTCGGTGATGTGCAAACGGGTCAGGGCGTTGCTGCGGTAGGCCTTGAACCCGCAGAAGGCATCGGTCAGGTGAAGGCCGAACCGGGCGTTGAGTTCGCTGGTGACGATCTGGTTGATACGCTGGCGATCCTGCGGAGCGCTGGTGTCCTGGCGAAAATCGCGCAGGTAGCGGCTACCCGAAACGATGTCGGCGTTGTCGATGGCTTCGAGCAGCAACGGGATGCGCGACGGTTCGTGCTGGCCGTCACAATCCATGGTGACCAGCACGTCGTAGCCCTGCTGCAGGGCGTAGGCGAACGCCGAGTTGATGGCTGCGCCGTAACCGCGGTTTTTGGAGTGGGTATGCACGGCGATTCCGGTCTGGCGAGCTAGCACCTCGGCAGTGCCGTCAGTGGAGCCATCGTTCACCACCAGGATGTCTTGGCTGAAGCGGCGTACCTCAGCGAGGACCCGTTCGACGTGGCGCACCTCGTTGTAGACCGGAACAGCAGTCAATACTCGCATGAGCCCCATCTCCCCGCGCGGTTCATCGAATCCACTCGCGTCTCCATTGTATCCCCACGATTGGCGGGAAGTCAAAAGCCGAGTGCGCGGGCCCTCTCCGCGAGGCGCTGGTCCTGCCGTATAGATAAACTCGATGTGCGCCCCTGGTACGAGGAGCCCCCCTGTGCTTCCCGGTCTGTTCGCCCTGACTCTGTTCCTGTCGGCGGCGCTTCTGTTTCTCATTCAACCCCTTGTGGGGAAGCTACTTCTGCCCCTTCTGGGGGGCACCCCGGCCGTCTGGAACACCTGCCTGTTCTTCTTCCAGACCCTGCTCTGGCTCGGCTA
Source organism: Gemmataceae bacterium (assembly GCA_046350255.1). Taxonomy (GTDB): domain Bacteria; phylum Planctomycetota; class Planctomycetia; order Gemmatales; family Gemmataceae; genus CALDUY01. Next base: position 25,755 of record JAXMAV010000035.1, read on the forward strand.
CCTCTACGCGCACCTGGCCACCGATCGGCTAGGAGTACGTCGCCAGGCCTGGTTACACCTGGCGCTCCTGATGATTCCCCCTGGTGCCCTGGCGCTGGGCTATCTGCTGGCCGGTGATCTGGTCCCGATTCTGACTCAGCTGATCCCAACCGACGAGGACTACCCGGCGCTGGCACTGCTTCTGCTACTGCTCGTCGCTGCCGGACCAATCTTCTTTGTCCTGGCCACCACCGGGCCGCTTCTGCAGCGCTGGGTGGCCGACCTGGGGATGGGCGGGCGCTCTCCCTACGTCCTCTACGCCGCCAGCAATACGGGTAGCTTGCTGGGGTTGCTGGCCTACCCGTTCCTGGTCGAACCAACGCTTACCCTGACCGCCCAGCAGTGGCTCTGGGCCGCGGGAGTGATGGCCTGCGTGCTGTTGCTGCTCGGGTGCGCCGTGCTCACCGGATGGTATGTGACCACTTCGTCGGAGGTCCAGGTCTCTCCCGCGGCTGAACCGCTACGTCGGGGGCGCATCATCTACTGGTTGGGGCTGGCCGCACTCACCTCGGCGCTGCTCAACGCCACCACGACGCACATGACCACCGACATGGCGCCCATGCCACTACTCTGGGTGGTGCCCCTCGCGCTGTACCTGCTCAGCTTCATCATCGTCTTCTGGCGCTGGCCCGATCAACTTCGCTGGCTGACCGGCCGCGTCCTGCCCATGCTGTTGCTCTTCCTGGCTGTGGTGCTAATCACCCGCGCCACCGAGCCACTCTTCCTGGTGGGTGGGTTACCCCTGGTGGTATTGCTGGCCGCCTGCCTGGTCTGTCATGGCGAGTTGGCCCACGACCGGCCCGATGCCCGCCATCTCACCACGTTTTACCTGGTGCTCTCGCTGGGCAGCGTACTGGGCAGCTTCCTGTGTGTGCTGGTGGCTCCGGTGCTCTTCAGGCGTTTGGGGGTGGTGGAATATCCCCTGGTCCTGGTGTGCCTGGCCCTGGTGCGACCTGGACAGCCCCGGCAACGGCTGCGCTGGGACGACCTGGTGGCGCCGCTGGGGCTCGGCCTGGTCGCCCTGTCGCTGGTGTTCCAGGTGCCTCGCTGGCTGGGGCCGGCCCCGGTTCCCACCGACCCGGACTACCTGCTTGATCGCCTCCAGCGCGCGGGGCTCATGTTCGGGGTGCCGGCGGTCCTGGCCTTCGCCCTGGTCCATCGCCCGCTGCGCTACGCTTTGTGCCTGGCGGTGCTGCTGGCCGCGGCCAGCCTCGATACTGGCCCCAACGGCACCCTTCTCCTCACCGAGCGTAACTTCTTCGGCACCGTCCGGGTCACGCGAAGTGAGGATGGGCGATTCAACCGTCTTGTGCATGGCACCACGCTGCATGGCCAGCAGCGCGTCGAGGAGAGCGGCCATCCGGTACCGCTCATGTACTACCATCCCGCTGGGCCGGTCGGGCGGGCGCTCACCCGGCTTCCTGCGCAGCGCCGGCGCAACGTGGGAGCCGTGGGACTCGGCTGCGGCGCCCTGGCCGCCTACGCGCGCCCCGGCGAGCAGTGGACCTTCTACGAGATCGATCCCGCGGTCATTCGTATTGCTCAGGATCCAGAATACTTCACCTACCTGAGCAGCTGTCGGGGGAACCTGCGCATCGTTCCCGGCGATGCCCGGCGCAGGCTCGAACGCGAACCGGATGCCAGCTTCGACCTGCTGTTGCTCGACGCGTTCAGTTCGGACGCTATCCCCGTCCACCTGCTGACGCGCGAGGCGCTCGCGCTGTACGGGCGCAAGTTACGGCCCGGCGGCCTGCTCCTCTTCCACGTGTCGAACCGCTACCTCGACCTGCCACCCCTTCTCGGCCGACTGGCCCACGAGGCTGGGTTGTCTGCGCAGGTGGATCACAGCCATCCCAGCGGCGGCCAGGCGGAACAGGGGATGATGTCATCCATCTGGGTTCTGATCGGCCAGGAGGATGCCGTCGCGGCGCTGGCCGCGCGCGACCGGCAATGGATGCCGCTGGAACCGACTCCAGGCCCGATCTGGACGGATGACTTCTCCAACCTGCTGGGCCTGTGGAAGCACGGCGAGGAGTGACGCGCTCAGTACTCGCCCTGGCGCAGCTTCTTTTCGCGGTAAGCGCGCACCAACATCTCCAGCAAACCGATCTGGCGCCGTAGCTCGGCCCCGCGCTCGGTGTCGCCAATGGTGCGGTGCGGTTCTTGCGCTCGGATCACGGAAACGCTGGGGATGATGTCCTTGCCCTCGCGCACAGCCGACTCGACTGAATCGAAGTGATGGTGCGTGGCCAGCAGGGTGCGGTTGGGTTCGAGTACCAGAGTGTAGCCGTGATCGCCGTAGGCCTGCGAGAAGGCACCGTCGATGGTGATCGCCTTGCCGCTCCGCTTCATCGGCGATTCGCCCTTCTCGATCTTCACGGGCACGTGACCGTTGACGATCAACCCGCGTTTGGGATCGACCCCGAACTCGGCGAGGATGCGGTCGCAGAAGCCCACGTCGTGGATCAGGGAGAAGTAGGGGTTCTTGGTTTCCGCCTGCACGTCGTGATTATCAACCAGGTCGATCTCCAGCGTGGCGATCTTGTCCTTGCCAAACAGCGGCGAGCGCGGACCACACCACAGGTACCAGCACATATCACGGTCGGCGATCTGCGTCTGAATTGGCGTCTCGGGTAGGCCGGTCAGGGAATCATCGAGAATGCGCGCCAGCACCCGGTCCAGGGCGTCGAAGAGTCCCTTGCCAGCACAGGGTCGGCCATCCACTTCCAGGGAAAGAAAGTTGCCCTGATCATCGACCGGGACACAGCCGTGAAACACCAGGTTGTCGTCCCGGCGCAGCCACATCGAGCCGTGTTGCAGCAGGTAGGACATGTGGGCCCACAGCTTCTGGCTGGCCAGGAACGACCCGCGCAGCTCGTCGAGGCAGGCCTGTTCGTCAGGGCTGAGATCATAGGGGGCGTTCGGATCGAGGGTAGGAAGATGGCGATCCTTCAGGGGGTAGGTTTTACCCTGGATGACGATGGTGCCCGCCTCGCGGTCGATGGTGTGCAGGAGGCGGCGGTCGTCGAGACCCCAGTGGGGGTTGCGGGCGATCATCTGCCCTTCGAGTTTGAACTGCATGATCGCCGCCGCCTTCTGCATCCGGGCCAGAAGCAGCGAATCGTGCTGACTTTGCCCACGCGGGATGAAGCAGGTGGCCGGATCGTCTCCGTAGACTTTCCGCGCCAGTTCCTCCAGCGGCGTGAACGGGATGCCATACCCTTCCTGCAGCTGGGCCAGCCGGCGATAGCGCAGCGAGATGCGGAGGACATGAGCGACCAGAGCGTCGTGGCCCAGGGCAGCGCCGAGCCAGGCGGCATCGTGATTGCCCCAGACGAACGAGAGCCGGGGTTGCCGCATGAGGTAATCGACAACCCGGTCGCCCCGCGGCCCGCGATCCCAGCAGTCGCCGCCAATAACCAGCTCGTCCACGGCCAGGTTGCGCACCACACGCACGGTCAGACGCAACAGATGCAAGGCGCGATCGTTGCGGACCAGCGGATCGAGCAGCGCATCATAGTAGCGCGGACCGCGCTCGCTGCCTGGCTCGCGTAGGAGCTCACCGAATAACTCGCGGAAATCGGCGGGAACGACTTCCTGGGCGCGCCGTAACGAGTGCCGGCGGGACAGGACGTTTACCATGTAGAACAGATCGCTGAGCGCCCGACGACAGTAGGTTTGCCGGGCATCGGGATCGGTCAGCTCGGCCTCCATCATCTGCAGCGTTTCGCGCGGGTAGAACAACAGCGCCAGAAGGTTGCGGATGTCATCCTCGCGCAGGCGTGAGGCGAACAGGCGCTTGACGAGCGGCCGCAGCATCCCGGACGCATTGTTGATGACGTGGCGGAGCTTCACGTCATCTCCGTGGATGTCGCTCAGGACGTGGACCGTTCCCATGGGTAGCGATAGCTCGGCGTTGAGCCGCGCGATCTCTGCCAGGGTGCTATCCAGGGCGGGGAACAGGCGCTGGAGTGGACGAAGCGTGGTGAGCTGGTCGTCGGTCAGAGCGATTGGCTCGGCGTTCATGGCAGGCACCTCGGAGAGACACAACCGGCGGCATTATAGCCCGGCGGGCCCTGCCCGTCGGTAGCCAAGGTTCTAGAATCCCTTCCAGCGATCTGTGGGAGAGGGAGTGGACCATGAGCATTCTGGTGATTGATGTCGGTGGAACCAACGTCAAGATCAAGCTGAAGGATAATCCCGAACTTCGGAAGCTACCTTCCGGCCCCGAGTTGACCCCACAGGAGATGGTCGAGGGCGTGGTCCGCCTGGCCGATGGCTGGACCTTCGACCGGGTCTCCATTGGCTACCCGGGCCCAGTGGTGGAAGGCAAGATCCTCAAGGAGCCGGTCAACCTCGGCCGCGGCTGGCATGGCTTCGATTTTAGCGCGGGTTTCGGCAAGCCGGCCCGGCTCATCAACGATGCCGCCATGCAGGCGCTGGGCAGCTACCAGGGCGGCCGGATGCTCTTCCTGGGGCTGGGCACCGGTCTTGGCAACTGCATGATCCTCGACGGCGTCATCGCTCCGATGGAGCTGGGCCATCTGCCCTACAAGAAGGGCCGCACCTTCGAGGATTACGTGGGCAACGCCGGCATGAAGCGACTGGGCCGGCGCAAGTGGCAGGCTAGTGTCCTCGACGTCGTCCAACGTCTCCGCGATGCGCTCCTGCCAGACTACGTGGTCCTGGGTGGTGGTAACGTCAAGAAGTTGGACGAACTTCCCCCCGGATGCCGTCAGGGGGACAACGACAACGCCTTTATCGGCGGATTCCGTCTCTGGGACATGCCCGAGCCAGCCGGTAGCTAATCTTTCCGCGCAGGTGCCACCATGTCAGACTCACCCCAGCCCGCGCCCCGGGGCCATCCTCTTATCGCCTGGGGAGTGCTGCTGCTCCTCCTGGGATACCTGGTCTGGCCTCGCCCCGAGACTCCGGGCCATCGCCGGGACTCTCCGTCTCAGATCGTTCCGTTGCAGCTGCAGGGGCGCTACCTCGTCGGCGTGGCCTCGCTGCGATTGCCTGGGGTGCCAGCCGAAAAACTATTCGCCGATGCCGCCATGCTCATCGATCAGGCCAGCTATCCGCAGCGGCTGCGCTACGCCATTCTCGGCGGTGAACTCGTGGGTATGGACCAGGCAAAGGAAGCACTCGCCAGCCTGGAAGCCGAGCGCCAGGCAGGCGACATCGAAGCCAGCGCGGAGGACGTGGCAGCGGTCGAGCGCCTACAACGCTGGTACCGAGACGATGACTTGCCCGATTCAGACCGCGCTGCGCTACGCAAACACCTGGGCTGGTTTGGCTCCCTGGCGCTGGCTCCGGAAGGCAGCGATCCGGCGGAGCGGCAGCAGGTGCTGGGGCCGGCCCGACGCACACTTATCGGTTACGCGGTTTTCCTCACCGGCGGAGTGCTGGCCCTTGGCACGGGCAGCTTTCTCATACTCCTGGGCGGATCGATGGCCTTTCTAGGCCGGCTGCATCCAGGGCTGGTGGTGCCTTCCGGTCATGGCGGGATCTACGCGGAGACGTTTACCGCCTACATGGTACTTTACTTCGGTCTCACCTTCGGCATCCGCTACCTGCCCGTGGAGAAACCAGCGCTGTGGGTCAACGGGCTGGCCATGATGCTCGCGCTCCTGGCGTTGGCCTGGCCCGTGTTGCGCGGCATTCCCTGGACCACCGTCCGGCAAGATCTTGGCTTGCACAGCGGGCAGGGACTGGGTCGCGAACTCCTGGCGGGGATCGCCACCTACCTGGCCGCCATCCCGCTGCTCGTGGTCGGCGTGGCGATCATGTTCCTGCTGATGTATCTCTCGGGACGGAGCCGCCTGGGGCTGACAAGTGGAGCGCCGACGCATCCGATCATTGGACTGGCGCTGCAGGCCGGCTGGTGGATGTGGTTGCAGGTGTTCGTGGTGGCCGCAGTGCTGGCGCCGGTGGTCGAGGAGGCCATGTTTCGAGGGGCGCTCTACCGGCATCTGCGCGATGCGACCGGAGCGTGGCGGCCCTGGATCAGTGTCGCCGTCGCTGCCCTGGCGAGCAGTGTGCTGTTTGCCGCCATCCATCCGCAGGGCTGGCTCGCTGTGCCGGCGCTGACGATGCTGGCTCTGGTGTTTGCCCTGGCTCGGGAGTGGCGCCAGAGCCTGGTGCCTGCCATGGTGGCGCATGCCATCAACAACGGCCTGATGACGCTGATGCTCTTGCTCCTGGCTGGGTGACCAGGCCGACTAATCGACTCACTGGACCACCAGTTGCCGTCCGCAGGCGGCGGCGCCGATGAACCCAGCATCGGTGCCCAGCTGAGCGTAGCGAATCAGGGTCCGCTGGGCCGGAACTGGGAAGGCCAGCTCGCGGACATGGTGGCGGATGCGTTCGAGGAATGGTTCGCCCGCAGCGGTCATGCCGCCGGCGAATACCACCATGTCGGGGTCGATGGTGTGCATGGCGTTGGTGGCCCCGACCGCGAGGTAATAAGCAGTTTCCTCGACCAGCCGGCCCGCGAGTTCGTCCCCGGCTGTTGCCGCCTGGAACACATCGCGCGCGGTCAGCTCGCCAAACTGCTGCAGGATCCGATGTAGCAGCGACTCGGCAGGCGTCTCGTTGAGCGCCTCCAGGGCGCGTTTCACCACGGCGGTGGCGCTGGCGTAGGCTTCCAGGCAGCCCCAGCGACCACAGCCGCACTGGCGTGGGCGGGTCATTTCGATCTTCATGTGGCCCAGTTCGGCCCCATGACTGTGACGCCCCTCGATCACCTTGCCATCAAGGACGATACCGCCACCCACCCCGGTACCCAGGGTGAACATCACCATGCTGGAAGCCTCGGCTCCCGCGCCGGCCCAGTACTCGCCGAGAGCGGCGGCGTTGGCGTCATTCTGAAAGGCGGTGGGTAGGCCGAATGTCTGGGCGACGTGGGCACGGACCGGCACATTGTGCCAGGGACGCAGGTTCGGCGGATCGAGAATCACCCCCGCGGGGATGTCCATGAGGCCTGGCGTCGCCACGCCGATGGCGGCGATTCTGGGCATGGTTAGCCCGGCAGCCTGCACTGCCTGGCGGATGGTCTCGCACATGCGCTCCAGACCCAGTTCTTGCCCCCGGTGCGCCTCGGTGGGCAGGTTCACGCCCGAGAGCGGTTTGCCCGCGTCATCGACGACCCCGGCCTTCATCGTCGTGCCCCCGACGTCCAGGCCGACGAAAAACCGCGACTGCATGACACGCTCCTTCCCACCGATGCGCCACATGGAACCAGTGATTGGTGTACGGATCCGCCCGGAACCTCGGAAGGGGCTCGCTTCCTCGGACCGCCTCGGCGCTGTATATCAGATACCTAGACGGTCCCCCAGACGTGGAGCCAGTCCATATCCATGCAAACACTCCTACCGGCCGATGTGATCGCCCAGCGCGTGAGAGAAGTTGCCCAGGAGATGGCCCGTGACTACCAGGGTCGGCCAGTGGTCATCGTGGGCATTCTCACTGGTTGCCTGATCTTTCTCGCCGACCTCGTGCGTCAGCTGGATCTGCACCTGCAAATCCACCTCGTGCAGGCTTCCAGCTATCGCGGCGCTGCCACCACTCCCGGAGCCCTGCGTCTTCAGCTCGATAACCTTCCGGACCTTACGGGGCGTCACGTGTTGCTCATCGACGACATCCTGGACACGGGCCAGACGCTGGGAAAAGTGGTCGAGGTGCTCAAGCAGCGCGCGCCCGCCTCGGTCCGCGTCGCGGTGCTGCTCCGCAAGCTGGGACGGCAGCAGATCCACCTCGAACCGAACTATGTCTGCTTCGAGATTCCTGACGCGTTCGTGGTGGGCTACGGGCTGGACTTCAATGACGAATACCGCCACCTGCCCCACATCGCCGTGCTTCCGGGGTAGAATACCTCGGACTATCCCGGGCCCCACCTGACCCAGCCCCTGGACGACCGCCGCGTGAATGATGTCCTGACGCTGATACTGGCTGGAGGCAAGGGAACGCGACTGGAACCGCTTTCGCGCGACCGGGCGAAACCCGCCGTACCCTTCGGCGGCGTGTACCGCATCATTGACTTCGCCCTGTCCAATTGCATCAACTCGCACCTGCGCCGCATTCTCGTGCTGACGCAGTACAAGGCGCGCAGCCTCGACCGTCATCTCGCCGCGGGCTGGAACTTTCTTAGCCGGCAGGTCGGCGAGTTTATCGAGGTGCTACCTCCGCAGCAGCGCATTGACGAGAACTGGTACAAGGGCACCGCGGACGCCATTTACCAGAACATCTACACCATCGAGCAGGTCAACCCTCGGTATCTGCTCGTCCTGGCGGGCGACCACATCTACAAGATGGACTACGTGCATCTGCTGCGCGCGCACATCGATCGTGAGGCCGATCTGACCGTGGCCTGCGTGCCTGTCCCGCTGGCCGATGGCCGCCGGTTCGGCATCATGGAGGTGGATGCCGATGACCGTGTCCACAGGCTCGTCGAGAAGCCGGACGACCCGCCGCCGTTGCCTGGCTCTCCGGGGATGACCCTGGCGTCGATGGGTATCTATGTCTTCACCGCCGATAAACTCTACGAGATGCTCTGCCGGGATGCCATTGTCACCGAGAGCCATCACGATTTTGGCACCGATATCATCCCACCCATGCTCGACTGCCACCGAGTCCTGGCCTATCACTTCCGTGATCGCAGCACCTCGGCCGTGCCTTACTGGCGTGACGTGGGCACCATCGATGCCTATTACCAGGCGAACATGGATCTGATCTCCGTGGAACCGGAGCTGAACCTGTACGACCACGAGTGGCCCATCCGAACCTATCAGCCACCCTTGCCGCCTCCCAAGTTCGTCCACAGTGATCTCGACCGACGTGGGCTGGCGCTGATGAGCATGGTCTGCCAGGGCTGTATCATCTCGGGGGGCCAGGTGCGCTCCAGCGTACTGTCGCCGAACGTCCGCATTCACAGCTATGCTACTGTGGAAGCATCCATTCTCTTTGACGGGGTGGATGTCGGGCGCTACTGTCGGATTCGCCGGGCGATTATCGACAAGGATGTAAAGATTCCGCAAAATACCACCATCGGATACGATCTCGAAGCAGACCGTCGCCGTGGCTTCACCATCTCCGAGCAGGGAATCGTGGTCATCCCCAAATCGTCGCTGTCGGAGACATTCCTCGCCGGAGGATGAGCGTTCCCCATCATGGCTGCCAGTTCTCCTCCCTCTGTCTCGCGTCCTGATCGGCGGGCAGGTTCTGCCTGGCGTTGGGGAGGCTACTTTCTGGTGCTGGGCCTGCTGGTGGCCCTCGCGATCACGCTTCCCATCGTCTACAACCTTGGGCAGCAACTCCGGCCGGATCAGTTGGCCGTGGCACGCCTGCTCTGGGACGAGCATGGCCCGGCGGATTACGACCTGACGTTTACCATTCAGTATGATGGCGAACCGCTGCCCGAGCGGCACATCGTACTCGTCCGGCAGGGCAGGGCGGTGGCGGCTCTGCGCGAGGGAGAGTTGCTCGCCGTGCGTCCCGCCCTGGGAGCGATGCTGGGGCTTCCTGCTGGCGCCGTGCGCGGACCGACCTACACCATTCCCACCATGTTCGATCGCCTGCAAGCGCTACTCGAGGAGGAGAACGCCCAGCGGAACTTCCTGGTGGGAGTGTTTGATCCGCAGAGCGGCTGGCCACGCAGATTCATCCGCCGCGTGCGCCGACAGACCACCCGGGAAGAATGGAACCTGCGACTCTGGCCGGCGGGACACCTGACGCCCTCGCCCCGGCAGTGACAGTAGGCCGTCACTTACTCGGGCACTCGCACCAGGCGAAGGCCCACGTTGGAAAACAAAGCCAGTGGATCGCACTGCGCACTCCGACTGGAGGCCTGGCATTTCTCGGCATCATGGGCGAAGCTTCCCCCGCGGAAGACTCGATAGGCCGGACGATTCACCACGAGGTGTTTCCAGCCGGTGAAGGCATCTTCCACCCACTCGCCGACGTTGCCGTGCATGTCGTGAATGCCCAGGCGATTGGGGCCGTAGCCTCCCACCCGGGTCGGCCGGTTCAGGCTCGCTTCCACATAATTGGCCACCTGCGGCGTCAGATTGTTCGTCGGTTTCTGGAAGTAGTAGCTCCACGCACAGTCCGCCTGGCTCGAAGCTGCCCCACGACAGGCGTACTCCCACTCGGCCTCGAGCGGTAACCGGTAGATCCACCCCGGCTCGCGCAGCTTTTCGTTCAGTTTTCGGAGGTACTGCTGGCACATCGTCCACGACACGCTCTCCACTGGAAGGCGCAGCAGATCCTCGTCTGAGTAACGGCTCAACTCATCGACACCCAGCCACGACCAGAAGCCTTTCTGCATCTTGCTCGGGTTCTCTCCCGTTGCGCTAATCCAGTCGCGCTGCGTCACCGGGTAGACGCCGATGTAGAAGTCGTGGTCGATCGTCACCTGTTTGCTGCCACACTTCCCCTGGCCGCCCCCCATCCAGAAGCTGCCTCGCGGCACCAGTACGAACTCCATCTTCCAGGTGTTGGTGAACCGGGCCGGCAGGGTAGGCGCAGCCTTCACCGCCTGGACAGGACTGGCAGGCGCGATGACCGAGTCGGGTGGAAGCACGATACAAGACGTGGCGGGACCACCGGCCTGGCGCAGGTGCTGCGCCAGGATCGCACCGTTGGCAGGACGTTCGGCGGGATCATCGTCCCAGCAACTTTCGAGCAGATCGAGCAACGGTTCGGGTAGCTGGCACTCCGCGACGCGCTTGCGCCATTTCCCCGCAGGTCGCTCCGCGGTCAGGTCACCCAGGAGCAGCTGCCAGCCGATGATCCCAAGGGCATGCACGTCGTCGCGCACGTCGGCGGCCAGGCCCCGTTTCTGCTGCGGCGAGGCGTAGATGGGTGTGTGCGCGCCGCGATAGGTTTCGCCAAGGTTCAGGCTGGCAGTCGAGCGAGAGGCCTGCCCCAGACTTTGATCCGCTCGAACGTGGCTGATGCCAAAATCAGTCACGCGGAGCGTCCACTTCGGCCCGGCCCACTTCACCAGAACGTTCGCCGGCTTCAGGTCACGATGCACCACGGGTTGCGGCAGGGTATGCAGTCGTCCCACCACTCCGGACAGGTGCATCAGCACCTCCAAGGCGCGACGGCCCCGCTGCTCGGCAGAAAGCATGCTCTGCTCGCGCACCAGGGTGGAGAGATCGCCCCCCTGGATGTATTCATACGCCAGCCAGGGGGTCTCTCCTTCCAGGTAGGCGTCCAGCAGAGGCACGATGCCATGCTCGTGTTCATGCACTCCGGCGCTGGCCAGCATGACCTGGCGCACCACTTCTCCTTCATGGCGAAGGAGCCGTTCGCGGGCGGCTGGATCCAGGCAAAACTTGATCGCGCGGTGATGTCCGAGGAAGGCGTGACGGGCCAGCCAGACCTCGCCAAAACCGCCAGCGCCGAGTAGATCGACGAACTGCCACTGGGGAGCCTGGGGGACGTTTTCCCCGCGGCGAAACCGAGGCAGGCGCTGTGGGAGAAGATTTCCGAGCTGAATTGGATCGAGCAGGTTGTAGTCGCCGGGCACGGTGGTTCCGCCCGGGTCTGAAGGTCGCTTCAGGGGTTGCCGGGCCACCGTGGGCACCTGAATCAGGTACTGTTCCAGCAAGGCAATCTCTTCCGGGGGACGGCCCGCAAGTACCTCCTGTGCTATCCTGCTTGCTTCCAGTCGCACCTCCTCGCTGGAGGCTTGAAGCACCTGGTCGGCATCCTGCCGCAGGCAGGCCTCGAGTTCTGCTCGACGGTAGCGTTCGATGGCATCGGCCGCGATGTCATACATCTGCTGTCCCAGCGGGACCAACCCTGCCAGTGCCCGCATGCCCTGGGCTGCCACCGCTTCTCCGATACAGCGCAGTAACCGCAGCATTCCTGTGTCTCCTCCAGCAGGCGGATCCGTATCCCCGTTATTCGCAGCAAACCCTGTCTGCATTGACCTCGCGATGCAGGAATCGTCGCCGAACTCTCTCTGCAGGCCTAGAACCACCTCATAATCCGCCTCCTCACATCAGGAGTAGTACTCATGCGATTGTTATCAGCGGTGATGTTGCTGGCAATCACCACCTCGATCTGGGCCCAGGATGTTACTCTGGAGGCCGTTCCTCCTGTAGTGGTGAAAACCATCCCCGAGGCCGGAGCAGGGGAGGTCGACCCGAAGCTCACCGAGATCCGGGTGACATTCAGCAAGGCCATGGTCAACAACTCGTGGTCCTGGTCCACACTCAGCAAGGAGTCCTTTCCTACCCTGGCAGGCAAGCCCCGCTACCTGGCGGATAGGCGGACCTGTGTGCTGCCCGTGAAGCTACAACCGGGCAAGACCTACGCCATCTGGGTCAACACCCAGACCAATACAGGGTTTCGCGACGAGGGCGATCAGGCCGCAGTACCCTACCTTCTTGTCTTTCGCACGCGGAAGTAACTCGACTCCATCTGTAGCATCCTTCCCCCACCGTGGCTTACAATGGAAGGAATTCGTGGGAGGTGGGGATCATGCCGGAGTTTACGTACGAGGCCATGGCAACGTCGGGCTCGCGCACGCAGGGAACGCTGGTGGCCGCCAGTGAACGCGAAGTCATGGCCATGCTCGATGCGCGCGGGCTATTCCCATTGCGCATCGCGGCCAAGAAATCGCTGTCCAGCGGAACGACCGGCCGCAGGCGGGTAAGCAGCCGGCATCTGGCCACCTTCTACGCGCAGCTGGCCGACCTGCTTCATTCAGGCGTGCCGCTCCTGCGCAGTCTCGACATTCTCGAACGACAATCCGGCACGCCAGCCATGAGCGAAGTGCTGCGAGAGATCCGCGCGCGCGTGGCGGACGGCACCGGCTTGGCCGAGGCCATGGGCCAGCATCCCCGCGTATTCGATGAACTGGCCGTAAGCATGATCCGCGCGGGTCAGGAGGGTGGCTTCCTCGAGGACGTGCTTCGCCGCATCGCCAACTTCACCGAGCACCAGGAGGACCTCAAGGCCAAAGTGACTGGGGCACTGGCCTATCCGGTCTTTCTCGCCGTGGTGGGCTTTGTGGTGCTCAATGTCCTGGTGATTTTTTTCGTGCCGCGCTTCGAGCCGATCTTCAAGAAACTCGAGGAGAAGGGCGAGCTTCCCGGGCTCACCGTCGCCATCGTGGCGCTAAGCCACATCCTGCAAAACTACCTGGTGTTCGTCCTGATCTTCTTCGGTGTGCTGTACTACCTGTTCCGTCGGTGGGCAAGAAGCGACTCGGGACGCCGGCAAATCGACGCCTTCCGCCTCCGCATGCCCGGCGCAGGCCAGATCTTCCTCAATCTCGCCATCTCCCGCTTTTCCCGCATCCTGGGCACCATGCTGCACAACGGCATCCCCATCCTGCAGGCGCTTCGCATCGCCAAGGATTCGACCGGCAACAAGGTGCTGGCCGACGCTATTGATCAGGCAGCCGAGAACGTCAAGGGGGGTGATAAGCTCGCTGAACCCCTGGCAGCCTGCAAGTATTTCCCTCGCGATGTCATCGAAATCGTGGCCGTCGGCGAGGAAAGCAACAATCTCGAAAAGGTCCTCATCGACATCGCCGATGGGCTCGAAAAGCGGACGAGCCGGCAACTCGAACTCTTTGTCCGGCTACTGGAACCGATGATGCTACTGGTGATGGCGGTGCTCACGCTCATCATCGTGGCTGGCCTCCTGCTACCCGTGTTCAAGATGTCGCAGGCCATCAACTGAGCCGAGACAGACGTGCTACATGTGCCGGTTCTAGGATGGCAGGTGCGTGAGAGAACTACACTCTGGGTCATCCGGAATTGTAGCCTGCCTGCCTGCGCAAGTAAGATGGGGAATCTCTTCAGGCGGATGCCGTCTCGCACCCGGTGAGGCAGTCCTGGGGCCCTTTCATCTGGTAGCCCTGGCTCGAGCTGAGCTTCCCGGGTAACCTCAGGTGCCCCATGAACGCGGAACAGGCTCGACTGGTCGAAGCGTACGAGCAGCGGCAACCCTGGCTGCGCTGGGGACCCTACCTCAGCGAACGGCAGTGGGGCACCGTCCGCGAGGATTACAGCGAGGACGGCAATGCCTGGAACTACTTCACCCACGATCAGGCTCGGTTCCGCGCCTACCGCTGGGGTGAAGATGGCTTGGCCGGCATCTCCGATGACCGTCAGCGGCTCTGTTTTGCCCTGGCGCTGTGGAACGGCAAAGATCCCATCCTCAAGGAGCGACTCTTCGGTTTGACCAACTCCGAGGGGAACCACGGCGAGGATGTCAAGGAGTACTATTTCTATCTCGATAGTACTCCGACCCACTCGTACATGAAGTACCTCTACAAGTACCCCCAGGAGGCGTTCCCCTACGCTGATCTCGTCGAAACAAACGCCCGACGCAGCAAACACGACCTGGAGTACGAGCTGCTCGACACCGGGGTGTTCGACCAGAATCGCTACTTCGATGTGGTTGTGGAGTATGCCAAGGCCTCGACCGACGATCTGCTGATTCAGATCACGGTCCACAACCGCGGTCCACAGGCGGCCGACCTGCACGTCCTACCGACGCTGTGGTTCCGCAACGAATGGTCCTGGAATGGCGGGGCCGATCGTCCCAGCCTGGATCAATGTCTGGCGGATGCCACGCGCAGCGCCATCCGCGCCCGGGATTCGCTCCTGGGTGAGCGGTTCCTCTACTGCGAACGAGCAGCCGACCTTCTGTTCACCGAGAACGAGACGAATACCGAGCGCCTCTTCGGGGTGCCCAATCGCAGCCCCTATGTCAAGGATGGCATCCACAACCACGTGGTACATGCCCAGGCCAACGCGGTCAATCCGGAGAAGACTGGCACCAGGGCGGCCGCCCATTACTGGATCCTGGTAGAACCCGGCGAGTCGCAGGTGATTCGCCTTCGGCTGTGCGGTGCCTCTCCCGAGGCGCTGGCCCGTGGCAATGGTTCCAACCACAAACCGTTTGGTTTGCCCTTCGACGAGATGCTGACCACCCGCCGGCGCGAAGCCGATGAGTTTTACGCCGGGCTCACCCCCTCGACTCTAACGCCGGACGAGGCCCAGGTGTTCCGCCAGGCCCTGGCTGGCATGTTGTGGAGCAAGCAGTTCTATCACTACGACGTCGATCGCTGGCTCGAGGAGCGCGGCTGCGATCCGTTTCTGGAGGGGTGCAAGCAGGCGCCGCGCAACCAGCACTGGCACCACATGCTCAACGGCGACATCATCTCGATGCCCGACAAGTGGGAGTACCCCTGGTACGCCGCCTGGGATCTCGCCTTCCACGTCCTGCCCCTGTCGCTCGTCGATCCAGCGTTTGGCAAGCAGCAGCTCCAGCTCATGCTCCGCGAGCGCTACCTGCATCCCAACGGGCAGATTCCTGCCTACGAGTGGAACTTCGGCGACGTCAACCCGCCGGTCCATGCCTGGGCCACCATCTTCACCTACCGCCTGGATCGGGCCGCCCGGGGTGAGGGCGACCGCACCTGGTTGAAAAGCTGCTTCCAGAAACTGCTGCTCAACTTCACCTGGTGGGTGAATCGCAAGGATCGAACGGGACGCAATGTCTTCGAGGGTGGCTTCCTCGGGCTCGACAACATCGGCGTGTTCGACCGCAGTGCACCCCTTCCTACAGGAGGCCACCTCGAGCAGGCGGACGGCACCGCGTGGATGGCACTCTATTGCCAGAACATGCTTGAGATCGCAGCCGAGCTGGCCATGGAAGAACCCGTCTACGCCGACATGGCACTCAAGTTCTGCGAGCACTTCCTGTGGATCGCCTCCTCGATGGGTCACCTGGGTGGCACAACAGGCATGTGGGACGAGGAGGATGGCTTTTTCTACGACGTGTTGCGGCTTCCCTCGGGAGAAGCCCGGCGGCTGAAGGTGCGGTCGATGGTCGGCCTCTTGCCCCTGTGCGCGGCCACTGTGTTCGATGGCGAGGTGATGGCAAAGTACCCCGACCTGGCCGAGAGGCTGCGGCATTTCCTCAGCTGCCGGCCGGAGCTGCGGGCGACCATCCACGACCCGCTGCAACCGGGTGTCCACAGCCGGAAACTGGCCTCCATCCTTGACGAATCTCGCCTCCGGCGAGTGCTGGCCCACATGCTCGACGAGAACGAGTTTTTGAGCGAGTTCGGCATTCGCTCGCTGTCGCGCTACCATGCAGAACACCCGTACGTCGTGGAGGCCGGGGGACGCGAATACTCGGTGAGCTACCTCCCCGCAGAGTCGGACACAGGCATGTTCGGAGGAAACTCCAACTGGCGCGGTCCAATCTGGATGCCTGTCAACATCCTCATTATCCGCGCGCTGTTGCAGTATTACACCTACTATGGCGACAACTTCACCATCGAGTGCCCCACCGGGTCGGGGCAGCAGTGCACTCTCTACCAGGTGGCCAAGGAGATCGCCCGGCGCCTGGCTAGCATCTTCCTCCGCGATTCCGAGGGACGACGACCGGTCTACGGAGGAGCCAGCAAGTTCCAGAACGATCCACACTGGCGGGACCTGATCCTCTTCTACGAGTATTTCCATGGTGACAACGGCGCAGGGCTGGGAGCCAGCCATCAGACAGGTTGGACCGGCGCGGTGGCTCGTGGGATGCACCTGTTCGCCACGCTCAACGCCGAGGCAGTCCTGAAGGCCGGCAAGCAGGCATATTTCGATCAGCCTGCTCCGGAAACGCCACCGCTGGCCACCGTTAGAAGCTGATCTCATCACACGCCCAGGATCCCACGCATGGCCTCAACTGTTCCGCCTGGGCCGCGTTATCCGGCCCTGTACCAGATCAACACCCGCGTGTGGTTGACCGCGCTGGGCCGCACCCTGGGCCGGGCTGCCACGCTCGACGATATTCCGGATAGCGAATTAGATGAAATTGCTCGCGCCGGCTTCGACTGGGTCTGGCTCCTCAGCGTCTGGCAGACGGGGCCCACGTCCCAGCGTGTGTCGCGCACGCACCCAGGCTGGCGCCACGAGTTCGAGACCACGCTGCCTGACCTGCGCGAGGAGGATATCGGCGGTTCCGGCTTCGCCATCACCGATTATCGCGTGGATAAAGCCCTGGGCGGCGATCCTGCCCTGGCTCGTCTGCGGCAGCGCCTGGCCCAGCGTGGTCTGCTGCTGCTGCTGGACTTCGTGCCCAACCACCTGGGGCTGGATCATCCCTGGCTCGACCAGCACCCCGAATACTTCATCACGGGAACCGAGGACGACCTGGCCCGGCCGCCACAGAACTTCCTCCGACTCCAGCGCGCCTCGGGAGAGCGTATCCTCGCGCATGGGCGCGATCCCTACTTTGATGGCTGGCCCGACACGGTCCAGCTGGATTACTCCCGCGCGTCGACGCAGCTGGCCTTGCGGCAGGAACTGCTGCGCATCGCTGGACAGTGTGATGGTCTTCGCTGCGACATGGCCATGCTGGTGTTGCCAGAGGTCTTCGCGCGGACGTGGGGACGCCCGGCCCTCCCGTTCTGGCCCGAGGCGATCCGACAGGTGCGCGACCAGGTGCCCGGGTTTGTCTTCCTCGCCGAGGTCTACTGGGATCTCGAATGGGCGATGTTGCAGGAAGGGTTCGACTTCGCCTACGACAAACGGCTCTACGACCGGCTGCGCGAAGGGCACGCCCGGCCGATCCGGGAGCATCTCCGTGCGGGGCTCGACTACCAGGATCACCTGGCGCGCTTCCTGGAGAATCACGACGAGGCCCGCGCTGCGGCGGCCTTTCCCCAGGCGATGCATCCAGCGGCCGCGGTGATCACCTACCTCAGTCCCGGCCTGCGCTTCTTCCAACAGGGGCAACGCGAGGGCCGCACCTGCCGCATCTCGCCGCATCTCGTGCGCGGGCCCGACGAACCACGGAACGAGGCGCTCTGGCAGTTCTATTCCCGCCTGGAAACGATCCTGCGCTTTCCCACGCTGCGCAGTGGCACCTGGCAGTTACTGGACGCCAGCCCCGCCTGGGACGGCAACCCAACGCACGACGATTGCCTGGTGTTCGCCTGGAGCGGCCCGGAGCCGTCGCGGCTGGTGGTGGCGGTGAACTACGCAGGCTATGCCTCGCAGTGTCATGTGCAGTTGCCCTTCGCCGGGCTGGGCGGTCGAACCTGGCGACTGCGCGATCTCCTGGGCGCAGGCACGTATGACTGGCAGGGCGACGACCTGGTCGGTCGGGGTCTGTACCTCGACCTGGCCCCCTGGCAGGCCTGCGTCTTTTTGGTGGAGTAAGCCCCTACCCGGGCAACCGGCCCGATAGTCGTTCCACGTTGCGGCGCAGCTCCTGCAGACGAGCAGCCTCGTCCGGCTCGGTTGGGTCGTTGTCGCAGTGATGACAGGGGCCGACTAGCAAGGCGTCGTCGTCGAAGTAGGTGAGCAGGGCCCGCCAGCGGCAGCCGCTTGACTCGGCGTATTCAACCATGCGCTCCAGGGAAATACGGTCCTGTTCCTCGCGGTCGCGGTAGGCGCGTCCGATCCCGGCCACCGCCTCACGGGACAGGCCTGCCTTCATCAGGAGATAATGGTCGCCGGGTTTGCGTTCGAGGACGCCCTGGGCGCAGAGCAACATCAGGCAGACCTTGGTCCGCGCCGACCGCAACGGCGAGACCATCTCGATGTCCTTGCGAGTCAGGTCCTTCTTTTGCTCGACCAGGCGGCTCACGGCGTGGTAGACATTCACCAGATCGCTGGCCTCGGGATAGCGTCCTCCCTGGAAGAATCGCTGCAGCTTGCGGTCTTCTCGGTCGTAAAGCAGCACGCACCGCGCAGGCAGCCCATCGCGCCCGGCCCGGCCGGCTTCCTGGTAGTAGGCCTCCAGTGTGGCCGGCAGGTGGTAGTGGATCACCTGGCGCACGTCCTTCTTGTCAATACCCAGACCAAAGGCGTTGGTGGCGATAAAGAGATTCAGCTCGCCGGACATGAAGCGCGCCTGGACGTTGGTACGTCGTTTAGGAGACAGCTTGCCGTGGTAACCCGTGGCGACCATCTGCTGGTCAGCCAGGAAATCGGTCACCTCCTCGACGGCTTTCACCGTAGCACAGTAGACGATGGTGGTGCCCTTCACCCCGGTGATCAGCTCCATCAGCTTCTCGCGCTTTTCTGCCTCGCCCACCACCGGGACGACGGATAGCTGCAGGTTCGAGCGGTAAAAGCCAGTGTGGACCACCTCGGCATTGGGAATGCGCAACCGGCAGCGGATGTCGTGTATCACTCCGGGAGTGGCGGTGGCTGTTAACGCCAATACGGGGGGCCGGCCCAGGTCGTCGATGGCATCGGCCAGCCCCAGGAAGTCGGGGCGAAAATCGTGGCCCCACTGGCTCACGCAGTGCGCCTCGTCCACCACGAAGAGGCCCACGCGGTGCTGGCGCACCTTCTCGCGGAAGGCGGGGTCGGCCAGGCGCTCCGGCGTGGCAAAGATGAACTCGACCTTGCCACTGGACAAGGCCTCGTTGTACTCGCGGGTCAGGGTGAGCGGCACCGAGCTGTTCATCTCCACCACCTGGAAGCCGCGCTGCCGCAGGTTGTCGGCCTGATCCTTCATCAGGGCGATGAGGGGCGACACCACCACGGTGGTGCCGGACATCTCCAGGGCGGGCAGCTGGTAGCAGAGGCTTTTGCCCGACCCAGTCGGCATGATCACCAGAACATCGCGCCCCGCAACGGCTGCCTGGACCGCCTCGACCTGGCCGGCGCGGAACCCCTTGAAGCCGAAGTGTTGCTGCAACTTGTCGGCCAGCCCCTCGACCCTGGGCAATCTGGACATGCAGACCTCTCCCTCGTTTCCCGATCCGGTCGCCGCTTCATTCCGCCGGAGCCAGGCGACTTCCTCACTGTAATGCAAACGTCGCGCCGGGTTCAAGCAAGGGGTGGCAAGAAATGGGCCGCCAGCGAAGCAAGGTTCGCTGGCGGCCCGGACTGCGCGGGTCAGGCGAAGGTTAATCGTCGATGATCACCTTGATCTCGTCGGAGTTGCCCTTCAGCTCCGGCGCGTACATGGCCGAGGCCTTGGCCGGCAACGCGCTGAACTTCCCGGGAATCTCCGCACGCATCCGGTAGCTCACCGAGTGCTTGCCGCGAGCCAGCACCCGACTGAAGAAGCACACGCGGTCGTCACGGACCTCCATGTAGGCTCCCATGTCGTTGCCGTTGTAGCCAGAGCGCACCGCCATCGGCTCGAAGCCAGCAGCGCGGGGATCCTCGAACAGCAGGTACTCGTAGTCGTTCTTGCTGTCAATCTCCAGCTCGACCTCGACCAGATCGCCGCTCTTCAGCGTCGCGCCCGAGGCCAGCTCGATGCGCTTGTACTTCTCGACCTTGCGGTCGGCCGCCTGGCCGCGATCCCCACGCACCTTCACGGTGGCGTCCTTCTCCCGCTCCAGCTTGTAGTACTTGCGGTTCACCTTCACCTCCAGGCCGGCCTTCGTGATGAAGTCCTCGAGCGTGAAGTTGGTCAGGTAGGCGTTGAAGTACACCGGACCGGTGCCCTTGCGCTTGATCTCCACGGTGTGCGTTCCCGCGTCGATCTTGTCGCCCTCGAGCACGAGCTTGTTATCGAAGGTGAACAGGTTGGTCGAGTCGATCTTGACCTCCTTCTCCTTCTTGCCGTCCAGCCAGACCTCGACGGTCATGTCCGGCTTATCCTCGCCCGAAGCTTTGAGGTAGTCGGCCATGGCCTCGATGCAGATGGCGGTGTCGCGCGTGCTGTTCCAGTACGTCGCGTGCTTGCGGTTGTTGAGGAGATACTTGACCAGCCCGGCGGCCTTCTTGTCCTTCGGGGAGGTCTTCGCCAGCAGCTTCAAATAGTAGCCGTTGGCCTCGATCTCGCTGCCGTTCCAGCGCCACCAGGCGCGCTCGGCGGGCAGCCGCAGGTAGGCCGACTGGTTCTCCTCGTCTTCCACGACGAACTGCTCGATGTTCTCGAGGATCATCGCCAGTTGCTTGACCTGCTTCTGCCGGTGCAGCGCCAGGCCGAACATCGCCTTGGCATAGACCGACAGATGGGTCCGATCGCGGTAGAGGAACTCGCGCATGTCGTCGTTCTTGAGGTCCTGGTCGCCCAGCACCATGTAGACCAGCGCGTCGGTGTCATCCGCGTACTCCTTGTACGGGATGGTCTTCGTCTTTGCCCGCTGAATCATCGCGATCTGCTCGGCCTGGTAGTTCTTCAACCAGTCGATGCCTCGCTCAATGACTCCAGGGACGATGGCGATGTCATTCTCGCGCGCCAGCTGCAGTCCATGCACCACGACAGCGGTGGTGTGCGGGTAGGACCGTTCGCCGAAGCCAGAGAACCAACCCCAGCCACCGTCGCTGCACTGCATGTTCGTCAGTGCCTGCACGCCAGCCAGCGACATCTTGCGCACCTCGTCCTCGTCGAAGACGGGGTTGCGATCAAAGCGCTTCCACTGCTTCGCCCGTTCCTTGTCCTCGCCGATTTCCATGGCGTTGAGGTTGGTGCGCTTCTGCTGAATGTCCTTCAGATCCAGCTTCATCCGCTGCAGGACGCGCTGGGTGATGACCGTCGGCAGGAAGCGGTTCAACGTCTGCTCAGTGCAGCCGTACGGATACTCGACCATGTACGGCAGAGCATCCACCATGGCGCCAGCCAGCGTCGGCGAGTAACGCACCTCGATGCGCGTTTGCTCGGGCCGCCGCTCCTTTGGCACCATCATGGTGATCTTGCCGAGACTCTTCTCCGGCCGGATCACGCCCGAGAAGGAGTCCATCTTCAGCATGCCGTGGACATAAGCGGGGAACGACATCTGCATGGCGTCGGATTCCTCGTCCGTCACCGCCTTCATGCGCACCACCGCCTGACCTTCGTGGGTGACCTTGACGCGCCAATCGACGCGTTTCTCGCCTCCGGCAGCGATCGTCACCTTCTGGTTGGGGCTGCCGAGAATCTGCAGCGTCCCTCCTTCAACCTCGAGGCTGACCGCGACGTCCTTTTCCTTCTTCAGGTAGTTGTGGACGTTGGCGGACAGCACCACCTCGTCCTTCTGCGTGAAGAAGCGCGGCGCCTGCAGACGCAGCAGCAGATCCTTCTTCGTGGTGACCTCGGCCTCGCCCTGGCCCACCTTGGTGCCGTGGGTCAGAGACCAGACCTTGATCTTCCACCCGGTCAGCTGCTCGGGCATGGTGAAGCTGACCTCGGCGATGCCCGCCGCGTTCGTCTCCAGCGTGCCCTTCCAGACTGCGGTGTCGGCGAAGTTCTTGCGAACAGTCGGCTCCACTCCTGGTGGGGCTCCGGTGCCACCTTGCGGGTCGGAACCACCCTCACCAGCCTTGTCCTTGCCGGCCGCCTTTTCTATCCGGTCCATTTGCATTTGCTTGCCGTCAGCCAGGCCACCTGCGGCTGCCGCCATGGGGGCTGCTGGAGGTGAAATGTCGCGCAGGCTTTCTCCCTTGCGCATTTGGCGGCCCTGGTTGGCCATACCTCCGCGCCCACCTCCGAAACCTCCGAGCATCGCTGCACTGCTCTGCGGCTTGCTCAGTTCCTCGATGACGTTCTCGCCGAAGATGCCGAGGTTACCCATGCCCGTCTCCCCCGGCTTCAGTACCTGAGCGAACATGCGCCCCAGGCTGTGTTCCGAGTTCGGGTTATGGTGACGCCGCCACTTCCAGAAGAACTGCTTGATCTCCGGCACATTCGAACCGCCTGAGATGTACTCCACCGAGCGGTCGTAGATCGACAGCACTGTGCTGCCCACCACCGGCTTGCCGAAGAAGTCGGTCACCTTGACCTTCACGGTGGCCTTCTGGCCCGGCTTGTACTCCTGCTGCGACGGCAGCACCTCGACGTTCAGCACGCGCTTTTCCGGAGGCACGACCACCTCGCGAACCTCCTGGTGTACGCGCCCGCCATGAACCGTCATCGCCTCGACGAAGAAGTTGGGCATGTCCTTCAACGTCACCGCGATCTCCTCGACCGTGCTCTTGCCCTTGATGCGCAGGAGTTTCGGCGCCAGGTACACGCCGTTGGTCGGCCGGACGAACAGCAGCACCGTCCCATCGATGGTGTCGGTGTTCACCAGCAGGTTGACCTTGTCGTTGGGGGCATACTCACGCTTGTCGGTGATCAGCTCGATGGCATTGAATCGGTAATCCTTGCCGTCGAAGCCCTCGCCACGCACCACGAAGACATAGGCGCCCTCGATGGCGTTGTTCTTCGCGTCGGTCAGCTTGTAGACCAGCCGATACTGCCCGGGCCGGGCTGCCTTCAGCTGCTGACGGCCGTACCCCTCCACGTCGGTGTCCACGTTCCACGTCTGCACCGCCGTCTCGACCGGTTTGTTGTCCTTGTCGTAACTGATCCGGTTCAGGGTCAGCACGCCTCGGCCCTGGACTGGCTTGCGATCCGGGGTCAGGCCGCGGAAGCTGGCCTTCACCGTGTCACCCACCAGGTAGTAGCCGCGATCGACCCACGAGAAGACCTGGAACGGCTTGCGCGATACGATCACGCTGCCCGTCCCGACGATGGTCCGACGCGATTCGTCCACGACCTCGGCGGTCACCTCGTAGTTGTGGTCCTGATCGCCGTGCAGTTCCTTGGCGACACCCGTGTCGATCGACACCTTCACGGTGCCATCCTGGCCGATTTCTACCTCGTTCTCGAGCACCACTTCGGGTGGCTCCTGATGGCGATGCCCCCACCAGGGAAAGTACGGCCGACGGCAACCCCACTCGGCGAAGCCGGGGTACCAGTCGTAGTCGGCGGCGAACCACCAGTAGCCGGGACCATAGAACCAGTCCCACGTCCCGGTCGGATACCAGGTGGTGGTGTGCGGCGAACGCAGCACCTTGTACTTCACCTTGGCTTTCGAGACCGGAGCGCCGAAGTAGTACTTGGCCTGGATGGTGGCGTCGAACTTCTCGCCCAGGCGGATCGGTTCTTTGGGCGCCTCGACCTTCACCTCAAACTCGGGCTTCTTGTACTCTTCCAGGCGGAACGACCCAGTGTTCCAGTGCCCGCCGATCTGGAAGTAGTACATGCCCAGCGTCGCATCCTTCGGCAGCTTCAACTCGCCTTCCAGCCCGCCGAAGGCGTCGCTCTTGAGACTCTTCTCGAAGATCTTGTCGCCCTTGGGATTCCGGATGACGACCGGGAACTCCTGGTTGGCGAAATCCGAGGTGTCGGTCAGGTCGTACTTCGCGTGCCGGACCCAGGCCTTGAAGTGAATGGTGTTGTCAGGTCGGTACACCGGCCGGTCGGTGATGGTGAACACCCGGGTCGCGTTGTACTCGGGGTCGTAGCGTCGGCCGTACCACACGCCGTTGAAGCCCAGGTAGGCCAGGCGGTCGGCGCCGCCCTGACCATCCTTCGCCTTGCGTGCCGTGGTCAACCACTGATAGTTGCTCGACACATCTTCCGCGCCGAGAATCAGCTGGCCATCGCCGTCGCTGTTGCGCGCGAAGTTCGTCGTGTCCACCCGGTACATGTTGGTGTTTGGCTGCACCTGCACGACGCGCCAGCCGAAGAACTCGACGTTGGATTTCTCGACCGGAGCGCCCGTGATGGCATCGCCCACGTAGTAGAAGACCTTGCCGTCGAGCTGCTTTTTCAACAGGACGGTATCCGCCACCCAGACGATAATCCGGCTGACGTTGCCGCCATCCATCTTGGCCTCGACGAGGTAGGCGCCTGGCCGATCCAGTGGCGTGGTCACGGTGATGCGATCATCGACGTGGCTGGGCCGCGGCGTGAGATCCTTTGCCCAGGTGGCCACCTTCTCGCCCAGGTACTTGCTCTCGCCCCGGGTCACCAGGCGGTAGCCCAGGTCCTGGATATTCGTCTGCTCCCAGTTGACCTGTGCGGGGCTGCTTTTCAGGTACTTCTTCACATCCTCAAGCAGCGCCTCGACCTTGATCTCGGTCGCCTCGAAGGTCACCTTCTTGCCATTGCGGTAGCGATACTCGACCTGGGCGCGCTTACCTGCCGGCTGCGTGCCGTTGGGCTCGAACCGACCCCAGTTGTCCACAATCTGGCTGAGACGCTGCCTGCGATAGTCACGTCCCTCCAGCTTGATCGCCTGTTTCCAGGCCTCGGCCGCCTTCTCGTACTGGCGCCGATCCTCGTACTCCTGCCCAATCTGGTCGGCCGCCTCCTGCACATACTGATCAGCCGGACGTCCCGCCACCCGCTGGAAGATCTTCAGGTAGTTGAACTCGTCGGGCAGGGTGAAGCGCCGCAGGCCCGAGGCCAGCTTGGTGATCGTCTCGCTGTCCTTGAGCGTGTGCAGATCGTAGGTGCCACTCTTGGCCTTGGTTCCCTCGTCGATCGCGCCGCGCCAGCCGTAGTAAGCCATGGTCTGGACGCCGAACTGACTCTTGAAGAACCGGCCCAGCTGCATGTCGATCTCGTTGACCCGGCTGGCGTCCATCTCGGCCGCCTGCGTCAGCATCCATCGCCAGCGCTCGCCATCGTTGGCCGCCTTGGCGTAGCTGTTCGGCACTTTGTAGTAGAGCGGATTGCCCTGGTCATCCACTGGCGCACCCCGGCTGTTGCCGCCGAAGTAGTGGCTATCCGCGTAGTCCGGCAGCTTGCTCAGGTCGGTGAGATACTGCAGCCGCCAGGCCTCGTGAAAACGCGTCCCCTGCTGAATGAACTGTGCGAACGCGAGATAATAGTTGGCCATCTCGCGCTTCTCGGCCTTCTCGACGAGCGGCAAACCCTGCTGCATGAGCTGCATGGCGCGCACCCGATCGCGGTGGGCGGTGTTGACCCAACGCCCCCCCTGGCGACGCCAGCCGCGCGAGAACTTCCCGGCCACGATGTAACCATGCGGATCCACCGTGCGCAGACTCTGGGCTGCCGCCTGCAGCAGACGCCAGTTCTTCCCATGGACCTTGACAGCCGACTCCAACAGTTCGTCCACCTCATCGACCCGGCCCAGCTGGATCAGTGCGCTCACCGCCAGGGTGTAATCCGTGTCTACCTTTTTTTCGTCGGCCTTCGGGTCGAGAGTCAGCTCGCGCAACCCGTCGTAGGCCACCTTGTAGTTGCCGGCCTGAAACGCTTTGGTTAGCTTGTCGCGTTTCTGTTCTGGTGTTGCCTGGTCTGCTGCCCAGACCACCATACCAAGCGCTGCGGCGCAGAGCACGCCGAGGCTCAGCCACTGGGCTCGTTTTCGCCCAAGCATAGGTTTCTCCTCGCTGAGAGGTGGGAGAGAGTCCACGGGGATTCATCCGTGTGAGCACACGTTGTCTGTTGTACAGACGAGGCACTCCTCTGGATGGATTGTGGCGTCTTGCGTTCTCTTCCGAGACAGGCATATAGAAAAACACAGACCGGAAGGCGTGCACGCCTCCCGGTCCGAAATCGCGTTGTCGCTGACTGCGCAATCAGCTGGCCGAGGCCTCGACGCGCTGCTTCTCCTGTTCGCCCTCGGCGAAGATCTGTTCCTTCTCTTCCACTTCGCAATCTTCAAGCACCGTGTTGTCGATGTGGACGCCGTGGAACTCCCGAGCCGCGTACTCCGGCCCCAGGACGTCGATCACCGTCGGGTGGACCTTGGGATGCTCCGGCGAGGAGAAGTAGCCATGCACCTCAATGGCCGACTCACGGTAGTCGGGGTAGTTCAGCAAAATCTGATGCAACTCGCGTAGCCGGAAGTGTGGCACCGTCGCATACATGTGGTGCGGCAGGTGGTATTCCATCCCCATCGGAAAGACCGAGAAATTGATGAACCGGCTCACATAGAAGATTCGGGTGTTGGTCAGCCAGCCGCGGTCCCCGTTGCCATGCTGCACGATCTGCCGCAGGATCATGAAGAACGAGAAGGAGGTAAAGATGGGCACCACCCACAGAAGAGCGTAGTAGGCCCAGGCCCACACCCCGGTCATCGCCTGGATCCACGCCAGCCCGCTGAAGAGCAGAGTCATATAGGAGATGCGCATGAGCGTCATCTGCTTCTGCGAAATCACCGGGTGCAGACGACTCTGATGATACTGCGAGTGGGGCAGGGCGACGAACCCGATCATCACTGCGGCCCACAGCACGGCAGGGATGATGCCCAGCAGCAGTCTGTTTTCAGTCCAGACACAGGCGACCAGCGTACCCACCAGGGCCAGCAGGTAGACCAGCCCCAGACGGACCGCACCCTTGCCCTGCTTCACGCCCTTGCGCAGGTAGGGGTTCTTGTCGGCCCCCGTGGCATTGTACTTGGCTCGCACCAGGATGAACCGGGCCAGATTCGGCAGCCAGAGCTGTTTCAGCAGCGTCCGCACGAAGGCGCCTGGCGGAAGGGGGAAGTCGAGCCAGTGGCCGCTCGTCTGCAACTGCGACACATCGGGATCACGCACCGGGTCGTTCACGAACTGATGATGTGCCAGGTGCTGCAGGCGATAATGGTGGGTACTGGAGAAGAGCGGGAAGAGACAAAGCACATCCGAGACAAGCTCGTTCAGCATGCGGTTCTTGAAGAGGATGTGATGCACCCCTTCGTGAGCCAGACCCGACAGTTGATGCTGGCCCGCGCCGATCAGGACAATGGCAGGCAGGAACAAAGCCAGGCTATAGCCCCAGCACCAGCCCTGGGCCTGACGGACCTGGTCGAACCAGACCGCCCCGCCGATCACCACCAGCAGGAACAGGTACGTCCGGGCGACGTAGTACCAGTTGCTCAGGTTATCCGTCACCCGAAGCCGTTGCAGGTGGGCCTTCAACTCCGCATCTTGCAATGATTTCTGACTGTTCGCGCTGAGTCCCAGGCTCATCGACGTGCTCTCCAGGCGGCGGGGGGCAGATCACCCAACCTCTCTATCTTACCCGGCCACCATCCGCCTGCCACATCAGATGCCACGGCTCGGAGCGATCCGCGCACCACGATGGCGCCAAACCCGGAATCTTCGATTTCATCCTGCTTTTTTCTTCGGCCGGAACGCCGGCTCTTGTTCCGATGTCTCGGCCAGTTCCCTCCGCAGTCGGGCGAAAAGTTCGGCAGCGGCCGGCGTGACCATAGGTCCCTCGGACACTGGATCAGCCTCTTCTTCTTCCATCGGCGGAGCGACGGCCACCTGCGGCATCATCAGCACGCGCGGCCCCAGCATTGGTTCAGGTTCGGGCTCCGGTTCGGGGGCCTGTGTGGAGGTGGGCACGACTGGCGTCTCGACTGTCAGGCTTCCCGGCACCTGGCGGCCGCCTTCCTTGTGCGCCTGGATACGCTTGCGGAACGCCTCGGCTACCCGCGCATCGCCACGCAGAACCAGCAGGTTCTGTTGCGCCATGTCGTCATCCCCGGAGGAGAACGTGAAGTTACCCGCCAGGACCGTTTGTTCGTCGATCACCACTGCATTCTGCAGAATAGGTCGGTCGTCGCCGAGCCAGGGTGCTAGTCCCTGTTCGACCAGGAACGGCATTTCGGAAGTGGGATCGGTTTCGTTTCCCTGGTCGAGGACCACCTCCACAGTGATTCCACGCAGCTTGGCATCGATGAGCGCCTGGGCCACGGCTCGATGGGCAAAGCCGCAGGCCAGGACCTGAACCTCGCGCCTGGCCTTGCTGACCTCCTGGACCACGATGTCACCACAGGCGCTAGGGGCGGCGAAGATTGGCTGTACGGCCGACGAACCTCCGAACACAAGGCCGAACAGCCAGCGCAGCGTGTATGCCCCGGTGAACCCGGTGGCGATGAGTAGCACTTCCATGTGGGTCGTCATCGGTTGATCTCCCCGGCGCGCGAACCCGCGCCGCCCGAGCATACGCCATGGAGGATCCTCGTGTCCAGCGGAGGCGACAGCGCGGGAAATGCCCGGGGCCGCGTGCCAGGGAGGTTGTCCCAGCACGCGGCCCCGGAAAAGGTGGCACAATAACGACTTACTTGTCGCCCTTGTCCACACCCATGTCGCGACGATAGAGCGGCAGATGGCGGTAGTAGACCTCGAGTGTCAGCAGACTGAGCGAGGTTGCGCCCAGCCGGCCACCGACGTGGTCATCGCCGCGGAAGCTGCCTTTCTGTCCGGGACGGCCGCCCATGCCGGTATCCTGGCGAGCGATGAGGATATCGCGGATACCAGACTTGCCGGTGCCATCGGGGCCCAGGTTCCAGAAGTTCCACGCCTCGCCGCCCATGTGATGCATGACCTGCGTGGCGTAATACTCGTAGTAGATGTTGCCCGAACCCGGCGGGGTCTTCTTGATACGGCCAATGGTGGCCAGCAGGCTGGGGTTACGCGGGTTGACACCGAGGTACTGTCGGCACAGGCCACCCACAGCGGTCATGGTGATGGTTTCCCCGGTACCCGGCATGTAGCCGTAGCCGCCCTTGTTGCTCGTCTCGCAGGCGTTGAGGAAGGCTTCGACCTTTTTCAACGCCTGACGAGGAACAGTAAGACCAGCCATCTGGCCCGACTTCAACGCCATCAGCTGCCAGCCAGTCACCGAGGTGTCGCCCGGGCTGCGCGGCGAATAGCGCCAGCCGCCGCCAGCCGGATCCTGGGCCGTGACCACATAGTTCAGCCCCATCTGGGCCGATTCCTTGATCTTGGGATCCGACGTCAAACCGTAGGCCTCGCACATGGCGATGGTGGCCAGGCCATGGCTGTACATGTCGCCGCCGAAGAAGCCCCGGTCGGCGCCTGACTTCGACTGCACTTTGATGAGGTAGTCGATGCCCTTACCGATGGCCTTGCTGTAATCGACCTGCTTGGCGGTCTTCGACGGTTTGTGGGTCAAACCCGCGGCAAAGAAGGGGAGCAGGCCGAACGCCGTGCCCGCAGTCGGGTTGTTGCGCGTCGTCATCGGTTCGCTGTTGTCCGGCTGCACCTTGCCACCGGGCAGCGGCGCGGTCCGGGCATCACGATTGAAGCTGTTCAATCGCCACGAACCATCGACGTTCTGATGGTGGGCGATGAATTTGAGGCCATCGGCAACAGCTGCCTCGGAGCGAGCGTTGCCACCCCCTTCGCGCAACATTTTTTCGCGGGTCGCACCCGAACGACCGCCGAAGCCACCCAGGTTATAGGTGCCGCCCATACCACCCAGCGTGCCGGCCATGGCGCCGGTGCCGGCGAGATTGGGGTCGAGCACGGCGCCGCCGGTGCCACCACCCGAACCGGGGGGAGGCGGCACGTTCATGGGAGCGGCTTCCGGAGCATTGACGATGCCAACCGCGGCCGTCGGATCGACCTGGCCCGGCACGGAAACATCCTCGATGCGATCCACATTGTAGGCCAGGGGCACCTGGTCATCGGTGCCAATGTCGGTGTTGGTCAGGTCGTATTCCTTGGTCTGGTCAGCCACTTCCGTCGATTCTTCGATGGCCGGCTGGACCTCGGTCGGCCCCGCGGCCGCTCCGATGGCGCTGAATACGACCAAAGCCATCAGCACAATCGCCACGTTGATGGCGGTGCTGCAGGCCCACACGACGAGAAACTTGCCAAAACTGGGACCGTACCCCCCCACCTGGGGAGCCACGATCATCTTGCGACCGGGCAGGTTAGCCGCTGCCTGGTTCGCTGCAGGAGCAGTGGACATGAATATTCACCTTCAGACGATAGCTCGATGGTCAGGAAGAGACATCGTCAACGGGGTTGCCTCGCGAGGGAGGCAGGAGCACGCGGCTCCCGAAAATCCTGCAGAAGATGTGGTGTTGCCGCGGCCGCGGAGGGTAGCGAGAAGCGACTCTCCGCGGCCGCGGCTACGCCCCGGCGCCCTCGTCGGGCGGGCCCCGGTCCTTGTTGCCCGACCGTCCCTCACCGGAGGAACCGCCGCCCCGATCGCCGGAGCCCGGAGGTAGATTGATTCTGGCCGTGATGGGAGCAGGGAGTTCCACGGGCCGCGCAGGGGGGGCCACAGGCACCGCCACTGGAGGCACATCCGGTGGGGGCAGATGGAATTCCGGCATCCTGGCCATGATGCGCTGGCGCACGCGCCGATCAGAGCGGCGATACCAGTAAGTCAGTCCGATCACGCCGCCGATCAATCCCAGGACACTGACGGTAAATATGGTGATCAGCATCTGCACCGGCACGGTGGAGTAGTTCGTCCCCGGCGCGTTCTGGCTGAGCACGATCAGGCCATGGCCAACCACCAGAGGAGCATCGCGCTTGGTGCCATGCCGATCGTTGGCCTTGTAGCGATATTTCTTGAAGAAGTAACCATCCATCGCCACCCGAATGACACCGTCGATCTTCGCTTCGCCAAGCACGTCGCGCGAGAGGTTCTCGGGCCACTCGCTGAAGATCAAACAGTAAGGGTTGGCGCCGACCTGTTCGTTGAAGACCCAGGCCTCATAAAAGTCGTTCACCCCGGCCTGGGCCGCCTCGAAGGGCGGATCGTACCGGTTCACGCGAAGCAGGCGCCCCTCGACCCGGACGACAGTGCCGCGATAGCGGTCGGGTTCGTTAAACACGTGGGTGTAGGTCACGTCGCGCCGGGCCGCACGGTGGAAGGCCTTTGACGACGTAAAGTTGGCCAGGATCAGCACGCGCGAGTAGACATCGGCCTCGGCGCCACCGGCCCCGATGTGCTGGCTATCGGTGACCTCGCCAAGCCAGGCGTTGGGCAGCTTTCGGACCTGGTCGGTGTCCATCAAGGCCCAGCAATCGAGCTGATGACCAACCTTGAGGTTTGCCAGGTGCGTCAAGGAAGGACCACCGCCCAGGGGAACGAAGCCGCCGCCGATGAGGGTGGCCGTGCCCAGCGAGATGCGGGCAAAACGGTTGGTCAGCGGACCTTCGAGATTCCAGGCCCGGTGCTGTTCGCCGCCATAAAGCCCACCTAGCGAGGCTAGCAGGCCGATCCGGGGCAGTGCCGATGCGCCGACAATACCCACGGACAAATGCAGTGGGTTGACGTGCACTTCTTCCGGGTTGAACAGGGGGCCCGGCGCGGGTTCTTCAGGTAGTGGTGGAGGAGGGGCTGCGGCAGAAAGAGTCGAGGCAAACACCAGCGCGAGCGCAATGATCAGGAGTAGAATCCCCTGGGGATTCCGCAATCGGCAACCGAGCACCTGGTGCCCGCGGGCCATGCACTTGCTCCTGGAGGTTTGTTCCCTGGTATAAGTATAATCTCCAGGTGGGCCGGATGGCACAGGCAAATCGCCATGAACCACCCGGTTTTCCCTCCCAGATAGGTTATCGGCCGAAGTCTTCAGGCGGAACGAAGCTGACCTTCTCGAAGCCCGCGGCCCGGCAGACATCCATCACGCGCAGCACGTACTTGATGCGCAACTTGCTGTCTCCCAGCACCTTGATGGCATCCTTGTTGGTGATGGTGGCGCGTTTCTCCTGCAAGAAGCGTTTCAGGCCATCCAGGCCGTTGACCAGCTCCTCCTTGCCGTCGATGCCCCGGACGAAAATGGCGCTAATGCCACCCTCGCTATTTTCGTCCTGCTGGGTACGCACCTTCACCGTGAGGTCGGAGGGGAAGTCCAGCGAGGGATCCTTCTCGGGCTTGGATTCCTTGTTGACGTTCTTCTGGTCGTGGGCGGCCTTCACGTCCTCGGAGGGCAGTGCCATCGACATCTGCCCCTCCAGGTCGGCGGGGTTGAAGTTGATGACGAAGAAGAACAGCAGCTGGAAGGTCATGTCCAGCATCGGCGTGATTGGCAGGCTGACCTTCGACTCCGCGGAGGGTTTGCTTCGGTTCATCTCAGGTGGTCCCCTTGCGGATCTTGGCCCGAACCTTGAGGTTCTTGAACCCCGCCACCTTGCAATGGTTCATCAGGGTGAACATCTGGCCCAGCTCGAGATTTTCGTCCGGACGGAAGTGAATGGTGGTGTTCACCTCTCCGTCCTTGGCGAGCTTCTGCAGGTTCTCGTACTTGTCCTTCAGCCAGGCCTTGGCCTCAGGCAGCGACATGGGCGGCTGAGCCGGAATTAACACCAGCGATTCGGCGTTGCGCAGACGCTCTGCGTCCTTGGGTGCTAGCCGATTCATGAACTCTCGGCTCTTTACCTTCTGATTCAGGAAGATGGCACCGGGGTCGGCCTTGTCGATTGGCTTGGCCGACTCCGAAGTTGGCAGCTTGATATCTGGACTAACCTGCTCGGACACGAAGTTGACGTTCACGATGAAGAACATCAACAACTGCATGACGAGGTCGAGCAACGGGGTCAGATCGGGATCTACACTATCATCGCCCCCACCACCGTGCGACATGTTGAATGCTCCTTAACCCTGGGGTGGAGATGAAAATCAGGCCTTGGGCTTGACGGCGGGGGCCGGCGGCGGAGCGACGCGGTTATCCGCAGCGGCCGGCGCGGGCGCCGTCTTCTTCGAGTTGTAATACATCTGCGTCAGCAGGTCGTCGGCGACGGTGCCGGAATCGTGCGTGACGCGGATGAGGCGGTTCTTGAAGTAGGCGTGGCAGAAAATAGCTGGCACCGACAGGCCGATGCCCAGCAGGGTGATCACCAGAGCGTGCGAGATGTCGTCGGCCAACTGCTGGGCATTGATCTGCGAGCCAGACGACAGGGTCATGAAGCTCAGAATCATGCCGAACACCGTGCCGACCAGCCCGATGAGTGGCCCCAGGGTGCCGATGGTGGCCAGGTAGACAATCAGCTGCTCCTTGCCAGCCTTGACGCTCTCGAGCATGCTGAACGAGGCCTCACGGGCATCCTCGATGCCATACTGCAGGCGGCTCATGCCGGCCGTCAGCACGCGAGCCACGAACGAGGAATCCTCCTTGGCCAGCTCGTAGGCTTCCTTGAATTGCCGTTTGTTCACGGTCTCGGTGAACTCCTCGACGAAGGCGGGAGGAACGGCGGCATCCATGCGCAGCTCCATGACCAGCAACACGACCAGGGTAACCAGAGTGATGGAGATGGCGAGGAGCAGAATGCCGAACAACCAGCCGACCGACTTGAGGATGTGACGAAGAATCTCGCCAAAGCCACGAGCTTCCTTGGCGGTAGTAGGTGCGGCCACCTTCTCCTCTTTCGCCTCCTCGCCGGGTTCCTGAGCGGCGGCCCGCGATGCCAGGCCATCCACCGAGCCCACGGCGAACAGGGCCAGCAACAAGGCGAGGGCCAGCAACAAGATACGAGGCCGCGAATGCGCTGCAACGGGTGCCATGATCTTCCTTCCGGTCTGCTTGCTGGAATGGTCTGAGACGTTGAGAATCCCGGCACGGGGCGCGGAGGTGTGCCTCGGGGAAGCAGCCGACAGTTCAGTTCGCCCGCAACTTGCTCTACAGCGCTGCGGAGGAGATTGTCGGGAGAGCGTGAGTACCTTCCGTCACGATCGTCAAATCTTACTTTATGTCACAGGCAAGGTGGTAGAGTGTCAAGAGTTTTCCTCGCTCTTGCTCACTTCTTCCCGGCTTGCTGCGCCACCTTCTGCTGGAAGTAACTCAGAGTCCGGCGCAGACCGTCGGGACGGGCCACTCGCGGCTGCCAGCCGAGCAAACTGCTGGCCCGGCTGATGTCCGGCTTGCGCACCTTCGGATCATCCTGCGGTAAGGGGCGATACTCGATCTGACTCTTGCCCCCAGACATCGCCAGAATCTCCTGGGCAAACTGCAGGATGGTGATCTCATCCGGGTTGCCAAGGTTGACCGGCTCGTGAAACTCGCACAGCAGCACCTTCTCGATCCCATCCACCAGGTCGGAGACGTAGCAGAAGCTCCGCGTCTGCGAGCCATCTCCGTAGACCGTCAGCGACTCGCCGCGCAGAGCCTGCCCCATGAAGTTTGGCAGCACCCGGCCATCATCCAGACGCATGCGCTCGCCGTAGGTGTTGAAGATGCGGATGATGCGCGTGTCGAGCTGGTGGGTGCGATGGTAGGCCATGACGATGGCCTCAGCGAACCGCTTGGCCTCGTCGTAGCAGCCACGGATACCGATCGGATTGACGTGCCCCCAGTAATCCTCGCGCTGCGGATGCACCTCGGGGTCGCCGTACACTTCGGAGGTGCTGGCCAGCAGGAAGCGAGCATTTTTTGCCTTGGCCAGCCCCAGCGTGTTGTGTGTTCCCAGCGAGCCGACCTTCAGCGTCTGGATGGGGAACTGCAGGTAATCGACGGGGCTGGCGGGGGAGGCAAAGTGGAGCACGTTGTTGATATCGCCATCGATCTCCAGCGGATGCGAGATGTCGTGACGAATGAAGGTAAAGCGATCATTGGTACGCAGATGCTCGACATTGGCCAGCGACCCGGTAATCAGGTTATCGACGCAAACGACCTCGTGCCCGCGTTCGAGGAAGCGCTCGCATAGATGCGAGCCAATGAAGCCCGCGCCGCCGGTGATCAATGTACGCACCTGGGTGCCTCCTCCTGGGGGGTATAACGCATGCCAGCGTTGTACCCCCGCCGCGGGACTCTGGCAAGGACGTCCCCCCTCGTCGTCCAGGCTCGTGCTTCTTAAGATACCTCTCTCTGGTTGCAACCAGTCCCGAAGCATTCGCGAGGAAACGCTGGCTCTCCTGTGCTCTCCCGTGGGAGCCCGCCTGGCTGCTCTCCCCTTGCTTTGCTCTGGCTCGGGCAGATCTCCTATCAGGTGGATGTTCCTCATGGCTTCGCGTTCGATTCGTACATTCACGGTGCTGCCGCAGATTCCCACGCGCCTGCAGGCGCTGCACCGCCTCGCCTACAACGTGTGGATGACCTGGAACCCCGACGCCATCGCGCTGTTCCGCCGCATCGACAGCGACCTGTGGGAGGCGGTGGACCACAGTCCAGTCCGACTGCTGGGTGCGGTGGACCAGAACCACCTCGAGGCGCTTCAGAACGATGACGGGTTCCTGTCGCACATGGAGCGCGTCGAGGAAGAGTTCGACGCCTACCTGAACGCCTCGACCTGGTACCAGGAGGAGTGCACCGCCTCCGCGCCGCCACACTTCGTCATCGCTTACTTCTCTGCCGAGTTTGGACTGCATGAGAGCGTGCCGGTCTACTCTGGTGGCCTGGGAGTGCTCTCGGGCGATCATCTCAAGAGCGCGTCCGACCTCGGGTTGCCGCTCGTGGGTGTCGGCCTGATGTACCGCGAGGGCTACTTCCGTCAGTATCTCACCGTTGATGGCTGGCAGCAGGAACGCTATCCAGAGAACGACT
Organism: Gemmataceae bacterium; assembly: GCA_046350255.1. GTDB lineage: Bacteria > Planctomycetota > Planctomycetia > Gemmatales > Gemmataceae > CALDUY01. Next base: position 61,750 of record JAXMAV010000035.1, read on the forward strand.
TCTTCAACATGCCGCTGGTGGCCGAGCACGCGCCGGATGGGTCGCCCCTCGTCATCGGGGTCCCCTTCCCCCAGCGTGAGGTCTTCGCCCGCGTCTGGCGCCTGCAGGTTGGGCGGATTCCTCTCTACCTGCTCGACACCAACATCGCCCGCAACAGCCCCGAGGACCGCCTGATCACGGCCCGCCTCTACGGTGGCGACCATGACATGCGCATCCGCCAGGAGATCATGCTGGGCATCGGCGGCCTCCGAGCCTTACAAGCGCTGGGCAAGTCGCCCACTGTCTGCCACATGAACGAGGGCCACTCCGCTTTCTGCGTCCTCGAACGGATTCGCAGCCTGATGGAGAGCAAGCGCTGCGATTTCGCGACGGCTCGCGAGGCCATCTCCGCGGGCACGGTCTTCACCACCCATACGCCGGTGCCGGCCGGCAACGACGTCTTCAGTCCTCACCTCATCGAGCATTACTTCGCCTGGATGATGCCCCAGCTGCATCTCGACCGGCACGAGTTTCTCGGCCTGGGACGCCAGAACCCCTCTGACCATGCCGAGCCGTTCGGGATGACCGTGCTGGCCCTGCGGCTGGCCAACCTTGCCAACGGCGTGAGCAAGCTCCACGGCGCGGTCTCGCGCAAGATGTGGCGTCTCATTTGGCCGAATGTCCCCGACGCCGAGATCCCCATCACCAGCATCACGAACGGCATCCACACCCGCACCTGGGTGTCGCCCGACCTGGCCCAATTGTTCGATCGCTACCTCAGCGCGGACTGGCACCAGAACCCGCAGCAGACCTCGCTGTGGAAACGGGTGGATGCCATTCCGGACGCGGAACTCTGGCGCACCCACGAACGGCGACGCGAACGGCTGGTATCGTTTGCCCGCATGCGGCTGAAAAAGCAGCTGGCGGCGCGTAACGCGCTTCCTGCCGAGATGGCCCGGGCCGACGAGGTGCTGGACCCGGATGCCCTGACGATCGGCTTCGCTCGCCGGTTCGCCACCTACAAGCGCGGCAACCTGATCTTCCGTTCGCTCGAGCGGCTCCAGGCGCTGCTCAATCACAAGGAGCGACCTGTACAGTTCATCTTCGCCGGCAAGGCGCACCCGCGCGACCATGGCGGCAAGGAACTCATCGCCGAGATCCTGCAGTTTGCCCGGCGTCCGGAGTTTCGCCGCCGTATCGTCTTCCTCGAAGACTACGACATGAACATCGCCCGCTACATGCTCCAGGGCGTGGACATCTGGCTGAACAACCCGCGCCGTCCCCTGGAGGCCTCGGGCACCAGCGGCATGAAGGCGGCAGTCAACGGCGGCCTCAACCTGTCGATTCTCGATGGCTGGTGGTGCGAGGGCTATCACGGCGACAACGGCTGGGCGATCGGCGCCGGCGAGGAGTACACCGACCTGGCCTACCAGGACGACCTCGAGAGTCGGGCCATCTACGACCTGCTCGAGCAGGAGATCGTGCCGCTATTCTACACGCGCGGTAACGATGGTCTGCCGCGCGGCTGGATTAAACGGATGAAGCGCGCCATCGCCAGCCTTTCTCCGGTCTACAGCACTGGCCGGATGGTGGCCGAATACACCACCATGGGTTACCTGCCCAGCGGGCAGCGGCATCTGGCGCTGTTGTCCGACGACCTGCGGGCGGCGCGCGGCCTGGCCGAGTGGCGTCGGCTCGTCGGCAAACACTGGTCCCACGTCAAGGTGGCCCACGTCGAGGCGGTCGCAAGCGATCCGCTACATGTCGGCCACGAACTCCAGGTCCGGGCTCATGTGCAGCTGGGAGGCCTCAGCCCCGCCGAGGTGCAGGTGCAGCTGTTTCATGGCCTGGTGGACAACATGGGTGAGATTCCCCATCCGGGTACGCTCGAGATGTCCAGCAACGGCTCGCAGCCGGAACATGGGGTCTGGCTGTTCCAGGGCACCATCCCCTGTCGGGTCAGCGGTCAACACGGGTTCACCGTGCGTGTGTTGCCTCGCCATCAGGCGCTGGCCAATCCGTTTGAGCCGGGGCTACTCTGCTGGGGTTGAGACCGCTTCAGAGAAGGAGGCGGAGCCGGCGCTCCGCCTCGCGGGCCGAGGCCGCAATCTTGCGAAGGGACGGCGCCGCGCCCAGGTGGCGCCCCTCCCAGGCCGAGGCCAGGCGCGAGGCAGTGCTTTCCGCGCGTTCAAGCTGAGTAACGATGGGAGGCAGGAGCCGACCGCGCTCGGTCCCGGGGAGCGTGCGCGCCGCCTCGAAGAGATCGGTTTGCACCAACCGTTCAAAGTGACTGGCCAGGAGAGCGGCGGCGTCGGGTTGTTCAGCCAGGGTGCGTACCTCAGCCAGCAACTCCTCCGACAACCCGGCCAGGGCGGCTAGCCGTTGCTCGGGCGACGTGGCGTTGCGCAGGCGCTGCTCGACCAAACGCGGATAGGGCAGCCCGGGGGGCGTTTCCGGATCGGGACGCGGCGGCCAGGCCCACCAGGCCAGGGTGAACAGGGTCAACGTGGCGGCCAGTGCCAGCGCCAGCGCGAGCTTCTGGCGTCCACCTTCCCGGACCCGGCGCGTATCGGCAGAGGGAGCCAGCGGCACGTGCAGGAGGGGCCCGGCGGGAGCGTCGGCCAGTTGACGCAGGAAGGCCACGGGCGGCCCCGACTCGGGGACGGTGAGCTGAGTAATCTTGCGTTCCAGCCGCACCAGCCGTCGCAGCCATTCCTGGCACCCTGGGCAATCGGCCAGGTGAGTGGCAGCCTCGGGTCCGGGTCGATCGGGTCGCTCGCAGGCCAGCAGTTGCTGGCGCACCTCGGCGCAGTTCATGTCCCGGCCTCCGGTTCGAGCTTGTCCATCAATTTTTGCCGTGCCTTGAAGACCCGCCAGCGCGCGGTTTCCTCCGTGGTCTCCAGCACCTCCGCAATCTGACGGAACGATAGTCCTTCATCGACGCGCAGCAGGAGGGCCGCCTTGAAATCGGTGGGCAGCCCCTCGACGGCGGCAGCCAGTTCGCGCAGTTGCTCGCGCGAACATGCGGCTTCGACGGGCCCTGGGGCGGAGGCTGCCAGATCATCCGGCAAGGCCGCGCGACGACGTCCCGGCGAGCGATGGAGGTTGGCAAAGGCGTTGTGTCCGATGCGGAACAACCAGGCGCGAAAATTGGTACCCGCGCGGAAGCGATCCAGATGGGCCAGCGCCTTGAGGAACGTCTCCTGGGCGAGGTCCTCGGCCAGGTGCCGGTCACGGGTCAGGTGAACCAACCAGCGAAACAAGCGCGGCCAGTAGACTTCGACCAGGCGCGCGAAGGCCGCGCGATCGCCTGCCTGGGCGGCCAGCAGCCACGCCGTTTCTGGCGGTTCGTCCCGCCCCGCGGCTGAAACGCCGCGCAACTCTCCTGAGGCTTCCACCCGCATCCGGATCCCTCCCGGCCTGGTGTCCTGGTGGTACAACACCCGCAATTGGCCTCTTGTTGGCGGATTTTCGAGATGGGAAAGCAGAAATTCACTAGGCCTCGGACGCTTCCCCTCTGTATCTTAGCAGCAGACTCACTCCATTCTCATTTCGTTCTCCCTGAGGCTCCGGTCATGTCCACGCCGCGTTTGCGCAGGATGCCCATCCGTGGGGCATTCACGTTGATCGAATTGCTGGTGGTCATTGCCATCATTGCCATTCTGATCGGGTTGCTACTCCCCGCAGTCCAGAAAGTGCGCGAAGCCGCCTCGCGCATGCAGTGTCAGAACAACCTGAAGCAACTGGCCCTGGCCATGCACAACCATCACGACACCCATGGGCATCTGCCCAACGGGGGCGAAGGCTGGTGGATCCCGCCTGTCTACGATGGCCCGGGTATGCCGGTTGTGGGTGGTCGTCAGTTCGCAGGGTGGGGCTTCCAGATCCTGCCCTTCATCGAAGCCGATAACCTCCATAAGGGCAGCGGCAAGGCCACTGTCGCGGAGTGCCAGATTCAGGCCATCAGCACGCCAGTCAAGACCTTCTTCTGCCCCAGCCGCAGGGCACCGGAGCCGCTTCCTTCGACTGGAGCCTGGTACGGTCCGGGCGGAAACTATCCTCATGCTCCAACCGATTATGCCGCCAGTGAAGGAAACGGCAACCGTGGGGTGATCGTCTACAACCCCAGTGGTGCCTCCAACAAGGGCCGACGACTTACCGATGTCACCGACGGCACCACCAGTACCATTCTTCTGGGCGACAAACGGATGGACCTGACCAACCTGGGTGGTTATCAGTCAGATGACAACGAGGGCTACAGCTCGGGCTGGGACCACGACGTGATTCGTCGCACCGATCTGGTTCCGCTGCCTGATTCCAGCAACGGCTCGAACTGGGGCGAACAGCGGTTTGGCTCGTCCCACAGCGGTGTCTTTGTTGTGGCCATGGCGGACGGCTCGGTTCGAGGCATCTCCTACTCGATCCAACCGACGGTGTTCCTCAATCTTGGCATCCACAATGATGGCAACGTGATTCCGAACTTCTAATCTTTCCGCGCGGCCTGGTCCTGGACCTGGCTCCGACCTGAACCCGGAGCCGGGTCCGTCCCTTTTCACCTTCTCTCACGGTCCATCATGCCTCCTCTCTTTTTCCGCAGCCTGTTACTTCTTGTTCTGGTCACGGCCTTGTGTTCGTTGCCGGCCTGTCAATCCGGGGTGTCCAAGGTGAAGGTCACCGGCAAACTGACGAAGGGCGGTAAACCGCTCGAGGTCAAGGCGATGGTCGGCAAGGTGGTACTCATGCTGGAACCAGTCGATGCGAAGGGGGGCGAAGAGTATGCCGTCCTCCAGGCCGACGGGTCGTTCACCGTGCCAGGACCCGACAAGCGGGGCATCCCACCGGGAAAGTACCGGCTGGTGATTCAGCAGTTTGACGAGTTCGGACGCACTCCGGACAAACTCGGCGGCGCCTACGAGCGCGGCAAGTCTCCGCTCATCCGCGACATCACTCCCCAGAGCGCATTTCTGGAGATCGACCTGGACAAGGTCTCCAAGTAAATCGGGCTAGACCTCTCTCAGAACCAAACGCGCCCCGGAAGGAGTTACTGCCTTCCGGGGCGCATCATTTTCTGTCTGGCGAGCCAGGATCAAAAGGACACGGCCAGACCGAAGTTCAGACCCTGCGTCCAGAAGTCCGAAGCGTTCAGCTGCGGACGAGGCGAGGCTGTGACGGCCGCCGGGTCGTAGGTCGGGCTGATGGGCAACTGTCGGACGTCCACTGTCCGATCCAGTTGATCGCCGGGCCGCACAACCGAACTCAGGTAGAGGAAGTTGTAGCCGACGAAGAGCCGCCCCCAGGGTGTGACCTGATAGCCGACGGTGAAATCGACCTCCGGCATCACGGCCAGGCGAGTAGTGCCCTCACTGCCACTGTTGGACCGCAGCGCCAGCAGGCCACCTTCCAGCGTCCGCCGGGTGCCATCGGTCGCCACCAGGGTCGAACTCCCGCGCACCGTGACCTGCTGCACCGCAGCGCCCAGTCCGACCGCCGAGCGCACATTCATGTCGAAGCGTCCCTGGCGCACAGCAGCGAGGAAGCCGACCTGTCCGCCATAGAAGTTGGTCTGGGTCCGGAACAGATCCTGCTTGAACCGCACGTCGCCTTCGCCGATTGGCTGGCCATCGAAGAACCCGATGCCGCCGGGGACCAGCGTCGAACGATCCTGGAGATTCAGCTCCTCACGCAAACCCAGGTAGCGGAAGCCGCCGTAGACCGCCTCGATGGGCCCCCAGCCGACCCGCCGCGTAAGGTTGACTTCGCCGCCCCACAGCCGACTTTCCAGGCTTACCGTCGCACTCCCCGAGATGGCGTTGGGGTAAGTGAGGTAGTTGACCACTTCCTGACCAGTGGTTGCATTCACGAACGGACGGGCCAGCACCGGCAGCCCCGCGCTGGCAAAGTCGGTGCCCTGATTGGCCAGGAAGAAGCCGCCGAGGTCGACCCCCAGGTCCAGCTCGGAGGAGTAGCTTCCCACCCGCAGGCGCAACCCCGAGACGGGATCATTGCCGTTGACGGGCTCCTGTCCGAACAGGGAAACCGTGCTCAGTCCACCGGGCACCAGCGGGCCCAACGACGAGGTGGTGACCAGTGGAAAGGCCACGGGGCTGCTCTTGATCCACCAGAGCAGGTACTCGGCGCTGACCCAGAAAAGTTCGTCCGACTCCGCTGGAGTAGCGGCCGCCGGGGCGGGACACTCTGGCCTGGTTTCACCACATGCCAGAGCGGAAATGGTGGATGGTGGCAGACTGACCTGATTAGCCCCGGCCTGAGGCGGGCCCCCAACCTGGGGGGACAGCGTGGCTGATGGCAGACTGGTTGGAAGCGCGGCAGCCTTTTCCGAGGCAAAGAGGCGGTCGTCCTTCCGCATCGGTTCTTCCGCCCGGAGTCCTCCCGCGGCTGCGCCGGCCAGCACCACGGCAGCCAGACAGTTCGTGAGCAATCGAACACGACGGCACACCATGGAACCTCCTCCTTGATCTCTTCCTGGAGAGAGCACCTCCACCCAGGGGCACCGAGAATCTGTGTAATGCCCCTTGGACTCCTGGAGGTGGCGCGAACCGCATCCCCGGTATCGTCCGGACAACCCGCCTCTTCCCATCCAGACCGCTCTTCCCGATAACGCGAATCGTCACCTCGAATGGAGTAATCGGCACACTCTCTCCATGCTGCCTCGAGGGACCAACCCGCATACCCATTCGCGTAGCGCCTGGCAGACTGTATCGATTGGTGAACTGTTGCTCGCCGAACAGCTTCTCGCCAGGTAGGAAATCCCCTTGCAACCTACCCAGATTGCCTTAGAGTTAAACTTACGGAACAACCCCCTCTCCCTCCCTGACACAGTGCGAGCCTGCGCGATGTTCGGCGCGGCAAGCCGGTCCTGGCGAGTGAGCTTCTCTGCCATCTCAGGAGAAGTTGCCCATGTTTCCCATCCCCCGTCGGCAGACCTCTTCCCGAACGCAGAGACGCGTGCGGCTTCTCGAAGAACTCGAATCGCGCCTGGTACCCACCGCCAACCTGTTCGTCGATTTCGGCGACTTTTTCCCCGCGGGCGGCCTGCAGATGACCGCTCTGCAGCTCCGGGACACCTTCGGCAATGGCGGCGTCCAGGGACCGGACGTCCGCACCCCCGACAACGCCAACACTGCCTTCGATGAGTCGATCACCGACTCCACCGGCCTGACCTTCCGCCGCACAAGCACGCTGGTCACCTTCGACTACAACGGCGATTCCGTCGTCAACAACGCCGACTACATCAGCCTGCGCGACAATGTGATGTCGTTGATCCAGCGGTATTACGCGCCATTCGACGTGAATGTGATCCTGGCGCCGGCGGTCGATAACACCTCCAGCGCGACTTACATCACTGGGGTGCAGACGTTCCTGCAAGCAGGAGCGGCGACGGATGGCGAGCGCGACTGCTGGGAGTTCGTCGCCGACATCGTGCGAACATCGGACCTCTTCTCGGTCGGCCAGCTCAACAACGCCAACGGCATCGCGGCCGCGGTGGATATCGGCAACAACAACACGAGGGATGACTCGGCGGTTATTTTCTCCGACCAGATTCTCGTGGGACTGGGCACCATCGCGCAGGCCGACACGCGCCTGGGTTACACCACCGCGCACGAGGCCGGCCACACCTTTGGTCTGCAGCACACCTGGAACGGCGGCCGCGAGAACATCGTCGGGGTTACCACCGGCGCTGCAGGCAACGCTTCGTTCACCGTCCCGGGCAATCGTGTTCCCGACCTCGTGATTGGCAACCAGATCACCGTGGCGGGCAGCACGGGCAACGATGCCACGTACACCATTCGCGCGGGCTCGTCGTACAACGCTGGGACAGGCCAAACGACGCTCAACGTCAACGAGGCTGTCGGCAATCCCACGGCAGACGGTGCCATCACCTTCAACTACACCACCGACACCGCGCTGACCAATCGCTCGGACCTCATCGTCGGCAGCGCGGGCACGGTGAACCGGGTCAACCTGGACTTCTTCACCCGCTACCCCCTCGCCACCGACGACCCGCTGGCCGGCAGCGGCAACCGCCCGACGGTGGTCGATTACGACCGCCTGGCCGACCCCAACGTCCTTGGAGTCCGCGCTGGCTTCGGCGACTACATCACGGGCACGGGCGCCTTCGACGTCATCACCGTCACCCGGGTCGATGCTACCACCGCTAATGTCTCGGTCCAGGCGCATCGCGACAACAGTTTCGCCAATCCCATCGGCAGCCCTTACCTCTATCAGGTGAACTACACCAACGGCCTGCTGATCGAGAGCGGCTTCGCCGACGACCGCCTGATCATCGACGTGAACCTCGGTGTGACTGTCACCTTCCGGGGGATGGGCGGCAGCGACGACGAGCTGATTCTCACTGGTGACAACACTTCTTCAGGTACCTTCGCACCCGCGGGCGTGGTGAACAACGGCCTGGACGACAACCCGGATCATCGCGGCGTGGTGACCATCACCGGCGGCTTTGGTACCACCACCATCAACCTCGAGGAGTTCTCGGACGACGGCTTCGTCCTGGCCCAGAACCTCGCCTCGTTCAGCTATACCTCCCCCAACCCCAACGACACGCTGAACATCCTCAGCCCCGCCGCCGGGGTGAACATGATCGACGGCACCAGTGGCACAGCAACTCTGATCAATCTTCGCTTGAGCGGGGTGAACACCTTCACGCTGGACGCCGGCACCAACGATGCCGGGGTGGGTGTGGACTCCGTCTTCATCTCCACGGCGGGCTTCGTGGCCACGGGGTTGCAGAATGTCTCGCTGCTGTTCGGCCCCGGTGACGACACACTGTCGAACTCCTCCCTGTCGCTGGCGCTACCCGTGTCGGGCGGCACCCTGTCGGCCGCGTTCCAGGGCGGCAGCGACACCCTCATCGACAGCACCACACGCACCAACCAGTGGAGTGTCACGGGCGGCGCGCTGGGTAACCTGAACACCGAACTCGCCTTCAACGCAGTGGAGAATCTGCGCGGCGGCATCGGCGACGATACCTTCTCCTTCGCCACCCCGGGGTTCATCCTCGGCACGCTGGAAGGCCGGGACGGCACCGACACCCTGGTGGCCGACAACGCCGGCCGCACCTTCACTCTGACCGGAGCCGACCTGGGCACCGTCGATACTCTCATCGGGGAGTTTTTCAGCGGTATCGAGAACCTGACCGGCGGCAATGGCAGCGACTCGTTCGTGTTCCAGGACGGTACGTCGCTCAGCGGAAACATCAATGGCGGTGGCGGCACCGAGGATGCCATCACTGGGGATAGTGGCGGACGCACCTTCACTCTGGGCGCGGGCACCGGAACAATCAGTGCCATCCTGGGAGGCATCTTCCAAAACGTCGAGAACCTGTTCGGTGGTTCGGGCGCCGATCGCTTTGCCTTCGGTCCCGGAGGCGAGATCGACGGCGACATCGATGGCCAGGGAGGCTCCGACGTTCTCGACTACTCCGCTTACGACGACGACGTCTTCACTGACCTGGCCAACCTGGTCTCCTCAGGCATCGGCGGCAACTTTGCCGACCTCGAGTCGTTCATCGGCAGCACCGGCGATTTCGACCTCTTCCGGGGGCCGGACGACGACAACGTCTGGACCTTCGACGGTGATGCCAGCGGCAACGTGGACAATCTTCACTTCTTCCTCGACTACGAAGATTTCCTCGGCGGCTCGAATGACGACCGCTTCACCTTCCTGCCCGGCGGCAGCATCCTGGGTGATATCGACGGCGACGACGGCACGGACCTCTTCGACTTCTCGGCCATCGGATCCCAGACCGTCGTGCTGACGAATGTGGGCCTCTATGACGACTTCGACGGCTACACCGCCAGCTTCATCCCCATCGGCGGCTTCTTTGCCAACATGAACGGAGTCATCGGCAGTGCGGCGGATGACCAGGATCTGCTGGTGAACGACCTGGGAGCGGCAGCACAATGGCGGGTGAACGCCATCGATGCCGGAGAATTCGAGGATGTCGCCACCGGTACGTTGTTCACCTTCAGCGCAACCGAGTTTCTCACCGGTAGCGACGCCATCGACACCTTCACGCTGGTAGCGGGAGCGCAGATCACCGGCAGGATCGAAGGCGGCGGCGCTGCGGACTTGCTGATCCTGCGGGGCAGCGCGGGTGTCGATTCCATGGAGTTACGACCCAACGAGATCTCGCTCAACACCCGGGAGACAGAGTTCCTCCAGATCGAGCAGGTGCGGATGCTGGGACAGGCCGGGCCGGACCGCTTCATCGTGCGGTTCGACCAGGGCAATCCGCTTCCGGTCCAGGGGCTGCGCATCCAGGGTGGCGGCGGGGCGGATCTGCTCACCACCATCGGAGGCGCGGGTGCGGATGTGATGGCCCTGAAAGTGAACCACTTGGCCGTGGGCGGACGGGTCATCGCCTTCGCCACGCTCGAACAGATGAAGCTGTATGGCGGGGCAGGCAACGACGTCTTCGACGCCCGGGCGCTGGTTTACCAGGCCGGTCTGCAGCTGGTGCAGTTCTACGGCGAGGAGGGCAATGACCGAATCACCCTGGCGCCAAGCCTCACCACCCGCTTCTTCATCCACGGTGGCGAACCGGCCCGGCCCAACTTCCCGGGAGACTCGCTACGGTTCGTGAAGAACGG
>JAXMAV010000036.1:0-66732 GCA_046350255.1 Gemmataceae bacterium
GCAGTGAATCTGCTGATCCCCGACGCCCGTCGGGTCTGGAATTCGCTGATCGAGCAGACCCAGCGTCCTCCCGGTCGAGTGAAGTTTGCCCGGGCCCTCCAGGACCAGGGGATGGATGTTTCAGCACGTCAGGTTCGTGACCTGGTGCAACGGCTCGGGCGTGAAGAGGAATCGAGAGGGTGGATGCACTGTGGCCAGCAATGATCTCATCTCGACCGGAATCCCCTATGTGGACCGACTCCTCGGCGGCCACCGTCCCGGGGCCTGCCATGGAATTCTCGGACCAACCGGGGTTGGCAAATCGACGCTCGTCAGCATGCTCTGCGCAGAGGGGGCGATCGCCCTGGACCGAACCCGCTCGAAGGACAGCGCCTGCTGGGTGCTGTTCAACATCGAGGGCGGCATGATGGACGCGCTGGCCCGGATCCTCTGCCATGCTGCCCGGGTCCCGCGTGCGGCGGTCGACCGAGGGTTGCAGATTACCCTCCCTCCAACCAATTACCAAAGCTACGAACTCGCCCGAAAGGCCGAGTTACCCCAGCGGAATGGTGTGGTGGTTCCCGAGAGGGAACGGATAGCGGAAGCTCTCCAGGTGATCCATCGACGGTTGCACGTCGTGAACCTCGGATCAGAAAGGTTCAGGCACGATCTTTCGCCCTGCAGGTATCTCGCTCATCGGATAGGTCAGCTAGTCAACATGGGAGTTACCATCGCCGGAGTGGCGATTGACTATGCAGGCCTGGCGGTCCGCCGGTCTCTCCCTGACGATTCCACCGCTCTGATTGGTCCACGGATCGCGCAGTTTATGCTGGAATGCCAAACGGAAATTGCGCAGCGATACCACTGTATTGTGTGGGTGGTGCACCAACTCAAACAACTGCTCGGAAAACGCCCACCCACGAATCTGGTGCATCACAGGGATGCCTCAGACACTCGCCATTTCGGGGATCATCTGGACGGCTGCCTGGTGCTGGGTGAACATGATGTACACAGCGGCTGTTTCCTTCTCCAGTGCACCAAGGCGAGGGACGTGAAGAAGGAGCTAGCCCCCGCGATCTTGAAGTTTGATCCGGATTTTTTGACCATCAACGAGTGCATGGATGGGCACATCGACGGGCAACGTCAGCGCATTTGGACCGGGCCGGCTCGCAACCGAGTCAATGTGGCGGAAGACGTGTTGCAGGAGCTCCTTGGGGGCCGCTCCGGGGACACCCCGTGAATGGCCAGCGAGACTATGCAGAACCGGCCAGATGGAACAGGACGGAGGCCTCTCTGACATCGGCGGGAAGGATATCGCGTCGGCATCTCGTTTGCCGAACCGAGCAGTAGGTCATTCTGGAGCATTCAATCCCAGGCCGGCGAGGTTCTTACCCAAAGCAGGTGGTCTGATCCTCGCCGGCACAAGGGATGGTGCTTCCGCGACCACAGGGCCCTCTCTATCTCCCTGGGCAACACCAGGCTCCTGGAATGGCCGGAGCGTCGCTCTCCGCATCCTGGGGGAGGGGATGGCTGGGACCCGGTGACTGCACGCAGACGTGTGCCAGTGTCCTCGCGCCAGAGAGGCACAACCGGTCAACAGACATGGCACCGGAGGTTAAGGGTACTGATTTACCTGAACAGGCATGGTGGACCGGCAGCGAGAGAGACTATGCCACAGAGAGGTAGCACACCGGCCCAGCAAGGAAGGGAGCCGCATGGTACACACAAACCGGGAGATCAAATGAATGCAAGAGTATTTGTCACAGCAAGTTACGGCGAATGATTTGTTCTGTATATCATTATTGTTTATTTTCTCTTTTTCAGGAAGAACTCTCTTCAGAAAGAAAGAAACTAATACATCATGATATACAGAACAAATCATGTGACACAAAGCATTGATAAATATAAACTTATCAACACAGATCCTCCGGTTTTGCCCGTACCATTTCTCTCGGATCCGGTGGCCCTCTTCAGCGGCACAGGTGGTAATCTCTCTCGCCTGCACCCATCTGAACAAAATGGCAGCGGTGCTTGAAATCACCCCAGATGAGCCGTTTGGACGACAGTGAGTGCCGTGAACCCATCTGTGTGGAACAGATGCAAGACTCGTTGGCTTTGACCGGGACATTTTGGGGAGAAGTCTGGCTCAATTATTTTACATAAGTAGTTTTTAGAAAACAATTTGCAGCCATTTGATAGGCGGAGGATGACTGTGACAGTCAGGGGATGATGGTGTCCCTCGATTGCCCGGTGGAAGGTAGACCCAGGATCCGGATGAGGTGGGGGTCTTGTTTCTGCTAGTAGTAGCCAGCAGTTTCACTGGCCGGGAGGATGCGAGCCCGGAACTCGTACCTTTGTTTCTGGTGGCTGATGGTTTCTAATACACGTTCCCGCTGAAGCAGCGTCATTCCGGTGACTTCTTGGGCCGGCCGTTGATCAGCGTGAGCAGATTGGAGCGAACGGTCTGGAAGTAGCGGAGGCTGTTTCGCACGGAGGACTTCAGGTCGGCGATGGCGTCGAACAGCCGGTTGTGCGTCGCCCGCCTCCTGAGCTTCTTCCAGAAACGCTCGATGGGGTTCAGTTGCGGGCTGTAGCTGGGCAGCGGCTTGAACTCCAGATGTGGGGACTCGGCCAGCGCTCGTTGATCGGCTTGCCCCGGTGCCACGGCGTTGTCGATCAGCAGCACCACCGCGGCAGGCCGCACCGCCAGGTAGGCGACGTAGGTGGTCGTGGACGCCGTGGAGCCGCCTCGTCTTGTTCAGGCCGGTCCGGCGGGTGGCGTCCTTCGGGCTCTCCAGCGTGTTGGCGTGTACGCCGGCGGTGACCACGTTGACCACCGCGAAGACGTACAGCAGGCCCTTGTTGTCCACACGTTCCGACGACCGGCCGGTGCCCTTTCACCCCAGCGTGCCGACCGGCGTAGGCACCATCGGGAAAGCGGGCCTCGTCGGCTCAACAGGACGAACTCGCCGGCCTCCGCCCCCTTTTCAGCGCCGCCACCTCTTCGCGGGCCTTGTCCTGTTTCGCCGGGGCGGCCCGCAGCAGGCGGTACGTCGGCCGGTACACGCGGACGCCGAGTTTCTTGCAGAAGCGGACCATCGCGGACCGGCTAGCCTCGATGTTGTGCTTCTTGCGGAAGTCGGCCAGCTCAGCGTATGTCCAGTTGGCCCGATCCAGGCAGCACGACGCCGGCCCGCCGATCACCCAGCCCTTGACGCATCGGCCAGAGATGCTGGCACCTGGTGACACCCAGCGCCCCCTTCGCCTTGCCGGGCCGGAGCCCGTCGAGGCCGCGGTCCAGGTAGGCGTTCAGCCAGCGGGGCACCGTCCGGGTGCTGACGCCAAGCGTTTCGATGAAGCTCGGCGGGCTGCCTCCCTTTAGCTACCATCAGGACGATTTGAAGCCGGTCCGGAGCTTTCGGTCGGCGGTCGCCCGGAATACCGACTCCAGTACGGCCAGCCAGTATCGGGGAAGTAGACGCGGAGCATGGGTGCTTCCTGCCGCCGGGAAAAGGGCGGGGACTATCTAAGAACGCGACAACCTCAGCGGCCCCGTGAATGAGTCCTGGCTTTCTGACGGGAAGCGTGCCACGACCCAAGGCGGGCGTCCCCCGAGGGAGCAGCGCGAGCTGACCAACCACAAGCCTGCTTTTACCCACCAGAGTGAAGGCAGCAGCGCTGACAGAAGCAGCGCCCAGCCACAACAGCAGCGCCAGCAGAAGCGCCAGCAAGCCAGATGAAGGGTTGGAAGTACGGTCGTGATACCAGCCTGACCACCCGATATATCGAGTATTTCCAAGTAGAAAGCGATGGGTAGGCTTAAGTATCCGCGACTGGATTCGAACCAGTAACCTTCAGCTCCGGAGGCTGATGCTCTATCCAATTGAGCTACGCGGACCCACACCCTTTACTATACCAGGCGCACTCCCTCAGGCAAGGGGCTCAGGAAAGGTTCAGCGATGGAATTATCGGGTTGAAGGCGACAGCCACCTCCCAGCCTTCTTCTTGCTCCATGGCACGCAGCACCTTACCCAGGAGAGCGTAGCTTAGCGCCTGCGGAGTTTGAGGGAGGTGCAGGTAGACGTACTCGGTCGGTGGTTTCTCCGGCGCGCGGAAGCTCATACCTCCCAGCGAGATGTTCCGGCAACGGCCCTGCACCGTCGGAGCCAGGTCCAGCTCCGGGAGTACGGGGTAGATATCCACCGGATCCGAAATCGCGTAGCGATCCCCCACCCGGTGCTCGGGTGTGGCCTGCAGGTAGCCGCGAATCGTCTCAAACACCTGCGGCGCGATGGTCTGCAGGATGCGCTTCTTTTGCTCGGGATCGCCGAGATAGCGTACCACGATCTCTGCCTCGGTCAGGCGGTTGGCGGTGACCTCCGTCTCGGTCGTGATGGCCACCTCCAACCGGGGCGCCTGCGCGGTGATGCGCGCCCATAACGACCGCTGAATGGGCACATCCATCAACAGCCGGAAGAAGCCCTCCTGCTGTTCCAGGATGCGAGCCTTCCAGTGGTCGCGGAAGCCCTCGACCTTCATGGCCATGGCGCCGGGGAAGATGGCGAAGGGGCAGCGATAGAGCCACGATCCGTCGGCCTGAATGGTGTAACGCGAGTTGTTCGCCGCCTGGATCATCCGGGCCGAAGCCATCGCCCGGGTGCGGATGAGCGACGACACCAGCGTCGTGACGCTGGGCAGCACCGTCTCGGGGCCTACCATCTCGCCGTGCAGTGTGGCGAAGGGAATCAGCGGCGGTAGTTCACTGTAGCGCTCCAGGGTGCAATCCTGCAAGCTGCTGACCTGCTCGAGTGCCTCGATGAACTCGGTGCAGGTTTCGTAACGCTCGGCAGGATCAACCGAGAGCGCCTTGGTGACCACGGCGCGATCGCCTGCTTGCAGTAGCGCTAACTCCAGTTTTGTCGAGCGGTTGGCCACCGTGGAGCGTTGCGGCGGCCCGTTTCCTACCTTGCGAAACTGACCCGATCCGGGACGCTGCGGCCGGGGATGAACGCCGGTCAGCATCTCGGCGAAGATGAGGGCGAGACTGTACTGGTCAGCGCTGCGACTGGGTCGGCGATCAAACAGCTCAGGTGCGGAATACTTGCCGTTGAGGGCCGATGCTGGTTGTCCCGTCGGCAGCCAGACCAGTGGGATGATTCCGAAGTCGGCCAGCCAGAGCCGATCTCCGCCAAGCAGGAGGTTTCGCGGATTGATCCCCAGATGCTGCAGGCCATGCCTGCCATACAGTCCGTCCAGCGCTTCGGCCGCGGTGCGAAGGAGCGTCAGCAACTCCTGCCGTGGAATCCCAGGATTTCCCTCGGCCACGCGCTGATCAAACCGATCGCGCAGGGTGCCATCCATCCAGCTTGTCAGCAGCACCAGCCGCTCGGCTGGGCTCCAGTGGACTTCACAGGGAGGCAGTGCCGGATCGCGCAGGGCCTGAAAGTGACTGATTAGGCGGGCATCGTAGCGTACGAATCCCAGCAAGCACATGGCCCGGCGCAGGCGGCCCTCGTTGTCCTCCGCCCGCCAGAGATCTCCCAGCGAGGTCTGGTTCAAACAGCCAGTGAAGCGATACCCCGGGAGTGAGATGGCTGTCGGCGTGGGAGGCATCCCCTCCTTCAGCGGAAGTGTACTCCTGTTCTCAGGAGCCGATCCGGGCATGTTCTCCGGCATCACCCCCGTGATTTCTTCCAGCCGTTGTGACGGAGCGAGGGGAGGGGCAGGCGCATGCGGCGCAAGCGGATTCAATGCCTGACGGGCCAGGTCGCGCTGGGCCAACTGGTCCCGTGTAACCGCCCGGATCCGCTGCGTCGGTAGGTCCTCGCCGGTGGCGGGGGTCTCCGTTGGTTTCGGTGGGGGAGGAGCAGGATCGGGGGGCAGCTGGCGGGTGGTATCCGGAAAGGATTGCGGCGCAGACGAGGAGCGCTGCGACAAACTGTTTTCGCCCGACACAATGCGCCGCCACTGGCCCGATCGACGCAACGTTGGGGCCGGTACCTCCTTGAGCGCGCGGAGGAAATCCAGGCACGAGGGAAACCGATGTTCGGGCACCTTGGCCAGAGCCCGGGCCACCACGCCACGATCACCCTCGGACAGAGCAGCCAGGTCGGGCTCGGCACTGAGATGCTGCATCATCAGGTCGTAGATGCTCTCGTTCCAGAACGGCACTGTTCCCGTCAGCAGCTGCTGGTAAACCACGGCCAGGCTGTACTGATCGGTGTGCCGACTGATCGAGCCGCGCAGCATCTCCGGAGCCGAATAGAGCGGAGTGACCCCGCCTCGTCGGCCGTTTTGCAGGTTGTTCTCGGGCGACAGCTGATGCACCAGGCCAAAGTCGGCCACCTTGATGTGCTTGGTGATTAGAAAAAGGTTGTGGGGCTTCACATCGAGATGCTGCAGGTCGTGGTCGGTGTGCATCCAGTCGAGGGCTTCGGCCGCTTCGAGCAGGTAAGCCAGCAACTCTTCACGAGGAATCCCGTCCATCCCCCGGTCACGGAACGACAGATACAATTCATGCAAACTCTGATCGGCCAACTCCATGACCACGATCAGATCGTCGCCGATCACATCCACCCGTTCCAGAGAGAGCAGGAACGGATGGCGCAGTTTTTTCATGCGCTCCAGCGCGGCGCGTTCCTGGCTCGCGGGGCTCCCAACCGCCTCGCATCCTCGGACAAACTTGATCGCCTTGTATAGTCCGCCCGGTGCCTCGCACTTCCAGACTTCGCCAAACCCGCCCTGGCCAATCATCTCGATCAGACGATACCCAGGGAGAGGCTCGTCGCCGGCCTGGCGACCCAGCGCCGTTGACTGATCCACGGTTCCCATCCTCCCACCCACCTCGTTGAGGGGTATCACAAAGCTAACTCACGCTTTTGGGTCCGTCCAATCCCGATTCTTTGGTCTGGCCTGAAAATTATGCCCACGTTGCCAGATCTGCCGGTTACCCCTTCCCTCGAATCGCAGGCATTTCTACCAGGAACTTGTAGAATGTACTCTCGCCGTGCAGATGTCTCCACCGATCCGGGAACCTCTGAACCCCTATGCCAACCTCGCCACTGGAGCAGCTCAGTTCGCTCAAACAGGCTGGAGACTACTTCGCGGCCCTTCCGCTCTCCCAGGATTACTGTCAGCTCCATCCTCAGGATAGCAGAGGCTTGACCCTCCATGGCTTTTTCCTTCGAGAGCTGGCCCACTACTCCCAGGCCGAGCCGCCTCTGCTCCAGGCCCTTTCGCTCCTGGGAACCCAGGTCGGCAAGGAGCACCCCGACTACGCGCTGACCCTGCTCGAGCTGGGTTCGCTCTACGCCGATACCGCGCGTTATCCCAGCGCGGAGAAGCTCACCCGGTCGGCGGTGGCCATCCTCGAAAAACACCCCGATCAACCATTGCTCCTGGGGCATGGCCTGTACGAGCTATCCGGGTTGCTCGACCTGATGGGGCAGCTGCGCGAGGCCAGCGAACTCAGCGCCCGCTCGCTCGAGTTGCTGTGCGGCCACCTGGGGGAGGATCACGTCCTCACCGCGCGCAGCAAGTGCTTGCGCGCCTGGAGCCTGTGGCGCGCCGGACACCTCGAAAAGGCGGGCGGCCTGATCGTCGCGGCCGTGAAAACCTTGCGCGAGGCCGGACCCTCGCATCCCGAGCTGGCCATCGGCCTGCAGATCCTCTCGCGGCTGGAGCTGCATCACGCCCGGCTCGACGTGGCCCAGCAGTTGGCCAACGAGGCAGTGGCCATCCGCAAACTGCGCCTGGGCGACACCCACCACCGCTACGCCGGCGCCCTGGAAAACCTGGCTCTGGTCCGCGCCGTCCAGGGCCACCACGACGAGGCCGAACAGCTCGTGCAGCAGGCACTGGAGATCACCATCCGTTCGCTGGGGGAACGGCATCCCCACGTCGCCGACGGCCACGCCGCCATGGGCTACGTCCTGCAAAGTCGGCGCGACGCCGCCCGCGCCGAGAAGGAATATCTGATCGGTCTGGAGATCTACCGCGCCGTTCATGGCGAGCAGCACCCCAACGTCGCCGGTTTCTACCGCGATCTCGCCGAGTGCTGCGCAGTCCAGCAGCGTTTCACCGATGCCGAGGAATATTATCGCCTGTCACTGGCCCGGCTCGAACCCCTGGGCGACATTTGCATCGCCGAGACGGTCGAATCGTTGCAGGGACTGGCGCGCGTCCTCGCCGGGCAGAATCGGTCGGAAGAAGCGCTCGCCACAGCCGAGCAGGCTGCTCAGAAGGCGCGCGAAAGCTCGGGTGATCGCAACCTCTTGCTGGCCTCGGCCCTCGAATCGCTCGCCCGCATCTATCATGGTCAGGGGCAGCTCTCCGAGGCCGAACCGGTCTGGCGCGAGGTCCTCGATTGTCGGCGGCAGGCGGTCGGCGAGAACCACCCCAACTTCGCTGAGGGACTGCGCTGCCTGGCTAACCTCTATGCGGCGCAGGGACGTCTGGCCGAGGCCGAAGAACTCGAGTTACGCGCTCTGGGCATTCTCAACCAGTCGCTGGGCGAGACGCACTCTGAGTATGTCCAGGCCCTGCAAAGCCTCGCCGATCTGCAGATGCAGAAGGGCGATCTCGCCCGCGCCGAGTCGTACCTGATTCAGGCCGTGGACATTGAACGACAACGAGTCGGCGATGTGCATCCCGACCACGCCCACGCCATTGCTCAGCTGGCGCGACTCTACCTGGCCGTCAACAACTACCAGGCTGCCGAGGTGCGCTATCGCCAGGTGGTCGAGATCCTTGAGCGCACCCGCGGCGAGGAGCATCCCGAATTCGCCGCCGCCCTGTACGATCTGGGATCGCTCTACCACCAGGCCGGCGAACTATCCGCCGCTGAAAACCTCTATCAGCGCGCCCGCGACATCCGTCAGACGCACCCCGGAGAAGATCATCCGGATTATGGCCTGAGTTTGCATGGGCTAGCGCTGGTCTACCAGGCCCAGGGCCGGATCGACGAGGCGGGCCCTCTGTTTCATTCCGCGGTTGAGAACCACGAGGCCGCCCTGGGCCGGGATAACCCCGCCACCCTTCGCCTGGTCCACAGCCTGGCGCTACACGAACAGTCGCGCGGCCACTGGGATCAGGCGGCCGAATTGCTGGGCCGCGTGCGCGAGCAGTTCACCCATCTGTTTGGCCCTGGCTCGCCGATCCTCATCCCCGTCCTCTCCGACCTGGCCAGGCAGTATGGCTCCATCGGCGATCACCTCGCGGCCGAGCCCCTGTGGCGCCAGATTCAGGAGATTCATCGAGCCGCCTTTTCGCACAATGTCTCCCTGCATGCCCAGGATCACCTCAACCTCGCCAGCTGCCTGCGCTCGCAGGGACGCCTGGTCCAGGCCGAGGCCGAGATCCGGGAGGCGCTGGCCCTCTACGAACGCCAGGGTGACGCCGTCCAGGTGGAAGGCCTGGCCACCCGCGGCATCCTCGCCGGCGTGGTCCAGGCGCAGGACCGCCTCGATGAGGCGCTCAGCCTCTACACCGACGTTGTGGATCGCGCCCGGCTGCTTTTTGGCCAGTACCACCAGGCGGTGGCAACCCTGCTCCTCGACCTGGGTGGCGTCTGTGCGCAGCTTGGGCAGGCCGATCAGGCTTTCGCCTATTATCAGCAGGCGCAGGAGATCTTTCGCCGCGCGCCCAACGAAACTCTGACGGAGATGATCAACCTGCAACGCTCGCAGGCCGAGGTGTTGCAGGGGCAAGGCCGCATGGCCGAGGCCGAGGCCATCCTGCTGGAGCGGCAACAGACGCTGCGGCGCGCCTTCGGTGACGATGCCCCGGCTCTGGTCTCCTCATACCACCTCCTGGCCGATGTGTGCCTGGCCCAGGGTAAGCTACCCGAGGCGGAAAAGTACTCCACCCAGGCACTCGACGTCCTTCGCAAGTTCGACCAGCAGCAGAGCGAGGAGGATAGCGATGCCTCCCCGAATGTCTCGCGCTCCGTACATGGCATGGCCCAGGTGCTGGCCGAAAACCACCTGGGACAGGTACATCTGACCCGTGGCCGCGCCGACCTGGCCGAGCCGCTCCTCCGCAGCGCGCGGAAACGTCTGCTAGCCAGCGCGGGCCCCGATCATCCGTTGCATCCCGCCGTGGTGCTCAACCTGGCGGCAGCCATGGCCGCCCAGGGCCGCTGGGACCAGGTGCGAGAATACCTCGCCTCCCTCGCCAACCTCGATCGTCGGCTCCTGCCGCAGTTCCTGGCCCTGACCGGCGCCCGTCCCCGCGCCTTCGCTTGCCAGGGCCCGCACGATCGCTACGAGGTCGCCCTGTCTGCCCTGTTCGCCTCGGGTTCGCCTCCTACCGCCGAGGAATGCCAGGCCACCTTCGACCTGGTCCTCCAGCGCAAGCGGTTTGGTATCCACGTCCTTGCCGATGCACCGTTCACTGCCTGGATGCAGGAATACCCGGCCCTTGCCGGCCGCCTTGAACGCCTGTGGTTGCTCGACCGCCAGCTTGCCAGCAAACGGCTCGCCGGCCCCGGTCCCGAGGGCCTCACCAAGCATCAGGAACTGCTGCAGAGTTGGTACCAGCAGCGCGATGACCTGGAAGCGGAGCTAGGTCAGGAGATCCCCGCGCTGGCAGAATACTGCCGGATGCGCTCGGCCGACACGGATGCCGTTTGTCGCGCCCTGCCCGCTGGATGGGCACTCGTCGAGGTGGTCCACCATCGCCACGTCGATCTCACCCGGTTGCACGAGAAGAACTTACTTGACCCGGTAGATCGTGCCCTGGCGTTTGTAGTTCGAACCTCCCACTCGCCACACGTGGTTCAGCTGGGGGAGGGGAGCCAGCTCGATTCCCTGGTCATGGCCTGCCGGGCCGAGCTGGAAGCTGGCAATCTCGATAAAGCCACCGCGCAGTTGGGCCATCTCTTCTGGCGCCAGATCCTCCCGCTGCTTCCATCCGACTGTCAGGGGGTGATCCTCGCACTGGATGGCCCCTTGCTGCATCTCCCGGTCGAGGTGCTGCCTCTGCCTCCGGAGTTGGACCGGCCGCTCTCCATCCACCAGGTGTTCACCGGGCGCGACCTGCTTCGCACCATCGCCCCACCGGCTCGCTCGGTGCTCTTCATCGAGGACAGCGCCCCCGGGACCTCCCTGGGCAATCCGTTCGGTCAGATCTGGGGATCGATCCGTCGCTGGATGGGGAAATCGACGGCCCCCGCGCCGGGACAGGCCTCAGCTGCCTCCCTGGCCAGCCTGCTGAACGCCGTGCCTCGACCTGCCAGCCAGGCCACTCGCGATTCGCTCGAACGGATTGGCGCCCTGGGGCTCATTCATCTTCCCTGCCCAGTGTTTTTCCACGTGCCGGCGGAAGCCTCTGGTTGGCGCAACACACTGTCGCTCATGGGGATCTCTCTGGCTGGTGAGACGCCATTAACCGCGCTCGACCTCTGCGCCCTCGATCTTCGCGCGACCCGGTTAGTCGTGCTGGCTGGTTGCGCGACACACCCCACCGAACGCGGCGAGTGGCTGCGTCTGGGCGGGTTGGTCCAGGCCTGTCTCCACGCTGGGGCGCATCATGTCCTGGTGCGGCTGTGGGGGCGGCCCGATCCGCGTGACGATGCCTTCCTGCCGCACTTCTACCGTCAGCTGGCCGAGGGACGTTCGCTTCCCGAAGCCGTTAGCTTCGCTCGCAGCAAGGTCGGAACGACGACCGAAGGATGGGTGTTGATCGGGAGAGGACCGCGCGAGTAACGACCCGGAGCCTTGCGGAAGGTCCGGGTCGGTAGGTTGGCCTAGAGAGATTCGATGGAGGTGATAAGGCCCTTGCTGGCGAACTGTTCCACGAAGAGTTCAGCTCGTTCCAGCCAGGTAGTTAGCAGGAGAGATCGACCGTTGTGGTGCGCTTCCCACATCTTGTAAGTGGCCTCTGCCCGTGGAAAGCGAGTGAGTTCCATCACGCTCCGCACCACGAACATGAGATCCAGCGTGGGGTTGCGATGCAGAATCAGCTTGTAGCGGGGTAGCGACCTGGCAGGCGGCCTGTCGAGTTGACGGGCTGGCTTCCTGGCGCTGGAAGACGTGGAGGGGGGTGTTGGACGGTCAGCAGGGGACTCATTCATGAGGGTGGACTCCCTCTCCCGGGTTGCTGTGACCGGAGTGTGACAGGTTGGGGTAATGCTACCCCAACTACTTATTGTAAATGGCAAGTAGACGAGATTCCTACTGGCAACCGGGTGCGTCCGCGAGTTGGCGCCAGCATTTGGGGCCAGTTTAACGATAATGCCGGCCAGAAGGGGGAGGACCCACCCGCACCTCTGACCCCTGCAGCCCAGCTGCAGACTGGCATGGACGCGGGGTCGCCTGTCTCCCAAGATGAACCAGGCACAGAAGCGCCCTGATGGAGGAAGGATCTGGCCGGACGATGGCGACCCACCAGATAGATTGGCGTGACACCCTACCGGCCGAGTGTCGGAACGGCGCGATCGCGATAGGGAATTTCGATGGAGCCCACTGTGGGCATGCCCGGCTCATCGAGGAGCTGTCTCAGGCTGCGCAAACGGTTGCTGGACCTGCGGTTGCCGTCACCTTTCATCCGCACCCGCGCGCGCTGTTGCGTCCGCAAGCGCTGACTGAGGTGCTGACCACGCTGGCCGACCGCACCGCCTTGCTGCACCAGCTGGGCGCCGACCATGTAGTAGTGTTGTGCTCGACTATCGAGCTATTCCGCCTGCGCGCAGCCGATTTCTTCGACCAGGTGATCGTGCGGTCGCTGGCTGCCCGCGCCATGGTCGAGGGCCCGAATTTCTGCTTCGGCTACGAACGTGAGGGCGATATACCCCGGCTGCGCGCGCTGTGTGCTGCCGCGGAGATCGATCTGCGCATCGTGCCTCCGGTTCTGCTCGAAGAAACCGAGGTCTCCAGCAGCCGCATCCGCGAAGCCTTGATGCAGGGCGACCTGGTGATGGCTAACCGTCTCCTGGGACGGCCATACCAGATCTCCGGCGTGGTGGGGCCGGGCGAACGTCGTGGGCGAACCCTTGGCTTTCCCACCGCCAATCTGCAGCAGATTCCTACAGTGGTTCCTGCTGAAGGAGTCTATGCCGTGACACTGCGGCTGGAAAGCGGCGCTCGCCACGCAGGTGCCGCCAACATTGGCGCTAACCCCACCTTCGAGGAAAGCGCGCGCAAGGTCGAGATCCACCTGATCGGGTTCGACGGCGACCTGTACGGGCAGAAGCTGGACGTGAACTTCCACGCCCGCCTGCGCGACACCCGGCGGTTTAACTCGGTCGAGGAGTTGGTTAGTCAGCTGAACCGCGATGTGGACCAGGCGCGCCAAATCGGTCAGGAGCTCCTGGCTGGCAAAACAGCCATGAATGCCAGGACGCCTTGAGGGACGTCCTGGCTTCCGGAAGAGTCTGACGGCGGAATGGGTCCTAGTAAACCTGGTCCTTGGCGGCCTTGGGCGCTGGGGCGGCTCCGCCGCGCGGACGGACCGGCCCGGTCGGTGCGCCGCACTCGCTGTATTCGTAGTGCCAGTGTTCGACGGCACGCATGCTGTGCAACTGTTCGAGCGTAAGACCATAGCGCTTGAACCAGGGCGCTCCCTTCTTCTGCACCAGCTCGTCGGTCTGCTTCACCCGCTTGACGCACTCCGACTTGGCGAATGCCTCGCGCGCCTTGGCGTCGCCCTGCTGGAAGTATTCCTTCCAGAAGGCCCGCCCACCAAGGATGCCGGAGGCGCCCGCCTCCATGGCCATGTCCACCTGCTTGAAGTAATCGGGGAAGTCCACCCCGGCCGACAGCAGCACCCACGGCTTGGTGCAGGCCGCGTTCAGCGCTTCCAGATTCTTCCGCAGCTGGGCGTCGCTCTCATGGCCGAACGTCCCCGGGAACTCCGCCTTGAACACGTCGCAATACCGGCTCAGGTAGTGCGCGCTCTCGATGACCGTCTGCGCCTTGCGATCGAGGTAGCTCTTGCTCGTCTTCTTCTCGTCGCCAATCGGGAAAGAGACTGGTTCGAGCAGGAAGAGAATATCGTTGCGACGGCATTCTTCGTAGATCTGCTGCACGAAGGCGAACTGATGCTCGGCACTATCCGGCTCGGTCGGCTCGAACTGGGCCAGCAACTTCACTGCATCGGCGCCGATCCGCTTGATCTTCGCAACACTCCACCCCGGTTCGATGGCGCCAAGGGGAGCGTTGACCGCGTTCTTGCCGCCGCCCGACTTTTCCACGCGGACCAGCACCCCGGTTTCCTTGGGCAGGTGGAAGCTGGCGATGGTGTTCCAGATGCCATAATAGGCATCGACGAGTATGGCGCTGCAGCTGGGGGCCAGGGCGTCCGTCAGGGCAATCTTGGCATCGACGACTTCGTTGTAGGTCGGCTCCCGCTTGAGCGCGTCCTTCATCATGTTAATCATCGAGCTGTTCTGATCGGTCGCCACCATCGTCAGGGTGCCGTTGGCGTTGCAGATGCGTTGCAGGCCGCGCAGCTTGCCAGGGGTAAGACCCAGGCCGAGAAGGCGGCTGACCGACATGGGGGAACGATCGGACATGACATGGCCTCGTAGCAAAGACAGGTTAGGGCGACCTCATCCAACCCGGAAATTCTAGGAAGCTGCTTGCTCAGTTCAAGGCGCGCTCCTGTGAAGGTTTCGTGGACCTTTCCCCGGGTGGTTGCCGATAACGAATCCTGTCGGGATACCACCCGGTGATCCGACCCGCCGACCCGCATCGGCGGAAGCACGAGCTGGCGCCGCCCTCCATGCACTGGCAGCCGCCGACAGGGCGCCCAGGTATGGGAACGATGCGACCCACCCCCACCCCCGTTCCGGGCGGCGCCAGCTGGGGGTTTCAGGCGTCTGGATCTCACCTATCCGGTGAGTCCGGACGCTTCTGCCATTTCTTCTTGGCCGCATCCTGCCACGGCGCATATAGTCCCCTCATCGTACTACCACTCACGATTCCGCAAGGAGAAACGGACCATGTCCATGTACATCGGGGAAGCGCTGGTTGGCGACGGCAACGAAATCGCGCACATCGATCTGCTGATCGGCTCCAAGGAAGGCCCCGTGGGCGTGGCGTTCGCCAACGCTCTGGCCAACCAATCGCACGGCCACACCAACCTGCTCGCCGTGCTGACCCCCAACCTGATCTGCAAGCCGGCCACCGTGATGATCACCAAGGTGACCATCAAGGGTATGAAGCAGGCCGTGCAGATGTTCGGCCCCGCCCAGGCCGCCGTGGCTCGCGCCGTGGCTGACAGCGTCGCCGAGGGCGTCATCCCCTCCAGCGAGGCCGACAAGTTGGTCATCGTCTGCGGCGTCTTCATCCACCCCGCCGCCAACGACGACGCCAAGATCTACCAGTACAACTACGAGGCCACCAAGCTCTCCATCGCCCGCGCGATGAAGCACGAGCCGCCCATCGGCCAGATCACCGCCGAGAAGGACAAGGTCAAGCATCCGTTCTCGCCGAAGTAAGTGAGCCTTCCAGCGACGAGCGGACGGCACATGTCGTCCGCTCGTTCTTTCTGCCCGTCGAGAGGGTGTGGCCATGTCCGACAAGCGCAAAATCCTCATCCAGCTCGATAGTGATCCTCACCCAAGCGTCTTCGATCGCGTCGTCGCCATCGATGCTGGGGTCGATGAACTCTTCAGCTACGGCAACGTCCAGCCTGACCAGGTAGCTGCGCTGGTGCATGGCGCCATCTTTACCCGTTCTCCCAAGGATCTCCGTCGGACCGCCCTGTTCATCGGCGGCAGCAATGTCGAGGCCGGCGAAACGCTGCTGGCCCGAGCCGTCCAGGCGATGATTCCTAGCTTCGGCCTGCGCGTCAGTGTGCTGCTCGATGCCAATGGCGCCAATACCACGGCTGCCGCGGCGGTACGTGTGGCCGGAAAGCACCTGCCTCTCGCGCAGGCGCGGGCCCTGGTACTTGGCGGCACTGGACCGGTCGGACAGCGCGTTGGTTTGCTGCTGGCACGCCAGGGGGCGCACGTGAAACTGGCCTCGCGCCAGAAGGCCCGTGCCGCGACCGCCTGCCAGGCCATCATCGCACGCGTCCCCCAGGCGCAGCTCGAACCGCTGGCCATCGCCGGAGAAGCCGACCTGGCCCCCGCGCTGGAAGATCGCACCCTGGTCATCGCTGCCGGAGCCGCGGGTGTGGTGTTGCTTCCCCAGTCTGCCCGCACTGCTGCCAAACAGCTACAGGTGGCGATTGACCTCAATGCCGTACCACCGCTGGGGATCGAGGGCGTGCAAGTGACCGACGCCGCGAAGGATCGCTCCGGCGTGATCTGCTATGGCGCCATCGGCGTGGGCGGCACCAAGATGAAGCTGCACCGCGCGGCCGTCGCTCGACTCTTTGAATCGAATGACCAGGTCATGGATGCCGAGGAAGTCTACGCGCTGGGCGAGGGAATCTGATTCGGGGTAAGGATTGCCTCAGCCGCACGTTGCACCACCACATCAATCAGCAAGGGATGCCGTCCCAGCGGCTCGGCGAGCAGGAAGCTCACCTGGGGAAACTCCTGGGCCAGGTTCGACCGGGCGGCTGCCAGATCGCGCCGCACATGCACCCCCGCAGACAGAAAGTACGGCACCAGGACCACCTGCTGGGCGCCAGCCACCACGCATTCTCGTCCGCCTTCCTCAATGCTGGGAGAAGCTAGTTCGAGAAACGATGCCACCACGATGGGGTAGCCTTGTTGGCGGATTTCTCGCGCCACGTGATGCAGATCGGCATTCGCCTCGGCCTGACGACTTCCATGGGCGATGAGCAGCAACGCAGTGGTCACGATGGTTCCTTTGCTTCCTGGGCTCTCTCTGATTGTAGATCCGCGCCTCGCCTGGGGGGGTGGCCTGCTAGAATAATTCGCGTATCCCGGCGGCACAGGGTCCAGCGATGCTCGATTCCCAGCTTGGCACGTGGCGGCTCGAACAGGAAATTGGTCGAGGCGGCATGGGCACCGTCTACCTGGCCCGGCGCACCACCGACGGCGACGAACCCGCCGAGGCGGCCATCAAGGTGCTCGCCGCCGAGCTGGCCGTCGATCTCGGCTTCCAGCAGCGCTTCCAGCGCGAAATCGATATTCTTCGCCAGCTTCACCATCCCAACATCGTGCGCTTTCTCGAATCTGGGGTGCAGGACGGCCGCTACTGGTACGCCATGGAGCTGATCGACGGCCGCAGTTTCGAGGACATCCGCCTGGAGGGTGGTCGTCTCCCCTGGCGTGAGGTGCTCGAGCTGGCCTGGCAAATCGCCCCCGCGTTGAAGCACGCCCACGATCGCGGGGTAATTCATCGGGATATCAAGCCTTCCAACCTCCTGCAAGATCCCGAGGCCTGCGTCAAACTCACCGACTTTGGCGTTGCCAGCCTCTTTGCCAGCCCTCACCTCACAGTCACCGGCGGCGTCATCGGCACCCCTGAATATCTTTCTCCCGAGCAGGCTGCCGGCAAACCCGTCACGAAACGCAGCGACCTCTATTCGCTCGGTGTCGTCCTCTACACACTCGTCACCGGCACCACTCCCTTCGTTGGTGAGCCGGTCGATCTTCTCCACAAGCATCAGTACGGTCAGTTCGACCGACCTTCTCGCCACGCCCCCGACCTGCACCCGGATTTCGAGGAGATTATCCGCGACCTCCTCGAGAAGGATCCGGCCCGACGTCCTCCCGATGCCGCCGTTCTGTTCAAGCGACTCGACCGCTTGCGCAACAAGCTGGCCCGGCAGACCCAGCCTGGGAAAAGTCTCACCCAGATCGAGGGCACCCTGAGCGCCCGCGAGGGCCCGGCCACGCTGATGAGCCGACTGATGCGCCAGGAACTCGAGGCGCAAAACCGTCCCGGCTTCCTTCTCCGCATCCTGAATCATCCCTTCATTTTGGTGACGCTATTTCTCCTGTGCGTCGGAACCCTGGTCACCACCTTCTGGCCCTCCAGTGCCGAGGGGCTCTATACCCGGGGTGCCGCCCTCATGCAGTCCGAACAACCCGACGCCTGGGAGACCGCCTGGGATCGCTACTTCGAGCCGCTGGAGGCCCGCTTCCCCGACCACCCCTACGGCAAGGAGCTGGCCGAGTTCCGCCGCAAGCTCGAGGACCATCGCGCCGAGCAACGCGCCGAGGGACGAGCCCGCTGGAACCGTCGCCTGGGCGAGGGAGAATGGTTTTTCGAGGAGGGCATGCGCCTGCGGCAGCGTGGCGACGAGGAAGGTGCCCGTCAGGTGTGGACCGCCCTGATAGCCGCCTACGCCGACATTCCTCTGGAACGGCCCTGGGTGCGTCGCGCCCAGAAGGAACTGGACCGCCAGGAACTTCCCCCGGCTGCCCCGACCTCGCCGTCACTGGAAGAAGCCCTGGCCCGCGCCCGCCAGCTGGACGACCAGGGCAATGCCGGCGAAGCCGCCAGCATTCGCCAGGGGCTGCGCGCACTCTATCGCGGCGATCCCTGGGCCCTGCGCTTGATCGACAAATAGGGTTCTGTCTGCCAGCAATCACACGTCGAGGACTGAGACTGCATCCAGGTCGAGTGCGGAGAACCGTCCCAGTCGCCACGATTCGATCGCCATGGCAGCCATGGCCGCGTTGTCGGTACACAGGTTCATGGGAGGGATGATCAGCTCCACGCCCTGTTTGCCGCACATCGCCTCCAGCGCCGAGCGCAAGGCACCATTGGCCGCCACGCCACCGCCCACAGTCAAGCGGCGATGACGCAGGCGCAGCAGCGCCTGGCGCGACTTGGCCACGAGAATATCGACCACCGCCTGCTGAAAACTGGCTGCGAGGTTGGCCCGGAGTGGCCCTTCCGGCGTATGCGCCGGACGCGGGTTGCCCTGGCCAGCAAAGGCGTACAGCACCGCAGTCTTGAGGCCGCTGAAGCTGAAGTCGAGCCGGTCTTCGTGAAGGAACGCGCGAGGAAAGGCAAACGCCCGGGGATTGCCCTGGGCCGCCTCGCGTTCCACGGCCGGCCCCCCGGGGAACCCCAGCCCCAGTAGTGCGGCCACCTTGTCGAACGCCTCGCCAGCGGCATCGTCGATGGTGCCCCCCAGTCGGTGAAACTCCAGGGCCGACCGACAGTCGAACAGCAAGGTATGCCCGCCGGACACCACCAGCCCGACGCAGGGGAAGATGTCGCGTCCCGCCGCCAGCTGTCCGGCATAGAGATGCCCATGCACGTGATTGACCCCGATCAATGGCACCTGCAGTGTCATCGCCAGCATCTTCGCTGCCGAGACCCCCACCAGCAGTGCCCCGATCAACCCCGGCATATGATGCACGACGACGCAGCCGATATCGGTCAACCGGGCGTCCGCCTCGCGCAGCGCCTCGTCAATGACCGGAAACAACCGCTGCAGGTGCGCCCGCGCCGCCACCTCGGGAACCACGCCACCGAAGCGCGCGTGCAGGTCGGTCTGCGAGGCCACCACGTTCGACAGAATGCGCGGTTCGTCAGTGAAGACGGCCGCCGCGGTCTCGTCGCAGCTGGTTTCCAGCGCCAGAAAGAGCGTCGGTTGGGGCATCATGCCTTAACAGTTTCGCGCGAGGAGCCAGCGACATCCGCCGGGCTGGGAAACTCCTGCCATCGGGCACACTGCCGGAAGAAGCGCAGCGGGTTCTCGTATACCACCTTGCAAATGGTCGCCTCGGGATGTCCGCGGCGTCGCATTTCCAGAATCATCTCGGGGATGGCCAGTGGATCCGACTTACCCCAGTCGCCTGCCGAGTTCGCCATGATGCGCTCGGTCCCGTACATCTCGATCATGTCCACCGCGCGCTGCGGCGTACATTTCGAGGTGGGATACAGCGTCATGCCACACCAGAAGCCGTGATCCAGCGCGAACCGAATGGTGTGTTCCTCGACGTGGTCCACGCACACGCGCGACGGATCGATCCGCGAATCGTTCCGCAGCATGTCCACGATCATGCGCGTGCCCTTGTACTTGTCCTCCAGGTGCGGCGTGTGGATGAGGACCAGCTCGTTGGTGCGCGTTGCGAGATCGAGATGCTCCTGAAAGATGGTAGCCTCGTTGCGGGTGTTTTTGTTGAGCCCGATCTCGCCGATGCCGAGCACGTTGGGCCGATCGAGAAACTCGGGGATCATCTGAATGACTTCGCGCGAGAGTTTAACATTTTCCGCCTCCTTGGCATTGATGCACAGCCAGGAGAAGTGGCGGATGCCAAACTGAGCCGCCCGTTTGGGCTCCACCTCGGTGAGATGCCGAAAGTAATCGCGAAACCCCTCGGCGCTCCCCCGATCAAATCCCGCCCAGAACGCCGGCTCGGAGATGGCGACGCACCCACATTGCGCCATGCGATGATAGTCGTCCGTGACACGAGAAATCATGTGAATGTGCGGGTCGATATAGTACATGCAGATCGCTCCTGGCGGAAGGCCGGCGAGGGCGGGCGAGGGCGCACAGGATCATTTTCTGCCTTCCGCTGGGTGAATGCAAGGGTCGGCGGCCAGCAAGAACGCGGGTTCGCTGCGCCGAAGAGAAGGAAAGGGCAGAGTTTTCGGACGAGTTGGCAAGGATGCCCATCGCAGCCTGTCGTGCTTCTGGCATTCTGAGCCAGGTGAGGGTCTCTGCAGGGTTTCGTACCTTGCTCCTTTCCCTTCGTATCTCCATTCACCTTCACCAGGCGATGCCCTTTGAGTCTGCATTCCTGTCCAACGCTCGCTCATCTGCCCCGCCCGCAGCGGCCCTCTCTTGTGGCTACGGTTTGCTTCCAGCGTTTGCTCTGGGAACCACGCGCCGTCCGCGTGCAACGCAGGTCCACGAGGACTACTCCTCCCCCGCATCAGCCCTCCCGGCCCACCGCCGTCGGACGACCAGTCCGCCCCCCACTGCCAAAAGCCCGCACGAGGCCAGCAGCAGCCAGGTCGTCCACGACCAGCCGGCGTCCGGCGGCGTGGCCGCCCCGTTGATGTGGTCGGCCCGGATGTGCAGGTCGCTCAGCCGCCCGTCCACGGTGACCGGGTCGCCGCCGCCGTCGGCATACACCCGCACCTGATACACCGGGTCGGTGCTGAAGGTGAACGACGCCAGTGGAGCCGGGACAGCGGCCTTCTCCGCGGCAAGTACCGTCACCCGGTCCCCGGACCGGCGGATGGCCAGCCGGCCCTTTTTCGCCCGCGTCGGGAAGCTTTGCGCCTCATAGTCGAACCCGCCCCCCTCCTTCGGCAGCTCCCGCGTGACTCCCACCGCCTCCACCCCATCCGATCCACAAGAGCGGCAGACCATGACCGACCCGGCCCTGCCCTGCGTGTGCACCGCGAATCCGAAAGACGCCCCATACCCCGTCGAGGGCTTGCCCAGACTCAGCACCTCGTAGGCGGCCGACACCTCGAAGTCGCCGGCCAGGGAGAAGTGCGAGTACGCGCCGACCTGCGTGCTGTCCTTCGGGGCGCCGGCCAGCCGCATTCGCACCCCGCTGCGTTCCATCAATAGACCGCGGCCCGGCCCAGCCCCGTAGCGGCCGAAGGCGGCGTTGAGGAAGTAGTTCAGCCTGTCCGTGCGGATCTCGTCCCCCTTCGCCTTCTCACCAGCCGCGGCGGCGGCTGGCAGGAGCAGGAGTAGCCAGAAGGTATGTTTCACGGCAGGCCCCCGATCTCGCCGCCGGCCGGGGTGAGTAGCCCCAGCAGAACCTCCCAGCTGGTTGACATGGAGACTGTTCGGACCCCGCCGTCGCCTAACACGAACTGGACAGCGTCCGGGTGACGCGACCCCCAGCTGTCCTTGTAAGGGATGCTGGGGGCGTCGGCGTACAGGGCCACTCCGCCGCGCGACGTGCCCTTCGACCCGCCGATGAAGAAAGGCTCGTCCCAGTACCAGCTGCCAGGCACCTGCACGCGCGGGTCGGCCGCCTTCTCCCCGATCAGCACGGTGTTCGACAGGCCGTCCAGGAACCGGTTCATGGCGTACACCTCCGGACGATTGCCGAACGCCTGAAGGTTGACGGCGTAATCGGTCTTGCCCCAGAGAAGACCGCCACCCTTGTACCGCCCGTGGGCGTCCTCAGCCACGGGCGACACAGCCATCGCCCCACGCCGGGCGGGGCAGACATAGACCGCCGGGGCTGCCGACTGGTCGCGGGTGCGGTGGGCACTGCCCTGATCCAGGTACGGCAGCACGGCATACGCCCAGCTGCCCGTCTGGAGCCTCGGCGCCAGGGTCGGGTCGCCGACGCCCCAGCGGAAGAGCTGGTTGATCTCCTTGTCGAATGTTTCCGGGGTGAACGACCCGGCGAGAGAAGGGAACGTCTGCACTCCGTCCCAGCCGCCGTTGCTGGGAAAGAAGCGGTAAGTGTCGTGGTAGCCATGGAGGGCCAGTCCGATGTTGCGCAGGTTGTTGGAGCACTGTATCCGGACCGCCGCCGACCGTGCCATCTGCACGGCCGGCAGCAGCAGCCCGATCAGGATGCCGATGATGGCGATCACCACCAGTAACTCGATCAGCGTCAAGCCGGCCCGGGAGGGGACACCGCGCGGGATTCGCATGGCAATCTCTACTGGGGGTGAAGAGGTTGAGTCGGTCGCTCGGCAGGCAGCCCGGGTGGACGATCGCACAAGTGTCAGGAGACGCTCGCAGGCCCAGTACACCAGGATCACCTTGACCACCAGTAGCGGGGTGGCGTAGCGGTCGTAGTAGCTCACCACGATGTAGGGACTCAGATAGAGCACGTAGGTGGCCATCGTCCCGACCTGTGCCCTGCTGAGGGGGACCCAGCGAGCGGAGGCCAGCAGGAACACCAGGGACAGCAAGGGCAGCGGGTGAGTCGCCACCGTCAGCCAGTAAAACACCGGGCGGCGGGCCGGCTCCTCACGGTCGAACGGGACATAGTAGAGGGTGGCGCCCAGGAAGCGGTACGCCACCCGCTGGGCGAAGTCGAGCGGGTCACGCCACACCGCCTCGCGGAACAGGGCCGCCTTGCGGTCAAGGAAGCCCATCTCGCCCATCTCCCGGTACTCGCGGCGGTCGGAGTTGTCCGAGCCGTATGGGTGGGTGGACCAGGCGGACGGACTCAGTAACCCATCGGGCTGAAGGCACTGCGACTGATATAGCTCGTAACTGAGGTTCGACTTCACCGGGATGAAGCGTCCAAACACTACCAGGTTGCGGACCGTCCACGGCGTCAGCACCAGGGCGGCGCTGAGCGCCACTGTCGCGAACCCGCTGCCGCTGCGCCGGGCGATCGCGGAACCCGCCGCCAGCCCAACCCAGACGAACCCCAGTACGGGGCTGACCAGCGCGGCCAGCCCCCCGATTACGCCCCAGGCGGTCGCCGCGCG
Source organism: Gemmataceae bacterium (assembly GCA_046350255.1). GTDB lineage: Bacteria > Planctomycetota > Planctomycetia > Gemmatales > Gemmataceae > CALDUY01. The sequence goes on from JAXMAV010000036.1 coordinate 23,232, forward strand.
ACGGTCCCTGCCCGGCTCCAGCCAGCAAAAGCCGGCGACCACGCCGGTCAAGGCCAGCAGCACCAGCCAGCTATCGTGGGTGACCTGAAAACAGTAGCGGAACTCGGCGGCGAGGCCGCAGGCGAACAGGAACACTGCGAACCAACCACTCGCCGCCGACCTTTGCCTTGCCAGGACCAGCACCAGCAGGCCGGCCGCCACCAGGGCGTAGACCTGGAGAAAGAGGACTACTGCCATCACGCTGTCACGGTCCCCGCCACACAGCCAGAGCAGGCCAGCGAGCAAGTACGACAGCACCGGCGGCATCCAGGCGGTCGGCCCCGTCCGCTCGCGGAAGGGACTGCTGTATCCCTCGCCAGCCGCCAGTGACCGCGCGATGCAGAAATACTCTGCCCCCAGGTGGCGGTTGTTGTTGCCATTGACGTGAGCCTGGAAAGGCGGGAACCAGGCCAGCGCCCTGCCATCAGTCACCAGAAATGACATGTTGGCGTAGATCGCCCCGGCAAAGACCATGACCAGCAGAAGGGCAGCGGGCCCTACCAGCCCGCCGCGCCGGGGAGGGGAGGTATCGTTCATGCTTCCTCTGTCCTTAGGGAGGGGATCTGCAACATCGCCCCGCAGGTACATTTCCCCTTCTTACCCGCCAGCGTGGTCTTCAGGCTGAATGTCTTGCCGCATGCCGAGCAGGTGATGGGGATCTTGGGCGTGGCCACAGGCTTTGGCACGGCGGGGGCCGGTGCCGACACCTTTGCCGCGGCCCTGGGGCGGCCCATCCGCCAGACCAGATACAACCCCACCCCTGCCAGCAATGTGACGGCCAACCCGCCGGCCAAAAAGAGGGGGATGTGGCTCCTCGTTGTTTGCCCGGAGTCACCTAGCTCGGCAGGAGGGTCGCTCGCGCCGGCAACAGGCTGGGGGAACCGGACGCGGAGGTCGATCAGCCGTCCGTCCGCGGTGCAACCGTCGTCGTTGCTGCCAATCTGGAGGCTGAACTGCTGGAAGGTAACTGGAGGGCAATCCCGCACCAGCACGGTCTCGAACTCGCCCGAGGCCCCTTGCGCGATGAGGAGATGGAGCCTCGAACCTTGCCGCAGTGCCTTCATCCGGCCGATTCCGGGCTCGGCGGGCTTCGCAGGGGGGCCGGCTTTCCAGTACTGCGCGTAGTCTTCAGGATTCCCCTTTTGCACGTACTGCACCGCCCAGCCATCGCCATGCTTCTTGTGAAGCACCCGGCCCAGACGGACGAAGCCCTGCGTCCAGCCCTGGTCCACCGCCAGGTTGAGCAGCACACCCGCTCCCAGGATATTGGATGCCGGGTCCGCCTGGATCAACTGAAATGTAGCGGTCAGCTCGAAATCCCCTGCCAGGCTCAGATTGTTGTTGACGATGCGAGCGGCGCCCGCGTTCCCGGCCACCGCCGGGATGGTGAGCCTCAGACCTTCCGGCTCGTTCTTGTAGACGGCGTGCTTGTTGATGGTCCACTTCTGGAGCCAGGACGGGAGCTGCTGGCTTTTCCGGAAGTCGTGGTACAACTCAGTGATGTCGTTCGGCCCGGCAGGGGAACGGGGTTTGTCCACCGGGGCCACCTGGAGGAGCAAGGACAGACCCACCAGAATCACAGCCGCAAGCACGGCGAGGAGGACCGGAGGCTTCAGCGGCCACTGCCAGGGCAGTGCGGGCAGAGCCGGAGGCCGCACGGTCGCGGGCTGGCCGCGGTGTGCCAGATATCCTTCGAGCAACTGGGTGACCTCCGCGGCACTCTGGAGACGACGCGAAGGGTCCTTTTCCAGAAGCCGGTTGATCAGCTCTTCGAGCCAGGGTGGCACGCGCGGATCGATGGCAGACAGTGGGGTGGGATTGCTCTCGCAGACACGGCGCAGGACCCCCATCGTCGTCTCGGCGGTGAAGGGGGACCGGCCGGCGCACATCGTGTAAAGCACGCAGCCGAGGCTGAACAGGTCGGTCCGGTGGTCGACCGGTTCGCCGCGGGCCTGCTCCGGCGACATGTACGCCGGCGTGCCAGCGACGACCCCTTCCTGGGTCAGGCCGATGTCATCCGCCAGGCGGGCCAGGCCGAAGTCGGTGATCTTGACCCGCGACAGGCCGTTCTCCAGCAACAGATTCGCTGGTTTGATGTCCCGATGGATCAGCCCCTGGGCGTGGGCAGCTGCCAGGCCGGCGGATGTCTGGTGGCCGATCCGCAGGACGTCCTCGATTTCGAGCGGTCCGACCCGGTCGAGCCTGTCCTGGAGGGACTCGCCGGCGATGTACTGCATCACCAGGTAAGGTAGTCCGTTCACCTCATCGACGCTGTGGACAGCGACGACGTGGTCGTGACAGACGGCAGCTGCGGCACGGGCTTCGCGGGTGAAGCGCACCCGGGCGGTGTCACTCCCCGCCATCCCGGCCGCCAGCACCTTGATGGCCACGAGGCGATTGAGTTGTGTGTCGAAAGCCTTCAGCACCACACCCATGCCGCCGCGACCGATCTCCTCGATCACCTCATATTTACCCGGCAGGCCGAGCACCCCAGGGTCGCTGCTGGGCTCGAGGAACGGCAGGTCCCTGGGCGGACCAGTGTCAGACCTGCTATCGCTGAGCTCATGTAGCCGGTCAAGGACCAGGGATAGGGTGGGGTCCGTGGGGGCATGCGTCGGGTCACCCAGCTCCCTGCCCAGGTCGATCCAACTGCCCGGCAGGCCAGCGTCTGCATCGAGCTCGGCCTGGCAGACCGGACAGCCCTCGACGTGGATTTCAATTCTATCCCACTCCTGGGGCGTCAACTGTTCCTGGCAGAACAGCCAGTGCTCAGGGTGAGGGCACTCGGTGGGAGAGGCCATGGTACTTTCTCTCAACGGTCATGGGTCTTCGGTCGAGCGAATCAGCTCCTCGAGACGCGTCCGTACGCGTTGCCGGGCGTGATAGACGGCCGCCACGCTCACCCGGAGCTGGCCGGCCACTTCCTTGCCTGGCAGGCCTTCGATGGCGGTGAGCCAGAATGCCTGCCAGGTGGTGTCGCCGACCGCCGCGCGGGCCTGCTCGCAGGCCCAGGCGAAGCGACGCTGCTCCCACTCCTGTTGCCAGGGGTCCTCCCCGGCGGCAGGCAGCTGTTCCAGTCGGTCGGCCATGGCAGCGTCCTTGCGGCCAAGTGGGCAGCCCCGGGCGGCACGCTGGCGGTTGGTCAGTTTGCGGCGGACGATGGTGAACAGCCAGTTGCGGAATGCCCCGCGCCGGGGGTCGTACTCCAGCCGGCCGACCGCCCCCGCCACCGCCAGAAGCACGTCCTGGCAGAGGTCCGCGGCGTCCGCATCTTGCAACCCCTGTCGCCGGGCATACCCGTAGACAAACGGTCCGTACAGCTCGACGAATTGCGTCCAGGCAGCCGCGTCGTCGCGGTCAACCAGACGCAGCAGCAAGCTTGCACGAGTAGCCGGTATCTCTGCCATGAATCCTCACGCCACACGGCCCACCAGGCAGTACACGCTACCTGGCGAAATCTACCTCGCTGGCCAATTTTTTTCCCCGGCGGTAACAAGTGATCAGGCTCCAGGGCGGTGCTGGAGAATGCCTTCACCCGCCTGGAGGCTGAGCGTAGGAGAGCGGTAGCGAAGCTGGTCTGGCGCCCGGGGGAGGAAATGAAAGGATCCAGGTAACCCATGGAGGGCCACCTTGCCTGCGACGTACCTGGGTCCGCCGTCGGCTCCAGTGCTACGGGTGCCGGTCGGTGACCCACGGGCGAATCGATCCGCAAGGCCGTCCAGGAAGGAAAGAAGCGAGGGCGACAGGAAAGATCTAGGCCATGGCGGGGATGTCAGCGGGGCTAGGAAACTCCTGCCACCGGGCACACTGCTGAAAGAACCGCAGTGGGTTCTCGTACACCACCTTGCGAATAGTCGCCTCGGGATGTCCGCGGCGTCGCATTTCCAGAATCATCTCGGGGATGGCCAGTGGATCCGACTTACCCCAGTCGCCTGCCGAGTTCGCCATGATGCGCTCGGTGCCGTACATCTCGATCATGTCCACCGCACGCTGCGGCGTGCATTTCGAGGTGGGATACAGCGTCATGCCACACCAGAAGCCGTGATCCAGCGCGAACCGAATGGTGTGTTCCTCGACGTGGTCCACGCACACGCGCGATGGATCGATCCGCGAATCGTTCCGCAGCATGTCCACGATCATGCGCGTGCCCTTGTACTTGTCCTCCAGGTGCGGCGTATGGATGAGGACCAGCTCGTTGGTGCGCGTTGCGAGATCGAGATGCTCCTGAAAGATGGTGGCCTCGTTGCGGGTGTTTTTGTTGAGCCCGATCTCGCCGATGCCGAGCACGTTGGGCCGATCGAGAAACTCGGGGATCATCTGAATGACTTCGCGCGAGAGTTTAACATTCTCCGCCTCCTTGGCATTGATGCACAGCCAGGAGAAGTGGCGGATGCCAAACTGAGCCGCCCGTTTGGGCTCCACCTCGGTGAGATGCCGAAAGTAATCGCGAAACCCCTCGGCGCTCCCCCGATCAAATCCCGCCCAGAACGCCGGCTCGGAGATGGCGACGCACCCACATTGCGCCATGCGATGATAGTCGTCCGTGACACGAGAAATCATGTGAATGTGCGGGTCGATGTAGAAGGACATATTGTGTCTCTTTCGCTGACTAGGTCGTGGAGGAGCAACCAGGGCAGAGGTCAGACGGTTTCTTCAGGCGCTGAGCAATGTCTATCATACCAGATCCGGACCCAGGGAGGGCAGACAGGCAGCCGTGCGCTTTTTCTCCCTGGCGAACCGTTGGACTCGTCTCGGGATAGCCTGATCAAGATCACCCGCGCCTGGAATGCTCTCGCCAACCATCTGATGGGTAGTGACAGTGATCTGTCACCGTGATCATGCGTTTGCCCTCCTACTCATCCAGGTCCCAGATCACGAGGGCCCCTTTTTCTCCAGCGGTGGCGGCCGTGCAACCATCCGGAGAGACGGCCAGGGCAGTGAGTTTGCCCACCGACCAGGTGTAGCCGGTGATCCGCCTGCCGGAATGGGATTCCCATACCTGAATGGTGCCATCGTGGCTAGCGGTCAGGCATCGCTGGCCGTTCGGCGTGAAGACCACATCATTCACCCGGGCTGTGTGGGCCTCCAGGATGGCCAGGGGTTCCTTCTGCCCCGCTGGTAGCAAGACGACCTGCTTGCCACAGAGGGCAGCTAATAGAGGACTACTCGGATGAAAGGCCAGTCGCTGGGTGCGTGTGGCCTGCGGGCGATAACTCGCCGTTATCTCGGGCGAGGGAAAACGGTGGAATCGCACCTCGGGTTCGGCACCGATGCCACCGCTCACCGCCATCCATGCCTCGTCATGGCTCAGGGCGATTTCGCCAGGCATTCCCTCGACTGGGAAATGAACCGAGGGCCCTCCCGTCAGTGAGGCCAGGTAGATCGCATGGACCCACTCTCGATTCCCTCGTCGCTGGCCGGCACAGCCGATCGCGATGCCCTGACCTCCGGTCGTGAACGCCAGCCCAAAGATGTGTCGATGGGGCACCTCCTCGACATTGGTCCACGCGACTTTTGCCCCCGGTTCAGGAACAGCGCCCCACTGCACCGGCGAAACTCCGCGGCGCCGGGTCTCGGCTGCATGGCCTACCACGAAGCAACCATGGTCGGACCGCAGGGCACAGCGTTCCACATCCAGAGGAAGAGTCTGGAGAACCGCGCCGGTGGTCGCATCGAGCCACACCAACGCCTCAACCTGATCCTCCGCCGCCGAGGTGAGTGCAGCAATCACCCGGCGGGTCGGATGCCAGGACAGAGCGACGATCCGTTTGGTTCGAGGAACTTTCCACTGATGCACCGGTACAAACCTCCTGAAATGATGGCCGCTCCGGTGTGTGCCCTTGCGAGGTGTATCACTCCGCGATGGTCTGTCGCGGGACGGCCTTGTAGGGATCGGCTTTCTTCTCCTTCGGCTTGTTTACCTTTGTGCCAGGCATGATTTCAAATCGGGGGTCGAAATCGATCATGGTCGAGGCGAGTTTGGTCAACACGCCCACGTCCCCCATCACTTTCGCAGTTCCATCCTTGATCTGCGCTTCTAGCGTTTTCACCCCCATCATCGTCTTCTCCAGATCGGCACGATTGATGGTCAGGGTCAGGTCGGGCTTGTCAGCCAGGAAGCCTCGAATGTTGGTGAGCGTGGCGTTGGACAACTCGATCAGGAACTTCTCGCCATTATCCGGCGTGATCAGGTTGATCGTGAAGCGTAGCCCCTCAGCCTTGCGGCTGTCCATGCGGATGGCCAGGAAGTTGAGGAACAACTCCGTGGACATCGCCCGAATCACGTCCGGGCTGCTGGAATCGGCGGTCTCTCCCTGGGGAATTCCCGAGCGCAACTCGTAAGCGGCGGCGAGGTAACTGTTGCGCAGGCCCACGTTCTCCTGCTGGTAGCCGATCTGCTCGAACACGTCTGCCAGCAACTCCCTGGCATCGCGGTTCTCCGGCTCCGCTTGCACCAGTTTGTTCAGAATCTCCTGCGCCAGCAGATACTTACCCTGGTCGTGCAACTCCCGGCCACGGTCCAGAATCTTCCTGGCCCCGCCCATCATGTCCACGAACAGCGTCGCGGACTCCCGCTGCGGCGCCGGGATCAGGTTTGCTGGGTTGCCGTCCCAGTAGCCGAGGAATCGCTGGATGACGCCACGACTGTTGTTTTCAGGGGAGCCATGATAGCCGCGGCAGTGCCACTGGTTCAGCAGGCTCTTCGGCAACGCGTACACGTTGTGGATCTCATTGATCGTCACGCCCTGGTTGGCCAGGTGCAGCACCTGGTTGTTCATGTGGGCGTAGAGATCGCGCTGGGCACGAAGCACCTCCTGCACCCGGGCGTTGCCCCAGCGAGGCCAGTGGTGCGAGGCGAACATTACCTCGGCCTCGACTCCGAATCGGTAGAGTGCCTCGGCCAGATACTTGGACCAGTTGAGCGGATCGCGCACCGGGGCTCCGCGGAGCGTGTAAATGTTGTGCAGCGTCGCGGTCGCATTCTCGGCTATCCAGAACGCCTTCATCCCGGGAATGTAGGTGTTCATTTCCCGGGGCGCTTCAGTGTTCGGCGTGTTCTGGAATACCATCTTGACGCCATCAACCTCGAACTCTTCCATCGGTTCGCTGACAGACCGATTCGGCGCGATCAGGCCCGTTGCCCCGGCCGAAACACCCTTGCCGAGAGCCATATCGACGAATCCATACGGGCTGGCGGGCAGGAGCAGACCGTACTGGTAGAACAACCGCCGGTTCATGGCGTTGCCGGCGTACACGTTCTCGGCGATGGTGTGATCCATGAAGCCAGCCGGGGCAATGAGTGGAATCTTCCCCGAACGCACGTCCTCTTCCTTCACAAGGCCACGGATGCCGCCCCAGTGATCCCCATGCGTGTGCGAGTAGATCACGGCCGAGACGGGCAGCCCCTTGCCGACGTGATCCTGGAACAGCTTCCACGCCGCCCGGACTACCTCAGCGCTCACCAGCGGGTCGAAGACAATCCACCCGGTCTTGCCACGGACGAAGGTGATGTTGGAGAGATCGAACCCGCGCACCTGATAGATGCCGGGGATCACTTCGTACAACCCGTAGTTGTTGTTCAGTACGGCCTGGCGGAGGAGTGACGGGTGGATGCTGTCGAAATCGTCCTGCTTCTCCAGGAACTGAAACCGCTCCATGTCCCAGGCGACATGGCCGGCGGCGGCCTTGATCTGGAGATCTTTCATCGGGGCGATCAGGCCCTTTTTCTGCTCCTCAAAGTCGCGCTTGTCGGCGAACGGTAAGGTGGCCCGGGCCTTGCGCAGCACCTCCTGGGTGAACTTCGAGGGCGCCTTCCCACGCGGATGGAAATGCCCCTTCAGCGGAGCGGCTTCCTTTCCTGTAGCGGCCCCTTCATTCACGACCAGATGCCCAGACACCACGAAGGCAGCACCAGCGGCCGGGAGGGACTGCACGAACTTGCGTCGGGTTGGCATCGTTGTCTCCGAATCGACGAGAGGAAGTGAGAAAACCCCACGCGATGGCAGAAAGGAGCAGTCAGTCGCTGTCTGAGACAGGCTCGACCACGCGCAAGGGTTTGCTCCCTTTCTAGCAGCTGCGCAGGGGTTTTCCCATGGCCGAATGGCAGAACCAGCCCTGGCCCCGCGGAGAGTCGGGGTGCACCCACACGAACCAGACTAATCTGCGGTAAGCGCCTGCCTCACTACCGCGGCTGGGGCCGCTCCCACTGCGGGTCATACGGCAGCGAGAAGATCTGCTGGATGCGCTCGGCCCGGGCCGGACTCTGATCATCCAGTACAGACAGCGCCTCGCGAATCTTCGTCAACCGGGGATCCGCGGCGATTTGATTGCCGCCCTCACCTCGACCGATGCGGTCAAGGATGGCCGCCAGGTCGAGAATCTTGCAGCGCGCCTCGAAGAAATAGGCGTCCAGCGCGGAGGTCGCCTTCATGGAGTTCATGGTGAGCCCTGGTGATACTTCTGTTTCAGAGTGAGAGGAACCAGGTCATTCAGGCTCCCGGTGCGAAAGCCTTCCAGATCGAGTGTAACGTAGCGAAACCCCAGCTCGCGCAGCCGACTCGCCAGGCCCTCGCGAAATTCGTTGGAGGCCAAGCGGGCAATGGCGCTGGCAGGCACCTCGATGCGGGCCAGCTCGCGCTCGTGGAGACGCACCCGGCAATCGTTCAGGCCCAGCTCGCGCAGGTAGACCTCGGCGGCTTCCACGCGCGCTAGCCGTTCGGTGGTCACTTCCACCCCGGGCGCCAGACGGGACGATAAACAGGGCGATGCCGGTTTGTCCCAGGTCGGTAACCCCCAGGCCTGTGCCAGGGCCCGGACATCGGCCTTGGTGAACCCCGCTTCCTGCAAGGGATGGCGCACGGCGTGTTCGGCTGCCGCGGTTAGGCCGGGACGATAATCTCCAGCATCGTCCAGGTTGGCTCCGCTGCAGATCACCGCCACTCCCAGCTGGGGTAGCAGCGATTCCACCTGGGAGTACAGCTCGCTCTTGCAGTGGTAGCACCGGCTGCCGTCGTTCCGCAGGTAATCTGGGTTGGCAAATTCGTCGGTCGGAATCACCTCGTGACGAATGCCGATCAGCCGGGCCAGGCGACGAGCGGTGTCCAGCTCACTACGTGGCACGCTGGGACTGTCTGCGGTGACCGCAATCGCTCGTTCGCCCAGCGCCTGGTAGGCAGCCCGGGCTACCACGGTGCTGTCGATACCGCCGGAGAACGCCACGGCACAGCCCGGCATCGCTTCCAGGATGGAAAGCAGTCGCTCCCGGCGCTCGTCAAGCCCGGCGTTTGTCTCGGCCAGCAGGGGCCTCGGTGAGTGGTTGTTAGCGATCATGCTGTCATGATACCCACCCAGAACCGCCCGCTCAAGCAGCTGGTCGCAGAAGTAACTCCGGCGATTTCCAGGGTTGTCGCTTGCGTGACGGGGGGCGGTATGGGAAACTCAAACATCCGGAGAAGGTTTATGGGTGAGTCGGTTGCCGTGTCTTTCACGCGTGTTCTATAGTTGCTATAATCACAGCAACACTTCGCCTGTGCATTCCAGGCACGGTTCTCTTCAGGTAAGTCGATGCCGGCGCCTTCAACTTCCGATGAATTGCTTGATCTCATCCGAAAAAGCGGCGTCATCGACGTGCCGCGGCTGGAAGCCCACATCGAACGCCTTCGCCAGGGCGGGTCCCTTCCGGGTAAGCCTGTCGATCTCGCCCGAGTTCTGGTGTCCGACGGCGTTCTCACTCATTTTCAGGCCGAGCAATTCCTTCAGGGCAAGTGGCGTCGCTTCACCATCGGCAAGTACAGGGTGCTCGAACGGCTTGGTGCTGGTGGCATGGGAGCAGTCTACCTTTGCGAGCACACGCTCATGCGCCGCCGGGTCGCGCTGAAGGTGCTGCCCGAGTCCAAGGCCAGCGATTCCTCCTCACTCAATCGCTTCTACCGCGAAGCCCGGGCTGTTGCCGCGCTCGATCATCCCAACATTGTCCGCGCCTACGACATCGATTGCGACGATAAACTCCATTTCCTCGTCATGGAGCATGTCGATGGCTCCAGTCTGCAGGAGATCGTGAAAAAGACCGGATACATGGACGTGCTGCGAGCGGCCCACTACGTCCGGCAGTCAGCCCTTGGCCTGCAACACGCACACGAGACCGCCCGCATTGTCCATCGCGACATCAAGCCGGGAAACATCCTGGTCGATCGCAACGGCATCGTCAAGATTCTCGACATGGGCCTGGCACGCTTCTTCCACGACGAACAGGACGACATCACTCGGAAGAACGACGAGAACGTCCTTGGCACCGCAGATTATCTTGCTCCGGAACAGGCGCTCGATAGCCATACCGCCGACATTCGGGCCGACATCTACAGCCTGGGTGGCACCTTCTACTACTGCCTGACCGGTCGGCCTCCCTTCTCCGAGGGGTCGGTGGCCCAGAAGCTGATCTGGCATCAGACCCGGCAGCCGCGCTCGGTGCGCTCCTATCGTCCGGAGATTCCCGAGGGTATCAGTGCCATCCTCGAGAAGATGATGGCCAAGGACCCTCGCGAGCGCTTCCAAACTCCACTCGAGCTGGCCGACGCCCTGGCCCCCTGGACCCAGACGCCCATCCCGCCGCCTCCCGAAAACGAAATGCCGCAGTTCAGTCTGGCGGCCCGGGGGATGCCCAGCACCATTGGCGAGGCCGGTCTGTCCTCGTCGAAATCCTCGATGGGAGAGACCGTCCCGATTCCCACCTCACGGAAATCCTGGCAGCTGCCGGGGGGGGCGACCCGCGAGCCTGTCTCCCCGCCTCCGCTGCGTTCCGTGTCCCCGCCCAGTCCGCCTACGCCGGTCCCGCTCCCCTCTCCGGCTACTCCTCAGCCCGTGAACCGGCAGGTAGAGGCCCCAGTGGCGCTTTCCGAAAGCGTATCCACTGCTGTGGCACCACCGCTTCTGCTGGAACCACAGGCCGAAGAGGTGGAGGGCGACACCCCCCTGGCCAATCTCGACCTCGGCCCGCGCAGCAGCACCACCAGCAGTAAACGCAAGAAACGCTCCACGCCAGACAAACAACAGCCCGATCGGCCCCGCCGCACCTTCCTGTACCTGGTGGTCGCGGCCGTCGCACTCGTGGCGCTGTCCGCCGTGCTCATCCGCTCGCTCTTCGTTTCTGGCGAGAATACCACGCCGGAATCCAGCGGAGGAACTCGGCCCCGGGAGGCCATTTACGTCAAACCTGGTGGCAGCCTGTTGGCGATCCTGCGTACGGCCAAGGAGGGTGATCGCATCGTCCTCACTGGCGACATCAGCGAGGCCAATGTGGCCATCCGATTGCCTAACCTCACCATCGAGGGAGAGCCTGGCAAAGCCATCACCTGGCGTTGCCCTCCCACCGCGCCTGATCGCTCCAAACTGGTAATCGTCCAGGGAGCCCCTGGCTTCACGCTACGAGGAATCACCCTGGATGGGGCCGACAAGACCGAGGCGCTGATCGTCCTTTACGGCAAGGCCACCGGCGCCACCCTCGAAAACCTCCACCTCAAAGATTCGCAGAAGTTCAACATCCTGGTAACCAACTGTGAGGGCACCCGCGAGGCGCCCGTCACTCTCGCCAACCTCACCCTGGAAACGCCGGCTGGTCGCTCCGCTATCCACTTTGACCTGCAACAGCACTCGATGGGGACGGTGAAGATCAACCGGTTCTTTCGCCTGAAAGACCTCAAGTTTGCCGGGCCCGGCCAGCGCATCACCACCGGCAACCTGGACTTTGTTGAACTCGCCTCGATCGACAAACCGCAGGGGTTGTCGATTGATCGTCTCCCCTGATCTCCATCCTCGTCCTCTCCTCAGGTAGGCTCCGTATGCCGTTCCCCGTGTTCGACCGTTCGCGCTTGCGGATCCAGCCCCTGGCCAATCGAGTTCACGATCTCGACCTCAACGTGGTGCTTCCCCTCGACGCACCTGCCGAGTTCGACCATCCCACTCTGAAACTGCTGGGCCAGCGTCTGGTCGAGGCTCGCGCCGCCGGTAGAACCCGCATGCTTATCATGGGGGCGCATGTGATCCGAGCCGGGGTGGCCCGCCATTTGATCGACCTGATGGAACGAGGCCTGATCAACCACATCGCCCTGAATGGGGCAGGGCCCATCCACGACTGGGAGTTCGCTCTCATCGGCGCCACCACCGAAAGCGTAGCTCGCTACATCGCCTCGGGTGAGTTCGGCCTGTGGCACGAGACTGGCCGGATGAACGAGGTGATCAATCGCGGAGCCTCCTCGGGCCTTGGCCTGGGGGAATGCCTCGGGCAGGAGATCCTCGAGGGGGCCTTCCCCAACCGCGACATCAGCGTGCTCGCGGCCGGGGTGCGCCTGGGGATCCCTGTGACGGTGCATGTCGGCATCGGCCAGGACATTCTCCACGAGCATCCCAGCTGCAACGGGGCGGCCTTCGGCGCCACCAGCTACCGTGACTTTTTGATCTTCACCCAGTCCGTGACGCAGCTCGAAGGCGGTGTCATGCTTAACATGGGCTCGGCCGTCATGGGGCCAGAGGTCTATCTCAAGGCTCTGGCCATGGCGCGGAACGTCGCTCACCAACAGGGGAAGTTCATTCGCAAGTTCACCACTGCGGTGTTCGACCTCATTCCCCTGGAGGGCGACACTCGCCAGCAGGCTCCCAAAAGCGATCCGCGCTACTACTACCGGCCGTGGAAGACCATTCTGGTTCGCACCGTGGCCGATGGCGGCGAGAGCTTCTACATCCAGGGAGATCATCGCCAGACGCTGCCCGCGCTTCGCCGTGACGCGCTGGCGGCCGGTGGATGATTCTTTCTTACTGGATCCGCCATGTCGGCTAATGCCATTCTTTCCGAGCCCCTGGTTGAGTCGATCCTGCGCCAGCTTCCTCGGCTTACCCTTGGCGTGGTGGGCGACCTGTTTCTCGACCGCTACCTCGAGATCGATGCTACTCTGACCGAGACGTCGCTCGAAACCGGCCTGGACGCCTATCAGGTGGTGCGCGTCCGTTCGCAGCCCGGCGCTGCTGGCACGGTCATCAATAACCTGGCTGCCCTGGGTATCGGTTGCATCCGCCCCCTCTCTGTCGTGGGTGAGGACGGCGAGGGTTTCGAGTTGCTTCAGGCGCTCCGACGGATGCCAGCGCTGGATCTCGGCAGCGTGGTGCTTCGCGCCGACCGCCGCACGCCGACCTACACCAAGCCGATGCTTCACGAACCCGGGGCGATACCGCGCGAGCTGAACCGGCTGGATATCCACAACCGCACCCCTCTGTCGGACGATCTCGAGGCGCAACTTCTGGAGCGACTGACGGCTCTCTGGGAGCAGGTCGATGGAATGATCGTACTCGATCAGGTCAGCTGGCCGGATTGTGGGGTGGTGACGCGCCGTCTGCGCGACCACCTGGCCCACCTCGCCGGCCGCGACCCGAAACTTCCCGTGCTCGCCGATAGCCGGGCCCAGATCGGTCTGTTCCGTGAGGTTGCTCTGAAGCCCAACGCGCGGGAAGCCCTGGCCGCCACTGGGTCCGAGGCGCTCGAATCCGCCCTGGAGCATCTGGCCCACCAGGCCAATCGGCCGGTCTTCTGCACCCGCAGTGAAGATGGCATCCGCCTGGTCGAGCCCGGCACGCTCCACCCCCGCGAGATCCCCGGATATCCTGTCGTGGGCCCCATCGATCCTGTCGGCGCGGGCGACAGCACCAGTGCCGGCATTCTCTCGGCACTGGCCGCCGGCGCCACCCTGGACCAGGCTGCTGCGCTGGGCAACCTGGTCGCGTCGATCACGGTGCAACAACTCGGCACCACGGGCACTGCTACCCCCACGCAGGTACGCGCAAGGCTGAGTGAAGTCCTGGGAAAAAATTGAGCCCGGCGACTTGACCTGCGGGGTTGTCCGCCTACCAGTGAATTGGCGTGGCACACATCAGCCCACGAAAAAGATCTCACAAGGGAACCATCTATGTTGCTTTCGACGATGCGCCTCAGCGCGCTGCTGGTCGCTGTTGGACTCCTGGCGGTGGCGAATGTGCGGGCCGAGGAGGAAGAAGGCAAAAAGAAGGCCGCGGACATCGTGGACACCGCGGTGGCTGGCAAGTTCACCAAGTTGGTGGCGGCCGTGAAGGCGGCTGACCTCGTTGACACGCTCAAGGGCAAGGGGCCTTTCACCGTCTTCGCTCCGACCGACAAGGCCTTCGAGGCGCTCGGCGAGGAGACGCTGAAAGCAGTGCTGAATGACAAGGAGAAGCTCAAGAGCATCCTGACCTACCACGTCGTGGCGGGCGTCGTGCCGGCCAAGAAGGCGATCAAGCTGGCCAAGGACGGCGGTTCGGCCAAGACGGTCCAGGGCGGAGAGATCAAGCTCTCCCTCGACGGCGATAGTCTCGTCCTGAATGGCTCCGCCAAGGTGATCAAGGCCGACATCAAGGTCGCCAATGGCGTCATCCACGTCATCGACAAGGTCATCCTGCCACCGGCGAAGTAACTCCCTCGGTGGCTTTTTGATAGCAACGTGTGGGAGAGGCAAACTCTTCCACACGTTTGCCCTTTTTCTCCCGGTGGACCTCGTCAGGGCCACAACGTAGCTTGCTGCGGCGCCGGGGTTAGAAAGCGCACTCGGGTGACCTCGGTCTGCCGCCAGAGCAGCTCCAGCGTTTCAAGCACGACGCTGGGCGTGCGTTCCTCGCCCTGGGTGAAAAAGAGAGCCAGCGTACCCGCCTCGACCGGAGCCAGCGCTGCACTTCCCGCCCGGGCCTGGCTTTTCAGGGTGCCGACACTACCCCAGGTCGAAATCCCCGCCACCTGTTCGAGGGAAGCAGGATCGCTCCCGTCCAGGCTCAGGCTGTAGGGACTGTCGAGATTGGCCTCGATCTGCACCGCGCGACCATCCTTGCGCAGCACCTCCATCAGACGCACGACGATCCGGCGAGCCAGTTCGAGGGCAGGGCCGCCCGTCGCCAGGCTCCAACCGGTGAACTGCTGTACGACAGCATCCAGCCCCACCGGTACCACCACGCAGCGGGCCCGGTCGAGGAGAAAGCCGCGGCTCATGTCGCGCTGGTCCGGCCCCTGCTGCCGGCGAAGGTGGTTTCGCTTCTGCACCGCCGCGCTGAGGACAAGCCGGGCCAGGCTCCCCAGACGCTGAAGGTAGCGATCGGCATCTGCCAACATCCCCGGCTGACGGAGCAGGGCCGGAAGGCTGAGACCTGCGATGAGCAGCACTGCGGGATGACGGCGATCCAGCCCCTCGGCCAGGTGAATCGGTCGGCGGGGGCGGTCAAGGACGAACCCGATGGGCGCACCCTCGAGGGCCAGACGGATCGGTTCGCGCAACCGGGCCGGAGCAGCCAGGTCTTCGCCTGTCAGGTGCCAGTCCACGCGAAGTGACCGACCCAGGTGGGGTAGCAGTGCCGCGAAGATCTCTTCGGCCCGGGGGCGATGGGACGTAATCATTGCGCTGGGAGTGCTGAACAGGGGTCCCTCGGCCAGCGAGATTGCCCAGGAGGGAGGCAGCGCGCTGTTCAGCGACGCCACCCCAGACAATCCCGTGAGACGAAGTCCGCGAGCAATGGCATCGGCCAGGAGATCTGGCGACGGCCCGGGTAGGTAGTCCAGTCCGTCTAGGGCGACGGTTTGCCCGACGAACCGCCGCGCTTCTTCGAGGTCGGCTAGCAGATCGCCGGAGAGTGGGGCGGGCGCGCCGAGTATGCAGCTGTGCAACTCGTTGGGGGTGTGGAGTCCGGTCAGAACGATCAAGCCAGCTTCCTGGGCTGCCGCCAGGTCGCGGGTGTAGACTTGCTGTAGCGTGAACCGGTGGGCAGCCTGCGCCAGAGCGTCGGCCAGGGTGGCGGGACGATCCACCTCGCGCGCCCCGTCCCTGGGATGCTCGGCGAACGCGCGCGCCAGCGCTGGTTGACCCAGCTCTCGCAGCACCTGTACCACCACCTCGGCAATCCGGCTGGTGGCAAGCGACTGGTCCGCGCAGTCCTCGGCCAAGAAGTGGACCACACTGTCGGCCAGCTCACGGGCCAGGAAGGGATCGGCCTGACCGAGCGACTCGCTGGCAGCGAACAGGGCCCGGCAGATCCGGTCGGCCTCGAACGGCACCAGGCGACCGTCTCGCTTGGTCACCCAGGTTGGCGGGGGAGCATCATTCATGCATCGCAAGGTAACGCAGGGGGAACCCGGGCACAAGTCAGGCCGGGGTGTCGCGGCCGACGTCAAACCAGGTGAAGGCCAGCGCGTTAAGCGGGATCAGCAGGGCCCCCGCTAGGAATACGATGGGCCAGGCAGCCGCCACGCCGACCTCGATCCGCTGCGTGATGAGCCAGGCAACCATGCCTGCCAGGAACGCCAGGGTACCCACCACAGCCAGGCTGACCATCTTGCCCACGGCCAGAAGCACGTTGCGTCCCATGGCCTGGAAGTCGCCCGGCGTGGCCGCCATCAGGCGCACGGGAAAGAGCAGGAAGAACAGGTTATCGATCGCCACGAGAAAGAAGCAGAAAGGGGGGACGTAGAGCGCGATCGCCAGGACTGTCCACATGTGGTCCGGAGCGGCCACCAGGATGCCGCCAAGGATGACCAGCTGGACCAACATCAAAATCAGCGTCGGCGTCAGTAGTTGCCCCAGCGCGATGCGCCAGGGAACGATGGGCAACGTCTTGAGCACCCCGATACGGTCGATGTCGCCGCGAAAATCAAAGGGGATGACCGTGGTCAGGAAGATGGAGATCCACACACCCAGCCCCATGAGCGTGGGCAGGAGTGATTCGCGTCGCACCCCCGAGAAACCGAACAGGGTCACGCCGAAAGTAACCCCCAGAATCGTCAGCAGAAACACCAGGCGACCCATCCCCCGAAAGCCTGACACCATCTGGCGCCAGGCCAGGGACCCGACTCCTCCCAGGCGGGGGAAATCGGGTAACGACCAGCGCGGCGGTCGCGACGGTTGGAGGGAGCCCTCGACGTTGGATTGCCGGCCGCGCATCTGCTGGATCCGGGTGTAGATCCTGGCGCTGGAGGCAGCCGCGGACTCCAGGTACTGGGCATCGAGTCCGAAGATGAGGAAGACCAGCCCCACCAGCACCGTCAGAGCGATGCCTACCTGGAGCAAGAGATGGAACGACCATCCCGGCGCCAGCATCACCTCGAAGAACGCGCGCAGTGGCAGTGAGGCTGTTTGCCATGCCGGACTGTCCAGAAAGACCTCGGCCAGCTGCGCTGGCGACTCGCCCTGGCCTGGCCCTCTCACCTGGAAGAGGCCCAGCCCGACCAGCACGACAAGCCCGGCGATCAATCCGTAACGCCCGCGCGCATAGAGACGCTCACCCAGAGTGTTGGCCACCAGCCCCAGGGCGATGGTGAACAGCTGCATGAAGGTGAAGATGCCGATCAGCCCGAGGAACACCGCCGGCGGCCAGCCCGCGCGGAAGCGAAACACCATGCTCATGAAGAGCACGGCGGGCAGGCTGACGAGCAGGGTGAGAATCAGCTTGTAGGCCAGGATCTGCCTGCGTGTGAACGGCCCAGTGAAGAGGAACTGGATCTCAGCAGGCGTGAAATAGATGGCGCGCTCGTGGGCAGAGAACACCAGGTTCAGCAGGCAATAACCGATCAGCCCAGCGGGACCATAGCGAGCCACCTGGTCGGCCGACATCCCCTGATCCTGGGTGGGACTGACCAGCAGCGCGATCAACCAGGGGAGGAACACGGCCAGGCCGACCAGTGCCAGGATGGCGCCGCGCACCGTCTGAATGTTGCGGCCCAGGTAGCGCAGCCAGCCTCCCATCTGCAGACGCAACAACAACCACAACGGCCCGCTCATGGTGGGCCTCCTTGATCGATGGCCAGAGGTGGCGGCGGTACTGGCTCCACGGGAGGCGGTGCCTCCGTCAGGCGGAAAAACATCTCTTCCAGCGTCTCATGCCGTCCCTCGGCTGCCAGCTCACCCCGCAGTTCCTCGAGACGAGCGTGTCGCACCACCTGCCCCCGATGCATGATCAGCACCGTCGAGATGAGATCTTCAAAGAGCGATAGCAGGTGCGACGACACGATGATGGCTGCCCCTCCCGCAGCATGTTCACGGATTAGCTCCTTCATCGTGCGGATGCCGCGCGGATCGGGCCCAGTGAACGGCTCGTCCAGCAGGACCGCCCGGGGTTGATGCAGCCAGCCACAGGCGAGGGCAAGCTTTTGCCGCATTCCTCGCGACAGATCGGACGCCGGCGAGTTGCGTTTCTCCATCAGCTCGAGCCGATGCAGAAGCGCCTCGCCTCGGGCCTGCCATGCTCCCAGGCCATAGGCCGACGCCATGAAGCGGAAGTGCTCCCAGACTGTCAAGCGATCGAACAGCTGGGGATCATCCGGCACGTAGGCCAGCACTCGTTTAGCCCCCACGGGATCACGAACCACGTCGTGACCATCGAGCAGCAGTCGCCCCTGCGTCGGTTGCAGGATGCCGGCCAGGGCGCGCAACGTCGTCGTCTTGCCTGCCCCGTTGGGCCCTAGCAGGCCGAGGATTTCTCCTCCATGCACGGTGAAGGAGATTCCAGCGACGGCGACGGTCGAGCCGTAGTTCTTGTGGTAGTTTTCGACGACGATCGACACGCAAGTATCCCCACCTGGGCCCACGGTACGTGTTCCATTCTAGCGATTCAGGCCGCGAGAGCTTCTCTCGTCTTCCTGGGTCTCCTCGTTTGCTTCATTCAAGCTGCTCCCCCCGTTGGTCGATAAGTTGGTTGCACCGCTGAACCCTCTCCCCTGCTTCCTCAACCCCCCCGAGGCCCCTGGATGGACGTCTGACTGGACCACCGGTCAGACCGATCCTGGTGACTGTTGAACGGATTCAACAGACGCTGGGTTTGTTCCAGGCCTCGCTGAAACTGGGGTTCCGGCCAGGATTGTTCCGCTCAAATACCCCCCCTTGTTACCTCCCTGAAGTGTGCGGAACATGCTCCCCTGATCTTCCTCCCTGTGTTCCCAGGCCGGAACCCCGTTTTCTTCCCGCGTGTGGGTCGCTAGAACATGTTCAGATCAACCCTGAAGTTCCGAGGCGACCTGATTCAACATGACCGCAATCGATCACATTCATGCCCGTGAGATCCTGGACAGCCGGGGCAATCCCACCCTCGAGGTGGAGATCCGGCTCGAGGATGGAAGCTCCGGATTGGCTGCCGTTCCGTCTGGCGCGAGCACCGGGGCCCACGAGGCCGTCGAACTCCGCGATGGAGACAAGGCGCGCTACCTGGGCAAGGGCGTTCTCAAGGCCGTGAACAACGTCAACGAGGTGATTGCCCGCGAGTTGCTGGGCATGGACGCTCTCGACCAGGTGACCATCGACCGGGTGCTGCTTAACCTCGATGGCACCCCTAACAAGGCCAAGCTTGGCGCCAATGCAACCCTCGGCGTCTCTCTGGCTGTCGCCCATGCCGCTGCGGGGTCGGTCGGTCTGCCCCTCTATCGCTACCTGGGTGGCACCAACGCTCGCTTCCTGCCTGTACCGTTGATGAACGTGATCAACGGTGGCAAGCACGCCGACAACACCATCGACTTTCAGGAGTTCATGATCGTTCCCATCGGGGCACCCTCCTTCAAGGAGGCCCTACGCATGGGTGCGGAGGTCTTCCACCGGTTGAAGAATGTGCTGCACGATCAGCACCTGAGCACCACTGTGGGCGACGAGGGAGGCTTTGCCCCCAACCTGAAGTCGGCCGACGAGGCGCTCGAGGTTCTGGCCCGCGCCGTCGAGGCGGCCGGCTACAAGCTCGGCGACCAGATCAGCTTTGCGCTCGACCCGGCCACCACGGAGCTGTACGAGGAAGCCAAGAAGAAGAACAAGACCGGCTACTGTTTCTTCAAGAGCGCACCCGACCGTATCGCATCGTCCGATGAGATGATCGCCCTGTGGAAGGGACTCTGCTCGAAGTGGCCTATCGTTTCCATCGAGGACGGTCTGGCCGAGGATGACTGGGATGGCTGGAAGAAACTGACCCAGGAGTTGGGCAGCAAAGTGCAGCTCGTCGGCGATGATCTCTTCGTCACGAACACCAAGCGGCTGGCCGAAGGCATCGCCCGGGGCTGCGGCAACAGTATCCTGGTGAAGGTCAACCAGATTGGCACCCTGACCGAGACGCTGGACGCCATCGAGTTGGCCCGCCGCAACTCGTTCACCTCGATCATCAGCCATCGTTCCGGCGAGACCGAGGACACCACCATCGCGGACATTGCCGTGGCGGTCAACGCGGGCCAGATCAAGACTGGCTCGGCCTGCCGGACCGACCGCATCGCCAAGTACAACCAGCTGCTCCGCATCGAGGACGAGCTGGGAGATGACGCCCGTTACGGCAAGGAAATCTGGCCGGTCGGACGGACCGGCTATGCCAGGGGATAATCGATGACCACGGCTGAACGACGCTGGACCGGCCAGGTTCTCTTCGTGCTGGGTTGGCTCCTGGCCGGATTGCTCGTTCTGGTCTTGGTGACTGCTCCGTTGCTCGAATCGCGCGACGATGCGCCTCCTACCACCTGGGGGCGCGTCGTCGCTGTCTTCGCCCGCGATGCCGTGGTGCGCCGCACCTGTCTGGCCAGCGCCCTGGGGCTCGTTGTGTCGGCTTGCGTCTTCTTCCGACCCGTGCGGCACGCCTCGGTCGAGGCAACCCCACCACCTGCTCGCCCGCGTTCCTCGGGCATGGCCGGTGCTTAACCCATCATCTGCTGGCGGGGGTCTCCCGTCATGTTCGATTGGCTCTTCGAAGGTCGCATCGTCGTCTACGCGCTGCTGGGTGTGGCCGCTGCCACCCTGGCCGCCCTGTGGATGCGCGATCGCCGTCGGCCCTGGTTACTGGGCTTGCTGGCCTTGGCACTCCTGGCAGGGGGCTATGTCCTGCTCGATCGCCTGGTGGAAACCCGGCAGGAGCAGGTAAGTCGGAAGCTGCAGGAGATGGCAGCCGCCGTCGCTGCCCGGAATGCCGAAGCTATATTTCGGCATATCTCGGATCGCTTCCGATTTCAGGGTATGAACAAGGCGCAGTTCCGCTCCTACGTCGAATCCGCCCTGCGCCAGGGCGGAGTATCGGAACTCATCATCTGGAACGTCCAGCGGCTGGATGAGACGGGGCAGGTCGCCTTCAACGCCAAGCCCCGGGGTTATCTCACCGGGACCGATGCGCCGTACCTTGTACGCGCCCGGTTTGTGGAAGAGTCCGGCGGCCAGTGGCGTCTCGAATCGTTCCAGATCTACAACCCGTATGTCAATACCACGCAACCTCTGGAGATCCCCGCGCTTCCACGTTAGCTGGGGCCAAGCGGGGCCTTGTACCCATGGCCGAACGGGGCCTTGTACCCTTGAGCCAACGGGACCTGGTAGCCAGGGTGCAGGGGTGGTTCGCCAGGATGGCAGCAGGTAGTCGGTTCGCAGCACGAGGTGGGGCAACACGACGGTTGGCAGTGTCGATGGCAGTGCTTGTGGCAGCAACATCCCGTCGCTAACAGAAGAGCGACCAGGATGATCGCCATGCCGAATTGACGCAAGCGCATGGGGAAACCTCCACTCCGGGTCGGCGTGTGTAATCCATCACGCCGCAATCCTTGCGATGAAGCCGATCGCCGCCGTCTCGGTTGTGAACCACAAACCGAGGGGCCTGCGCCAGCACCAAACTACACCGGAAGTATGCCCGCCCCCGCGCCAGTCGCAACCGGCGCGCGCAGAAAAAGGACAGGTTGGAGGGTGCAACGACGAAAGCTATTCCCAACAGCGCGATTATGGCGTCGGGCATTGAGAAACGCAGAGCAGGGAAGAGAAGGGCTACCAACGGAGGGGGCGATCAGCACCACCCCCCACCGTTGAGCGGGACTCGGTCATTGGCGAATGTAGCTGGCCGGTAGGCCCGAGGTCGGCGGAAAACCAGCCGACACCGGAGGGACGCTGCACGGTGCAGCCGGGCCCACGGTTGGCGGAGGGCAGCAAGGCGGAGCAGATGACCGCGTGGTCATCGTCCGGCCGCATCCGCAGCCAATATTTGCGATGGCCACCGCCAGCAGGAGGCTGGTGGCAACAACACGAACTAGCATGAAAAGTCTCCCCATGTTCCGAGGGGGCCCGACCGACGGCCGGGCACTCCTCCATCCTGTGCTGGAGGGGGTTCGGGATCAAGTTTTTCCGGACCGTTGCCGGGATTTCTCCCTCGCGCAGCTGCTATCTTTGCCGACAGGAGGAGGGGGGCGACCTGTATCGATTCTCGGGTGGAGCCAGGATCTTCTCTTCACGAATGATTGGACATTCTCTGTGGTCTGTCCTAAGTTTGTGTGTCCAATCAACCGTGACGGTCCGACCGGCACACTTGGCCGGAAGGCAGGGCAGGATATGAGCTTCGTGCGGGAGCCCAATGCGGAGCCGATTCCGGGCTATCGCCTGATTGAACCCCTGGGCAGTGGGGGGTTCGGCGAGGCGTGGAAGTGCGAGGCCCCTGGAGGCATCCACAAGGCCATCAAGTTTGTCTTCGGGAACCTCAACTCCCTGGACATGGATGGCGCGCGTGCCGAACAGGAACTCAAGGCACTTAACCGCGTCAAGGCGATCCGTCATCCCTTCGTGCTCCAGATGGACCGGATCGAGATTGTCAACGGCGAACTCGTCATCGTGATGGAGTTGGCAGATCGCAGCCTCCACGACGCTTTAGAGGAGGCCCAGGCGGCCGGCCTGGTGGGTATCCCACGCGATAGCCTCCTTCGCTACATCCGCGACGCCGCCGAAGCGCTCGACCACATGAACGAGGTGTACAACCTTCAGCACCTCGACATCAAACCGCGCAACCTCTTCCTCGTCTCCGATCGCGTCAAGGTAGCCGACTTTGGTCTGGTCAAGGATCTCGAGCGTTCCAATGGCTCGGGCATTCTCAGTGCCGTCACTCCGCTCTACGCACCGCCGGAAACCTTTACTGGAGCACTTTCGCCACACAGCGACCAGTACAGCCTGGCCATCGTCTATCAGGAACTGCTGACCGGCAATCGTCCCTTCAACGGGAAGAACGCCCGGCAACTGGCCCAGCAGCACATGCACGATGATCCGGACCTGCGGACGCTGCCCGAGGCCGAGCGTCCCATCGTGGCCCGAGCACTTCAGAAAGACCCCAACCGGCGTTTCCCTAACTGCCTCGCCTTCGTCCGTGCCCTGCACATGGCCCGGCCCCACTCGTACTCCAACGTTTTGGTCGAGGGCGAACTGGGCGGAACCCGGGGTCGCACCATCCGCGATACACTCGAGAATATCCAACTCGAGGGGCCGGGCGGCGACGTGCTGGAGCCCGTTGATCTCGGCATGGAAATGGGCCGGCTCAATGAATCGAACGAGGCCGTTTCAAACCTGGGCGTCACTGTGGCCCAGCCAGCCACCGGGTCGCTGCGCCCCACCTTGCTTGTGGGGATGGGCGGGTTTGGCCGTCGCGCTCTCATGGAGCTGCGCTGCCGGTTACTCGACCGCTTCGGCGACCTGGACAAGGTGCCGCTGGTCCGCTTCCTCTACATCGACAGTGATCTCGACGCCATCAAGGCCGCTCAGCGGGGACCCGCCGAGGTAGCTTTTCGTCCGCACGAGGTTTTCCACCTTCCGCTGCAGCCTTTCGCACACTATCGTCGGCGCCAGATCGACCAGCTAGCCGACTGGCTGCCCGCTGAGAAGCTCAACTCCATGCCGCGCTCTTTGAAGACCCAGGGCTCGCGGGCGCTGGGTCGGCTCGCCTTCTCCGACAAGTACCAGGGGCTGCTCGCCAGGGTGCGGAAGGAGATCCAGATCGCCTGTCATCCAGACGCGATCTATCAAACCGTGTCGCAGACCGGCCTGGCTCTCCGCGATAACGTACCGCGCATCTACGTTATCAGTTCGGGCATGGGCGGCGCCTCGGGCTACCTGGTAGACATCGGCTACGCTTTGCGCCGCCTGCTCAAACAGATTAATCAGCCCGATGGGCCGGTCACGAACCTCCTGTTCTGCGGCGCGCCCGACGACCCGGCCACGCCAAGGCCCGAGCAGGCCAATCTTTAC
This sequence comes from Gemmataceae bacterium, assembly GCA_046350255.1. Classification (GTDB taxonomy): domain Bacteria; phylum Planctomycetota; class Planctomycetia; order Gemmatales; family Gemmataceae; genus CALDUY01. The sequence continues at coordinate 47,297 of JAXMAV010000036.1, forward strand.
GCCACCCTCACCGAGTTGAACCACTTCGCCGATCCCTCCATCCGCTTCTCGGCTCAGTATGGCTCGGACGCCGCGCGTATCGTGGACGAAGGACCCGCCTTCGATCAGGTGTACCTCCTGGCTCAGGAGCATCGCACGCCCGAAGCTCGCCGAGATTCTCTCGCTCACCTCGGCAGCTATCTCTTCCACGAGATGACTACCCCACTAGGCATTCGCCTCGATCAGACCCGGCTAAAACGGAATGCACTGACTCCCTTCCGCAGCCTGGGGACCTTCGGCGTGTGGTTCCCACGTGGGTTGCTGCTGCGCATGGCTGCCCGCGAAGCCTGTTTGCACCTCTTCGAGGAATGGCAAGCGGGAGGACCCGGTCTGTCCGGACCCGAACAATCGGTACTCGACGCTGCGGTCGCCCGGGTGGTGGCCGACCCGGAGCTACGCCCCGAGGCCATCGCCAACCGTCTCGACAACATGGCGGGCGACTATCTCGACACCCCCCCACGTGAGGCGCTGACGCGCCTGCTGGTTAACATTGAGGAGCAATCACAGCAACAGATGGCCCAGGACGACCCTGGAGCCTGGGCCCGGCAGGTGCTGACCCGTGTGCGCGACTGGCTGGGGTCCGGTGTCGCGCTGCCCGGTGTCGCTGTTATTCAGCAGCGACGTAGCCCCGTCACCCGCGCCCTGGAAGCTGTGGCCGCCTCGCTGGCCCAGGAATGGGCTCGCCGGCTGGGCGAGGTGGTTGATGGCCTGATGGAACACAGCGGCCGAAGAATCGCTGTGGCTGAGGCCGCCGTCGATCAGCTCAAACGCTTCTGCGAAGATGCGCTGCAGGCGCACCAGAACAAGTTGCAACAATCCAACCGCACCGCAGCCCACCAGGCCCAACTCGACCAGGCGCTGCAAAACTGCGTCACCGGCACCGGTGGATGGAGTCTCTTCGGCGGGAAGTCGAAGCGGTTGCTCCGGGTCTTCCTCGATCACCTGGCTGCCTTCGCCCGACAAGCCCTGGCCGATGACACCTCAACGGCCGTCTTGCAGTTCTTCGCCGCCCTGCGCGGGAAACTGGCCGACCGCTACCGGGATCTCCAGTTCTGCCGGCAGCGCCTGCGCGGCCTGGCCGATCTGATGCGGATGCAGATGGATAGCCCCGACGGCGAACCGGAGAACACCACTGACACCGTGACCTTCTCGCGCACCTCGGGAGGACCCAATGGCGTGGCTGGCTGGGGTAGCCCGAACGTGGGACTGAGCCAGACACCGCTGCTTTCCACCGAGGCTTACTGGGAGTCCATCCGCGAGTCTTCCACTAACCGCGTGGTCTTGCCCGACGGTGAAACAGACCTCGAACGAGCCGCCCGGCGCTTCCTGGCCACGCTGACGCAGGAACACTGGACGCAGATCGACCAGTCGATTGGCGACGAGGTGCTCTCGCCACGTGGCGGGTTGCTTCGTCTCTGTCTCGAAGCAGGCGACATCGTGCGACACTTTGCCGCCCCCATGCTCAATCAGTCGATCAGCTGTCTGAGCGAACACCTGCCAATCACCGACGTGGCCCAGGTCGAGTATTCCTCGGAACTACAGGTGCCCCAGCGTATCCGCGAGTATTACGCCCAGGCCGCCCCAGTCATCGCTCGCACTGGAAAGCCCGAGACGCCTCCGCCGAGCCTGGCTGGCATGGGTTCCGGTGTGCGACGGGCTGCGGTGGGTGGGCGAGGCGTTCCGGAAACGGTCCCAGATCTGCCTCCCATGAAGAAAAAGACGGAAGCACCCGGGGCGGAAGGGCAGTACAACTTCCTGCTCATCCCCGCCAGTGAGTCGGGCAAGCAATTTGGCGATGCGGCCCGGGGCATCCTCAACGATCTTCATCTCGTGAATGTGCCTGGCCAGGCCGACTTGATGTTCTGCCGCGAACAGGCCACGCTGGCGATCGACGACCTCGAGAAGCTCCTCGGCGCTTGCCGGAACGCTTACTACGAGGCCAGCCTGCTCCCGAAATCCTCACCGCACAGCCGGCAGGATATCACCGACTGGCTGCCACTTGATCCCTGAGCCAGCCGGTCCTGCCCTCAGGCCGATCCGTTGCTGTGCCCAGTCTCGATCTGGCTTCCTCCAGCTGGGCTGTCGCCCGTTGGCACGCCGTTGACGTTCTCTCCCTTGAGAATCTCATCGAGATCCTCGCGGAGCAGTTCTTCCTTCTGCAAAAGCGCCTCGACCAGGCGATCCATCAGGTGTCGGTTGGCCTGAAGCAGGTTGAAGGCGTGGCTGTCGGCCTCGCGAAGGAGTTTCCGCACTTCCTCGTCAATTAGCGTGGCCGTGCCTTCGCCGAAGTCGCGCGGCTCCTGGATCTCCTTGCCAAGAAAGACGTGCTCCTCGCCGATGCGGTATGCCACCGGACCGACCCGGTCGCTCATGCCGAACTGCGTCACCATCATGCGGGCGATGCGTGTCGCCTGCTTGAGGTCCATACTGGCGCCAGAGGTCGCCTCGTTGAAGACCAGGCGATCTGCGGCCCGGCCACCCATGGTGACGATCAACTGGGCCCGCAGCTTGGTCTGGGTGTAATCCACGCGGTCTTCATCGGGGCGGAACCGGGTCACCCCGCCGGCCCGGCCGCGCGGGACAATCGTCACCTTGAAGAGTGGATCGGCCTGGGGCGTCAACCATGCGCACAGGGTGTGGCCCGCCTCGTGGAATGCTGTCCGCCGCTTCTCGTCCACCGAGAGCACTTCCTCGCGCTTGGCCCCAATCAACACCCGGTCAGCCGCGCGCTCGAAGTCCGAACGATCGATCTTGTTCTTGCCTTCCCGAGTGGCCAGCAAGGCGGCCTCGTTGGCCAGGTTGCGGAGGTCGGCCCCGGTCATCCCGATCATTCCACGCGCAATTGCCTCGAGATCCACATCATCCGCCAACGGCTTGTTGCGCGTGTGGACCTTGAGAATCTGCAGCCGGCCCTGCCACGTGGGCCGATCGATGGTGATGTGGCGATCGAACCGGCCCGGACGGAGCAGGGCGGAATCGAGCACATCGGGTCGATTGGTGGCCGCCATGACGATGACAGCCTCGGTCGGGGTGAAGCCGTCCATCTCGCTGAGGATCTGGTTCAGCGTCTGTTCCCGCTCATCCGAGCCGCCACCCAGGCCAGCCCCGCGCATGCGTCCCACGGCGTCGATTTCATCGATGAACAGGATGCAGGGCGAGTTCTCCTTGGCCGTCTTGAACATGTCGCGAACACGGCTGGCGCCAACACCGACGAACATCTGGATGAACTCGGATCCGGAGATCGAGAAGAACGGCACGCCAGCCTCGCCGGCCACAGCCCGGGCCAGCAAGGTCTTGCCCGTTCCCGGCGGACCGACCAGCAGAATGCCCTTGGGTACCACGGCACCCAGCCGCTGGAACTTCTCGGGGCTGCGGAGAAATTCGACGACTTCCTGCAACTCTCCTTTGGCGTTTTGCATCCCGGCCACGTCCTCGAACGTGACCCGCATCTTGCTCCGCTCGTATCTCTTCGCCGGGCTCTTGATGTAGTTGTTGAGAAAGCCGCCGCCCAGCGGATCGCGAATCCGCGGCAGGAAGATAAAGAAGAAGGCGATCAGCAGGAGGACCGGTAGCAGGTAGAACAACCCCAGCCAGAGGTAGGCGATGTTCTGCGACTGGGCATACACCACCAGCCCCTTGGCCGCCTTCTCGTTGAGGATGCGATGGATCTCCACATCGTTGCCCTGGAGGCGCTCGACGCTGAACTTGCCGGTGGGGATCTTCTTTTTAAGCTCCTCGTCGAGTTTGTCGCGATCCTTGACCTCGCCCTCGTAGCGGTCGCCCTTCTGGCTGACCTCCTTCAGCTTGTCGTCGAGGATCAGCCGATAGAATTCATTCCAGTAGATGGTGTTCCGGGTCCCGGACATCTGGGCGAAGATGACCATGGCCACCAGGAACAGGACCAATAGCCAGATCCAGTTGCCGCCCGTGGGTTGGGTCGGTCTGCGCCGCGGTTTGCCGGCCGAAGGAGGTGTCTGGTTCGATTCGGGATCAGAAGGCATGAGACGTCCTTCGAAGCAGTGGCATGGTCCACAACACCCCGGGCAATGGGGCTATTCCTGTCCTGCCTAGGATACCACTTCGGGCCCGGGCTGACCACCAGCCGACCACTAGCCACCTACTTCATCCTAGACGGACGCCTGGGCGATCTCAAGAAACGGAGACATATCCATGTGGCGGCTCTGGTTTCGGAAGCCCTTGTCTCCTCCCGAGGTGATCCTGTACACCCGCCCGGGCTGTCACCTGTGCGAGGACGCTAAGGACCTGTTAGTCGAGGTTGGGCGTACGTTTGGCTTCCAGGTGCAAACCGTCAACATCGAGGAGAACCCCGACCTCGAACAACAGCATGGTCTGCAGATCCCCGTCGTGCAGATCGATGGGATCGTTCGATTTCGTGGCCGTGTCAACCGGGTGCTGCTCACCCGGTTGCTTCGAGGCCGAACCTGACCCGGTTCAGGGCGTTGGTGGCTCTGGATGCTCGGCCGCGGGTGGAGGCGTCGGCTCTGGTGCAGGCTCGTTCGGCTTGGTCTGCCGTGCCTGCATCAGCGCGGCCAGGGCACTGAAGCTCGACAAGGGCTCTTTCCCGGCCAGGGCTCCCTGAGATAGCTTGGGATTCACCGTCGGTTTGCGCGACTTGCGGGCGCCTTCCTGCTGCTGGCCTTCGGCGCTCTGCGGAGTGGCCTCCGTCGTCTGGCCTTCGACCGGACCAGGGGGAGGCCCACCGGGACCTCGTCGGCCAGGAGGACCTGACTTCGCATTGGGGCCAATCCGACTCGTCCCACGGGGCGGAAGCGTTTTCCGCTTGCCACCTGGTCCGATGTCACGACGATCGCCCTCGCGACGATCTCCCCGGGGCGGCCGGCCTCCACCCTCACGGGGCGGCGGCCCTCCGGCTCCAGCTGGAGCACCTTCGCGTGGGGGACGGGGACCACCACGCCCTTCGCCTCGCGGTGGCCGACCACCCTCGCGCTGCTGTTGCGGATGATGGTGCGGAGCGCCTCCCTCGGGGCGTGGCTCTCGCTGTTCGCGCCTTGGAGCGGGCCCTCGGCGTTCGGGCGCACGCCGCTCTGTCCCCGGAGCGATCATGGTGAGTGATACCCGGTGACGCTGATTGTCCACCGAGAGCACCCACACCTGAACCACATCGCCCACGGAAACGACGTCGTACGGACTTTTCACATAGCGGTTCGCCATCTGGCTGATGTGGACGAGGCCGCTGTCCTTCAGACCGATGTCGATGAAGGCACCAAAGTCGACCACGTTGAGGACGGTGCCCTTCAGCTCCATGCCCGGCTGCAGATCCTCCAGCTTCAGAATGCCCTTCTTGAAGACGGGAGGGGGAAGATCTTCGCGCGGATCACGTCCGGGGCGGGCCAGCGATTCGAGAATATCACCCAGGGTGGGAACCCCCACCTGCAGACGGGCGGCCACCTCGGCCGGGGTCAGCGCCTGCAGCTGGTCCTGCAGGGCCACGGTCTGCTCACGGTCCAGCAAGGCGCCGGGCTCCGTGTTTAGCTCGGCCAGAAGTTGCCGGGCCACCGGGTAGCTTTCCGGGTGGATCCAGGTGCTATCCAGCGGTTCGTCGCCTCCCAGGATCTTGAGGAAGCCGGCCGCCTGTTCGTAGGTCCGTTCGCCAATGCCCTGGATCTGCAGTAGCTGATCGCGCCGGCGGAACGGCCCGTTCTGCTTGCGAAATTCGACGATGCGCTGGGCCACCAGGGCGTTCAGGCCCGACACGTAGCGGAGCAGGGGAACGCTGGCGGTGTTGAGGTCGACGCCAACCGTGTTGACGCACGATTCGATGACGGCATCGAGCGACTCGCGCAGATGGCGGGGATTGACATCGTGCTGATACAGTCCGACTCCCACGTGCTGCGGGTCGATCTTCACCAGCTCGCTCAGCGGATCCTGAAGTCGGCGACCAATCGAGATGGTGCCGCGCAGAGTGGCGTCGAAGTTGGGGAACTCCTCGCGTCCCACCGAGCTGGCCGAGTAAACGCTGGCGCCGGCCTCGTTCACAATGACATAGGCCAGGTCTGGCATCGGCTCGGGCAGTGGTTCTGCGGGAACCGGCGGGGCTGCAGGCTCGACCGGTTCTGCCTGAGCTTCGACATGGGCTTCCACCGGAAGAGGGGGTGGCTCGGTGGGTAGCGGCGGAATCTCTGTCGGTGCTGGCTCCTGGGCCACCTCGGTCGGAGGAGCCTGGGCTTCCACCGGCGCCTCGGGCGCAACGGCGACCGGGGTGGTTTCCTCGGCGCTCGGCGCTGGCACCGGTTCTGCGGGGGCTGCCTCGACCGCCACCTCGGTTGGAGGCGTCTCGGTGACTCCCTCGGGATTGTTGCGCCGCGCTTCAAACTCGGCGAGCAACTCGGAGACAAGCTCCTCGGTCTCGCGACAGGCCGTGCCATTGCCGATGGCGATGACATTCACCTGACAGCGGCGGATCATTTCTTCGAGCTTGGCCTTGGCCTCGGCCCGTTTCTGCTGCGGCGGATGCGGGAAGATGACGGCATCCGCTACCAGATCGCCGTTCTCGTTCAGGGCCGCCAGCTTGCAGCCGGTTCGGAAGGCGGGATCGATCGCCAGCACGCGCTTGCCGCGCAGCGGAGCAGCCAGCAACTTGCTGCGCAGGTTGCGAGCGAAAACCACCACCGCGTGGTTCTCCGCCTTCTGGGTCAACTCGCGGCGAATTTCGCGTTCCAGGCTGGGCACTAGGAGGCGGTTCAGGGCGTCATCGACGCACTTCTCAATGAACTCCCGATGCGGATGCTTCTCGAGATCTTCCAGCCGGCTGACAAACGGCACGTGATGCCGATGCCCACGCTGGCCCGGATGCGGCGGATGGTGGGGCGCCTGCCCCGCAGCGCCAGCCGGGTGTTCACCCGTGTGCCCATCGGTCGGGGGAACAGGCTCGGTGGAGCCTTCCCCTACTGGCGCTACAGCCTCGGGCGCTGGATGCTCGATCGGCGGAGCGGCAGGGGCCACGTCTTTCTTCGGCAGGGGGAGGCGTTCCAGAGCCACCATCCGGCCGGTCCCTGCGTCCCATTCAAACTTCACTACCAGGGCGTTGTCTTTTTCACCGCGGTTGATGGCCAGCACGCGATGGGGCGGAATCTGGCGGACCGGTTCGGTGAAGGCAAAGTAATCGCGGAATTCTTGCCCCTGGCCCTCGGCAAGTTTTTCGCTCTTCGTGGTGCACAGCTTGCCCGTGTCCCACAGGACCTGGCGGACAATGGCCCGCACGTCCGCTGCCTCGGCGATCTTCTCGGCAAGAATGTGCCCTGCGCCCTGGAGGATATCTTCCTCGTTGTTCAGCCCCTGCTCGGGGTTGATCAGCGTGGGTAGCACATCTCCCAGGTTGGCCACAATGGCATCGGCTTCCCAGATAGCCGTCGCCAGCGGATCCAGCCCGCGATCTCGGGCAGCCTGCGCCAGGCTTCGCTTCTTGGGCTTGTAGGGGAGGTAAAGATCCTCGAGCCGCTTCGGATTGTCGGCCCCTAGAATCGCTGCCCGCAGTTCGTCGGTCAGTTTCCCCTGCGATTCAATGGTGCGGAGGATGGTTTGCCGGCGTTCCGCCATGGCACGTAGCTGGCCGATCCTTTCCTGGATCGTCCGAAGGACATCCTCGTTCAGGCCTCCGGTGCGTTCTTTCCGGTAGCGCGTGATGAACGGGATGGTATTCCCTTCATCGAGAAGATGCACCACGGCTTCGACCTGTACCTTGCGGATTTGCAAGTCCTGGGCGATGCGGGAAAGATCCAGGTGTCCGAGTTCCCCCCGGGGCGCAGCATGCGGCTGCGGCTCGGTGCCTTGCGGCATCATGGTTGTAGACACTGCGCTTTCTCCCTGCCGCGCCCTGCAGCCATGCTTGCGTCGCTGGAGTTGGCACGCGGAAATCCTATACTCGTCGGCCATTCTGGCTCTTCCATGTCAGGGTGTCAAGCCACCTGTCCATTCCTGACCCCTACTTCCTTCCCTTCTTCCCTGGTTCTCCTTTCTGGTTGAGTGTACGCTGGTATAGTTGTTGGGCCGCCTTGTTCTCCCACCGACGAGGCGTCTGACCGGAAGGAGACGACACATGGCTTCACCGGCCCTGGTCCTGCATCTGGATGTCGATGCCTTCTTCGCCGCGCTCGAACAGCGCGACCAGCCCGCGCTCCGCGGCCGACCCGTGGCCGTCGGTTCCGGCGTGGTGGCGAGTTGCAGTTACGAGGCGCGGCCCTGGGGTGTTCGCACCGGCATGCGGTTGTACGAAGCACGACAGCGCTGTCCGGGCTTGATTGTTGTGCCCGGCGATTATCGTCGCTACGAACTGGCCTCGCGCCAGATCCTCGGCCTGTGCCAGGCCTGCACCGCCCGGGTCGAGATGGCTGCCCTGGACGATCTCTATCTCGACCTGGGAAGTATCCCCTGGGATAAGGCAGTGTCTCTCAGCGTGGAACTGGCTCAGCAGGTGGCGGCCGACCTGAAAGTCCGGGTGTCGCTCGGCCTGGCCACGAACAAACTTCTCGCGGTGGTCGCCACGCAGGAGGTGAAGGATCGCAAGGCAAGCGGACAACTGGGGTCGCCCGGCTACTTCGATCTGGGCCAGGTGCCTCCCGGGCAAGAGGCTGCCTACCTGGCCCACTGCCCGGTGGAGGTGCTTCCAGGCGTCGGCGCGGTTACCCGCCAGCAGATGCAGGGCATCAACCTCCGTCGAGTGGCGGACCTGGCAGCTGCACCGGTGGGAGTCCTTCTGGGGTTGTTCGGCAAGCGCGCCCTGGTCTGGCGGCAGTATGCTCAGGGGATCGATCCGCGCCCCGTGGTTGTTTCGCGCGAGGCGCAATCGGTCAGTCGCTGCACCAGTTTCGATCCGCCCATGGCCGAATGGGAGGTCCTGAACGCCATGCTCGATCACTTGGTCGATCGGGCAGCGCTGTGGCTGCGCCTGCATGGCCTTTCGGCCCGGGGGCTTCTGGTGCGCCTTCGCTATGCTGATTACCAGGGGGAAGATAGCCGGGTCGCGCTCGCCGAGGCGGAGGACGAGGAAACCGCACTGAAGGCGGTGGCCCGCGAACGGCTTCGCCGGCTGTATGTGCGGCGTCTGCCCCTTCATCTGATCGGGATCGAACTCTCGCCGTTGACCTCGTCGCCTCGTCAGGCCGAGCTGTTTCCCGATCCCCAGCGCGAACGCCAGCGCCGCCTGGCTGCCTGCAAGGATGCCATCCGGCAGCGGTTCGGCTTCATGTCGGTGCTGCCGGGCACGGCGCTGGAGCTGATCGGTCGGCTCGAACACGACCGCGATAACTTCCGTCTCCGCACCCCCTGTTTGACTCGCTAACCCCGTCGAACTCGCTTGCGTTCGCCCCGGGGGTGGGTATCTTGAAAGAGGGGGGAGCGGTGAAACCGGGGAGGCTAGCGATGCGAACGGCGATCCTGGCGGGGTGGGTGGCAGTGTTGGCCGCGTGCCCGGTATCCGCCGTCGAGAAGGCCGCCATCGATCGAGCCGTGGATCGCGGCGTTGCCGCGCTAAAAAGCCTGCAACGGCCGGATGGCACCTGGGAATCGATCGAGATCGGCGCCACCGCGCTGGTGGGGCTGGCCCTCCTCGAAGGTGGCGTCCCTCCGGAAGATCGCAGCATTCGCAACGCTGCCCGCGCCATTCGGGAAAGCAGTCTGATGGCCCGGCAGACATACTCGATTGCCCTGGCCATTCTGTTCCTCGATCGCCTGGACGAACGATCGGATACGCCTCTGATTGAATCGCTGGTCGTCCGCCTGCTGGCTGGCCAGCGCTCCGACGGCGGCTGGTCCTACATCTGTCCCACCCCGGCCCCCGAAGAGGCCCGCCGCATCCAGGCCGAGATGGCCGGCGCACGCGATCTGAAAGGCGCACGCGATCTCACCCGGCTGCCTCCCAAGGGCAAACGCAAGCAGGAGAACCTGCCCAGCGAAATCGTCTCGCAACTCGCCCTCATCACGCGCGCCGGTGGAGGGGTCCTCGGCGTCGATGCAGGCCTGGGTAGCGACAACTCGAATACCCAGTTTGCCACTATCGCAGTGTGGGTCGGCCGTCGCTACGGGATCCCGGTGCAGGACGCGCTGATCCGCCTGGGCGACCGCTTCCGCAAGACACAGCATTCCGACGGCGGGTGGAGCTATAGCCCACTTCTGAGCGGCATTCCCCTGGGAGGTGGCATGGGAGGTTCCACCGCCACCATGACCTGCGCTGGCACCATCGGGCTGATCTGCTCGCATGGCGCAGCGCACGACATCAAAATCAAAAAGTCGCGCGACTCGAAGACGGAGAAGCAGGACGTCAGCAAGGATGTCAGCCTGAAGGCCGCCCTTGCCGTTCTCTCGACCGCCGTGGGCACTCCGGTGGGATGGAATGGGAACAGCCCTCGCCCTGCAGTCATCGCTGCCGCTAATGGGAAGGCGTATTACTTCCTCTGGTCGCTCGAACGCTGCATGGTGGCCCTGGAACTTGACAAGTTGGCCGGCAAGGACTGGTACACCTGGGGTGCTGAGATTCTCCTGGCCAACCAGAGCGAGAACGGAACCTGGGTGGGCGATTACGCCTCCTACGGCGGCGCCGACACCGCCTTCGCCGTTCTGTTTCTCAAGAAAGCCAACTTCACGCGCGACCTCTCAGGCAACCTGACCGGCATGAACGGCGAGGGGCGCGTCCTGCGGGGCGCCAGCACCACCAAACTCGATCCGGCCCTGAGTTCATCCGCCGGGTTCGACAACCGCAAGGGCGTTCGCACCGCGCCGGGCAAGACACCCTCTCCTCGAACGGATGGCTCCTCCGCGACGAAATCCGAAGGCGCGGGCCAGCCAACCCGGCCGATGCTCGAAAAGCCCCGGCCGCGGGCCGACACCCCGGAAGAGAAGGCCACGGTGAACCTGGGAGAGAACCTCCTGCGCACCCGGGGTGAAGAGCGCGCCGCCATCCTCAAGCAACTGCGCGACAACAAGGGCGTGGTCAATACCGAGACCCTGGTCTGGGTCATCTCGCGTCTCGACGACGATGGGCGCAAACGCGCCCGGGTCGCCCTGGCCGAGCGGTTCACACGCCTGAAGGATGCCACCCTGCGCGAGTACCTGCAGGACGAGGAAGCCGAGATCCGCCGGGCGGCTGCCCTCGCCAGTGCGGCCCGTGGAAGCAAGGGACTGGTGCCCGACCTCATCCGTCGTCTCAGCGACTCCGAGGAACTGGTCCAGCGCGCCGCCGGTACTGCTCTGAAGGAGCTGACGAAGAAAGACTTCGGCCCCACCCCGGGCGCAACTCCTGCGGAACGCAAGGAGGCGATTGCTGCCTGGTTGAAGTGGTGGAAGGAGAATAGCCGCGAGTAGGGCGTGAGTCAGCTTCCCCATCTTCTGTTCGTCACCGGCAAGCTGGCCGAGCCCGCCCTGCGGCGAATGCTCGACGACCTGGCTCCACGAGCCGGGTTTACCTGCAGCGTGGCTGTGCTGCCCATCACCGTGGCCGCGCTTGCCACCACATCATGGATTGCCCGCCATCTGACCATTCCCGAGGGTGTTCAGCGGATCATCCTTCCGGGAATGTGTAACGGCGACCTCGCTGCCCTGGCCGCGCTGACCTCGGTGCCCGTCGAGCGCGGACCGGCCGACCTACGCGATCTGCCCGACCACTTCCGGGTCGGATCCAGCCTGCGCGATCAGTACGGGGCTTACGACATCGCCATCCTCGCCGAGATCAACCATGCGCCGCGCCTCGATCGTGCTGAGTTACTGCGTCAGGCGCAGGCCCTGGAAGCCGCGGGGGCCGATCTGATCGACCTGGGATGCGACCCAGGGTCTACCTGGCCCGGCGTTGCTGACGCCGTCAGGGCCCTGTGCGACATCGGTCTTCGCGTGTCGATTGATACCTTCGATCCCATCGAGGTGGAAGCCGCCGTGCGCGCCGGTGCCGAACTGGTTCTTAGCGTGAATGGGCAGAATGCCAGGTACGCTGGCGCGTGGGGTGTCGAGGTGGTGGTCATCCCAGATCAGCCAGGCACGCTCGACGGCATCGAGACGACCCTGGAGCTTCTTACCGGCCAGGGCGTGTCCTTCCGGCTCGACCCCATTCTGGAACCGATCGGCATGGGCTTCGCCGCCTCGCTCAGTCGCTACCAGGAGGCGCGTCGTCGCTTCCCCCAGGTAGAGATGATGATGGGGGTGGGTAACCTCACTGAGCTGACCGACGTGGATAGCGCCGGCATCAACCTCCTGATGCTGGCGTTCTGCCAGGAGCTGGGTATTCGCAGCGTTCTGACCACTCAGGTAGTGCCCTGGGCGCAGACCGCAGTGCGCGAGCTGGACGTGGCTCGTCGGCTGGTCCACTTCGCCCTGCAACAGAAGATCCCCCCCAAGCGGGTAGATCCGCGCCTGGTGATGCTCCGCGACCCCCGCCTGCACCTCCACGGCCCAGCGGTTCTGGCCGAGCTGGCCTCGCGCATCACCGACCGCAATTTTCGCCTCTTCGCCGAGGCCGGGCAGTTGCACGTCATGAACGCAGAGATGCACCTGAAGGGGACCGACCCTTTCGACCTGTTCGATCAGCTGCAAGAGCAGACCACCATCGATCCCTCGCACGCCTTCTACCTCGGCTACGAACTGGCCAAGGCAGTCACGGCACTGACGCTGGGCAAAAACTACGTCCAGGATCAGGCGTTGCGCTGGGGCATGCTCACCCGCGACGAGCAAAGCCATCGCGCGAAGAAGAAAGATTGAAGAAGAGGGGCTGGGTTGGTCTATGATGAAGGGGTGATCACCAGCACCGTGGATGGGAGCATGGCGACTCTGAGTCCTCAAGTGCGTTTCGGTACCCTGCTGGCCGAGGAGCTGCATCCTGCCCCCGACCCCTGGCACGTCGCGCGCCAGCTGGCCAATCAGCCCAATTTGCTGTTCCTCGATAGTGCCCTGCGTTCGGCCTCGCTGGGACGTTACTCCTTCGTGGCGGCCGACCCCTTCGCCTGGATGGACTCCCGCGGAACCCTCGTCAGTGAAGGCTGGCCGGGCTGCATCTCTCTGACTTACGAGGCCGACCCGTTCGCCGTCCTGACCGATTGGTTGTCGCGGTATCGGCAGGACACCGTCCCGGGGTTGCCTCCCTTCCAGGGCGGTGCCGCGGGCCTGTTCGGCTACGAGCTGGGGCAGCATCTCGAACGCATCCCCCGCGCCGCCATCGACGACTTCGAAATTCCCGAGCTGGCTCTCGGCTTCTATGACTGGGTCGTCGCCTTCGACCATGTCGCTGATCGGGCCTGGATCCTCTCGACCGGCTGGCCTGAACAGGAACCCGAGGCGCGCCAGCGCCGGGCACGCTCGCGCCTCAAACGGGTTCGGCAACTGCTGGATCGACCGCTTCCCCCTGTCCCTGGACCGATGAGCTGGCACGCCGTCCCCGCGACGCTGCATCCGCTGCCCGACCATCCCAGGGTGTCCAGCTGTTTTACTCCGTCCCAGTTTCAGGAAGCGATTCGCGCGGCCATCGAGTACGTTCACGCTGGCGACTGCTTCCAGGTCAACCTGGCCCAGCGCCTGCTGACCCCCTGGCGCGAGCCGCCGCTGAGTTTGTACCAGCGACTGCGCGAGCGCAACCCCGCCCCCTTTGCCGGCTACTTCGAGATGGGCGCAGTGTCGATCGTCAGCGCCTCGCCGGAACGCTTTTTGCGCCTGCGCCAGGGCGAGGTGGAGACCCGGCCCATCAAGGGGACCCGTCCCCGTGGAAAGACCGCGGACGAGGATGCCGACCGCGCTCGAGAGTTGCTCGGCTCCGAGAAGGACCGTGCCGAGAATGTCATGATCGTCGACCTGCTTCGCAACGATCTGGGTCGCGTCTGTCGATTTGGTTCGGTCCAGGTCGAGGCGGTCTGCCGGCTCGAAAGTTATCCCACGGTGCATCACCTGGTCTCGGATGTGCGCGGCACGCTCCGCCCCGGATTGGGTGCCATCGACCTGCTACGTGCCGCCTTTCCCGGTGGGTCGATCACCGGAGCGCCCAAGGTCCGCGCCATGGAGATCATCGCCGAGCTGGAGCCAGTGGTGCGCGGTCCCTACTGCGGCAGCCTGGGCTATCTAAGCTTCGACGGGGCCATGGACACCAGCATTCTGATCCGCACCTTCACCACGGCGGGTGGATGGGCTCAGTTCCCCGTCGGAGGCGGCATCGTGGCCGACTCGCGGCCCGAAATCGAGTACGCCGAGACGCTCCACAAGGCGGCCGGGCTGTTACGCTCGCTGGCTTGACGCTCTGGAATATGCTTGCACGTCCTCGGGGGCCTTTCTACACTGGCCACAACTAACCCCGAGGAGCTAGTCAGATGATCACTACCCCAGAAGTGTCCACACCTGCCCTTGGTCCGGCCGAGCGACTGCGCGAAATCATCCGGGAGCGTGGAGTTCCCACCACCGTGGCGGAGCTGGTGAAGGAGCTGAAGCTGCTGAAGGTGAAGAAGCCGGAAGTCGAGGCTCTCCTTGGCGTGGCCGTCGAGCGGGGCGAGCTTTTCGTCTGCAATGGCTCCCGCAAGAACGCCTACTGGCACACCAACCCGACCCAGGAAGTCGAAAGCCTGGTGGGGCGCATCCTGAATCTGGATCCGCTGATCGAGAAGGACATCGTCGCGCGGGTGAAGAAGGAGCTGGGGACCCGCATCGGGGACGCTGGGATCAAGCAGGTACTGGCCGCCATGCGCGAGAGTGGACGCCTGCACTTCCATCCGGGCAAGGGCAAGCAGGTGCGCCTGGGCATCCTCCCGGCTCCGAAGCCCGACCCGTTCGGAAAGATCAACTTTGACAAGACCGCCGCCAACCTGTGGAAGGAGTTCATCAAGGGCCAGAAGGAGGGGGGCACTCTGGCCGAGTTCATCCAGCGCCTGGTGTTGGCCCTGGAGCAGAAGCATGAGCAGGCGCAGAAGCCGGTCGAACCGATGGCGCCCGTGGCCGATTCTCCCGTGATGGGATTGATCCCCACGCCGGAACCACTGATGACGGCCCCCGCCGCGCCCGAGCCGCCGCCACTCCCCGCCACCGACACCGAACTGATGAACCTGGTACTGAAGGCCATGGCCGAGGTGGGCGCGGGCATCCCCGTCCCCGTCGCCGACCTGCGCCAGCAGATGCCCAGCGAGTACCGCGATAAGTCTCGCTTCGATTCTGCAGTGTGGAGCCTGGTCGAAAAGGGCCAGCTGTTTCTGAATCGTCATAACTTCCCCGCCAGCCTCACTCCGCAAGAGCGCGAGAACCTCCTGACCGACCCTCAAGGAGAGATCTATGGCTTTGTCATTCAGCCCTTCGCTTAATACCGGCCTGACGGGGCTTCCCAACCCCTTCATCAATAATGTCTTATATGGCACGGATGCGGCTAGCTTTCGCCACATTCCTGACGTCTCTTCCATCCACGCAGGGACGCAGCAGCATATATTCCGTCTCATTCAGGAGGTCCGCACCACTGGCCAGCAGCGCAGCCTGTTCGTCTGGGGTGAGGCCGGAAGTGGAAAGACCCACCTGATCGCCCGCATTCGCTATATCTGCAACGAGATGCCGGGTGGGGCCGTGTTGGCCTATGTGTACATGCCTGAGGCTGGTCGCGATTACTTCTGGACCTACCTGCGTAGAGTCATGGTAACTGACCTGCTCCAGGCTCCTCTTGGGCGAGGCGCCACTCCCCTTGAGTGCCTATTACTTGGCCGGCTCCCAGGTTTTTCCTCTAGTCCTCAGGCCGATCATTCCGCTTCCTTCCTCGACACGATGCGCAGGATGATTGGTGGTGATCGAAACCCAGCCGAGCGCATCACGGGGCTTCTGCGCAAGCACTTACCTTCTACCCCCGTGGCCTTGGCTCAGGCAATCGGGATGCTGTATGCAGACAACGAGGAACATCGCCTCGACGCGGTTGCCTGGTTACGTGGCGACCAACTTGCCGAGGAACAACTTCGTACACTGCGGCTTCCCACTATGGAACTTACCGATCATTCTCTAGAGTCTCATTCTCGTGAGGTCGTTCTCGGGCTCTGTCGCTTAGGAAGCGCCAGGACGCCTCTGGTGATCGTGTATGATCAGATGGATGGCTTCAGAGATCACCCAGGTGACCTGCGCGGCTTCCACCGCTTTGGTCAGGTATTCGCTGCCTTGCGAACAGAACCTGGCTGTTTTCTGCTGCAGGTTGCCTTCGCACGAACTGATACGCTCAAGGATATTCGTAATGGGTTGGATCATGCCCACTGCGACAGGGTCCTGGAACATCAGACTTATCTGCCGCCGTTACCGTGGGAGGCCGCCTCTCAACTCATCACCACCCGCATGAACTCCGTTCCTGAGTTGCAGGCATTGCGCCAGGAACGCATCGCAGCGGGTTGCGAGAACTTCTGGCCTCTTCAGCGCGACCGGGTGGATCGGATCCACGACAACCTACGACATCGCTGTACCCCGCGCGCCATGCTTCAGGCTTGTATTCAGGAGTTCAACCGCGCCTGTGCGCGGACCACCACTACCCCTGAACTCGCTGATTACCTCCGGACACAGCTCCAGAGGCGGATAACAGAACAACCCAACCTCGCGGCTCAGGAGCGGCTCCTCGCTGTTCTCGCCGGTGTTCCCCTCCTGGCCGACCTCCTCGATTTGCGATTTCAGGAGGTGCCGCCCGGCCATCTGCAGCAGACACTTCCCAACGCCAACCTCTTGCTGCAGAACGAACGGCAGCAGCGCTGGGTCTTCGCCGCTTGCGGCTACCATCCGCAACTGTGGCGCCGGCTCGATCGCTGGTACCGGGAATGGAACGACCACCTCTCTCGGCACGACCACTGCCAGCGCCTCGTCCTCGTCTTTGATCGGGGCCTGGTCACGTTGCCTCCAGGGACCCGGCAGCGTGTCGATCAGCTGGTGCGCCTGGCTGGGGTGAGCGTGGTGCATCCCGATTCCGAGGCCCTGACTATCTTCGAGGGGCTTCGCCGCCTGGCCCGAGAGGCAGATGCAGGCGATCTCACACTGGGTGACCGGCTCCTCGAATCGCAAAACGTCTGCGACTGGGCCCGGTCCAGCATTCGCGAGCCTGGCCATCCTCTGGGCCAGCTGCGTCTCCTTGCCGATGACCTGGGCTTTGACCTCGGGCCGCCCGTTACTTCCACCGTAACCGCTGCGCAGGTTCTGGCCCAGTGAGCGATGCCCGCGAACACGACAACTGGCTGTTCGGAGGATTGGCCGCACTGTGTGCGGCTGTACTCACCCAGCTGGTCGATCGGCCGGTCGAGGCGTTTAGCATCCTCGGCTTCGGGGTCATGGCGTTCGCCCTGGCTCTCCCGCTACTGGTGTGTAGCGCCATAATGGGCCTGGCCACGACCCGGTCACGCTCGAAATCCCGCATTGTCATGGATGCACTGGGCCTGCTCAGCGGCGTGGCTGGCTTCGTCTGCCTGTTCTTCCACATCAGCACGGTGGCGGGGTGGGTGTTCCTTGGTACCGCCGGCCTGGCCATGCTGCATTTCGTTCGTGAAAGCCGACGGGCGACCTGAATGCCTCAGGACGCCAGAAACTCACCCACGGTCGTCACGCGATGCTCGCGCCCGGCGGTTAGCACAGCCTGACACAATGCGATGGTTTCCAGGTTGTCGCGCCCGGAGATTTCCGGCTCGGTGCCTTCCTCGAGGGCGACCAGCAGCTGGGCCATGGTGCCGACGAAAGCATCGGGAAACCACACCTCGTTCCAGCGCGGTTGAATCCAGGTATCCGGATGGTGACGGGTCGAATAATCCAGCGTACTCGGGGTGCGGGCGGGATACGAGGGCCAGCCGATGGTGCCGCGCGCCAGCCCGTCGGTGCCTTCCACGCGCCAGCGAATACCAATGTCGCCGGCCACGCCTTCCCGACTGGGGCCGGTCCACACATCATCCCAGGCGGCCGCCCGGCAGCCGGTGTCGTATTCGAGGATGTACAGGTTCAGTCCGTCCTGATGGGGGAAGCGCGTCCGCGGATCGGGACGGGTGCTGGCCAGCACGCGATCGGGAGTCCCGAACCAGTAACGGAAGGTGTCGAGATGATGGATGCTCATGATGAAGGTAGAAAGCGAGGGCAGCCCCTCGCTCCAAGGCATCCAGTGCGGAATGGCGCGCATGTCGATGGTGCCCAGGACCGGCTGGCCGAGCCATCCCCGCGTTAGCAGATCTTTCATGGCGCGGACCGACTGGTCGTAGCGCATGTTTTGATTGACGGCCAGGGTGATCCCCGCGGCCTCGCAGGCCTCGACGCAGCGCTTTGCCTCGGCCACCGACAGAGCCAGCGGTTTCTGCGCCAGGATGCCACGCAGATGATCGGCATGGTTGCAGGCCTCGAGAATCAGGGCCGGCTGCACGTCCGGAGGCACGGCGATGTCGAGCACTTCGATGTCGCGGTCGGCCAGCAACTCCTGGTAGGTCGCATGCACCCGGGCCAGCCCGTGCTGGTCGGCCACCTCTCGCGCTTTGTTCTGATCGCGTGAGGCGATGGCGACGGGTTGAAAACCGGCCTGGTGATAGGCGACCAGATGACAGTCGCGCACGATGAACCCGGCGCCGGCACAACCAATGCGGAAGTCACGACGCCGGGGCAAGCGCGGCTGATAGTTCAGGGAGAGTTCCATGGTCCGTCCAGGGTAGGGTGAATCAGGTTCCCCGCGCGCCCAGGGGCACCAGGCGGATCTCTTTCGGCAACGGGAAGCTGACGTGCTCCTCCCGGACGGTGCGCGATTCGACGGTGGCCCCGAAGCGATCGACCAGCACGTCGATGCACTCCTGCACCATCTCTTCCGGAGCGCTGGCCCCCGCGGTGATCAGTACGGTCTCGTTGCCGGTGAACGCTTCGTGGGGTATTTCAGATACCCGATCCACCAGGTAGGCCGGCACATTGTGGGCGCGGGCCAGCTCGGCCAGGCGCATGCTGTTCGAACTATTCTGGCTGCCCAGGACAATCACCACGTCGGCCTCGGGCACCAGCGCCTTGACTGCCTCCTGGCGGTTCTGGGTCGCGTAGCAGATGTCGTCCTTCGAGGGCCCGACAATCTGTGGGTACTTCTGGCGAAGCAGACGAATGATCCGCTCGGCATCGTCCACGGAAAGGGTCGTCTGGGTCAGGAAGGCCACCTTGGCGTCGGCCGGCAAGGTCAGCTTTTCGACATCGCTTTCATCCTGCACCAGAACCATGTTCTCGGGCGCCTCACCCATGGTGCCAATCACCTCGTCGTGCCCGTCGTGCCCAATCAGCAGGATGGTGTAGCCTTCCCGGGCGAAGCGGATCGCTTCGGTATGGACCTTGGTCACCAGAGGGCAGGTGGCATCGATGGCGCGGAGGTTGCGCCGGGCGCTGGCGGCTCGAATGAGCGGAGCCACTCCATGCGCGCTGTAGAGGACGGTGGATTGCGGAGGAATCTCATCGATGCT
>JAXMAV010000037.1:0-63466 GCA_046350255.1 Gemmataceae bacterium
CTGCTCCAGGCCGATGCGCAGTGCCTCATCGAGCAGCTGTTGAGGGGTCAGCCCGAACGTGTTGTCCTTCAACAGCGCGACCAGACCGTCGCCCCCGTTGATAACCTTCTGCACCGCCTCGATCGCTTTGGCAGCCAGGGCCACCTGGCCCTCGCCGACTGCTTCTTTCACCTTCGCTGTCAGGTGGTCCCAGGTCAGCCCGCTGTACTCCAGCACCCAGTTCAGCGTGTTCCTCAGATCCCAGGTCGTGGGGAACGCGGGTAGTCCTTCCATCCCCGCCGTCAGCCAGCCCATCAGCTTGTCGGGCAGGGTATCCTTCAATCCGCCGAAGAAGTCCTGGAAGCCCTGAAGCACGCCGTTCACCAGGCGCTGGGCAAAGCCCCAGGGGTCGTTCACCAACGCCGAGATGACGCGTCCGTCCGCGGCTTCGAAGGATGTGTGAGCGTTACCGCGCAGGTGGCGATTAGCAGACCAGTTCCCCCATCACCCACAACCGCGGCAAGCAGTTCGAGAACCAGATCCGCATGCTGGTTCTTCTGTGATAGCAGAGTCTGCAAACCCGGTCGTTGGAGAGTCAGCTTCGACAGGACGAATCGATGGGGATGCAGTGCGGTACTCTGCCTGAGAAGTCTCCCCATTCGGAACGGGTGGCGAAGGGCGCCGGCCAGCCCCCGTCCCCCACCCATTCCCTGTCGAACGAGGCCCCTGAATCGCCCCCCGAACCTTGGCCGGGGAGGGGAGCCCACGTGGCAACCGCCAGCCGCTCCCTGCAAGTTTCCTCTCTCAGGACCGAGGGGACTGCAGACATTTCTTCGGTCGCCCGATACTTCCCCCACGAGGGGCTTGACCGCAGAGCGAAGGCCATCTAATTTAGAGTTATTGCTGGAGTGGCGGAATTGGCAGACGCGCCAGGTTGAGGGCCTGGTTCCCGTCAAGGGAGTGCAGGTTCAAGTCCTGTCTCCAGCACTATACAGGGCAAGGGTTTAGGGCGAGAGTCCTTCCCTTGCCTTCTTCTGTTTCCAGCCCTCTGGTAACATTTTGGTAACAGGGTTGGGGTGATATTGGGGTGGCGTTGCCAGGGAGGTCCACATGGCAGCGTTGCAAAATCGGAACGGTAGTTTTCGCATTCTCTTCCGCTACGAGGGGAGTCAGCATACCCTCCTCGTTGGCAAGGTCCCCACCGACGAAGCTCAGGCGTTCCTCGGCAAGGTGGAGCATCTCCTGCTGCGCATCCAGCAGCGCTGGGTCCAGGTGCCGGCTGGTGTCGCCATCACCGACTTTCTCCTCGCCGACGGGCAGGTGAAGTCGCCCGAGAAGGTGATTGCACCAGCCGAACCGATCATCTTCCAGACGTTCAAGGGGAGATACCTCGAAGCTCACAGCCACGGCGCCATGGAGGCGAACTCCCTGGCGACGGTGCGTATGCACCTGGGCCACTTCGAGCGCACCCTGGGCGAACGGTTCGTGTTGCAGAAGCTGACCCTGGCTGACCTGCAGCGGCACGTCAACCGGCGGGCCAGGAAGCAGTACCGGGGGAAGGCCCTGTCTCCGGTCACGCTGCGCAAGGAGACCGCGACTTTCCGGGCGGCCTGGAACTGGGCGATGGCGAACGACCTGGTGGAGGGTCCGTTTCCCTCCAGGGGACTGGTCTACCCCAAGACCGACGAGAAGCCGCCATTCATGACCTGGCAGGAGATCGAGAGGAAGGTTACCGCTTCAGGGCTGTCGGACAAGACACGGTCGGACCTCTGGGACTCGCTGTACCTCCGCAAGGAAGAGATCGACGAGTTACTGACGTTCGTGAAAGCCCAGGCCTCCCATCCCTGGATCTATCCCCTCTTCTGTGCGGCCGCGCATACCGGTGCCCGACGCAGCGAACTGCTCCGGGCCGAGGTGAGCGACATCGATCTCGAAGGCGGGATACTGCTGATCCGCGAGAAGAAACGCTCGCGCAAGCAACGCACGACGCGGCACGTCTCGTTGAGTCCATTCCTGAAGGAAGTCTTGCGCGAGTGGCAAGCTGTGCATCCGGGAGGTCAGTACTTGTTCTGCCAGGCGGGAGAGGTGGGTCGCAGCAAGAAACGCAGCCGATCCACAGGGTACAAAAGTGAAGGAAAGCGGGCGAAGGGGTCGAAGCAACGCCTCCAGGGCGTGCGTCGGCGGGAGACTCCCGGTGTGGCCGCGGTCACCCGGGATGAGGCCCATGATCACTTCCGTCGCACGCTGGCCGGGTCGAAGTGGGAGGTGCTGCGCGGTTACCATGTCCTGCGGCACTCGTTCATCTCCTGCCTGGCGGCGGCAGGGATCGACCAGCGGATCATCGACGAGTTCTCCGGCCACAGCACCGAGGAGCAGCGGCGCCGGTACCGGCATCTTGTGCCCAACATCAAGCAGCAAGCGGTGCAGACGGTGTTTGGGTAAGCGAACTGTCAGGAGAAAAGCAGGACCACGTAATGGAGGCGTGGTCTTGCTGGAAGGGTAGGGGAGTCATCCGCGCAGAGGGAGCAGCCCCTCTTTTCGGTAACGCTGCAGTTCGTCGTGAGAGACGACCCAGCTCTGGTACTTGCCCCGTCCGCTCCCGCGTTTCTCGCCCTGGATGCGCCCCAGCCGGCACCACTCCCGGCAGGTGAACTCGGCCTTGCCGACCATCCGGGCGAACTCCGCGATGTCGTACCAGTCCTTGACCTGCTCGCGTTCGACCAGGGAGGTCAGCAGCGTCTCGACACGCTCGAGGCGCTGCTCCTGGCTGGATCGCTGGGGATGCGGTAACTGATCGAGGTCAGCCCGGATGGCGGGGAGCAGGCTCCAGTCGGCCAATGCAGCCCAGTCCAGCGTCCCGCCTTCATGCAGCCAGCGTGCGGACTCTACCAGGGTGGCGTTGTGGCCGGGAGCGCCGCCGGCTGGGTGAACCAGGAAGGCGACCGCATCGATGAGCCGTCCCACGGGGGTGGATTCATCGATCTGCTGGACGCCACCGGAGTCACACCGGGGAAGGAAGTGCCGGTTGAGATGGGCCAGAGCCTCGGACGCCAGATAGAGCAGACGGGCGGCGGGAAGGCGATCGTGGGGGAGATCGGTCAGTCCCCAGTCGGCGAGATCTTTCTGGGAGAGGAAGCCGGGATCACAGCGCCAGCGGGCGCGGATCAGGAGTTTGAGGTAGCGTGCGACCGAATAACGAAACTCACCGAGGTCGAAGGTGGGGAGAAAGCAACACTCTTCATCGTGAACCATCTGTTCCATCCTCCGAAATGGCTGTGAGCGCGATGACTGCTGGGTGCGAGGGCAGCATCCGGCGGAGAGCAGTGTGCCTGTGCCAGGGTGCCAGATGCAGGGAAGGCCAGCCTGGTTTATAGCAGAGGAGAGTTCATCAGCGGAGGGCAATTGTCTTTCATCGAGGAGGAGCACAGGAGCTGTACCGTGGACTTGCCAGGAACAAGGGCCAGGAGATGCGGTGGCCGGGGATACTTCGGCTCGTTTATGCCCCTAACCGTGCTGGGTGACCATCGGGGACGGTGTATGTTGGAACTCCGGGGTGAGGATGCGAATTGATCAGGGTGAAGAAGAGCGCTTGGGTGCTTTTGGCCCTGATCACACTGGGCACCATTTCTGGGGAGGTTCAGAGGAGGCCGGGATGCTCATGGACTGGCTGCGCCAGAGTCACGATGGTCAGCCGCCACGAAAGCTGGCGTGCGATGCGACTCGGCTTTTCTCCGACCGGAAGCGGCGCCCTAATCGTTCGGTCAAAGGTCTCTGGCGATTCTTTCCTGCGCTCTGCATGCCGACACCGGGTAGCCGTAGTGGCATTACCGCCTCCGCTCATCTCCAACAACCTCTCACGCAACCCGCCACCACGGATACCGATCACCTGGTGGGCAGGCCACATCTCATCACTTAAAATGGGCGGCGGATGATGGTAGATTTTCTGTTGGGCCTTCCATGGGCGGTTGCACAGGAACTCGGTTCATCTCATGTGCCACCACCAGGGTGGCGTTTCCAACCTGAGTCAGTCGATCTGAAAAGCCCACGAAGCGGCGCGATTGCGCGCCGGGAAGTGCATCGGAACACCAAGCAAGGATCCTGCGATGAATGATCGCCCCCAGATTCAACCCGACCCCGTCCGAATGGGTGAGCATTCTTCCGAACATTCGCTTTCTGGACAAACGATTGACCCCGCCAGTGCCACGACAGTGGTGGGGGATTACGAACTGCTCGCCGAAATCGCCCGCGGCGGCATGGGGGTGGTCTACCAGGCCAGGCAGCGGTCCCTGGATCGCTTCGTCGCACTCAAGCTTATCCTGGCCGGAACGCTCGCCGACGAATCCGAGGTGGACCGCTTCAAGGCCGAGGCCAAGGCGGCGGCCCGGCTCGACCACCCGAACATCGTCCCTGTCTACGACATCGGCACCCACGAAAGGCAATACTTCTTCTCGATGGGGTTGGTCGATGGCCTCAGCCTGGCCGCAAGGCTCAAAACGAGCGGACCGCTGCCTCCGCTCTTTGCTGCCAGTCTGATGGCCAAGGTGGCGCGAGCGGTCGCCTACGCCCACGACGTCGGGGTAGTCCATCGTGACCTGAAGCCAGGGAATGTGCTCCTCGACTCTGCGGACCATCCGTGGGTGACCGACTTTGGCCTGGCCAAGCGTGTCGATGAGAGTGCTGGGCTGACGGCGACCGGGCAGGTGATGGGCACCCCAGCGTACATGCCGCCCGAGCAGGCCGCCGGCGAGACCGACCGGATCGGCCCACTGGCGGATGTGTACAGCCTGGGGGCCACTCTGTACGCCGCCCTGACGGGACAGCCGCCGTTCTCCGGGGGCACCATCCACGAACTGCTGATGCAGGTCGCCGAGGACCCGCCGCGTCCGCCGAGCGAACGCAATCCAGCGGTGACGCCCGACCTCGACGCAGTCTGTCTACGCTGCCTGGCCAAGCATCCGGCCGACCGCTATCCTCTGCGGCCGCCCTGGCCGAGGATCTCGAGCGCATCGCTGGCGGCCAGCGGATCGCTCCTGAAAGTCTCGCCCACGGCGGAAAAGGCTACTTCTCGGAGCCGTTGGTGCCGTTCTGCTCGGCGTGGTGGCTGTCGCGGTCTGGCTGGGGACGGGGGGCAAACCCGACGGCGATCCGTCGAAGGGGCCCGAAGATCCAGCGCCGGGGACCACCAGCAAGGCCGACCCCACCCCCCCGCAGGTGCCCATCGTCATGGACCTGGTAGCGGCTAGCTGGGTTGCCACAGCGGCCCCGGGTGCAACGGTCTGGGTGGACCGGTATCCCGAGGCCGCCAGGGCCTATGAGGCGGCGTTCCGCAAACACGGGATCGACCCGCTGGGCGGCGACGTGGATGCGGTAGTTGCCACGTTCCGCAAGCAACCAGCGGAGGTGCGTGAAGTGATCCTCGCCGCACTGGAACGCTGGGAACTGAGCCTCACGGCCGCGAAACAACCCGGAGCGGACCAGTTGCGCAGCGTCCAGGATGCCTTCGACCTGGCTCCCTGGCGGAAACAACTGCGGTTGGCGCGGGAGGACGCCAACGAGGCCATCCTGTTGCAGGTAGCGGCCGAGGCGGCGAAGCAACCGCTGACGGGGGACCAGGCCGAGGTCGTGGCCCTGGCCGTGCAAGTCAGTTCGGCCGCTGGAAAGCCGGAGGCGATCCCGATCCTGCGGTCCCTGAGGCAGAAGCAACCCGCCGCCTACGGAGTCAACGCGGCACTGGCCGCAACCTTGTTTGCTTCGAAGGGCAGTTCAAGGCAAGAGGTGGCAGCCGCGCTGGAGGCATCCTCCCTGGCACGCCCCGAGTCGCCGGTCCCCCATCTGCGGCTTGCCACGGTGTACACAGAGTTAAAGGATCTGGTTCGAGCGAAGGCCGAGACCGAGCGGGGGCAGGAGAAGCAGTATCCTGAGGCGTCGCGGTTCTTGAAGGAAGCCTGGACGCTGTGCGAAATGAGGAAGTTTCCGGAAGCGGTGGCTGTGGCGGAGAAGGCGACCGAGGCCGCGGCGGGATGGCCTCTGGCCCATGCAACCTTGGGGATCGCGCGACGGCGAATCGGCAAGACTGAGGCAGCCGAAGCGGCATTTCGCAAAGCGGTGGAACTAGCGCCGTCGGAAGCCGCGGCAATCGAATTGTTGCGGAACATCTTCACTCGCGACGCCGGGCCACAGCCGCCGCTAAACCGCTTGAAGGAGCAGCTTTACTCGGATCGGTTGGAGGCGGAGGTGCTGCGACGGGTCGTCAAGTTTCGCTCGGACCCAAGCCTCACCACACTCGCAAAATTGTGGAGGTGCCTACTTGGGGTCGATCAGATCGATGAACGTCTGGCGATTTGTGAGCGAATGTTCCCTCTTGCGAAAACGGAAAAATGGAAGAACGACCTGACCTCCGCCTATGTCAGTCGGGCGGCGGCATCCGGTCGGCTGCTGCGACTGGATACTCCAATCGTTCAGCAACTGCAAAAGCTAAATCCATTGGCGTTCGACCACCTCGGTTTGATCGCAGTACGAAACGGTCAACCCGATGTTGCCGTCGACACCTGTCTGGCGGCATACGCCAAGTCGAAGGATGATTGGTTTCAAAAGCCGCGTGCTCTCGCTCTGGCTCGCCATTGGGCCTCCGGCGATGGGTCCGGCAAATCGTTCGAAAAGAAGCTCCGCAAACTGCAGGAGGACGACCCTCTCGATCTCCGCCCTGCAGTCATGCTGGCTTTGAACGACGCTCTTGCCGACCGGGAAAAGGAAGCGGCGTTGGCGCTCCGTCGGACCCGTGCTCGCTTCAACGCACCGAATCTCCCCGCTTCGACAGCGCTCGCTGCAGATTTTCTGATCATGGGTCGTTTGGACGATGCTGTGCGTGTGGCTCAACTCTACGAGTTCGCTGGCACCTTTGACTCCAATCGCAAACCGTATGATCGTTGGGGGCTGTATTTCCGTGCCTTCGCATTCCTTCGGGCCGGCGATGTTCGGGGGGCGGAATCGCATGCCCAGGCTGCGTATCAAAATTCTTTCGAGCATCTCCTGGCTGTTCCCCGAGGTCCCCTGGGCTTTTGGGAAATAGCTGTTCATACTTACGCAGCATCCGCACTGGGACGAGTTCGTTTTCGTCAAGGCCGCTATCGCGAAGCGGCCGAGATTCTGAGCGATGCGCACGGCATCGACCCATTCCTGGTCAATTTCGATTACTACCCCCATGCCCAACTTGACCTCGGCGCTGACTATGCCGCGGCCTTACTCGCTGCAGGAGACCTGGCGGAAGCAAGCAAGGTCGCTCGGCAGATCGTCGGCTTTCGTCCCGAAAAAGCCACGGCGAGGCAGGCTCTCGGTCAGGTGTTGCTCGCCGAGGGAAAGCCCACCGAGGCGGCTGCGGAGTTTCGGGCGGCGGCGAAGCTCGATCCGTTCGACGGCCATGCCGATTTCCACCTTGGCCGGGCCTTGCTGAACTCGGGCGATCTCGATGGAGCCGTAAAGGCGTTTGAGCAGTCGATCCGGTCCTACCATCGCCGCTGGATTCGCGACTTCGCTTCCATTCCTGAGGACGCTGCGGTCGCGGTCCTCTCGGCACTTCGGAAAAAGCTGTTCGAGTCGCTGCCAGCCGACCAGCGGAAGACCTACCAGGCGAAAGCGATCGGATGGGTCAAGAACGACATGGCCGCATGGAGGAAGAAGGCTGAAAGCGATGTCCCTTTCGAGTATGCGTCAGCCGCGAGCGTGCTGAAGCGCCTGGTCGAAGTCAAATTCGATCAGGATCGCTCGCTCGTCGATGCGCTTCCCGACGACCTGAAGAGCGAATGGCGCGACGTCTGGAAAGAAGCGGAGACGATTCGGCATATCGCTGCGGCGAAACGGGAAAAACTGCCGCAGGATCCCATGGAATGGCATTGGCCCGCTTCACGAGAGCGCGAGGTCGCGGAATGGGTCCTCAAGCAAGGAGGCATGGTTACGGTCGTATGCCCGACGGCGCAAGGGCGCATCCACCGCATGGATTTGTTGCCCCAGGTTCCTTTCCGGATCGAGGGCGTCTCATTATCAGGGCTTTCTGTCGATGACTCCGCCATAGATAAACTGGCCGGCTTGCTGATGCTCACCGAGGTCCACCTCGACGGGACCAAGGTGACAGATGCTGGGATTCGCAAACTCGTGGAAGTGGCTCCGCTCCTGAGCCGGTTAAACATCGAACGAACGAAGGTTGGGGACGGCGGACTTGCGGCGGTCGCGCATTTGACCGAAGTTTACGCTCGCCGATCCTCCGTCACCCCCGGTTCGGTTGCCGCCGCAAACAACGATCGGTTTGGCCCGAAAGTGCTCCACGAATCCGCGCTGGCGAAGTCGAACGGAAAGAAGTTGGCAGGCCACGCACTTCGATTCGACGGCATGACCGCGTACGTAGAATTGCCGATCTCCTACACTTCGGGCCAGCCGATCACCATGGAAGCGACGATCCTGATCGAACCCGGAATGTGCAATCGGTACGGCCGTGTGGTGGAGTGCGAACTTGAACACAAATCCGGAATCACGACCTTCCTTCACATGGGTCGAGAATCCCACTCAGCGGTAAATGTGAAAGGCGCCTATCACTGGACGCCGAGACCAAAATCGACGATCCCGTTTCTTGAGCGTACCCAGATCGCGCTAAGCTTCGACGGCACGACCCTGCGTGCCTTCGTTAACGGCAAGTTGATCGGAGATACTAAGAAGCCTGAAGTGCAGCGTGGGATCCAAATGGATCGAATGTTTCTGGGCAAACAAGGAACGCATGCTTCCGAGCATTTCCGCGGCGTCATCGACGAGGTTCGCATCTCCTCGACATGCCGATATCTTAAGGATTACACCCCATCGCCGAAGCTGGAGGCCGATGCCTTCACGGAGGGCCTTTATCACATGGATGAAGGCAGCGGCGAATCGCTCCGCGACTCGTCAGGCAAGGGACGCAATGGTCGTATCGTCAATGCGAAATGGGTACGGGAGGAAGAAGAATGAGCCGCAGCGAGGTTCCTGCGTCGATCGGCCCGTACGAAATCCTGGAGGAGATCGGACGGGGGACTACCGGTATTGTCTACAAGGCTCGGCATCGCGAACTGGATCGGGTCGTCGCGCTGAAGGTGGTTCGCGTCGATGACTTCGCTGATCTGGCCGAGGTCGATCGATTCCTGCGCGGAGCGAAAGCCGCGGCGAAGCTCGACCACCCGGGGCTGGTGCGCGTCTTTGTGGTCGGCCGCGATGGTGATCTTCTTTTTGCGGCGATGACACTGGTCGAAGGGGACCGCCTGAGCGATCGGCTGGCGAAGTCCGGACCAATGTCGGCGAAGGAAGCTGCAGGGCTCGTGCGTCAGCTAGCGGAGGCCGTGGCCCATGCCCACAAGAATCAGGTGCTGCATCGCAACCTCGATCCGGATTCCGTCCTGTTCGACGCTTCGGGTCGAGCACGCCTAACCGGCTTCGGCATGGCGCGCCTGGCGGTTCGCGGCGATACGCTCACCTCCGCCAGCGATTCCACGGCCACTGGCTTCACCGCTCCCGAACTGGTCTCTGCGTCCGGGCGCGGCGGGATGGCCACGGACGTGTACGGTCTGGGAGCGATCCTTTACGCGGCCTTGACCGCACTACCTCCGGTTCAGGCAGCCAACGCGGCGATCCTTTCCGATTCGGTTGCCCGCGGCGACATCGTGCCGCCAAGCAAGCGCATTCGGAACTTGCCGCGAAGTCTCGAAGCGATCTGTCTGCGTTGCCTGGAGACGGATCCTGCTCAGCGCTATCCGGATGCGAGCGCGGTCGCGAGTGCCATCGCCGCAACCGGGATCGAATCGGATGAGAGGCGTTCGACGGCTCCGGGCAAGAAGTACTTGCGACGCACGGTTGTGTTCGCGCTGATTGGTACCATCGCCTTCGTGGCGGTCGGGGCAGGCGTTTGGCAGTCGTTTCAGAAGAACCGCTCCAAGGAAGCACCAATCGAGGCCGAGGCGCCTGGCGTTCCCCTGTTCAACGGATCCGATCTGAGCGGCTGGAAAGTTGTCGGCCCCGATGTCTGGCAGGTGGAGAATGGGATTGTGCGAGCAAACGCCACGGAAGGCCAGTTGACCTTTCTGGCGACGGAAAAACGGTATCAGGATTTTGAAGTGCATCTGGAATACAAGATCGCTCCGACTGGTGACACCGGAGTATTCCTGCGCATGGACACCGAGGAAGACGCGGCCCTGCATGCCAAGGGCGAAAAGGATTTCTTTGTCGAAGTGCAACTCGTCGGTTCCGCCTGGCAAGGCGAGTATCGCACCGGGTCGATGTGGGGCAAGTTGCTTGCCAACCCCGAACCCAGGACGAACGACAACGCATGGAATCAGGCTCAGGTGAAAGTCGTCGGCAACCGGGTTACGGTCACCATCAACGGCACGCGTTGCAACGATGCAGAGGTGCCGTTTCGCCGGCCCGCCGGCCAGATCGCCTTGCAGAGTTGGGAATCCCAGGTCGCCTTTCGGAATGTTCGGCTCGTCGACCTTTCTCTCTCGACTCCGGCAACCGTGGATGATGCAATCCTGGCCCGAGTGAAGGCACTGATCGAGCAACTGGATGCAGCGGAAAAGGCCCTGCTCGAAGATGCCAGCGGGAAAACCGGCGAACCCTCCTGGGGCGCCTACGCCGGCGCGTGCGAGGCCGCCTTTGGGACCTTTGGGATCGACCTGACTCGACCGGCCGAACTACAGGCGGACTTGCTGAAGCAACTCCCCAGGGCGCTTCGCGAGCGGATCTTTCGAGTGATGGATGCGTGGGATGTTGCCGCGGACGCCGCAGGCCAATCAGACGCCGCAGGCCGAATCCGAGCAATTACCGGATTGGTGGATGCTGACGCATGGCGTGGCCGCGTGCGATCAGTGCGTGCCAATCCGGGGGTAGCCGAGATCCTGCCGTTGGCAACTGAATCGGTAAAAGGCGCCATGTCGGCTGAGGGGTACGACCTGCTGGCGCTGATCCTTGTAGCGCGGAAATTAACGGGCCGGCCGGAAGCCCTGACTTACTTCCGGGCAGCGCAGAAACTGCACCCCAAAAACTTCTGGCAGAACTTTGGCCATGGACTATCGATGGCCGAGGCAGCGAAGAACCTGACGGGAGAGGCGCGGGCCAGCCAACTTGATCTGGCAATGATGTCTTTTCTTGCCGCGAAGGCCTCACGGCCAGAGGCCAGGGTTATCGACGGGCCCTTGGCCAGTCTGGTTCAACAAAACGGCTCGCCGGAGACGGATCTGAAACTGGTCCACTGGATTCTTGAGCGGGGAGGGCGGGCCACGGTTCGACCTGTGGGGCAGAGTTTCGACTGGCAGGATTTGCCGGTTCAACAGGAGTCGGATCTTCCCAGGAATCCGATCCGGGTGATCGGTATGTCACTGTCGGGTCGCCCAGTCGGGGACGGAGAACTGGTCTCTTTAGCGAAAGTCCCCTTTCTCCAGGAGGCCTACCTCGACGATACTAAGTTGACCGATGACGGCATCCAAGCTCTGCTCCGAAAGTGGCCCTCGATCAACTGCCTCAACCTGGAAGGGACTTCCGTGACGGATGGCCTGATCGAGAATCTACGTGGCCTGAAGGCCGTGTACTTGCGGAGAACAGCCATCACGGATATGGCTGCGATCAAGCTTGCGGCCGAAGGGGAAGGGCCCTATGTCCTTCACAAGGCCGTGACCGAGACGAAGCCGCGCCAGGTGGTGTCGGCACACTCTCCGAATGGGCATGCCTTGCGCCTGACCTGGGACTCCTGGGTGGAACTGCCCATCTCCATGAATCTCCACAAGCCAGTGACGATCGAGGCGGTCATCCTACTCCCCCCCGAATTGGAGTTGGGTGCGGCAATACCTCTTGCAGTACAGGACTCATCTAATCGATTGTCTGCTGGTTATTCCAGTTGGGCCCGAGCCTTGATTGCGTTCGGTGGAGCCATTGATAAGGGATTCAAACTTATTCGTTCACCATCCTTTGCTATCGACCGCCCGACACACGTTGCGATAGTCGTTGATGGCGACGTCATGAAGTGTTTTGTCGATGGAAAAAGTGTCGGGGCTGCCAACCAGGTGCGGTTTCCCCAAGCCGAACGAGTCCCCTGTATGATCAACCATCCTTTGGAAAGCAAGGACCGTTTCGTCGGCCTGATCCGGGAGGTCCGCTTCTCGTCGATCGCACGCTACAGCAAGGACTTCACGCCCGTCGATCGGCACGAACCAGACGAGCATACCGTCGGCCTGTATCACCTCGACGAAGGTAAAGGCGATGTGGCCAGGGACTCGTCCGGCAAGAACAACCACGGTAAGATCGTGAATGCCCGCTGGGTCTCCGGGCCCGGGAAGAAGTGACGCCGCGTCACGACGCTCTCACAGGAAGCTCGCCATGTCCAGTGACTCGTCCGTCTTCGAGGAACTGCTCGCCCGACAGCAAGCCGGTTTTGCGGCCGGGCATCCGATCGATCTGCGTCAGGCGATCCCTGCTGGCGGCGTGTACGACGACCAGCAGTGGTGGACGCTCCTCGAACGGGACCTGCGCTATCGACTGGAGGCAGGCCTGTCCGTCGCGGTGGACGAGTACGTCGAAGCCTTCCCCGAGCATGCCGAACGCATGCGTACGTTTCTGGCCGGGGCGGCACCAGTAAGCTCGGCGTCTGCTGGGGAGAAGACTACCGCGACAGTGAGCCTCCCGCTGCCGGAAGGATCGAGCGTCGGTTCGTCGTCCGGAGCGGGTGGCAGTCGGCCAGCACTGCCCGGTCCCCTGAAACAGCTCCAGCCTGGCACGGCGTTCGGCTCCTACGATCTCA
Source organism: Gemmataceae bacterium (assembly GCA_046350255.1). GTDB lineage: Bacteria > Planctomycetota > Planctomycetia > Gemmatales > Gemmataceae > CALDUY01. The sequence continues at coordinate 12,779 of JAXMAV010000037.1, forward strand.
TTTCCATCCTCGGCAAGGGGGGCATGGGTGTGGTTTACCAGGCTCGCCACCGGGAAGAGGGGCGTCTGGTCGCCCTGAAGGTGGTCGCCGCCGTGGCCGGCAAGAACGATGCCGCCCTGGCCCGCTTTCAGCGCGAGGCGAAGGCGGCAGCGAGCTTGCAGCATCCAAACATCGTCGCGGCCTACGAAGCGGATACGACTGAGGGCATCCCCTTCCTTGCCCTGGAGTTCATCCCCGGAGACGACCTGAGCCACCTGGTCAAGAAAGGCGGGGTCCTGCCCCCAGCGATGGCAGTGCGTTGCATTTTGGATGCCGCACGTGGTTTGGGTTACGCCCACGGCCGAGGCATCATCCACCGCGATGTCAAGCCGTCGAACCTGCTGCTGGATGCCACCACCGGGCAGGTCAAGGTGCTGGATCTGGGGCTGGCGCGGGTGGAGGCGTTACTCGACGAGGCGACGCGGCCCACGGAACTGACGAGTACCGGGACGATGTTCGGAACGGTGGACTACATGGCCCCGGAGCAAGCCCGTGACGCCAAGCGGGCGGACCCGCGGGCGGATGTGTACAGCCTTGGATGCACGCTCTTCTATCTGCTGACGGGGCGCGCGGTCTACCCTGCCGAGAACATGCTGCAGAAACTCCGGCTGCACCGCGAGGGGGTGATCCCGCGTCTAACCGCCGCCGCCTCCGGCACTCCGAACCGGCTGGACGCCGTCTTCCGCAAGATGGTGGCGAAGCGACCGGACGATCGCCAAGCGACGATGGCCGACGTGATCGCGGACCTGGAGGAGGCGCTGGCAGTCCTCGAAGACCGAGCGCCGGACTCGGCCCCGGTGTCGGAGGAGTTGACTCAGTCATATCTGCGTGACGAGGCCACACAGACCTACGTCTCACCGCCGCGCCGCCACCGACGGCTACCACTGCTGGCGGGGCTGGCAGGACTGCTGGTGATCGGGTTGGTGGCGGGGCTATGGACCTTCCTGCGTGTTCCGCGGCCCGATCCGATGGCCGAGACGGGGGGGCTGTCGGTCGAAGCTCCAGCAGACGGGGCCGGAAAGACCGAAACGACGCCCACTGCGGTCAGTGCCCGAGCGGTGGCGCTGGTCAAACAACTGGACGCGGCGGAACAGACACTAATCGAAGACGGTAGCGGTCGCGCAGGCGAACCCTCCTGGGGCGCCTACGCCGGTGCGTGCGAGGCCGCCTTTGGGACCTTTGGGATCGACCTGACTCGACCGGCCGAACTACAGGCGGACTTGCTGAAGCAACTCCCCAGGGCGTTTCGCGAGCGGATCATTCGAGTGATGGATGCGTGGGATGTTGCCGCGGACGCCGCAGGCCAATCAGACGCCGCAGGCCGAATCCGAGCAATTACCGGATTGGTGGATGCTGACGCATGGCGTGGCCGCGTGCGATCAGTGCGTGCCAATCCGGGGGCAGCGGGCATCCTGTCGATTGTCGCCGAGATGTCGAAGGCTCCCACGACCGATGCGGCTCCACATGAGCTGATTGCCCAGATTCTGCTGAGCCGAGGCCTTCTTAAGAGACCAGAGACATTAGCGTTCTTCCGCGAATCCACGAAAGCACTACCGAACCAGTTTTGGCCGCAGGTCGGTCTTGCAATGTCACTCGCGGAAGACGCAAAGAACCTGACCGGGGAGGCCAGGTTGACGCAGTTCGATCTTGAACTAGCTGCTCTGCATGCTGCCAGGTCGATCAAGCCGAACGCGCGGATGCTCGACGGGCCCCGAGTGACGGTCGAAAAGCAAGTAGGTTCCCCGAAGGAAGAACGTCAATTCGCACGCTGGGTTCTTGAAAAGGGCGGGCGGGTGAACCTCCGGCCTCTCAAGGGTCAACCGCACAGGCATTTCGAACAGGTCGCCATGGCGGAAGGTCACCTGCCGAGTGAGCCGTTTCGGATCATCGGGTTTTCACTTTCGAATCAGCCGATTGGCGACGTGGATCTGGCGTCGGTACCGTCGCTGGCATTCTTGGAGGAAGCACATCTCGACGGTACGAAAGCCACCGATGAGGGAATTCGTCGTCTCTGCAAGACCCATCCTTCACTCAGTCGTATCAACCTGGAACGGACGAAGGTTACCGACGTGATCATCGACGCTCTTCGCGATATGAAATGGTTAGGCCTGCGCAACACTGCGGTAACGGATGGAGCCGCGAGGATGTTGGTTGCCGACGGCAAAGGACCGGAAGTCTTGCACGACGCGTTTGCTGCGAGCATGCCTCCTTCTGCGGTTTCGAAATGGAACAAGAACGGAACAGCGCTGCATCTGGATTGGAATACCGGCGTCGATTTGCCAATCTTCCTCGACATGCGCAAACCCCTTACAATCGAGGGCATTGTCACCCGTGAACCTGTTCTGCAGGCCGTTCACTCTAACCCGTTCCACGCGGGAGCGGACCTCGGTGACATTCACGTGAACATCAACCGTTATTCCGTTTGCGCCGCGGCAATCCAAACGCCGAGTGGTGGGGTCGCCGTAACGCCGCAGGGCAGGGTCGAGTTCGATCGTCCCGTTCACCTTGCCATGGTCTTTGAGGGTAAGGAACTACGGTTATATCAGGATGGCAAGCGAGTGGGAGCAGTGACGGTTGATTCATTTACCGCTCCGGATCGTGCCGGGTGTTACATCAATCATGGTGGTCAGCCGTGGGCGGTTTGGCGATTCGTCGGCCTGATTCGCGAAGTTCGCTTCTCGTCGATCGCCCGATACGACAAGGACTTCACCCCCGTCGAACGCTTCGAACCGGACGAGCATACCGTCGGCCTGTATCACCTCGACGAAGGCAAAGGCGATGTGGCCAGGGACTCGTCCGGCAAGAACAACCACGGTAAGATCGTGAATGCCCGCTGGGTCTCCGGGCCCGGGAAGAAGTGACGCCGCGTCACGACGCTCTCACAGGAAGCTCGCCATGTCCAGTGACTCGTCCGTCTTCGAGGAACTGCTCGCCCGACAGCAAGCCGGTTTTGCGGCCGGGCATCCGATCGATCTGCGTCAGGCGATCCCTGCTGGCGGCGTGTACGACGACCAGCAGTGGTGGACGCTCCTCGAACGGGACCTGCGCTATCGACTGGAGGCAGGCCTGTCCGTCGCGGTGGACGAGTACGTCGAAGCCTTCCCCGAGCATGTCGAACGGTTGCGTGCGTTTCTGGCCGGTGCAGCACCGTTAAGTTCGGCGTCTGCTGGGGAGAAGACTACCGCGACAGTTGGCCTCCCACTGCCGGAGGGATCGAGCGTCGGTTCGTCGTCCGGAGCGGGTGGCAGTCGGCCAGCACTGCCCGGTCCCCTGAAACAGCTCCAGCCTGGCACGGCGTTCGGCTTCTACGATCTCATTTCCATCCTCGGCAAGGGCGGCACAGGAGCGGTGGTGTACCGTTCGGCCCTGGAGAGAGCACAGGCTCGCAGTAGCACACGGTTGAGTCGGCGAAACGCCCTGGCATCAGGGCCCAGCAGCAGCGGAGCAGGCACAGCCGGGAAATCAGCGGGGTCGCCACCAGTCACGGTCTGATAGAGGAGTTTGCCGAGCGCATACAGATCGGCATCTGGTCCGGTGCTGCCATCGAGCGGCAAAAACCCTGCCGTACCGGCCAGGCTCATCTGGGTCTGGATGGTGGCCGCCAGGCCCACGTCGGCCAGTTTGGCGATGCCGTCCACAAAGATGACGTTGCCCGGCTTGACATCACGATGCACGAGACCGGCCTGATGCAGCGCATCGAGGGCGTGAAGCAGGTCGAGGGCGATGCCCAGCGCCTCGACCAGAGGAAGCCGACCCTGGGTGGCGATCCGATGGGCCAGGGTATCGGCCTGATAGCCCTCCTGGTCGGCTGGGGGTGAATCGAGGGCGGGATCGGCCAGTTCCATGGCATAGAGGAGTCGGCCCTCCTGTCGGCTGACGTGAAAGATGCGCACGAGATGGGGATGATGGGGCACCCGATGTCGGACCAGCGCCAGCGCCTGCTCCTCACCCCTACCCGGGTCGGAACCGGATAGTGAGGACGGTGCCACGATCTTGACCGCCCGGAGAATGCCGGTGAGATCTCGGGCCACCCAGACCACGCCAAAGGCGCCCCGGCCAGCAAGACGCAGCAACTGAAAATCCGGGGCAACGCCGGGGGATGGACCTGGCCCGATGGCATCAGGAGGTGCAGTATCCACGGAGGGAGGCGTACCCACCTGCTGGCGGGTTTCCCCGGAAGGATCCGGTGAAGGCGAAGATAGGGGCGACACGGTATGCACAGCAACAAGCAGGGGCGGATCCAGGCAAGGCCGTCGTTCATTTCTGGTGGTGGGAGTCAGATACTCTGGCACCCCGACGGCATCCGACCAGCCCAGCGCCGATCGGACGGAGTCAGTATACCCGCGGCTGTCCTGTCTGCCAGCAGGTAGCGAAGGGGGACAGGGAGAGGCCGGCTGGTCCAAACGATCAGGGCCATCGGAACAGGGAGTGATGGAGAGAGGACATGAGGTTGGAACCGGCCATGGGGGGCGGAGCCTGGTCAATCTTGCGGTGACAGCCAGACGTCCTTAGGGGATGTTCAGCACGAATCAGGGACGCTACGGATCAGAAATCTGAGGTATTCATGAGGACGAAGGGGCCGTGTTATTTCCCTTCCTCCTCAGGCGATACAGATTTCCTCGTGGTCTTGTTCGGCTGATATGTTGAGTCCGAAGAGGTTCCCTTCCCAGCATCGCCTACCCTGGTCCAGGCGAAGGCCACACGGCCGCCGGGTCCCACAACCGAAGGCCTCTCTGACGCACGAGCTCTTTCCAGTTGGGGTACGGTTGGGGCGGTTGGTACTTTCCGCGGGCAACGTCGTAAGTCCCCTCCACGCCGGTGAGAGCGGACATGGAACTGGTCGCGGCGGCCTTGACGCCGTCGTCCGTGGCGCGGGAGCCGAGATAGAAGTCATTTCCTGGCCAGGAAACGTGGTCCCATGCGACCATGCTGAACAGGGCGCAACCGGAGAAGTCATCGTTTGCCTCCGCATAGAAAGCCGGGCGGCACAGCTGTGACCTCGCCTGATTGCCTGGAGCTGTCAAGGGCCGCACCAGAAACGAGATGCCATGGATTTCGCGGCGGGCGTTGTCGCACTCGCTGTAGGGGTCAAAGTAGAGAGCTTTCAGGTTGGGAAAGGAACTGCCGTGCTCGTTCAAGATTCTCTCCAGGACCGCTTGCAGTTGCGCTCCGAGTTGACCCCGGAAAGGGCCGGCGAATTGTCCGCAACCGAGGCCAGGGAGAGTGAGGAATGCGGACCGTGGCCGGGCCGCGCAATCGTTTACGTAGCGGAGGACCGGGAGCAGTCTTCGCCGGTAGAGGCGGTAGTAGCCATCCGGGGACAGTTGCCGGTCGGGTCCGATCACCTCGTCCCAGTCGGCCGGAGTGCATCCCCGGCCGTTGTCCAGCAGGGCTCCGGGTGTAAATACCAGTGTCCCGGGGAAGGGGGGTGCGTGCGGCGTGGGGTTATGGTGGTTCCCATTGTCGAAGACGGTCACTGGGGCCGCGATGGAGATATCTCCTAACAGCCCCAGTTCGGTCAAACTCCAGTCGGTGCCATCTCCGGCCACCTCGGATTCAGCGAAGATTTGAGGCCGCTTGGTCTCGAGGAGCTCGCCGAGGAGTTGCCATTGCGTCATCGCATGCAGGTCGACGCCTTGCAGACGCTTTTGCAAGAAGGCACCGGCCTGCGTTTTACCGGCGCGCAGCGCCTGCAGGTAGTCGGATGCGCGGTCCAGGGTCTCATCAGGAATAAGGATGGAGTAGCCAGGCATGGTAGCCTCCGTCACGGAACACTCAGTTACAGCAGCGGCGGCCGCGCTGAGAGCTCTGAACCTCAAAACAGCAGACTTCGCAACTGCCCCTGCGGTTCGTGATCATTATGTAAGGCATTTGCATCTCTATCCGTTGTGTCATTCTGCGGCTATCCTTCCATTCGCTGGCATGGATTGGTAAGGTTGGTCGCCTGTGTGCCTTTCTGGTGAGGTCTCGGCGATGGAACGGCTCGACGGTTATCTGCGCATTCAGGAAGCAGCCGCGTTCCTCGGCGTCTCGCCAAACACGCTGCGGAACTGGGGTCGGGAGGACAAGATCACCGAATTCCGCCACCCGGTGAACAATTACCGCCTGTATCGACTGAGCGACCTGGAATCAATCCTTCAGCAGGTCACCAGGCCGCCCAGGAAAGCGGGCGGGCGGCAGAATACAGGCGGCTGATCCGTCCCAATGCCACGAGCGGCACCAATGAGCGATCAGAAGAAAAACTGGACGACCGTCACGGAATCCCGCTACCCCTGGGAGCGGGACGCTCTCGACTTCGTCCGCGACCGCTGGCCCGACCACGAGCCATATCGTGCCTGGGCCAACTTCGAGTTCATCGCCCTCGACGGCAGCATTAACGAGGTCGATCTGCTCCTTCTCACCCCGATGGGTTTTTTCCTCGTGGAGATTAAATCCCGGCCCGGCCGCGTCTCCGGCGATGCTGGCACCTGGACCTGGGAAATTGAAGGCCGTCGCTTCACTGCCACCAACCCGTTGCTTGGGGCCAACCTCAAGGCCAAGAAGCTCAAGAACCTTTTGCTACGCCAGAAAGCTGTTCGACCGAGGGATGCCTTTCCGTTCATCGAGCCCCTCGTCTTCCTCTCTGCCCCCGACATGAAGCTTGACCTTCGGGATACAGCTGCCTTCGGCGTCTGCTTACGAGACCTGGAAAGCGCTCCAGGCCGGCCCGAGCGCCCAGGCATCCTGGCGGCTGTGCGAAATCGGAATTGCCCAGGCCTGCCGCCCAAACCTGGCCCATGCATCGAGCGGCCGCTGGGCAAGGTCATTGCTCAGGCGATCGTGCAGGCCGGTATTCCCTCCGGCTCCCGCAACCGGCGGGTCAGTGACTATCAGTTGGAGCAGCTACTGGAAGAAGGGCCCGGCTATCAGGACTGGGAGGCTGCCCACGTCCAGGGCATTGGCGGCAAACGACGTATCCGCCTTTACCACGTCGAGTCAGGGGCAACTGCGGACGACCGCGAGATGATCCGTCGGGCGGCCCGGCGGGACTTCCAGCTCACCGAGGCGTTGCAGCATCCCGGTGTGCTGCGAGCCCTGGGCTACACCGAGCACGAGGTCGGCCCGGCCATCGTTTTCGAGCACGATCCACATAGCCTTCGGTTGGACCACTTCCTGGCTCAGCGTGGCGACCGCCTCAGACCGGACGTGCGGCTCGATCTCTTGCGGCAGGCCGCCGAGGTGATCCGCTTCGCTCATGAAAAGAAGGCCGTCCACCGGGGCCTGTGTCCTCGCAGCATCCTGATTTGCGACCCTGACGGCCAGCGACCCCGGGTCAAGCTATTCAACTGGCAGGTCGCTTATCGGTTGGGTGGCTCGTCAACCGCGGGGGTGCGGGACGTGACGGCCACGTCGCACGTCGATGACCTGACTGGCGACGGCGGGTCCGCCTACATGGCCCCCGAAGCTGTGCTGCCTCTCGACGGCCCTGGTGAGCACCTCGACCTCTTTTCGCTCGGGGCCATCGCTTACCACGTCTTCGCTGGGGTAGCACCGGCAGCGAACCGATCGGAACTGGCGGAAAGGCTGCGTGCTTCCCACGGTTTGCGGGTTAGCGATGTGCTCAACGGAGCCGCCCTCAGTCTTCAGCACCTCATCCAGTCAAGCACACACCCCAACGTGGCCGATCGCACCAACTCTGCGGTCGAATTCCTGACCAGTCTCGACGCTGTCGAGGAGGAACTGACCGCCCCGGCCACCGACACGCTGACCGACCCGATCAGGGCCCAGAAAGGCGACAGATTGGCGGGCGGTTTCACAGTCCTGAAGCGTCTCGGCGAGGGGTCCACCTCCGTCGCCCACCTCGTCGAGCGGGGCGGCGAGGACTTCATTCTCAAGGTGGCCAGCAACGAGGACAAGGCACGCCGCGTCCGCGACGAGGGCGAGGTGCTGGCCAAGCTGCGGCACCCCTACGTCGCCCAGTTCTGCTCGGCGGTGGACTTCGGAGCCACGTCCGGCATCCTGATCAGCCCGGCCTACGCCGAGAAGGCGGATCGCAAGATTGAGACGCTCGGCCAGCGGCTCCGCAAGGAAGGTCGGCTGCACGTTGATCTACTCCAGCGGTTCGGCGAGGACCTGCTCGAGGTCGTCAAGTACCTGGAGGAACAGGGCATCCCGCACCGCGACATCAAGCCCGACAACATCGCCGTCGGCATGGTCGGCCGGGGCGATCCCCTGCATCTCGTGCTGTTCGACTTCTCGCTGTCCCGCACTCCGCCGGAGAACATCGAGGCTGGCACCAAGGCGTACCTCGACCCGTGCCTTTTCTCGCGGAAGCGGTGGGACCTGTTCGCCGAGCGTTACGCCGCTGCCGTCACCCTGTTCGAGATGACCACAGGCACCCTGCCCGTCTGGGGTGACGGTCGCACCGAGCCGTCGCAGTTGGAGTGCGAGGCGACCGTTGACGCCGAGCTGTTCGACCCCGCCCTGCGGGAGACGCTGGTGCCATTCTTCACCAAGGCCTTCCGGCGGGACACCGCCGAGCGGTTCGACAACTCCGAGGTGATGCTCCAGGAGTGGCGGCGGTGCTTCGAGGTCAGCGGCCTGGCCGAGCCCGCCACGGAGCTGGACGAGGAGGAGTTGCGGCGGCGGCTGGTGGAGGCGACGTTCGACTCGTCCATCCACGAGCTGGCCCTGGGCACGCGGGCGACCAACGCCCTGGACCGGGCCAACGTGCTGACCGTCGAGGACCTGCTCGCCATGCCCATGCGGCGGCTGCTGCGATTGCGGGGCGTCGGCAACAAGACTCGCCGCGAGATCACCGCCGCGGTCAAGATCCTCCGCGAGCGGTTGGGCAACCCTTCTGCCGCCGGCCAGCAAACCGAGGAGGCCGAGGAGCAGCCGTCGGGCGAGCTGGCGAAGCTGAGCGTCGATCTGCTGGCCCAGCGGCTGACGAAGGTCAGCCCGCGGGAGGGCAACACGGTCAAGCAGACCATCACCGCCTTGCTGGGCCTGGAGGAGGCGTTGCCCTGTACCTGGCCGGGCCAGGCCGAGGTCGCCCGCTTCCTGGGCGTGACCCGGGCCCGTGTCGGGCAGGTTTTCGTCAAGGTCGTGGACCGCTGGGGCCGGGACAAGGCACTCTCACCCTTGCGTGAGGATGTGGCCGGCCTGCTGTCGGCTGCAGGTGGGGTGATGACCGCCGGCGAGCTGGGCGAGGCCATACTGGCGGCCCGCGGTTCCGTGCTGGAGGGGCCGCAGCGATCCCGCCTGGGCCAGGCCGCCGCCCGTGCCGCCGTCGAGGTCGAGCGGACGATGGCCGAGCCGCGCTACCTCGTCCGCCGCGATGACACTCGGACGCTGGTGGCGTTGCACCCGGCCCTGGCCGACCACGCCGCCCGCCTGGGCGATCGGGCTGACAAGCTAGCCAGCGAGGACCCGCTGGCCACGCCGGCCCGCGCCTTGCAGATGCTGCGGGAGGTGCCCGCCCCGGTCGGCTTCGAGCCGCTGGCCGACGGCCGGCTGCTCCGCCTGGCGGCAGCGGCCTCGTGCGGGGCGGCCCTGTCCAGCCGGCAGGAGGTCTACCCCCGCGGCATGGAGGCGTTGCGTGCCCTCAAGCTGGCCAAGGGTGCCCTGGGGAACGTGAAGTTCCTCTCCGTCGAGCAGATCCGCGACCGCGTCGGCGGACGTTATCCCGAGGCCGAGTCGATGCCCGATCGGCCCCGGCTCGACGAACTGCTCGCAAGGGCCGGGGTCGAGCTGGTGTGGGACGATACAGAGCAAAGTTACACCACGACCGCCCGCGACAGCGTCTCGATCAGTTCGGCCAGCATGCCGCCGTCGAGGCTGTCGACCGGCCCCGGCCGCGATCCCCGCGAGCCGATCTCGCCGGACGAGGCCGACGCCCGCCAGTTCGAGGAGAAGCTCAGGCGGTCGCTGAAGGATGGGGCGTTTCTCACCCTGCTGGTGCCGCCCCGCTCGTATCTGCAGGCCCGCCGCGAGCTGGAGGCCCGCTTCCCGCTGCGTGCGATGGACGGCGACCGGCTGATCATCGACGCCCTCCGTGACACGGCGAAGCGGGCCCGCGTGGACTGGTCGCTGGTGCTGCGGACCGACGCCACGCCCTCCAACGGCGACTGGAACCGGCTCATGATGCTGGTGAAACGGGCCATCCCGAAGGTCGAGGAGCAACTGTGCGTGCCCGACGCCACCGTGCTGCTGGTCCACCCCGGCCTGCTGGCCCGCTACGACAACCTGGACCTGCTCGAGCGGCTGCGGGACAAAGTAGGCCGGCCGGGCGGTCCCGGCGGGCTGTGGTTGCTGCTGCCGGGGCATCAGCCGCTGATCGACGGCAAGGCGGTGCCGCTGCTGAGCCCGGCCCAGCGAGTGCTCGTCCCCGAGAGCTGGGTCGGTAACTGGCACAGAACCTCACGCAAAGACGCAGAGCCGCAAAGGAAGACATCATGATCGAGAACGATCTGGCCCGGATCGCGGTCGATGTCGCGTTCAAGATTCACAATAAACTCGGCCCTGGGTTGCTGGAGTCCGTCTACGAGGCCATCATGCTCTACGAGTTCCGCCAATTGCGGCTCGACGTGCAGAGTCAGGTGGCGGTGCCGGTCGTCTGGGAAGGGGTGACGCTCGACATCGGATTTCGGGCCGACATCATCCTGGAAAGCAAGCTGATCCTGGAGTTGAAGGCATGCGAGGCCATCGAGCCAGTCCACAAGAAGCAGCTATTGACTTACCTCCGGCTAGCCAACTGCCGCCTCGGCCTGCTGATCAACTTCAACGTACCCCTGATCAAGAACGGCATCAGCCGCGTCGTCAATGGATTGCCTGAATGACTTCCTTTGCGTCTTTGCATCTTTGCGTGAGGTTCTTCTTCCCATGATCGACCGCGTTGCGTTCCTGGCTGATGCTCAGAAGCTGGTGACCCGGCTGGAGAAGGATCTACGGGCTCGCTGCGACGATATGCCCGAGGTGGGCGAAGCTGTCGAGGCGGAGTACCGCAAGGCGAAGGACGCCAACCGCACCGGGCAGACGCTGGAAGAATGGCGGGCCGATGCCATCACGCAGCAGGCCGTCGCCTGGGTGCTGTCGTGCGTCTTCGTCCGCTTCCTCGAGGACAACCGGCTGATCGATCCGCCGCGGATCAGCGGCCCCGTGCCCGAGGAGGGGGAGCATGGTGAGAACCGGCTGGCCCGTGCCCGTGACGAGCACGAGCTGTTCTTCCGCCGCCACCCGCATCAGACCGATCGTGACTACCTGCTGGCCATCTTCGACGACCTGGCCGGCCGACCCGGCACCCGCGACCTGTTCGGGCCGCACAACCCCCTCTGGGCGATCCCCAACTGGCTGTCACCCGACGCGGCCAAGGACCACCTGCTGCCGTTCTTCCAGCGGATCGACGCGGGCAGTGGCCGGCTCGTCCACGACTTCACGGAAGAAGACCTCACGCAAAGTCGCAAAGCCGCCAGGGAAGATCAATCTTCTTCTCCTCCTTGCGGCTCTGCGTCTTTGCGTGAGGATCCTACTCGCTTCCTCGGCGATCTGTACCAGGACCTGTCGGAGGCGGCCCGCAAGAAGTACGCCCTGCTCCAGACGCCCGTCTTCGTGGAAGAGTTCATCCTCGACCGCACGCTGACGCCGGCCATCGAGACGTTCGGGCTGGAGAAGGTGAAGCTGATCGACCCCGCCTGTGGCAGCGGCCACTTCCTGCTGGGGGCATTCGCCCGGCTGCTGGACGCCTGGACCAGGCGGGAGCCGGCCACGCCCCGCCGCGAGCTGGTGCGGCGTGCTCTCGACGCCATCCACGGGGTGGACCTCAACCCCTACGCGGTGGCCATCGCTCGCTTTCGACTGCTACTGGCGGCGTGGCGCGAGTGCGGCGTTACTTCGCTGGCCAACGCCCCGCAGTTCGGCCCACACCTGGCCTGCGGCGATTCGCTGCTGCACGGTGTTGTAAAAAAAGGTTTGACCGATCTCCCCTATCGGGAATGGCACCACCACTACCAGAGCGAAGATGCGACGGAACTCGACCGCCTGTTGCAACCTGGCACCTACCACGCGGTGGTTGGCAACCCGCCGTACATCACCCCAAAGGACCGCGGCCTGAACGAGATGTACCGCTCGCGATACTCAGCTTGCCACATGAAGTATTCGCTCTCGGTGCCGTTCATGCAGCGGATCTTCGACCTGGCCTGCGAGGGCGGCTTCACGGGGCAGATCACGGCCAACTCGTTCATGAAGCGGGAGTTTGGCAAGAAGCTGATCACTGACTTCTTCAAGACCATCGACCTGACGCACGTCATTGACACCAGCGGGGCCTACATCCCCGGCCATGGAACACCGACGGTGATCCTGTTCGGCCGAAATCGTCCGAGCGTGCCGGGAACAATCCGCGCAGTGCTTGGCATTCGTGGGGAGCCAACAACGCCGGACGACCCCGCCCAGGGTTTGGTATGGTCGGCTATCGTGCGGCAAATCGACCAGGCAGGATCGCAGAGTGCGTTCGTGAGCGTGGCCGACTCGGAAAGGATAGCGTTTCACCGACACCCGTGGAGCATCGGCGGCGGCGGGGCAGCGGAGTTGAAGGAACAACTTGAGGCCCACGAAGTCAAGATGGCCGCCTTCATCGACTCTATCGGGTTCATGGCAATCACGGGTGAGGACGAACTCCTCGTGTTTCCTCGTTACATGATCAAAAGATGGCGGCTCCTTTCGCGTCCCTTCCGCATCGGTGACCTTATCCGGGACTGGAGGATCGATGAAGGCGAGGAAGTCATCTTTCCCTACGACGCAAGCTCGCCCGAACTCCGCTCTTTTGAGCCCAACAAGGTGCCCGAACTCACCAAGGCACTTTGGCCGCAAAAGACTGTAGCTCGTGCTCGAAACATGTTCGGGAAGACTATGGAGGAACATGGGTTCCAGTGGTATGAGTACATCCAGTTTATCCGCGAGAGGGCGCGTGCCATTAACTTGATCGCCTTCGCTGAGGTCGCCTCGCATAACCACTTCGTGCTGGCCCGCGGCGGCAAGGTGTTCAAACAAACGGCTCCGGTCATCAAGCTGCCGGCCACAAGCACTGAGGACGATCACCTTGTTTTGGTTGGGTTACTCAACAGCTCGACAGCATGCTTTTGGATGAAACAGGTCTGCTTCCCAAAGGGGACGACTACGGGGGATATCAGTAGCGATAAAGGCAGGGCCGAGGCAAATCGGTACGCCTTCTCATCCACCGCGATTGGCAACTTTCCTCTCCCAGATTTGGCAACCTGTCGGCCACAACTGCTTGCGCTTGCACGAAGACTATGCGAACAAGCCGAAATCCTTGCCCAGACGATGCCGAGCGTATTACTCGAAGAGTGGAGTAATGACGGTCAGCCAGAAAGAGAACTGCTTGGCCGGCTCACCGCAGGGGAAGCTTTGGCAGAACGGACCAAAGGCCACATGGTTTACCTTCAGGAAGAACTCGACTGGATATGCTATCAGGCGTATGGTCTTCATTCAGTGCAAGATGGCTGGAGGTTAGATGAAGCTGCACACCTTTCGCCAGGTTCTCGGCCATTTTGCTGGATTGGGTCAGAAGGAGCGTCACAGGTCCCCCCTTGCATCCAGACGCTCTACATCGAACGACGCCGGGCCATCGAACGGGATCCAGCTTTAAGGCTGATTGAGTCGGTGATGTACAAGCGGCCCTGGCTGGGGCGACAGGGAATTTATGGAAGTGCTAGCCGCACCTACACTGAGAAAGTCAAGGAAGCCCTGCACGCCTGGCTCCTCGACCGCCTGGAGTCGTACTTCGACCTCGACGGGCGGATGAAGAAAGACCTCCCGCCAAGCCGCCAGGCCGGCAAGGAAGAACGCAGGGAAGATCCCTCTTCATCTCTTCTTTGCGTCTTTGCGGCTTTGCGTGAGGTGTCTCTGTATTCCCTCTCTCGCGTCGCCGACATCGCCGCCCGCGATCCCGCCTTCCAGGCCGTCGCGTCCCTCTACCGTGGTAGGCCTGACTTTGACGTGACCCGGCTGGTCACCGAGCTTATCGAGGCCGAGAGTGTGCCGCTGCTGCCGGTCCTTCGCTACAAGCCGAGTGGCCTGGACAAACGGCAGGCCTGGGAACGCACCTGGGAGCTGCAACGCCGCGAGGATGCCATCGACGCCCGGGCCACCCGCAAGGACATGGGCATCAACGAGGGCGGCTGGTCCCCCGCCACCGACGACGGCGTTTCGCCGCTGAACAAGGCCCAGGCGGAGGTGCTGAAGCGGGAAACCATCGGCACGATTCCGCCTCCGCCGAAGTACAAGTCGACTGACTTTCAGAAGGGCGACTACTGGCGGCTCCGCGGTGGCCTGGACGTGCCGAAGGAACGCTGGGTGATCTTCCCCCACTGCGAGGGACCCGACGGTCTGCCGCTGGTCGCCTGGGCCGGCTACGACCACCTCCAGCTGGCCCAGGCGATCGCCGCCCACTATGTCCGCGTGCAGGAACAGGAGGGCGGCCGCGACGATCCCCGGCTGGTCCCGCTGCTGGCCTGCCTGGCCGAGCTGCTCCCCTGGCTCAAGCAGTGGCACAACGCTTATGATGCGGAATATGGCGTGGCCATGGGCGATTACTACGAGGGCTTTGTGCAGGACGAGGCCCGGCAAATGGGAAACACCGTGGACGAGGTGCGCGGCTGGCAGCCGCCGGCGAAGAAAACCACACGCAAAGCCATCAAGCCGCCGAGCAAGAAGGAGGCATGAACCATGCCACGGACAACGAAGAAGCCTAAACCAGATCCGACCCCGAAACCCGAGACCCCGCCGGAGGTGCTGACGCTGGCCGAGGCCGCGGCGTACCTCCGGCTGCCAGAAAAGGATGTGGTTGCGGCGGCCACCACTCAGGGTTTGCCGGGTCGCATGGTGGCAGGCGAATGGAGGTTTTTCAAGGCCGCCATCCAGCAGTGGCTCGGCGTCAGTCAGCCGACCGCCGAGATGCGGAAGGCAGCCGTCCTGTCGGTGGCCGGCACCTTCAAGGATGACCCGGACCTCCTGCCGATCCTGGAAGAAGCCATGCGTCGCCGGGGAAGGGAGCCAGGGCCGGACGGCTCTTACGCCGGCTACCGACCCCCCGAGGGTGAGGGTGAGTGATGTTCGTCCTCGACACGGACACCCTCACGCACCTGCTGCACGGCCACCCGCAGGTGGTCGAGCGGGTCACCCGGTTCGCGGATGAGGTTGTCATCGCCGACGCCTCGCGGATGGAGGTGCTGCGGGGGCGGCAGGACGCGGTTTTCAAGGCCGCGGACGCCACTGCTCTGCTCCGGGCACGCCAGTTACTCCTCCGCACCGAAGAGGTTCTGGCCCGGCTGCCGCTCCTGATGATCGACAAGGCCGCCGCGACCGAGTTCGAGCAGCTGATCGGGACGAAGGGGTTGCGACGGCTCGGCCGCGGCGACCTGCTCAACGCCGCCGTCGCCCTGGCCAACAAGGCGACGCTGGTCACCCGGAATCTGAAGGACTTCGGCAAGGTGCCCGGTCTGAAGGTCGAGAACTGGGTCGATTGACGCGAGGAAGTTGCCCATGACGCTACTGCGTGAGTTGATCGACATCCCCGAGCACGTCCGCAAGGGCGACTTCGTCCTCCGCCTGTCCGAGGGCGTCATCGACCCCGCCGGCACGCTGGGCGAGTACGTCGTCACGCCCGAACTCGTCAGGTGCTTCGACCAGGCCCTCGACTTTGTCCGCGATGCCGTCGCCCGCCGCACCAGCAAGGCGACATACCTCCATGGCAGTTTCGGCAGCGGCAAGTCACACTTCATGGCCGTGCTGCACCTGATCCTGTCGGGCAACCCGCAGGCCCGCGGCATCCCCGAGCTGGCCGGCGTCATCTCGAAGCACAGCGGCTGGCTCCAGGGCAAGAAGTTCCTGCTGGCCCCCTACCACCTGATCGGTGCCCACTCGATGGAGAGCGGGATCCTGGGCGGTTACGTCGACTTCATCCGCCGCACCCACCCGCAGGCCCCGGTGCCCGGCGTGTTCCTGGCGGGCCGGCTGTTTGAGGACGCCCGCCACCTGCGGGAGACGATGGGCGACGAGGCGTTCTTCGGCCGGATGAACGCGGCCCACCAGGGCGGCGAGGGCGGCGGCTGGGGCGAACTGGAGGCCGCCTGGGACGCAGGTCGCTTCGAGTCCGCCATGGAGGCC
Organism: Gemmataceae bacterium; assembly: GCA_046350255.1. Classification (GTDB taxonomy): domain Bacteria; phylum Planctomycetota; class Planctomycetia; order Gemmatales; family Gemmataceae; genus CALDUY01. The sequence continues at coordinate 28,979 of JAXMAV010000037.1, forward strand.
GACCCCGGCTCCGAGGAGCGGACGCGGCTGGTCAGCGACCTCGTCGGCACGTTCTTCCGGTCGTACAGCGTCCAGGCCGAGGGGCAGCGGGAGGCGTACCTGTCGCTGGACAAGGGGCTGTGTGTGATGAGCCAGCACGCCCGCGACCTCGGCTACGACGCCCTTTTGCTGTTCCTCGACGAGCTGATCCTGTGGCTGGCCACGCGGTCGGTGGACCTCGATTTCGTCAAGCGGGAGGCGGCCAAGTTGACCACCCTGGTCGAGGCCCAGACGCCCGACCGGCCCGTCCCGGTCGTCAGCTTCGTGGCCCGGCAGCGAGACCTCCGCAAGCTGATCGGCGACCACGTCGCCGGGGCCGAGCGGCTGAACTTCAGCGACTCGCTGGACTGGCAGGAGGGCCGCTTCAGCACCATTACCCTGGAGGACCGCAACCTGCCCGCCATCGCCGAGAAGCGGGTGCTGAAGCCCCTGAGCGAGTCGGCCAGGGGCGAGCTGGACGCCGCCTTCGAGCGGACGGCCAAGGTGCGCGAGGCGGTGTGGAACACGCTACTGACGAGCGAGGGCGACCGGCAGATGTTCCGCAAGGTCTACCCGTTCAGCCCGGCCCTCGTGCAAACGCTCATCGCCGTCAGCAGCGTGCTGCAACGCGAGCGGACCGCCCTGAAGGTGATGCGGCAGCTACTGGTGGACCAGCGCGACACGCTGGCGGTCGGGGACCTCGTGCCGGTGGGCGACCTGTTCGACGTGGTGGCCCACGGCGACGAGGCCTTCAGTGCGGAGATGGCGATCCACTTCGACAACGCCCGCCGGCTGTACCACCAGAAGCTGCTGCCGATGCTGGAGAAGCAGCACGGGCGGGTCGAAGACCTGGACAAGCTCCCCTGGGCCGATCGCCGCCGCACCGCCTTCCGCAACGACGACCGGCTGGTCAAGACGCTGCTGCTGTCCGCCCTGGTGCCCGGCGTGGAGACACTGCGGGGCCTGACCGCCGAGCGGCTGGCGGCGTTGAACCACGGCACCATCAAGACGCCCATCGAGGGCCGCGAAGCCCAGGAGGTGCTCCGGCGGTTGCGGGCCTGGGCCGCCGGCGTCGGCGAGGTCCGCGTCGGCGAGGGGCAGAACCCCACCATCACCGTCCAGCTGTCCGGCGTGGACACCGAGGCGATCCTGGCCAAGGCCCGCGGCGAGGACTCGATGGGTAACCGCCGTCGCCGCGTCCGCCAGATGCTGTTCGAGCAGCTGGGGATCGACGATGCCGATCGGTTGCTGATCGACTACGCCTTTCGCTGGCGGAACACTGACCGCCGCTGCGAGGTCGTCTTCGGCAACGTCCGCGAGCTGCCCGACGCCTCGCTGGAGGCCGGCGAGGACTGGAAAGTCATCATCGACATTCCCTTCGACGAAGTGGGGCACGGCCCCCGCGACGACTTGGGCCGGCTTCAGCAGTTTCGCCAGTCGCACCCGCAGGGCAGCCGCACGCTGGCCTGGTTGCCCAATTTCCTCAGCCCCGACGCCCTGCGGGACCTGGGCCTGCTGGTCGTCCTGGAACACATCCTCGCGGGCGAGCGATTCTCGGGCTACGCCACGCACCTGTCGCCGCCCGACCGGCTGGCTGCCCGCACGTTGCTAGAGAACCAGTGCAGCGAGCTGCGGCAGCGGGTCCGGCATCATCTGGAGGCCGCCTACGGCCTGGACGCCCTGCTTCCCGGCTCGCTGGATAGCACCCAGGAGCTGGAGCCACACGAGCAGTTCGCCTCGCTCAAGAATGGCTTCGGCCCGCAGCCGCCCGCGTCCGCCACCCTGAAGGGGGCGTTGGAGGGGCTGCTCGATCAGGCGTTGGCCGACGACTACCCCGCCCATCCGAAGTTCGAGGCCGAGGTCAAGTCGTCCAATCTGCGGAAGGTGTACGACGTGGTCATGCAGGCGGCCCGGCGGGAGGACGGCCGGGTCGAGGTGGAGAGGACGCTTCGCCCGCTGGTGCGGCAGATCGCCAACCCGCTGCTGCTGGGCGAGATGGGTGCCGACGCTACACACTTCGTGCTCGGCCAGCACTGGAAGAACCACTTCACCCGCAAGGCCGCTCAGTCCGGCTCGGCCCTGACCGTGGGGCACTTGCGGAAGTGGATAGACGACCCCCGACCGATGGGCCTGCCCCGCGAGGTGGCCAACCTCGTCGTCCTCGTCTTCGCCGAGCAGACCAACTACACCTTCTTGGAGCACGGCGGGCCTGCGGAAGGCACGCTGACCCGGCTGCCCGACCACTTTGAGTTGAAGGTGCAGCGGCTACCACCTGAGCCAGACTGGAACGCTGCGGTGCAGCGGGCCGCGAGCGTCCTGGGCGTGGCCGTCTCGCCGCTGCGGAAGGCGGCCAACGTGGGCCAGCTGACCGGGCAGGCGAAGACGAAGGCCGCCGAGCACCGGACAGCATGCCAGGGCTACGCCCGCCAGCTAAGGGAGAAGTGCCAGACTCTCGCCGTCGCGGAGTCTTCGCGGCTGAAGACGGCCCAGGCGACCTCGACCCTGGTTGAGCGGTTGAACGCGGGCAACGGCGACGCCCTGGTTGGGGTGCTGGCCTCCGCCGAGGTCGCCACGTCCGAGGAGGCCATGGGCACCTGCCTGAAGGACGCCGCGAAGCTGGCGGCCACGCTTGACGCCTTCAACTGGGAGATCCTCGACGCGGTCGGCCGGCTGGGGGATAGCCGGCGCGAGGGTGCCGCCGAGGTGCTGCGGTTGGTCCGCGACGCCCTGGCGGCCGACGAGCACGCCCTGGCCCTGGCCCCCGCCCTCAAGGAGGCCCAGTCGAAGGCGGTCCGCCTCCTGACGCTTCCGCCGCCCCCACCGCCCCCGCCGCCCCCGGACGTAGTGACCCCGCGTGAGAAGCCCGTGGCCGTGCCGACGATCCCTGCCATAGCCCGGACCGAAACCTGCGGCGAGAAGGTCGGGTTGAGCCTGGCGGACGCGGCGGCGGAACTGCAGCGGCTGAAGAAGGAGCAGGCCGCCGGCCGGTCGGTGACGGTCAACCTGGCCTGGAGGATCGAGTCGGGGGGCGATCAGGCATGAACCAACCCGCACCGACCTTCAATCAGATCCGGGCCAGGGTCCGAGCCGTCCGCCGCAAGGTGCCCGACGCCCGCGTGGTCGGCATCCGCTCGCTGGGCCGCTACGCCGGCGAGCGGATACGCCAGGACGGCCCAGACACCTACCGCGTCGAGCAGTGTGATTCGCCGCTGGCCGCCCGCATCGCCCTGCTCGACGAGGAACCGGGGGTTACCGTGACCGTGCTGGTCACCGCCCTGTCGGACAACGACCTGGGCGACGACGTGCTGGTCCGGCTGGCCGGTCGGAAGCTCAACGAGATCAACCCCTGGGAGATCGTCAAGGACTTCTATGCCGCTCAGGCCATCGACCCCCGCCTGCGGGGCCACCCCTGGGTCGCCGACCGCCTGCTGGAGCTGGCACCGATGGAAGGGACGGCCCCCACGCCGGGCGGCTACCTCGACGCTGAGCAGGTCTGGCCGCTCTTGCTGAACCGCCTCGTCGGCCTGGAGGGCGAGCGGCCCGACCTGCCGCTGCTGCTGCGGTGGTCGGCGTATGACGAGAACGTCCAGCGGTTCCGCCGCCTGCCCGAGGAGGCCCGCCGGGCGGCGGAGGGCTTCCTGGCCGAGGGGATCGGCCCCGCCGTGTCCTCCGTCCTCCGCTGCGTCGTCGCCTCCGAGCAGCCCGACACCCTGCCGGTCGGGCTGGTGCTGGGCGTCGTGCATCATCCTGGGGCGGTAGGTAGGCTCGACCGTGCGGCGGGAAGGCTGGAGCGTTTTCTGGGCGGCCAGACACCCGAGCCTCCCCTTGTCGAACGCTGGCACGCGGCGGCTGCCGAGGCAGTCCGTTTGCTGGGCGGCGACCGGGGGACCAGGAACCGGCTGCTCCACCGGGCCGAGTCGATCCTCCGCGAGGTCCAGGCGGAAGATCACGCCCATCTGTCCGACGTGCTGCCTCTTGGCCTCCATCAGCGGCTGGCCCGGCTGGGCGGCCTGCTGGGCCGCGTCACAGAAGGGTCTTTGTCGGCGGGAGAACTGGCCCAGGCCCGCGAATCGGCCCGCCGCCATGACGAGGCCCGCCGCGAGCCTCGCCAGGTGGAACGAGTTGACATGGCCTTGCGGCTGGCCCGCTGGTTGGCCCAGAGCGGCGATCAGAAAACACCGCAGTCCCTGGGCGAGGCCAGCCGCGACTACCTCGCGGTGGGCAGCTTTGTGGACTGGGCACGCTCGATCCTCCGGGGTAGTGAGCAGGTGCGAGAACTGGCGGACGGCTACGCCCGCCTCGTCGATCAGGTCACCGCACGTAGGGAGGCGCAGAACCGCGTCTTCGCCGAGCTGTTGCGGGACCAGACCGCGTCCGCGAACCGGCCCGCCGACCTCGTCCCGGTCGAGCGGATCCTGGACGAGGTGGTCGCCCCCCTGGCAGCTTTAGCCCCGGTCCTAGTGATCCTGCTCGACGGCATGAGCCCGGCAGTATCGCGGGAGCTTCTGGATGACCTGGGTCGGCTGGACTGGGTCTCGCTAGGACCGGAGGGTAGGCCGGTGCGTCCGGGGCTGGCAGCAGTGCCCTGTGTGACCGAGGCGTCCAGGGCGAGCCTGTTCTGCGGCAAGCCCCGCACGGGCACCGCCGGCGACGAGGCCGCCGGGTTCGCCTCGCACCAGGGGCTGAAGGCCCACTGCCGGAGCGGCCAGCCTCCGGTGTTGTTCCACAAGGTCGGCCTTCAGGAGGCAGGCGGCTCCGCCCTGGCGGCCGAGGTCCGGGAGGCCGTCGCCTCGCCCCAGAAGCGGGTCGTGGCCGTGGTCGTGAATGCCATTTACGATATCCTGCTCAAGGGCGAGCAGCTCGACCAGCGTTGGACGCGGGACGAGATCAAGGTACTGCCGTCGCTGCTCTACGAGGCCCGCTCGGCCCGCCGCATCGTTGTGCTGCTCAGCGACCACGGCCACCTCCTGGACCGCCAGACCGAGCAGCGGCCCGGCGAGGGCGGCGAACGCTGGCGGCCCGAAGGCCAGGTCGGCGAGGGCGAGCTTCTCGTGCAGGGGACGCGGGTGCTGCTCGCCGAAGGTCATCGCCTCATCGCCCCGTGGAGTGAGCGGGTACGCTACGGGGCCAGGAAGAACGGCTACCACGGCGGGCTGACCCCCCAGGAGATGGTCATCCCCATCACCGTCCTGGCGTCGGCCGACCTGCTGAAGTCCCTCTCCGGCTGGTCCGAGGTACCTGACCCAACCCCCGACTGGTGGGAAGACGCGCCGGCACCCGTCGCCACGGCCGCCCCGTTGCCAGCCGACAAGCCCTTGCCGAAGAAGGTGCCCGAAACGCTCTGGGACCTCGCGCCAGACCCGGTCCCCGCGGCTCCTCCGCCGTCGGCGGAGGTCACCCCATCACGAGTCGCCTGGGTCGGCCCCCTGCTGGCGTCGGGGCTGTTCGCCGAGCAGAAGAAGCTGGGCGGGCGGGCGGTGCCCGGCGACGAGGTCTTCGCGGACCTGCTGGCGGCCCTGGACGCCGCCGGCGGCAAGCTCACCGCAACCGCCCTGGCCCGGAGGCTGAGCCTGCCGTTGTTCCGCCTCCGTGGTCTCCTGGCGGTCGTGCAGCGGGTGCTTAATATTGACGGCTTCGCGGTGCTGGGACGAGACGAGCAATCGGACACCGTCGAGCTGAACCGCCTGCTCCTGCTGCGACAGTTCGACCTGATCGAGGAGGGCGAACCATGAGCATCAGCCCCCGCAGGCGGCAGGAGATCATCGACGCCCTCCGCCGCGGCACCGTGCCGCACAGCAGTCTGGACGCCTTCGCCGTTGGACTGGACCGGCTGGAGCCAGCCTTCCAGGAGGAGCTTCTGGCTGTCAGGGCTGGCGGTGCCGTGTTCAAGGCATGCCGCGGCGAGTATGGCTGCGGCAAGACGTTCCTGGCCCGCTGGCTTGCTGACCGGGCGCGTAGGCAGGGCTTTGCCACTTCCGAGGTGCAGGTAAGCGAAACGGAGACGCCACTGCATCGACTGGAGACGGTCTACCGTCGGTTGTGCGAGCGGCTTACCACGGCAGACGCCTCGCAAGGAGCCTTGAGGAACCTGATCGACGGCTGGTTCTTCGCCCTGGAGCAGGACGCCCTGGCCGAGGCGGAAGACCTCGGCGAGAGGGAGATGCTGGCTCGCACGGACAAGCTGATGGAACAACGGCTGGCGAAGGTGACGGCCACCGCCCCGACGTTCGCTGCCTGCCTGCGAGGCTACCGCAAGGCCCAGGTGACCGGCGACACGGCCACGGCTGATGCCCTGCTAGCCTGGCTGGCCGCCCAGCCCAACGTCGCTGCGGCGGCCAAGCGGTCGGCAGGGCTGAAGGGGGAGATCGACCACTTCGGTGCCCTGAACTTCCTCCAGGGGTTGCTGACGGTCGTTCGCGACTCGGGCGGTGCCGGCCTGTTGGTCGTGCTGGACGAGGTGGAGACGCTCCAGCGGGTCCGCGGCGACGTGCGGGAGAAGGGGCTCAACGCCCTGCGGCAGTTGATCGACGAGGTGGACGGCGGGCGGTTCCCCGGCCTCTACCTGCTGGTCACCGGCACGCCTGCATTCTTCGACGGCCCACAAGGCGTCCAGCGCCTGGAGCCACTGGCCCAAAGGCTGCACGTCGATTTCAGGACGGACGCCTGCTTCGACAACCCCAGGGCGGTGCAGGTCCGGCTGGCCCCATTCGACCTCGACCGCCTCGCGGAGGTCGGCCGCAGGGTGCGGGGCATTTACCAGGAGCACTGCCCCCAGGCGGAGCGGATCGCCCGCCTGTGCGACGACGCCTACGTCCGCGACCTGGCCTCAGCTGTGGCCGGCAAGCTGGGTGGTCGGGTTGGGATCGCCCCCAGGGTGTTCCTGAAGAAGCTGGTCGCTGACGTGCTAGACCGCATCGACCAGTTCACCGACTTCGACCCCAGGCGGCACTACGCCCTGACCGTCTCCGAGAACGAGTTGACCGCAGTGGAGCGGAATGCCGCGGCGGCGAAGGATGTGGACGACATCGAACTGGAGGAGCCTTGAGTCCCTTCGAGCGGCTGCACCCTGCCCTGCGACACCACGTCGTCAACAGCCTCGGCTGGAAGGAGCTGCGTCCCTTCCAGGAGGCGGTGATCGAGCCCGTGCTGGAAGGCAGGCACCTGCTCATACTTGCCCCCACGGCCGGGGGAAAAACCGAGGCCGCTTTCTTCCCGGTGCTGTCCCGGATGCTGACGGAGGGCTGGCAGGGGCTGAGCGTGCTGTACGTTTGCCCGATCAAGGCGTTGCTGAATAACCTCGCCGCCCGGCTGGACCGCTACTGCACCCTGCTAGGGCGGCGGTCCGCCCTGTGGCACGGCGACATCGCCGCAGGACAGAAGAAGGCGATCCTCCGCGACCCGCCCGACTGCCAGCTGACCACGCCCGAGTCGCTCGAGGTCATGCTCGTCTCGGGCGGAATCGACGAGCGGAGACTGTTCGCGGGCCTCCAGGCGGTGATCGTGGACGAGGTCCACGCCTTCGCCGGGGACGATCGGGGCTGGCACCTTCTCGGCGTCCTCTCGCGGATCCAGAGGCTGTGCGGTCGGGAGTTTCAGCGGCTGGGCCTGTCCGCCACCGTGGGCAACCCTGACGAGTTGCTGGGCTGGCTGGCCGGGGCGTGCGAGAGGCCGCGGCAGGTGTGCCACCCGCCCGAGGCGGCCGCGACCGCCGCAGCCGAAGTGAAGCTGGACCACGTCGGCTCGCTCCGCAACGCGGCGGTGGTGATCTCCCGTCTACACCGCGGCGAGAAGCGGCTGGTGTTCGTGGACAGCCGCTCGCGAGCCGAGCAGCTGGGCCGCGAGCTGCGTTCCCTGGAGGTTACCGCGTTCGTCACTCATAGCTCGCTCAGCCAGGACGAGAGGCGACAGGCCGAGGAGGCATTTGCCGGACGGGACGACTGCGTCATCGTGGCGACCAGCGTCCTTGAGCTGGGTCTCGACGTGGGCGACCTGCACCGGGTCATCCAGATCGACGCCCCGGCGACTGTGTCCAGCTTCCTCCAGCGGATGGGCCGGACGGGGCGGCGGCAGGGCACCTCCCGCAACTGCCTGTTTCTGGCCACCGACGACGACTCCTTGTTGAGAGCCGCGGGCCTGATCGAGTTATGGACGACCGGCTACGTCGAGCCGATCGACCCGCCGCCGGAACCGTACCACATCCTGGCCCAGCAACTGATGGCCCTGTGCCTCCAGGAACGCGGTGTCGGCCGCCGGGACTGGGCCGCCTGGCTGGGCGGCGTGCCGGCCTTCGCGGCCATGCCCGACGGCTGTATCCGCGAGGTGCTGGCCTGGATGCTGACAAAGGGCATCCTTTCGGAGGACGAAGGGATCCTCTGGCTGGGCCAGAAGGGCGAGGAGGAGTTCGGCCGGAGGAACTTCCTGGAACTGTTCTCAGTGTTCACCTCGCCGCCGCTGTTCACCGTCCGCCACGGCCGGCAGGAGCTTGGCTTCGTGGACCAGACGACCTTCATGGGCAAGCGAGAGGGGCCGCGGGTCCTGCTACTGGGCGGGCGGCCCTGGCGTGTCACCCACCTCGACTGGGGGAAGCGTGTCGCCAATGTGGAGGCAACGGAGGAGGTCGGCCGGTCTCGCTGGCGGGGTAGCGGCCCGACGCTGGGCTTCCGCCTGTGCCAGGCCATGAAGTCGGTCCTGGCCGCCGAGTCAACCTCCCCTCTGTGGTCCCGCCGTGCCGCAGCCAAGCTTGCTGAGGTTCGGGAGGAATATGCCTTCGTACACGTCGAAGGCCCGACGCTGCTGTCCCGCTCGCCGGGGGAGTACGAGTGGTGGACCTTCGCAGGCACGCGGGCCAACGCCGCCCTGGCCGGCGGAATGGCCGGGCTGTGTGGGTGCCACGTCGATCACGACGCCCTGGCCGTCACGATCGAGGGGGCCGAGGGGCTACTACAGGTCACGGCCGCGGTGCGGGAACTGGGATCCTGGGAACCGGCGACGATGAAGCCGCGGGTGGCAGTGGAAGCCCTCGAAGGACTCAAGTTCTCGGCATGCCTGCCGCAGGACGTGGGGCTGGCCGTACTTGTCGCGAGGATGCGAGACTTGGCGGCAATCCGGGATGTAAACGCTCAGCCGCTGCGGGTTGTCAGCGGGACGTAGCGGTCTGATGAGGTGGTGATCCTCTCTGCTGACGGCCGGCATAACGACTTGTTCGCCAGTTTCTTCTCGAACTGAGCGATTATGAAGTCCGCTGTCAGCGCGCTTCAGAACCAGCCAGTCATGGGGCGCTATCAAAACCAGCCACGAGCCAAAGAGATAAACTCCATCCGAGTACTCCTGATGTAGCGATTCGTCGGAGGTTCGTGCGGCGCTGGCCGCATTGCTGCCCTCTGCCCGCACGCGGAACAGAGAAAGGCTAGAGCGGGTTTCATTTCGGTCTGTGCCGCCGGGCGTCCGGGTCGGGTACGGTGGAAGGCCGCCCGCCCCGGAGTTGAGCCGTGAAGGCATACTTGCAAGACCTCCGCAGCCGCGTCCTGCTCGACCTGGACGGCGGCGTCAGCGTCAACGGCGCGCCGCCAAGTACCGCGTCGCGCCAGTTGGGTCCGCCGGCCGGCGTGCCGGTCCCGCCGGGCCTTGCTCGAGTCACGCGGGACGGAGGTCACGGGTGATGCGGACGTCGACCGCGCCATGCTGCAGTTCCGCCGGTCGCTGACCGCCCGCGAATCGAGCGGGGTATCCTCTTCTCGACCGCGTCCTGCTCGGCTGGTTCCAGGCTCGCGGCCTGCCCCTGCCGACGCTGACCGACGATGACCGGCAGCGGGTCGCCGCCCTTTACGCACGGGCCACCATTGGAGGCTCGCCGCCATTTCGCGGCAAGGGTGCGCCAAGCGCCTCGACCGCGTCTTCTGGCAATCGGGCGGCAAAATAGGGTCTTCCGCACTCTTGGTGACGGTGGTTCACCATTCCCGGTCACCCTGTCTCCCGACCCGTCATGAGGCGAACCGGACTCGCGCCCGAAGCAGCTGGAACCCGGCACGGCCGTACCCCTGGCGCTTGATCAGCTTCAATCGATTTACCTGGCCTTCGACCGGTCCATTGCTCCACGGCTCCGTCAGGGCCGCGCTCACGGCCGCCTCGTCCGTTCGTAGGCTCGACGCGAAGCCCCGCAGTTCAGCGCATCCCGACGCCACCGCCTTCGCCAGCCATTCCGCCAGCGGCACCTTCGAGCGCTTGCGGACGATCTCCGCGAATTCCCCGGCCAGGTCGAGGCCTTCCCGAAGGCCCGCTTCACAGCCGCGCAGCTTGTCCAGGCGCGCCTGCTCCTCGGCCTTTCGATTCTCGGGCCGGCGGATGAACTCGAACGACAGCTGCCGGGCCGACGGGGGCGGCAATGCTGGCGGGCGCAGCGGGCCGACCCGCGGCCCCGGCCGACCCGTGCTGCCCAGCCGGCGAGCCAGGCAGCGGCGCACCGCGTCGTACGAGCCTTGGAATCCGTGCCCGGCCAGTTCCCGGTACAACTCCGCCGCATTGCGGCCCCCGCGCTCGACCCAGGCGTCGAGCAGGCCCGTGAGCGGGTCCAGGCTCGTAGCCACCCTTCGCCTGGGGTTCCAGTCGGGGCAGCGGGTCGACCTCGCGTAGCGGATCACCCGCTTCAGCGACAGGCCCGTCGCCCGCGCGATCCGCCGCAGCGACAACCCCTCCGCACGCAGTTCCTTCACGCGCTCGAACTGCCGGGATCGCTCCTGCTGCCGCGCCTGTCGCGCTTGCTGTCTGATTGTCCGCGGGCCGCCGGGAGGAGTTGGCTGTTCGACCGGCGGCTCCGGGTTGATCTGCTCCGTGGCGGGTGTTGGCAACGCTCCCGTCAGTGCCTCGCGGACCAGGGCGGAGTGCCGACCGAGCAGCCGCTCGACGGCCTCGCGGAGGTTCTTCAGCAGGTGCCAGCGGTCGGCGACCTGCCTCGCCTGCGGCGCGCCTTCGGTAGCGGCCTGGGCGAACGCAGCCCAGCGGTCGCGGGTAATGACCTCGACGCCAGGGTGCCGCTTCAGCCATTCCGTCAGGGCCGCACCGTCGCGACCGGGGAAGAGGTCGATGACGCAACCGCGTTCCAGGTCGATTAGGATCGTTCCGTAGCTCTGCCCCTTGCGCCACGCCCAGTCGTCCACCCCAACAAACCGAGGCTCGGGGAGCGGTTCCCCATCAAACTGTTTGATCCGGCGCAACAGCGTGTCGGGACTGGTAGGGCAGGAGAGTGCTTCGGCTAACCGTGCCCCCGCTTCGCCGCCCAGAGCCATGCCGATCAGGGAGTGGGACAATCGCAGGCGATTCGTGGTGCGTGCTTGGGCCCCGACGACATCCGGCAATCGTTCGCAAAAGACAGCACGCGGGCAATCCGGGGCGACACAGCGGAAACGCCGCACCTTCAGGCGCAAGGCGACGGGCTGATCGTGGCAGGGGAGGTCGGCGATGGTGCGGAAGTAGTGGCTGTGGACCCGATCGGACAGCGTGCCGCAAGTCGGGCAGGAGCAGGACGGAGCGGTGGAAACAACGGCGAAAACAAGCAGCGACCCGGTGCGAACGCTGGCGGTCACCTGGAGTCCCAGGGCGTCCAGGTTCAGATCCTGCGCGAACATGAGTAGATTCCATCCTCTGCCCAGAATCAAATCCCCCGCATTCTATCCGCTTGCACCAAATCGGCGTGAGAACCATTTTTGCGCGCCGATTACCAGTCTTCCTCAATCGCGCGATCGAACACGTCTGGGCAACGCGGCTGCTGACCGACCGGGCATCCTGGTGGTCCGGCCGGGCCGCCGACGACCGCGAAGAATCCAGGCTCCTGCTGGAGCAGATTGCCGACGAGGGATGGGTTCGGTTCCGGTACGGTCGGCCGGAGTTGAGCCGCCGAAGAGGCGAAGCGGAGGGGGACGCCGCGCCAACGGACTCCGTGGCCCGGTCGAGTCTGGCCGGGTGGTATGATCTCAACGGCGATGCGGAGGGCGAAGCCACGTCCACCATTGAGGAGGCGCTGAACACCAGGGTGACGGGCAGGCGGGCGTCACTGACCGAGACTCTCGTCTCCGGGCCCAACCTGTTCGTCCCGATCGGTCCCGAAGTGGATTTTCTCGAGGGCGCCGGTCGCAAGCGGGCGGGACGGATGCGCGACCTGCTGTTCCGGATGACGTTCTGGCAGAACGCTTGGGAATGGGGCGAACGCGCGAAGGTCTCCGACGCCGTCGTCCGGGCGTTGCTGCGCGAGGACATCCTGCTCCGACTCCCCCGAAACGTCTTCCAGGACACCGACGAGACGTGGGCGGCGGGCATTCTGCGGGGCTTGCACGCCTCGCCGGGCGGCGGCCAGTTGGAACCGCTGGCCGGGCGGGTCGAGGAGTTCCTGCGCGAACTGGCCGAGATGGGGCCAACCGAGCGGGAGGCACACCTCCGCTACGCGATGAACCCGAAGGCCGAAGCCGTGGTGCTGGTCACCGGTGAAAGCAGCAGAGACCGGGACGCCGTGTTCAACGGCTTCAACACGCCGCTCCTGCCCGACATCCTGGTCTGTACCCAGGTCGGACAGGAGGGGATCGACCTGCACCGGCACTGCCGCCACGTCGTCCACTACGACCTTGGCTGGAACCCCGCGACCCTCGAACAGCGCACAGGACGGACTGACCGGCTGGGGAGCAAAGCGATGCGGGAACGGAACCTCGCGCTGGCCGCCCGGAACGGTGGCACCCGGCCGGATTCGGCGTCTTCGGCACTTCCCGGCCTCGACATCGCACTGCCATATCTGGCCGGAACCTACGACGAGCGGATGTACGACCGGCTTCGGAGTCGAGCCCAATCGTTCGAAATCCTGACCGGTGGTGACCCTTCAGCGGATCGGGACAGCGACGCCAACTGGCTCGATCCGGACGACTTGGGCAGAGCATCTGGGGCTGACTACGTGCCATTGCCGCAGGAGATGCTGGAACAACTGCGGGTCGATCTCTCTGTAGTACCTACTGACGAATGTTAACGCAAAGGTGACCATCTCGGCGGGGTGATCCTACCCTCTAACTCTGCCTCCTTGTCCAGTTATAAACGCCCAGCGCTGGTGGGGCCATCACCGCCGTGCTCACCGCCGACTGGACCCGGAGCCAGATCACCGTGGCTTAAAACCAGGCAAAAATCGGGCATTTCTGGATGGAGGGAAATCCTAGCTCTCCGCGTCCTCGCACCGTGCGGGGGCGGTCGTTCATCACGACCGTCCTTCCGGCGAGGGGGGACGGTCTGTCCCCGGAGGCACGTTGCCATGATCGTGTTGGTCGAAACGCCCACACCCCACAAAGATCTGAACGCTCTGCACGCCCATTTCCTGGCCATCCTGCCCCGCATCGAGACGCACGCCAAAGTCCGCTTCCGGTACCTTCGCTGTCCTGGTCGCCGCGACGACATGATCGCCGAGGTCATCGCCGTCTGCTGGCGTTGGTTCCTGCGCCTCAACGAGAAGGGAAGTAACGCCGGCGAGTTCGCCTACACCCTGGCCGACCTCGCCGTTCGCCACGTGCGCTCGGGCCGGCGGCTGTGCGGCCAGGAGCGGGCGAAGGACGTGCTCTCGACCCGCGCCCAGAGGATGAAGGGCTTCCGGGTGGAGGGCATGCCCTCCTCCACCCGGCGCCGCCACAAGGAGGTCTACAGCGACCCGCAGGGCCAGGATCGTATCGACGCCTTCGAGGAGCGGCTCCGGGATAACACCGTCACCCCGCCCGACGAGCAGGCCGCCTTCCGCATCGACTACCCGCTGTGGTTGTCCCGCCTGGACGACCGCCAACGGCGGATCGCTTTGGACATGGCCCTGGACCTCGGCACCCAGGAACTGGCCTCCAGGTTCCAGGTGAGTCCAGGTCGGATCAGCCAGCTCCGGAAGGAGCTGCATACCCACTGGCGAAAGTTCTGCGGCGAGACGGCCGTCTGCTGAACTTCCGTCGGTCGGATCACCATGACACAGGCTGGTCTCTGGTGGTCTGGCTCAGTGGCTGACCAACAGGCCGTCACTCCTCGATCCTCATCGCGTTTCAGCAACCCTGACAGGAGGGGTTTTCCATGCACCATCTTGGCTCATCCGACCCACCGCGTACCCTGGCAGAGCGGCTGGCGAGGCTCAATGACCACCTGCAAGCACTGGGTGACCGACTGAAGGCCTCCATCGCCAGCATCGTCGGCGGGGCCATCGCCGACGCGGTCAGCGAGGCCATTCGCCGTCTGCTCGGCGGCCTGGAACCGTGCACCGATCCGTACCGCGACCGACATGGCCCGACCACCTACCGCGACCGGGCGGACGACACCTGGGGCGAGAAGGACCGCCGCTGGGAGGACGACGAAGACAGCTCCCCGGCACGTGGTACGCCAGCTCCCCCCCGGCCAGCGAGTAGCCGCTGGGGCGACGCCCTGCGGGCTGCGGCGCAGGCTGCCCTGTGGTTCCTCCGGCAGCAGCCCCGGCGACGCCCCGTGCTGACCGCCTTCGCGGTCACAGTGGCGGCGGGCGTGACCGGCTTCGTCGCCGGCCCCACCCTCGCTGTGGGGGCCAGCGTACTCGCCTCGGTGGCGAGCCTGCTACTAACCATTGATGGCTCCAGGGCAATGGCCCGGATCGCAACCAGCTGACCGAACGGCGTGTCCTCGAACCTCGTCTGAAGAGCCCCTTTCAGGAAACCTCCCGCAACGCAGTTTTTGCCATTACCTCCCACTGTTGAAACTCAACGACAGCCGCAGCCTGCCCCGCACAGGGCGAGGCAAATGGCGTCGACAACCTCGGAGAAAAACATGTCCCACGCAACATTGAGTACGAACGGCCGACTGTCCCGCCCCAGCCTTTCCAACCAGATCGATCGTCTCGATCACCTCCTCGATGGTCTCGCGGATGCCCTGAACGAAAGTGTGGCCGACGCCGTTCGCAGCGTGGTCGGTCAGGTGGTGAAGGAGAGCATCGAGGCAACGCTCCGCGAGGTGGTGACCAACCCCCCGGACCTGCAAGCCGCCGCCCTCACCCGACACGCCCTTCCCCCGACTCCGCCGCCCGCGCCGCCCCGTAAGACGCTGGTCGAGACGCTGCGAGGTCTGCTCATCTCCATTATGGTGACGACCACCGAGACAGCTGGTCCAGTGCAGCGGGTGCTCCGGCCGGCCTGGTCGTGGACCCTGGCCAAACTTCGGTGGTTGGTAAATCAGGCCGGGGCGACTTACCGCAGCCTGGCGGCGACTTCTGTCGCTGTCACCTGGATGGCTGGCCGCGCCGCGGCCTACGCCTGGCAGTTTCGGCAGCACGGGGTCCTGGTTCTCGCCGCGGGGGCCGCTACTGGGGTAGCTGCTTACGCGGCCGGACCCATCGTCGCCGGGCTGTTAAGCGGCCTGAGTGGTGCGGCCGGCGTGACCGCTGGAAGGGTTCTCCCCCGCAGGTAGTCTCGAACCATAAAGTCGCCGAAGGCTGATCGCCTTCGAGTCACCTTCACCGTTGCTGGCCGGTCCACTCCTGAATCGCTTTCGGCGAATCAGGAGGTCAGTCCGCGCAGCACAACGGATCGATGATTACCAAGCACGCCCATCTTTGAATCAGCCAGGGGCCATCCAGCAGGGTGGCCCCCTTCGATTTTTTCTAGATATCAGCCCTTCAGAGATCTTTAATCCATCTCGGGGTGGGTCGGGGGCGACTCGCCCGGCAGAATCTGGCGAATCTGGGCCAGCATACGCATCGCACGCAGGTAGCGTCGCTGGGTCTGCTGAACGCGTTGTTCCCAGAAGCGTGTCGAGGATTTTCTGCCGCTGGGCTGCAGACGGGCGAGCTCGATACACTCCGTCTCCAATGCCAGGCGCGCCACCTGATCGATCAAGAGCCGTTCCAGCGGGGAGTCTCTCCCGCGGGAGAGCAGACGGCGCTGGTGCTCCAGTCGCTGAACGAGGCACTCCTGACCGAGCAGCGAGTCGCCAGCCAGAAAGCGAAGGAGCTGGTCCTCAATCTGCGCCGACAGATCCGTCGCTTCCTGCCAAAGGCATGGATACCGTCGGAGCAGAAGACGAAGTTGATGCAAGGCGTGACGATCCTTTGCCTCTGCTCGTTGCACCAGCTCGGCGATGTCGTCTCTAGTCGGCATGTCCGAGACCGTGATTGTGTTTGCTCCCATGCTGGGCCTCCGTGCCTGGTGAAGTCGAACGCAACCTCCGCGGCGCGTCTGCCGATACCCGGCAAGCAACATCCCAGCACGCACCAGGAGGTGTATCCGGGGAGTAGCAGCCCGCTCCGCTTGCTCAATCGCTTGCCACAACCCCTGTTCCGCGTCCAACACCTGCCGCTGCGCCAGACCCTGAGCCTGTTCGAGTGCATCAAAATCGGCCAGAAGCTGGGTCAATGGATCCTGGTGCGACCCCAGATACTGTCGGTGAACCACCCCCTGCAGTTTTCGGGCCCGGGAAAAATAGCGATGACCGGTGCGCCGCACGTCCCACGGCATGTTTGACAACCTCCTGTGTGTTTTGTCTCCCATGGCACTCCCTGCACCCGAACCGTCAGGCAACCTCAGGCCACTCCCCGGGGACTGGTGATTCTGGCCGTGGAGCCGTGGAGGGCTTCCGGATCCGGGCATGATCCGGGAATCGACCCGTCTGGTGATCCTCAGGTAATCGAATAGCCAGAGATCTGGACAATTTGTCCAGAAAGAGACTGCGAACGGTTCGCTGCGGAGACAGGTATTGACTCCCAGTGGACTGAATGAACGGCAACTTGCGAACGAGTTGCCAGCGTTGTTGCTCCGAGTCCGATAGTTGATGCACCCGCAGAAGCAGTTCCAGAGCCTGTTGGTTGCGCCCTGCAACTGTGCTGAGATCCAGGGTATGCCCCTCCTGGCTCAGAAACTCCATCCAGGTATCCACGACGCCTGGCCCGTGCCAATACGCCGCCAGGAGCAGGAGAGACTCCGGCGTCACGCAGCCGCTGAGGGGAACCCGGGCCACGACATTGGCCACATAGTAAGGGGCTTCCAGCCGATCCGCGACGTCAAAGAACAGGACTCGGAAGCAGCCTATCACCTCGGGAGTCACTGCCAGCGATCGGGCAATGGCCCGATTGGTTTGCCGGGCCAGGATCCGAGCTTTAACTTCGAGCAGGGGCCGCGCCTGGGAGTGCAGACGCAGGGCAGCAGCCATCGCGGGCTCCGCGATGGCAAGCTTCTGGCGCTCCTGCTCGGAGTTACAACGTTCCAGTCGCCGAAGGAAACGGACAGCCCGACAGGTGGGCTCGTCGTCTCGATGGCGGGAAGCCCGTTGCTGCTGAGCCACCAGTTGCTGGGCTCGCTCCCAGCGCCAGGCCGGAGGCCGCAGCGGGTGTTGCGCCATCCACTCAAAAAACCGGAACTGTTTGCGCATCCACATGGTCTCCATCCGAGGCCGCAGGGCCAGGAGGCCCTGCGGTAGGGGTACACCGATCCGCGGTGCTGCTGGGTCAGCTGGTCCACCGCTGTCCAGCGTTAGCCCTCGATCTCTTGAGGGAAAGAGAGCCTGGCACCTCGGACCGCGCTTCGCTCGATTACATGCTTCTTCGTGGCCTCCTGGGTGAAGGGGTGGCGGGCTGCCACTGCTCGACTGGGTCGCCCGCTGGGCGTGGCTGGCCCTGCACCTGCACGTTCCAGCGTCGGCCCGTGAGATCTGCCTGCAGACAGCCTTCTTCAATGTCGAGGTGGATCACCGCGGATTGTCCGGCACGTCCGCCCACGTGCAATCGGAGGCTGGCCCGGCCCTGGGTAGGATCAAACGGTTCTCGATGGTTGACGAGGATCCACTGGCCGGCACGTTCCGCGGACCCGGCAAAGGCCATGTCTGCCAGGGTGGGTTCATCACCGACCCGGATCCCCTTCACCATGTGATGGACAAGGACAGGGGTGGCCCCCATGGAGAGAACCGCCGCCTCGATGGTGCTCAGAAACTCGCCCATCTCGAACAGATTCGAACTGGAGTACGACGAACTGGCCAGTCCGCAGAGATACAGCGGATCAATGATCACCAGCCCAGCGCGGGTGCGATGAATCTCCTCGCATACCTTCTGCCGTTCGTGGGGATCATTCATCCGGGGAGTGTCCATGAAAAACGACAGGTTGAGCTGACTGGCCATCTGATGGACCTGATCCAGTGCGGATCGCGAGGGCTGCGCTCTGCTGGATTGCACCTTGCTGAGCAGAATCGCCTGCACCCGTTGCCGTAACTCCTCCCGACGAGCCTCGCCGGAAAAGTACAGGACATGCGGCATCGGTGTGCAGGGAAAGCGGTTCAGAAAAAGGGGGCGTACCGGAGAGTTCGGGGGCAGGGCCGCACTGATGGCAAGATCCAGGGCCAGGCCACTTTTGAGCGACTTGAATGGACCGGCCAGGAAGGTGGTGGACGCCTGGACCAGAAGGCCAGAGACCAGCCAGTGGATCTGCGGAGCATGGGTCATCAACTCGGCGACCCGGATGGGGTGCAAACGATCCTGGAACGCTCCAGGGCCAGGCAGGGCATTCAGCGGGACGGAGGATACAGACGGTTGAACGATAAGCATGACAGTCCTCGAACAAAGGAACCCAAGGGAAACAGAAACGACTCTCTGCCCGGCCCTCCGTGGTCCGAGGCAACAGCATCGGGATACAAGCCAGGTACCGGCCGGAGCCGGCAGACCTGGCATCCGCTTCGATGGAAGCGGTCGGTCAAAACGCGCGGAGCGCGTACTACAACAGAGAGGCAGCGGAACAAGGAGAACAGATGCTCCTGTGCTGCCAGATACGCAAGCACGTACTTCTCCAGGACTGCTTGCTGAGTTCCAGCTCGGTAATCAAACTCGCTTGTGATATGCTTTCCGAGAACCCTGTCCGGGAGAGACATCGAAGCAGTTTGCTCAGAGTAGAACTGATTTCTCTGCTGTCCTCGAAAGCCGGTCCGTGTGCTTGAATCCAACCTCGGCAGATGGCTTCTACCTGAGTACGTGTCACCGTACCGTGATGTAAAGCTGCCAGAGATTCTTCCAGCTTCTTCCAGCTCCGTGTAGCTAACTCCAGTCTGAATTTACTTTGATCTGGATAACTTAACTGAAAACCAAGGATGTTAGCCCTGGCTCCCTGTCTACGAAGAGGAACAGGATGTTTTCCTCCTTTCAACTTCATCCCATATCTGTGAAGCTGCTGTTGGGTCCATATAAGCACATCATGGGCTTCTCGCTCGTTCTGGCAAGCAAAGGTCAAGTCATCTGCATACCGCCAGAACGGAATGTCTGGAAAGGCGGTCAGAAACGGCCTGTCCAGTAGGTAGTCAAGTAAAACATTCAAGCAAAATGGTGACAGGGGGTCTCCCTGATCGATTCCTGTGAGTTTAAGAGCTCCTTCCTGTCCTTGCAGGACGGTTTGCATGAGCTGAAGTGTCTTGCTATCCCGGATATGGGTAGCCAGGCAATCCATCAGGGTGGTGATGGATACATGATCAAAGGCTGCCTCAATGTCTTCCGTGACCATTACCAGGTGTGTTCCCTGGCGCAGGGTGTTGATGACCTCGGCTAGCAGTTGATGCGTGTTCCTCTCTGGTCGAAACCCGAAGGAACAATCCAGCATCTGGGTGTCGAGGGCGGGTGTCAGGGCCAGGGTGAGCGCCTTGGACACCGTGCGGTCGATAATGTTGCGGATTTTAAGTGTGCGAAAACCTCCTTTGCTTTTGGGGATACGAACCTCCCGGGCAGCTCCGGGTCGATAGTTCCCTTCCCGGATCAGTTGACTCACCCGGCGGCAGAGCGCTCCACGCTGCCGTGTGGTCAGATCCTGGAATGTGGTCCCATCGAGGCCCGGAGCGGCACCACCCGACCGTTTCAGTTCGCAGAGAGCCAGCAACAGGTTCTCGGGGTCCACAATCGGCTCCAGATCGATGGCCTCTGGTGTCGAGAACGCCACGGGCCTGGTCTGGGTCCGATGGCGCTGGCGTCGGGTCACCCGGCGATCAAACCAGGACTGACCGTGCAGGGAAAACCGATAGCGGCGGGGTTCATAGCTGTTCATCGTTGGCTTCCTCTCGTTGGCCGGGACCGCAAAAAGCGCTGGATCCGCTCGATGACAGGGTTTTGCCCGGGAGCGAGCCATTCCGCGTGCTGATAAGCCGTCTGGCGCTGCCTGCTCCACTGCAAGAGAGGTTGTGACTCATCCCAAAGATCGATGAGTAAAAGTTCGCGCGACCTCCCCACAGGAACCCGGAGCCACTCTTCAGGTAGTGGAGGCAGGTCTCGGCCGGCACTGGCCCAGACGATGACCGTGACCCCGGGTTGGTCTGCGAGAGGATAACGCCTCGCCGACTCGCATGTGAGGATCGCTTGTTCTGTTCGAGTCCGGGTAGCGGGCTCCATTGCCGGGTTTGCAGGTGAGGACCACTCCTTGAGCCGTTGGGCCAACCTCCGGGCCTGCTCGGTGGTTTCCGTCAGGATCACGACACGAGCAATGGTTCGGTTTCCAAGGAAGTCACTGATGGCTGGGTAGGCCTTCTGAAGCGTTGCCGAATCACCGGTCAGTAACTTCGCCAATCGAGCAATCCACCGGTTGCGGTGGGCATGATTCCACACCAGGCGTTTCTTGAGTGCCAAGGCCTGGAGCCCTGAATCGACCGTTGTCTGGCCCCGGAACGGAATCCACACCACCCGCGGCTGAATGGCCTGGAAATTATGCCTGGGAATCACCAGCCGCTCGAATCCAAAAGTGGCAGCTAGCCAATCGTGTTCCCCGGCAGTGAGAGACTCCGTGGCCGACAGGAAGCCAAACAGCCGAAAGCGAGAATCGACTTGCATCAAGCAAATTTGAGCAAGCTCTCCCAGCGCGTGGCGAGCGTTGTAGGCGATGAACACATCTCGCTGATTGCACTCGATCGGGCCGTGTGCCAGCGAGGTGTAGGTGCCGACGACAACGCGCCGGGGATTGTCCGGGCACCGGGTAGGAGTCACCAGGCTGGACTTGAGTTGGTATTGCTTGAAGAGTTGACTCCGAACCCGATTGGCTTCCGCATGCGAGCCCGTGGCCACAACAAACCGCTGCTGGGGCCACGCCTGAAACAACTGCGCCAGGAGTCGAATCCGCGAGACACCGGGTGCGAGGTGAATCAGACCATGGGTGTTGCCCCGAACGAAATCCAGCAGAGGGCGATCCCAGTGGATCCCGAAGATCGGTTCTGTCAACCGGGGAGCCGGCAGCCGGCGAACGCCCCATTGAATGTGCGGGTCATAACCCTGTGCGATCAGGCGATAAGCCACCAGCCACGCCAGCCCGGCGTTGGGTCGAGGTCGAGAGGGGCCTAGCAAGTTTTCAAAGGCTGTCTGGTTTTGCAAGCTGCCATCCGCTGCAATGACTGGCACGCAGGTCCTGGTTTCCAGTGGGCCCACCAACGCCAGGAGCGAAGCATCGATCTCCACCTGCTGATTCCAGATGCGGAGGGGCACCGGGGTGCGTTTGCTACTCGCAATGGCCTTATTGAGAAGGTAATGCATGCGTCACTTTCGCTTCACTGAAATGGGTCAGCGGTTCATAGAATCCAATTGCAAAGTTTGGCACTTCGGTACTCTGGTCATTTTGTCCAGAAGCGTTTGGAGAATCACTCCTCGTGGGTCCTGGTGGTTGGGCTATGGGTTTGCACTGATGCATTGCCAATCCAGAGACGCTGAATCAGCTTGACCATCAATGCCGCTGACCGAGTCTGGTCCATTTGTCCGGCACTGGCCTGGCTGGTCAGTCATTGTCGCAGTCATCGCGTTCAAGGCAGGCATCGAACTCATCTTCCTCGGCCTGCAGCTCCTCCAGATAACGCTGCTCAGCGTCGCGTAAGGCGACCAGAAGCTGAATGGCCCGGTCCAGCACCCGCACGGTGCCCATCCCGAGGCTGGCCGCGCCAGAAAACGTTTCTGGGTGAGCAGCCTCGGTCCATGTTTTGAGGTGCTGAAGAAACTGTTTGTGCTGGCTGCTCAGATGGACCCGGTGTTTGGATCCAGCACTGCCCCCGAGGGCGTTCAGGGCTTCTTTGGGAGGAATGCCCTGCCGGATCGATTCCGCAATGGTCTGCTGTTGCTGGGCAGAGAGCTTCGTGATAGCCAGGGCCTTCTGCAGGGGCAGCTGCCCTCGGGAGACCGCATCCTGCACCGCACGCGGTGTATTTAGGATTTTTTCGTAGCGATCGAGCGTCCGGCCAGAGATGTTGCCCCCTAACTTCTTCGCCAGGCGATCGCGAATGTCGCGCCTGTCATCCCAGCGAAGTTCGTTATGCGGACACTGCTTCTCGATCTCCTTTAGTGTTCGGTACGTCCTTGCGATCGTGAGAGGATCCATCTGCCGGCGATGCAGATTGTCCTCCACAAGAAACTGTTTGATCGCGACATCGCCAGCGGATTCCAGATCGTGCCGGACCACCACGTCGATCTCCGTCCAGCCGAGTCGGCGGGCAGCACGAACCCGTTGATGCCCTGCAAGGATGGTGCCATTGGGCAGGATGTCGATGCGATGATGAAGCCCGTGTTGGCGCATGTTCTCAGCCAGTTCCGCGAGTTCGGTTTCGCTGAGGTCACCTACAAGATCGGCCTGCTGGGGATGGTCCTGGAGGTCCGCCAGGAGGCGCTTTTCCACCAGACGATGGGTTGGCAGTGCAGGTGGAGGTGCGATGCTGGGAGGCTGGACTGGTGGATACGGTGCTGCCGGTTTCCGTCGGGGACGGAACTCCGCAGTGGGCGTGTTTGAACTGGAGGAGGTCGTTGATGAACCTTGCATGGAACACTCCGTATTGCAGTGGATGGACATTTCCTCATTCGGATGCGGCTATGCTTCCCCGGACGGATACCGGCAGTGGCCTGGCGGACTCAATCGCATGCATCCGGGGTCAACGCGTGCTCGGTCTGCGGAATGATCCTGGCTTGTGCCCGTGATCGATGGCCGTTGCTGCTGGCCTCCCTGTTCAGTCGATCAAGGAAGCGCTGGATCGCCTGCTTGCTCGTAAAGCGCCGCCCGCCAATCTTGGTGGTTTCCAGCCTGATCCGCTTGCGCCCGACTCCCTTCAACGCCCAGCGAAAACAGGTGCTGGGATGAACTTGCCTGGATGGAGGTGGCAAATGGCAAGGCGTCTGGCTAATGGGAAACAATTCCTCACCTGGCTTAATCATGTTTGCTCCTTTTCGCGACAAATGCAGCACTGGGATTAATTTAACCAGTCGGAAGGGTTTTCATAGTGTGGAGATGACTGGGAGGTGACTGGGAGGTGCCTCATTGACCGACTGTGAGATGGCCTGTACCATGTATTGGAAAAAGATTGATTTCACCTTGGCGAGTAGAGAAAATTAATGGACCAATCATTGAAACAGTACAGCCCTCCATCGCTCGCCTTCCAGCTGCCCGATTCCTTTACCCGGCTGCAAGTGCTGGCAGAACACCTGCTCTGTCAGGATGGGGACGAGTGCGAACGTTCAACGACTCCAATGATTCTCCGCCATGCCTTTCGGCAGGTGACAAATCTCGCGGAGCAGTTGCGTGGTGAACCTGGGAGTGGCAGCGACCTGGCAGCAACTGAGTTCCTTGGCACCCTGGCGGACATGCAGACCCAGCTGGCCTCGTTCTGGGGCGAAGAAACGCACCAGCATGGGAGAAGGCTGCTCAGGAATTGCGACGCCGAGGCCTGTTTTGAGGTGTGCCAGGATCTCTTGCGACGATCCCCACTCGATGGTCCAGGTTGGCAGAATCTTAAGGAGCGGCTGGCGTTGCTGCTCCAGGCACTCCCTGCGCCATCAAACCGCATAGCTCAGCTCAGCAACCTGCTTGCCCCGATCGTGCATGGCAGCTGGGAGAACAGCCGGGCCATCGATCCTGACGAGGGCGATGCCTATGCCCTGGCGAAGAGGACGCAGTCGGAACTTCATGCGTTGTGGCAGGGGCTGCTGCCCCACTACAGTTTTTTCGCTAATGTCTCCTGTTTGATCACCGTTTGGCCAATGCAGATCAATCATGCCCAGGCTGTCCAGCTCCACCAGTACCTCGGAAGCGTGTTTGCTCCGTCAGCGCCTGTAGAGGGCGAACAGGGAATTCCACCAGTGCAGGCAGCCGGAACTGCGGCGGCGTCTCCAGAGCCCTGCCAGGAAACGCCTCGCTGGAGCAAGATCACGGGCGAGCTGTTCCTGGGGACTGCCCTGATTCGCAAGGTTCGGGGTGCCAGCGTGGCCTCGACGATTGTGCCCATCCTGGATGGCTTCGAGCAGGCCGGTTGGCCCTCGGTTATCGACAATCCATTCGGGGAGGAATACGGTCAGCGGCGAATCGAAGCCTTGCGGTCTTTGAACCGAGGTTTGATCCAGATTCGGTTTCACGGTGCGGGTGAGCGGGGCAGAATTCGATGGAAGCAGGTTTCTGCTACCACCTGCTCCGGGAAGGATACATGCGGGGGGCATCGATCGCGGATTCTTGTCTCAGCGACCCGCTTGCAAGGCCCACCAACGCAACGATGACGCCAGGACCGACTGGGTTGCGAATGACTGAACACGGATGCAAGAAACGTTGCTGGGAAGAAGGTCCACCTCGTCCAGATCGGCGAATCAGGGCTGATTCTGAATCCGCTGATCCGTCAAACCTGGGCTCCCCGGGGTCAGAACCCATCCGTCAGGCCGATGGCGGACATCTGCCCATGGTGTCGGTTCATGGCGGTATCCGTGTCTCACCGGGGAACCTGCGGCTGGGGTTCTACGTCTCCCACGCCATGGCCGGGCTGCTCGCCAGGCTGTGCCAACGCCGCAAAAACAAGCCCTAATGGTCACGTTGACCGGATCGAGATCCGCTCCTTCCACACCCTCATGGCCAGTGTGGTGATGCAAGGCCGCGCCCTGGCCTTGCTGTGGGAGAGCTATCCTGAGTGGCACTTCCACCATAGCCAGAACGCCCTGGCGTACTGGCTGCTGGTCGGGGTGGGGCTCCTGGCCAGGCAACGATACCGGCCATGGTGATGGTGCTCCAGCAACGACGATTAGCAGTGCAGCGTCTTCACCATCGGCAAGGTCATGCTCGAGGAGATGCGAGTGCAAGTGGTTCAAGCTTTTGCCATCGTCCTCGCGGCTACCAACGATATCCTCAGCAAACTGGGGACGACTTAGACTCCTTGCCCCAGCTTGCGTGACGGCCGGTGCGTGACGATGATGCTATAGTGGATCCCCCATGTTTCAGGTTCACCATCTGTTCACAGTCAGGAAGCCTTGCCGGCGATGGTCGTGCTAATCATCGGGATATCCTTGCCAGGATGTGGTGACCAGATACGGTAGGTTGGGATGCTACCGGCAGGCGGCCCCCTTCTTGTGCAGACTGGCCTTGAGGCCCTTTGCGGCGAACTAGGCGCAGACGCGTCAGTGTAATTCGGTTGATGTCCAGCGTCATGGCGATCCAGTCGTTGGTCCAGTGATCCGAGCCAGCAGCGTCCACCAAGAGCAGGATGGCGGCGCGAATGCGGGCCGGGTAGTTGCCGGTCCAGACCAGCCGCTGAAGCGCAGCGCGCTGGTCGGCGGATAGTCGCACCTCAATCTTGCTCTCGGGGGTGGCCCAGAGATCCTCCTGAGGGGCCACAGAATCATCACAGTGCCACTCAATTCATCTGCAATGCTAATCGTGTCAATATTGGGTCATATCCGCCCACGTCCGTATCCGCCGCCTTTCATCACTTGACCCACAAGGGGCCATCAGCCCGTCAGGTGACGGTTTCCAGACCACCTGAATTCAGGTCGAGCAAGGAATCGGATTCGATGTCGGCCAGGAACCAGTCCAACCCCGTACCTCCCCCCAATATGTTCGATTCCCCGTCGTGGCGCACGGTGGCGGGCGGAGAGGTGCCCAGCCTCACGGATCCGTTCAAGCCGCCCACTCCTTCGAACAAGTGCTTGATGCGCAGACCGTAAGCGATGGCCGTTCGCGCCCACTCGGCCATCAGGGCGTCAAGAGCGCCTCGAAAATCCTCGTGCGTCGTTTGGCCGGCGAGCAAGATGTCGTCCCCGGCGCCCCCGCTCAGGGTGTCGGCCCCGAACCCACCGATCAGGAAGTCGCGTCCCAGGTTTCCATACAGGAGATCGTCTCCGGTTCCGCCTGCCAGAATACTGTTGCCTCGCCCGGCCTTGAGGACGTCGCTGCCGCCGCCTCCGGCAAGACGTGTCGAGCCAAAAAATCCGGCGGCGTCGATCGTGTTGTCGCCGTCGCCCCCGCTCAGGTCGGCGGCTTCGATGGAAGCCAGGGTAATAGCCAGCCCGTCAGAACTGCTCAGGGCCGAGTTGCTCAGCGTCAGATTCTGATTCTTGGAGACGACGATCGTGTCGGTGCCCGTGCTGCCGTTGATCGTGCCGCTCCCCGTCCACCCGCCGACGTCGAAGCGATTGTTGCCGGCACCACCGACGAGAACCACTCGCCGGAGACCGCTGTCCGGTGCGATGCCCAGAGTGAGCCCGTCGCCGGCGCTCAGGCTGGAGTCGGTCAGGATCAGGTTGGAATTCTTGACTGCGGACAGGGTGTCGTTGCCCCCCCCACCGGTCAGCATTCCGGATCCGGTCCACCCACCGACGGTGAACACGTTGTTTCCCGCGCCGCCGCTCAGGCGGGCGTCCGAGATCCCGATGAGCGTGGCGATCGGTCCGGCCCCGATTTGTAGGGTCTGGTTCGTCAGGACGAACCCGGAATTCCGTGTCGCGGCCACGGTGTCGGTTCCGCCGTTGCCCGTCAACGAGATCGAACCCGTCCAACCCCCGATGTCGAACACGTTCCCCCCGGCACCTCCTGCAAGCCGGGCGGTTCTAAGGCTGTTCGACGCGAGGACCATCGACATGCCGTCAGTCGTCTGGACCTGGGTGTCGGTCAGCACGAAGTCGGCATCCTTCACAATCACCAGCGTGTCACTCCCGCCTCCACCGGACAAGGTCCCTCCGCCGGTCCAGCCGCTGAGGTTGAAACCATTGCCGGCAGCCCCGCCGACGAGGTTGGCGGTCGTGATTCCGGACAACGTGAACCCGCCGCTGCCTGCAATCACCAGCGAGGTGTCGGAGAGGGTGAAGTTCGAGTTTCTCATCACTACCACGGAACCGCCACTCGGGGCGAAGAGACCACCGGAGCCGGTCCAGCCGCTGACGTCGAATACCGCCCCTGCGGTTCCGGTCAACTCCGCCCTCTCGATCCCGGTCAAGTTGTCCGTCCCGGAGAACACCAACTTGCCGTTGTTCACCACGAAGGTGGTGGTTCCTGTTTCCACCAGACGATCTGCGCCGGCGCCGCCGATCAGGCGGTTCGTCCCGGAGCCGCCGGTGAGGATGTCAGCTCCATTCCCGCCGTCGAGGTAGTCGTCCAGTCCGCCACCGATCAAGGTGTCGTTGCCGTCGCCTCCCTTGATCCATATCGGGTACGCGACAGCCGACCCATCCACCCAGTCGTCGCCGGTATGGGACCGGACACGGATGGCCGTTACGGAATCGGCATCGAACGGCATCGAGACGCCATTGATATCGAGTTCCGGTTGGTAGGTCGCGACCATCGACAGGCGGATCCGGTCCGCCCCTGAACGACCATGGACGAAGAGCGTGCGGTCGGTGCCGAGGTACGCACCTGCAACCGTCGTCGTGTTGTCGGCGAAGTAGAGCAGGCCATCATTCTCGACGAGTACGTTTCGTGGATCGGCGACAGCGAGCAGATAATAGTCGGCATCGATCTCGCCCGCTCCGACACCGGGCAGAGCAATCTGCCCCGGAGCGGTCCCGATGACCAGGGTCTTGCTGTGAAGGCCGGGAGCCAGATCCGCCGGGTCACCGATGCGGGGAGCGATGTTCTGGTGCCGCCACATCGTCTCCGTTGCCGTACCGAGCGTCACCGGAACGGTAGAACCCCAGGTCAAACCTGGGCACTGGTTTGTCGGCGACAGAGATGTCGTAGGTCAACTCGATGAGGCCGCCGTCTCGGGCCACTGCAGACAGGACCTGGATGTCGGAGAGTATGACATAGACTGCAACAACGGTGGGGGCGGCGTCGAGGACACCGTCGTTGGCCCTGTAGGCGAAGCTGTCTGGGCCGGCATACCCGGCCAGGGGTCGATAGGTGAAGGATCCATCGAGGTTCAAGGTTAGCGTCCCGTGCGCCGGTCCTCTTGCGAGACGGGCCGACAGCGAGAGGCCTTCTGGATCGGTATCGTTTCCGAGGACACCGGGGCCTCCCACGATCAGGACCCCGTTTCGATTGACGGTGTACCAGTCGGGGGAAGCCTCGGGCGCCTGGTTCACGCTCTGAACGTCCAGCGTGACGGTGACCTGGTTCCCGACGCTCGTCGCATCGGCGACGGCCACCTGGAAGGTGTCCGATCCGGCGTATCCGGCTTCGGGAGTGTACAGGAACGACCCGTCAGAATTGAGCTCCAACCGACCGTGGGCCACCCCTACGACCAGGGTGAAGGTCACTGTGTCGGCCTCGGCGTCGGTCACCGGGATGGCCCCGATTACCGCCAGATTCTCCAGGGTCGCGAGCGCAAGATCGGACGCGACCGGCGCATCGTTCGCAGCCACGATCACGATGGTGACGAAATCAGCCGGGCCGTCCTCTTCTCCGTCGTTGGCCACGAAGGCGAAACCGTCGTCGCTCTGGAAATCCGCGTCCGGGAGGTAGGTGAGTTGATCCCCGGCCAGCGTGAATCCGGTTACGACGTCGTCGCCAGTAATCTCCCGTCCGTCGGTGCCGACTCCTTCAAAGAGTCGCCCTCGCAGAGGCATCCCAACGATCTTGAACACGGTCGGAATCGTGCCATCGGCGTCCGTTCCCGTCAGTGTGATGCCAACGGCGATGTCCTCCACCGTCAAAACCGTTTGCGGAGTCGCCATCGGGGCATCGGGGGCCGAATCGACCACGACCGTCACCAGAGCCGGGATGCCCCAACCGCCGGAGTCGCCGGCCTTCACCATGAAACTGTCCGGACCGGAATAGTCGTCGTCCGGATCGTAGACGAAACTGCCGTCGAGTTCGACGACGACCGTACCGTGCGTCGGCCCGACGTCGAGCGCGAAGGTCACCGGATCGCCCTCGACATCGTCGGCCACGACGGTGCCGGTAAAGGCCGTATCCTCGAGAGTGGTGAGCGACGATGGACCTGTGATCCGGGGAAGATCATTCGCCGGCGCGACGGTCAAGACAACCGCGACGGTTTCGCTGTCAGCCTGACCGTCGGAAACCCGGTAGGTGAACTGGTCCGGGCCGTGGTAATCGAGGTCCGGTATGTACATGACCGTGTTGCCGGTCACATCCATCCGTCCGTGCGATGGGCCGTCGATCACAGTGTAGACCAGGGAGTCGCCGTCGGCGTCGGCACCGATCAAGGTGATCGACCGGGCGACATCTTCGATGGCTTCCAGCGTGAGCCCATGGGCCGTCGGGGCGTCGTTGACCGGGGTTACGATCAGGACAAACGATTCGAGTACGAAATACTGGCCGTCACTAACTCCGACCGTGATCCAAACCGTCCCCGCGACATCCGGGTTCGGAGTGATCGAAAGGAATCGATCGGCCTCGGTCCCCGTGATGACCAGGTTTTCGTCCCGGACCAGGGCCTGGTTGGAGGAGTGAACGGTCAGTGTCAGGTCCTCGGGCGATGTCTGATTGTCGCCGAACGTGAAGCCGATTCCGGTGATCGCGAGATCTTCCGTGGTGATCACGTCCTCAAGAGGGCTGATGCTTGGCGCATCGAGATTAATCGTCACGTCCACAGTCAGCCGGTAGGCGTAGTTCCCGTCCGCGAAACTGATGAAGACGGTCTGATCGGTTGGACTGTAATACGTTGTGGTCAGGGAGGAGGCGCTGCAGAGGATGGCCCCGGAGGCGTTGCGGATGACGACATGGGGGTTGGCTGCGTAATTGAAGAATCCACCGTAGGGGGCCTGGGTGACGGAGAGGGTCTGTCCTGCCAGGAGGCTCACAGCATAGAAGTCCGTGTCCCCCGCGGTCGGCCCGTTGCCGGCGTAACCGCGCACTGTGGTCGGGGTGCCGGGAACAACAGTGACCGCGCTGGCGGAGGCGATGTCGTCGTTGCTCCGACATCGTCGAGTGTCAGCGGTTGCACCCACCAGGTGAGTGTGTAGGGGAACGAGGCTGCTCCGCCGCTGCCGGTTCCGGCCGTGGCAGGGTTGTAGGCCGTGTTGCCCGAGGCGGAGAGACCCACGTAGTAGGTGCCCCCGGTCGGGCTGTAGAAGTTCTGGTAGTAGCCCACCCGGCCGGTCAGGTCGGTGCCCGAGGCGTCGAAGAGACGGAGACGCCCCACGCCCCAGCCCTGGGTGCTGCAGGTGCCTGCGAACTGCACCAGATCGCCTGCTTGCAGAGTCAGGCGGTAGAGGTCCACGTCCTGGGTGCCCAGGGCCGAGTTCCCCACGTACCCGGACACGGTCCCCCCCCACTCAGAGTGAGGGCCCCCGCGAGCGTGTCGTTCGTCTCCGGGTCGTCAAAGGCCGGATCGAGGGAACCGACGTCGAAGGTCAGGCGGTAGGCGAAGCGCTGTCCGAGAAGCTGACGTACACGGTCTACCGGGCGCCGCCGCACAGGGTGCACGCAGCGGCGTGGGCTAGGAGGAGGCGCCGCAGAGGATGGCCCCGGAGGCGTTGCGGATGACGACATGGGGGTTGGCTGCGCAATTGAAGAATCCACCGTAGGGGGCCTGGGTGACGGAGAGGGTCTGTCCTGCCAGGAGGCTCACGGCATAGAAGTCCGTGTCCCCCGCGGTCGGCCCGTTGCCGGCGTAACCGCGCACTGTGGTCGGGGTGCCGGGAACAACAGTGACCGCGCTGGCGGAGGCGATGTCGTCGTTGGGTTCGACATCGTCGAGTGTCAGCGGTTGCACCCACCAGGTGAGTGTGTAGGGGAACGAGGCTGCTCCGCCGCTGCCGGTTCCGGCCGTGGCAGGGTTGTAGGCCGTGTTGCCCGAGGCGGAGAGACCCACGTAGTAGGTGCCCCCGGTCGGGCTGTAGAAGTTCTGGTAGTAGCCCACCCGGCCGGTCAGGTCGGTGCCCGAGGCGTCGAAGAGACGGAGACGCCCCACGCCCCAGCCCTGGGTGCTGCAGGTGCCTGCGAACTGCACCAGATCGCCTGCTTGCAGAGTCAGGCGGTAGAGGTCCACGTCCTGGGTGCCCAGGGCCGAGTTCCCCACGTACCCGGACACGGTCCCCCCACTCAGAGTGAGGGCCCCCGCGAGCGTGTCGTTCGGCTCCGGGTCGTCAAAGGCCGGATCGAGGGAACCGACGTCGAAGGTCAGGCGGTAGGCGTAGTTGCCGTCCGAGAAGCTGACGTACACGGTCTGGTCGCTCGCCGCATAGTACGGCGGCGTGGTCAGGGAGGAGGCGCTGCAGAGGATGGCCCCGGAGGCGTTGCGGATGACGACATGGGGGTTGGCTGCGTAATTGAAGAATCCACCGTAGGGGGCCTGGGTGACGGAGAGGGTCTGTCCTGCCAGGAGGCTCACGGCATAGAAGTCCGTGTCCCCCGCGGTCGGCCCGTTGCCGGCGTAACCGCGCACTGTGGTCGGGGTGCCGGGAACAACAGTGACCGCGCTGGCGGAGGCGATGTCGTCGTTGGGTTCGACATCGTCGAGTGTCAGCGGTTGCACCCACCAGGTGAGTGTGTAGGGGAACGAGGCTGCTCCGCCGCTGCCGGTTCCGGCCGTGGCAGGGTTGTAGGCCGTGTTGCCCAGGGTGAGCAGAGACCCACGGCACAGGTGCCCCCAATGGGCTGCAGAAGTTCTGGCAGTAGCCCACCCGGCCGGCTGCGGGCGCCGGTGCCCCGAGGCGTCGAAGAGACGGAGACGCCCCACGCCCCAGCCCTGCGCATGGTGCCTGCGAACTGCACCAGATCGCCTGCTTGCAGAGTCAGGCGGTAGAGGTCCACGTCCCGGGTGCCCAGGGCCGAGTTCCCCACGTACCCGGACACGGTCCCCCCACTCAGAGTGAGGGCCCCCGCGAGCGTATCGCCCGGCTCCGGGTCGCTTGCGAAGCGTAACGCCGACGGAACTCACTTCGGTTCGTGTCCGCGGTTGCACCGGATCGTCGTCGGTAACGGTGAAGGTGAACGTGCCGGAACCCGTGCCGCCCGGCAGGAAATGCAGGCCGCGGAGTTGTTCGAGCGAGTAGACCGAGTTCGCGACCACCACCGTGCCCTCGGCCAGTCGAACACCGCCGATGTCTTCGGGGGCACCAGGTCACCGGACAGGGTCAGGCGCCTTGATCGGCCTTGCCCATCCGGCCGCCTTCCGGGTGGGCGAGCCCGCACGGTCGACGTAAGGCCGGCCGTGTTCAACACCAGCAGATACGCGACGTCCCCGGCTACTCGAACCGGGACATCGTTCACTGCCGATACGGTCACGGTCAGCGTTTCGGTCAACCAGTCGGGTTCCGCGACTCCGACCGGAGTGCCGTCGTCCCGCACCTGGAAGGTGATGAGGGCGGACCCGTTGGCGTCCGTCGTCGTTCGGAACCACATGCCGCGCAAATCGTCCAGGGTGTAGGCCGTCCCGGCCGTGACCACGCTCGCCTCGTCCTCGAGAAGGAGGTTGCCGAGCGACGAGGGCGGTAGCGCTGTGAACACCACGGTGACTTGCTGGGAAGACTCGTCCGGGCCGCCACCTGGAGTGTAAGCCAGGGCGGCGAACCCCATCGAAACCGTTCCGGCATCCTCCGTCAGGGTCAGGTCGGCGAGGGTTCCCGCGCTGCGTACTGGCGCGTCGTTCACGGCGTCAATCGAAACGCGGAACGTCGATTCCGTCGAAACTCCGGCCACGTCCGTTGCACGGACCGCGAGGTCAGCCGTTCCGTTGCCGTCGGCGCGTGGGTTCAGGCGCAACCAGCGCCCGTCGATGACCACGACTCCGTCGAACAGGCCCGCGTTGCTGTTTCCGGATACCGAGAACACCAGTGGCCTGGGAATGTGACGACTGTCGGTGAAGACTTCGTTCAGGTCGATCAGGACCGGCGCGGCATCCTCGATGAGCGAAACGTTCGCGATCCCAGTCGTAACCGGCGGGACACCGAAACGGAAGGCGACCAGGGAGTCGGATTCCTCCTGGCTCAGGAAGGCGGCCGCCTGACCGGTGAATCCTTGCTCGTCGCTAAGCGCTTCCACAGAGGCGACCACCTCGGTGCGGGAGGGGGCCACGACCGTGAAGTTGGCGAGGCGAACGGTTTCCCCCGCGCCGATGTGGAGTTGATAACTCCACTCGATGTTGTCGCCGACGACCCGAAGGTCGGTCGGGAGCAATCCCGCGGCTCCGTGAAGGAAGTGAACGATGGCCGGGGTACCGATCCCGTCGGCATCGTCGGTGGCGATCCATTCGTCGGTCGGTTCGATCAGCGTGTCGCCATCTGAGGTGGTGAAGACCGTCGTCGCCGCGTCTGACCCCAGATTGCCGACCACGTGAACGGTAACCGTCACGTCCTGCCCAGTCGGGTTCGAGAAGACGTCGAGCGTGCGGAGGAAGTTCTCGTTGCCGATACCCGGTACTGTCAGTTCACGGTGAATCTCCAGGCCGGACACTGTCCAAGTCGCTGTGACCAGGGTACGACCCCCGTCTACCGAAGTGCCATCGCCCTCAGGGGCGAAACTCGTCCCGTCGACGAACAGGCGGTTGAGCCCGTCGAATGCGTTCGCAGGGCCTTGCACCAGTTGACCGGCACCCGGTCCGCTCCCCAGGGGATCGAAGGCGAAGCCCGCCGGAGAGGTGATTGTCGCTCCAGCGGCTCCTGCCAGAAAGTCACGGCGATATAGGCCGTCGGGAATCCCGTCCTCGTCCCCGTCCAGAAGGTTGCCGGCTTGATCGCGCAGATTGACCAGCGAAAGCCGATAGCTGCCCGCCGACAGGGAATCGAACTCCAGTGTGCCGGTGCTACCTGCGTATCGGAGGACGATCGGCACCGGGATATCGTCGGTGGTGCCGAGCAGGTGATCGGGGCCCTCTCCGACCAGTCGGTAGTTCGCGGGGACGTCGCCTCCCTCGACCGGTTCACTGAAGCGGACCACCAGGGAAGTCGTGCCCACAGGGACAGCCCCCATGGTCAGGGCTGGCGTCGTGTCGATCACGACGGGCGGGATCCGGTCTCGCGCGACCCAGGCCACGGCCTGCTCGAGCAGCCGATCGGCATCCCCGCTTCGCAGCGAATGCGCGCTCGTGGCGGGCGAGGCGTAGAACGGTGCCAGGTAAGCGGTTCTTCCGATGCCCGCCGCTCCCACGACCACGCCCGGCGAACCGACGAACCGGCCGAGTTGCACCGCACCGGCATCCTCGGTCGAAACCACCTCGACGACCGGTGCCGTGAATCCGCTGACTCCAACCAGCACCGGATGAGCGACGCCGGCCGGCGTCCAGTCGGCATTGGTGACCAGGCTCATCGTGCCCGCGGTGGCGACCGGCACGATCGTGTCGATCTCGCGGACCGGAGCACCGGTCACGGTCCCCGCGGCATAGACG
>JAXMAV010000038.1:0-59820 GCA_046350255.1 Gemmataceae bacterium
CCTCGCTGGCTTGTTTTGTTAGAGTTTCTTATGCTTGGCCCTTTAACCGCATTCACCAATAGCATCACGATTCCCCTTTGAAGCTGAATTCATCCCAAAGATCATTCCGCAAATTTGTACGGTGGTTATCACGTATGATGCAGCACTATGAACTAATGAGTGGGAGTAAGGACAATCACTTTAGTCCAGGCTAGAACGATAATTTGAGGCGCAGGGTTCACACATGAACAGAGTGGCCGTGAGGTGGTAGCACACTTGATGTGCAAAAATCGTCTCTTTATAGGGATAGATGCGCTAGCCGCTCATCCAGACCGCGTTGAATTGTTCTATTTCTTTTTTCCGATGGTATCTCTACTGCGAAGGCAGATCTCGACGCCATCCACCTCTTATTTGACCACCCAGGTGACCGCGCACGCAATCGATCATCGCTCATCTTGAAACAGGAGCGGGCATCATTATTTCTCTCTCGATGCGGGCCACAGAGGTGGTGGCGGACTGCCCGTGACCTGACGCCAAACACGATCTCGGAAAGACTGGCTTCGAAGGCTACTCTCTTCGAGTTGGCGGAACAACGGTTCGGCCTGCTGCAATCGTTTACACGCGGCAGCACGATCTCCTGTACTGGCCAGCCACTGGGCATGGTGGAGAAGGCCGCATTGGTCCTCCGTCCAGCGATCTCCCCGGCCCGGTTGCTGACGGTTGAGCGTGGTAATCGCCTCTGGATACGCTCCTGTCTCGCACAGGCAATCTGCCAGTGTCTCCCAGACTCCACTGAGTCCGGGATCGGCGGCAACGGCCTGGCGCGCCAGTGCCAATGCCAGTTGGGGATTGCGAACGGCCGGGCTTGGGCAATAGGCGAGCAGATGGGCTCGAAACATGAGGGAGGCAGGTGTGGACGGTCGATCAGCGGTTGGTTCGATGGCCTGAAAAGCAGCGCGAAACCGGCCGACTGCCTCAGAATCGTTCTCGGTGATCAGGCCTAGTTCAAAGAGGGCCATGGCATGGTCGTGGGCGGCTACTGGATCAGCTGGTTTGCGGCGAGCTATTTCGCCAGTGAGTTCCGTCACACGACCATGAAACCGCCGAGCATCGTTCTTCGCACCCCTCGCCCAAAGTAATCCACTTGCCAGAAGTCCTTTTTTCAATGGGAATTCAAGCAGCCGGGGCCAGTCGGTTGGCCGGTCGCGGACGGTATCCTCGATCATCGTGACCAATGGCTGCAGGGCGGCCCGGTAGCGATCCAGATCGCAATGGTGAGCAAAGACTGCGTTCGCGTGGCGGATCACTACAGTGGCCAGGTAACTATAACGAGGCCAGTGCTCCGGCTGGCGGCGAAGCGCCTTCTGGCAGCCATCTACGGCCGCCTGCAGGAGTCGTTCCCCCGGGATAATCTCCCCCCGTCGAACCAGCTGAATCCCCAGTGCTCCTTGAATAGCAGCACACATCCCGACATACTCCGCCACCTCTGATCTCCGCTCAGCCAGTTGCTCGGCCACGCGTACAGCCTGGCGAGCGAATTCGATCCCTTCGTCGTCTCGCCCGGATTCCCACAGCACCCCGGCCAGCTGGATGCTTCCCTCCGCCAGATGATGGGCAAACTTGCTGCGATCGGGGTAAGATTCGTTTAGTCGTTGCAGTGTCTCCACCGCTCGCCGACAGGCCCGCTCGGCTGCTGTGGTCTCCTTGATACCCTTCATACCGTTCGCCAGTCGCAGGGTGGAGTAAGCAGCTTCGTCCTCCTCGTCCGGAGTATCGCTGCCTTCGGCGAGCACCTGAATATAAAGTTCCAGACCACGAGCTAGTGCCTCTCGCTCCTCAGGAGTGGCCTGGTCCGGCGAGCGGAACAGCTGAGCGGCCGCGGCGGTGTACGACTTGAGTGCCTCCCGTGCGGTCCGGGTTCGCTGGTCGGCCTGGGCGGCGTTCTGGCGTGCCTGCTCTGCGCTGGCAACCGCGTTACGCCAGAGAAGGGTGATGGTCGTTCCTGCTCCCAGGGTCAAGAGTACAAGGATAGACAACAAGATGGCCGGCAGCGGATGACGTTTCGCCCACCGCCAGGCCCGTTCGGTCCGGCCCACCGGTCGTGCTGCCACCGGCTCGCCCCGCAGCCAGCGGCCCAGATCGTCCGCCAACGCCGCCGCCGATTCGTAACGCCTTTCGGGCTCGCGTTCCAGGCACTTCAGGCACACCGTTTCCAGATCCCGATCCACACCCGGCTGCAACGCCCGCGGCAGGACTGGCTCGTCATGCAGAGCTGCCAGTACTACCTCCAGCTTGCTCTGGCCCACGTGGGGTGGCCGACCGGCCAGTCCCTCGTAAAGAATCGCTCCCAGTCCGTAAATGTCTGCCGCCGTGCTGACGTGTCGCCCGGCCCGGGCCTGTTCTGGGGCCAGGTAAGCCGGTGTGCCCAGAATCACCCCTGTGTGCGTCAGGCTGGCATCCCCTTCGAGACTCCGCGCCAGACCGAAGTCTGCCACGCACGGTTCACCAGTGGAGTCGAGCAGGACGTTGCCCGGCTTGAGGTCGCGGTGCAAAATGCCACGCTGATGGGCGTGGTGAACCCCCCGAGCCACCTTTTCCAGGAGGCTTGCCAGCCGTCGCGGCTCGATGGGCCCGTCTCGTAACAGGGCCGCCAGCGTGCCTCCTTCCATCAGCCGCATCGAGAAGAAGTGCCGACTCTCCTGCTGGCCCACCTCGTAAATGGATATCACATGGGGATGATCCAGTTGCGCCGTCGCCTCCACCTCCCGGGTGAAACGCTCCACCTCTGTTCCTTCCCCGGCCAGCAGTTTCAGAGCCACGTCGCGACCCGTACTCCGCTGGCGGGCTCGATAGACAACAGCCATGCCGCCACGGCCAAGTTCCTCCAGCACCTCGTAATCGCCCAGCACCTCGCCTGAGCCTGCCTGGGAACAAGGTTCGGGCGCACGGGGGGCCGTATCTGCTTCGGAGAACTGCGAGGAGCGCAGGGGGTCGGTCAACCGACGGAGACGTTGATCCGCGGAAAAGAAAGCGCGCAGATGATCAGCCAGATCGGGATGACGCTCGCACAGAGCCTGGAGGTCGATGACTTCTCCTGCCGCCTCTCGCTCGAAGCACCAGGCCAGCACTGCATCCAACCGGTCCTCCTCGGCGGTATGTCCGGGCATGATCACTCCTCCC
The DNA here is from genome assembly GCA_046350255.1 of Gemmataceae bacterium. Classification (GTDB taxonomy): domain Bacteria; phylum Planctomycetota; class Planctomycetia; order Gemmatales; family Gemmataceae; genus CALDUY01. The sequence continues at coordinate 3,160 of JAXMAV010000038.1, forward strand.
TGTTCAGGACGCTGGGCGACTGTCACGCGAGGTGGTACTCAATTGTCGAGCAAGATACTCTCCGTGGCGATCCCGATTCGAGAGCCTCGTGGTACACGATCATTGCTTCATTCAGACCATTTAGGGGCGGGCCGGGTAGGTGAACTTCGGTTACGACTCCTCGATAAGCACTTCTCGTAATTTCTCGAGTCCTCGCCTGAGCAGACCCGCCACGGCAGCTGTGGTTTTACCCTGAAGTTCTGCAATCTCAGGAGGGGACATACCCTGCAGATACCGCAGTTCCAACGTCGTACGCTGATCTTCCGCAAGCGAAGTGAGAGCCGCGACCAGGCGAGCAATCTGCTCGCGTTGTGTCACCAGGGCCATCGGTTCTCTCGATAGATCCGCCAGCCACCGCTCAAGGTGTAGCGAGGATTCTTCGAGACCGGCCTCCAACGACCGTTCCAGGTGGCGCGGGCCCCCGATGTAACGTCGAATCGCCAGGGCCATTTCGTTCGCCAGGATCCGCCGAACCCAGCCGTACAGTTGCTCCGGGGTATTGCCCTGGAACTGCGAAAGATTGGCATAGGCCTTGACCAGCGATTCCTGCACCAGATCCGATGGATCCACCTTTTCCCGCAAGCGTGGATCTAGGCGGACCCCGGCTAACAGGCGCAGGCTAGGGCGGTACAGTTCCAGCGCCTTTGAAAGGTCTTCAGGTTGCATGGCGATACGAGGTGGGAATATCTCAATTTGCAGGATAGAAGGAAGGAGTCATATCGAATACTCGGACCGTTTTACCACACGCATTGAAAAATGAAAACCCAGTGGGGAAAAGTCGTAGCCGACCGTGAAAACTGAAAAATCTGCTTTCGCGGTTCCGAACGACGATTCGCGCATCTCTACTCATATACCCTCCTCGATTTCGAGGATGACGGTCCCACTGATAACGCGGACATCTCCTGCCCGTGTGACGGTGGAAGGTACGCCTCGCTTGAAATGATCTCATTCACGGGGACGGTGACGCTGTCGGTTTCGGCGGTCCAGGGTAGCAGCTATTGACGAGCGAGGCGACCCGGTGCCGCAGCGTCTGGAAGTATCGAAGGCTTTTGCGGATGGAGTGCTTCAGGTCGGCCAGTGTGTCGAATAGCTGTTGGTGCGTGGCCCGACGCCTCAGCAGCCGCCAGAACCACTCGATCACATGCAGGCACGGACTATTCAGGTACAACTCCACTGGGGGGCCCCCCAGTGCCCGCCGTACTGGGTTGCCTGCATGCCACGGCGCGTTGTCTATCATCAACACCATCCGTCGATGCGAGATTCCGGGTAGTGCCTGCCGACGTGCCGCAGGTGGTCCGAGAACGCCTGGTACAGCCGCCGCGTCTTGTTCAGGCTGGTCCTTCGGGCGGCGTCCTTCGGGCTCTCCAGCGTGTTGGCGTGTACTCCGGCGGTGACCACGTTGACCACCGCGAAGACGTACAGCAGGCCCTTGTTGTCCCACGTCCCGACGGCCGGCCGGTGCCCTTTCACCCCGAGCGTGCCGACCAGCGTAGGCACCATCGAGAAGCGGGCCTCGTCCTGGCTCAACAGGACGAACTCGCCGGCCTCCGCCCCCTTTTCAGCGCCGCCAGCTCTTCGTGGGCCTTGTCCTGTTTGGCCGGGGCGGCCCGCAGCAGGCGGTACCTCGGCCGGTACACGCGAACGCCGAGTTTCTTGCCGAAGCGGACCATCGCGGACCAGCTAGCCTCGATGCTGTGCTTCTTGCGGAGGTGAATCGGCCAGTTCGGCGTACGTCCAGTTCGCCCGGTCCAGCCCGCAGGACGCCGGGCCGCCGGTCACCCACCCCATCACCTCGTCGGCCAGGGACGCCGGCACCTTCGGCGTGGCCCCCTTCGCCTTGCCGGGCCGGAGCCCGTCGAGCCCGCGTTCCAGGTAGGGGTTCAGCCTGCGGGGCACCGTCCGGGTGCTCACCTGGAGCGTCTGCACGATCTCGGCGGGCCGCAGTCCCCGCGCCGCCATCAGCACGACCTGGAGTCGGTCGCGGAGCTTGCGGTCGGCGGTCGCCCGGAGTACCGACTCCAGTACAGCCCGCTCGGTATTGGGGAAGTGGACGCAAAGCATGGGTGCTTCCATACGCCGCGAGGAGCGGTGATTAGCTATCCGACTGGCAGGTCTGTATCCCCGGCTCCTGTTGAACTACTCCCGCGGCTTGGCTGAGGATGTCAGAGAGGCGAGTTCTTCAACGAACTTTGAGTCTCGCTCGTCGGGGTTCCATGATCGAAATCGCGTCGCGCCAGGTGCTTCGACCATCGAACACAGGAGAGCTGGATTTGTTGATTCGAGGTCCGCCTTCAAACCTGTCGAACCTACCTTTCAAAATCAACAGCTCTCATGGCATTTCGGAGGTTGGTCAGGTCGTCGTGCGTGTAGTGCTTCTGCGTCTCGGTAGTGGTATGTCTGAGCTGCGCCCGCACCTGCTCGGCAGTCATGCCGAAGTGCTGCTTGCCGTGCGTTGTGAGTGAATGCCTGAATTTCTTGAAGTTCGCTGCGGTGACCCCGGCCCGCTCGCCAAGGGCCTGCATCTGATCGAACGGTCGGTAACCGGGCGCCCCACCCTTCCAGGGCTTCTTCCGCGAATTGGGGAAGACCCACGCACAGGTCTTTTCCTTTTCCCATTCGCGGATCACGTCAAGGAGTCTGTCGGGCAGCCCAAAAGGAGCCTCGGAGCCGGCGGTCTTGAGGTCATTCTCGACCTTGTAGCACAGCCAGGCCACGCCGCGCGCGAAGTCCACGTCCTGCCACTCCAGGTGCAAGGCCTCGTTGAGGCGGCAGCCGGTGTAGGCAACGAAGTACACCAGTGCCCGGAACCTTCTGCCTTCCCAGGTCGTCGCCTCCCTGTCGGCCAGCGCCAGCAGCGTGCGTATCTCCTCCAGGGTGTAGTGTTTCGCCTTCGCCTCCTTGCCCCTCGCCTTGTGTCGGCGCCGCCTGTCGTCCACCCTGGCCTTGCCCGCGAACGGGTTGTCGCTCTTGCTGCGGTGTTCGCGCTCCGCCATCAGTTCGCAAAGGGTGTGCAGCACCCGCAGCTCAGCATCGACTGTGCTCGCCGAGCCCACCTCGCCGAGCCGGTAGGTGATGTAGTGGTCGCGATCCGCGGCGGTAATCTCGTGGCACCATCCGGGCTTGCAGATGCGTTCGAAGTGGCCAAATGCCAGTTTCTCCCGCTTCATGGTTCCCAGGCTCTTCTTCCATGAGGCGGATTTCGCCTTGCGGTCCTTCGGGGGCAGCTCGTGGCCAGGGTAGGTTTCGTTGAGGTACGCCTTCACGAAGTCGGCCCAGGAGGCTGGTCGGATCGCCTGGCGGCGCATCGGGGAGTTCAGCTCCTTCTCCTTCTCGGCGGCCATCCGCTCGGTAAAGGCTCTGGTGGCGAACTGGCCGAGTGATAAGAACCGCTTCTTGCCGAACTCGCGCCAGTAGAGGGTATAGCTGGTGGTCGGCTCCTCGCCGGGACCTTTGATTTTGTTCCGTCGTCTACGGAAGCGGACCTTGATGTACTTGTGGATAGGTAGGTTGTCAGCCACGGTTGATGCCCTTCGATGGAGAAGGTGTAACACCTGGTGTAACACCATTCTGTCAAGAACGGCTGTTCAGTGCAAGGGTGGAGGCCAAACCCAGCGTCAACGGATGGTGATGTCGTCGCCGTAAGTGCTGAAATGATGGTGGGAAACGAAAAACACCCGGTGATCTCTCACCGGGTGTTCTTTGCTAGTAGCGGCGACTGGATTTGAACCAGTGACACGCGGCTTATGAAGCGGTGCCTAAAGTTGTCCGAAAAGCACCAAACCATTGATACATCATCAACTTACACCGGTTGCCACTCCTTTGCAAGCCTGGACGAAGGCTTGCGAGGAATGTCGAAAAAACAGCTGGATTCTGCAATATTCGACTCGGCGTATCCGCAGTTAATGCAGAAGAATGCAGAACCATGGAAGTAGGGTACCGAGGCTCATTCACTGGGGCGGGGATGCGGGAGCAAGATCACCAAGTTCGTCGTCTGGGGGCTCGACCGGCTGGGGCGCACTGTGCGGGGTTGCATGACTTTCTGGCCGAACTGACCCAGCGCAGTTTGGGGTTCCTTTCCCTGCGCGACAACTTCCATCTGGAGACCTCGGCGGGCAGGCTGGTGTTGGGGGGTGTGCGCGGAGAACAGCAGCAAGCCGGCATCCACAAGATCCGCGAGCAGACCGGGGGGAACGTGCCCCTGGGGCGGCCGGAAGCCGGGGACGCGCAATCGCCTCACCGAGGACAAGGAGTGGGCCATGATCACGATGCAGGAGCAAGGGAAAACCGTGGTCCGTATCGCCAGGCCCGTGGGAGTGAGATAAACACATTTACGCAGTGTTGCGGCGAGACCAGGCTGGAGGAATGTGCAAGCCCCATCCAACTGGCAGGGGTGACGGCAGACACTCAAGGAGAGTTGGAGGAGGGATTCGCCACCGTTGCCGGGTCCAGGATGGTGAGACCGGGGTAACGTTGGAAGTCGTTTCCGTTGAAGGTCAGGAGGCGACTGATGCCGTGGGTCTTCCTGGTGGCCACGAGACGGGCGTCGTGGGCCACCTTGCCCTTGCAGTCGTGAGTCACCACGAGGGATTCCCACTCGGAAAAGAGGCCTGGTTGGTCGGGGAGAAACGTACACAGATTTTTGAGACGAGCCACCTCCGTCTGGGCCTCGATCACGGTGAATCCGAGGCCGTTGTTCGCAACGGGCCGGGTGACTACTACCCAGAATTCGTAGATGTTTTGCGGGACGATGACGAGGATTTCGCCGACGGCGTGAAGGTGGGTGATCGCAGCGTCCACCACGGGGTAGGCAGGATCAGTGGTCTTGGCGTAGCGAAGCAGGATGTTGGAGTCGAGCAGAATCAAAACTGGCTATCCTCTCTCTCGCCGTAGATGGTCTCGCGGCTGTCGTTCAGGATGTGACCGGGGGGATAGCGGTCGGCCCGGCTCGCGGCATCCTTTTTCCACGCCTCCAGTTCCCGCTTCCAGGCTTCCCCCGTCAGGGGCAACTGCGGGTTGGTGGCCCCGTTCTGGGTGAGTTGCTCCAGGGCCGGCCTCACCAGTTCCTCGACCGTCACGTTGAGCGCCGCTGCTCGCTCGACGAGTTTCTCGAAGGTTGCATCTGGGATATGGAGGCTCGGCATGGGCTTCTCCTCGGGGTTCTTCGCTTTTCTGCCCAGGATAGCATGTGTCGGAGGTCACCGTCTACGACGGGAGGTGTTTGCGTTGTACTCCCTGCGTTCCCTTAACCCCTGGACGACTGCAACGAGCCTGGATCCGATTTCCTGGATGACCGAGTTCAAAAGATCACGTACCTCCGGTGCCATTGTGGAAGAGTCCATGCGCCGGGCGATTTTATCCCTACATATGCCGAGAGCAGGCCAGGGCGCGGGAGGTGTTGGCAGCGCTGAAAAGGGGGCAGAAGCGAGTGAACTCGTCCTCTTGAGCCAGGACGAGGTCCGCTTCTCGATGGTGTCCAAGCTCGGCGGGAAGGGCCACAGGCCGTCCGTCGGCACCTGGGACAACAAGGGGCTGCTGTACGTGTTCGCGGTGGTGAACGTGGTCAGCGCCGCAGTCCACGCGAACACGCGGCAGAGCCCGAAGGACGCCGCCCGCCGGAACGGCCTGAACAAGACGTGGCGGCTCAAGCGGACGTTTGCCACCCACCTGCAACACGTCGGACGGCACTACCCGGCCACCCGGCACCGGCGGGTGGTGCTGATAATAGACAACGCACCATGGCACGCCGGCGGGCCGGTCCGCGGGGCGCTGGCCGAAAGTTCGCACCTGGAGCTGTACCGGCTGCCCGGTTACAGCCCGTGCCTGAACGTGGTCGAGCGTTTCTGGAGGCTAATCCGGCGGCGGGCCACCCACCACCGGCTGTTCGACACGCTCGGCGACCGGAAGCGGTCGATCCGCAACTATCTGTGCTACTTCCAGACACTCCGGCTCCGAGCCATGTCGCTCATGAAAGGTTGGTAAACCGAGCCGGCAAAACAGACAGATTCTCCGGCCGCGGGAATAAGAGCCATTCGTGAAGCGGACTGGCGGTTGTATGGCTACTCCCTTGGGGAACGCGTACTCTTGCTGCAGACAGGCTTTGTCCTGCGAGCCGAGAGTCCAACCCAATTTCCGGTCATCTGGCGGCGGGCGTTACCAGCCCATCGCGCTCCGCGAGCTTCCTGGCGAGCCGCACCCCGGACGATAGTGCCCCCTCCATCCACCCAAGAAATGCGAAGCAGCAGTGCTCGCCCGCGAAGTGGAGCCGCCCCCCCACCCCCTTTGCCAGTAGGGGGCCCGCCACAGTCACCTGCCCGGGGGCCGCGACTGAATAGCTCCCACGACTGAACGGATCGGACAACCAGTTGAACAACTCGCCGCTAACGTACGCCCTGGTATAACCCGGCCAGAACCGGTTCAGGGCATCACGATACCGGACTTCGCGTTGGTCAGGCGCCCAGGACCGGCACTCGTCGGCGGCCGGGCCACCGCTGATGGCCACCACGGCATGATGGCCAGCATCGCCTTGTCCGGCCGTCGTCTCCCAGGTGAGCTGTACTGCTCCGTTAGAGAGGGCGTTGACCGACCGCTTGGCGTCCGCCCAGGGGCGCCCTTTCGAAACCGCCAGGAACTTCACGTTGTCGGCCAGGGGCATGGTCAGTCCAGTGGGCAGCGCGGGGTCAAAGTCGATCCTGTTCCAGACACTCGCGGGGGCGGTCAACACCACGTCCTCAGCCTCCAGGATGGATCCGTCGCGGAGTTCAACGATGGTGGTCCCGTGCTGGCGGAGGCGGATGGCTCGGACTGGCCGGCCCAAGCGCACTGCGCCGAAACCGCACCGTTTGCGCAAGGACACAGCGAGCCTGGTTGCAAGTTGCTGGCAGCCGCCCTTGACGTGAAGGGTGTCGGTCTCGTCCCAGAATTTGTCCAGGCCACCGCCCTTCACCATCGCGAGCACCATCAGAAGGCTCTGCCAGGCAGGCACAGCACCGTTGATCGCCGTCATCTGGACGGCCATCGCCGCCTTGCAGTCAGCGGACACATCCTGGCGTGCAATCCAATCGGCCAGCGACTGTCGGTCCAGGGCGGTCGCCCGCGGTGCCTCCCAGGGCGAGTACGCGGGCACTCGCTCGGCGAGGTCGTTCAGCTTGCGCAGGGCGGTCCGCCATTCCTTGTAAAGCTCTTGCGCTTTCTCCTTTTCCAGCACCTTCCCATTCAACTCAACAACGTCAGTTGGGTCGTCCGGCAGCGGCAGGAACTCAAACCCGAACCTCTTGCCGTAAGCCATCCAGGTCGGCTGGTTAGGGCCAACAAGCTCACCACCCCCCTCAACCACTTTGCCTTTGATCAGGTCGGTGCGGCTAATGACACGGCCGGCGAGCCGGTCGCGCGCCTCGATGACAGTTACGTCGTAACCGGCGAAGGCCAACTCGTCTGCACAGGCTAGCCCGGCTAAGCCCGCGCCGATCACGACGACACGCGACTTCTTCTTCGCCGGAGCCGCCGCACAGCAATCTCGGAGGAACACTCCCCCTGAGGCCGTGAGTGCGGCCGCCAGAATTTCACGGCGGGTAGGGCCGGGCGCTTCGGGGAGGTGACGGAAGCCGCGAAAGAACCAGTTCGACACGGGCAGACTCCTGTGGCTCAGAGGGTTGAGGCTCGATGATGAACAGTGTGGGCTAGTGATAGGTTGCTCTTAATCTGCATATGCTTGGGAGACGTTTTGTATAAAGCACTTGTGGCGATTAGCAGACGGCAACTCACCAGGGGCTCACGATGAACTCGGGGCCAGGAGCGCAGCGATGTTTAGGGCCAGGAGGCATGCGGGTTCAGGGCCTGTGTACCTCGGCTAAGTCGAGGGCCGCATGATGCTCAGTGGGCGTCGTCAGGGATCACCGTGACGAGCACCCAGTTCGCTGTCTCGACGCGGGTGTACTGGAACAGTGACCGGCGCCCAGTTACTGGGTCGAGGGCCCGTGCTTGCCCCACACCGTCCCCTGCCTGCTCCAGCATCTGCCGGACCACGTCCGCGAACGCTGCATCTTGCCAGCTCTCACGGCTGTGCTCGATCAGGTCCGGGAACGGTTCCGCAGCCTCTGGACCGCCGTGTTCCCGGAGGTGCGGGTGGCTGATCACTTTCCCCTTCGCGCTGACCACAAAGGCGTAACTGTCGTCCCCGAACGCCGGACTTTTTAGGCAGTTGTCAAGCCTGCGGAAGTATGCCAGGGATACGTCCAGACACAGGACCCCGACAGGGCGGCGGCCATCACTCAGATGGAGCGGGGCGGTGTAGGCCACCATTCTTCCGTAGGCATCACGGGACGGCTCCTCCCAGCCGCGTTCGGATCCGCTGAGTGTGTTCGCGTACCACCCCTGCTTGCGGTAGTGATAGGACAGCTTCAGCGCCTCCGCAATTGGTTTCCCCAGCGGGTCACTCTGCAGGCGCCGAACGTAGAGGCTGTATCCGTCGCGGATTTGGTCCGGCGCAGCTGGGAGCAGGAGGGGAGGTTCGCGCACGGTCGCCGGGTCGAGGGCGGGAGCAAACGTACCCGGTTCAAAGGCAATGCACATTCCAAGGATCTCTGGTTCCCGCTCCAGCTGCCGCGTCATCCAAATCACAAACTGCTTCTCGTCCCAGCGGCCCTGCTGGACGATATCGGTCAAGGCATTGCCGACCGAGGCCAAACGGCGCAGGTCTGCACGAATACTGTCCGCCATCTGGCGGGTCAGGTTGCCACGCAACGCACCACGGGCCTGGACTACCCGGTCCCTTTCTTTTCGGATCTCGTCGGCCTGCCAGAAGCTCACCGCCGCCGCCCCCAAGATGAGGACGACAAAGGCACTGGCGACGATGAGCACGCGACGGTTTTTTCGGGCGAACCGCCGCAGACGGTAAGCCCGGCTCGGCGGCCGCGCATCGACGGCCTCGTCGGCCAGGTATCGCTGGACGTCCCGCGCCAGCGCGCTGGGCGTATCGTAGCGCCTTGAGCGATCCTTCTCCAGTGCCTTCATAACGACCCAGTCCAGCTCTCCGCGCAGAGCCGCTGTTAGTCTTGCCGGGTCGGCACTGCGGTTGGCCGCGAGCGCCGGGAACGTGCCAGCTGTGCTTAGCTTCGCCGATGGCCGCGGCGGTTCTACCTCACGGACGGACCGAAGGAGTTCGAGTAGCCCTGCCTCCCGCAGCTCGGCCGTTCCGAACGGTGGTGCCCCTGCGAGTAACTCGTACAGCAGCACACCCAACGAGTAGACGTCGCTGCGCGTGTCCACGTCGAGGTTGTTGAAGCTGGCCTGCTCTGGCGACATGTACTCCGGTGTCCCAACGACCGCTCCAAATTTCGTAGCGAGGGTCATCTCGGTGAGTGGCTGCCCGGCGGCCTTGGCGACCCCGAAGTCGATCACTTTCGGCACTGGCGTCTCGTCATACATGGCGACAAGTACGTTGGATGGCTTAATGTCGCGGTGAATGACCCCTTTCTGATGCGCGTGCTGCACCGCCTGGCAGACTGGCACAAAAAGCTCCAGGCGTTCGCGGATAGTTAGTTTCCGGTCGTCACAAAACTGGGTGATGGGCACCCCCTTGACTAGCTCCATGACGAAGAAGGGACGACCGTCGGCCGTCTCGCCAGCGTCAAGGACTCTGGCGATATTGGGGTGGTCCATCAGCGCCAGCGCTTGACGCTCTACTTCGAATCGCGCCAGCACCGCCCGTGTGTCCATTCCCGCCTTGATTAGCTTGACCGCAACTGTCCGCCGGACTGGATCGCTCTGGTGGGCCATCCAGACGGTCCCCATTCCGCCCGCGCCGATCTCCTCCATCAACTTGTACCGCCCGGCGAGAATCGCCCCGGTCCTTTCCGGCGAGGCCCCAAGTGGCGCTCTGACTGGGAGCAGGTCCGACGTCTCCGCCTGTGGCGTTTCGAGAAATCTCGCTAACGCCCCCGCCTCGTGGTGCAGCAGGAGCTGATCGACTTCGCGCTGCAATGCCGCGTCCCCACCGCAGGCGACGGCGACGTGCGCAATCCGGGCGTCCCTGTCAGAGATCTCCAGAGCGGATAGGAAGACTGACTTGGCCCGATCCTGCTGGCTGGGCATGAGGATCTCCTCCACCTGGAAAACGAACAATCATTCTCCAGTGCGACGCAAGAGGCCGGACTCCGCCAGAATTCTCGCAGTGTTTCTCGATTTTTCATCAAACCGGGCCGAGTGAATCGTTCCCCGCCACGGCCCGTCGCAGCCATGCGCGCGCGTACGCCCAATCCCGCTCTGCGCTCCGCAGAGGCACCCCGAGGGCATCTGCCGCCTGGGACATGGTCAGCCCGGCGAAGTACCGCAACTCGACCAAGCGGACTGCTGTCGGGTCGATCTCGGCGAGTCTACCGAGGGCCTCGTCGAGGGCAAGGAGATCGTCGTCGTCCTCGCCCGAAGACGCGACCTCCGTGTCGAGTTCCACTCGGAGTCGGCCCCCGCCGTGTCGTGCACGGCCCTTGCGCCGGGCAGCCTCGACGAGGATACGCCGCATAGACTCCGCCGCCGCCGCGAAGAAGTGGCCGCACCCGTTCCACCTGCGGTCCGGGTCTCCCCCGATTAGGCGGAGGTAGGCTTCGTGGACCAGAGCTGTAGGCTGGAGGGTATAGCCGGGTTTCTCGTGACCCAGTTGGTGAGCCGCCAGCCGGCGCAGCTCGTCATAAACCAGTGGAAGGAGCTGTTTAGCTGCCTTTGGGTCGCCGCCCTCAATGGCTAACAGGATGTGGGGTACCTCACTCATCAGGTCAAGGATAACCGACGCAATTTTGGCCGGCCAGTACCGAATCTCCTACCGTTGCTTCTGGCCTTGACGCTCGCTGTTTCGTCATCATCGCGCATGCCTACCGGATGGAATCCTAACCGGTCAGCCCGTCCATGCCCCCAGGTGAGGAAAGACAGGCGAGGGCCAGGGCCACGGTGAACGTGTAGCCCCACCGTGATGAGGGCCTCGAGCCAGGGGTGACGCCTCGGGCTGCGCGCGGAGCACAGTGAGGGCCTACGCCCCGGGACAGGGCAAACGCCATGGGCGAGACTTGACACGTCTCCCGGGTAGATGCCCCATCCCCGGGAGGAAGAAGAAGCCTCTCGCGACGCGTGGCCTGAATCGCGGTGGTCAGCCCCTGACCACCCTCATTCACGGGGCCGCTGAGGCTGTCGCGTTCGTAGGATAGGCTCCGCGCCCTTTCCCGGCGTCAGGAAGCACCCATGCTCCGCGTCCACCTCCCCGACACTGAGCGGGGTGTACTGGAGTCGGTATTCCGGGTGACGGTTGACCGCAATCTCCGCGACCGACTCCGGGTGGTGCTGATGACGGCCTGCGGAAGGCGGCCTGCGGCCCGCCGAGGTCGCGGCCAACTTGGGCGTCAGCACCCGGATCATGCCCCGCTGGCTGAATGCCTACCTGGAACGCGGCCTCGACGGGCTCCGCCCCGGCAAGGCGAAGGGGACACAGCCGAAGGTGCCGGAGTCCCTGGCCGACGAGGTCAAGGGATAGGTGACCGGCGGCCCGGCGTCCTGCGGCCTGGGCCGAGCGAACTAATCATACGCCGAACTGGCCGAGATCCTCCACACGACGCACCGCATTCAGGCCAGCGGACGGACCACCCCCACCTTGATTTGTCCCGTCTGCCAGGCTACAGCTCGATCCTGATCGTGGTCGAGCGTTTCTGTCCGCTGCTCCGCCAGGGGGAAACCTAACAACCAGCTGGTCGACGCGCTTGGCGACCGGAAGCGGTCGGTCTGCAATACCCTGGGCTACTTTCAGACATTCCGGTACCGCATCGCTCATCCAGGGCTGCCCCGTCGTCACTGGTCTCATGAAAAGCTACCTGGGCCTGATCCTCGGCGTCGGCCTGCTCGGCGGCGTCGGCATGGGTATCGGCTACGCCGCCGCCACGCCTGCTGCCGTCAAGTGGTTCGGACCGCACCAGCGCGGCCTCATCGTCGGCCTGGTCGTCGGCGGCTACGGTGGAGCGGCCATCTACATCACCCCGCTCGCCAGCTATCTCGTTGCCCAGTTCGGCCTGTCCGGCAGCCTCATCGGCCTGGGCGCGCTGTTCGCCACCGTCACCCGTCCTGGCTGGCCTGCTGCTCGCCTCCCCCCCGCCGCCAGCACCGCCTCGGCCCGCCGCCGCACCCGCGCGTGGCAGGCCCCGGCCAGCATCGCCTCCAGCTGCGCCCGCTGCCCCGCCGTCCACGCCCGCCCCCATGACCTGGCCTCCGCCTCCCGAAGGGAACCTTCACCTTCCCCTCAGCATCCCCTCCGCGCCTGGATCCGCGGGAGTGGACTTCGCCAAAGGAAGAGGAGCCGCAGTCAAAGGTAGGTGGGCGGAGTGATGCGCCTGCTCGATATCCCGGGTGAGAGAAAGCAGAGGGAGGAGCACCGGCGGAAGCGATCGCAGAACGCCTCGATGTGCTCAATGATGCTCGCCCCGACCTCATATCTGGTAGGGGAGTCCTCACAGCGCATCAGTTGTGTTGGACGTCGAATAAAACTGGCCCGCTCTCGTGTCAGGTTGTGACATTATCCGGTAGAGAACCGGAGGGCCCAGCCAGGGTTTGGCCGCTGCTGCCTGAAGAACTGTCGGAGGTGACCGGCTCCGTGTCGTCTGCACTCCCCGCCCAGGCACAGGGCGGCCGGCTGCTGCGGAACGACCGCAGGGCCCTGACCGGCACCTTGTTCGTGCTGGAGGCCGGCATCGCCTGGACTGACCTGCCCGCCGAGACGGCCTGCGGCTGGGGCAAGACCTGCCGGAGGCGTCTGCACGACTGGCAGAAGGACGGTTCTTGGGCCCCCGTCCACGCCGATCCGTTGGCACGCCGGGCCGGCGCCAGCGTGATTGACTGGTCGGGCGCCGCGGTGGACTCCGCCGGCGTCCTCGCCTTTCTCGGAGGGGCGACACGGTCCACAGCCCCACCGTCCTCGCCAAGGCCGGCAGCAACCACCACCTGATGGTCGAGAGCGCCAGCTTGCCGCTGGCCTGCGGGGTGACGGCGGCCAACCGCCACGGCGTGAGGGCCCTGCTGCCGACGGTGCTGTCCGTGCCGCGATGCCGGAACTGATTGGCGGAACGGCGTTGCGGTCTGCGGTCGGGACTGCGACCCACGGCGCGACCAGGCGCCCTGGGTCGCTCAGGCAGTCACTGACACGGGTCACCACGGCGGAATACGGACGCGACGGCCCCCAGTTCGGGCGGGTGTGCGAGACTGGCGCACCTCGGTGTCACATTCGCCCATCCTGGGCCACCCTGGATCCTATCTCTCGCAACCCTCGCCGAATCGCCTGGAAGGGCTAGCGGCTTTCCCGTTCACGATTTCACGCATAGGAGGAATTCTCACTGTCCGGCACTTGCGTTGCTGCGTACTCCCCGCATCACCACACACTGGGCACTGCCTACCTCCGCTCATCGCCGTGCCATGAGGCTTTCCATTGTGCGGTCAGCCAACGCCGGCTGCGGAGCGACCTGGAGGCTTGCAGCAAGGAGGAGCCATGTCTACCTTCGCATGGGTTCGGTTGCTGAGACACCTCCGACCAAGAACGCAACGGGGGAACAGTTGGGGCCGCAGGAGCAGGTCGCGGCCGCGTCTGCTGGTCCCGTGTCTGCTCTGGCTGGAGGACCGGACCACCCCCTCGACGGTGTGGCACGTCAACGCAAGCGCGACCGGGGCTGGCACTGGCTTGACCTGGGACGGCGCTATGAAGGATCTGCAGAGCGCCCTGGCGGCCGCAGCCCCGGGTGACGAGATCTGGGTGGCGGCGGGCACCTACAAGGCGACAAGCGGGACGGACCGTTCCGCCACCTTCGATCTGAAGAGCGACGTCGCCCTGTACGGCGGCTTTGCCGGGACGGAAACGGCCCGTGGGCAGAGGGACTGGGCCAGGCACGTCACCACGCTCAGCGGTGACGTCGGCACGCCCGGGGACGCCAGCGACAACAGTTACCACGTCCTCCGTGCGGAGGGCCAGACCGGGGCCGTTGTGGATGGGTTCACGGTTACAGGCGGGTACGCCAACCTCCCCGGGACTGCGGAGGCCCTCGGCGGGGGGTTCTACAACGCGCACGGCTCCTCGACCGTGAGACACGTGATCTTCCAGGGGAACTATGCGTACCACGGCGGCGGCGGGGTCGGCAACAACACTGGCACGCTGGCCCTCGCCGACTGCGTGATCGCGGGCAACCGGGGCGGTTACGGTGGGGGGCTGTGGGTCGACTTCAGCTCGACGACCACCGCCACGAACGTCACCATCGCCGGCAACACCAGCGACTGGGGCTACGGCGGAGCGCTGGTTGCCACCGGGAGCACGCTCGCCTTGACCAACGGCATCGTCTGGGGCAACACGGGCCAGCAGATCGCCAACTGGTCGGGCGGCGCTTCCGCGACGTACACCATCGTCCAGGGCGGTTGGGCCGGGACCGGCAACCTGAGTTCTGACCCCCTGTTCGCCGACCCCGCCACCGGGGACTACCGGCTGCGACCAGGTTCGCCGGCCATCGACGCGGGCAGCAACGCCGCCGCATCCGATACGGACCTCGCCGGCACCCCGCGCCCGCTGGACGGCGACGGCAACGGCTCGGCCGTCGCTGACGTGGGTGCGTATGAGTACGTGCCCACGCTGGTCACCACGCTGGACGACAGCCTCGCGGACGACGGCCAGACCAGCCTGCGCGAGGCGGTCGCCTACGCCAACCTTCACCCCGGCCCCGACGTCATCACCTTCGCACCGGGCCTGACCGGCACGATCAGGTTGAGCAACGCCCCCGGTTACGGGCAACTGGAACTGCAGAGCGATACGACCATCATTGGGCCGGCCGCCGGCGTGCTGGCCGTGAGCGGTGGCGATGCCACCCGCATCTTCCAGGTGGATGCCGGCGCGACCGTCTCGATATCCGGCCTGACCATCCGCGACGGAACGGCGGTCAGCGGCGGCGGCATCCTTGCCCTGGGCACGCTGACGGTGAGCGACACCACGCTGTGCAGCAACACAGCCGTCATCCAGGGTGGCGGCATCTTCGCCGATGCCGGCAGCAGGGTCACCCTGGCCGACAGCACGTTCTCCGCGAATTCCGCGAGATCAGGCGGCGCATTGATGAGCTTCGGCTCAGTCGTGAACGTGACGGCGGCGACATTCGGCGGGAACACAGCCTACCAGGGAGGCGCCGTCTACGTCTCCAACTCGACGGCTTCGTTCGGCAACTGCAGCCTGGCAGGCAACCAGGTGGTAGGCACCGAGGGGTTTGCAGTCGGCGGTGCGATCTGCAGTGTCAGTAGCACCTTGACTCTCACTAATAGCACGCTGGCCGAGAACGCGTCCACGGACCTCGGTGGCGCCCTCTATAGTCAGGGCGATGCGGACGTTCGAGACACCAGCTTCTCTACCAACACCTCCAGGGAGGGCGGCGGTATCTACGTCTGGAGCGGGAACCTCACGCTCGCCGGCGGTTCCCTGGCGGGCAATACCGCCAGTCAGAACGGCGGCGGCATCTACAACACCGGCGTGCTGACGGTCCGCGGCACCGCTCTGACGGGCAACTCCGCGGGCGGCAACGGCGGCGGTATCGCCCTGCACAACGGCACGGCGGCCGTCGCCGTGAGCACGCTGTCGAGCAACGCCGCCGTGAGCGGCGCCGCCCTCTACGCGGAGGGCGGCAGTACCCTGACGGTCACCGGCTCGACCCTGGCCGGTAACGCGGCGAGCAGCCAGGGCGGCGGGTTCTACGGCGTCGGCACGATCGATCTGACGGACTCGACGTTCACGGCCAACACGGCCCTCGAAGGCGGCGGCGTACTCAACGGTGGCACGATGACCGTGACCAACTGCACCATCAGCGGTAACTCGGCGGCCTACACCGCGGGCGGTTTCTACGCCGGAGGCCCGTACTCTGGCGTCGTGACGATGCAGGACACGATCGTCGCCGGCAACACCGCCGGCTGGTACGCCCCGGACGTGCGGAACTTGTCGTTGAGTTTCACCAGCCTGGGTCACAACCTCTTCGGCACGACCGTCCCCTGGTACGCCCCGACGGCCCTCACCGACGTCATCAGCGACCAACCGCTGCTCGCCCCACTTGCCGACAACGGCGGCCTGACGCAGACCATGGCCCTGCTGCCCGGCAGCCCGGCCATCGACGCCGGCGACCCGGCCACCATGACCGCCGATCAGCGCGGCATCGGCCCGATCGGCGTGCGTGACATCGGCGCCTTCGAGTCGCGCGGCTTCGGCATCAGCATCGTCAGCGGCAGCAGCCAGACGACGCCGGTCGACACCGCCTTCGCGCAGCCGCTGGCGGTCATCGTCTCCAGCGCTTACGGCGAACCAGTGGCCGGCGGCAGGGTGGATTTCAGCGCCCCGGACTCGGGTGCCTCAGCCGGTCTAGCGGGGAACCCGGCGGCCATCGCCCCGGACGGCATGGCCGGCGTCAGCGCGACGGCCAACGGACTGATGGGGTCTTACTCCGTGGCAGCGACAGCCGGCGGGGCTGTCGGACTGGCGAGCTTCAGCCTGAACAACACCGAGGCGGCCGGCCTGGTGGTTACGACCGTGGCCGACATCGTCAATCCCTTCGACGGCGAGACGAGCCTGCGCGAGGCCGTCACCCACGCCAACGCCAGGCCGGGTGCCGACACGATCACCTTTGGAGTGACAGGCACGGTGACGGTGTCTGGCGATAACTTCGTGGTCAGTGACGAACTAACCCTCAGCGGTCCTGGTGCCGAGGAACTGACGATCCAGGGCAACCGCTTCTTCAGGCTATTCACGATCGCAGCCGGCGCGACCGCCACGATTACACAACTGACCCTCACGGGCTCGAACTCCCAGTCCGCCTATGGCGGCAGTATCGAGAACCTCGGCACGCTCTTCGTGGACAGGTGCGTCGTCACCGACACCTGGGGGAATTTCGGCGGTGCCATCTACAACGCCGGTTACCTCACGGTTAGAGACACGACCCTCTCCCGCAACTGGGCGTCGGTCGGCGGGGCGGTCTACAACGAAGGGACGGCGACTTTCACCAACGTCACCGTCGCGGAGAACTACACGCCCAACTACGGGGGTGGCATCTGCAACTTCGGTACATTGACACTCCAGTCCAGCACCATCGCCGAAAACTCCGCCGCATACGGCGGTGGCATCCGCAACACCGGGACGGCTACCCTTGGAAACACCCTCATCGCTAACAACCATGTCACCTGGGTCTCGCCGGACGTGTATGGAGGGGTGATTTCTCTAGGCCACAACCTGATCGGCAGTGACGAATGGAGCGGCGGCTGGGTCAGCAGCGACCTGGTGAACGTCGATCCGCTGCTCGCCGCTCTGGGCACCTACGGCGGCCTGACGCAGACGATGGCCCTGCTGCCGGGCAGCCCCGCCATCGACGCCGGCGACCCGGCCTTCGTCCCGCCGCCGTCCACCGACCAGCGTGGCATGCCGCGTGTCTCCGCCGGCCGCATCGATATCGGCGCCTACGAGGCGCAGCAATTCGTCTGGACGGGCAGCGTGTCCGCCGACTGGGGCGATGCCGCCAACTGGGATCAGCACGCTGTCCCGACAGCGATGGACCTCGCGACCATCCCAGATACGGCCAACGACCCCGTCCTGGGCAACGACCGCGCTGTCGGCGCCCTCACGATCCTGGCCGGGGCGCGCCTGAGCCTGGCCGGAAACGACCTCAGCGTCGTCGGTCCGTTCGTCAACCAGGGTACCCTCACCCTCCAGGGGACCGAAAGCGTCAGCCTGACGCAGGACGCCACGCAGGGGACGTGGGAGTACGTCGGCGACGGCACCGGCGCTCCGCTGAATGTCATCGACTTCGGCCCCGGCACCGATTACTTCAACCTGGTCATCAACGACGCCCACGCCTCGGCGGACACCTTCCGCCTCGCCGCCGACCTGGCAGTGGCCGGCAACTTCGGCCTCGGCGGCGGCACCTTCGCCGCGTCGGGCTGGGGAACCAACGTGGTGGGTCTGGCGACGATCACCGGCGGTAACTACCAGGCAGGCGCCGGCACCCAGACGTTTGCCGGCAACCTGACCATGGACGGCGGCCGGCTGACCCTAGGCAGCGGCGGCACCGTCGACACCGGCGACCTGACCATGCTGAACTCCAGCCAGCTTATCGGCATGGGCGGCATCATCCGTTCCGACGACGTCTCGATCGGCTGGCCGAGCCTGGCGATCCGCCCGGCGGTCTGGTACGTCTCCGGGAACTTCCTGTCCAGTCCCGGCAGCTGGAACCCTGCCGACACGATGGTCTTCAACGGCACGGGGACGCAGTCGAGCAACATCTGGTCGTACAACGGCCTCGTCCACAGCGGGCCGGGCACGTTGCGCATGGTGTACGCCAACGCGCCCGTGTCGATCTACGGCAGCCTCGTCAACGAAGTCGGCGCCGGTGCGATCGACACCGATAACCTCACCGTGACCGTGACCGGCCTGGCCGACATCCGCGGCGGCGCCTACCTGGCCGGCAGCGGCACGCAGAACTTCAACGGCGGGCTGACGGTCAGCGGCGGGACGTTCACCGGCTCGACGGGGGCGGTGAACGCCAGCAACGTCACCCTGAGCGCCGGCCTCCTGACCGCGCCGACAGCCGCGCTCAGCGTGTCCGGCAACTGGTCGAAGACCGGCGGCGTCTTCGATGCGAACGGCGGCTCGGTCGTGTTCGCCTCGGCGGGCACCCAGACCCTCGAGAGCGGCGGCAACGCTTTCCGCGACGTCGGCCACGACGGCGCCGGCACCCTCCAGTTGCAGGACTCTCTGACGGCTACCGGTTCGCTGACGAACACGCACGGCACTTTCGACGTCAACGGCTTCAATGCGACGGTCGGCTCACTGTCGGGCAGCGGCAACGTGGCGCTGGGTAACGACGGCCACCTGACCGTCGGGAGCGACAATAGCGACGCGGCCTTCTCCGGCTCGATCACCGCCGCCCCCTACTACACCGGCTGGGTGATCAAGACCGGCACCGGTACCTGGACCCGGACCGGGTCCGGCAACTCCTACGGCGTGACGCAGCTGCTCGACGGCACCCTGGCCGTCGCCTCCGATGCCGCGCTGCCTGGGCAACTGTTCCTCAACGGCGGAACCCTGAAGGCGGTCGGAGGCCCGCGGACGCTCGGCAACCCCTACAGCGTCTACGGCACCACCGTCCTGGCCGGCGACCAGGATTTGACGCTCACCTACGCCGGGTACGTCGGCGGCGGGGCGACGCTGGTCGTCCGCAATACCGCCACCACGACGCTGCCGTCGTGGATCTACGGCAGCGGCTCGTTCGCCGTGGATTGCGGGCCGGGCACGGTCCGAATGACCGGCCGGCTGGACCCTGCCGGCTCCGCGTCGGTCGCCAGCGGGACTCTGGAAGTGGACGGCCCGCTCGGCATGCCGCTGACCGTCGGCCCGGCCGGCGTGCTGACCGGCACGGGCGAATTGACCCAGGCCGCCATCGTCAGCGGCACGCTGTCGCCCGGCGTGGCAGGTCCTGGTGTGATGCAAGCCGGCACCCTCACGCTCGTTGCCGGTGCCCATTTCCTCGTGGACTTCGCCCCCGGCAGTGCCGATCAGGTCACGGCCGTTGACGGCGTCAACCTGGCTGACGCGGCCCTGGACGTGGTGGCGGCAGGCCACGTACCGGTCGCCGGCGAGCACTTCACGCTGATCAGCAACGACGGCACCGACGCCGTGTGGGGCACCTTCGCCGGCCTCGACGAGGGCGCGGTCGTCAGCACCGACTTCCTGGGCAGCGGGCTGGTAGCACGCATCACCTATCGCGGCGGTGACGGCAACGACGTCGTCCTGGTGGTGAACTCCCCGCCGGTCATCACCGGCACCGGCGGGCCGTACTCCCTCAGCGAGGGCCAGTCGTTGCACCTGAGCGCCACGGCTAGCGACCCCGACGGCGACCCGGTGAGCTACGCCTGGGCCGTCAACGGGGTCGCCGTGGCGGCCAGCGGACAGGCCGCCACGCTCACCTGGGCTGACCTGGTGGCGCTGGGGGTCGCGGACGGGCCCGCCGGCATCCCAGTCGTGCTTACCGTCACCGACGGCGTCAGCGCGCCGGTCAGCGTGGGCACCTCGCTGGCGGTCGCCAACACGCCCCCGACCGTCGTCAGCTTCGCCGGCCCCACGCTCGGCGTCCGCGGCCAGGCACGCGACTTCTCCGTGGTCGCCACGGACCCGTCGCCGTCCGACCAGGCGGCCGGGTTCACCTACTCGATCGACTGGGGCGACGGCACCGAGGTGGTCTTCGGCGCCGCCACGGCCACCCTGACCCACACCTACACGACGCCCGGGACCGACACCCCGCGCCTGACCGCCACCGACAAGGACGGCGGCGTCAGCGCTAGCGCCGCGGCGGCGCCGATCACCGTCGGCATCGTGCAGGTGCAGGGCGACACGCTGGCGGTCGGCGGCGTCGCGGGAAATGACTCGCTCGTGCTGAGCGCCACCACGACGCCGGGCGACCTCAAGGTGACGTTCGACGGCGCCGCCTACGGCACCTTCCATCCGACCGGCGGGGTGCTGGTGTTCGGCGCCGGCGGCCACGACGCTGCCACGCTGAACGGCAACGGCACGGGCAACCAGTATGTGATCGCCCCCACGGCGGTCGTCTTCAACGGCCTGCCGATCGCCACCGACGGCGCCGTCACGTGGCAGCTCAACGGCATGGCGGGCCCCGACACGTTCGTCCTCGCCGGCGGTTCGGCGTCGATCTCCGGCGGGACGGGCAGCGACACGCTCGTCGGGCCGGACTCTGCCAACGTCTGGGCCCTCGTCGGCGACGGCACGGGGACGCTGAACGGCATCTTCTTCACCGGCATCGAGAACCTGACGGGCGGCTCGGCCGACGACACCTTCCACTTCAGCGGCACGGGGTCCGTGACGGGCAGCATCCGCGGCGGCGCTGGGGTGAACACCCTGGACTACCTCGCCTATGCCACCCCGATCTCGGTCAACCTGGCCACCGCGAAGGCGACCGGCACCGGCGGCATCGCCGACTTCAACTCCCTCCAGGGCAGCCTCGACCCGGCCGACAAGCTGACGGCCGGCAACGGCGCCAACGTCTGGACCGTGAGCGCCGCCGACGCGGGCGACCTCAACGGCTTCCGCTTCGCGGGCGTTGCCAACCTGGTCGGTGGCACCGGCGCGGACACGTTCGCCTTCACCGCCGATGGCAGGGTCAGCGGGTCGATTTCCGGCGGGGCCGGGAACGTCCCCAACACGCTGGACGTGTCGCGCTCCGCCGAGGCGGTGACGGTGAACCTCGCGGCGAAGACGGCCGCGCCGGTCGTCGGCACGGCGTGGTCGGCCTTCACCTCTTTCGTCGGCGACGGCCGCACCTCCACGCTGGTCGGCGGCGACGGCACGAGCGTCTGGGCGCTGACGGGCCAGGGCAAGGGGGCGGTCGGCCCGTACGGCTTTGAGGCCTTCGCCAACCTGACCGGCGGGTCCGGCACCGACACGTTCAAGCTGGGCGCCGACGGCGAGGGCGTCGCGGGCACGCTGGACGGCGGCGGGGGCAAAAACTACCTCACAGGCGGCGCCAACGCCGGGGCGACCTGGACGGTCACCGGCCCCAACTCGGGCAGCATCTCCGGGGCCGGGCGGTTCGTGAACGTCCAGACCCTGACCGGCGGCGGCGGTGACGACGTGTTCGCCTTCATCGACGGCGGTGGCGTGACCGGTGCCGTGGCCGGCGGGGCCGGGAGCAACGCCATCGACCTGTCGGGCTGGGGCGCCGGCAGCGTTTTGAACCTGCAGACGAAGAAAGCGAGCGGGATCGGCACGACCTGGTCCGCTATCACCGCTTTCTCCGGTGACGACGCCACGTCCACCCTGGTCGGGCCGAACGCCGTCACGACCTGGAACGTGAACGCGACCAACGCAGGCACGGCCGGGGCGTACGTCTTCGGGGGCTTCGCCAACCTGACCGGCGGCACTGCGGCCGACACCTTCGTCCTGGCCGACGCGGCCGACGTCACGGGCGCCATCGACGGCGGCACCGGGGCCGGCGTCAACACGCTCGACTACTCGGCCTACTCCACCGGGGTGAAGGTCGATCTGAAACTCCTCAGCGCCACCAACACGGCCGCGATCGCCAACATCCAGAACGTCAACGGCGGCGCCGGCGACGACCTGCTGGTTGGCGACGACGCCGCGAACCGGCTCGTGGGCAACGGCGGGTACAACGTCTTGATCGGCGGCAAGGGGGCCGACACGCTCACCGGCGGCTCTGGGAGCGACCTGCTGATCGCAGGGTACACCGCTTACGACAGCAACCTGGATGCGCTCGACTCTTTCCTGAGCCGCTGGGCCGATCATACGGCCGGCTATCAGGCGCGGGTCACAGCGGTGCTCGACCCGACCTACACCTACAACCTGACCGCCGGAACCACTGTGTTCGACGACGCCGCCGCCGACAAGTTGACAGGCGGGGCTGACCTCGACCTGTTCTTCGCCCACTCCTCGGGCACCGGGAAGGACACCATGGACTTCGGCTCGGGGGAGGTCGCGATCTTCACCTAGCAGCGTGCCCGAAACGTCGCGAGAGCGGGCCACACGCTCCCCGGGGCGGCCGGGACGCCGCCCCGCTGGATGGCGCTCCGGACCGCCAGGCAGTCCTGAACCTCCCCACGCATGGTGGACAGGGAATGGCATGAAGTTACGGCGCAAGGTTTGGTCTACCATGACCTTCGGTGCTCGCCCGGAGGTCGGCGATGTCCCTTTCCTTCTTGGCTGCCGGGCGGCAACTCGGTAACGGCCTGGCAACCGTTCTCACCCCGGCCGCCATTCGCGCGACTTGCCGGGACGTTGGACACCCCTGGCGGGAGCGCCAGCTCGATCCGGTCACCACCATCCACCTGTTCATCCTCCAGATCCTCCACGGCAACACCGCCTGCGCCCACCTCCCGCACCTGGCCGGGCGCACGTTCTCCGCATCTGCCTTCTGTCAGGCACGGGCCCGGCTCCCGCTGGCGGTCCTTCAAGCGTTGCTCCGAGCGGTTACGGCAGCCGCCCAACCGCTGGTGGACACGGTCGGGCTGTGGCGCGGGCACCGCACCTGGTTCGTTGACGGGACCGGGGTGAGTATGCCCGACGCACCCGACCTCACCCGCGCGTTCGGGTACGCCGTCAACCAGCGCCGCGGGTGTGGGTTCCCGGTTGCCAAGATCGTCGCCCTGTTCCACGCCGGCACCGGGTTGCTCCAGTCCCTGTTGCCCGGACCGCTGCGGTCCCACGAGATGGCACGCGCGACCGGACTACACCCGCAGATACGTGCCGGCGATGTGCTCGTCGGGGAACCGCGCGTTCGGCTCGTTCGCTCACCTCGCGCTGTTGGCCCGCCAGGGCTTACACGGCCTCTTCCGGCTAAACAGCCGCCGGGTCGTTGATTTCACCCCGGGTCGGGTGACCCCGGGCCGGTGGGACCGGAAAGGTCTGTGGGGCAAGGCCCGGTCCCGATGGGTGCGGGCGCTCGGCACGAGCGATCAGGTGGTGGATTGGTACAAGCCGTATGTGCGGCCCGCGTGGCTCACGCGCGACGAGTATGCGGCGCTGCCCAAGTTACTCCGGGTGCGCGAGGCCCGGTACGCAGTGGATCGACCTGGGTTCCGGGTGCGGAGCGTGACTCTGGTGACCACACTACTGGACGCCGAGTTGTACCCGCTGGAGGCGCTGGCCGAGCTGTACCGACAGCGGTGGCAAGTGGAAACGGATCTGCGGCACCTGAAGATCACGCTGAGGATGGACGTGCTGCACTGCCGAACCGAGACGGGCGTGCTTAAAGAGATGGCCCTGTTCGCCCTGGTGTACAACCTGTTGCGGGTGGTGATGGCCGTGGCCAGTCGGCGGCAGGGCGTGTCGGTCGAGCGGATCAGTTTCGTGGACGCGCTACGATGGTTATCATGTTCCTCGCCCGGCGCCCCGATGCCCCGCTTGGTGGTCAATCCCGATCGCCCGGATCGCGTCGAACCCTGGTGCCAGAAGAGGCGCGGCAAGAACTATCCGTACATGATCCACACGCGCGGCGTCTTGAGGCAACGACTGCTCGCACAAGTACCTCCGCCGTAACTTCATGCCATTCTGGTGGACAGGGAGATAAGGGCGTAAAGTACCTCTGGAGGACTTCATGCCTGAGTCGAGACGCGTCTACACCGCCGAGTTCAAGGTCGCCGCCGTGAAGCTGGTGACCGAGCAAGGCCGCTCCGTGGCCGAAGCCGCCCGCAGCCTGGGGATCACCGAGAAGATCCTGCGCCAGTGGAAGAAGGTCCTCGCGTCCAGGGGGGTCGACGCCTTCCCCGGCCACGGGAACCCGCCCACCGTCGAGGCCGAGATCCGTCGCCTCCAGGAGGAGAATAAACGCCTGCGCATGGAGCGCGACATCCTAAAAAAACTAGGCCGGCAAACGTGACTGGTTGAGCTTGTTTTCCAGGTCTTGCAGATACCCATCGGGGTCGCGGCGGAAGCGCCACCGCTCCACCCGCCGGTGCCGCCGCTTCTCCATCTCGGCGCGCAGCTGTTTCCACCTGGCCCCATCCGCTGCGGCCAGGTCAGCCGCCGTCCCCGCCCCGCCCCGGGTGGCCAGCCCGGCCACCAGCCGGGCGGAGCCCCGCAGCACCAACCCCGGCGAGGCCCCCTTGCGCCCCGTCGCCCGCCGCTCGTGATACCGATGGGACCCGAACGCCTGTTCCAGGTCGTTGTTCGTCCGCGGCAGTTCGGCGGTGTCGTAGCACGCGAACAGCCCCGGCCAGTAGCTCCGGCTCACCTTCAGAAAGTGCCCCACCGCACCGGCCAGCGCACCGGCCCGCACGCGATGCCGGGCCATCGCGCCTAGCCCGGATCTTTCATAGGTAACCCGCCAGCGGCGGCTGAAGTGTTGGTGGGGCACTCGCTCAGCGAATTAACCCCTTCTGAAGGGGCCAATGCTTCCTCACGAGACAACGCCCCCTTTCCCCCAGCCGGGCGGAGGCGGCCTGCCCCGTCCTGCTCGCCTGTCATCCTCCTTCCACCGCTGCTGGCCGTCCCGGCGTTCCCTCCCCTCGTAGCCGTCCCAGTACCTGCCCAAACAGCTCCTGCAGTGGGAATCCGCTCGCCAGACGCATGTATACTCGCCTCACGCTCACCTTCACCAGCGCCGCCACCTTGAACAGCCGCAGCCGAATCGTACTGCCCTGCGCCCGTTCCAACTGCGTCCCCGCCAGGCCCAGACGACGCACCGCCTCCACCAGCACGTACGCCGCCGCGCTCAACAGCAGCCGGAACTGGTTGGCCAGGAACTTCTGGCAGCTGGTCCGGTCCGCGAACAGCATCAACTGCTGCTCCTTGATCCGATTCTCCGCCTCCCCGCGGGCGCAGTACAGCACCTCGTAAAGCCCGCCTGCGTTTCCCGGTAGGTTGCTCACCACGAACCGCGGGTTGTCGCCTTGCGGCCCGTGCTCCGCCTTGACGATCACCCGTCTGGCGCGGTCCCAGCTGGCAGCCGCGTAGGCGAACGCGCCGAACAATCGTTGCGGCTGGCCGGTCTTCTCCCAGCAAGCTTCGGCCTGGTACAACCACGGACTGGCCAGCGTCAGCAGCCGGCTGTTGCGGGCCAGCCCCAGGATGTAGCCGACCCCGTTGGAGTCGCACCAGCGCAGCAGTGGCCAGCGGCAGAAGCCGGAGTCGCCGCGAAGGATGATCCGCACCCCGGGCCAGGCCTGTCGCAGCCGTTGTACCAGCAGCTTGAGGATGGCCCCTGTGTGCCTCGCCGGGTCGCCTGAAGCCGTGCGCAGGTAGGCGACCAGCACCTGGTCGCCGCAGAAGACGTACAAAGGCAGGTAGCAGTAGTGGTCGTAGTAACCGTGGAAGAAGCGGCCTTCCTGGTGGCCGTGGATGGGCGCGTCGGTGCAGTCGAAGTCCAGCACCAGGCACTCGGGCGGTTCCTCGTGCGAGGCGATGAACTGCTCGACGAGGACCCTGGACATCTCGAACAGCGCCCGGCGGTGAACCCGGTTCTCCAGGCGGCACAAGGTAGGCGGGGAGGCCAGGGGCTGCTTGGGGTCGGGGCTGTACTCGGCGAGGACCTGCCACAGGGGGTCTTCGCGCAACTGCTGGTGGTCGTTGAGGTCCTCGTAGCCGCAGGCGATGCCGAAGACGCGCTGGGCGAGCCGGGCGCGCTGGGGGTGGGTGATCCACTCGGGATGACGCGGGTCGGGGATGGCTCGATCCAAAGCGTCGAGGAGGCCGAGGCGGCGGTCGGCCTCACGGAGGAGCAGAGCCCCGGCGTCGGTGGTGAGGGAGCCTGCGGAGAAGTCGGCCTCGACCTTGCGCGAACCCAGGGTGGAAAAGGACAGGGGCTGAGAGTTACACTCTGTCATAGCGGCGGCTGCCTCCTGGGAGAATGTGGATCGGCTTAACCCACAATTCTGCCAGGAGTTCAGCCGCCGCGCAACTCCTTCTTCCCCACCACCCATGAATTATCCGGGCTAGCAGCCCGCCCAACCGCTGACGCACCGCCTGGCCCCCGACCCCCTCCGCGCCCAGCAGGCCGGCCGCCCGATGCACCCACCCGAAGGCCAGCACGATCGCCGGCCACAGTGCCGCGGTGCCTCCCAGGCCCCGGTCGATCAGCCCCTGGAGCTTGTGCAACTCGGCCGGGAGCCCCCCTTTTCGGCCCGCCCCAGGCTGGGGGCGATCGCCCCCAGCCGGGCGCGCAACTTCAGCCCGGACGCCTCCAGCGGCGGTCGCCCATCGTCGGTCAGGGCGCTCCGCACCGCCGAGCAGTAGCCACGGACCACCTCGGCCTCGGCGTCCGTCCGCGACTCCACCTGCCGCTCAATCTTCCGCACACCCCGGACCTTCTTCTTCAGTTCCTTCTTGGCGTGGCGATCGGCCTCGTAGATCGGCCGGGCGGCCTCGCGCAGGTAGTGGAACTGACACAGCTGGTATGGCACCCCAGGGAACACCGCGGCCACCGCCTTGCGGATCGAACGCTGGCCGTCGGAGACGATCCCGGCGACCGGCACCGGGCAGTTGGCCTTTACCGTGGCCAGCAGGTCGGCGAGGTCCTGCTGCCGGGCCGACAGCAGGCTCCTGGCCAGCAGCACCGCGCCGCTGAGTACGTCGCGGATCACCCAGAGGACCTCCTGCCCCACGTCCGGTTGCAGCCCGTCGATAGCCAGGATCACCTGCTGCTGCGCTGCCAGCACCTGCTGCAGCCGGCGGTCGTCGGCCAGGGCCACCGCCAGCAGCTCGTCGTAGCGGTCCAGCAGGTTGGTCACCGTGCGTTCGGCCACCGTCACCCCGCGGCCCAGCAGGTGAGCGCGGATCTCGGGGGTGGATCGGTGCTCGGTGTAACGCAGGCGGCCGACCAGGGCGACCACGTCCAGCCCGAACTCGTGGCGGGGCAGCGCCAGGGCGCCTTCGGCCTCGGGCCGGTAGGGCCGCTTGTGGGCCGGGCAGGCGGGGTGATGGCAGCGGCGGATGGTCAGGTGGAGGCGGGTGACGCCGACCAGCGTGTGAAGGGTTCGGCGGTTGGCGTAGTCGGCCGTCATGGGCCGGCCGCAGTGGGGGCAGACGGTCCGCTCGGGGGTCAGGTCGCGGGTAATGGTCGGCGGGACCGCCTTCGCCGTCTTGGCCACGGGTCGCCTCCGGAACGGACCCAAAATTTACCTGTTCAGGGGCTTCTGCGTCCAGTCAGCTTTGCCGGCCTAGAAAAAAAGGCGTCGCTGCCCGCTGCTGCCCTTGCGGCGCCCGCCGCTACGCCAAGGGGGCGTCGAGGCGGGAGGTCCTCACCGCCGCCGGACGCGTTCGCCTGAGACGGCAGTACTTTCGCTGTCCGGTCTGCCGGTCCTCCTGCCACCCGCTCGACGACCGGGCCGGCATCGATGGGCTCCTGAGCCCGTACGCCAAACGGCTGGCCTGTCTGGCCGCCGCCAGTTGGTCATTCGACGTGGCAGCCGACCGGCTCGACGAGTTGGCCGGGGTGCGACTCGACGGCGAGACGCTGCGCCGCCACACCGAGGCCGCCGCAGCCGCCCTGACGCGGCGGCGTGCGGCGGAGGTGCCGGCCGGCCCGGCATTCGCTGCGGCCCCGGGTGAGCCGGAGTTCCTGACCGACGGCGTGTTCGTGCCGACGCGCGGCGGCTGGCGTGAGCTGAAACTCGGCCTGTTCCAGAAGCGGGTGTGGGGCGTGCCGGCCGGCGTCGACGCGTGGGCGTCGCGCGAGCTGCCTGCCCCGTCGGCGTCGTTCGCCTTCGCCGCCCTGGCCGACTGCGACGCCTTCTCAGCCTCCTGGCGGGACTGGGCCGCGGGGTTGGGCATCGTCGACACGTCCGGGCTGACGGTACTCGCCGACGGGGCACCCTGGATCTGGCAGGCAGCGGCGGCGCAGCTACCCGACGCGGCACAGGGGTTTTGGATATCTTCCATGCCTGCCAGCACCTCTGGGCCGCAGCCGACGCCCTGCACGGCGAGGGGACGCCGGACGGGGCGGCGTGGGCAGGGCGGGTGCGCGAGGCGCTGCTGAGCGACGGCTGGCCGGGCCTGTGCGACGCGCTGGCCGGCGACCCCGGGGCCGCGGGACGCAAGACACTGGACAGCCTGGTGGGCTACTTCGCGGCCCACACCGGACGGCTGGGCTACTTCGCCCGGTTGCAGGCGGGCCGCAGCATCGGCAGCGGGGCGGTCGAGGGGCTGGCCCGCCGGACCGGCCAGCGGCTGAAGTGCTGCGGCCGGGGCTGGGACGAAGACCACGTGACGCCGATGGCGGCCCTGGGGTGCGCCGTCCAGACGGACGAGTGGGACCCACTCTGGACCCGGGCCGCGTGATTACCAGAATCGAGAGCTACACCCGGTTCGGACATTTTGCAAGATTCAGGGTTGCCTGATGCTCGGGGCTCGGCGATACTTGTAGGTGATTCATCCCTTCCAGGTCCGGATCTCCACCCAGAGGGATCTCCCTGGATGAAGTTAGCCTTCTCCCTGCCTGCGTTTGGTCCTTCTCACCGCCCTGAGCCCTCCTGAACATCCTGCATCCCTGGAGCGGAAACGAGATGTCTCGACCCCTGAATCTCCCCCGCCCATACTGCGTCCCCCCCAGCTGGCTAGCCGGGTTAGTCGTCGGGCTCGGTCTTGCCTGGCCGACAGGCTCGATCCGGGCGGCGGAGAAGCCCGTCAGCTTCGTCAACGACGTGATCCCCGTGCTGACCAAGGCGGGCTGCAACGGCGGGGTGTGCCATGCCAAGGCAGGAGGCGGCCAAAAGGGGTTCCAGCTGTCTCTGCTGGGCTTCGAGCCGGTCGAGGACTTCGAAAACATCGTGATGAGCGGTCGAGGCAGACGGCTCTCGTTCAGCAATCCCGAGCAAAGTCTGCTGTTGATGAAAGGGGCTGGCCAGGTGGCCCACGGCGGAGGGGCCCGTCTGACTCCAGGATCGCCGGGCTATAACATCCTCCGGGACTGGATCGCTCAGGGAGTTCCCAAAGATGGGCCCACCACGCCCTCGCTGGTGTCGCTAACTCTAGAGCCAACGAAGGGCACACTGCAGCGCAAGGCGAAGCAGCAGCTCCGAGTGACTGCTCGCTACTCCGACGGCCAGGCGCGTGACGTGACGGGGCTAGCGTTGTTCGAGTCGAACGACAGCGCCCTGGCCGAGGTTTCCGATGCGGGTCTGGTGCAGACACTCGATCTACCGGGCAAGGCATCGATCATGGTGCGCTTCCAGGGCCGCGTCCAGGTCTTCAGCGCCACCATTCCCCTGGGGGCACCGGTGGGCACCCTACCCCCCGCGAAGAACTTCATCGACACTGCGGTGTTTGCCAACCTGAAGGAACTGGGCATACCGCCGTCGCCGGTGTGTGATGATGCCACCTTCCTCCGTCGAGTGACGCTGGATATCGCCGGACGGTTGCCCACCGAGGCGGAGGCTCGGGCCTTTCTGACCAGCACGAAGCCGAACAAGCGAGACGAATGGATCGACGAGCTGCTACGCAGTCCAGATTATGCCGACTTCTTCGCCAGCAAATGGACGGCGGTCCTGAAGAACCGCCGCGATGATGCCAGCGACATCGTCTCGAACTTTGCCTTCCACGCCTGGGTGCGCGACAGCCTGCTGAGCAACAAACCCTACGATCAGTTCGTCCGTGAACTCCTTGGCGCCACTGGCACCGTGGTCAGCAATCCACCGGTCGCCTGGTACAAGCGCGTGAAGGAGCCGAAGGATCAGATCGAGGACGTGGCGCAGCTGTTCCTGGGCGTGCGAATGGGATGTGCCCAGTGCCATCACCACCCGTTCGAGCGCTGGAGCCAGGACGATTACTACTCGTTGGCGGCGTTCTTCGGTCAGGTGGGTCGGAAGCCCTCGGGCGTGCGCGGCGAGGATCTCATCTTCCACAAGCGCGGCCAGGCCACCGCGACCAACATCAAGACGCGGATGGCCCTGAAACCGGCTGCCCTGGGCGATGCCATCCCGGCGATCCAACCCGATGAGGATCCCCGGCTGCGCCTGGCGGACTGGATGAGATCGCCGAGCAACCCGTTCTTTGCCAAGGTGCTGGTCAACCGCTACTGGAAGCACTTCTTCCGGCGGGGTCTGATCGAACCAGAAGACGACATCCGCGATTCCAACCCGGCCTCCAACCCTGAACTGCTCGCCGCGCTGGAGAAGCACTTCATCCAGAGTGGTTTCGACCTGAAAGATCTGGTTCGGGTGATGACTCGTTCGAGCGCCTATCAGCTGAGCTCGGCACCCAACAAGTTCAATCAGGGCGACCAGCAGAATTACTCGCGCTACTACCCCCGGCGTCTGCCAGCCGAGGTGATGCTGGATGCCATCGACCAGCTGGCGGGCACGCAGACCGACTTCGCCAACCTCCCCCCGGGGACTCGCGCGGTCGCACTGCCTGACAACAGTTACAACCAGTCGTCGGCCTTTCTCCGTGTGTTTGGCCGGCCCGAAGGGCAGAGTGTGTGCGAGTGCGAGCGCGTGCAATCCTCGAGCCTGTCGCAGAGTCTGCACATGCTCAATGGTGGCGACATTCGCGCCAAGTTGGGCCATCCGCAGGGACGCGCCGAGCGTCTAGCGAAGGACACGCGCCCGCCCGCCGAACGCATCCGGGAGCTGTACCTGGCCGCATTCTCGCGAGAGCCTCGGGAGGCCGAGCTGAAAACTGCTCTGGAGTACCTGACCGAGCCGCGCGTCAATACTGCCGGACAGAAGGTGAACACCCAGCAGTCGATCCGAGAGAATCTCGAGGATCTGATCTGGGCCATGACGATGACCAAGGAATTTCTCTTCAACCACTAATTGAACCAGGAAGACCATGGTGATCTTCTCTCGATTCACAATGCGGTTGGCGCTGGCCTGGGGGCTTCTCCTGGGTGGCACGGGCCTGTTGTCGGCTCAGTCCGTGGGGTTGCCTGCGCCTCGTCTTCTCACCATCACCCCCATGGGGGGCAAGGTGGGAACCGAGGTAGAGGTGGCTCTCACTGGCGAGCATCTCGAAGAAGCGGGTGACCTCGTTTTCTCGGACCCGCGCATCACCGCCCGACGCAAAGCGGGACCCGACGGAAACCCGATGCAGGATCGGCAGGTGGTGAAGATCGCCGCCGATTGCCCTCCTGGGTTGTACGAGGCCCGGATCATGACCCGACTGGGCATCTCGACGTCGCGCATCTTCACGGTGGGTACGCTCACCGAGGTGGTGGTCACGAAGCCAAACCGGACCCTGGCGACCGCCCAGGAGTTGCCGCTCAACTCGGTGTGCAATGCCACGATCTCAAACCGGGCGATCGACTACTACCGGTTCCAGGCCCGCAAGGGGCAGCGGATCATCGTGGACTGCGCCACGCGCGGCATCGATTCCAAGCTAAACGCCACGGTGATCATCGGTGACTCGGCCGGGCGCGATTTGCTCGTCGAGCGCCGCGGCGGGGTGCTGGAGTTCACGCCGCCGGCCGATGGTAGCTACGTGATCAAGATTCACGAACTGACCTTCAACGGTGGACCAGCCTTTTACTACCGCCTGGGTCTGTGGGAGCAGGCGCCGGGCACGCCCATCGTCCGGCAGCCGTCCACCGAGCCAGTTCATGCGTACTCCTGGCCGCCCGTCGGCCTGGCCTCCAGCGCCAGGACCCAGGAAGTGGAGCCGAACAACACGGGCGACAAGGCCCAGCGCATCAGCTTGCCCTGTGATATTGCAGGGCGGTTCTACCCGGCCGCCGACGTCGATTTCTACGAGTTCCAGGCCAAAAAGGGCGAGGAGTGGTGGATCGAGGTCGGATCGGAGAGGCTCGGACTTCCCACGGACCCAGCCATCCTGGTTCAGAGGGTGGTCAAGGGCAAGCCAGGCCAGCCCGACACCACGGTGGACGTGCTGGAGCTATCGGACGTGCCCAGTCCGGTTCGGGTGTCGAGCAATGGGTATGCGTACGATGGCCCCCCGTATAACGCCGGCACCTCGGACATGCTTGGCAAGTTGACCATTCCGGAAGACGGCACCTATCGGCTGCAGATTTCTGACCTGTTCGGCGCCACGCGCAGCAATCCCAACCACGTGTATCGGCTGATCATCCGCAAGGCGGCGCCGGACTTTGCCGTCGTCGGCTGGGCCCTGCACATGGAGCTGCGCAACGGCGACCGCAATGCCCTGTCCAAACCGATTGCTCTGCGCAACGGGGCGACCATGGCCCTGGAAGTGGTGGCCTTCCGTCGCGATGGATTCAATGGGCCGATCGAGCTGACGATGGAAGGTCTGCCCGCGGGGGTGAAGGCACATGGGTTGACGATCCCGGCCGGCCAATCCCGCGGGTTGCTGCTCGTCTCTGCGACACCGGACGCTGCCCGCGGCTATGCCAACGCGAAGTTCCTGGCCCGAGGAACGGTGAACGGTCAGCAGGTGACTCATCAATGCCGGCTGGCGTCGGTCTCCTGGCCCATCCCGGACTCCTGGGGCGAGATTCCCAGCCCGCGGCTGCTGATGGATATTCCCGTCTCCGTCTGCGGCGTGGAGCAGGCTCCGCTGACCATCACTGCGAAGATGCCGGTGATTGAGGCCCGGGTCGGCGAGAAGCTCACCATTCCCCTGGTGCATCGCAAAACGAGCGAATTCTCGGGCGACATGATCAGCATGCACCTGGTGGGCGCTGGGTTCGAGCGTGCCCCCGCCTTCAACCTACCCGTGAAGGCCGATAGTTCCCAGGTGGTAGTCGATCTGAAGGCGCTGAACATCCAGCCGGGCGAGTACCGCGTCTCCTTCCTGGGGGGTGGGGTGGTGAAGTATCGCCATCAGCCTCAGCTGGTTGCCACTGTCGAGGCGACCTCGCAGAAGCGCCTGGCCGAGGTGAAGACGTTGGAAGAGGAGATCCGCAAGGTCTCCACCGAGGCGAAGAATGCCCCGGCGCCCCGCAAGGACCAGATGGTGAAGACGCTGGCCACGATGAATGCCAAGATGAAGGCCGCCACCAAGGCGCTGAATGACACTCAGGAGCAGCTGCGAAAGATCAAGGAAGCGGCCCAGCCCCGGGACATAGCCGATATCATGGTGGGTGAACCGTTCACGATTCGCGTGAAGCCCTCGGAGAAAAAGTAATGGCTGACAACGAGAACTGCCGTGGACCTCGGCCCCTGGGGGCGGTGGGGCGGCGCGCGTTTCTGCAAACGGGTCTGGCCGGCCTGGCCTCGCTCAGTCTGCCCGCCATCCTGAAAATGCAATGCCTGGCCCGGGCCAGTCAGCCGGGTACTTCTTCTCCTTCCGAGAAGAAAGCGGTCATCATGGTCTGGCAACCGGGTGGGTTGTCGCACCTTGACTCCTACGACCCCAAGCCGGACTCTGGCAGCGAGTATCGCGGCCCCTTCAAGCTGATCAACACTCGCGTGCCTGGCCTGCAATTCACCGAACTGATGCCGCGTCAGGCTGCCATCGCAGACAAGATGGTGGTGTTGCGGTCGATGCGGCAGACCGCTGGTGGACATCCGGCCGGGTCGATGCAGCTGCTCTCTGGTGACCCGGATACCCGGGACAAGCCCAAGCCGAAGTATCCCGACTGGATGACGGTGTCGAACTACATGCTGGCCCAGAAGGGTCCACGCCAATGCCCGCTGCCGGCCTATGTCGGCATCAATCCACCCCTGGAGTACAACGGACCGGCCTACCTGGGCGACTCGTATTCTCCCTTCGTGGTGCATGGCGATCCCAATTCGCCGTCGTTCTCGGTGCCAAACATTGGCCTGACCAACACCGACGAGGTGCGGCGGATTGGACGTCGAGCCTCTTTGCGGCAGAAGCTGGACACGCTGGAACGCACGTTCGACCAGGCCCGCGAGTTACAGGCGCTGGACGAGTTCGAGTCACAGGCCATGACTCTGCTGACCAATCCGGCCACCAAGATCGCTTTCGATCTGAGCCGTGAATCGCCGCGCGTGCGCGATCGCTATGGCCGGAACTCGTGGGGGCAGCAACTCCTGCTAGCGCGCCGGTTGGTCGAGGCCGGGGTGGACGTGCTGACCACCAGCCTGAGCGGCCCGCTGTGCGGCCGGGTGCAAAACTGGGACGATCATGCCGTCAATCATCACGTGTTCGACGCCATGAAGTTCCGCTCGGAAGCCTACGATCAGGCGGTCTCGGCCCTGATCGAGGACATCTACGCACGAGGCCTGGACAAACGGGTGCTGGTGGTGGTGACCGGCGAGTTCGGCCGCACTCCGAAGATCAGCTATGCCGCCAGCACGGGAGCGGGCAACGCCAGCGCCGCCGCGGGCACCACGCAGCCGGGCCGCGATCACTGGCCACGTGGCTTCTCGAACATCTGGGCCGGCGGCGGCATCGCCACGGGTCGCTTCGTGGGCGCCACCGACAAACGAGGCGAGGACGCCATCGAGCGCGTCTGTGGCCCCGGCGACTTCCTGGCCACGATCTACCATCACCTGGGGATCGACTACGCCCGCACCTTCATCAAGGATTTCAACGGGCGTCCCACCGTGATCGTGGACCACGGCAAGGCGATCCCGGAGCTGATCGGGTAGACGGGTTTCTGTGCGAACGAAGCGCCAGCGGATGGGCTTGCAAGGCTCATCCGCTGGCGTGCTTTGTAGCCTGGAAATTGAGCGAGACACATCCCCAGGATTTTTCGATACACCACACCATGAAATGTGGTCCAAATGAACCGTATTGGTTCATCCATGCCCGGCCGTCATGCATCCGTAAAGAGAATTAGGTGCTGGTAGCCGACAGCCTGTGACCTACTTCACACCGGAAGTCGTACCATTCTCAACTACTGTCGTAGAGACCGCCCACATGACCCGCAGCCTGGCTCGCAGAGGCTTTTCCATTCGCGTCTATCTGGCCGACGGCCTTCCTGATGGTCTACGCATCGTCGATACGTTCAACTGGACAGGCAAGGCGATCGTCTCCCCCAGATCGCGTTTCCCCGAGGCGAAGTCGCGGCCAGAGTTCGACCGCACCGGAGTTTATGTTCTTCGCGGGCCATCAGAATCTGGAGACCTGCCAACCGTCTACATCGGCGAGGGGGATCCGACCCGGCCCCGGCTAGAATCCCATTATGCGAAGAAAGACTTCTGGACACAGTTGATCCTCTTCACCAGCAAGGACGAAAGTCTCAACAAGGCCCATGTTCAGTATCTGGAGTCCCGCCTGGTGTCGCTAGCGCGCGACGCCAAGCGGTGCGTGCTGGACAACAGGGACATACCGCAACTTCCCTCACTGGCAGAGTCTGACACCGCCGAAATGGAGACGTTTCTCGAGCAGATGCTGCTGGTGTTCCCATTACTCGGTCTGTCGGCCTTCGACGTGCCCCGCATTGAGCGGCCCTTTAGCCCAACGCTTTACATCAAGTCGAAAGGAATCGTCGCCCGTGGTCACGACGAGGACGAGGGATTCGTCGTCCTGGCCGGTAGCCAGGCAGTGAAGGAAGAAGTTACCTCCATTCACAACTACCTGGTGGACATGCGGGCCAGCATGAAAGGGCTTGGCATTCTAGTCGAAAGCGGTGAGTTCCTGAAATTGACTCAGGACTACACCTTCGACTCACCCTCGACCGCCGCTGGTGTCATCCTGGGCCGAAGTGCTAATGGGCGTACCGAATGGCAGGACGATCAGGGCCGCACGCTGAAGGCGATCCAGGAAGCGGTTCTTGGTAGGACTTCTTCCTGACCCGATGACGCTCTGGCCATGAAACAATGCCGCTCGTGCGCTGCAAATTCCGGTGCAGCAGGGCACCAAATCGGGCAAGCCTCTATAAATGAAGCAGACGCAACCTGTTATTAGGTTGGGATTTGTGCGTCTTGGCACAAGAGAAATACACCAGACAGGACTCGAACCTGTAACCTTCGGTTCCGTAGACCGATGCTCTATCCAATTGAGCTACTGGTGCGACGAGGGTATCATAGACGTCTCTGGCGGGCCTGTCAACGGGGGAGAAAACTCAGGCGGCGGGCCGGTGCAGGGTGATCTGCGTGTCCTCCTCGTCGTCCAGGTGCAGGATGACCTCGGTAGGCTCCGCGGGACGGAGGAACAGGTAGACCAGCGCGGCGCCGACCAGGCCGCCGACCAGGGGGCCCGTGGTGTAAATCAGCCAGCCGTCGAGCTTCTGGGCGGTCAAGGCGGGTGCGAGAAAACGCAGCGGGTTGAGTGCGGCACCCGTCCACGGAATCAAGGTGAGCATGATACCTGCGTGGGCCACACCCATCAGGGGGCCGGGCGAACGGGTCGAACGCGACTGCTGAGCCAGGGCATACGTCAGAGCCAGAAGCAGCCCCATGGCGATGGCCTCCAGCAAGAAGGCGGCTCGCAGGGGAATGTTGGGCCCCGGCGCCGGGATCGCTTGCTGAAGAAGGTCGCTACCGAAAAGCCAGCCCACCAGGCCCGTGGCGGCGGTGGCACCTACCAACTGCACCACCAGGTAGGCGGTGCCGGCTACCGGACTGATCTGCC
This sequence comes from Gemmataceae bacterium, assembly GCA_046350255.1. Lineage (GTDB taxonomy): Bacteria > Planctomycetota > Planctomycetia > Gemmatales > Gemmataceae > CALDUY01. The sequence goes on from JAXMAV010000038.1 coordinate 40,139, forward strand.
CCGTGCCCAGCCAGGCCAGCGTGACAACCGGGTTAAAGTGGCCGCCCGACAGGGGGCCCAGGGCGCCAAGGCAGGCGGTTAGCACCAGGCTATAGGTCAGAGCCAGGGTCAGGGGAGAGGCCGGCTCGCCTCCTGTGATTGGTCCGGATAGCACGGTCAGCGTGCCCATCAAGAGCAACGCGAACGAGCCCAGCCCCTCGGCTAGCAGGGCTCGCATCAGCGCGGCAGTGTCGGCTGCATCGCTGGCGCTGGCGGGCCGGCTGAAGAGCAGGGCGAGCCAACCGACAACGTTGACCCCCAGGATGCCCAGGCCGACCGGAATGACCAGCGGATGATCGATGAACTGTTCCATGTACCCGGCCTCCTGCCGGCGTCTTGTACCGATCTCCCGCCAGCCGAACCAGACCAACTCGCCAGGAGTATCAAACAAACCGACTCCACCCGGGCAGGTGGAGTCAGTCTGATCTTCGGGGAGAAGGTGTTTCTGCGTGTCGAGATTTACATGCAACTCCGGCGCCACTGTTGCATCTCACACTCGTTTTCCGCCACAACTCGTTGATTGAAAATAATCTGTGTCGTTCTGCTCCGAGTCCAGAGATGGGCCGATGCTGCACGGAACTGTAAAGGTTGGTTGACAGGGGTGGATGGACAGTGTCCCCCCATGCAAACAGTGGCTCGCGCTCTACAATGGGTGGGTCGCCAGGGTTTTCGTTGAGGATGGTCGGATGTCGCAAGTGCCGTTGCTCGTTCGTGCTGCCCGGGGGGAAGTGGTGGAACGCGCCCCGGTCTGGGCCATGCGGCAGGCCGGACGCTGGGATCCGCAGTTCAACGCTCTTCGCGCCGGGAAGACCTTCTACGAGTTCTCCGAGGATGTAGAGCTATCGGCGAAGGCGTCGTTGCTGCCGCGACGCTTCGGCGTGGATGGCATCATTCTCTTCTACGACATCACCTCGCTGCCGGTAGCCATGGGGCAGCCGTTCGTCCTCAAACCGCAGGTGGGGCCCGTCCCCGACTGGTGTGTACGTACCCTGGCTGATGTCGAGCGTCTGCATCCCGAGCCACCGCCCGAGCGGTATCAGCACATCCGCGATCTGCTACGGGTGGTCAAGGGCGAGCTACGCGGCGAACTACCGGTGCTCGTGTTCGCCGGGGCGCCGTTCACCGTTGCCACCTACTGCATCGGCACGGGCAAGGACATGGAGGCGACCCGGCGGTTCGCGGCCGAGTCTCCGGCGGTGTGGCAGGCGCTGCTCGATCGGCTGACGACGGCCACGGTGGGCTTTCTCCGTACCCTGGTGGCCGAGGGCGCCGACGTCTATCAACTCTTCGATTCGTGGGCCGGGATGTTGACCCCGGAGGAGTACGACCGCTGGGCCCAGCCGTACCATCAGCAGATCCTGGCTGGGGCGCCGGGGGTGCCTCGCATCCTGTTCGTCAAGGAGTGTCCGTATCTCGATCGGCTCTGCACCAGCGGGGCCGACGTCATCAGCCTGGGCGCCATTCACGATCTTGCGAAGGCACGTGCCGATTATCCGCACCTGGTGTTCCAGGGTAACGTCGATGAAGAGGTTCTACTGCGGGGAACGGTGGACGAGGTGATCCGGGCGACGCGAGCCTGTGTGGAGGCAGGGCAGGGGCATCGACACATCGTCAATCTGAACCACGGTGTCGATCGCGCGACCCCCGTGGCAAACTTCGAGGCTTACATCCGGGCGGCTCGGGGCGAGATTCTCGCCCCGAAATAGGATGCCCGCCCTCGACGGGTGACAACTCACTGTCACCCGTCGAGCGAAAGCTGGTCAGTTATCGAGGCCTTTCAGATCGATCGGCTTGCCCTGCAGCTTCTTCAATTCGGCCAGCTGTTCATCACCCAGCTGCTCCAGCAGCTTCTTACCCGCGCCCTGGCGATGTTCAAGGATGAACTTGCGCCGAACAGCCGCGTTGCGGAAGCGCGCGACGCGCAGCACCTGGCGAAGGTTTTCTTCTTCGTTCTTCCAGGTGGTGTTGATGGCGGCAATCTGTTTGGCGCTGAGGCTGAGTTCCTTCTGTAACGCAGGATGCGCCAGGGCAGCGCCACCGAGCACCTGCAGGCTGATCTCCTTCAGCCGACGCACCTGGGCAGGCTCGAGTTCCCGGGCGAGCGCCTCGAGCTTGAAGGACGACTCATCCTTTGAGGCCGTCTCGTAAAGCTTTTGAATCGCCTCCACCTGCTCGGGCTTGAGTTTCAGCTCGTCCTGCACCTTCTTCTTGATAACCAGGGCCAGGGGCTGGCCGGCGGAAACCGCCTCATTGGCCCGCGCGGAGCCGACGACGACGAACGGTAGCAGAAGCAACCAGGCGTGGCGGATCATGTGGTCTCTCCCTCCAGGAAGCAATGTGAGGAGGTAGTGTACAACCCCGCCAGCGCGACGGCGCGGTGTTCTGTGGCTGGCCGGGTGCGTACGATTTTCTACACGCCCTCCTGGAGAAGCTCACGCATGACACACCAACCGCACCTGGCCCTCGCCGTCCTGGTCCTGGCAGTCCCCCTGGTGGGGGCTGACCAACCGACCGGTTATCTGAAACCGCCGGCAGCGATCCAGAAAGTCCTCGATCTGCCTGCTCCGCCCAGTGCGGCCCTCTCCCCCAACCGCGACTATCTGGTGCTGGTGGAGGGTGATCGTTATCCCTCCATCGGCGATCTGGCTCGTCCCATACTTCGCCTGGCAGGGCTGCGCATCGATCCTCGCACCAATGGGCCGCAATCCCAACCGCGCACCCGGTCGATGATGTTGCGTCCCCTGGCTGGGGGCAAGGACATCGCGGTGATCTTTCCGGAGCAAAGTAGGCCTGGGTTCCCGGCGTGGTCGCCCGATGGCAAACGGTTCGCCGTGCTTCTTACAATGGAGGATGGCATCGAGGTCTGGCTGGGTTCTCCCGAGCAACCTCGCCTACGCAAACTGGAAGGCGTGCGCATCAATGGCGCATTCGGCCAGGAACTGACCTGGATGCCAGACAGCGAGCATCTGCTACTTCTCACCATCCCCGCCGACCGGGGAGCTATGCCGCAGGCGCCCACGGTGCCGGCCAGCCCTATCATTCAAGAATCCTCGGGCCGGCCCTCTCCGGTTCGCACCTTTCAGGATCTCCTAAAGAACAAATACGACGAGGCGCTGTTCGATTACTATTGCACCAGCCAACTCGTCCTCGCCAACGTCGTCCGGGGGAGCACTCGCCCAGTGGGCAAACCGGCGATCTTTGCCCGCTCGGCGCCATCTCCGGATGGGAAGTATCTGCTCATCTCCCGGGTGCAACGGCCATACTCGTACGTGGTTCCCGCTGGCGCCTTTGGGCGCAGCGAGGAAATCTGGACAACCGAGGGCCGCAAGGTGCGCACCCTGGCCGAGCTGCCCCTGCAAGACAACATTCCCATCGAAGGTGTGCCCACGGGGCCGCGCAACCTGACCTGGCGGGCTGATCGTCCGGCTACCCTGATCTATGCCGAGGCGCTGGATGGGGGTGACCCGGCCAGGAAGGTGCCTCACCGCGATCGACTCTGGTCGCTGGCGGCCCCCTTCACCGAGGATGCCCGAGAGCTGACGAAAACAGAACACCGCCTCGCCGGGCTGACCTGGGGCGAGAAGGGTCAGGCCTTGCTGTCCGACTACGACCGCGAGACCCGGCGCCGACGCACCTGGCTAGTCCACCTGGATGACCCGAACGCGGCGCCGCGCCTGCTCTGGGATCGCTCCATTCAGGACCGCTACAACGACCCAGGCGTTCCCCAGCTGCGCCGGCTGCCCTCGGGTTATTCGGTGCTGCGGCAAGATGGTGATTTCATCTTTCTGGAGGGAGATGGAGCTTCCCCCAAGGGCAACCGGCCCTTCCTCGATCGATTCAATCTGAAAACCCTCAAGGCGGAGCGTCTGTTCCAGTCGGAGGCCGACTGCTACGAGACAGTCGAGGCGATCCTGTCACCGGATGGCCGCACCCTGCTGACCCGGCACGAGTCGCCGACCTCTCCACCCAACTTCCGGATGCGAACCGCCGGCAAGAAGGAGTTCCGCGCGGTGACGGCGTTCCCCGACCCTGCTCCGGAGTTGCAGAAGATCACCCGTAAATTGGTGCGGTACAAGCGCGCCGACGGAGTACCTCTGTCGTTCACTCTGTATCTGCCACCGAATTACAAGGAGGGGACCCGGCTGCCGACCGTGGTGTGGGCCTACCCCCGGGAGTTCACCGACGCCTCGGTGGCGGGTCAGGTGTTTGGTTCGACAAGCCGCTACACTCGACTGGGGGGCACGTCCCACCTGTTCTTTCTGTTAGCCGGCTATGCGGTGCTCGACAACACCTCGATGCCCGTGGTGGGAAGCTCCGAGAAAGCCAACGATACTTTCCTCGAGCAGATCGTCAGTAGCGCGAAGGCGGCCATCGACAAGGCGGTCGAGATGGGTGTGACCGACCCGGATCGCGTCGGGGTGGGCGGCCACAGCTACGGTGCGTTCATGACGGCCAACCTGCTGGCGCACTCCGACCTGTTTCGGGCGGGAATCGCACGATCGGGGGCTTACAATCGCACCCTGACGCCGTTTGGCTTCCAGTCCGAACGGCGTACCCTGTGGCAGGTGCCCGAGATCTACATGCGTCTATCGCCGTTCCTGGTCGCCCACAAGATCAACGAACCGCTCCTGCTGATTCATGGCGAGGCGGACAACAATCCAGGGACGTTCCCCATGCAGTCCGATCGCATGTACCAGGCCATCCGGGGTAATGGTGGTACAGTGCGCTACGTGGTACTTCCGCACGAATCGCACGGCTACTTCGCGAGGGAATCGGTGGAACACACCCTGGCGGAGATGGTGTCCTGGTTCGACCGGCACGTGAAGCACGCGCCACCCAGGAAGAAGGAAGGGAAGGAAACCGACCAGAAATAAAAAAATAGAGCCAGCCCACGATGTCGCCCACTCATCGGGTCTGGCTCGACCTCCCACTAAGAGAGGCTGCAAAAGTAATAGATCGCGGGTGCTGGAAACTTCCAGGCACCCGCGAGTTTTTTTCTTCGGTCTCGAGCGGCGGGAAAAATGCTCCGACTCCGCCTTGCCGGCAGGTCCGTGGGGACCTAAAACCTCTCAGCTATCGTCCTTTGACCATTCCCGGCCAGGCCCCCTCTCCGGGCTCACAAGGTTCCGTCATGGGCTGCTCCCTGCTGCTTTTCGCTGGACAGGAAGTTGCGCGGAACACTTCCGTATTCTCCCCGGTTTCTCCTCCGGCCGACTTCATCCGCACGCTGTTCTTCCTGGTGATGGCCATCTGTGCGGGCATCCTGGTGATTGTCGAGGCGGTGCTCATCTACTCGCTGGTCAAGTTTCGCCGCCGAGCCGGCGACAACACCAGCGAGCCACCCCAGGTGTATGGGTCGACCCCCATCGAAATAGCCTGGACAACCGCCCCGGCCCTCATCGTCTTCCTGTTCATCCTGGCGCTGTTTCGCACCGAGTTCAAAGTCCGCACCGATCCGGCCCGACCTCCCGAAGGAGGCGAGCCGCTGTATGTCACGGTGATCGGCCACCAGTGGTGGTGGGAATATGTCTACGACCGCCTCGGCGATGAGGAGTTACGAGGCACCGATGGGGCCAGGTTGATCACCGCGAACGAGCTACGCGTGCCGCTCAGCGAGACGGGAACACCTCGCCCCGTGTACCTGACGCTGAAGTCGGCCGACGTGTGCCACAGCTTCTGGGTGCCGCGCCTGGCCGGCAAGACCGACCTGATCCCCGGCCGGGTCAATCAGATGTGGTTCGAAGCCATGGAGCCTGGCGTCTATGTCGGGCAGTGTGCGGAATATTGCGGAACTCAGCACGCGAACATGCTGCTGCGGGTCGTCGTGGAGAAGCCCGAGGAGTTCCGCCGCTGGCTCGACGCCGAGCGAAAACCGGCAGCGGCCCCTGTGGGGGCTCAGCTGACGCGTGGACGTGATCTGTTTCTTCGTACCTCGTGCGTGAACTGTCATCGCGTTCGGGGCACCGCCGCCCAGGGCACCTTCGGGCCCGATCTCACGCATCTGATGGGCCGAAGCACCCTCGCCGCTGGCATGGTGGACAACGGCACGGACGAGCTGCGCCGCTGGGTCGATGACCCGCAGACGGTCAAGCCCGGATGCCTGATGCCGGCCATGAAACTGTCTCCGGACGAGCTTTCTCTCGTCGTGGATTACCTTCGCTCGTTGAAGTAGATCAGCCGGCCGGAGGAGACGTATCGATGGCGATGGTGATACACGAACCGACCTCTCGCGCCAGCGCGCAGCCCAGTGTGCTGCTCGACTGGCTCACGACGGTGGATCACAAGAAGATCGGCATCCTGTACGTGCTGTCGGCTATCGTCTTCTTGCTCGTGGGCGGCGTGGAGGCTCTGCTCATCCGCTGGCAGCTGTTCTATCCGCGGAGCGAGGCGCTCGGGCCCGACACGTTCAACCAGATGATGACCATGCACGGGACGACCATGGTCTTCTTCGCGGGGATGCCCATCCTGGCGGGCATCGCCAACTTTGTGATTCCCCTGCAGATCGGCGCCCGGGACATGGCCTTCCCCCGGATGAATGCCCTGGGGTTGTGGATGACCGTCCTGGGCGGAGTGCTGGCCTACTCCAGCTTTCTGACGGGCGGAGCCCCGGCCCTGGGCTGGACCGCTTACGCCCCTCTCACCGAACACAACTATTCCCGCGGGGTGGCCACCGACTTCTGGATTCTCGGCCTGCTCGTCTCCGGTGTCGGATCACTAACCGGGGCGATCAATCTTGTGGCCACTGTGGTGTCTCTGCGTGCTCCGGGCATGGAGTTCCGCAAGCTGCCTCTGTACACCTGGATGACGTTCTGGGCCAACGTGCAGATCATCCTGGCGCTTCCGCCTCTGACGGCCGCGCTGGTGATGCTACTTTTCGATCGCACGCTGGGGGCTCACTTCTTCAATCCGGCCACGGGCGGCTCGGCCTATCTGTGGCAGCATGTGTTCTGGTTCTTCGGCCATCCCGAGGTTTACATCCTCATCCTTCCCGCCTTCGGCGTGATCTCCGAGGTCATCCCTGTCTTCTCGCGCAAGGTGATCTTCGGGTACGAATTCGTGGCCGCCTCCACCATGGCCATCGCGTTCATCAGCTTTGGTGTGTGGGCCCACCACATGTTCGCGGTCGGCATGAGTCGCACGCTGGATCTCTACTTTGCTGCCGCCAGCCTGCTCGTTTCGATTCCCACCGGCGTGAAGATGTTCAACTGGCTGGCCACCATCTACGGCGGCAAGCTTCGCATCGAGGCGCCCATGCTCTTCGCACTGGGGTTCATGGCGCTCTTTGTCCTGGGTGGACTCACCGGCATCATGCTGGCCATGGTTCCCATGGACTGGCAGCTCTCCGACACCTACTTCGTCGTCGGCCATTTCCACTGGGTGCTGATCGGTGGCACCCTTCTGGGGGTGTTCTCCGGCCTCTATTACTGGTATCCCAAGGCCACCGGGCGGAAGATGTCCGAACGGCTGGCCCGCTGGCAGTTCTGGCTCCTGTTCCTCGGGTTCATCCTCACCTTCGGCGTGCAGCATGTCCTGGGATTGCTGGGTATGCCACGCCGCATCTACACCTACCCGGCGGACCGCGGCTGGGAGCTGCTGAATCAGCTGGCCACCGTGGGGGCCCTCCTCCAGGCGCCCAGCTTCCTGATCTTTGGCATCAACCTGGTCTGGTCGCTGAAGTATGGCGAGCCGGCAGGGGACGACCCCTGGGACGCCTGGACGCTGGAATGGGCCACCACCTCGCCCCCGCCCAGCTACAACTTTGAAACCATCCCCGAGGTGAAGAGCCGTCGGCCGTTGTGGGATCTCAAGCACCCCGATGATCCAGACTGGAAGTATGAGTACTGAAACCCATTCCCACGCCGGGCCGCTGCGCCCCGCCCAGGCGGGTATGCTGGCCTTTTTGCTCTCTGAGGTGGCCTTTTTCGGCACCCTCATCATGGCGTACGTCTACTTTCTGCGCCAGACCCGCACGGGCTCGCCCTCTCCGGCCGAGGTGTTTTCCCTCCCGCTGGTCCTTGCGGGCACGGCCTGTCTGCTCACCTCCAGTGTGACGATTCATCTGGCCGAGAAGGCGTTACACGCTGGAGCCCGCGGCCGATTCCTGCTGCTGTGGGGCCTCACCATCGTCCTGGGCGGCCTGTTTCTGCTGGGCACCGCCATCGAATGGCGCGAGCTGATCTACACCCATGGGTTGACCATCAGCCGCAACATGTTCGGCTCGACCTACTTCACCCTGGTGGGATTCCATGCCGCCCACGTGACCATGGGTCTGGTGGTGCTGGGTATCCTCCTGGGGCTGGGTCTGCGCCAGGTCGCCAGCCCGGAAGCCGTGCAACTGGTCTCGTGGTACTGGCATTTCGTTGATGCCGTCTGGATCGTCGTCTTCCTCCTGGTCTATGTGGTTGGTCGTTAAGGAGGCACCATGGCGCACGAATCCCCGCAGTCCGATTCCGTTGAGATGCCGAAGGCCACGGTCTGGCCTCTGGTCCTGTCCGTCGGAGCAACCTTGCTAGCGGCTGGCTGGATCACCCATCCCGTGCTGTTGATCGTGGGCGGCGTGCTGACTCTCACCGGCCTGGCTGGCTGGATCGGCCAGATGCTACCGGGAGTGGGCCATCAGCACGAGGAACTCGTTCCTGCCGAACAGCGGCCACACCCCATCACTCCCCGACCTGGCTCTGTGGAGGCGCTTCGCCCCGACCGGCCAGGTTATCGTTTCCGCATGCCCGAGAAGATTCACCCCATCTCCGCAGGGGTCAAGGGTGGCATCGCGGGGGGGCTGGTCATGCCGATCCCGGCGCTGGCCTACGGGCTGCTCAGTGGCCACGGGGTGTGGTTCCCCATCAATCTGCTGGGTGGCATGGTCTTCCCGTTCGTCGAGGGTAGCTCGATCGAGGAACTGGAGAAGTTCAACCTCGTGGTGTTCCTGGCGGCCCTGTTCATCCATGCCATCATCTCGACGGGGGTAGGATCGATGTACGGGGTGATCCTACCGACTGTGCCCCAGTTTGCCGGCTCGCAGCTATTCTTCGGGGGTTTGGTGCTGCCTCTGTTGTGGAGTGGCATCTGCTTCGGCCTGATGGGTTCGATTAACCCCACGCTCGAACAGCATGTCGACTGGCGCTACTTCATCGCCTCCCAGATCGTCTTCGGCATCGCCGCATCGATCGTCGTCGAGCGCAGCGAGAAGGTGTACATCACCCCAGCAGGAGGTGAAGCGTGACGCGGTTGCTGCTGGGACTGCTGGCGCTGGCGGCGGCCGGGTGCGGAATCGACCTGCCGGGCAAACCCGATCCGGCCCAGCGCGAGAAGAAACCGGACGAGATCCGCGATTTCGCCACGCTCTACGAGAAAAACTGCTCGGGCTGCCATGGCGCGGAGGGCCGGTTGGGATCGGCACCGCCCTTGAACGATCCGCTGCTCCTGGCCATTCTGTCCGAGGAACAGATACGCAAGGTGCTTCAGGAAGGGCGACCCGGCACGCCGATGCCGCTATTCGCTCACGCCAACGGAGGCATCCTGACCGCCGAGCAAATCGACATCCTGGCACAGGGTCTGAACAAGGAGTGGAGAGGCACCCAGAGCAAGGGCACGACCATCCCACCCTACCTGGCCAGCGGGACGGGAGATCCGGCCGCAGGTGCCAAGGTCTTCGCTCGTGCCTGTGCCAGCTGTCACGGTGCCGCAGGTCAGGGGGGGCAGGCGGGAGCCATCAACGATCCAGCCTTCCTCGGGCTTCTGACCGACCAGGCGATTCGTCGTCTCATCATCACCGGACGACCGGACCTGGGCATGCCTTCGTTCTCGGATTCCCGGGGGCGAGATAAGGACTTCAAGCCGCTCACCGATCGTGAGGTAACGGATCTCACGGCTCACGTGGCGGGTTGGCGACGCACGTCGGGAGACAAGCGATGACTGCGCCTGGGAGCGCCCCGTCCACCGAACGGCGGGGTTTTCTTCTGTGGCTGACGATGCTGTTTGGCGCGATTGCCGCTGTCCTGGTGGCCCTGCCCGGAGTGGCCTACATCGTGGCGCCACTGCGCCGCAAGAAGCCCGTGTGGCACACCCTGGGTAAGGTGAGTGATTTCCCCCAGGGTGAAACGCGGCTGGTCACCTTCGCCAATCCGCTGCGCCAGCCCTGGGACGGTGCGACGGGGAACACCGGGGTCTACGTGCGCCGGCTGGGTAAGGATGGCGCAGGCAAAGACGATTTCCTCGTCCTGTCGATGAACTGCGCCCATCTGGGTTGCCCGGTGAGCTGGTTCCCTCAGTCGGGCCTGTTCATGTGTCCCTGCCATGGCGGTGTCTACTACGAGGATGGCGAGCGCGCCAGCGGGCCTCCGCCCCGAGGTCTGTTCCACTGTGTCTGGAAGGTGGAGGGGGGCGAATTGAAGGTGGAAGCACCGCGCTTCCCGACCCTGCAGGATACCCTGACCCACCCGGCCTGATCGTCACTCGCTGGCTCTCATCCCCTCGAGGCTCGCCATGAAGAGTATCCTCGCCTGGCTCGATGCCCGGATCGGCTTCAGTGAAACGATGCTGCCGATGTTGACCCACCCGATCCCGCGCGGAGCGGCCGGGCCGATGGGCTGGTGGTACGTCTTTGGCAGCGCGTCGATCACCTTGCTGATGATTCAGATTCTCACTGGCATCGCCCTGGCGCTGGTCTATGTTCCGTCGGCGGATCAGGCCTACGAAAGCCTCCTCTACCTCAACTACGAGCATCCCTGGGGCTGGTTCCTCCGCGCCCTACACAACGCCTCGGCTGGTGGCATGGTGCTGATGGTGGTCATCCACATGACTCAGGTGTTCCTTCACGGTGCGTACAAGTATCCGCGCGAGCTGACCTGGGTGCTGGGGGTATTGCTGCTCCTTCTGACGCTGGGACTGGCCTTCACCGGGCAGGTACTTCGCTGGGACGGAGACGCCTACTGGGGGATCGGCGTGGGAGCGGCCATGGCCGGGCGCGTGCCCTGGGTGGGACCGTGGATCGTGAGGCTCATGCTCGGCGGACCGATCATCGGAGCCGACACCCTCAGCCGGTTCTTCGCCCTGCATGTCTTCGTGCTGCCAGGGCTGCTGTTTGGCACGCTGGCGCTGCACCTGTGGCTCGTCCTGCGCCGGGGCATTTCCGAACCGCCCCAGCCTGGCAAGCTGGTCGATCCCGCCACCTACGACGAGGAGTATGAGGAAGAGTTGAAGCGCGGCGTGCCTTTCCTCGGCGATGCGGTGATCAAGGATGGGCTCTTCTCGGCCCTGGTGGTCATTGCGGTGGTGACCATCGCCGCGGTGCTGGGTCCGAAGGGCCCGGGAGCGCCGCCCGATCCGTCGCTGACCAGCGCCAACCCCAAGCCGGACTGGCCGTTCCTCTGGCTGTACGCCATGTTGACGCTGCTGCCTGCCCAGATCGAAACGCCGGTCATCCTCGTGCTGCCGGTTGTCCTGTTTGGGTTTCTCTTCGCGGTGCCGTTCATCTCCAACCGGGGCGAGCGTGCGCCATCGCGCCGGCCGCTGGCGGTGCTGGGGGTGATCGTGGCGTGGACGCTCATCCTGGCGCTGACCTTCATCGGATTCCGGGGGCCCGGTGCGCCGACGATGGACGCCTGGAGCGGACTCCCGGTTCCCACCCGGCTGGTGCAGGGTAGCACACCTCTACAGCTGATGGGAGCCTCCGTCCTGCAGAACAAGCAATGCCGGAACTGTCACGCGCTCGACGGTGTCGGCGGCATCCGGGGGCCCGATCTGACCAACGTCGGAGTCCGGCTCAACCGCGACGACCTGATCCGTCAGGTGATTCAGGGCGGCGGCGACATGCCCGCCTACGGCAAGCAGCTCAAACCGGATGAGGTCACCGCGCTGGTCGATTTCCTGGTACGCTGCCGTCCCGCGAAGGAGCCGCCTGCTCGCGATCCGGCCATGCCTCCGACTGAGTAACTGCCATCATGACTCCACTGGCCGAGGCTGTCCTGAACTCCTGGCCGGTCGATCCCTGGCTCTGGGCCGGGCTTCTCGGCTCGATCCTGATCTATCTGCGTGGCTGGCGCGTCCTGTCCTGGCGCGATCCCGAGCGCTGGCCCCGTAGCCAGCCCTTCTACTTCACGGGCAGCATGATTGCCCTGTTCCTGGCGCTGGGGTCTCCCCTCGAACCATTCACCGGGCTGTTGTTGCAGGCACACATGGCCCAGCATCTGCTCCTGGTCATGGTCGCGCCGCCTCTGTTCTGGCGGGCTGCCCCGTTCTTTCCTCTGCTCCGTGGGCTGCCCGCATGGGGACGCTCGCTCCTGGCTCCGTTGCTGCGTCAGCCGGCCCTGCAAAAACTGTTCACCCGGCTCACCCATCCGCTCGGAGCCTGGCTGATCTTTGTCGCCGTCACCTGGACCTGGCACCTGCCGGCGCTGTACCAGCTGGCGCTTCGCTCGGAAGGCTGGCACTACGTGCAGCACCTGTGCTTCCTCGGGGCGGGACTCCTGTTCTGGTATCCCGTCGAACGCCCTTTCCCGGCGAACCCAACCTGGTCGCGCTGGCTGCTCATTCCCTACCTGCTGCTAGCCGACATCCAGAATACCGTGCTCTCTGCTCTGTTCACCTTCTCCGACACGGTCTTCTACGAGCACTATGCCCAGGTGCCACGCCTGGGAGGCTGGACGGCCCTGGAGGACCAGGCGGCTGCCGGCGTGCTCATGTGGGTGCCCGGCTCGGTGGGCTACCTGGTGCCGCTGGGAGTCATCGGCCTGGGATTGCTGTATGGAGCACAACCGCGACCGCGTCGGCTGCCACTGCCAGTGCTGGGTCAGGCACCTGAACCGCGGGTGGATCTGCTTCGCCTGCCGCTGGTGGGGCGTCTCCTCCGCTGGCGCTACACCCGGCTGGCCCTGCAGCTGCCGCTGCTGCTGCTGGCCGGAATCATCGTGGTGGATGGCCTGGCTGGTCCCCAGGTTGCGCCGCTGAACCTCGCTGGCGTGCTGCCCTGGATCCACTGGCGCGGCCTGCTGGTGCTCGCCTTGCTGGCGATGGGTAACGTGTTCTGCCTGGCCTGTCCCTTCCTGCTGCCGCGGCAGCTGGCCCGCTGGGTGCGAAAGCCTCAGGCTACCTGGCCGCGCCTGCTACGCAACAAATGGCCCGCGGTCGCACTCGTGGCGCTGTTTCTGTGGTCGTATGAGGCATTTGCTCTGTGGGATCGGCCGTGGACCACCGCGTGGATCATTGGCGCGTACTTCCTCGCCGCCCTGATCCTCGACACGCTGTTTCGCCATGCACCCTTCTGCAAGTACGTCTGCCCCATCGGTCAGTTCAACTTCGTGCAGTCGCTGGTCTCTCCGTTCGAGGTCCGGGTTCGGGACTCGATCACCTGCGAAACCTGCACCGGCAAGGAGTGCATCCGTGGCGCATCCACGGGACCTGGCTGCGAGCTGGCTTTGTATCTGCCTCGCAAGGAAGGAAACATGGACTGCACGTTCTGTCTGGACTGCGTCCATGCTTGCCCCCACGACAACATCGAGATCGGCCCCCGCATACCCGGCGCAGAGTTGTGGGAGGACCGCCAGCGAGCCGGCATCGGCAGGTTTGGCCAGCGGTGGGACCTCGTGGCGCTGATGGTTCTGCTGGTGTTCGGCGCTTTTGCCAACGCAGCGGGCATGATCGCTCCCGTGGTGGAACAGCTCGAGCAGTGGCGTGTCTCACTGGGAGTGGCAACGATCTGGCCGATCGTCACCCTCTTCTATCTGGTGGCTCTGGGTCTCTGGCCACTGATCGCGCTGACTCTGGCCGCAGGGATGACCACTCTGCTGGGTTGGAACGGCTCGGTGGCCGCTACCGTCCGACGATTCGCCTGGTGCCTGGTACCACTGGGGTGCGCGATGTGGGTCAGCCATTACGCCTTCCACCTGGTCACTGGGTATGATGCTGTGGTGCCCGCGGTGGGACGGGTCGGGTTCGATCTTGGTTGGTGGGCCGCCGCGCCGGAGTGGGTCTGTTCCTGTTGCGCCGCCGTGCCAGGATGGTTGTTGCGCGCCGAGATTCTCCTGCTGGATCTCGGCTATCTTCTCAGCCTGTACACCGCTTTTCGCCTGGCGGAGCGCCGCCTGCTGCCGACGCTGCCCTGGGCCGTGTTGCTGACCATCCTGTTCGCCCTGGGAGTCTGGATCCTGCTCGAGCCGATGCAAATGCGCGGCACGATGGCCGGGTTGGGATAAGCTGTGCGCATTCTTCCTGTTCTTCTGCTGATAGGTTCCACCACCACCCCCGCCTGGGGTGATGCCGGCCAGCTGCGCCTGACCCGGGAGCAGGCATGCCTGCGCGTCAGTGTCTTTACCGCACCGAATCCACCTCGCACCGGCCTGCTGGACGTGAGCGTGCTGGTGCAAGATCCGTCGGGCAAGGTGCAGCTGCAGAAGCCCATCCTCGTTCGTGCCGAACAGGGGGTCCATCAACTGGAAGCCATCGCCTCGCACGAGTTGGCCACCAACAAGCTGCTGCAGGCAGCCCACTTCCAGCTGCCAGAACCGGGCCTCTGGACGCTGCGCGTGACCGTAGGGAGCGTGCCAGGATTCGATTGCTCTTTGGAAGTGGCGCACGGACTACCTTCGTGGTGGCCGTTGGTCCCCTGGATCGGCTGGCCATTCGTCGTGGTGGCTGGGTTTTTTCTCCTTCGCTGGGTGCGTCGGGATGAAATACTTGAAAAAAAAGTAGAGATTACTACCATGAAGGAGAGGTGAGTTCCCAGCAGCGAGAGCATCCATGAAGATTTCAGCCCAGGAGGAGTACGGCATTCGCTGTCTGCTGCGGCTGGCTCGTGCCGAGGCGGGTCACTCGATGACCATCCCCGAGATTGCCCAGGCCGAGAACTTATCGGCTCCGTATGTGGGCAAACTCCTGGGTGTGCTGCGGCAGGCGGGGTTCATTGAAAGCGTCCGGGGCCGCACCGGGGGTTATCTGCTGGCTCGCTCTCCGGCGAAGATTCGCCTGGGGACGGTGCTCCTGGCACTGGGAGAACCGTTGTTCGACGAGCCAGGTTACTGCGAACGACACGCCGGGCCGGAAACCACCGGGCCGTGCATCCATCAGCAAGACTGCAGCCTGCGCGGGTTGTGGCAAACCCTGGAGCAATGGATCCGCCACATCCTCGACCAGGTCACCCTGGACGACCTGATCCGACAGGATGTGCCAGTGTTGAAGCTGCTCCGCGAGCGTCTGCCCGAGTCCGAAGTTCCGCTGCTGCATCTGGCGCCGTTATCTCGACCGTGAGCGACACGGTTTCACTACCGAGCGATCTACCCTTCGGGGACCGAAGATGAGTTCCGCAACCAACACCATCGAAGAGTTTGCCAGCAAGGAGTACGAACATGGATTCATTACTCCCATCGAGGCGGACTCTGCACCTCCTGGCCTGAGCGAAGAGATTGTTCGATTCATCTCGGCCAAGAAACAGGAGCCCGAGTGGCTTCTGGAGTGGAGGCTCAAGGCCTTCCGCCACTGGCAGACCCTGGAGGAGCCGCGCTGGTGGCCCAACGTCACCTTCGCCCCCATCAACTACCAGGACATCATCTACTACTCGGCTCCCAAACCGAAGAAGCAGCTGAGCAGCCTCGATGAGGTCGATCCCGAGCTACGCAAGACGTTCGAGAAGCTGGGCATTCCGCTCGACGAGCAGAAGCGCCTGAGTGGCGTGGCTGTGGACGCGGTCTTTGACAGCGTCTCGGTAGCGACGACGTTCAAGGGCAAGCTGGCCGAGATGGGCATCATCTTCTGCTCGTTCTCTGAGGCAGTGCGCGAGCATCCCGAGCTGGTGCGCAAACACCTGGGCAGCGTGGTGCCGCACACCGACAACTACTTCGCCGCTCTGAATAGCGCGGTGTTCTCCGACGGGTCGTTCTGCTACATCCCGCGTGGTGTTCGCTGCCCCATGGAGCTGTCCACTTACTTCCGCATCAATGCGGCCGGGACGGGGCAGTTCGAGCGCACGCTGATCGTGGCCGAGGAGGGCGCCTACGTCTCGTACCTCGAGGGCTGCACCGCGCCGATGCGCGACGAGAACCAGCTGCACGCGGCCGTGGTCGAGCTGGTCGCCAATGGCGAGAAGTCCGAGATCAAGTACTCGACGGTGCAGAACTGGTACCCCGGGGACAAGGACGGCAAGGGCGGCATTTACAACTTCGTGACGAAGCGCGGCATCTGCAAGGGGAAGGCCTCGCGCATCAGCTGGACGCAGGTGGAGACGGGCAGCGCCATCACCTGGAAGTATCCCTCGTGCATTCTTCAGGGCGATGACTCGGTGGGCGAGTTCTATTCGGTGGCATTGACCAAGGCCAAGCAGCAGGCCGACACCGGCACCAAAATGATCCACCTGGGCAAGAACACGCGCAGCACCATCGTCTCCAAGGGCATCTCGGCGGGCAACGGCCAGAACACCTACCGCGGCCTGGTGAAGATCATGAAGGGGGCGACCAACGCCCGCAACTACTCGCAGTGCGACTCCCTGCTGATCGGCGATCGCTGCGGGGCCCACACCTTCCCCTACATCGAGGTGAAGAACCCCTCGGCCCGGGTCGAGCACGAGGCCTCGACGTCGAAGATCGGCGAGGACCAGATCTTCTACTGCCGGCAACGCGGCCTCTCGACCGAGGACGCCGTCAGCATGATCGTCAACGGCTTCTGCAAGGAAGTCTTCCGCGAGCTGCCGATGGAATTTGCCGTGGAGGCCCAGAAACTGCTGGGTGTCAGCCTGGAAGGCAGCGTGGGTTAATCCCCCTGTCTGTGTTCGCATCCTTTACCGCATGGGCCACCTGGAAGGGGCCCACTGAACCCGAGATTCCACTGACGAGAACCTGACTCCATGCTCGAGATCAAGAAGTTACACGCCAAGGTAGACGAACGCGAGATCCTGCGCGGCATCAGCCTGACCGTACGTCCGGGCGAGGTCCATGCCATCATGGGCCCGAACGGATCTGGCAAAAGCACGCTGGCGGGGGTCCTCGCCGGCCGCGATGCCTACGACGTCACTGACGGCGAGGTGCTGTTCGACGGTAAGAACCTGCTCGAGATGGATCCGGAAGAGCGAGCCCGCGAAGGCGTCTTCCTGGCGTTTCAGTACCCCGTTGAGATTCCCGGGGTAAGCAACACCTACTTCCTGCGCGCCGCGGTCAATGCGGTGCGAAAGCATCGCGGCCAGGCCGAGCTGGATGGCGCGGGCTTCCTGAAGCTGGTGCGCGAGAAGCTGAAACTCGTCCAAATCAAAGACGACCTGCTGAAACGGCCGGTGAACGAGGGCTTCTCGGGCGGCGAGAAGAAGCGCAACGAGATCTTCCAGATGGCCGTGCTCGACCCGAAGCTGGCCATTCTCGATGAAACCGATTCCGGCCTCGATATCGATGCCCTGCGGGCGGTGGCGGATGGCGTCAACGCTCTGCGGAACAAGGATCGGTCGATCGTCCTGATCACTCACTACCAGCGCCTGCTCAACTACATCGTGCCCGATTTCGTCCACATCCTGGCGCATGGCCGCATCGTGAAGAGCGGCGGCAAGGAACTGGCCCACGAGCTGGAAGCCAAGGGCTACGCCGGGCTGGGTGTCGAGGACCGCGAGCCGGCGGGGGTGTAATCATGACGACCATCACAAGCGATCGTGTGAGCAACGCCAAATCGCACCTGGTGGCTTTCGACAGCGTGGAACAGACGCTGCCAGGGCAGCATCGACCCGCCATCGCGCGTGGCCGGCGTGGCGCGCTGGCGCAGTTTGGCGAACTCAGCTTCCCCTCCGAGCGACACGAGGACTGGAAGTTCACCAGCCTGAACCGCCTGACCCGGACTCCCCTGGCGCTCGGCGGCGCTGGCGGCGTGCGTGTTGAGGTGGAAGGCTCCCTACCGGCCGGTGTTGTGGTGCTGCCCCTGGCCGAGGCGCTGAAGCAGCATCCCGAACTCGTGGAAGCGCACCTGGGACAACACTCCCCGGTGCGAACCCAGCCGCTGGCGGCTCTGACCAGCGCGTTCTGGAACGACGGGGTGTTCGTGTACGTACCCGATGGTGTGGTGGTCGAGACCCCGATTCAGGTGGTCTACGAGCCGCCCCACGAGGGAGAACCCGCGTTCTACCATCGTCGATTGCTGGCGGTGTTTGGCGCCCGAACTCAGGCGACACTAGCCGAACTGCACACCGGCCCCGGTGGTGTGCGTGCCACGAGTGTGGTGGCCGAATGCATTCTGGGCGAAGGTGCTGTGGTCGATCACTACAAAATCCAGGAAGAATCGACCGAGGCGTTCCACCTGTCCTGCATGCAGGTGGTGGTGCCGGCGCGGGCCAACTTCTCGACCCACTATGTGGGTCTGGGAGGAAGCCTTGTCCGCAACGAGGTGCGCGTGCTGTTCACGGGGCAACATGCCGAGGCCACGGTCAACGGCCTGTACCTGGCACGTGGAAGCCAGCACATGGACAATCACACCGTGATCGATCATGCCCAGCCGAACTGCGCCAGCCACGAACTGTACAAGGGGATCCTGGACGGCAAGGCGCACGGCGTGTTCAACGGAAAGATCTTTGTCCGTCAAGACGCCCAGAAAACCGATGCGAAACAGACCAACCAGACCCTGTTGCTGTCGGATGACGCCACAATCAATACCAAACCTCAACTGGAAATCTACGCCGACGATGTAAAGTGTACCCATGGAGCCACCGTGGGACAGCTCGACGAACAACAGCTGTACTACCTGCGCTCACGGGCTATCGGCCTCGAGCAAGCGCGGGCTCTGCTAACGTTCGCCTTCGCCAATGACATTGTCAACCGGGTGAAGGTGCCGACCCTGCGAGCGAGACTGGAGGCGGCCCTGCTGGAAGTGAATCATCTTCCCCGCCTGGAATCCGCCGAATGACCTAGACGCTCCGAGGCTGTGGATGCTGGCCCCGGAGCGGATCGAGGATGAACGATGAGCATGACCCCTGTTCGCGAAATGGTTCCCCGGACGATGACAGCACCGCCAGCCGGAACAAGGATGTTGGATGTGCAACGGATCCGGGAGGAGTATCCGATCCTGCGGCAGAAGATCCATGGTCGGCCTCTGGTGTACCTCGATAATGCCGCGACCACGCAGAAACCCCGGGCCGTCCTCGATGCGTTGCAGCGCTACTACACCGGAGATAACGCCAACATCCATCGGGCGGTCCATCAACTGAGCGAGCGCGCCACCCGCGCCTATGAGGCGTCGCGCGAATCGATCCGCCGCTTTCTCAACGCCCAGGACCAGCGCGAAATCATCTTCACCCGTGGCACCACCGAGGGAATCAATCTCGTGGCCAATAGCTGGGGACGGTCCCAGCTGCGGCCTGGTGACGAGATCGTGGTCTCCGAGATGGAGCACCACAGCAACATCGTCCCCTGGCAAATGGTGGCAGCAGCCACGGGAGCCGTCCTGCGGGTGATCCCCATCAGTGACGACGGCGAGTTGCAAATGGACGAGTTCGAGCGCCTGCTGGGCCCGCGCACCCGGCTGGTCAGCATCGTACACCTCTCCAACTCGCTTGGAACGCTGAACCCGATCGAGCGCATCATCGAACAGGCGCATCAGCACGGCGCGCGCGTCCTGGTGGATGCCGCTCAGTCGATCTCGCATGTGCCGCTCGATGTCCGCGACCTCGATTGCGACTGGCTGGTGTT
>JAXMAV010000039.1:0-56146 GCA_046350255.1 Gemmataceae bacterium
CGAGCCGCTCTTCGATTCGCCGGAGATCGAGATCGGATTAGTCGCCGGGCCGGACCAGGAAATGCAGGTGGCCGAGGTGGTTTTCCCTGCCAGCACCTCCATCGAGGACGCCAAGGCGTTCGCCCTGCGCGAGCTGCAGGATCTGGTAGTCCACGCCAACGGTCTGATGCCGTACTGGCGCGAGACAGACGACGCCTGGCTGGTCGAGCTTTCACCCCGTGCCGATCGCGAGCTGGATGTCACCCTGCTCGAGGGCGTGACCGAGCGCGTGGGGCACTGCCCGCACCGCGCCGCCCGGGGCCAGGTCGGTTGGCTCACCACCAGCTTCCGCTTTGATCGTCGCGCAGGCTGGGAGCGCGATGCGGCCGAACACTGGTTGGCCGAACGGTTGGGGCTCCGCGACACCGGTCGCACGGCAGTACTGGCTCGTGGTTATCGTGCCCGGCCTGCCCTGGGGCAGTTCCTCTCACAGTTGATTCACGCCGGGGCGGTCGAACCTGCCTCCACCTGCGCCGACGAGCCGGCCTCGTTCCGGTTCATTGCGGTGCCCACGGCTGGACGCCCGGATCATCGCCGGCCGGTGGAGCCTGACGCACGCTGGACGCAAAGCGGTGTGGCAACTCTGGCTCCGCGCATGCGGACAGCCCGGGGTGGTGCGGGGCTGGAACTCGACCTCGCCGAGTCACGCCGCACCGAGATCCTGCCGGCCGACCTGCATCCCCTGCTTCCGCCCAACGGCGTGGTGAACTACCAGGAAGCTTGCGCCCTGGTTCAGACGCTCGAGGCGATGGTGGCCGATCCGGCGTTTCGGTCCGACTGCCTGGCCTGGCAAACCCGGCACGGCGCCGAACCGCGCTCCCGCTTTCGGGGCCTGGCTGTGGCCATCCTCAGCGCCTTCCCCACCCAGGTTCAGCTGCTGCGCATGCTGGTGCAGCGTTCGTCGGCCCTGGCCGCCAGTGGCATCCGGGTCGAGGTGGGCACGCCCCGTGAGATGGCTCAGCGCGAGGTATTCGCAGCCCTGATCAGCTTGACGCGCAGCCACGCCAATCGCGCGGTGCCGTTCAGCGAGCATCCCCGCGATCTCGTCCTGGCCCTGACCAGGGCGTCCGGTCATCTTGTCGTCCTGGGAGATCCGGGCACCCTGAATCGTCGTAGCCAGTGGTTCGGCGTCCTCGATCATCTCGATGACATCGCTGGCCCGCTGGAGCAGGCCCTCATCGGGCAGTTACTTCTGAGTTTACAGGGAAGCGAGCCTCCCGCTCGCGCCCCTCGTGCCCTGGAAAGTAGTATCGTATGACCCCGAGTGGGGGGTTGATTCTGCCGGGCAGCCGGGCGCTCCCGGGTTGGTGGCGCACCATCCCTACCCCATCTCTGACTCGCCTCTGGCTGGTGCATCTGCTGCTGCATCGCGTCGAGGCGCTGGTCGAGACTACCAACTGCTCGTCGCTCGATCTTTTGGCCCAGCACCTGCTCGTTCGCATCCGCCAGGCTGCCGCGCCGACCACGACCATGGCGTTGGCAAACCATCTCGATATGGATCCCGAACTCGTCGAGGCGCTCCTGGCCCGGCTTCTCGCGCATGGTCGGATAGAAACCACAAGTGATCACTTGTTCCAGGCCGTCGCCAATGGAGCAGGCGAGCCCGCTTTTCCCTACCAGCGCGAGCGTCGAGTCTTCTATTTCGTCGATGCCCGTCCCCCGTTTTTCCTGGCGCTCCCTTCTGACGCCATCTGGCCCGTCCACGCACCCAGCGCCTGGCGCTTCGATCTCGCCAGTCTCCGCGCTTGCCTGGAGCGCCCCGACGCCTGGAAGCTGGGCCATCGCTTCCCCACCGAGGTAAGGCAGCTAGTCTGGCCCCTTTCAACCGACGACCCGGACCACTGGCGTTCGGTCCCGCTCGATCGCGCCGAGCAGACCCTACTGTTACTCGTCGAGACGGAGACGGGCCACATTCAAGGATTACGTGTCCATCCCGAGAATTGGGCTTTGTCGTCTGACGTCGTCCTCGAGGTGCCTCCTTCCTCCGAGCTGGCCGGCTTGCTGAAGGGGGAGGCACGCCAGGAAGACTGGCGCCAGGCCTGGCAGGGGTGGTGTCAGCAACGCGGGGTGACCGCCGCCGAAAGCGATGGATGCCGTCTGGAGCCTGGCGGTGGGCGGCTGCTCATTCGTGGCTCCCAGCGGCTGCTTGACCGGCTGCGTCAGAGTCGTAGTGACATCCTTCGCGGCGATACCTGGTTGTTCGCCGGCGCTGGCCGCGTGCGCCAGGCAGCCGTGGTGGACCTGGTAACCTAGGCAGGCGCGCGGCGCGGAGATCGATCAATCTCTGCTTGTTTCCCTGCCTCGACTTGATTATCACCCTCCCGGTTGTGTCAGGAGGGTGGATCATGCAACGGTGGCGCGGTTGGCTGGTAGGACTCCTGGGCGGGTTGAGCGTGGGTCTGCTCGCGCTGATGCCCCCGGTGCATGGCCAGCAGATCCTGCAGAACGGCTTCGAGGGGCGAACCCCCTCGTGGAAGCTGGGCAGCACGGACGCCGTCATTCGCTCCACCGAGCACCGCGTCACCAACGAGACGGCCCACAGTGGTCAGTGCTCCGAGCATCTCCGGCTGCAACTGGAGAAGGGCTCGTTCCTCCATTACACGCTCGACCTGCCGCGCGCACCCATCACCGAGGAGCTAAACCTGGGGTTGTGGGTGAAGTCGAACCGGCCCGGCATTCAGCTTCTGTGCCGGTTCGTCCTGCCCCGCGAGCGCGACCCCAAGGATCCCGGGCGGCCGCTCACGGTGCTGGTCCGCGCCGATCCCTACAATAGCTCGCGCTGGAAGCTCCTGGGACTGCGCGAGCCAGTCAAGCGGCTGCGCGAGCAGGCCCAGCTGCTGACCCATCAGGTGGGTCACGAGGTGGTCACCACCGGCGCCTACATCGATCGCCTGGTGCTAAACGTCTTCGATGGGCCAGGCCTCATCGAGGTCTGGATCGACGACCTGGAAATCGGCCCGGTTGATGATTCTCGCCCGCCCGTGACCGAAGCCACCCCCGCCTCGCGCGATCCCGGTTCGGCCGGCGGCGCGGGAACCACCGGTCGACGCACGTCGGAGGTGCAGCTGCGAGGCAATCAGTTGTGGGTGGGGGGCAAACGGTTCTTCCTGCGCGGCATCCGTCACACGGGGACGCCTCCGCTGCGGACGTTGCGCGATGCCGGCTTCAACGTCGTCTGGGTGGATGAATCGGCCCAGCCAGGCGCCTTGGAAGAAGCGACCGCGATGGGCTTCTGGGTTGTACCATCGGTCCAGGCAACCCGGCGCACGGCGCAACAACCTGGAGCGCTCGAGGCCACGCTGACCTCGCGCGAGGATGTCAACCAGCGTGTGTCGCGGTTGATGGAGCAGGATTCGGTGCTGGCCTGGGACCTGGGTAGCAACCTGGGAGCCGAACGCTTCGCCGATGTGTCTCGTCTGGCGCGCATGCTCCGCGTGACCGATCCCTCGCGTCCGGTCCTCGCCGACGTCTGGGACGGCTACCGCGGGTACTCGCGCAGTCTCGACCAGGTCATGCTCGGCACACATCGCTGGCCCCTCCTGACCGGGTTGGAGTTACCCGCCTACCGCGAATGGCTCGACACGCGCCGGCGTCTCTCGACCGACACCTACGTGTGGACCTGGATCCAGACCCACCTGCCCGACTGGTTCCTGCGCCTGACCGAGGAAGGGCGCTCGAAAACCGACTTTGTCGAGCCGATTGGTCCGCAACCCGAGCAGATTCGGTTGCTCACCTACAGTGCCCTCGCCGCCGGCTATCGTGGCATCGGTTTCTGGTCGGATCGCTTCCTGGCTGACAGCCATCAGGGCAAGGACCGGCTTCTGTCCATGGCGATTCTCAACCAGGAACTGATGATGCTGGAGCGTGTCCTGGTCAACGCCACCCGCGAGCCGGACTGGATCAGCACCTCAAACCCCGATGTGATGGCGGCCGTGTTCCGTGGCCCCGAAGGCGTGCTAGCGCTGCCCGTCTGGATGGGGCGCGGCTCGCAGTATGTCCCCGGGCAGGGCGCCTCTGCCGAACTATCCATTACGGTGCCGGGGGTGCCGGTCACAGCCACGGCATGGGAGGTTTCTCCCGGCCGGATTCAATCGCATCCGATCCATCGCGACCTGGGCGGCAGCGCCGTGAAGCTGCGAAACTTCAGCCTCACCGCAGCCGTGGTCTTCACGTCCGACCTGGGTCCCAACGGGCTCATCGTTCGGCTGCAGGATCAGCAGCGCCGCATGGGCCGCCTGGCGGCGCAGTGGTTGCTGGAACAGGCCCGCGAGGAACTAGCCAAGGTAGATAAGGTGCAGGGCGAGCTGGAGCGCATGGGCCATGCGGTATCCGATTCGACGGCCCTGCTCGACCGGGCCCGGCGCGCTGTGGAACAGAGCATGCAATACCGCCGCTCTGGCGAGCATTCCGAGGCGTACGCCCAGGCCGAGGTGGCGCTGCGGGCCCTACGCGTGCTCATGCGTGCCCAGTGGGACGGCGCCGTACGCGACCTGCCCGTTCCGACGGCGATCCCGTATGCCGTCTCGTACTACACCTTGCCGCGCCACTGGAAGATGCTGAATCAGATGCGTCAGATGCGCTCGGGTGCGTCGCTGCTGGCCGATGGCGATTTTGAGCTGCCCGCGGACCGCGAGCAGGCGGGCTGGCTGGTGCAGGAGGTGCCCACGCTGGACGATGTGAACGTCAGCCTGCGTCGGGTGACCACGAACCCGCACTCGGGCGCGCAGTGCCTGCAGATGCAGATTCGTGGCCGCGATGCCCAGCGCGAGCCGGCGGCACTCGAACGCACCTACGTCGCCCTGCACAGCCCCTCGGTGCAGGTCGAACCCGGTACCCTGGTGCGTTGCAGTGCCTGGGTGATGGTGTCCGGTCCGATTCGTGGCTCGGTGGATGGCGCCCTGTTCTTCGATAGCATCGGCGGCGAACCGCTCGCCGTGCGCATTGCGGGGGACACTGGCCGCTGGCGGCGCTACTCGCTGTATCGACAGGTACCGGCCTCAGGCAAGGTGAACGTCACGCTCGCGCTCTCGGGCCTGGGCACAGTCTACTTCGACGATGTGCGCATCGAACCACTGGTACCAGCCGGTCCGCAAGTCGCGCCTCCCGCCAACCAGCCGAAACCACCGACCACGACGGCGCGCGGGCGTAGCAGTCGCTGAGCAGGCTACTTCTTTGCCTCAGCGTCGAGGGGGAAGTGGTAGAGTAGATAGCGAGGCATCTGCGCCTGGGGCACGCCATTTTTGGCGTTATACCACAAAGATCGACCCAGCCAGTGCTTCCCGCGCGGATGGTCGAGGAATGGCTTGATCGGCGCAAGGTGAAGATCCACGCGACGTGGTATCACCAGGCCGGCCATCCCTTTCTTGTTCCGCGGAGGCGGACCGACGAAGAACGGATCGGGTGCAAAGACCTCGACCAGAAGTTTGTTGGAGTCGCGCCCCTGGTTGGTCAAAGCCAGGACGATGGCGTGGCCCGTCTGGCCCATCAGGCGAAAGCCCACCGGCTGCTTGAAGGCGAGCATCCGGGTAAAGAGGCGATCGGCTTCCTCGAGCTGGTTTCCATCGAGGTAGAAGAGACCCAACTCGATACAGTTGCCCAGCCCGGACACGTCTGGCGCCTTGCCCGCGGCCGGTGTCAGCGTCTGCTCGACCAGTGTGCGCAGGGCCTGCTCGCGCTTGTTTGGTAGCAGGATCGTCTCGACAGCGGAGGCATCGGCCGGCCGGGTTCCCTCTGCGCTGGCGGGAGTGGGCGGACTTTCCTGTTCGCGCCAGGCCAGGGCCGCCCCAACCGCTGCCGCGATCAACAAGGTGCCCACCATGGCCAGGGCAATCCACAGCCGTCGTGTGTGGGGAAGGCTGGCCGCCACCTGGGTCGGGGCGGAATCTTCGAGGTTAGGCAGTGCCGGCGCATCGACGCTGAGCGCGGGTTGCGCCGAGGTCGCTCCCGTACCACCCGCGCCTTCCCGGAGTTTTACGATGTCGCGGAGGAGGTCGCGTCCGGTCTGGTAGCGCTGCGCTGGATCCTTGGCCATCATCTTGCGCACCAGGGCGCAGAGCGGTTCGGGCAGGTCGGGCCGGATCGCGGACAAGGCCGGCGCTTCGCGATGAACGTGCTGGAACGCCACCTCGTATGCCGTCGTGCCGGTAAAGGGTGGCTGCCCGGTCAGGAGGTAGTAGCAGGTGACGCCAAACGAGTAGATGTCGGTTCGCGAATCGAGCGGCTTGCCTTCCACCTGCTCGGGACTCATGTAAAGAGGTGTGCCGATGGTCTGGCCTGTCTGTGTCAGGTTGAGTCCTTCCGAATCGGCGGAAGGATCGCGGGCCAACCCGAAGTCGGCGACCTTGGCCTCGCCCTTGCGAGTGAGCAGGATGTTCTCGGGCTTGATGTCGCGGTGGATGATGCCCAGCTCGCTGGCTCGCTGGAGCGCGCTGGCCACCTGGCGCATGATGCTCAGTGCAATGAGCAGATCTGGCGGGCCCTTCTTCGCCACGTAGTCCTTGAGCGTTCGTCCCTCGACATATTCCAGCGCAAGGTAGGCCATCCCCTCGACCTCGCCGAAGGCATAGACCTGGACGATATTGGCGTGCGTGGCCCGGGCGACGGCCGTGGCTTCGCGCCGGAACCGTTCGAGCGACTTATCGCTGGCGGCATGTTCGGGTCGCAGGATCTTCAGGGCGACCTTGCGATGCAGCGACACCTGCTCGGCGAGGTAGACCTGACCCATGCCGCCCTGGCCGAGCTTGCGCAGGATCTGGTAGTCGCCTAGCGTGCGCCCGCTCAGATCGAGCGCCGGCGTGCCGCCGTCCGACGAGAGGTGGGCCGAGGTGCGGGTGCCGCTGCTCATGGGTGCCGGGTCGCTCGCCTCCGATGCCGCCTTCCGAATGGGAGGTCCCTTCAATCCGTGGATGTCACCACTGTAGCCTAGAACTTCGTCACATGCCAGCGCAGATCGTCCCGAGGGGAGCCACCCTTGGTCGCCCCGGCGGCTCGCCCCTACAATGGAGCCGGAACCCAGCGGACAGGAGCGACGATGCCGATCATCGAGGCGGAGGGGCTGACCAAGACCTATCGGGTGTTTCAGAAAAAGCCTGGCCTGCTCGGCGCGGTGCGCGGCCTGTTTCACCGCGAGCATCGCGAGGTTCATGCGGTCGAGCAGGTCAGCTTTTCCATCGAGCCAGGCGAGATGGTTGCCTTCCTCGGCCCTAACGGCGCGGGAAAAACCACCACGCTCAAGCTGCTCTCCGGGTTGATCTACCCCACCGCCGGGTCGGCGCAGGTGCTGGGCTACATCCCCTGGGAGCGACCCGACGCGTTTCGTCGGCAGTTCTCGCTGATCATGGGGCAGAAGAACCAGCTGTGGTGGGATCTGCCGGCGGCCGATAGTTTCCAGCTGCACCGTGAGATTTACTCACTACCGCGCGAGAACTTCGAGCGCACCCTGGGCGAACTTACAGAGCTATTCGGCGTGGGGAAGCTCACCCGGCAGCCCGTGCGCGAACTTTCGCTGGGCGAGCGGATGAAGATGGAGCTGATCGCCGCGTTGCTCCACGAGCCGCGCCTGCTGCTGCTCGATGAACCCACCATCGGCCTGGACGTGGTGGCCCAGGTGGCCATTCAGCGCTGCCTTAAGCAGTACAACGAGCAGCGCGGCGTGACCATGCTGCTCACCAGCCATTACATGCGCGACGTCGAGGCACTCTGCTCGCGCGTCCTGGTCATTGCGCATGGCAAGCTGTTCCACGACGGACCGCTGGCCGGCATCATCGAACGGTTCGGCCGGCACAAGCAGGTCCGGCTGCAGTTCGCTGGCGAGGAGGCCCCTTCCGGACTCGATCAGTTCGGCGAGGTGGAACTGTCCGGTCCCGTGGCTGAACTCAAGGTCGAGCGCGAACGGGTGGCCGGGGTGCTGGCCGCCATCCTCGATCGGCACACCGTGGTGGACATGAGCGTCCAGGACCCGCCTCTGGACCAGGTCATTGCCCGGGTCTTCGAGGAAGCCAGACAGCCTGCCGCGGTCGGCAGCTGAGCGTCACGGCTGCGACTTGCCCAGTCCGTTGGCTGCGAGAAACTCTGCCGCCCAGCGGTAGTGATCGAGCAGCCCGTCGAGGGGGCGGCCCAGCAGGTGGTACGCCACCACCAGCGCCTCGATCGAGGCCAGGCCGTTGTCCGGATCGGTGCCCAGCTTCGAGATGCGCGGATAAGCTGTCTTCCAGCCCGACAACGATCGCCCCGGCACCTCGGCGAAATCAGCTTCCATCGCCTCGGCCCAGCGCCAGCTGCCGTCCAACAGGAGGATGCCCCGATCTGCATCCGCGAGAGTCAGGGGCGGCCCCTCGGCAGCCAGGCGAATGTAGCCGGCCAGGTCGGGACGGTTGCGCACGGGGTAGGACAGAAACACGATGTCGGGCCGACCGCGTAACGGCATCACCGAGCACTTTTTGGGGTTCTCGTTGGGGTGCCGGACGATGATGGTCGGCGGGGGACAGCTCACGCGCGGGCTCCTTGATTTGGCTTCACCACGGCTCTATTCTAACAAAGAGGCCGCCTTGTCGCTCGGGCGACCCCATGAGGAGTGCTGCACGTGCATCTGGAACTGACCTATTGCTCGCAGTGAGGCTACGAACCCAGGGCCGTCAGTCTGACGGAGAAGCTCCTGGTCGAGTTCAAGCAGGCGATTCACACCTTCAAGCTCATCCCCTCAGGCGGAGGGTGCTTCGAGCTGAAGGCCAATGGCGAACTGGTTTACTCCAAGCTCGCCACGGGGCAGTTCCCCGAGGAACGCAGTATTCTGGACGCCATCCAGAAGCGGATCCGGTAGCCGGGTTCCAGGTCACATCCTGCCCCGGCTCATCGGATGGACGACGATGTCGGTGAGCCAGGTCTGGCAGGAAGGAATGGGTATGTTGTTCTTCGGGCGGAAAAAACGCCTCGTCGATTATGCCTCGTGCGCCGGGTGAGCGGGCAAGCTGCCTCCGGGCAGCATCGCGCAGGTTCTGCGCAGTGTCCCTCGTCTCGCCGACCCGAACCTGCTCGTGGGGACCGAAACCCACGACGATGCCGGCGTGTATCGTCTGACGGACGAGATTGCCCTGGTGCAGACGCTGGATTTCTTCCCCCCTGTGGTGGACGATCCCTTCGTCTATGGCCAGATCGCGGCCGCCAACGCGCTTAGCGACGTGTATGCCATGGGCGGCGTACCGAAGACCGCCATGAACCTGGTGGGTTACCCCGACGACCAGGATCCGGAATTGGTTTGGCTGGGCAAGATCCTCGAAGGGGGCGGCGAACGCTGCGCCGCTGCCGGTGCCGTCATCGTCGGCGGGCATACCGTGCGTGATGCCGAGATCAAGTTTGGTCTGTCCGTGACGGGCGTGGTGCATCCGCAGCGCGTCCTCACCAACGCCACGGCTCGCCCCGGGGATGTACTGGTCCTGACCAAGCCACTTGGCACGGGCTTCGCCACGACCGCCAGCAAGAAGAACGCCTGTCCTTCCGCTGTGATCGAGGCAGCCATCGCCAGCATGGTTCAGCTGAATCGGATCGGCAAGGAGGCCATCGACGAGGTAGGCGGGGTACACTCGCTGACCGATGTCACCGGGTTCGGCCTGGCCGGCCATACGCTTGAGATGGCGGAAGGCTCGGGCGTATCCATTCGCATCCATCTCGATCAGTTGCCGCTGATCCCCGGAGTGGAGAAACTGGCCGCCCAGCGCCAGTTCCGCACCCGCGCCAGCAAGACCAACGCCGAGTATGTCGCTGGTGGGTTGCAGATCGAGGGCAAGGTCGATCCCGTGCAGCTGGAGGTGTTCTACGACGCCCAGACCTCGGGAGGCCTGCTGGTCAGTATCGCTGCTGACCGGGCTGAGGCGCTGGTGGCATCCCTGAAGCGTCGCCGGGCCGCCGCCGCGGCCATCATCGGCGAAGTACTCCCTCGCGGCACATCGGTCGTGATGGTTCGCTCCTGAAGCGGCAATTTTCTTTGAATGTTCGGAGTCTCTGTCTCGTCCAGGGATAGTGGAAGGAGTCCCTTCCCTCCTCACAAGGAGAGGCTCTGCCACCAGGGCCCACACGCTCCCCTCGCGATTCTTCCCTGACTCGCGAGGGGATTTTTCGTCCTCGGAGGTTCACTTTTGTCGATTAAGGAATTGCCACGCTCCTGGAGTTGGTGTACAAGCCAGGTGGCTGGTCAGTTCGCTGGGCCGGGGTGTTCCCGGAGATCATTCCAGGCAGGTACTCGCTGCCGTGCCATCTTGCAGGTGTCCGTCCCATGCCCGCACAGCTTGTGGCCCTGAACGACGGCCCTACCATTCTCGTCGATAAACCGATTCTTCTGCTCGGTCGTCACCCCGAGTGCGATATTCAGATCGAGTCGCGCAAGATCTCGCGTCGTCACTGCTGCATTGCCCAGGTCAACGATTACCTCGTCATCCGTGACCTGGACAGCACCAACGGCATCCGCATCAATGGCTCGCGCGTGATCGAGGGCAGGCTGAATCCGGGCGATGAAGTCACAATCGGCAACCATCTCTACCGAGTAACCTGGCACGACGCCGCCCCCGCCCGCAAGGCGCCGCCAGCGCCGCGACCCGTACCAGCTCCGCCCCCGGCTGACGATGTCCTTCTCGAATCGTGCGACGAACCGGTCGCCTTGCCTGATCCGGGTCGAAACAAACGCGCTGCCCCGCCTCCGCCGAAGCCGCCAGCCAAAAAAGAAGAATCGTTCGTGCTGCCCGACGACCTCGACCTGCTCCCCAACAGTGGTTCCCTCCCCGGTGGTGGGCAGCCCAAGTAATCAAACCGCCCGTGTGAGACTGGCATACTGCACGCTGAACAGCTGCTGCGGGTCAGTCCAGACCTGGCGCACCTCCAGCCCCGCCTCGCGTAGCATCTCGGCAAACTCTTCCCGGGTGTACTTGCACGAATACTCGGTGCAGATGCGCTCGCCTGCCTCGAAGGCGAACTCCTCGCCATCCACCTCCACGACCTGATCATCCAGGGAGATCAGGTACATCTCGATGCGTCCGGCGGCTTCGTGGTACACAGCCCGATGGCGAAAGCGGTCGAGATCGAAGGTGCCGCTCAGCTCGCGATTGATGCGCACCAGCAGGTTGAGGTTGAAGGCAGCGGTCACTCCAGCGGCATCGTTGTAGGCCGCTTCCAGCGTGGCGCGGTCCTTGCGCAGATCGACGCCGATGAGCAGCCCGCCGCCTGGGGCGATCTGCTCGCTGATCTGGTGCAGCAGCCGCAGCGCTTCGGGCCGGGGGAAATTGCCGATGGTCGAACCCGAGAAATAGACCACCTTGCGGCCGGTTTTCGGACGATGGGGCACCGTGAACGGGCGGGTGAAATCGGCACAGATGGGATCCACCAGTAGTGTGGGGAACTCCGCCGCCAGGGTTCGCGCGCTGGCCAGTAGATGCTCCCGGCTGATGTCCACCGGATGATAGACACCTCCCGACAGCTGGGCCAGGAGTAGCCGCGTTTTCAGACTCGAACCGCTACCGTACTCGATCAGGGTACAGTCGCGCCCCAGGTGCCGGGTGATCTCGCCGACGTGGTTGCGCAGAATGGCCAGTTCGGTCCGCGTGGGATAATACTCGGGAAGCTCGCAGATCTGGTCGAACAGGGCCGACCCGCGAGCATCGTAGAAGTACTTGCACGGCAGCGTCTTGCTGGTTCGGGACAACCCGGCGTGGACATCGCGCAGAAAGCCACGATCCAGCCGGGGAGCAACAGTGGGGTTGGTGATCTGAATGCTCATGCATCCCTCGCCAGGCGGAAGCCCATGACCTGCCAGCGTGCCTCTGGCGGGAAGAAGTTACGATAACTGACCCGGAAATGGCTCCGCGGCGTGAAGCACGATCCGCCCCGAAGCACCATCTGGTTGACCATGAACTTGGCGTTGTATTCGCCCAGCGCCCCTTCCGGTGGCCGATACCCTGGGTAGGCCACGTAGGGGCTCGCCGTCCATTGCCATGCTTCGCCGAACCAGTCACTCCGTCCAGGCTGGGCCGCGGAAGGACTCAGCCGTCCTGCGTCGAGAAACGAGCCGACCAGCGTCTGCTCGACGGCCAGTGTCTCCCATTCCGCCTCGGTTGGCAGACGGGCACCCGCCCAGCGAGCATAGGCGTCAGCCTCGTAGAAGCTGACGTGGCAGACCGGCTCCGCGCCGTGGACGGGCCGCATCCCATCCAGCGTGAAGCGCCACCACTGCCCGCCGCGCTGCTCCCAGTATAGGGGGGCTTCCCAGCCCTGGGCGCGGCAGGTGTCCCAGCCGTCCGACAACCACCACGCGGGCTGCCGGTAACCGCCCGCTTCCATGAACTGTAGATATTCCGCGCAGCTGACCAGGCGCGAGCCGATGGAGAACGGTCGCAGGTAGGTAGCGTGGCGTGGCAGTTCGTTGTCGTAGGCAAACGCCTGCCCGCCATGGCCCATCTCCACTAGCCCCCCTGGATGATCCAGCCAGCGCAGTGGAGCTGTCTCCAGTGCCGGAGTGGAATGCGGCTCGCGATAAGCGGGGCGCAGCGGATTGCACCAGAATGCGTAGAGAATGTCAGTAAGAATCAGTTCCTGGTGCTGCTGTTCGTGGTGCAGCCCCACCTCCAGGCGCGTCCGCAGTGTTGTTGCGTGGGAAGGATCGGTTTGGCGCCGCACGTGCGTCATGGCCTCGTCCACGGCCTTGCGGTAGCCGACCACCTGCCGCAGGGAGGGACGCGAGAGGACGCCACGCTGGTGGCGCGCAATGCGGTCGCCCAGCGCGTTGTAGTACGAGTTGAACAGAAACGCAAAGGCGGGGTCGAACATTTGATAGCCAGGTGTCTCCTCGAGAATGAACTTCTCGAAGAACCACGTAGTGTGTGCCAGATGCCACTTCGTCGGGCTGGCCTGGGGCATCGCCTGCACCAGCATGTCCTCGTCAGCTAGCGGCTGGACCAGCTGCGTCGTCTGGTTGCGCACCGGGGGGTAGGCAGCAAGAAGTTCGTCCCAGCCTGGCACGCATGTCGGCATCGACACCTCGTCTGGTGATTCCTCGAAACTCGACCCAGGGGATTATTAGGGCTTTCTCCTTCGCCGCGACTGCCCGAACCGCCAATTTCCCGATCCGCTGACAGCCCTCTGACGCACGACCCGCATGTCCGTTACCTGCCTGGGTGGCTAAATTGTCTGCAAGAGCTGCGCCAATTTCCTCGGAGGCCTCGTCATGAGTCTCAACCCCCTCGCCGGGAAACCGGCTCCTTCCAGCCTGCTCATCGATCTCACTCAGCTCGAACGCGACTATCACGAACGTACCCCCGACCTGGCCGACCCCAATCAGCTGGTCAGCTTCGGCACCAGTGGGCATCGGGGCACCCCATTCGATGGCACCTTCACCGAAGCTCACATCCTGGCCATCACTCAGGCGATCTGTGAGTACCGCCAGGCGCAGGGCTACTCTGGCCCGCTGTACCTGGGCAAGGATACCCATGCCATCTCGGGACCCGCTCAGCGAACCGCGCTGGAGGTCCTGGCGGCTAACGGGGTGGAGGTGTGCATCCAGGCCGGCGACGGCTACACACCCACGCCTGTCATCTCGCACGCCATCCTGACTCACAATCGCGGGCGCAGCTCGGGATTGGCGGACGGTATCGTCATCACTCCATCGCACAATCCCCCGGCTGATGGCGGGTTCAAGTACAACCCCCCCAACGGCGGCCCGGCCGACACCGATATCACCACCTGGATTCAGGATCGCGCCAACGTCCTGCTGCGCCAGGGCAATGCCCCGGTGCGCCGACTCCCGTACGAGCAGGCCCTTCGCGCTGCCACGACGCACGCTCATGACTACCTCACCCCCTATGTCGCCGACCTTGCCCAAGTGATTGATCTCGAAGCGATTCGCGCTGCCCGGGTGAAGATTGGGGTCGATCCGCTGGGCGGGTCAGCGGTCGCATACTGGCACCCCATCGCCGAGCGCTACGGTCTCGACCTCACCGTGGTCAACCCGAAGGTGGATGGCACCTTCTCGTTCATGACGGTGGATCACGATGGCAAGATTCGCATGGACTGCTCCAGTCCGCACGCCATGGCCTCGCTGGTGCGGCTGAAAGACTCCTTCGCCGTCGCGTTTGGCAACGACCCCGACGCCGACCGTCATGGCATCGTCACTCCCTCGGCGGGGTTGCTCAATCCCAACCACTACCTTGCCGTGGCCATTCACTACCTGCTCACGCATCGGCCCCAGTGGTCAGCGGCCTCGGCCGTGGGTAAGACGCTGGTCTCCTCGAGCATGATCGATCGCGTGGTGGCCGGGCTAGGCCGCAAGCTGGTGGAAGTACCGGTCGGCTTCAAGTGGTTCGCTCCAGGGTTGTTCGATGGGTCGTTCTGCTTTGGCGGCGAAGAAAGTGCCGGCGCCAGCTTCCTGCGTCGCGATGGTACGGTCTGGACCACCGACAAGGATGGGCCGATCCTGGGACTGCTCGCTGCCGAGATTGTCGCCACCACGGGCAAGGATCCCGGCCAGCACTACCAGGCTCTGACCGCGCAGTACGGCACGCCTGCCTACACCCGCATCGATGCTCCTGCCACGCCGGAGCAAAAGAAGAAACTCAAGGCGCTGTCTCCCGATCAGGTCACGGCCACCGACCTGGCCGGCGAGCCGATCACTGCCCGTCTCTCGCACGCACCAGGGAACGGCGCTGCCGTTGGCGGGCTCAAGGTTTGCACGGCCAACGGCTGGTTTGCCGCTCGTCCGTCGGGAACGGAGAACGTCTACAAGCTCTACGCCGAGAGTTTCAAGGGGCCCGACCATCTGGCCCGTGTGGTCGAGCAGGCGCAGACCATTGTCGCCCAGTCGCTGGCTCGCTGAGCTAGCTGCTGGCGCTGCGGTACGACGCCAGCGAGTAGCGAAAGACGGCCCGGCTGGCGAACAGCAGCACCACGGTGGCCACCACCATCAGGATCACGAAGCCAGGTTCGAGGCTCCGGACCATGGTGGTGGCCGGCACGTTGACCACCAGCAGCACCGGAATGATGAAGGTGAAGAACCAGCCCACCGGGTTGGCCCACGCCGTCGTGCGGAAGATTTCGCGCGGATAGCGCATCAACGTGGTGAACAGCCACCACATCTCCATCAGACTCTGATTCCGCACCATCCAGACCGACATGGAGGAAAGCATGAGCAGGAAGCTGTAGGCCATGGCACAGCCACAGGCGAACAGCACCAGAAATCCGGCGATCCGCCCCACGTCGAGGGGCCAGTGCATCGCCCACAGGGCAAAGACCATCACGCCCGCGCCCTGCAGGATGTTGGGAAACGTCGCCCAGTCCACGTGGCGCGTGGAGATGAGAAACTGCTCGTCGATGGGCTTGAGCAGGTACAGATCGAGATCGCCGGAGCGTACCAGCTCGGCGAAGTTGGTGCAGTTTTCGAGAAAGAACGTCTCGATGAGGCCGCCCAGGGCGTAGTGGCAGCCGACGAAGAAGAAGTACTGCCAGCGATCCCAGCCAGCCACCTCCTCGGTCTGCCGGAAGATCAGATCGTAGAAGACGAGCAGGATGCCCAGCCAGAGAATCTCGACGGTCAGCTTGACGAGGAAGTTGGCGCGAAACGACATCTCGGTGGCGAGACCAAAGCGCGCGAAGGCCAGCAACAATCGCAGGTAACGTCCTGGTCCGGTCATGATCCTCGTTCCTGGTTAACCACCGAACGCGCTGTAGCGGCGCAGACCCCGGGCGAAGAGCCAGCGTGTGAGCCCCACGAAGGCGACCGCCCAGCCAGCCTGCGCGAGTAACCCCCAGGCCAGGTCGGCTCCCTGCACCTTGCCCAGGAAGACCACCGCTGGAAAGTACGCCAGGTACTGAAACGGCAGCGCCTTGAGCAACCCGGCCCACCAGGGAGGCAACAGATCGAGCGGCACCATCTGCCCAGAGATGAAGTAGTTCAGGGTCGTCACCACCCACAACAGCGACGTGACTTCAAGCAGCCAGAACCCCGTCATGCCCAGGCAGGCCTCGAAGAAGAAGCCGATGAGAAAGCTTAGCAGGAGTGAGACGAAGTAGAGCACCAGCGTGAGCGGATCGGGGAAGCCATCGAAGTAACCCGAACAGACCACGAACAGGCAGGCGTACGGTATTGCTGATGTAGCGATGTAGGCGGTCTTGTGCGCCGCCCGGTAGCTGAGCAGGTAGCCGATCATGTCGAGCGGCTGGAGCAGGTACTTTTTCAGTGAACCATCCCGGATATCGCGGGCGATGCCGCTAGATAGCCCCGGCATGCTCGAGAACATCCGACTGATGTGAATGAGCAACAGGTAGGCGATCATCTGCCGGCGGGTGAACCCTCCCAGTTGGTCCTGACCCGATCCGGCAAAGACTGCCTCCCACAGCAGCACCGTGGTGAGCACCGGCAGGAACCGCAGCACGGTACCGAGGAGGAAGTCGCTACGGTAGGTCATGCGCTCGATGAGCGCGACGCGGAACAGGTTGTAGTACTTCCGAAGCACCGCCCCGACACTCAGCTTCACCAACCCCGGCGCATTCACCGTCGCCACGCTAGGCCCCTCCTGCGTCTCCAGGACTCTACAATGGTAGTCATCCGGGCCCGCCAGGACGAGGCCGGTCTCAGGTACCGCTTTCCGAGGGGTTGGGCTGCTTCAGCAACTCCGCGCGTTTCTGGCGATACCGCGCCTCCGCCATCTCGTACTCGCTGGCTCGCTTGTGCGAGTAGATGCTCATGCCCACGCCAAAGAAGATAAACAACACGCCGAACAGGGGGAAGACTTTGGCGAAGCCCATGCTATCGGGTGCATTGCTGGTGATGCCGGCGGCGAACACCGTCCACAGGATGCCGAACCCGGCCAGGAAGATGCCGCCCAGCACACTGCCCGTCTTCGTGGGCAGCGAGCGCACGCCCTCCTTGTCGGTCATCATGAAGCTGTCGCGCTCGGCAGCCCAGGCGTCGTCCAGGCGGTTCAGCTCACTCTGCCGTTCCAGCTCCTCCACTTTCCGCTGCAACCCGGCGTCAGGTTGCGCGGGGGCAACTGGGCTCCCCGAAATGAGCCGCTCCTTGGCCCGAGCGTATTCCGCATCGGTCAGAGCGCCCGACCAGTGCAGGTCCTGTAACTTGCGGAGTTCGTCGGCGAGGTTCATGGGCAAGATTCCTGGGGATGTCAGCGGAGGAGGGTAATGATCAGGCTCACCACGAACAAGAAAGCCAGTCCGCCGTGGATCAACAAGGATATCCAGAGAGTGACCCGGCTCACACGGGCCGTCCACCCTTCAATGCCGCGGTTGAGATACCAGGCCAAAAGCGTGATCAGCAGTCCCAGCAGTGGCAACCAGAAGGTCAGCAGGGCGACGACTGCCATGATGCGGAAAAAGGAAGCATCCTCCCGGACGCGGAGTTCATAGCGGGCCCCCAGTCCTGGTGCCAGCGCTCCCTGGGCCTGCATCCGGCGTGAATACTCGTCCATCGCCTTCATCTCATCCAGCACCACCTTCGAGTGACCCCGGCTGCGTGAGGTCAGCGTCAGCACCAGCGCCCAGGGCAGCATCAGGAAGGGCCATAACAGGTTCGCCGGCAGCAGATTGATAAAGCAGTTGCGCCACACCCGACGGCGCAGACACGACGGACAGGCCGTGATGATCTCTTCCTGCCACCACGATCCCACGAAGAGGAACACGAGCAGCCTCATGTACCGCGCCCGTTTGAGGTGCTCGGTCGGCAGGCCGCACATGGGGCACTGAAGTTCCACCAGCGTCGTCTCCCGATCAGCTCTGCAGGATCTCCTTAACCACCCGACCATGGACGTCGGTCAGGCGGAAATCGCGGCCCGCGTGGCGATAGGTCAGCCGTTCGTGATCCAGGCCCATCAGGTGGAGGATGGTGGCATGCAGATCGTGTACGTGAACCTTGTTCTCGACCGCCCGAAAGCCGAACTCGTCGGTGGCACCATAGGCCAGGCCGCCGCGCACGCCTGCGCCGGCCATCCAGTGGCAGAAGCCCCAGTGGTTGTGATCGCGGCCGTCGCTGCCCTCGGTGGTGGGAGTGCGGCCAAACTCGCCTCCCCAGAGTACCAGCGTCTCGTCGAGCAGGCCGCGCTGCTGCAGGTCGTCCAGCAGCGTAGCCATGGGTCGGTCGATGTCCTGGGCCAGGGTGGTCGTCTGCTTGTTGTGGCTGGAGTGGGTATCCCAAGGCTGGCCATTGCCATAGTACAGCTGAACGTAGCGCACGCCGCGTTCGCACAGGCGGCGAGCCAGGAGACACCCGCTGGCGAACTGCCCGGCACCATAAGCGGCCCGCACACGGTCTGGCTCGCGCGACAGGTCGAAGGCGTCGGTCGCGGCGGTCTGCATGCGAAACGCCGTTTCCATGGCCTTCAATCGTGTTTCCAGCACGGCATCGGGACCACTCGTCTGCTGCTCGTGCAACCGGCGGAGAAGGGTCAGCTGTTTCTGCTGGGCCGCCAGCGAAAGGGTAGGATTGCGCAGGTTGGGCACCATCGCACGCGGATCACCAGTGGAATGGTTGATATAGGTCCCCTGGTGCTCGCCGGGCAGGAAGCCGTTGGACCACAGCTCGGCGAAACGGACCGGCCGACCGGCGCAGAGCACGATGTGCCCGGGCAGGTTCTCGTTTTCGGTGCCCAGACCGTAACTCAGCCAGGCACCCATACTCGGCCGCGTGGGCGTCATCGAACCGTTGTTCAGTAGAAACAGGGCCGGCCCGTGGTTGGGGTTGTCGGTGTGCATCGACCGCAGCACACACAGTTTGTCCGCGTGTCGGGCCAGGTGAGGCAGCGCATCGCTGATCTCCAAACCGCTCTGACCCCGGCGACGGAAGGCATAGGGCACCGCCATGAGGCTGCCCGTCTTGTTCTCCGTCCGCAGGTCCACCGCCTGGGGGCGCTGGCCCGCATATTTGTTGATGGCCGGCTTCGGATCGAAGAAGTCGGGCCCGAACGGTCCACCGTTCATGAACAGCTGGATGATGCGTTTCGCCCGCGGCGCGTGGTGCGGAGCTGCCGAGACCGTCGGCGCGAACATCCCGGCCAGGGCCACGCCGCCCAGCCCCCCACCCAGCGCCTGGATCATCTGCCGTCGTGTTAGCATCGTCTCAGTCCACGTAATGGAGTTCATGGCTCGCCAGCAATACCTGCGCGTATTCGTCCCATGAGGCCTGCCCCAGGTACTGCTGCCCCAGCTGCACCTCGTTGGAGGTGGGAGCACGACCGTAGAGCAGCAGGTAGGCCCAGTGAATCCGGGCCGGGTCGTCCGCTCGGTCGGTGCGGAGACGTTGCGCCAGCGCATGGGCCTGGCTTCGCACCAGGGGACCATTGAGCACGAATAGCTGCTGCAACGGTGTGGTGGTGGCCAGGCGAGCCGCGCTGTGGGTCACCGGGTCGGGAAAGTCGTACAGTCGGAGCAGGTCGGCCAGTTCGCGGCGCTTCACCTCGCCATAGAGGGTGCGACGTTCGCCAGTATCGTTAACCAGGTTCACCACCGGGCCTCCCACCTGACGGCGCAACGTACCCGAGGCGGTCACCATGGCGTCGCGCCAGGCTTCCACCTCCAGCCGACGCCGGGGCATCCGGGCCAGCCAGCGGTTCTCCGGATCAGCTCGATCGGCCACCTTGCTGGTCTGACGATAGGCTGCCGACAGGACGATCTCGCGATGCAGCCACCGCATCGACCAGCCGGAAGCAACGAACCGCGCGGCCAGATCGTCCAGAAGCTCGGGATGCGTCGGACGCTCACCCTGCGCGCCAAAATCGCTGGGGGTGCGGACGATCCCTTCGCCGAAGTGATGGCGCCAGATGCGATTGACCATCACCCGCGCGGTTAGTGGCCCACCTTCGCCCACCAGCGCCTTCGCCAGATCGAGCCGACCGGAGCCTTGCTTGAACGGTCGAGGATCCGGTGAAAGCACCGCCAGGAAGCGCCGGGGAACCAAAGGCCCCAGGGTGGCCGGGTTGCCGCGCACCTGCATGGCCACGTCTTGCGCGCCGCGTTTCCAGGTTAGCTTCGTCTTGTGCGGACCGTCAGGCTCGACCAGTAGGCTTTCTTCGATCACACCGGGAGCCATCCGGTTCGGACCTACCGGCACGTCGGCCTCGCGCACGCTGGCCAGCACCCCGGCCAGGGCGTAATAGTCCTGCATCGTCACCGGATCGTACTTGTGGTCGTGACAGCGCGCGCAGCCCACCGTCAGCCCCAGGAATGTGCTGCCCAGGGTGTGGATGCGTTCTTCCCATTCCTCGGCCACCACGCCCTGAATGGCCCGATGATCGAGTTTCAGCTCCTTCCAGTAGGTGGGGCTGAGGCCCAGGAGCCCCAGCGCCGCCCGGTCCTCCGGCGGGCTTCCCGCCAGGTCGGCGGCCAGCTGATGCTCGATGAAGCGGTCGTAGGGCATGTCGTCGTTCAGCGCGCGGACCACCCAGTCGCGGTAGAGGTACGATGGTGCCTTGATCGGCGTCCATTGCTCGGTCACGTCGGCGTAGCGCACCAGGTCGAGCCAGAAGCGGCCCCAGCGTTCGCCATGCGCTGGCGAGTGCAGCAGACGCTCGACCGCGCGTTCGTAGGCATCCGGCCGCTGGTCGGCCAGGAACTCCTCAAGCTCGCCGGGGCTGGGAGGCAGCCCGGTGAGATCGAACGTCACCCGGCGCAGCAAGGTCCGACGGTCGGCTTCGGGCGAGGGAGTCAGGCCGCGCTGCTCCATTGCTCCCAGCAGGTAGAGATCGCTGCGCCGGCGTGGCCAGTTGCCCTGGCGCACGGCTGGCGGTGGCGCTGAACTCAGCGGCTGGAACGACCAGAACTTGCGCCCGGCGGCCAGGTCGATGCCGCCCCGGGCCACCGTGCCCTGATTCGGGCCAGGATAGGGCACCCCGCGCGTCACCCATTCTTCCAGCACGGCCACCTCGCGCGCACCTAGCTTGCCCGCGGGGGGCATGGCCAGGGTGGCGTGAGCGTAGCGCACGCTCTGGATCAGGAGGCTCTTCGCCGGTTGGCCCGGTACCACCGCCGGGCCGCTGTCGCCGCCAGCCAGCACAGCCGCGCGGCTATCGAGTAGCAGGCCACCCCGGGACTTCTTCGCCTCCCGGGAGTGACAGTTCAGGCAGTGCTTGTGAAGCAGCGGGCGAACCGACTTCTCGAAGAACAGCTGATCCTCCGGCGCAGCGGCCGGGCAGGCTGCGCCAAACAAGAGCAGGAGTGGTATGGCGGTTCTCATCCCCGAAGATCTCGACAGCGGTGGGTGATCAGGCAGGTATTTCGTGATGATACCTGCCCTGTCACCCCCTCGCCAAGGAAAACCTGCCCGCGCGCGAGCGGCGGGCCGCCCCGAGTGGTAACCGTGCCGGACTATTT
Organism: Gemmataceae bacterium; assembly: GCA_046350255.1. GTDB lineage: Bacteria > Planctomycetota > Planctomycetia > Gemmatales > Gemmataceae > CALDUY01. The sequence continues at coordinate 21,385 of JAXMAV010000039.1, forward strand.
CGGACTCACCAGCGCCGGCTGGATCTGGGCCAGGCCCACGTCGATGTACTGACCGCCTGTCGTTTGCACGCAGCGCACCGCCAGGGTGTTGCGCCCTGCACGCAGTGTCTTCAGCGCCTCGGGCGCGATGGCGAACTCCTCGTAATCCGTGGTGTAGCCATTCACCCGGGCCGCCAGCACGCCGTTGAGGTAGATCTCGGCATCCTCATCGTGATGCATCAGCAGCACCACCTCGCCCGTTGGTTTGGCCTTCAGGGTGATCTCCCGACGCAGCCAGATCTCCTTGCTCGTCCACTCGGTGCGGACGACGGCTCCCGGCGTGCCCTTCGACCCGAATCCACCCGGGCCCTGCTTCCAGGTGGCGTCGTCGAAGGTTGGCTCGAACCAGCGCGCAGCCGGTTTGTCGAAACTGTAGCGCCAGGAGACAGTCTGCTCCTGCGCGGTCGGAGCAAGGGTGACCAGGCTGGGCACCTGCCCAAAGTTGCCCCGATTTGCCGCCACCACACGCTCCACATCGACCTTGATCACCGCTCGGTCGTAGGTCAGCAGGCCGTTGGCTTCGGTCTCCACGTCGGTGGTTTGCGTGTAGATGCTGGCCGCCAGCCCCGACTTCTTCTTCAGGTTGTAGACGCCTTGCATGAGCCGCTCATACTTGCGGGTCAGGTCGGCCTGGTTGCGTACGCCGCGATAGCCCCAGAACTCCTTGGTCCACATATGCCCGGGGGTGCTCAGCCCCAGGCCGCCGAACTCGCCCAGCACTCCCGCGCGGGTGGGTTCAATAGCCGGCGCACCCGGACCTGGATAGACGTGGATGTCGTGGATGTCGCTGCACTTCATATCGTTCCAGCCCGAGGCACCGGTGACTAGCCGGGTCGGATCCTGCTTCTTGACCGCCGCGCTAAGCCGTACCGTGTCGTACTGGCCCCAGCCCTCGTTGAAGACCACCCACAGGACGATCGACGGAAAGAACGACAGATGATCCACCATCGCGGACAGTTCCTGCTCGAACTGTTTCGCCGATGCCGCCGTTCGCTTGATCTCACCCTTGCCGGGCGCCACGCTCTGATCGCCCGACGGCATGTCCTGCCACACGAGCAGCCCCAGACGATCGGCCCAGTAGTACCAGCGGGCCGGCTCCACCTTCACGTGCTTCCGCGCCAGGTTGAACCCCAGCTTTTTGGTTACCTCGATGTCGTAGCGCAGCGCCTCGTCGGTGGGTGCGGTGTACAGCCCATCGGGCCAGAACCCCTGATCTAGCATCCCCACCTGGAACAGTTCCTTGCCGTTGAGAAAGAGTCGCTGCACCCCCCCTCGGTCTTTTCCCAGCGCGATTGACCGCATGGCGAAGTAGCTTTCCACCTGGTCGAACGGCTTGCCATCCTTCTCCAGGGTGACTTTCAGCGAATAAAGGAATGGAGCATCAGGCGACCACAGCTTCGGTTGCTTCAGTGCGATCGTCTGCGCGGCCTGGGGTTGCCCAGTTCCTCGGGCCACCACCGTGGTGCCGTCGCGCACTTCCCAGCGCGCCTGGAGCCCCTCGACCTCCCCACGTACGTCCAGCTTCAGCCGGGCGGCGGAGGCCGCCAGATCGGAATCGACTCGGACCCGGGCTATGCTGCTGGCAGGGACTGGTTCCAGCCACACCGTCTGCCAGATACCCGTGGAGGCCACGTAGAAGATGCCGCCCGGTTTCCGCACCTGCTTGCCGCGCGGTTGAGGGCCGGCATCCACGGGATTGTGGACCGTCACAAACAGTTCCTGCGGCCCACCCGGCATCAGCGCCTCGGTCACGTCCACCGAGAACGGATCATAGCCACCTCGATGGGTCGTCAGCTTCTTGCCGTTGACGTACACCTCCGACTCCCAATTCACAGCGCCAAAATGCAGCAGAATGCGCTGCCCTGCCCACTTCTCTGGCACTGTGAAGGTGCGGCGATACCACACGCGCGGAGGCGACTCCATCACACCCGACAGCGCGCTTTCGACTGGGAACGGTACCAGGATCTTTCGTGGTAGCGCAGCGCCGAAGTGAGGCTCGCCTCGGGCTGGGCCGAACTCCCACACCCCGTTCAGGTTCAGCCAGCGCTCGCGCACTAGCTGTGGCCGGGGATACTCTGGGTGGACTCGGTTCGCCGTCACGTCCTTGGCCCATCGGGTCATCAGGGGACCGCGGGCAGGTTTCCACTCGTCGGCTAACGCCCCGAGTGGCACCATCAACAGTAGCGCGAGGGCAAGTCGCATGGGAGAGGCTCCTTGCAGTGTCTGGGAGATCGTGCAGGTTAGCCTAGCCCGGCCAGGCGAGCGCGACTACCTGCCCAGGACCGTCAGGTCGCGCACGTTGCGCTCCGCCACCTCGCGGCGAATCAGCCCCGCCTCCAGCAGTTTGCGAATCGACTCGTCGAAGCTGACCATGCCCTCGTCCCGACCGGTGGGCAGGTAGTTGTCGATGCTCTCGAGCTTGCCGGTGCGAATGGCGCTGGCGATCGGATGGGTGTTCCACAGCACCTCCAGGGCCAGGTGCCGCTTGGTGCCCGCTTCAAGCCCTGGCACCAGACGTTGAGCCACCACAGCGCGCAAACTCGAGGCGAGCTGATAGCGGATGTCGCGCTGCACCTCCTGGGCGAAGAAGTCCGCGAAGCGACTGATGGCTCCCTTGGCATCGCGCGTATGTAGAGTCGTGAACACGAGATGCCCGGTCTCCGCGGCCGAGAGTGCCATCTGCGCTGTGTCCCGATCGCGGATTTCTCCCACCAGGACAACGTCGGGATCCTGCCGTAGGCCGTACTTAAGCCCGTCGGCAAAGGTGTGGACATCAAGGCCAACCTCGCGCTGGCTGACAACCGAACTGGACAGGCGGGCATAGCGGTACTCGACTGGCTCCTCGATGGTGAGGATGCGATAGCCCCCCATTTGGTTGAGGATGTTCACGATCTGCGCCAGGGTGGTGGTCTTGCCCGAGCCGGTAGCACCGGTGAAGATCACCAGCCCATCGAGCAGGAACGCCAGCCGGTCGGCCAGGCCGCGGGGGAACCCCGACCACGCGAACGAGGGAATATCCGCCGGCACGATGCGCAGGCAGCCGCCCGGGAGGCCATCCGCCCAGAACAGGTTGGCCCGGAAACGCGCGGACTGTTCCTCGGCCGACAGCAGGAAGGCGCAGTCGAGGTTCTTCTCTGTCTGGAAGCGCTGCCACATCTCCGGGGTGCACAGGCTTAGCAGGAGCGCTTCTACCTCAGCGGCTTCGAGAGCGCTGCTGGGTTGCTCGATGAGATCGCCATGCAAACGCCAGATAGGTGGAAACCCTGGGAGCAGGTGCAGGTCGGAAGCACCGCCGCGTACCGCGTCCAGAAGCATCGTTCGCAGAGGTGCCGCCAGGGTCGGAGTGGGGTGCATGAGTAAAGATCGTGTCCGAAGGTGAGGGTGTTCTCGTTTTCCTGGGCCTCTCTCCCATGGTACAATCCCTGACGCCTCACTCCTCCGGAGTATCCATCATGCTGTTCGTCGGCCGTCATCGCACGCGAACTTGCCAGGGCGTCTCTCGGCGCGAGCTGCTCCAGGTGGGTGCCAGCACCGTCCTGGGACTTTCCGCGCTGGATTTGCTGCGCCGACCCGGCCTCGCCGTGCCTGCATCTCCGGCGCGGTCGGTGTTGATGCTCTGGCTATGGGGTGGGCCGTCTCACCTCGACACCTTCGACCCCAAGCCGGCCGCCCCCGCCGAGTATCGGGGGCCCTTCTCTACCATTCCGACGCGCATTCCTGGAGTGCGCTTCGCCGAACTGTTCCCGCGCCTGGCCGCCCATGCCGACCGCCTGGCCATCCTCCGGTCGCTGAAGACCCTCAACAACGATCACGGCGTCGCTGGCACCATCGGACTGACAGGCTCCAGCGCCGGCGGTGTCGGCCTCAACGGAGTTCCCCTGCCCGGCAGCGCGCGTCCCACCGTGGGAAGCACCGTCGCCCGCTTCCGGGGTCATGCCGGCAAGTTACCTCCCTTCATGGTTGTGGGAGGTAAGCTGCACCAGGGGAAGAAGGCCATTGTCGGCGAAGGCGGAGGCACCCTGGGTGGCCTGGTGGATCCCTTCCGCTTGATCTACGACCACGAGTCGGGGCAATCGCAACTGCCCGCCTTGCAACTGCCCGGCGACCTGAGCCCAGAGCGCCTGACCGATCGGCGTCACCTGCTGGAGGCGGTCGATGGTCTGCGTCGTCGGGCTGATGAGCCACGCACCGCGCGAGCCCTGGGCGATTATCGAAGCCAGGCCTTTGCCATGCTCACGTCGCCACAGGCGCGCCGAGCCTTCGATCTGTCTCAGGAGAAGGACACCGTCAAGGAACGCTACGGACTCACACGCTTCGGGCAATCCTGCCTGCTGGGGCGCCGACTCATCGAGGCCGGAGTGCCGTTTGTCCAGGTCAACTGGAGCGATCACGTCGAGGCCGAGGAAGACGCCGGGGACGGCGGCTGGGATCACCACTACCGCAACTTCCAGATCATGCAGGACCGTCACGCGCCGTGGCTCGACCAGGCCGTACCCGCCTTGCTGGAAGATCTGCAGCAACGCGGCCTGCTTGACTCGACTCTCGTGCTCGCTGTCGGTGAGTTCGGCCGTAGTCCGAAGATCAACGACAAGGCGGGCCGCGACCACTGGGAACACTGTTATTCCGGCCTGATGTTCGGCGGCGGCGTACGGGGCGGCCAGGTCATCGGTGCCAGCACGCCCCGGGGCGAACACGTCCACGATCGCCCCATCACACCGGCCGACCTGATCACCTCGGTGCAATATGCCGTGGGCATCGGCGGCGAGCAGGCCAACGCCTTGGGGGTTGCACTCCCCGGGGGCAAGGTCGTCGAGGAACTGTTTTGATCTTGTCGGTCACACACGGAGAACGATCGCGTCCTGGTTGCAAAGCCACTCCAGACTGCGAGGGCATGCATGAGGACAATTCGTCGGGACGTGTGGTTGTTTACTGAGGGCGTGGGCTTCGTGCTCACCTCGGCTGCCCTGGGGGATAGCGAGCCGTTTCTGCTCCGAGAAGATGGCGAGTGGGAGGAGGCCTATCGGAAGGGGCGATTTCTGCCCATCGCCCTGGAGGAGGCTCGCCCCATCATCGTGCGTGTGGTGGTGGGCGATGCGCTCACCCACGAGGAAGAAGCCAACTGGGTCGATCGGTGGGAAAGTCGGCTGGTGCTTCCCACCTGTGGCATGATCCTCAGCGGGGACCATCATTACCTGTTTGGAGATCGTGCTAGCGAGTTCACCTTTCACCTCCCTGAAGTGCCCGCTGGGCAGTATCGAGCAGAGGTGTTCACATATCTTCCGATTGAAAATGCGGTCATGGCCCTGAAAAAGGCCTGCCCTGAGCCTCTGGGGGTCAGTTATCGCCGCGCCTGCCCAGGTGAGGAATTCCCCAGCTGGCTCAGAGCGCTGTGCGCAAAACGACCACGTCTCGACCCAGGGCATGAGGATCTCTGGCGCAAGAAGAAGTTTCCACCGGACCAGATGGAGACAGTGGACTTCCTGGTACGGCTCACTCCTCTGACAGGTAAGGCCATTCAGGGTCGGCTCAAGCGTGGTTTCTTTACACCGGTCCCTGCTTTTCCTCGGCTGCCCGAGCCCTGGCCGGTTCCCATTCCAGTCGCCACCTTGGTTGGTAAGCCGGATGCACCTCCACCACCACGGATCCGCCTGAACCATCGCTTGCAGGTGGCCAACCTTGTCGAACAACTCGCCCCTCAACTGATCGAAGGAGGCCCGCTCGACCTACCCGTCCTTCGCTTCCCTGAGTTGCACCTTCTGGCCACGGGCTGTCACCCTGGGGCATTTCCGGAACTTCGCCTCCAGTTGCCGAACTGCGTGGAGTTCCACCCAGCCTGGCCAACCGCTGAGCAAGGGGTCCGGGCCGAGTTCCACGATGGAGCCTGGGTCGTGGCCTTCGAGGCCAGTAACTATGCCGGTTTGCGCGCTTTACCGTCCGTTGCAAGGATTCTCGCCCAGGCTCCAGACGGAAGTGAACTGGAAGTCTACACGGCTCATCCCGAGAGTGTTCGCGACCCGGGTCATCCAGGGTGTCATCGCTACCGAGGCAGGGTTCAAGGTGGCATCTGGCGCATCGATCGCGCCTATCCCCTGGTATCGGCTCCGACGCTGCGCTCGGCCCTGGCATTGACCGGGGAGTGTTTGAGGGGCGAAGGCTTCCTGCTGCAAAGCCAGGAAGAAGCCGCCGCGATGCATCGCTTCGCCCAGCGCCATACCTTGCTGGCGGACCATGTAAAGAGTGGTCTCATTCGCCTGCAGGGGCTGCACCTGGCCCTGGGTGAACCGGATCCCCTCGTGGCTGAGATCTTGTTCCAGAAGATTTTTCAGGGACAGTTCCGGGGGTGCTGGGAGATCAGCAGTTTCGATGAGCCTGACTCAGAACAGTCCTTCGTCGAACTGATGGCTGACCTCGAAACGATCAAGGAGTGCCGCTCGCCCCTGGCGGGGGAGCTGGTCCTGTCAGGAAAGACTGGAAAATTCTTTACGACACCGGGCTTCACGACCCAGGTCGAGGCGGCCCAGGAGTGGGACGTGGAACTGAAGAACCTGGGCTTCGACTTCCTGGGCTTACTGACCTGCGAACGCTTCCGCGAATTGACACTGATGGGATATGTCCGCCCTGGAAGCTCGATATTCGCTCTCATCGGGCTGGGTGGACTGGCTCCGCCAGTGGTGCTTGATTTCTACACAGTCTTTGCTAGCGGAGCATCCCAAACGACCACAACCAATCCGTTTGCCGGGGCAGACCACCCGACCTCCAGAATCTACCGGGAAGCCTCCCCCCACATGAAGCCAAAGGCGCTACTCCGGCAGCATGAGCAGCGCATGAAGAAACTCGCCGAGAAGCTCGGCGAGCCCCATGTTGTCGTACCTTCGTTGCAGGCCCTGGCCGAGGCCATCGACGAGTTTTTTGTCCGGTGGGACAAATAAGCGCTCATCGTGTGGTGTGAGGCGTATTAGTCGTCACTTCCGCTTGAATCATTCGGGGCCAGGACATAGGTGCCCTGTAGAGCCACACTACCGTTTGAGCCCACGATCTGGATTACCGAGTTCACCACGATCCCCAGGTCCGTACGCGAAGAAACCAGCTTGCCCTCACCTTCGCTTGTGGTCGTCAAGGTGCCAATCTGCTGGCCATCTACCACGACCGAGTAGGTAGCGCTGGGAGCCAGGTGGTAGACCTCGACCTCGAACGCCTTGGAGCCGCCTGTGCCAGGTTCGTAATCGGCTTTGCCGCCGCCCGTGGCGCCGGTAAGCGCGGCCACCAGTTCCTGGCCCTCGCAATCATCGCCGTAATCATCGGTGTCATGAGCGGCCATGTCGGTGCCCAGGCCGCCATTCAGCACGTCGCGCCCAGAGCCGCCAGACAGGTAATCGTTGTCGTTGCCGCCAAACAGGCGGTCGTCGCCGATCTCGCCGAAGAGATTATCCCGACCACTGTTCCCGTCGATGGTGTCGTTGCCGGACTGACCGGTCAGACTATCGTCGCCCACCCCGCCGCTGACGAGGTCGGCCCCCAGCCCGCCGCGCACCACGTCGTTGCCGCCCCGACCGAAGAGCTGGTCGCTACCCGCGCCGCCTTCCAGGATATCGCGGCTGGCGCCGCCTTCCAGGCGATCGTTCCCCAGGCCCCCCTGAGCCGTCATGCGAATGCTGGTGGAGTTGCTGATGAGGTCGCTGCCCGCGTTGCCCCGAACCAGGAGGGAATTGACGGAAGCGCGATTGAACGCCTGCGTCTGGCCGTTGAGCTGCACCACCACCTGGCTGGACGTCCACTGGATCCGGATCTGGTCGGCACCCTCGGAGCCTTCAATGGCTAGCTGGCCGGTCGTACCCGAAAGGCTCATGCCGGCTGGTACCGCTCGCGTCTCCAGACCTTCCAGCATCGGTCGTACCTTCCGACCCACCAGAGGGTTCTTCGTCGCCGTCTTGCGCCAGAATCGCAGCATGATTCGCCTCTCGTTTAGTGTGAGTCCAGGGGAGGCTGATTCCCACTTCCCGTCCCCGCCCACAGAACAGAGGTGCGCGTGCTTCGATTTGTCCGCCACGCTTTTTGGGTTTTTCTGGGTACAATGGGGGCGCTGTTGCTCGCGGTACTAAATCCAGAGGCGTGCCATGGCCCGCTATGTGTCCCTGCTCATGGTTGTGGTCGTAGCCGGATGGTCGGTCCTGGCGGAAGCGCCACCACCAGGTCCTGTGCGCTTGACCCGGGACGGCGGCTTCAAGCAGCATCTGCAGTTCTCCCCCGATGGAAAGCGTCTGCTGTTCACACGCATTCACAAGGGGAAAATGGGCCTGTGGACCCTCCAGGTAGATGGCACCGACCTGCGGCCTCTGGTCCAGCCGGACCCCAACACGCCGCACTTCGACGGCCATTTCTCGCCCGATGGGAAGCAGGTGGCCTTTGTGCACGACATTCTGCAAGGCTCCGATGGGAAGCTTCAGATCAACCGATGTGAAGCAGATGGTCGCAACAGTCGCGTGCTGATCCCCAACAAGGCGTTCGAGGAATCGCCGCGCTGGTCGCCCGATGGGAAGCGCCTGGCCTGGGTCACCACTCGGTTTGGCAATCAGGAGATCTGCACTGTCGATGTCGATGGGAACGACCTTCGTCGCCTCACCAACGACAACGCCTTCGACAACAACCCGGCCTGGGCACCCGATGGGAAGTCGCTCGCCTTTGCTTCGTCGCGACATGGCAACTTCGAGATTCACCTCATGGCCGCGGATGGCTCTCAGGTGCGCCGATTGACCCACCACCCCGCCATCGACCAGTGGCCCGCCTGGTCGCCCGACGGCAAGCGGATCGCTTTCACCTCTAATCGCGATGGTAATTATGACGTTTATATCATCGGAGCCGATGGCGCTGGCCTGCGCAACCTGACCCAGCATCCGGCCCAGGACAACTTCGCTGCCTGGTCTCCCGACGGCAAGAAGATCGCCTTTCTCTCCAACCGGCAAGGCGGGACCGACGTTTATCTGATGGACGTGCGCTAGAAAGCTCCGGGTCACATCCGCTGCAGGTCCTCGGTGCGCGGCAGGTCGTCCAGGCTCTGCAGGCCGAATAGACGGAGAAAGCGTGCAGTTGTCCCGTAGGTCAGATCTTTATCGCCCGGGGCCGCACGCTGTACAGCGATCAACCCCAGGCGGACGAGTTGACGTAACTGGGCCATGGAATCGGCCCCGCGCAGGCTGTCCACCTCGGCGCGTGTGACCGGTTGTCGATACGCGACCGCCGCCAGCACGTCGAGCACGGGTGCCGACAATCGGGCCTCGCGTTGCGAGCCCTGTAGCCGTTCGCGCACCTGGCGGAACCCCGGCTTAAGGATCAGCTCGTAGCCTTCTTCTCGCGTCTGTACCCGGTAGGGCCGGCCCTGGGTGTGGTAGTCGTGGTTCAACGTGGCGATGGCCTGGGATAACTGTTCGGGTGTCAGGCCACGTACCGCCTCGCAGGCGCGGGGCACACTCAACGGCGCGCCTCCGACGAACAGCAGCGCCTCGATGATGCGCACCAGCGGTGGAGGTGATTCTGCCTCGTCGAAGCGGTCGTCCTGTCTCATGGAGCCACGGGGAGAAAGAAGATGCCAGTGATGAAGGTGCCTAGCCAGGCCACCCCGAACAGCGATGCCAGTACCAGGTGCAGGGTGCGGCGATGGGTCAGACCAGTGTACAGCATTGCCGGCATGAGCAATAGCGCCGGCACCGAGAAGCAAAGATGCACGAGCAACGCCCGGCGCAACTCCTGGTTCTCCTTGATGTAGTCAAAGATGGAGGGCTCCAGCAGGCGGATGATCAGCTCAAATCCTAGAACCGCGGCCAGGGTGAGGATGAAGAAGGCGAGATTGAGTCGGCCATGCAACCGGTAGTTCCCCCGATACAGGACGATCAGGGAGAGCACCAGCAGAACGGTCACCGCAGCCACGGCGACCTTCAGTGCCAGGATCACATTGGGCCCAGTTACCATGAGCACCCTCTTCAACCAGGAATAGAGACTTCTTTCCTGATTAATAGATGGTATGCCATCGATTGTCAGGCAGCTTTTTTGGCCCGAGCCTTGGGCTGGTGCTTCCAGCGACGATGTAACCAGAAATACTGCTCGGGATGTCGGCGTACCATGCGCTCCAGTGCATTGGTGTAGCGCTGCGTGATGGCTGCGACCGCATCGGGACGATGGGCGTACTCGTGCGGGTAGATCACGTCTTCGAGATAGAGCGCGAAACGCATCGGTTTTCCGACCCGGGCGGCTCCCATCACCAGCATCGGCGCCTGAAACTCGATGCACAGCAGCGCGATCGACTTGAAGGTCGAGGCCGGCCGCCCCAGGAAATCGACGAAGACGCCACGCGGCCCGGCGTCCTGGTCGCCCACCATGCCCAGCCGGCCTCCCTGGCGAAGCTCGTCCAGGATTCGTTCGTAATCCAGATTCTTGTCCAGGATCTGCTGTCCGGTGCTCTGGCGGAACCGCTGCAGAAAGGCGTCCAGGTAGGGGTTGTCGAGCCGGCGTGCGATGATGCTTCCGGTAGTCTCGTGCAGGCCCAGGATGTACGACAGCGCCTCGAAGTTGCCGAAATGCCCCGAGACAAGCATCGACGGCAGCGCGTTGCGCGATAACCACAGCGCCCGACGCTCCTGGTCGGGTTCCGGGTAGTAGTAGTAGCGCTCGTAGGTGTTGGGCCGTAGTGTCCGCGGCATGCGGATCATTTCGATGACCACGTGGGCCCAGTGCTGGTAGGTGTCGTGCACCAGCCGGGCAATGGCCTCATCGTTCATATCGGGGAAGGCATGGCGGATGTTCTCGGCCGCCACCTGCCGATGCCGGCGGTCCACCCGGTGCAACAGCCAGCCGAGAAACTCGGCCAGTTGCAGGGCGCGATACCACGTGAGCATCTGCACGAGGCAGATGATGACGCGCACTACCAGGTAAACCAGATAATCCACCTGCCAGGGTCGTTTCTTGGCCATGGCTGGCTCCCTCCAGAACAGCACCGATCCATTCCTGGTAATAGCCCAGGGGTGCCACTGGGCACAAGACGAGTTTTCCGCGCGCCTGCTGCGCCAGCACCCCGAGAGGTGCGGGCAGCTCTTGACGCTCATGCCCGTTGATGTGCCCCTGCTGACACTCTTTTCGCCGAGATTAGTTGCGTCCGGCTACGACGGACGAGAAGATGACTCCACCTCTTCCCCAGAATCTCCCAGGAGATGGCCATGAGCCGAGTGGTGCGCGTGTCTTTGTTGGCCCTTCTTGTCGGCGTAGCAACCGGGCTGACCGCTACCCCGGATACTCCCGAACGACCACCGCAGTTTGCCATGGTAAAGGGAATTGAGGGGAAGAAGGCGGTCACCTTCATCTACTGGTCACCCGAGCCGAAAACGGTGGTGATGCAGCGCCAGGTGGACGTTGACGGCAAGAAGGTGACGCAGGTCTATCAGAGCATGCAGGTCGAGTGGTTCCCGATGGAGGTGACCATTCCGCTGGCCAGGTTCACCGCCGAGTCGGTGGGCGGCAAAACGGTCAAGAGTTCGGCGGCCTGGCGCGGGCAGATCGGCAAGGCCGTGGTGATCCTGCCGCAAATGGCGACACTCGACCCGGTGTACAAGGCCCAGTTAACGTCCGGAACGGTGGTGGTCACCCTGAAGGAGAACTTGCCGAAGGGCAAGCCGGTGATGCCTCCCGGAGTGGTTCCAGCGACCCCGGCTGGCACGCCGAAGAAGGCCGACCCCTCCCCTCCAGAAAAGAAGTAACCTCGAGGGGACATCCAGCGATTATTTCAGTGTGACCATCTTACCGGTGGCGGCCGACTGGTAGATGCCTTCGATGATCGCCACCGCCTTGCGCCCCTCGCGGCCATCGACCAGGGGGGCTCGTCCGGTACGAATCGCCTCGACAAAGTCGGCTAGCTGGCGACGATGCCCTTCGTGTGAGATGGCCGAGGGGTTGCTCGACCCGCCCGAGGCGCCCGTCCTGGTGGCGAATCGCGACTTGATCTCCTGATCCACCGGCGCTTCCGGCGTGAACTGCCAGAGAAGGACGTCGTCCTGTTCGATGACCACTGAGCCGCGGTCACCATGCAGGGCGATGGTCTTGGGTAAACCCGGGTAGACGCTGGTGGTCGCCTGGATGACGCCCAGTGCTCCGCTGGCGAAGCGCAGGCAGGCAACGGCGGTGTCCTCGACCTCGATGCGTTCGTGGGCCAGCATGGCGGTGAAGCCTGTGATGTGGGTGACGTCGCCCATCATCCATTGCAGTAGATCAACGTTGTGGATGGCCTGATTCATCAGGGCGCCACCGCCATCCAGTGCCTTGGTGCCCTTCCAGCCACCTTCATCGTAATACTGCTGCGACCGCCACCATTTGCAGGTGGTTTCTCCCAGAGTCAGCCGGCCGAACCGCCGGGACTCGACGGCCCGTTTGAGTTCCACGTTGGCGTCGCCGAACCGCGAGGGGAAGATGGTGCACAGTTGCACCTTGTTGGCCTCGCAGGCCGCGATGATCTGGTCGCATCGCACGGTGGAGATTTCCAGCGGTTTCTCCACCACGACATGTTTGCCGGCCCGGGCAGAAGCAATGGCCGGCTCCAGGTGGGCCCCCGAGGGCGTCGTGATGATCACGATGTGGACCTCGGGCAGCGCCAACGCTTCTTCCAGGCTGGTCAGCAGCTGGGCATCGAGCTTCAGCTCGTCGGCCATCTTCTGGGCGGCCGCCTCGGTCCGACTCACCAGGGCGCAAATCCGGGTGCCGGGCACCTCGGCCAGGGCCCGCGCGTGAAACCGGGCGATCATCCCGCAGCCCACGATCGCCACGCCCAGTGTCGCTGATTGGCTCGCCACCACCCACTCCCTTGTGCCAGGTTCACTTGTCCGGGTCGGCTCGCAGCACCACGTAGCCTCGCCATACGTATTGCAGGCCACTGAGCAATGTGGCGGCCAGCATCAGGTAGATCACCCCCTGGCGGGTCAGTGCCAGGACGGGCATCTCCAGCCGCAGGCTGAGAAGAATGATACAGATAGCGCCGCACTGCAGCACCATCTTGGCCTTGCCGAGCCAGTCGGCGCCGAACTCCACGCCTAGCGATTCCAGGTAACTGCGCAGCCCCGTGATGAGAAACTCGCGCGCCACCACCACCACTACCATCCAGGGAGTCAGCCAGCCAGCGTCGGGCCGCGATCCGTAGGGCAGGAGAAAAATGAACGTCCCGGTCACCAGGACCTTGTCCACCAGCGGATCGAACATGCGCCCCAGGGAGCTGGTCAGCCCCTGCTTCCGGGCCAGGTATCCATCCAGCCAGTCCGTCAGCGCGGCCAGGGCGAAGACACCCAGAGCGGGCACCCACCACTCGAAGGCAATGCAGGCAAACAACACCACGGCCAGCAACAGACGGCTCGCCGTGAGCTGGTTGGGCAGGTTGAACACCGAGGCAGCGCCTCGGCGAGGGGTGATGGTGGCCATGGCGGGCTCACAGTGACTAACGCGCGCGGATCGCTCGCGCGATCAGGTCGTACCCATCCGCTCCGGTGATTCTACTGTGCACCAGCTGCCCTGGCCGCAGGTTCCGCCCCTTGACCCGGACCACGCAATCGATATCGGGTGCATCGGCCATGGTCCGCGCTAGCATGTGGCCCGGCACTTCTGGGTCGGCCGAGTCCACCATCACCTCGATCTCGCGGCCCACCTGGCTCTGGGCATGAGCAAAGGCGATGCCCTGCTGGATTTCCATCAAGCGGTCGCGCCGCTCCAGGCGGACCGCATCCGGCACATGGCCTGGCAGTTTTTCGGCCGGGGTGCCTGGCTCCAGCGAGTAGGGAAAAACGCCCAGCCGCTCGAAGCGCGACTCCTGGACATAGGCCGCCAGCTCCTCGAACTCCGCCTCCGTCTCGCCGGGGAAACCCACGATGAAGGTCGTTCGCAGGGCCAACTGGGGAATCGCCTGGCGCAACCGGGCAATAAGTTCCTCGGTCTGCCGGCGCGTTACTCGCCGCGCCATCCGGCGCAGCATGGTGTCGTTGATGTGCTGCAGCGGCATGTCGAGGTAGGGCACGACCTTCCGCGCGCTCGCCAGCGTCTCAATGAGGCGGTCGTCGAAATATGCCGGGTAGGCGTAGAGGACGCGGATCCACTCCAGGCCTTCCAGCTGGTCCAGCTCGCGCAGCAACTCGGTCAGCCGAGTTTCGCCGTACAGGTCCAGCCCATAGTAGGTGGTGTCCTGGGCGACGATGATCAACTCGCGGATGCCGTCGGCCACCAGCTCGCGCGCTTCACGCACGACTTCCTCGATCGGCTTGGTCACGTGCTTGCCGCGCATCGAGGGGATGGCGCAGAAGGTGCAAAGGCGGTCGCACCCTTCGGATATCTTCAAATAGGCATAATGGCGTGGCGTGATGCGGAGCCGGGCGGTGTCTTCCAGGGCCTTGACGGGGGCGGGCCGAAACAGGCTCCGCTGCTCCTCGCGCAGACGCCGTTGCAACGAGCGATCGACCACCTCGACGATCTCTTCGCGTCCGAAGACACCCACGATGTGGTCGACTCCCGGCACATCCTTCAGCAGGGCGTCTCCCTGGCGCTCGGCAAGGCAGCCGGCCACCACCACCGCGCCGACCTTGCCCTGTTCCTTCAGCTGGAGCATCTCACGAATGACTCCAAGCGATTCCTGACGAGCCGGCTCGATGAATCCGCAGGTGTTGACCACCACGACATCGGCGCCGTCGGCCTCCGGCGTCAGGGCGTACCCTGCCTGAGCCAGCTTTCCCAGCATCCGCTCGGAATCGACCAGGTTCTTCGGACAGCCCAGGCTGACGAAGGCAAACGTGCGAGAATCTGACTCGGTAGAAACGGTCTTCTTCATCAGGCCCCCTGTGGTCGGGCTGCAATGTCCAGCGGCACGACCGATTCGGTCATTTGGAGCAAACCCTCGACCTGGCGCTCGTGGGCTCCGCCCGTTTCGTTGTCCAGGTGCATGAAGATGGTCATGGTGCTGCGCCCTAAATGGCTCATCTCCGGATGCCGAATGTCGAAGCTGCGGCCGCCATTTGGTGTGATGCAGAGTTCCTGCCTGGCCCCCTCTCCCTGGACGAAGGCAACACGCCTGTAAGAGAGGTCGTTCATGCCGTGCGGTGCTTGACTTTCTGGTGGCAAGGGTCGTGTACGAGTGTCCCTGAGTTATAGCGGACGTCAACCGGCAGCGTCAAGCAACCGGACGACTCGTCACCGGGCGGGCACGTCAGCCTGGGCGGCGGCGAGTACCTGCTTGGTCTCCTCGTCCTGGATGAAGGCGATCACTTTTAGGTGCTCGAGGGCAAGGGGTTTGGTCGAGAGGCTGGTCCCAGCCTTGGCGGCTAGCCCGTCGAGATACTCGCCCAGGCCTTTACGCAGCTGCACGAGGTTGATGGAGGCGGTCTGGGTCGACTCGGCCTTGTCCAGCCGCAGGCCGGAGCCGCCATCGAGGAAGGCGCGGACCAGGTGATGATGCAACCGTACGCCGCTGGGCCCCTCGAAGCGGATGCGTTCTTCCACCAGCGCGAAGCGGAGACGTACCCCCGCGCCGGTCTTCATCAGCCCCTGGACCTTGGCCCGGGCGGTCAGTGTCTCGCCGATGCGCGTCACCTCGAGCTTGATCCGCGCGCCGGGATCCGATTCCAGTGCCTGGGTGATGGCGTCGCGCAGCAAGCTGTAGCTTGCCTCGACGCGCTGGCGGGCTCCGCCTAGCGGCTCGGTGAGCTTGCCGTTGACGAACACGGCGGGCACTCCCTCCAGGTCGGCCGTGTAGAACGTCTTGCGCACCTCGCTGGCAGGCGTCACGAGGATGTCGGCATCAGGGAAGATGACGTGGTATTGCAGGAACACCACGTCGGTGGGGGCGGCGCTCGTCCGGGCCGCATCGAAGGCGAGCGTCGCCGCCAGTGCCGGGCGATGGCTCAACCCGGTGAACAACTCAACGAGGACGACCTGGCCCGTCTCCTTGGATTTGCGGGTGATCTTCTCTCGCTTGAACTCGAGCGCCTCCTTGAGATAAGCGGCATCCAACTGCTCCTCCAGCTTGTTCAGCTCGGAGGCTAGCTTTTTCGCCTCGTCCGGCCGGTTGCGCGCCAGCAGGGCTCGTTCGAGCAGGCGCAGCGCCGTGGTGCGCTGAGCTACCGAGGTGTCCTTCTCAGTCAGTTTGGCAGAGCGGCGAGCCAGCTCCAGGCCACGGTCGGCCACGGGGCCCGACGATGCGCCGAGAAACATGGCCGCCAGGTTCTGTGTCGCCGCCAGGCTCTCCTCGCGAGTTTTCCCGGCCTTGATCAACTCCTCGGCGGTGGCGGCGAGTTTGGCCGCCACCGGCTGGCTGGCGTCGGTCTTCCCCGACAGTTCCAGGGCGCGTCCCAGGGTCAGTAACGCCGTCAGACGCAGTGCCGCGGGATACTCGGGCTTCATCAGCCGGGCGGCCTCGCTGGCGGCTTCCACGGCCACGCTCTGCGACGGTTTGTGCCCCAGCAGGTTCCGAGCCAGGTCGAGGTTTGCCCCTGCCAGGAACAGCTCGCCGTGGCGTTCAGCCAGCTTGCGATACTCACCCACCAGGGCACGAAAGACCTTCTCGTCGGCCTTCTCCTTGATGCGCTCGCCCAGTAACGCCTGCAGCGCGAGAAAGTGGATCGGCTGTCCCGTATTCCTGTCGATGATCGCCCGGATCGCCTTCTGTTTGGCCGGCGCCTCGGTCAGTTTGATCGCTTCTTGCAGGTCGGCGAACCCCGGGGCTTCCTTGACGGCGCTGCCCGCCGCCAGCTCGGTCATCGTCGTGCGCTGCAGCCAGAGGGGCAGGATGTTGCTTCCCAGCAGCATCGCGCCGAGTAGCTCCTCCTTCTTTCCCTTTCCCGGTGCCTGCACCTGCAGCTGAATTGTGTTCGGCCCCGCCGTCAGGTTTACCTCCAGCGAGCGCGGCGTTGCCTTCACGCTGCCAATGCGCGTCTGAGCGTAGGCCTCCAGGCCAGCCACCAGGCTGACCTTGCTCGCGGCGGCATCTACCTCGAGGATCCACAGGCTGACGTCGAATTTCTGGTTGGGAACGCTCACCTTCCAGGTGCCAGCAAACGGCGAGTCGGCCGCCCCGATCACTCCCGGAAGGAGACATACCCAGGCAATCCCCAGGCAGATCCGTCGCAGCGGCGACATGGCTCTCTCCTCGTCACGACATGGCTGTGTCCGATGCTGGGCGGGGCATCCCCGGGTGCCTCGCACCAGATACACTATGTTGTATCGCCCTCGTGCGGTCCGAGCGAGCCTTTCGGACTCAACGGGTCGGAGGAACCCCACATGCCCCGTCCGCTCGAAGGGAAGACCGTAGCTCTGGCCGAGGGACGCCAGCTCGAGGAGCTGGTCGCTCTACTCGAACGCGAGGGAGCCGTTACTCTGCGCTATCCTCTGCTCAGCATTCTCGATGCTCCTGACCCGGCCCCAGTGCTCGACTGGCTTGCGCTGCTGATCGCCGATCGATTCCACCGGGTGATCCTGATGACGGGGGAGGCGCTGCGTCGGCTGGCTGGCTTTGCCGAGCGGGCGGGTCTTCACGAGCAGTTCGTGGCTGCGCTGAGCGCGGACGCACTATCCTGTGCCGCGGACCGAAGCCTGGCATCGCGGCTCCGGGAGCTGGGGCTGCAACCGACGGAGACCGCGCCCGCTCCCACTACCCAGGGCGTGCTGACGGCGCTGAGCACCGTCGATCTGGATGGCAAGACGGTCGGCATCACACTCTATGGCAGTCCCAACCCAACGCTGACCGAGTTTCTAACACAGCGCGGGGCCACGGTGGTCCCGGTCATGCCCTATGTCCTGGCCCCAGCGGCCGACGATGACCGCGTGGCCGATCTGATCCATCGACTGGAGGGCGGCACGGTGGATGTCCTGGTCTTTACCAGCTCTCCCCAGGTGGATCGCGCCTGGGAGGTGGCCGAGAAAATGCACCTGCTGCCGAGCCTACAGGCCGGGCTGGAGCGCACGCGCATTGCGGCGGTTGGCCCGCTGGTGGCCGACGCCCTGCGGCAGCGCGGGGCCAGCGTCGCCATCTGTCCGCAACAAGGCTGGCAGATGAAAAACCTCGTCCGCCAGATCGCCCGGGCGCTGGAGAGCTAGCGCGCCGCACGGGTGCTTGCATTCAGCCCACGGCGAGCTATAGTACCCATCGACGCTCGGAACAGAGGCCCGTTCCCTCTGCGCGTTGCACTTCCGATCAGTCTAGTTTCGCCCAGGTCACGGCCGCACCCGGCTCCGCGCCGCCGCCTGCGCGCCATCTCCTTTCTGGATCTCCCAGGGGCGCGATAGCTAGCAGAGGGAACGCACATGTCTACCGGCCATCGTCGGTCTGGGTCTACATCCGCGCTGCGCGCACGCGCCGCCTCTCGACCATCTCTGGAAACCCTGGAGGCGCGCCTGGCACCCGCCGTCGCGGCGACCTTCACCGTCAACAACGACTGGGGTTCCGGCTTCCAGGGCGAAATTCGCCTCACCAACTCCGACGCCGTCAGCGTCCAGAACTGGGCACTGGGGTTCGACCTGCCCGTGAAGATTTCCTCGATCTGGGATGCCCAGATCGGTAGCCAGGTCGGCAACCGCTTCACCATCCGCGGCGCAGCGTGGAACACAGCCATCCCGGCGCGCGGGGCCGTCTCGTTCGGCTTCGTGGCCAGCCCAGGCAACCTGACAGTGGTGCCGACCAACTACACCCTGAACGGTGCTCCCCTGGGGGAGAACAGCACGCCCACCCTGCCCGACGTTTCCGTGGGCAATCTCCAGGTGAACGAGACCGGCCAGGCCAACTTCACTGTCCGTCTCTCTCGACCCTCCACCTCGTCGGTCTCGGTTCGCTTTGCCACCGCGGATGGTACCGCCCGCGCGGGCAGCGACTACACGGCAGCCAGCGGATTGCTCACGTTCTCTCCCGGGCAAACCGAGTTGACCCTGCCCGTGACTGTGCTGGAAGATCGTCTCGACGAACCGGACGAATCCTTCCGCCTGGTTCTCTCGTCGCCCATCGGAGCCAGTCTCGGCCAGACCGAGGGCGTGGCCACCATCCTCGACGACGATTTGCCCGCCACACCGACCGGCGACGCCAGCTTCCGTGTCGTCAGCGACTGGGGTAGCGGCTTCACGGGTGAGATCGCAGTCCGCAACAGCGGCGCCTCGGCGATTCAGGACTGGCGGATCGAGTTCGACTTTGCCGGGCAGATCGGCAGCATCTGGAATGCCTCGGTCGTCAGTCGCGTCGGTGACCACTACATCGTCCGCGGCGCGGACTGGAACCGCAACGTCGCCGCCGGCGCCACGGTGACGTTCGGCTTCAACGCCAGCCCCGGCCAGGTGCAGGCGAGCACCGCCCCGCGCAACATCCGCTTCGTGGGCTCTGGCGGAGACAGTGGCGGGGGCGCGGTGAATCGTCCCCCCGTGGCCGTCAACGACACCGGCGCGACAACGCCGGGCAGTGGCGTTACCCTGGCGGTGTTGCTCAATGACAGCGATCCGGACGGCGATACCCTGCGCGTCCAATCGGTGAGTCAGGCTGGGCATGGCACCGTCACGCTTCAAGCGGATGGCACACTGCGCTATCAGCCCGCCAGCGGATTCACTGGCAGCGATGCCTTTCAATACACCATCAGCGACGGTCGAGGCGGAACCGCCAGCGCCCAGGTCACCGTGCAGGTGGCGGAGCGCGCCGGCTGGCCGGCGAACTTCTACGCGCCGTATGTCGATACCACGCTGTGGCCCACTTACAACTTTGCCGCCGTGGCACGTGACCAGGGGCTGCGCTTCTTCACCCTGGCGTTCATCACGGCCGATCCCTCGGGGAAACCTGCCTGGGGTGGCTACAGCGCCTACGCCGTGGGTGGGGGCAGTGATTTCGAGGTCGGCCTGCGCGGCCAGATCGACACCGTCCGCTCCCTGGGTGGCGATGTGATGATCTCCTTCGGCGGAGCGTCCAACCGCGAACTGGCTGAGGTCATCACCGACGTGACCGCTCTCAAAAACGCCTATCGCCAGGTCATCGACGCCTACCAGGTCACGCACGTCGATTTCGACATCGAGGGAGCGGCGACGGCGGATCGGGCCTCGGTCGATCGCCGTTCCCAGGCGCTGGCCGCTCTCCAGACCGACCTGCGCGCTGTCGGACGCAGCCTGGCCATCTGGTACACCTTGCCGGTGCTTCCCTCGGGGCTAACTCCCGATGGGTACAACGTTCTCGACTCCGCCCGAAGGTTCGGCGTCGAGATCGCCGGCGTGAACATCATGACGATGGACTTCGGCGACAGTGCCGCGCCCAATCCCCAGGGCAAGATGGGCGATTATTCCATCGAGGCGGCCCGGAGTCTGCACACCCAGCTACGACGGCTCTACGGCGCCACCCCCAGCGACGCTCAGCTATGGGCACTGATCGGGATCACGCCGATGATCGGACGCAACGACGTGCTTACCGAGGTGTTTGATCAGCAGGAGGCACGGGAGGTGCTGGCCTTCGCCAGGCAGGTGGGGATCCAGCGCATCTCGATGTGGTCGCTGAACCGCGACTATCAGAATGCCGCGGGACAGCTCAACAACGTCGATCTGTTCTCCAGCAGCATCCTGCAGACGCCGCTGGAGTTCTCGTTGCTGTGGAATAGCTTTAACACGCTTTGAGCCGTTATTTGGGCGCGCCGAGCTTGCTGGCCACGTCATCGAGGATCGGCTTCGTCGCGGTGCTGTCGGCAGGAAGTCGATGCACCGCGACGATGCGTAGCTTGTTGTAGAGCACGGCGGTAAGGGCGTGGGTGTCATCGAGGCGGAACTTCGCCAGGTCGGGCTTCGCGGCCAGGGCCACCACCACGTTCTTGAGCTTGAGATCTTCCACGAGACGGTCGAGGGTCTTCGCGTTGGCCTCGCGACGGTCGTCCTCGGTGGTCAGACTCTTCATGTCCTCGTCGATGAACACCACGAAGGCGCGAAGGCGCACGACCCGACGATTGCGGTCGATGGCGGCATCGAGCTTCTGCAGCAGATCTTTGAGGGTGTCCGAGGCTTCCAGGCCGCGCACCAGCAGCATGACGGTGGGGTCGAGATCGTACTCGCTGATGAGGCAGTGATACTTGTGCTTCGTGGAATATGGCGGGGCCTTGTAGCGCGGTTTCGGCGCCGATGGATCCTCGACCACGGGGTCGGCCGGAGGGGCGGCCACGTTGATATTGAATGGGTGGAAAGTAGCCGGCAGGCTCTTACCCAGGGCGAGCGGGTCCGGCGTGTCGGCGGCTGCCGCGAAGAGGCCACAGCAGCACACCAGGCAGATTCCCAGGAGCCGACGACCCATGACTGTCTCCGCAAGGCACCAGGTGAGGATTCTGTATTAACGATGACCTGCGCGTGGACGGTCGTCAATAGCGTCGAAGAGGAATCATCGGGGCCGAGACTGAAGCCGTGAGGGGAGTAGCGACAAAACAGCCCCCGGTTTCAGGACCGGGGGCTGACTCGATGAAGCCGGGCGGCCGCCAGGCGCCTAGCGCTTGGTCGAGGTGGTCTTGCAGTAGGACTCGCTGTAGCCGCAGCAGACCGGGGTGCTGTTGAGCATGACGCAGCAGGTGCATCCGGCGTTGCACATGCAGGTGAGGCAATCGCAGCAGGCCTGGATCATCTCGCAGCAGGCCTTGTCGCCCGAAGTGCAGGTGATGCAGCAGCCGTCGGCGGTGACCTCGCAGCGGCACAGCCCCATGGTCAGATTGCAGGTGCAGACGGTGACACCGTTGAGCGTGCAGCAGACAGAGCACAGCCCACCGACGAGCGCGCTGCAGAGGTTCTGCATCATGCTCTTGGCGGTCGGGTCGTCGCATACGCAGGTGATCTTCATTCCGTCCTTGCACTTCTCGATGCGATAGGTGCAGCGGGGCACCATGAGCCAGTTAGAGGTAACTGGCGTCATCCCCGGGACAGTGGGGGTGGGCATGCCGGAAACGCCCTGAACTCCCATGGTCGTGCGGTCCATCATCATCGTGCTGGTCATTCCTCGACCTCCTACCTGGACATGGTGCCCTCGTGGCGGTCCAAGGGCAGGCTCCAGCCTCCCGTCCCTCGGGGGGCTCTGGAGATAGCGGGGATTATAGGTCACCGGGCTCAGCGATTGCAACGATTTTGCCAGGCGGAAGGCGAAAAAAAGCTCCCCAACGGAGAGGAGAAGTCTGCACCAGGAGCGTGGCGCGACGATATCTCGTCAGAGCCTATTTCCTGAGGGTTGCGCCATGTTTGAGAACCGATTCAACCTTCCGAAGCCCCGCCCCGCCGAACCGGCGCCCGATGCCTTCATGATGATTGCTCCGGGATGTTTGCCCACGCTGTCCGCCGCGCAGGAAGCTCAACAACGTGCCCTGTATGAGTGGGCGCTGACCGAGGCCCGGGCCGTGGTTCAGCCCTCGCTGCTCGAACTGGATCTACTGGGTGTGTGGAACTGAGCCAGTCGCGTGGCCCACGAGTCAGGATGGCGGCGCGTCCGGGTGCTCCGGAGGAGCCAGTGGATTGAGCAGGGTGGAGTCGAGTGGGATGTCGTCGCCGTTGGAGTCGGTGTCGCGGATCGTGGCGGCCGGCGGTGTCTGAAACTCGATGGAGGAAGGTTCGGCCACGGAAACTTGAAAGAGGACCGGTCCGAGCTGGAGTTCATCCCCATCCACCAGGGGATGGTCCCGGCCGATGAGTGAGCCATTCACCAGGGTGCCATTTCGACTGGCCAGGTCGTCAATCTGCACGGAGCTGGAGCTGATGCGCAGGACGCAGTGCTGCCGGCTCACCCATTCTGAATTGAAACGAACCTGACATTCCTCTCCGCGCCCGAAGTAATACTCTCCGAGTCCGAAGACGAGCGTTTTTCCTTCCGGGCGACCCTTCACCACCGTCAGTTTGACGTGCATAGTTTCATCCGGGACTGCCCCTCACTCCACTCCTACAGCGTAGGAGAGGAGTGACCATGATGCCCAGGCCGCCAGGCCGTGCATCTGTTCACATCCCGCGCCAACTCTTACGACTTTACTATATCATCGGACTTTGCGGGCGAGTGGCGAAGGTTCGCGACCACTTTTTTTGCCCGACCAGATTGAGAACCCTCATTCGCGAGCATGGGCGGGGCCAAGGCCAGGAGGCGACATGGCGATCAGGAACTGGATGGCGGGGGTGGGATTATTGCTGGCAACGGTGGGAGCGGCCCCGGCCGCCGACGGTGTGGACACGTCGCTGGCGTTGCGCACTGCCGAGGCTCTCTACGCCGGTATTCAAACGGCTGAGCTACCCAATGGCCTGCGGGTCTATCTCAAACCGATCCCTGGCTCCACCTCCATCACCACCATGGTGGTCTACAAGGTCGGCAGCGCGGACGAGGACAAGACCTGGACCGGATTGTCGCACTATCTCGAGCATTTGATGTTCAAGGGGACTGCCACGCTCAAGCCCGGCGACATCGACCGTGTTACCTTCCGGGCCGGCGGACAAAATAACGCCTACACCTCGACCGACATCACCGCCTATCACTTCACTCTGCCGGCCAGCCGCTGGAAGGAGGCGCTGCAGATCGAGGCCGACCGCATGCGCAACCTGCGCATCGACCGCGAGCACGAGTTCGACAAGGAAAAAGGCGCGGTTATCAACGAACTAGCTGGGAACGAGGATTCGCCCTGGGACCTCGAGTACAAGGCATTCCTCCCCCGAATGTACGGTAAGGCGCATCCCTACGGCCACCCCATCATCGGGGAGGCTCAGCACGTCAAGGATGCCACCGAGAAGGTGATCAAGGAACACTACGACCGCTGGTATCACCCCAACAACGCCAGCCTGATCCTGGTCGGCGGTTTCGATCCGAAAGAGGCGCTGGCGACCATCCGCAAACTGTTTGGGTCCATTCCGCGCGGCGAGCTTCCCACCCGCAAGGAGGTCCCGACGGACCGACCGAAACTGCCCGTCCGATACGAGATGGAATCGAAGTTCAGCGTGCCTCGGCTCCTGGTCGGCTTCCCCACCATCCAGGCGGGTGACCCCGATCAGGCCGCGCTGGCCGTGCTGGAAGGCATCCTGGGCCTGGGCAAACGCGCCCGGCTCTATCGCGCCATGGTCGAAGGTGCCGAGGTGGCCTCCGCGGTTGGGGCAGAACATTCGCCCGGCCGCTATCCCGGTGCCCTGCTCTTCTCGGTGGAACTGTTGCCCGGCAAGGACCGCGCCGGCGTCGAAAAGCTACTGCTAAGTGAGCTGGCCCAGCTGCGCGATCGTCCCGTCCAGGCAGCCGAGTTGCGTCGTGTGCAGCAGCAACTGGTTGCCGACGCGGTCTTTCGCCAGGAAGGCACCTATGGCCTGGCCAACCGCATCGGGCAAGCGGTGGCCATCACCTCCCTCGACGCGGCCCGGGAGTATTTGCCGCGCATTCTGGCGGCCACTCCTGCCGATGTGCAGCGCGTTGCGAAGAAATACCTCGACCCGCAGCGCACGGTGACTGTCTGGTCGTTGCCTGCCTCGAAAAAGACCGGCATGGGGGCGGCCCCGGGGCGGGCTGTCTCCCGCGTCCAGGCGCGCGAAGCCGGCTCGGCTGCTGCCGTGCCGTTCGATCTCAACAAGGCCCAGCGCGTCGAGTTACCCAACGGCCTGGTGATTTTGCTGTTCGAGACGCGCCGTCTGCCCATTGTCGAGGTCCAGGCGCTGCTGCGCGAATCGTCAATCTTCCAGACCGACGCCCAGCTAGGCGTCGCGGGGTTGACCGGCCGGCTGCTCGACGAGGGGACCACCCGGCGGACAGGCGCCGAAATCGCCGAAGCCATCGAAAACGTCGGCGGCGAGCTTTCCCTGAGTGCCAGTGGCGGCTCTGTCCGCGTACTGGCGCCGGATCGACGCCTGGGGCTTGGGTTGCTCCTCGAGTGCCTGCAGCAGCCAGCCTTCGCGAAGGACGCCTTCACCCGGGCCCGCGCCCAGCTTCTGGCCGAGATCAGCGAGGCCGAGACGCGCCCCGAGGCTCGCGCCTCGCAGCGATTCCGAAAACTCGTCTACGGGACGCATCCGCTGGGTCGTCGCCTCAGTGGCACGCGCGAGACCGTGTCGGCCCTGACTCCCGAGGATTGCCGGGCCTTTCATGGCCGCGTCTTCGTGCCGAACAACCTCATTCTCGCAGTGGCCGGCGACTTCGACAGCAAGGCGGTCCTGGCCGAGATTCGCGACCTGACCGCCGGATGGAAGAAGGGAACGCTACCCGACTACGCGAAGCTCGACGTCCCCCTGCCGGAGAAGTTCACTCAGGAAATCATCACCATGCCCCGGGCGGCGCAGCTGCAGGTCTTCCTGGGCCACGTCGGCATTCGTCGTAACAACCCTGACTATTACAAACTCCTCGTGATGGATCACGTCCTGGGAACCGGCTCGGGCTTCACCGACCGACTCTCGGCCCGACTGCGCGACCGCGAAGGACTGGCTTACTCCGTGTCGGCTACCATCTCCTCCTCGGCGGGCCTCGAGCCGGGCATGTTCACAGCCTACATTGGCACCGACACCGACAAGTTCGACCGCGTCAAGGAACTCTTCCTCGAGGAACTGAACCGCATCCGCGACGAGAAGGCCAGCGTCCAGGAGGTGGAGGACGCCAAAACGTACCTGATCGGCAGCCGTCAGCTACAGTTTGCCACGACCGGAGGCATCGCCCGCCAGCTGGTCGGCATCGAACAGTATGGGCTGGGCTTCGATTATCTCGAGAAATTCGAGAAGGCGGTGGGAGCTGTCACCCCGGGCGACGTGCAGGAGGTGGCGCGCAAACACCTGCACCCAGGGCGGATGGTGCTGGTCGGCGCCGGCGCCGTGGATAGCAAGGGCCAGCCACTGAAGAAGTAATCTGGCGCGCAAGCTTGGTTCTCCTCGACGTTCCAGGTCAGAAGAAACCAGGTGCCACGGGAGAACCGAACATGACTCACCCAAGCGACCGGTTGGACCCTCGTTCGGTGACCGACCTCTTCGAGCGATACCTGCGGGAGCAGATTCAGGCGCAATCGTGCGGCCTGGGTTTCCCCCAGGTCGGCGAGGAGGTCACTCCCTACGAGACTGCCCCGGTCCAGCCGATTGATCCCCAGCTGGCCTGGGGCGATGCGCTCCGCGCCAGCGAGTATCTGCCTGGCGAGAAGACCGAGTGGCCTCTGCCTCCGGAGTGGCCGTCGCTGGTGCAGCAGCAGGAGCCGCTGGCGGCGCTGGCCTTCGCCCTGGGGAACTACCCCCAGCTGGTGCGGCACGTCCATCCCTTGCTGACCGAGCCGCCAGCCGCGTTGCGACTCCGGGTTCAGACCATCACGGCCGCGCCGGCCCTATTGGCCTGGGCGCGGCAGCACACCCGCGAGCCGGCCCGGCTTCTGGCCGCTGGGGTGCTTCGTCTGGCGGGACAGTACGACAGCGCGGCCGACCTGCTTCAGCACCAACCCAGCCCGGCGTGGCAACCACTCCACGCCAACGAGCGGGCAGCGCTCGATTGGCACCAGGGACGCCACGAGGCAGCGCTGGCGACGTGGCTGGCGCTGCCGGATTCGCTACCGGTGCGGTTCAACCGGGGCATGGCTGGGCTGTTCCTGGGGCAACCGGCCCTGGCCCGCGAGCAGCTGGCTCCCGTCATCGCGGCCCTGCCGGAAACCAGCGCCTGGCATCACCTGGCCTGCCTGTATGCAATGATGGCGGAGGGCTAAACGCCACTCAGTGACTCAGGCCGCCTCGCTAGCCCTGGGCCACAGGCGCGGCAGGATCACCGCGGGGATCACACCCAGGCCGCGTCGGCGAGGCGTCGGAGCGACTCCGGCCGCGGCCGTCTGCAGGGCATCCACCGAGTAGAAGATCGTCGGATCGAACGCCTTGAGCAGACGCACCACGCTGGGCAGCTCCCGGCGCGGCACCACGGTGAACAGCACGCGGACTGGCCCGGTGGCACCATGGCCATCGAGGCAGGTCACGCCATAGCTGGCCTCGCGCAGCTCGCGTACCAGGCTGGCGGCATCCTTGTGGGTGATCGTGCGGACCACCACGCTGCCCAGGGCCAGGCTTTGCTCGATCAGGATGCCGAAGTAGTTCCCCAGGGTGAAGCCGCCGGCGAAGGCTAGCGAGCAGCGAAAATCGCTGAGGTTCTTCATCACCTCGCCGATGGCAAACAGCCAGATGGTGATCTCGAAGAAGCCCAGGATCGGGGCCAGCACCTTCATGCCGCGAGAGACGAAGATCGTCCGGAGGGTGCTGAGAGTGACAACCACCGTTTCGGCGAGGAAGATAAACAGGGGCAGATAGGGCATCTCGAGCCACGAGGTAGCGAACAGCACGTCCACGGACGAATCCTCCTGAGAATCGCCAGGTCAGGAGCATCCGGACCTGGGGGAGGTGGGAGATAAGACAATTCCATCGCCGCCGCAACCCCAGATCCGCTAGAATGGGCCGGTGTGGGGGAGCTGGGTAGATTCTCGGGAGCCACCATGCAGCGCATCGGAGATACATACATCGCCCCAGGAGCCGTGGTCACCGGGGATGTGGTCCTCGGGACCGGCGTGAACATCTGGTATGGCTGCGTGCTTCGCGGCGACCTGGCACGGATCACCCTGGGGCCGCGGGTGAACCTTCAGGATGGCACCATCGTTCACACCGACTTCGGCAAGGACATCGTTGTGGAAGAGGGCGTGGTGGTGGGGCATCGAGCCACCCTGCATTGCCGTTCGATCGGGCGCGATACCCTGGTGGGCATCGGGGCCATCTTGCTCAATGGCAGCGAAATCGGCGCCGAGTGCGTCATCGCCGCGGGTACGCTGATTACCGAACGACGCCGGATTCCGCCGCGGTCGGTGGTCATGGGCGTGCCCGGCAAAGTGGTGCGCGAGGTGACCGACGAGGACCTGCGCAAGACCCTCTCCATCTCAGCTCACTACCTCGAAATGGCCCAGCGCTACGCCGCGGGGGCCTTTCCGCCACCGTGGGAGCGGGAGAAGGCTTTGTGAGTATCGAGTTGCAAGAATCGCCTCCCACCGACGGATCCGGCTTCGCGGTGGAAGTCAACTCGGATCGTCGAGCGGACATCGAGGCCAAGCAGTTGCGGGTGGCAGCCCTCCTGCGCGAGCTGGGTCGCGATGGGTTGCTGCTGCTCGATCCGGAAAATGTCGCGTGGATCACCTCCGGCGCGACCATGCGTGGCCACCTCGACCCGGCCACGCATCCGGCGGTGTTCTGCACGGCTGAGGGGCGTTGGCTGATATGCAGCAACGTCGATAGCCAGCGGATGTTCGAGGAAGAACTCGATGGCCTGGGCTTCCAGCTAAAGGAGTGGCCCTGGCACTGGGGCCGCGAGCAGTACCTGGCCGACCTGTGCAGCAACCGCCGCATGGCCTGCGATCGCCCTCCCCTGGTCGAGGGCGACCTGTTGCACGTCAATGCCCGATTGCAGCAGATGCGCCGGACGCTTTCTCCCTACGAGCAGGCCTGCCTGACCGCCCTGGGTCAGCTGGTGGCGCACGCTCTGGAAGCCGCCTGTCGCACGCTCAAACCCCAGGACACCGAGCGCGAGGTGGCGGGACAGCTGGCCCATCGCCTTCTCCATCGCGGCGTCATGCCCGTGCATGTGGGTGTGGCGGCGGACGGTCGCTCGCGGAGTTATCGCCGCTTCAGCTTTACGGCCACACCGATCGATCAATACGCCGTCCTGATGGTGACGGGGCGCAAGTATGGTCTGCACGCGACGGCCAGCCGCATGGTGGCCTTCGGCGAGGTTCCGGCGGAGATCCGCGAGGAGTTCAATGCCGTGGTCCGCGTCAGCGCCAGCTACCTGGCCTCGACCTGGCCCGATGCCGTGCCGCGCGAGATTCTGCAGGCGGGCCGTCGCATCTATCAACTCTCGGGCCACGAGCACGAATGGCTCCTGGCTCCCCAGGGGTTTGTCACCGGGCGCGCCGCCGTGGAGATAAACTTCACCCCGCAGACGGTCGATCTGACGCACCCTGGCTGGGCCGTCACCTGGAACGCCACCGCGGGCGCCGCCGTCAGCAGCGACACCTACCTGGTGACCGAACGCGGCCCACTTACCGTCACCCCTGCCGAGAGCTGGCCTCTCAAGCGCGTGCGCATTCAGGGGGCCGAGTGCATCCGCCCCGACATCCTGGTGCGCTGACGCTCATGGACGCCGACGCGCTGCCCGCTATCCTGGGTGGAACGCCGCTGCGGCCCGATGGACCGCCTGCCTGGCCTCCCGCCGACGAGGCCGTTCGCCAGGCTCTGGAGCAAGCCTGGCGCGATGGAACCTGGGGCAAGTACGACGGCGGGCATGTCGTCCATCTCACCGAACGCCTGTCCGCCCTGGTCGGGCTTCCCCATGCGCTTACCTGCGCCAGCGGCACCCTGGCCGTCGAGGTGGCGCTGCGTGCGCTGGGCGTCACCGGGGGCGAGGTCATCCTGGCGGCCTACGACTACCCAGGCAACTTCCTGTCCGTCCATGCCGTGGGCGCCCGACCCGTCCTCGTCGATCTGGAACCGAGCGACTGGAACCTCTCGGTCGCGGCGGTCGAATCGGCGCTGGGGCCAGACACACGCGCCGTGATCGCTTCGCACCTGCACGGCGGCCTGGTCGCCATGCGCGAACTGATGGCACTGGCCCGCGACCGCGGCTTCGCCGTCATCGAGGATGCCGCCCAGGCTCCCGGCGCCACAGTGCAGGGTAGGCCAGCCGGCGCGTGGGGGGATGTGGGTATTTTCAGCTTCGGCGGATCCAAGCTACTCAGCGCCGGGCGGGGAGGTGCGCTGGTGACGGGACGACCGGAGGTCTACCAGCGGGCGCGCCTGCACCTGGGACGCGGGAACAACCTGGTGGCGCCGCTCTCCGAGTTACAGGCGCTGGTGGTGGCGCCGCAACTCGATGCCCTGCCCCACCGGCATCAGCAGCGCGCCCAGGCCGTCGCTCAGCTGGCCGCCTGGTTGCAGCCACAGGACGGAGTGCGTCTGTTTCGTTCGCAGGTGGAGGGCAGCCCGGCGTTCTACAAGGTCGGCCTGCAGTTCGACGCCGACCTCGTGGAGATCCCTCGAGCCCGACTGGTGCAGGCGATGCGTGCCGAGGGTTTCGCGCTGGATGAGGGCTTCCGCGCCTTGCACGTGGGGCGCTCCGCCAGCCGTTGGCGCGCGGTGGGACCGCTCTTCGAGGCCGCCCGGGCGCACCAGGGCTGCCTTGTCCTGCATCATCCCATCCTTCTGGAGGGAGACGAGGCGCTCCGTCAGGTGGTGGAGGCGCTGCGGCGCGTCCGACGGCACCTGGGTAAAAGTTGAGTGCTTCACCAATACTTCAGGTTGGCTCTGCTAGACTGGCTGGGGTGATGGGAACGTCCCAGGATCTCCCTGCAGAGGATGAAGTATGATCAAGCAGTGGTTGGTCGGTCTGGGGTTGCTTGCGGTGGCCGGATTGCTGGCCACCGGGCAGCCGCCCGAACGGGAGGGGAAAAAAGGCCCCCCGGATGGTGGGAAACGCGGCCCGGAGGGCGGACCACCGCGCTTCCAGCTGGGCAAGGTGCTTCCGCCGTTTGTCCTCGAGGAACTCGAACTGACGGAGGAGCAGCAGAAGGCCCTGGACGCGCTGGAGAAGGACGTGCGCGCCCGTCTCGGCAAGATTCTGACCGAGAAACAGCGTCGGCAGATCGAGAACATACGGCCGCCGAAGGGCCCCGGGGGACCGGGCCGACCTCCGCGGGACGACGACGATGGACCACCGCCGCCGCGGCGCGAGAAGGGCGATCGGCCGCCGCCACGGGACGACGACGATGGACCGCCTCCGCGCCGCGAGAAGGGCGACCGTCCCCCTCCCCGGCGCGAGAAGGGCGATCGGCCGCCGCCGCGGGACGACGACGATGGGCCGCCTCCGCCGCGCCGCGAGAAGGGCGATCGGCCGCCACTGGACAACGACGATGGACCACCGCCACCGCGCCGCGAGAAGGGCGATCGGCCGCCGCCGCGCGAGAAAGGCGAACGTCTCCCGCCACCGCGCGACGAGGACAACTCGGCGCGCCTGGAACAGCCCGCCGGGGCCATCCAGTGGTTCGCCACCCTGGAACGGGGTCTGGCCGAGGCCAAGCGCAGCCAGCGGCCAATCCTCTTCGTTTCGGCCGCTCCGCACTGTGGTGGCATCTCTGGCATCTGGTGACCTGGCAAGCAGGACATGGACAGGAGTTTCCTGTCTCAGCCAGAGGTGATTCGAGCTTCGCGCCGATTCGTGTGCGTGCGCCTGACGACATACGAGGACGAGCAGGAGGCAGCCTTCCTGCGGAAGCTGTTCCTGGGGCGTTCGGGCGAGGTGGAAAACACGACCTTTACGATTCTATCACCCGATGCGAGCAAGACGCTCTCCCGGACAGGCCGCTCGGCTCGAAATGTCTTCCGCTCGCCTGCGACCATGGCCCAGGAAATGACCCGCCTTGCCGGGCTCTATCCCGGATCCGCCGAGGCGGCGCGGACCAACCCCGCGCTACCAGTGACGCTGAACGCACGGCTGGGCCTGAACGTGGCGGCCGGTGATCTGCAGCCGCTGGTCCTGGTACAGGTGGCGAGCCAGGCTGAGCGCTCGAACCTGGAGGGACGCCTGGCCTCGCTGGCCTGGAGCGACGAGTTCCTGGGGCGGTTTGTCTACACCAGCGTCGCCACCCGGAAGGAGCTTCCCCCACTGACGGGTCTCAAGGAGGGCGAAGGCATCGTCGTGGTCGTGCCGGATACCTTCGGCATGAAGGGCCAGGTCCTGGTTCAGCTGCCGGCGAACGCCGACGAGAAGGCCATTGCGGCGGGCCTGCGCAAGGCACTCACGCAGCCCACCGGCGAGAGAAAAACCATGCACGAGCATCGCCGGGCCGGAATCACCGCGGGTGCCTTCTGGGAGCCCAAACTCCCGGTGACCGATCCGCAGGAAGTCGGCGCACGTAACCGCGCTCGTCGAGAGATCGACCGGGCCCGGAATCCCTGACATCGGTCAGGCGCCATCCTCTGGCCGTCTCCAGTCGAACGACCATCCCCCCCAACACTTTGGGCCAGCGAGGAAACTCGCTGGCCCTTTTCATGGTTAGCTCTCCAGCTCCACTTTCTCATTTTCTCTTCATCTTTGGTTCAGGTTCCATTCGGTAGTGTCAATGGAACCCAGCCGGTGGGGCAGCATCGGCACCTTTCTGGAGCGAGCCTGGGCCAGAACCAGGTCGATCCATCACTTCCATTCTCCTTTCTGTCTGAGGTTCAGATGAGCACCCTTCGCGCGTTCCTTCGTCAGCTGGTACAGGGCTTCTGGAGTCGGTCGGTGCAGCGAATGCCTCGTCGGCGGTTGCAATTCGACCGACTGGAAGATCGGACGGTTCCCTCCACCGTTCCGCTTCGTTCGTGGGATGGCACCGGAAACAATCTGGCGCATCCCGAGTGGGGGAGCACCGGCGTGGCGTTCCTGCGACTGGCCCCCGCAGAGTACGGTGATGGTGTTGCGTCGGTAGGCGGAGTGGACCGTCCCAGCGCCCGGGTCATCAGTAACAGTCTGGCTGCGCAGGGTGACAGCGGAACCACGAACGAGCGAATGTTGTCTGCCATGGTGTACGCCTGGGGACAGTTCATCGATCACGATCTGGACCTGACCTTCACGGGAACCACCGAGCCGCTTCAGATTCCGGTGCCCAGTGGGGACCCCTTCTTCGACCCCCAGGGCACAGGCACCCAGGTTATCGCCACGACCCGCTCGGTGTTCGACCCCGCCACGGGCACCGGTACGAATAACCCACGCCAGCAGGTCAACGCCATTACCGCGTGGATCGATGGTTCAATGGTGTATGGCTCCGATGCCGCCACCGCTGCGTCACTCCGGACCTTTGTGGGTGGTCGGATGAAGACCAGCGCGGGCAATCTGTTGCCCGTCGATGCCCAGGGCAACTTCATCGCTGGTGATGTGCGCGTCAACGAGAATCCGGAGTTAACGAGTATCCACACCCTGTTTGTCCGTGAACATAACTACTGGGCAGATCGCCTGGCGCGAGAGACCCCGGGGTTGACCGATGAGGAACTGTACCAGCAGGCTCGAGGCCGGGTGATCGGCGAGATTCAGGCCATCACCTACAACCAGTGGCTCCCAGCGATATTAGGGCCCCAGGCGCTGGGCCGGTATACCGGATACAACGCCTCGGTGAATCCGGGGATCTCCAACGAGTTTGCCACCGCCGGCTTTCGCTTTGGTCACAGCTTGCTGGGTGACTCCATCGAGTTTCTCGACAACCAGGGTAAACCCGTGGCCGACTCCGTGAGCCTGGCTGACGCGTTTTTCCATCCCGAGTTGATCCAGCAATACGGCATCGATGCCATGCTCAAGTACCTGTCCTCGGATCCCGCCTCCGAGCTAGACACACGCGTGGTTGATAGCGTGCGCAACTTTCTGTTTGGCCCTCCGGGAGCGGGTGGTCTCGACCTAGCCAGCTTGAATATCCAGCGCGGGCGAGACCATGGGCTGGCCGACTATAACGCTACCCGGGTCGCCCTGGGCCTTCCTCGAGTGACCACCTTCGCTCAGATCACCGCGAATCCGCAGGTGCAGGGGCAGTTGAAACTCCTGTACGGCAGCATCGATAACATTGACCTTTGGGTGGGGGCACTGGCCGAGGACCACGTGCCTGGCGGCAGTGTGGGGCCCACGATCCGCGCCATCCTGGCGGATCAGTTTGGTCGGCTTCGCGATGGCGATCGCTTCTGGTACCAGGCCGCCTACTCGGGCCCGGTGCTGGGTCAGTTGCAGCAGACCACCCTGGCCGATGTGCTGCGAAGGAATACGAACCTGACCAACCTTCAGGGTGAGGTATTCTACTTCCGGGCGAACATCAGCGGCACGGTCTTCGTGGATGGTAACCGCGATGGAAAACTCAATCCTGGCGATCCTCTTCTGGCTAACCGCCTGGTTCAACTGGTCGATCGCGCCTCGGGGCAGGTAACCGCCCAGACGCGGACCGATCTCCGGGGTCTCTACCGTTTTGATGTCCGGCAGGGGCTGGCGACGGGGGAGTATGTGGTGCAGGTGCTGGCAAGCAACGGTAAAACCGTCCTGGCCACGAGTCGGCCCGTGGCCATTACCCGGGGCGATCAGTTCTTCAACAATCACCATGTTGCCGTGGCACCTTCTCCGTCGGCAGGATCAAGCACCAGACCCGCTCCCACCCGGGCTCCGCGGAGTTTGCCGGTCCAGCCGATGGCCGGCACCGAATCGCTAGCCGATGTAGTGAACCTGCTGCTCCGGGAACCGCGCCGATAGCTTGATCTCGCCGGGGCCCCCCGAGTGCTGGAAGCGGGGCGGCCCCGGTCTGGCCGAACGCTAGAATGTCTGCGAGGAGCCAGTCATGCGGGTGTTGATCATCGAGGATGAACGTGAACTACTGCGCGTACTGGGCCAGGCCCTGCGCGAGGAAGGCTACGCCGTCGATCTGGCCGAGGATGGCGTGGACGGCCTCTTCAAGGCGCAGACCTGGGATTACGACGTGGTGGTCCTGGACGTCATGCTTCCCGGCCTGGACGGCTTCGAGGTGCTGCGTCGGCTGCGTCAGGAGCGAAGCACTCCCGTTCTGCTGCTCACGGCGCGCGATGCAGTGCCTGACCGCATCCGCGGCCTCGATGTGGGTGCGGATGATTACGTCGTCAAACCGTTCGATCTGAGCGAACTGCTCGCCCGGATTCGCGCGTTGATTCGCCGGGCCGCCGGAAAAGCGTCATCGCAGATGCACATTGGCGCCATCGAGAT
>JAXMAV010000040.1:0-50208 GCA_046350255.1 Gemmataceae bacterium
TTGATCAAATACGTCGTAACGAAAGGCACGATGAACGGCGTGATGCTCTCCGCATACAGCGCCAGGCGCAGCGCTTGCAGCCACACCGCCTCTCCACCCTGGCCGAAGAGTTGCTTCAAGATCGCGAGGCGGGCATCCTGATCCCGCTACCGGGTCGCGTTCAGCATCTTCTCCTTTTCAGTGCGCAGGAGACTTACCTCTTCGCTTTCCGTGCTGCCTACGCACGTGGCCTGTCCACGGCTTGCCGGGTCAGAGTTTCTCGAACAGCCAGCTTCTCAGGCTCTTGGTGGCGAGGCTCAGCTGGAACTCCAGATAGTCGAGCCTGTTCCGCAAGCTTCATTGTGCCTGGAGGTTCGGCGGCCTGTCCGTCCCATGGTGGCCGATTCGAGCCCCTGGCTTCCGCGAGTGGTACAACACGGACGGGCAGAGTTCCTCGACGGAGCGAAACCTACCAACCTTGGAGACGAGGAGGACGGAGGGAATAATCGTCGGCAGATAGCGTCTCATCCACAGTAAGGAGGCCGTCATGCCGATCCAGTTCGTCTCCGGCGATCTGTTCGAGAACCGTCACAAGGCTCAGGCACTGGCTCACGGATGTAACTGCCAGGGGTCGATGGGGGCGGGCATCGCGACGGGCTTTCGCAACCGTTACCCTGACATGTTTCAGGAGTATCGTCGCCGCTGCAAGGCGACGCCCCGCGAGTTCAACCTCGGCGATGCCTGGCTGTGGAAGGCAGAGGGGAAGCCGTGGGTGTTCAACCTCGGCACTCAGGAAGGCGTCTGGCGCGCCAGGGCCAGCTACGAGGCCATCGAGAACGCCCTGAAAAACATGCGTGAGCAGGCCGACCGTGTGGGCATCTCCAGTATCGCCATACCGCGGGTCGGCGTGGGTTACGGTGGGCTGTCGTGGAAGAAGGTCCGGGCCATCGTCGAGCAAGGTTTCGCCGACTGGTCGGGAGTGCTCGTCGTCTACGAGGTATTTGCACCCGAACCAGCAGAGGTGGCAGGCATGCGCGTGGTGGTGGAAAGTCGGCGGAAGAAGTCGGCAACTCTCGCAAAGACGTGGCCGGGTGCCCTGGTAGTGGACGTGACCTCGAAGGGCGAGGAGCCGTGGGTCCGGTTCAGCCCGTTCTACCCACATGGAGGCATCCCGGTCCCGGGCTCGCCTGGCACCATCGCCCAGTCTGTCGAGGGGATCTGGCAGGGGCTGAAGGTGTTCGAGTATGAAGGGATCGATCCCGTCCGCTGGGCCATCACCGACATGAAGAGCATCAAGCGAGTGGTCGGCGGCAGGCGAGGGCAGGTGCTGGGCCACCGCTTTGGCATCGAGAGCGACGTGCTTCTGGGCTACCGCGATGCACGCCACCACATCTACCTGCCGGCCTACCACTGGGTGCTGGAGCACCGCCTGGCCGATGTGGTCGCGCGCCTGCGGCAGGAGGCAGCCTCCAGAGTTGTCCTGCTGTTGGACTACGAGACGAACGACAACGTGGACGACCTGACCTCGCCGCTGTCGCACGCCGCGCTGGTCCGGTGCTATCTGGAGGGGAAGTGGCCGGCGCCCACAAAACAGACCCCATGACAGACCTCACTTGCCATCCATTCAAATGGGTGAGGAGGTGAGAAGGATCTCGCCTGGAAAAGTGGGGGCTTCTCCGTAGAAGGAAGGCAAGTCGATTTCGTCCTTCACGAGATGGACCGCGCACCCTGCGTCGGGGGGAGGAAGCACATGAGCGAACCCATCCTGGTGGCCAAAGCTCCGGAAGATCTCGTCCTGCTACCGCGATTAGGCAACCGGCATGGCCTTGTCGCTGGTGCCACGGGAACCGGGAAGACGGTGACCCTGCAGCGCCTGGCCGAGGGGTTCAGCCGAATCGGCGTGCCGGTGTTCCTCGCCGACGTGAAGGGTGACCTGTCGGGCATATGCCGACCGGCCGAACCGCTCAAGCCCGTGGTGGCCGAGCGCGTCAAGAGTATGGGGCTGGACGACTTCCAGGTCGGGGCCTGTCCCGTGGTTTTCTGGGACGTGTTCGGCGAGCAGGGCCATCCGGTGCGTGCCACCATCTCCGAGATGGGGCCCCTGTTGCTGGCGCGGCTGCTGAATCTCAACGACGTGCAGGCGGGCGTGCTGACCATCACCTTCAAGGTGGCCGACGACAACGGCCTCTTGCTGCTCGACCTGAAAGACCTGCGCGCAATGCTGCAGTCAATCTCGGAGAACGCCCGCGAACTGAGCGCCCGGTATGGCAACGTCTCGCCGGCAAGCGTCGGCGCCATCCAGCGCGGTCTGCTTCGCCTGGAACAACAGGGTGGCGAGCGTTTCTTCGGCGAACCAGCCCTCAATCTGCTCGATTTCCTCCAGACCGACTCCGAGGGGCGCGGGGTGGTCAACATCCTGGCGGCCGACCGACTCCTGCATGCGCCGCAGCTGTACGCCACCTTCCTGCTCTGGATGCTGGCCGACCTGTTCGAGAAGCTCCCCGAAGTGGGCGACCCCGACAAGCCGCGGCTGGTCTTCTTCTTCGACGAGGCCCATCTTCTCTTCGCCGATGCGCCCAAACCGCTGCTCGAAAAGATCGAGCAGGTGGTCCGTCTCATCCGGTCGAAGGGAGTGGGCGTCTACTTCGTCACGCAGAATCCGCTCGACGTGCCGGACACGGTGCTGGGGCAGCTGGGCAACCGGGTGCAACATGCGCTACGCGCCTTCACCCCGCGCGATCAGAAAGCTGTCCGCGCCGCGGCTGAAACATTTCGCGCCAATCCCGACCTCGACGTGGGGCAGGCCATCACCGAACTGGCCGTGGGCGAGGCGCTGGTGTCGTTCCTCGATGAGCAAGGCATCCCCACGATGGTGCAGCGCGGCTTCGTCATTCCGCCGGGCAGCCAGCTGGGCCCAATCACGCCCGAGCAGCGCGCGGCCATCGTCAAGACTTCCCCCGTCTTCGGCGCCTACGAGGAGATGGTCGATCGCGAATCGGCCTACGAGGTGTTGACGAAGAAGGCGGCCGAGGCGGCAGAAAACACCACCTCGCCGCCTGGGGCCTCTTCTGACGATACATCGCGGAAGCCGAAGAAGACCGCGTCGCGGTCCGACAGCATCTTCGTCACCTTCTGCAAGAGTGCCGCCCGCGCCGTCGGCTCTGGCCTGGGCCGGGTGATCGAGCGCGGAGTGTTCGGCGTGATCCTGGGCAAGGGCGGACGAAGGTCGCGCTAGAGCGTCGTCCTTCGTCCGTGCCCTGTCCTCATCCGGGCAGCACCCAGTTCTGTTGAGTGCCGGGGTCGTTCCGGTCGGCCGCTCCATCGCTTAGCACTGTCACGCCGGGCACCAGGTAGTAGGTCTGGGCGCGATTCTTCAGCAATGCCACGCG
Organism: Gemmataceae bacterium; assembly: GCA_046350255.1. Classification (GTDB taxonomy): domain Bacteria; phylum Planctomycetota; class Planctomycetia; order Gemmatales; family Gemmataceae; genus CALDUY01. Next base: position 3,369 of record JAXMAV010000040.1, read on the forward strand.
CACCGAGAAGGGCGTGGCCGCCAGCCAGGCCTGGTGGATCTGCCGCAGGGCCAACTCGTTGCGATCGTAGGAGCAGGCCCCGGCGACCAGGATGTCCTCGCCGCCACCACCGTAGAGTTGATCGCTCCCGGCTCCGCCGATGAGCACATCGCGGTAGATGTTGCCGCGCAGGATGTCGTTGCCAATGTCGCCGACCAGCAGGTTGTGGTTGGCGCCTCCCACCAGGACGTCGTTGCCAGCCCCGCCGAACAGTTCGGACTGCAAACGCACACCGGCCTGCACGATGATGGAGTCTGCCCCGGACTGACCGTAGGCGATCAGTCGGCCGGTTGGCCGGTAGGTGCCCAGCAACCGGTTGTTGAGATAGACGCGCACCTCGCCAGCTACTCGCCCCGGCGCGAAGACGATGCGGTCATTCAGGGTCGTGCCGCCCACCACCAGCGCCGTGCGAGCCGCGTTCCGTGGGTCCGGTTGCATCTGCACCACCGCGATGGTCACCGGCTGGCTGTGCACCTGGCTGATCTGGCCGTCGCGGTCCATGGCCGTCACTTTCACGTTGAAGATGCCTTCCGCCGTGAAGGTGTGGTCCAGGCTGACGCCAGCCCCGTTGCCCGGGGTGGCCACGACCTGCTGCAACTTTCCATCACCCCAGTCGATCTGGTAGGTGAACCCGGCAGCCTGGTCGAGCGGCGAAGCATCGCTAGCGCCGAAGGTGAAGCTGCGCACCTGGCCGCGTACGGCACTGGTGGGCCCATTCAGGTTTGCCGTCGGCGCGGCCGGGAGGATGGTCACCATGCCGGTTTGGATCGAGCCGGCCAGGCCATCATCATCGGTCACCCGCAGGGCGATCGGTACCATCGTTGGGCCATCCAGGCCAGACGCATTGAAGACCGGCGAGGTGCCTGTTTCGTTACCGCGCAGAGCATCGGCACCGGTTTCACCGTAGAGGCCATCGCCATCCAGGTCCCACTGATAGGTCAAGCCATCCCCACCGGAATCCGTGGCGGATCCCTGGAGGGTGATCTGCCCACCCTCGGCCACGGTGTAGGGACCACCCAGGCTGGCGTTGGGCGCCGCGTTGGCCACCTCGATCAGGGCGATGTCCGTGGCACTCAGGCCGTCGTCGTCGGTTACGCGTAGCGTCACTGACCACGTGGTCGGACCATCCAGGCCCACCCCGGAGAAGGTCGGATGTTGCCCCACCTCGTCGCCATGCAGAGCGCTGGCGCCGGTTTCACCGTAGACGCCATCACCATCGAGGTCCCAGTCGTAGGTCAGCGTATCGCCGCCCGCATCTGCACCGGCGCCGGACAGGACCACCGAGCTTCCCTCGACACAGGCGTAGGGCCCATCTCCGTCCGCGGTGGGAGCCGTGTTGGTGATGTTGACGGTAGCCTGGCTAGTGTGGCTGGCCCCTTCGTCATCGGTCACCTTCATCCAGATGGTCCAGGCGCTGGGCCCATCCAGGCCGTTGGGCGAAAAGTAAGGCTTCTGCCCCAACTCGTCCCCGCGCACGGCATCCACTCCGGTCTCGCCAAACACGCCGTCTGCATCGAGATCCCAGGTGTAGGTCAGCGGGTCGAGGAATGTGGCCGGATCACTGCCGGTCCCGTTCAGGCGCACCGTCCGACCTTCCCCCACGGAGTACGGTCCATTGGCGTTGCCCGTTGGAGCGGCGTTCGTCACCTGGATGATTGTCGTCACGGGGTCGCTGGCCAGGCCATCCTGATCAACGACGCGAAACGCCACCTGCCAGCTGGTCGGACCATCGAGCCCGGCTGCCGAGAAGATCGGGTTGGCGATCGTCTCGTTGCCCCGGACCGAGTTCACGCCGGTCTCGCCGAAGACTCCATCGCCGTCGAGATCCCATTCGTAGGTCAGCGTGTCGCCGCCCGGATCACTGCCCGATCCGCTCAGCTGGACGATGCCCACTTCCGCGACGTTGTACGGCCCGCCGATGCTGGCGGTCGGCGCTGCGTTGCTCACCAATACCGTCGCCTGCGCCGTGGCGCTCAGTCCGCCATCGTCCGTCACCCGCAGGAACACCGTGATGCTAGTCGGCCCATTCACACCCGTCAGCGTCAGCGTGGGAGCGGTGCCCGTCTCGTCTCCGTACAGGGCGTTGGCACCCACCTCGCCATACACGCCATCGCCATCGAGATCCCACTCGTACTGCAGGGCCTCGGCGGGCTGTTCCAGGTCGCTGCTTCCCGCGGCGCTGAGTACCACACTTCCGCCCTCGACGACGTCGTAGGGGCCATTAGCCTGGGCGATGGGCCGCGAGTTGGGCAAGGCGTAGACGAAGACATCCGGGGCCAGGTTGCTGTCGCCGGCCAGCAGGTCGCCTGACTCGCTCTGAAAGACCACGATGCGACCGCTGGGGGTGATCTGTGGCAGTTCCGACAGCCCATCCCCCGCCACGTTCGGATCGGCCGCCGTGGGGCTGAGCAGGCTCAGCTCGGTCGTGGCGCGGTCGTAGCTGAACACGTCCAGGGTGCTGTTCGTATCGGTCACGCCCTCGACGTGGTTGGCCACGGTGCTGACGAACACGATGACCCGGCCATCACCACTGATGGCCGGCGTCATCGCGAACCCCGCCCCCGCCGTCGTTGGCGCGTTGGGCAGGTGGCTCACCAGGGTTTGCGTCCCGCTGACGCGGTCGAACAGAAACACGTCAAGGTCGCCGTTGTCATCGACCTGACCCGTCACCAGGTTCGAGGCGGCGCTGGCGAAGGCCACGTACTGACCATTCGCGCTGACCACCGGCGTGTAGGAGAAGTTGTCGCCCGAGGTGGTGCCCGTCGCCGACCGGCTCACCAGGGTGATCGCCTGGCTGGCCCGGTCGTAGACGAACACATCCATGTTGAAGTTGTTGTCGGTCAAGCCCGCCTCGAGGTTCGTGGCATATCCTGCGAACACCACTGCGCTTCCGTCCGCGCTGATTCTCGGTGCTTCCGAGGCACGATCTCCCGTCGAGGTCAACACCCCGGCCGCATGGCTCACCAGCGTGGTGGTGGTCGTCACGCGGTCGTAGAGATACACATCGCCATCCGAATTCTGGTCGTCGATCCCGGCGGCCAGGTTGGTGCCGAACGTGTGGAAGACGATGTAGCGCCCGTTGCTGCTGATCGACGGGCTATCCGAGACGTTGTTGGCCGTGGTAGCCGGCTGCCCGGCCGCGTGGCTGACCAGTGTGACCTGCCTCGTGGCACGCTCCGCCACGAACACGTCCGACCCGACGTTGCCTTCCGCCTGCCCCGTCACCAGGTTGGATGCGTTGCTGACAAAGACCACCTGGCTGCCATCCGCACTGATCTGCGGCAGGGTGGACGCACCGTTGCCAGCCTTCGTGGCGCTGTCAGACTGGTGGCTCAGCAGCACAGTTTCGCCGAGCAGCCGATCGTGCAGGAACACGTCGTAGGCACCGTTGGTGTCATCCTGACCGGTGACGAAGTTGGTTGCCCGGCTCTGAAAGACGATGTACCGCCCGTCGGCGCTGATGGACGGGTTGATCGACTCCGCATCCCCCGTGACCAGGGCCGAGGCCGCCGACCGGCTGATCAGCGTTGTCGTCTGGGTCACCCGGTCGCGCAGGAAGATGTCCTTCGCCCCGTTGTTATCCTCCTGGCCGGTCACCAGATCAGTCGCGTCGCTCTGAAAGACGAGGTATCGACCGTTGTCGCTCATGCTCGGTCCCGAGCTATACGTCAGGCTGCTGGCGCCGCTGCCTGCGCCCAGGTTCGACGCCTGCCAGGAGATGAGGTCCACTGCGGGCACCGCGCGGTCCTCGAGGCATTCCAGGCCAGGACGGCTTGAGTGGGGCCGACTGGTTTGACGAACAGAGCGAGAGTACCAGGGTGTCCGAGGGGAGGATGACGGGAACACGTTTCGATCTCCAGCCAAAGCGAGGGCGCCTCACGAGATCTGGATCGGAGGCGGTCCCCCAGGTTCACCCCTGCCGGGAGCAGCAAGGGGGGGCTCTACTTCGCGGTCCCCATTCCCTGGGAAAGATGCGGCGGGTGGGAGCATGCGAAGGGAGGTTGCTCCCACCGCGCCGGATCGGTTAGCTCACCGTGGTCACGATTTCGAAACCACCAGTGTTCTGATCGTCTACTTCAGCGAGGATGCTGGCCAGGAACCAGTCCACACCATCGCCGCCGAGCAGGCTGGTATCCTCGACGTCGTCGGTGATGGCGGCGTCGTTGAAGCGGAACGATCCGTTGAGGCCGCCCGTGGCGGTACCGTTGATGCGGGCCACCTTGGTCGCGTAGGCGACGTCGGAACGACCCCACTCCGCCATGATGGCGTTCAACGCACTGATGTTGGCGTCGTAGGTCGTCGATCCGCCGATCAGGATGTCGTCGTTGGCACCACCGGTCAGGGTATCGGCGTCGGCACCACCGATGAGGATGTCGTTGCCGACCCCACCACCGAGGCTGTCGGCACCGGCGTTGCCGACGACCGTGTCGTTGCCATCGCCACCGGTCAGCATGTTGGCCTCACCGTTACCAATCAGCGTGTCATTGCCGGAGCCACCGGTCACGTTCACGAAGCTGGCAATGCTGGCTGCCCCTGTGGCCACTCCGGTGTTCAGGTTCACACGGACGGCGCTGGTGTACCCGCTATACGACAACGAGTCGTCGCCCGCGCCACCGTTAATCGACCCGGTCACCTTCGCGGCATTGGAGGTGAAGTTAAAGGTGTCGGCCTGGGCCGAGCCCACCCAGCTTCCCAGGTTGGTGAAGCTGAACGCTCCGGTCACGGTACCGGCGTTGGTACCACTGATGTTGACCTCGACCGCACTGCCGTTGCCGGCGTAGCTGACCGAGTTGGCACCCACACCACCGTCGATGCTGCCAGTGAAGGCGTTGTTGTTGACCACGAAGGCGTCGGCAGCGGCACCACCGACCAGAGCCTCGAAGTTGGCGAACTCCAGGGTGTTGGCCACCCCACTGGTTTCCTTGTAGGTGTTCGTCGCACCCAGGGTCCAGGTGCTGGCCACCTGCTCGCCCTTGAGGATGTCCGACCCAGCACCAGCGGTACGGCCCGCGATCGAATCCATCGTGGCAATGCCGCCCGTCACGCCGGTCGCCATGCCGAGGTAGCCATCCGCCACCGCGGGCCCCGTCAGAATGACGCTGACGGCGTTGGTGTAGTTGGCGTAACTCAGGCTGTCCGTTCCAGCACCACCAGCCATCGTGCCAGTCACCATCGCGGTATCGGCCATGGCGAAGCTATCGTTGCCAGCGTCGCCTGTGACTGCGCCGGTCACCGACGAGGTGCCTGCCAGACTAATGCTGTCGCCACCATCGCCGCCGGCCAGGTTACCGGTCAGGTCGGCATCAGCGGTCAGACTCATCACGTCCGCCCCGCCCATGCCGGACACGTTACCACCATGGTCGGCCGACAGGTTGAAGGTATCGATGTCGCTACCACCGGTCAGGTTCTCGATGGCCGAGAAGGTGATATCGCGCGACCCACTGTTGTAAGTGTAGGTCCCGTTCACGGTCCATGTGGCTTCCACATCTCGACCGATCAGGGTATCGACATTGCTGCTACCCACCAGGGTATCGACGTTGGTGAAGCCGCCGACCAGAGCCTCGGAGCCGGTGTAACCGTCCGTGACGCCCAGCCCCGTGAGGGTGATGGTCCGCGCGCCCGTCGACCCGGCGAAGGTCAACACGTCGGTGCCTCCGGCACCATCAATCGTACCCGCGAGCGAGCCAGCCAGGGTCACCTTAAACTCGTCGGCCTCGCTATCACCGGTCAGGTTATCCATGGCCGAGAAGGTAAGGAGCCCCGCATCCGGGTCCTTGTCGGTGTAGGTGAATGTACCTGCGTTGGCGGCATTAACCACGAAGAAGCCAGCCTTGCCCGCGTCGCTGATCAACGTATCGGATGCCACGCTACCGGTGACAGCGTTAATGCCCGTGAAGGCAGTCACGCCGCTGCCCGAACCTCCGTAGCCATCCGCCGTGCTGCTGGCCACCGTCACGCTGGCATCGCCACCTCGGGATGCATAGCTCAACGTATCGTTGCCTGCACCTGCCACGATCGACGCTGCCGAGCCACCGGCGTTGATGTTGAACACATCGTCGCCAGTGCCACCCGTCAGGATGTTGATCGCCGCACCCACGTCGAAGGTGTCGGCCACCGCATCGTCACCCGTTAGGTTTTCCATGGCCGAGAACGCCAGGGTACCTGCCCCGCCATTCGCGCCGGTGTAGGTGAACGTGCCCGCGTTGGCCGAACTCACCACAAAGGCGCCCGCCGCGTTGGCATCGCTCACCATGGCATCAGTCCCAGCCGTGCCGGTCAACACATTGATGCCACTGAATGAGGTGAGAGCGTTGCCAGTACCGCTGTAACCGTCCGCATCGCTCCCGCTCACGGTCATGGTGATCGCAGCAGTGAACGAGGCATAGGTTAGCGTGTCGCTGTCGGCACCACCAGCCACCGCCCCGACAACCGCAGCCGTATCCGCCAGGGAGACCACATCCGCCCCGGCTCCACCGCTAATGTTGCCCGTCAGTGTGGCCCCGTTGCTCAGGTAGAATTCGTCAGCGCCACTCATACCCGACAGGTTGCCAGCGTGATTGGCCGTCACGTTGAACGTATCGACGGCACTGCCACCAGTCAGGTTCTCCATCGCCGAGAACGCCAGGATGTTGGTGCTGGTGTAGGTATTGGTGCCATCGACATCCCAGGTAGCCACTGCGTTCATACCGATCAGGGTGTCGGTGTTGCTGCTACCCACCAGGATGTTGATGTCACTGAACCCCACGACATCGGTTTCCGAACCGTTGAAGCCGTCGGTCACTCCCAGCGCCGACAGGGTCACCGTGCGGGCGTTTGTCGATCCGGCAAAGCTGAGGGTATCGGTACCCGCTCCACCGGCGATGGTGCCGCCGACCGAGGAGGTTCCAGCCAGGGTGATCACGTCGTCTTCAGTACCCGCGACGATGTTGCCAGTCACCCGTCCAGCGCCAGTCAGGTCGACCGTGTCAGCGCCTGCTCCCGCGTCAATCGAGCCGGTCAGTGTCGCATTAACGATATTGAAATCATCAACATCATCGCCGCCGGACAGACCACCCGAAACCGTGGCGGCCGCCGTTACGTCGAAGGTATCAGCGCCAGCGTTGCCGGTGACATTCCCATCGACCGAGCCGCCGGAGAAGTTGAAATCGTCGTTGCCATCACCACCGATCGCATCGCCAGTCAACGTGCCCGCCGTGAAGTTGAATACGTCGGCCCCGGCGCCACCGTCCACGTTGCCGCTGTGCGCCCCTCCGACGTTGAACGTATCAATGTCCGAGCCACCCAGCATGTTGGCGATGCCGGCCAGACTCAGTGTGTTGATGCTGAAGTACTGCTCTGCCCCACCCACGGTCCAGGTTCCCTCGTCGTCGAGGCCCTTGATGGAGTTGGCATCATTCGCCCCTGCCGAGATGGCGTCGATGTTGGTGAACGAACCGGAGATGCTCACCTCGGTACCCGCAAAGCCGTCGACGCCACCCAGGCCTGTCAACTCGACCACCACCACATCTGTCGTGGAGTAGTTGGTGTAGTTGAGTGTGTCGGTGCCCGCCTCGCCATCGATGGCCCCTGTCAACAGGACGGGATCACCCGAGGCGAGCTTGAAGGCGACCACGTCATTCCCAGCCCCCCCCTTGATGTTGATGGCTGTGCTTACCTGGACGTTGAAGGTGTCAACATCCGTGCCACCTTGCAGCGTGTCCATGCCCGAGAAAGTGACCGGATGGCTGCCGTCGGTCATCACCTGAGAGGCTCCCAGGTTCCAGGTCCGAGCGGCATCTTCGCCCACCAGAGTGTCTGCCCCTGCACCAGCGGTCAACGTGTTGACCCCCGAAAAATCAACGACGCCGGCTCCCCCCAGGTTGCCAGCGCCAGTAGCGATGTTCGAGATGGTCCAGGTCTTGCCAGCGGCCGTGCCGACGACCTCGTTGGTACCTGTACCGCCGGCGTAGGTCACCTTGTGGTTAAATGCCCACGAATCATCCAGGATGAGCACGTCATCGCCATCACCCAGGGTGACCGTGATGTTCTTGTTGGTACCCGCGCCCAGTTGCAGTACCTGGTCGCCGGCCAGGCCAGGATTCATGTCGATAAAAGAGGCCAGCCCCCCTCCCGAGACGTTGTGCTGCAGCACGTAGGATCCCGAACCGGGGTAGGTCTCCACCCGGGCCAGCACCAGCGAGTCAGCGTTGTTATCGCCTGTGAAGATCACCTGGCCGGTGCCGGCGTCGTATCCCGACAGCGTGACCGAGGGTGTGGTGCGTTCTTCCAGATGAAGCAGCTGTGGCAAACGACGAGGGGGAAGCTGTCTCACCTGACCGGAACGCCGCCTGGAACCCTGGTTGGGCCGCCTGGTTGTGTTGAAACTTGTCATGGACGGGACTCCTGGAGGAGGATGTTGGATCCCGGCCAGATCGCGAGAGGGACTGCGCGATGAGGTCGAATCACTGAGGTTGAACTGGGGGTAAAAACGCCCCCGCTTCTGGTTCAGAACAAATCAACCGTAGGTCGCTCTCTCCAGAAGTCAAAATGGACACCACCATCCAATTGTCTACGCAAATACAACAACCACATAATCTTACGACTATTTCATGCCACACCTGACTATTATTTTTTCACGCTACTGCCAGATTGAGGCCGGGCCATAACAAGTGACGCTCCTCGCGTAATTTCTCCCAAGCGCGAGTCGCTCTCCGACCGATTCGGCTCAGAAAAAAGTATCGCCCGGCCATGCAAGGCCGGGCGTGTCAGTGTTTTTGGAGGAAGAAATCCGACGCGAATCAGCTGTCTGCCAACGAAGCCGCCGGGGAGTGCTCGTGCTTGACGGCACCAAAGGCCGCGAAGCAGCCATGGCGATGCAACACCTCGACCTGCGCGAAACCGACCTGCCGCAACAGATCGACCTGGAACAGGAGCGAGCGGGGGGTGTCTTCCTTCTCGATGTAGGCAAACACGTGATCGCGATACGCCTCGTCGCGCAGCTGTACCAGGTAGTCGCCGTAACGTCGGCGAAACAGGCTCTGCAGGGCCGGAATCTCGCTTTCGACCATGTCGAAGATCCACAGCGAACCACCTGGACGCAGGGCGCGATGGAACGAGGCAAAGACCGCCTGCCATTCGTCCTCGCTGCGCAGATGATGCAGGACAGCGGCCGCCAGGATCACGTCGAACCCTTCCGCAGGAAGATCGATCTCGCGGATATCCCCCTGGATCGCCTGGATTGTTCCCGCTGTCGCTGAGCGCAATCGCTGCTCGGCGCGGTCGAGCATGGGACGGCTCAGGTCGATCAGCGTGACGTCCAGGTTGGGCAGATGCTGCAGCAGTTTCAGCGTGAAGTTGCCCGCGCCACAGCCGACGTCCAGCACGTGTTGGGCCTGGGGTGTCACGGCAGCGGCGGCCTCGGCGATGAGAGCCAGCGCCAGGGGGGCATCCACCGTGGCCGACTGCCCCGTCTCCAGGTTGGAGAAGCGTTCGACGTCGGCATCAAACCGCTGGCGGATCTCCTCGACCGTGGATTTCATGGCCTTGCTCCTTCCGAAGCCGCGTTCGCTGAATTTCTGGTCGTTTCTCGTGTGACAGCCCGCGCTGGCTCATGGTACCTTCATAGGAACCTGCCCGGTTTGATTCTCGGAGGAAGCGATGTCGTTTGCATCCGCCCTGCCCCACCGCGCTCTGCTGCGCGGCATCCTGGGGGCGGTCCTGACCACCGTACTCATCACGTTGTCTCACCTGCACGCCGAAGGCACCCCCTCGGCATCGGCCAATTTCTCGCTGGCTCGCAAGTTCAGCAAAGAGAACTTGGCCCCGTTCACCTACAGCACCCTCGTGATGCCCAGCTGGATCGGCAAGAGCGACCGGTTCTGGTACGCCTATCGCACCAGCAAGGGCACCCAGTTCTATCTGGTGGACCCTACCAAGAAAGACAAACGGCCACTCTTCGACCACGATCGTCTGGCGGCCCAGCTAGCGGATCAGACCCGCAAACCGATCGAGGGTCATTCGCTGCCAATCAGCCAGGGCAAGGTCAACGACGAAGGAACGATCTTCTCGTTCGTGACCGATGCCATCCGTTACGAGTACGACCTGACGACGGGCAAGCTGACAGCCCGGGGCAAGGCGCCGCCACCGCCGCCCGCTCCCGGATCCACACGCCGAACGGCAGAAGACGACGAGGACGAAGCAAACCAGACCGACACTCCCCAGCAGATTCAGGATGGGGAAGTGGACCGCACCAAGGGCCCGCCCGAACCGCCGCGCGGCGACAGGACCCGCGCGACGTCGCCCGACGGCAAGCTGGTGGTGTTCGTGCAGGATCATGGTCTGCATCTGGCGGAGAAGGGCAAGGAGAAGGAGGCCGTCATCCTGGCCAAAGGCGGAGGAGAAGAGTACACCTTCGCGCTATCTAGCTGGGGAAGCGGCGGGCGAGAGCGCGGCCCCTCGACCGACGCAGGACAGCCCCGTCGATCCACCTGGGCGCCGGACGGCAAGCATTTCGTCGCCTACCGGGAAGATCGCCGGGGGATGAAGGAGTTGTTCGTCATCAACTCGTTGACCGACCCACGCCCCGCGCTCGAGAAGTACCGCTACTCGATGCCCGGCGAGGAAGCGATCCAGAAGACAGAGTTGCACTTCGGCTCAGCCGAATCGCGTGCCCTGCGCCAGGTGCAGCCGCGCTGGCGCGACGAATCGTACAGTGTGGTCCACTGGGGGCCACAACCCGGCGAGCTGCGCTTCATTCGGCAGGATCGTCTGCGGCGCAACATTGAACTCTGCGCCGTCGCGCTGGCCACCGGCGAGACACGTACTCTGCTGTCGGAGGGGTTCGAGAACGCCCCGATCGATTATCAGCCCCCTCGCTACCTCGAGGAAACCCGCGAGATGATCTGGTGGTCCGAGCGTTCGGGCTGGGGTCATTTCTACCTGTGCGATCAGGACGGCAAGATTCGCCACTCAATCACCTCGGGCCCCTGGCGTGCGAGCCGCATCGTCCATCTCGACCCGAAGGAGCGCCGCCTGTGGTTCCTCGGCAACGGCCGCGAGAAGGGTGAGAACGTCTACTATCAGCATCTCTACAGTGTGAATCTGGACGGCACGGGCCTCACGCTGCTCGATGCCGGCAGCGCCAACCAGATGTCCTACCTGTCGCCCTCGCGGAAGTTCGTGGTGGCCAACTCCAGCCGGGTTGATCGCGCGCCAGAATCGGTTGTGCGCGACGGCACCGGCAACAAGATCATGGACCTGGAACGCACTGATCTTTCGCGCCTGGAGGAGTTCGGCTGGAAACTCCCCGAGACGTTCAGCGTCAAGGCGGGCGACGGCGTCACCGACCTGTATGGCAACCTGTGGAAGCCGTTCGACTTCGACCCACGCCGCAAGTACCCCATCATTGCCCAGGTCTATCCTGGTCCGCAGCAGGAAGGGGTCACCCATCTCTTCGCGGCGCACAGCTCGATGATGCAGCTGGCTCAACTGGGGTTCATCGTCGTCCAGGTCGGCCATCGTGGCGGCGCGCCGTTACGGTCCAAGGCCTACGCCAGCTTCGGCTACTTCAACCTGCGCGACTACTCGCTGGTAGACAAGAAATCGGCCCTCGAACAGCTCGCTGCGCGCCATGCCTGGATCGACCTGAACCGGGTGGGCATCTACGGCCACTCCGGCGGCGGCTTCATGACCGCGGCGGCCCTCATGCAGAAGCCCTACAACGACTTCTTCAAGGTCGGCGTCGCCTCCGCCGGCAACCACGACAACAACATCTACAACAACTACTGGTCCGAACGGTACCACGGCCTGCGCGAGGTGCCCGTCCCTGCGAAGGCGCAGGATGCGACCAGGGCCCAGGATGCGACGAAGGTCGGCCCCGCGGCACCGCCTCCATCGCGGACGCGCTTCGAGATCAAGGTGCCGACCAACGCCGAGCTGGCCGCCAACCTCAAGGGACGTCTGCTGCTCATCCATGGCGAGCTGGACAACAACGTCCATCCCGCCAACACCCTGCGTCTGGTCGATGCGCTTATCAAGGCGAACAAACGGTTCGACCTGCTCATCCTGCCAGGCACGCGCCACGGGTTCGGGTCGTACACCCCGTACATCCAGCGGCGCACCTGGGAGTACTTCGCCGAGCATCTCCTGAGCGATCGTCGCACGGGGGCCGATCTCGGCGACTGAGGTGTCGGGGCTTACTTCCGGCGCTGATCGTCCAGCGCCGTGGCAAACCCGGTGATGTCGTTGTCGCGGAGCGTGACGGCTCCGACGCTCGCTCCGATGCGGATGCCCGTCCGTTTGGCCGGGCCGCGCGTCTCGGTTAGCCGATTGCGCTCGAACACCAGGTCGCCCACCTCGCCCTCGATGTCGATGGCCGCTCCGGACTCGGGGCCGTTGTCGAGTAGCCGATTGCGCTCGATCTTGTTGCGATGCGGAGCAAACGCCTTGCCGCGTTCGGCCCGGAACAGGATGCCGACCCGGCCGCTACCCCGAATCTCGTTGTCCACCACCAGGTTGTCGGTATCGCGGTGCCCGATGGAGACACCCACGCCGCGGTTGTCGAGGATGGTGTTGCCCTCGGCCAGGCCACCGCGCACGCCCCAGCAGAAGAACACGCCGATGGTGTTTCGCTCGAGGCGGTTCTTGCGCATGATGGGCCGCTGCGAACCTGACCCCGGGTGCAGCCCCAGGTCCGCGTTGTCATGGCTATGACATTCTTCGACCGTCACGTCGTGACAGATCTGCCAGCTGATGCCGTCACCGTTGTTGTTCCGCGCCTCTACCTTGCGCATGCGAATCCGACTGCAATCCTGCATCCAGATACACCCGGCATAATTGCCATCGAGGTGAGCGTTGTTGGTGCGGTTGCCATCCAGGCACAAATCCTCGAGCACCACGTCGGAGATGTGCTCGCCGGTCAGCAGGGGAAACAGCGTCGAGGCGGTGGATTCTCCCATGAGCCAGAGGTTGTCGCGCAGCGCCCGGTCGAGTTTGAAGCGGTTGCCCGAGCGCGCCACCAGGACGCGCTTGATCACCACTGGTCCCCGGTTGTGCGGATTGCGAGCCCGCAGGCAGACACCATCGCCCACCTGGAAGCCCTTCGGATCGGCCAGGGTGATCTCCTGATCGAACCAGTCGCTGTCCAGCACCAGGCGGGTGGACACCGAGGGCTCCTTGACGAGGACAGCATCGGGCCCCGACCCGACCAGTCGCAAGCCCGACTGCAGCACCACGGCGCTGCGCAGGCGGTACGTCCCCGGCAGCAGTTTCACCGTCCCGCCGCCCAGTCGGGTGACGTAGTCGATGGCCGCCTGAATGACGCGATCATCGCTGCCGACGAGGTCCGCCTTGCGGGGTCCCACGGTGATCACCACGCGCTCGGCCCATTCGGGCTGCACCCGGTCTCCCGAGGTGGCCCGCGGTGGGGCCTGTGGAGGATTGGTACGAACTGGGGCATCGGCCGCCATCGCGCCACTGGCCACGAGGCCACTGGACGCGCCAAGAAACTGCCGACGGGTGGCTGCGAAGGGATCGGTCGCCATGCTGGGTTCTCCTGGATAGCCTCCCTGTTTTACCCGACGAACCGGCGTGAAACCAGTCCCGGGGGAATCAGCCGCTTGACAAAGTCTGGCCTTCTCGCCACTCTTGTTGGAACAAAGCATCGCATCCCAGGAGGGCTACCGTGGCTACCCCCGTCGTGTTGATCCCCGGCGACGGCATCGGGCCGGAAGTGACTGCGGCCATGAAAGAAGTGCTGGCCGCCGCCGGAGCCGACATCGCCTGGGTCGATGCGCACGCCGGTATCCCTGCCGCCGAACGCTTCGGCGATCCCCTCCCGCAGACCACGCTCGACCTCATCCGACGTTACCGCGTTGCGCTCAAGGGCCCCTGCACCACACCTGTCGGCAAGGGCTACCGCTCGATCAATGTTCGCCTGCGGCAGGAACTCGATCTCTACGCCTCGGTACGTCCCGTCAGCACTCTGCCCGGCATCAAGGTGCCCTACCGCGATGTCGATCTGGTGGTCATCCGCGAAAACACCGAGGGCCTCTACTCGGGCCAGGAGCACGTGGTGGTGCCGGGCGTCGTCGAGAGCCTGCGCATCATCACCCGGGCCGCTGGCGAGCGCATCGTGCGCTATGCCTTCGAGCTAGCGCGGCGCCAGGGTCGTCGTCGGGTCACCTTCTGCCACAAGGCCGATGTGATGCCGATGAGCGACGGCCTGTTCCTCCAGGTCGCCCGGGAAGTGGCCGACGACTATCCGTTTGTCTCCTTCGAGGAGATTCACGTCGATACCCTGTGCCTCAACCTCGCCCTGCACCCCAGCGGCTACGATGTCCTGGTGATGGAGAACCTGTTCGGCGACGTGCTGAGTGACCTGTGCGCCGGGCTCGTCGGTGGGCTGGGGGTGGTTCCAGGCGCCAACATCGGTCAGCGCTACGCCGTGTTCGAGGCCGTGCATGGCTCCGCACCCGACATTGCCGGGCAGGGGCTGGCCAACCCCATTGCCCTGCTTCGCTCCGCCTCGTTGCTGCTTGAGCACATCGGCCAGCGACTCACCGCCGCTCGCATCGAGGCCTCGGTCCGCTCGACGCTCCAGGCTGCCAAGGGGCTGACCCGCGACCTCGGTGGCGACGGAACCACCGCCACGATGACTCGTGAATTGATCCGCAACCTGTGACCTCCACACCTGCCGCAGAGGGCGACCACGCATGACCCTGAAGGTGACGCTGATCCAGGGAGGCGGAGCCGGGCTCGACCAGGTGCCGGCCGTCAAATCCATCCTCGAAGCCGCTGGCGTATCCATCGACTGGGACGAACATCTGGCCGGCTGGGCCGCTCTAGAGAAGGGCGGGCGCGAGCCGCTGCCTTCGGCTCTGCTCGATTCCGTGCGAACGACGCGGGTCGCACTCAAGACCCGCCTGCTGCCCGCGCCAGGTAGCCCCGAAACCGCCCGCAACTTCAACGTGCAGCTGCGCCGCGAACTGGGCCTCTTCGCCACCGTGCGCCCACTCAAGAACCTGCCCGGGCTCCCCGCCCGTTTCACCGGCGTGGACATGCTCGTCATCCGTGAAATCACCGAGGATCTCTACGCAGCCATCGAGCATCAGATCGTCCCCGGCGTGGTCCAGTCGATCAAGGTGGTGACCCGGGCCGCCAGCGAGCGTTTCCTTCGCTTCGCCTTCGATCACGCCCGCTCGCAGGGACGCAAGTCGATCGCCTGCGTCCACAAAGCCAACATCCTCAAGCTGGCCGACGGCCTGTTCCTCGACGCCTTCCGGACCATCGCGAAAGAGTACCCCGAATTCCAGACACGCGAGCTGATCGTCGATAACACCTGCATGCAGATGGTATCCCGTCCGCAGCAGTTTGATGTGCTGGTCATGGGGAATCTCTACGGCGATCTGGTGAGCGACCTGGCTGCGGGAATCGTCGGTGGAGTCAGCGTCACCCATGGCATCAACGTGGGCGATCATCTGCGGGTCTACGAGTCGTTCCACGGCGGCTCCCGCGAGGTAATCCCCGAGGGCCGGGCCAATCCGCTCCCCCTCCTGCTGCCCGCCATCGACATGCTGCAATACCACGGCCACGTGGATGCCGCTGAGCGCATCCACCAGGCCATCGGCCAGGTCCTGGTCGAGCACGAGACACTCACCCCGGACCTCGGCGGCCAGGCCAGCACCACGGAAATGGCAGCGGCCATCATCCGCCGTCTCAGCTGACGTCCCGGTGCGGCGGAGCGCCTTGCATGAATCCTCACCGGCTGCCTCGGACTGTCCTGCCATCCCGGTACGATCTCCTCCTCGAGACCGATCTACCCGCGGCCACCTTCGAGGGCGAGGTGTGCATCACCGTGCAGGTGCAGGAGCCGGTCTGCGAGATCGTCCTCCATGCTGCCGAGCTGCACATCTTTGAGGCAGTCCTCTACCAGGATGGCGCCGAGTTCCCCGCCCGCGTCGCGCTCGACGACGAGGCCGAGCGCTGCCACCTGACATTCCTCCGCCCCATCGCCGCCGGGCCGGCCACGCTGCTGGTCTGCTTCGCCGGCCAGCTCAACGACAAGCTGCGCGGCTTCTACCGCAGCCGGTATCGGCATCCCTCGGGCGAGGAGCGCTGGCTGGCCGCTACACAGTTCCAGGCCACCGATGCCCGCCGCGCCTTTCCCTGCTGGGACGAACCAGATCTCAAAGCGGTCTTTTCCTCCACCCTGGTGATCGACCCCAGCCTGACGGCCATCTCCAACACCCGCATCCTCGCCGAGTCGTTCGAGGCCGACCGCCGCGTCGTCCGCTTCGCCGATACCATCCTGATGCCGACTTACCTGGTGGCGTTCGTGGTGGGGGATCTCGAGGCGGAACCCGCCATCGAGGTGGGCTCGACCCCGTTGCGCGTCTGGGCGGTGCCTGGAAAACGCGCTCTGACTCGCTTCGCCGCCGAGGTGGCCGCCTTCTCGCTGCGCTTCTTCGAGAGCTACTATGCCCTGCCCTATCCCGGCGACAAGCTGGATCTCCTGGCCATTCCCGACTTCGCGGCCGGGGCGATGGAGAACCTGGGCGCCATCACTTTCCGCGAAACCGCCCTGCTGATCGACGAGACCCAGGCCACCCATACCGAACGCGAGCGTGTCGCCGATGTCGTCGCCCACGAGAACGCCCACATGTGGTTCGGCGATCTCGTCACCATGCGCTGGTGGAACGGCCTGTGGCTGAACGAGGCGTTCGCCACCTTCCTGCAAATGCTGGCGGTCGATGCCTGGAAGCCAGACTGGCGGCGCTGGGAAACTTTCGGAGTGTCTCGCGCCGATGCCCTGGTGGTCGATGGCCTGCAGGCCAGCCGCCCCGTCGAGTTCCCCGTTGAGGCGCCCAGCGACGCCGAGGCGATGTTCGACGTACTGACCTATGAGAAGGGCGCCAGTGTGCTGCGAATGCTCGAGCAGTACCTGGGGCCGGATCTCTTCCGCGATGGGGTGCGCCTTTATCTCCAGCGGCACGCCTACGGCAACACTGACACTAGCGATCTCTGGTGTGCGCTGAGCGATGCCTCTGGCCTGCCCATCGGCACGATCATGGATGGCTGGATCTTCCAGGCAGGCTACCCGCTCATCACGGTCCGCCGCGAGCGCGACGAACTGGTTCTCCGACAGCAACGTTTCACCTATCTGCCATCCCGCCCCGCGGCCACGCCCATCCGCTGGTGCGTTCCGGTGCAGTTGCGCATCGAGGAGTTAACCACGTCCCGCGTCGAGCGGTTCGTCCTCGATGGTGAACAACACACGCTCCCCTGGCCGACCGGCGCTCGCGCAGTACTCGTCAATGATGGCGGCCCCGGCTTCTACCGCGTCCGCTACGATCGTGCCCTGCTGGCCAACCTGGTCGATCGCCTGGGAGCGCTCTCGGCCATCGAGCGCTTCAACCTCGTCAACGATGCCTGGGCGACCGTGCTGGCCGGTCTGATGCCGCTCACCGACTACCTCGACCTGACGGGCCGATTCCGCGGCGAACGCAACCGGAATGTCTGGACCGCACTGCTGGGCAGCCTGGCGACGTTGGCCCGTATCGTCGACGATCAGGATCGGCCCCCGCTGCACCTGTTCATCCGCGACCGACTCGGACCGGCAGTGCGGGCGCTGGGGTGGCTCAGCCAGGACGAGGACGACGACCTGACACGACAGATGCGCGGCGACCTACTGCGAGCCCTGGGCACGCTCGGCGATGCGCCCGACGTGCAGCAGGAAGCCGCGCTTATCCTGGCGGGGGGCCAGGCCGACGTGAGCGTGCAAGCGGCCGCCGTCGTCATTCTCGCGCATGGTGGCGACGTGTCACGATACGAGGAGTTCCTGGGCCGTTTCCGCGCCGCCCGGACACCGCAGGAGGAACAGCGCTTTCTGCTGGCCCTGGCCGCCTTCCGCCCCTCGTCGCTAATCGAGCGCACCTTGCAGCTGAGCCTGGATGGCACGGTCCGGGTGCAGGATGCGCCGTTGCTCCTGCGCACACTCTTGCTGGGGGTGCATAGCCGGGAGAAGGCCTGGACATTCTTCCAAACCCACTGGGACGAGATGGCACGCCGCTTCCCGGGGCCCGGTATCCGTCGTCTGTGCGAGGGCTGGCTGGGACTCACCACCGAGCCCTGGGAGCAGCAGGTACGGAAGTTCGTGCAGGAACGGAAGATCGTCCTGGGGGGCAGGACGCTCGAGCAGTTTCTCGAGCAGTTACAGGTCAGCGTCGAGTTGCGGCGCCGAGAGGGCAAGGCGCTGCACGACTATCTGCGACGGGGAAAGTGGGGGAAAAGCTAGGGCCGCTGCCGGCAGCCCCGGGCGGGAACCCGGGCTGCCCTGGGTCCAGGGTTGGCATGGGGGAGGACCAGCCAACCCTGGCGGCCAAAGGGGGGGATGGGGGGGTGATGCTTACCAGCTACCGAGGACTTCCATGGTGAGCCGACCGAGGCTCTGCTCGCTGACCGAAGCGGGCTCGCCACACTCGGAGCAACGGATGGTGCCACAGGCCAGCATCGTGCTGAAGATCATGTCTTCAAATGTCTCGCCGTCACCGAGCGCGTACCAGGGACCTTCATCCGCCATGCGATCCAGCACCTTCTGAGCGGGAGCGTCCGGCTCGGCCACGAACGAGGTGCAGCAATGAGGGCAGTACAGCTCGACCTGCATGGCAAACTCCTTCCGACGGGACAGGGAGACGTGATGTCGATGTCCTGGATAATGCAACCGGAGTACCAATCGCGCGCTGTGTCAAGGCGGTTTTCCCCCCCGACTGATCGGAACTACTGGCGCAACCACGAGATGAGAGGCCCCAAAAAAGCAAGCGGAATGTTGACGCACCCCCAAGGCGCGGGCTGCCTGACACGCTGGTTTTGCAAGAATGGGCAGAGGATTGTACAAGGTGGCTTGTAAGGCGCACCACATAACCTGTTGATGGGGCAAACGGGGCAAGCTGGGCCACTGGTTGCCTGCGTAGATTGCAGTGGGGCGGCGAATCGGCGATGCTGGCGGAGTTGGAGGACCATCCCTGTGTCATGCGACGATCCCCTGCGTCAGCCGCTCGAACGTCTGCCCGGAGCCACCCCCGCCCGCCGCGAGTTACTCGCCCGGCTGGGCCTCGGCACCATCGGCGACCTGCTCTACCACTTCCCCCGCAGTTACGAGGATCTCACCGAACTTCGTCCCATCGCCGGACTGCTCCCCGAGTTGCCCCAGACCATTCAGGGCGAGGTGGTCGAGATCGAATCGCGCAGCCTCAACCATGGCCGGATTCTGGTATCGGTGGTGGTCAGTGATGACAACCAGAGCGTGCTGGAGGCGGTCTGGTTCAACCAGCCCCATGCCGCCCGACGCTTTCGCTTTGGTCAGCGCGTTTCCTTCTCCGGCAAGCCACGCTGGCATCGTGATCACTGGCAAATGACCAGCCCGCGCGTGCAGATTCTGGACGGCACCGCGCCCGCCACCCCGGGCATCGTGCCGGTCTATCCGCTGACTGAGGACCTCCGCCCCGAAACCCTGCGCCAGCTGATCGGCAAGGCTCTCGACCTGCACGGCTCCGCCCTCATCGATCGCATTCCCACATCGCTGCGAGAACAGCATGGCTGGCCCAATTTGGTCGAGGCATTCCGGCAGGTGCACTTCCCCGAATCGCTCGAGGCGGCGAAGCTGGCGCGCGAGCGGTTCGTCTACGAGGAGTTGCTGGTGCTGCAGGTTGGCCTGGCGCTGCGCCGGCGCGAGTTGCGCGATCGGCAACGCGCTCCGGTGCTCGCAGCCACCACTCGCATCGACCAGCGCATTCGCGCCCTGTTCCCCTTCCCGCTGACAGCCGACCAGGACCGCGCCATTGCCGAGATCTGCGCCGATCTGAACAGCCCACGCCCCATGCAACGCCTGGTGCAGGCCGACGTCGGCGCAGGGAAGACGGCCATCGCGGTCTATGCCATGCTGGTGGCCGTCGCCTGCAAGCATCAGGCGGCGCTCATGGCCCCTACCGAGGTGCTGGCGCGACAACATGCCGACACGCTCGACCGCTACCTGGCTCACAGTCGGGTGCGTCGGTTGCTGCTGACTGGTGGCCTGACCGCACGCCAGCGGCGCGAGGCCCTGGAGGCGCTGCGAGCAGGCACAATCGACCTGGTGGTGGGCACACAGTCGCTGGCGCAGGAAGGTGTCGAGTTCGCCCGGCTTGGCCTGGTGGTCATCGATGAGCAGCACAAGTTTGGCGTCCACCAGCGCGCCCGCGTGCGGCAGCTGGGGGCCGACCCGCACTACCTCATCATGACTGCCACCCCGATTCCGCGCACGGTGGCGCTCACCGTCTTTGGCGATCTCGATACGACCTTCGTCCGCGAGCTTCCCCCGGGACGGCAACCAGTGACCTCTCGCTGGCTGCGCGAACAGCAACGCGACGCGTTGTACGACCAGATACGCACGGCCGTCGGCCAGGGCCATCAGGTCTACGTGGTCTGCCCGCTGGTGGAAGACTCGCAGACCGCCAACCTGCGCTCGGCGGTCTCGGTCCACCGGGAGTTATCGGCGGGACCGTTCCGCGATCTGCGCCTGGGGCTGCTGCATGGGCAGCTGGACGACGAGGTGAAGGCGACGGTGCTGGAGCAATTCCGCATAAAAAAGCTCGACATACTCGTCTGCACCTCGGTGGTTGAGGTGGGGGTGGATGTCCCCAACGCGACCTGGCTGGTGATCGAGCACGCCGACCGGTTCGGCCTCTCGCAGTTGCATCAGCTGCGCGGCCGGGTGAGTCGGGGGACCTCGCCGGGCCAGTGCTTCCTGTTCGCCCAGCCAGCCACCGAGGCCAGCCGTGACCGGCTCCAGGTGTTCCTTCGCACCACAGACGGCTTTCACCTGGCGGAAGAGGATGCCCGCCTGCGCGGCACGGGAGAACTCTTCGGCACGCGCCAGCATGGTGGGGGTGAACTGTGGGCCCTGGGACAGGCCAGCCTGGTCCTGCTCGATCGGGCCCGCCGCGATGCCAGCGCCATCGTCGCCGAGGACGCCGGCCTGCGCCAGCCTGACCACGCCGCCCTGCGCGACTGGGTCGTGGAACGGTACGGCAAAACGCTGGAACTGGCCGAGGTGGGCTGACTCCTGCGGTCAGAGTCAGCCGCCTGCATCTCGATCAAGCCAGCAAGGTGTCGCGGTTGGTGAGCCGGCCACGCAGGAACAACCGGTGGACATGGCGATCCTTTTCGACGATGCCCTGCGTCCGATCGATGTTCATGAAGAAGTGAGCCGGGCGTTGTGACTCGGTCCAGCGCATGACATTCTCGCTGGCGCTGCGCTGGCAATACAGGGCGTGGTCGAACTTCGCCGACTTGTGGACCTTGCCGTCGTGGATGTGGACCGTGGGGAAGAACAGGTACGATTTGTCGCGGCGGGGAAAGTCGAACGCCATGGGGTGGATCTGCTTCTCCCCCGCCTTGAGCTTGAAGACAGCGAACCCGAACTCCTTGTAGGTGGGGAGTTCGTCCCAGGTACCTGCCGGAAGGCGGAAGCGTTCGTCGAGACGGGCGAAGTCGCCCACGGTTGGTACGAACGACGCCTCAAACGACCCGACATCGACCACCTTCAGCTTGGGCTCCCCCTTGGATAAAGTCGCCGAGCCCAGCCCACCTGCCATCCGCGGCGGAGGTACATAGAAGCCCATCTGCATATCAGTGAAGAAGGCCGGGTAGTCCTTCAGGCTGATGAACTTGACCGCATCCTCGTCCGCCTTCTTCGGCGTCGGAATGGGAAGGATCATCGCCAGCTCTTCCTTCGCGGCAATGGTCATGCTGTAAACGATGAACTGCCGCCCGTCCTTGCCGGCGCGAGCGAAAATGCTGGTGTTGGCCACTTTCTGAACCGGACGTGAAAAGCAGCACATGGGAGGGTTCCTCGAGAGACACCTGGCGCGGGTCACTCCGCGCGTTACACCTACCAAGACGATATGGTCGGGCTGGAAGATTCGTACAACTGCGGAAGTCGTATACTGATCGCATCCAGCGCCTATCAGTAGGGAGAATGGTTCGATGGGAGGGTTTCGCCGGGTGGAGGCCGACCAGGCCGGCCCCGCTGCCCTGGGCATCCTGATTCCCCCGGGAGCACGCACGCTCGTGGTGCTGCGGCCGCGCGGCCTGGCCATCGATGCGGTGCTGTGCCGGCGCGACGATCTGCAGTTCGTCCACCTGAGCCACAACGAGGCCAGCGCTGCAGCCCAGGCGCTCTACCGCGGCTTGCAGGCGGGCCACGTCACGGTGCACAACACGGCAGGGCGCTTGCTGGTCGCCCTGCCGAATCTGGCTCTTGTGGTCTGCCCGCGCCAGCCGGGGCAGCCCTACCAGCCCCTGGAGGGGACCGAGGCTGAACGCTGGAGCGTCCCCCTCACCGAGCTACTCCATCCCACGGGCGACCAGGAAGTCTACTTCAACACCCGCTTCTTCGAGCGCTGATCATGCCGTACACGCCGATCCTCGCCACGCTGGGCTACGTGATGTCTCCCGATGGCCGGCAGGTGCTGCTGGTGCATCGTAACCGAAGACCCGGAGACGCACACCTGGGCAAGTACAACGGCCTGGGCGGCAAGGTCGAGCCGGAGGAAGACGTCGTCGCCTGCATGCGCCGGGAGATCCTCGAGGAGAGCGGACTGGAGTGCCAGACGCTGGTGCTGCGCGGCACCATCAGCTGGCCCGGATTCGGCAAGGGGGGGGAAGACTGGTTCGGGTTCATCTTCCGTATCGATCAGTTTTCCGGCACGCCCTGGACGGAGAATACCGATGGCCCCCTGGAATGGGTCGCCGTCGATCGCGTGCTCGATCTCCCGCTCTGGGAGGGCGACCGCCATTTCCTGCCGCTGGTGTTCGCGGGAGAGCGTCAGTTTCATGGAGTCATGCCGTACCAGGACGGCCAGCCAGTCCGCTGGAGCTACACCTGGCTGTGATGACTCATCCATCCGGGCGCCGCCAGAGACGACATCGCTTCTATAATGGGGGGGTGAAGCAGGCTCGTTCCGCGAGGTAGCGCATGAACACATCTGGGTCCGTCCAGCCAACAGGGCTACGCCGTGACGGCGACCGCCTGGTTATCGACTGGAGCGATGGCCGATCGGGTGCGGTCACCTGGAAGGCGCTGCGCGACGCCTGCCCCTGTGCGGCCTGCCGCGAAGAGAAGACCGCGCCGCCGGATCCGTTCCGCCTGCTCAAGCCCGAGGAGCTGGTCCCGCTCGCTCCGGTCAGCATGCCCCGGGTGGGTCGTTACGCTTACAAGATCGTCTGGAGCGACGGCCACGACACCGGCATCTACACCCTTGAACACCTCCGCCAGCTGACCTGCACGTCGGCCGGCTGAACTCTGGAGATCTCCCTCGATGCGTCCTCCTCAGGCTCCGCCCCGAATCGAACTCCCCGGCGTCCGCCACGTCGTGGCCGTGGCCAGTGGCAAGGGTGGCGTCGGCAAGTCCACGGTGGCGGCCAACCTGGCCCTGGCGCTCGCCCGCACTGGCGCCCGGGTGGGCCTGATGGATGCCGACATCTATGGCCCCAGTGTTCCCATCATGATGGGCGTCCCCTGCCCGATCGATCAGGCCGTCACTCCGCTGCCAGTCGAGCGGTTTGGGATCAAGTTGATGTCCATCGGCTTCGTCGTCCCGCCGGAGAAGGCGGTTATCTGGCGCGGTCCCATGGTCGATCGCGCCCTCCGGCAGTTTCTCGAACAGCTACCCTGGGCCCCGCTCGATTACCTGGTCATCGACCTGCCGCCCGGCACGGGCGACGCGCAGCTGACGCTGTCACAGCACACCCGTCTCACCGGGGCCGTCATCGTCACCACGCCCCAGGATGTCAGCCTGGTAGATGCCCGCAAGGGGCTCGAGATGTTCCGCGAAGTGCGCGTGCCGGTGCTCGGCATTGTTGAGAACATGAGCTTCTTCATGGGGGATGACGGCAAGCGCTACGAGATCTTTCGGCATGGCGGCGGACAGAAACTGGCCGAGGCCGTCGGGGTGCCCTTCCTGGGCGACCTACCGATCGATCCTCGCGTAGCCGAGTGCGGTGATCAGGGCGAACCGATCGTGCACCGCTACCCGGATTCTCCGGTGGGGAAAGCCTACCTGAACCTGGCCAATGCGGTGATCCGGGAGCTGGAACAACAGCCCACGACCCAGGATCTCCCTGACGTGCAGATGTGATGGCAACCGGACCCGGATAATGCAGGCCCCCCAGGAGTGAATCTCCTGCTGGGGGCCTTGTTGCGTCCGGCGACGAGGATGAAAAGCGATTATCGAGGTAGGAGCGTTTTGCTCACCTGAGGCGCGACCTTCGCGGCGCCCTGGCGGCTGGCTGAGGCGGGATTGGTGGGCACACCCAGAATCGGGCCGCTGATGAGGGTCCAGAGAGCAACCAGGGCAACCCAGCGAAACGTCATGACACACCTCGTCAATGGACTCGAGAACCCTTTCTCGACCCTGAAGCGAGAAGCAACCCCCGTGCCAGGATCGTCCATGTCAATGATCTCGTCATAACAAGCCATCTGAGTTGAACTTACATTGCCAGGTGCAGGAATGAACCCGAGGCGGCGACGCCCCGGGTTGTTCAGTTTAGTTTGCGCGGTGTAAGGCTGGAGATGCAGACGAGGCGAGTGGAGGGGTCAAAAAAAAATGCCGCCCGTCGCGGGGGGACGCGACGAGCGGCAATAAATCGCCTCAGAGCCGGGGAATGGAGGGAGGAGTGGCTCTGAGAGCGGGGAAAATCAAAGTGGCCCCGGGTAATTGATGGATCAATCGACCCGGGCCACTTGCCTACGGCTCGAGGTTCCGGCCCCAAGCCTCTTCTGTTCCAGCCCCAGTGCGAGTCAGGGTGTCGTCCTGGGCCGTGACATTCCTTAGAGCAGCTTGCGTGCCAGGAAGTTCCCAGTAAATCACAGAATCACCGTAACTCGTTGCCGCACCAGCGAAACAAATCATTTTGCCAGCGCAATCCCTGCGACCGGCAGAGTAGTCCACTTCCCGGCAATTGTTACAACGCTACACCGCGCCGTGTAAAGTCTACACAACCAGGGAGACTCCCCGTCCTCGCTAACCCACCAGGATCACCCGGACATCCATCACATTTGTCCCAGTCAGGCCGGTGCGGAGCAGGTCGCCGGTGGCATCGAAGAAATGGTAAGCGTCATGGCGAGCAAGGAACTCCGTGGGAACGAGATTGCCCATCCGTTGGAAACTGCCCGCATCCCAGACGGCACCTGCCGCATCGGTGGGGCCATCCTCGCCGTCGGTCCCGCCAGACAGCACCACCACATCGGCTACTCCGCGTAGCTCCAACAGGCTGGCCAGGGCAAACTCAACGTTGCGCCCTCCCTTGCCATGGCCCAGAGACAGCGTCACTGTGGTCTCGCCCCCGGAAAGCAGGCAGATCGGGGCCGGCATCGGCAGGCCCTCGCGGCGGATACTGTGGACGATGCTCGCCAGCACCGTGGCTACCTGCCGGGTTTCGCCCTTGAGATACGAGCCCAGGTTCAGCACCCGATAGCCCAGGGACTCGGCCATCGTTGTCGCCGCCCGCAGCGCCCCCTGGTTGTTGCAGAGAATCACGTTGCGTACCGTCTCCGGCAGGGTGCGCGGCGTCTCTTCCACCTGGCCAGCAGCCCCGGCGCGCAGATGCTGTATCACCGAGTGAGGAGACTTCTCGGTCAGCTCGTAGCGGGCCAGCACCTCCAGGGCATCAGCAAAGCTGGTCGAGTCCGGTGCGGTCGGTCCCGAGGCGATGACGTCCAGCGGATCGCCGATCACATCGGAGACGATCAGACTCACCACCGGACAGCCCGCACTGGCTAACAACTGCCCCAGGCGTCCCCCCTTGTAGCGCGACAGGTGCTTGCGCACGCAGTTCATTTCCTCGATGGTGGCGCCACAGGCGTGCAAGAGCTGAGTAACCGCCTGCTTGTCGGCCAGCGACACGCCCTCGACGGGAGCCGGCAGCAGGGCCGACCCTCCGCCAGAGAACAGGCACAGGGCCAGGTCCTCGGGATGCAGCAGCTCGGCCAGGTTTAGCTGCATCTCGGCCCCCTGAACCCCCTCCACGGTAGGCTGGTTACTGCCCGCTGGCCGCGCTGGCCAGAGATGCAGCCGTTCGAGCGGTGGATAGCTACCCACGGGCACGTTGAGCAGTCCCAGCAGGCGATCGAGGTACTCGGGCAAGGCGGCCTCGACGGCACGGGCCATGGCCGGTCCTGCCTTGCCGCCACCGAAGACGAAGATGCCGCCTCCGTCCGCCAGCGTGCGCTGTACGGGTCCTTCCGGGTCCGCCACGAAGGCCCGGACGCGCTCAAATGGGTCGGCCGCCGCCACGGCTGCCTGCCAGATCTGGATCGCCTGCTCACGGGTGGGAGACATGATGGAAACTTTCGCTTCGAGGGGTACGATAGGCAGTGCCCTGCCACTGTAACGAGGTCACGCCGATGCCCGCCAGGCCCAAGGTCTTTGTCACTCGTCGCATCCCCGCTCACGGACTCGACCAGATCCTGGCCGTCACCGACGCCGAGGTCTGGGCCGGCGAGTTGCCCCCCTCGTACGATACCATCCGCGACAAGGTGGCTCAGTGTCAGGGGCTTGTCTCTCTGCTGACCGACCGGATCGACGCCGCCCTGCTCGATGCCGCCCCGCACCTGAAGGTGGTAAGCAACTACGCGGTTGGCTTCAACAACATCGATATTCCAGCGGCCACCGCGCGGGGCGTCTGCGTCGGCAACACCCCGGGCGTGCTCACCGATGCCACCGCCGACATGGCCTTTTGCCTGCTGATCGCCGCAGCCCGTCGTCTGGTGGACGGGCATCTCTACGGTCAGGCGGGCAAGTGGAAAACGTGGGAACCGCTGGGACACCTGGGGCAGGACCTCGTCGGTCGAACGGTGGGGGTCATCGGCATGGGGCGCATCGGCACGGCCTTCGCCCGCCGCTGTCGCTTCGGATGGGATATGCGCATCCTCTATCACGATGTCCACCCCAATACCGACGCCGAGGAGGAACTGAGCGCCTCGCGCGTCGATCTGGACACCTTGCTGTCCCAGTCCGATTTCGTGTCGGTCCACACCGATCTCAACAGCACGACGCGCGGCCTGTTCAACCTGGCGACCTTCCGGAAGATGAAGCCGACCGCTGTGTTCATCAACACCGCGCGCGGCCCCATCGTGGTCGAACCCGACCTGATCGAGGCGCTGCGCCAGGGCGTGATCTTCGCCGCGGGTCTGGATGTCACCGATCCGGAGCCGCCGGCCGCCGACAGCCCGCTGTTCCACGTGCCGAACCTCATCGTCGCGCCACACATCGCCAGCGCGACCATCGGCACGCGCGATGCCATGGCCGACATTTGTGCACGCAACCTACTCGCCGGGCTGAATGGCGCGCCGCTGCCTGCCTGGGTCAACCCGGAGGTGGGCCCGCAGCGTCGCGGCTAACCAGGCTCGCCGGGGCGCGCGTCTTCATCCGGAGAAAAATCTCTGGACGACGATTCCCCTGGCCGCGAATTATGACCTATCCTTGCAGCAACCATGTCTCCGGCCCGTGCCAGAAGCGTCCCATCGGCGACATCGCTCCTGGGGACGTAAAGAGCCGTGAGTAGATTCGCGATGGGGTGAGCGATGCCGGCACCTGCGACGATCAATGAATTCCTGGAGGTGGCTCGCAGAAGCAACCAGGTCGATCTCTCGCGCCTGGAGGCCTATTTGGATGCGCCCCGGGAGACGCCCCTGCCCAAGGAGCCGCGCAAGCTGGCGCAGCTGCTCGTCCGGCATGGCCTGATGACTCTTTTTCAGGCCGAGCAGTTTCTTCAGGGCAAGTACAAGGGGTTCATGCTGGGCGGCTACCGCATCATCGAGCGCCTGGGCCAGGGCGGCACCGGCACGGTCTATCTCGCCGAGCACGAGATCATGCGGCGGCGCGTCGCTATCAAGGTGCTACCCACTCCCCTGGCCGAGGATCGCGAGCTACTCGAGCGCTTCGTCCGCGAGGCCCAGGCGGCGGCGGCCCTCGACAACCCCAATGTCGTCCACGTCTACGACTTCCGCAAGGAGGGGCCGCTCCACTTCATCGTCATGGAGTACGTCGATGGCCCCAGCCTGCAGCAGATGATCTCGCGGCGCGGCCCTCTCCCCATCTCGCTGGCCTGCGAGTACGGCCGGCAGATCGCCGTGGGCCTGCAGCACGCCCACGATTCCGGCATGGTCCATCGCGACATCAAGCCGGCCAATCTGCTCGTCGATCCCAACGGCATCGTCAAGGTGCTCGACCTGGGGCTGGCGCGCTACGAGACTCCGGGCAGCGGCTCGCTGACGCAGCGATTCAACAGCAAGCTGGTGCTGGGCACCGCCGACTACCTTGCTCCCGAACAGGCGCTCAACCTCAGCAACGTCAACCCACGCACCGACATCTACAGCCTCGGCGCCACGCTCTACGCCCTGCTCGCCGGCAAGCCGCCGTTCCACGAGGCCAGCGTGGGACAGAAGCTAATGTGGCACCAGATGAAGACGCCGGAGTCGCTCCGCACGGTCCGCCCCGAGGTGCCTCCGGAACTGGACGCCCTGGTCATGCAGATGCTGGCCAAGCGACCGGCCGATCGCCCTCAAACGTCGATGGAAGTGGCCGAACGCCTGAGCCCCTGGGCCGAACAGCAGCCGCGCCCCGATGTGCGCATGGGCCATTCCAGCCTCGAACTGGGCCGACAAACTGGTCAGACCGGACGGACGGCCTCGCAGGTCATCCCGTTGCCCATGCCCTCGCGCGTGGGCGAAACCCAGGCGCACGCCCGGGACGACACCGACGCGATCGAACTTGAAGAGAAAAACCGGACTCGCACCTCCACGGTGGTGGCTCCGATTCCCGACATGGCCGCCCCTCAGGGGGGCGCCTGGGTTCGGCTGCTGCTCCTGATCAGCCTGGTGTCTCTGCTGGCGGGACTGACCGGCGGAGTGATTGCCTTTCTGCTATGGGGACCACGCGTCGGCTGACCGGCATGGCCATTCCTCGGCGAGATGCACCATGGCCCTTCTTTCGCGTTGCCACCTGATTCACAAACAGCACACCTGCGTCGTCTGCGGCTGCGTCTTCGGCTACGCCTTCGCCGAGGGCGACTGGCGTACTCCGCTGATGACGCAGACCTTCCGCCCGCGCGACTCCATCCGGCTGCACCCCTGCCCTGACTGCGGCCACTATCAGCCGGAAATGGCGATGTGGTTCAAGGTCGGACACCCGCTCCTGGCCCTGCTGGCTCTGGTTGCCTCACTGGGGCTGGCGGGGTTGATGTTCACCAACGGCGGCGTCAATGCCATCCTCGCCGCCCAGATCGGCACCGGGCTGTTCTTCGCGCTGGGACTGTTTCACATGCTGATCGCCCTGCACGATCCCAACGGCGACATGGCCGCCAACCGCGAGACCGCCCGCGCCCAGCTTGCCTCAGGTGACTTGACCCGCATACGTCCCGGCTCTCGCGATTCGCGCCAGCCCATGCCGCGTCACCTGGGCTGGCTCCACGGGCCGGGGTTCCTCCTCCTGTTCGCTGCCCCGGGCTGTTTTGTCGCCGCCATCCTGCAGCTGGCCGACCTACCCCCGCTGGCCTCGCATCCGCAACTCACACCGTCGATTCTTTCTCCGGGCGACCGCGTCGAGTTTGTCGTTCCCAATCAGCTGCAAGGGATCACCGGGGCAATGTGGCGTGGCACTCCCACGGTGCGCGTGCAGAATGCCCGGGCGCTGGGCATCGACGAAACGCTCGTCGCCACGGGTAGTCAGCAGCAATGGGGCGACAAGTTCCAGACAAAATCGTACTCCGGGAATGCGCCTCTGAAGCCGCGCATCTCCTTCGAGTTGCCGAGGAACGAGAAGCTGGCCGGGCAGACGCTGTACCTGGCCATCACGCTGCCTCTTACCTATCCCGTAAGCGGTTCGTCCTCGGCGGCGCCGTTTCTCACGAACTACTTTCAGAACGAGACGGCCACCTTGCACGCCACGCTAGAGGTTCGACTGGCCGATCCAAAGGTCGTTCAGGCCAACCAGCAGGCGGGAAGGCTGGGTCTGGCCGGTATGGCTGGCTCCACGCTCGGCGCCTTCTGGCTGACGGGCCTGGCCTGGATGCTGGTCTTCCGCTCCTCGCGTCACGAGGCCGTGCCCGACCCAGCGGAAGCCCTGGCCGAACCCGATGGCGCCCTCGCGCCCTCCGCTTTCCAGGCCACTCCCGAGGTTCCGGTGGACTTCGACCGTTCGCACTGGGGAAAACGTCGGCTGCGCTAGTGGGGCGGCGGCACGCCGACAATTTCGCTTACCGTGGCCACCACCCGGCGCATCTTGGTTTCAAAATCCGGGTGCGTATCGATGATGCACAGATGATGATGTCCGCGCCAGGCATCGCGCAGGCGTTCGTCCACCTCGCGGGCGCCCTCGACGTCCTCGTATCGCACGGCGTTGGAGCAGGCCTCGTAAGCCGACTCCACCCCATGCGCCGCGGTCACCAGGTGAATCACTGCGGTGTAGCGATGATCGCGCAGATCGTCCTCGGATAACTTCTCGCGGGCCAGTAGCTCGAGCCAGTGGCGTCGGGGTAGGTAGGCGGCGCCATCCATCACCCCGCGATCGCACAGCAGCACTGCTTCGCGCCCCGCGGTCCGGGCGAAGCTGTCGAACGATTCCTCGAGTGTCAGCTGCAGGCGAACAATGGCTCGCTGAAATGCCATCATGTGGGTCAGTGGCGCTTCCTTGACCACGATGCCGCCATTGAGCAGCGTCGTCGAGGCCTCGGGCACGCGGTAGACCATGCAGCCCTGCTCCTGCAGGTGCGCATAAATTCGGGCCAGGGCCGTGGTTTTGCCAGCACAGGGACCGCCGGTGAGCACAATCCGGTGGATGGGGGGCACGAGCATGGAACGAGATCCTCCTGCCCCCACTTATAGAACCTCTCCCCCCGGATGCGAAGGGTGCAAAAAGTTACGCAGGGGACCGAAGTGGTCCCCTGCGGATGATGAGCGAATGCCCTGTGGGCGATCAGCCGATGCGAGCATCCTCGGGATGCCACAGCGCCAGGCCTTTTCGGGCTCGTTCTTCCAGCACGCGCACCTTCTCTTCACTGCCCGGCAGCGCCCGTGTCGGCCGCGCCGCCACCGTGGCTCGCCCGTTGAAGTCGCTGACACCCCGGCGAGCGTACTTGCTCGTGGAGGGGTACTGATCGCGCACTCCGGGTGAGTAGTAGCACGACCAGCACAGCCCACGCGGACGGTTGGAACGCACCTTCTGGCAGTGACGGCACAACATCGTTCGATCCTCCCCCAGATGTTCGTGATTGGTATTCGCGTGAATCTCAGACCATGGCCTCGTCGGCCCCCAGACCGACGAGAAACCAGCGGTAATTGCGTCCGTCGAGCCGGCTGAGAAACTGCCCGCACAGATCACCTTGACGCCGATGAGCCACCAGCACCTTGAGGACCACGTCGGCCGGGATCGAACTGGCGTGCCGCCAGACCCGACCGCGCTGGTTCAGCAAAATGTCGCCGACGTAGCGTTCCTCCTGGGCCACCCGCAGGACGGTGGACCTTACCCCCACCCGAGCACTCACCTCGGTTGCATGCGTTGCTGCTGAAAGCATGAGCCTTCCCCCCTTCAGGCAGCCGCCGTCGGTTCGAGATGCTGCTCGCGTTCCCGTAGGGCCCGTGCCACCTCGCCTAACAGTTCCCGTCGAGCTTCGTCGCGCGGCGTCTCGTCCCACCAGTTGAGGAAGTAGCGCGAGGCGGCCGGCTCCCCCAGCCGTTCGTCCACCTCGAAGCAAACCCGCGCGAAGAACTCCTCGACCTCGGACACCGTCTCCAGCCCATCGCCCTGCCAGCCGCAGTAGCTGATGGCACAGGCCGCCTCGACCGGCCAGTCCTGTACACACATCAACGGAGGAGGAGATGTCGTCGCCCCTTGAAGCAGCCGCGGATCGTCGTGCTGCAACGCCTGCCGCAGCGCCTGCAACCCCTCCACCGACATCACCGGTTCCACCCCATCCCGCCAAACCTTCCGCCAGGACTCCATGATCGCCACTCCTCGTCGCACCCCTGCCCTCGTCCTCGGGCTTCTCAAAAGTCCTCTATCGGAAGTATACGCATGTTCATGTAGAAAACCAAGCAGTTATGGTGGTATTTTTTCGATTATTCCGATCAATAAGCGCGATGCTACCCCACAAACAGGTCAATGAGGGGAGACAAATAGACATTTTTAGACATGTCGATAAGGGGAACACCTGGGAAAAAGCGTCGCGGCCGGGCGGCCTCGTGGAGGGGGATCCACGAGGCCGCCCGGCCGACATTCTCGTCACGAAGAGAGGGGGGAGGAACGAACGCTTACTCGACCATCTGCAGCCAGCCGCGATGCACCTGGCCAGCCCGAAGGATGTAGAAGCGGACAGGGTTGAAGCTCGCCTTCTCGGGGTTGTTCAGCAC
This sequence comes from Gemmataceae bacterium, assembly GCA_046350255.1. Classification (GTDB taxonomy): domain Bacteria; phylum Planctomycetota; class Planctomycetia; order Gemmatales; family Gemmataceae; genus CALDUY01. The sequence continues at coordinate 35,830 of JAXMAV010000040.1, forward strand.
GAACAGCACGTTGTCCAGCGTCAGCATCTCCCACTGGTGCAGGCCGACGAGGATGTCGCCGTTCTTCAGTCCAGCCCGGGCGGCGGGGCCATCAGGTCGGACCTCGCCGATCTGCAGTCCGCCGTGCAGCTGAGGGAACAACCGCGTCAGCTCGGCCGGATTCTGCAGGGTGTAGAGGCGGAAACCCATCTGCCGCCAGACCTGCTGCACCGCGGCATCTCCCGTCGAGGTCAGCGTCCCAGGGAGGACGCTCTCGGATCGCGGCGTGTTCTCCAGGGTCAGGCCCACTGTCTGGTCACGGCCTTCGCGCCGCACCACGACGTCTACCCGGGCGCCTGCCTCGCGTTCGAGCAAGCCGCGTTCCACATCCAGGATGGAGTGAACCGGGACGTCGCCCACCTTCATGACCACGTCGCCCTTGCGCAGCCCAGCCCGGTTGGCCACGCCGTCCGCCTGATCGACGACCACACGCCGATTCACGGCGGCTTCGCCGACCACATCACGGATGGTCAGGCCAACCGGGGCGACATTCTGCCGCGAGCGGATCTGGGCCAGCATGCCGCTGGTGACGCCGATCATGTTATCGACAGGGATGGCGAAACCGATCCCCTGGGCGCCAGCGCGGATGGCCACGTTCACACCCACCAGCTCGCCGGCCATGTTGACCAGCGGCCCGCCCGAGTTACCCGGGTTGATGCTGGCGTCGGTCTGAATCAGCGAGCGATAGCGGACATCCTTGTTCAGGCTGACATCGCGGCCGACGGCGCTGACGACGCCCACTGTCACGGTGTGGTCGTAGCCGTAGGCGTTGCCAATGGCCACCACGGTTTCGCCCACCTGCAGGTCGCGGGCGGTACCCAGAGGCATCACCGGAAGCGGCCGGGGGGCGTTGATCTTCAACAAGGCCAGGTCGTGCTCGACGTCACGAGCCACCACCCGGGCCGACAGGCTGGTGCCATCGCCCAGGCGTACCCGCAGCGACGAGACATCCTCGACGACGTGGTGGTTGGTCACGATGTAGCCCCGGGAATCGATGACGATGCCGGTGCCCATGCCATTGACGCGGTTTTGCGACGGAGTCAGGGACAGCAGTTCGTCCATCCCTCCGCCGTTCCGCACCGTGCGTTCCGAGTGAATATTGACCACGGAATCCTTCACCCGGCGCACCACCTCGACGACGGGCGTCTGGCGGACATTCCAGCTCCGGAGGGGGGGCATCTCGGCCTGGGCAAAGGCCTCCTGGGTCACCAGGAAGAGGCCAGGCGTAATCAGGATCAACAGGAGGGGGTGCGCTCTCATGACGCCTCTCGACAGCACGTGTCGTACCTGGGTCGCGATTGTTCGTGACGAACATACCCATCGACCGGAAGGAAAGGCCGGCTGGATGCGGAAGCCAGGAGAGAAACCAGTTGACAGCACCTCGAGGACGGGCCACGACGAGCACACCTGATCTGTCACGAAGGCGGCCCCTGCCGGTTGCAGCGAGCTTGCCGATCGTGCCCGGAGTACCAGAATAGCGCTGCCCCTGGCGCCCCGGAGAATCAACCCGCGATGACGGCCAAGACCCGCAAACAGCAGATCGAGGAGCTACTGGCGCTCGACCCGAACGATTCGTTCCTTCGCTATGGCCTGGCGATGGAACACGTTAGCGCGGGAGACGACGAGGGAGCACTCCGGGTATTCCGGGAGCTGATCACTCACGACCCCGACTATGTCCCCGCCTACCTGATGGCCGGGCAAACCCTACTCCGCCAGGGTGAAGAGGAGGAAGCCCGCACCATCCTCAAAACCGGCATAGTCGCTGCCAACCGCAACGGTAACAGTCACGCCGCGGGCGAGATGACCGGCCTACTCGGCACCCTGGGCGGCTAGGCGGCTATCCCACCACGATGTTTACCAGGCCGCCCCGGGCCGGCACGATCACCCGCTTGATCGCCTTGCCCTCGAGCAGCGCCTTGACCTCGTCGCGGCCCATCACGTCGGTCTGCAGGGCAGCAGCGTCGAGGCCCGATGCCACCATCACGCGCAGCTTGACCTTGCCGTTGAGCTGGACAGGCACCTCGACCTGATCTTCCACCAGCAGGGCCGGGTCGAAGGTGGGCCATGGCTCGTAGGCCAGAGTCTGCTTGTGTCCCAGTGCTGCCCAGAGTTCCTCGGCGATGTGCGGCGCGAACGGGGCCAGCAGCAACACGAACGTGGTCAGCACCTTCCGCGGGCGGGCCTTTTCCAACGGCGTGAGGTGGTTGCACAGCTCCATCATGGCCGAGATGGCGGTGTTGAAGCGCATCCCATCCAGGTCGTCGGTGACGCGCTGGATGGTGCGATGCAACATCCGCAGCGTCTCGCGGTCAGGCTCCACGTCCTGCACCGACTCGTTCAGCTTCACTTCCTCGGCCCGATCATCGATGAACAGCCGCCACACGCGCCCCAGGAAGCGATAGACGCCATCCACGCCGCGCATGTTCCACGGCTTGGTCGCCTCCAGCGGCCCCATGAACATCTCGTACAGCCGCAGGCTATCCGCGCCATACTGGGCGATGACCTGGTCCGGATTGACGACATTGCCGCGGCTCTTCGACATCTTGTAGGCGCGAGCATCCACCCGGATCGCCGGGTTGGCCTTCAGCACGAAGGCGTCGCCCTTCTTCTCGACCTGGTCCTCGGCCAGCTTCACGCAGGCCAGCGGCTCCCGGCCACGGTCGTCGCGGAAGGCCAGGTCGCCGTCGAAATCCACATCCTTGCCCGAGACCCACACGCCCGTCGGTTCCAGCTTCGACCGGTCGTTTTCACGCACCACGCGTGCCGTCTGGAAGCCGGTGAACTCCATCTCGCCCAGGATGAGCCCCTGGTTGACCAGGCGCTGGAACGGTTCGGGGCAGAAGACCCGCCCGCGATCGTACAGCACCTTGTGCCAGAAGCGCGAGTACAGCAGATGCAGCACGGCGTGCTCGGCGCCGCCGACGTACAGATCGACCGGCAGCCAGGCCTTGGCCTTGGCCGGATCGCAAAACTCCCGTTCGTTCTTCGGATCCAGGTAGCGGATATAGTACCAGCACGACCCCGCCCACTGGGGCATGGTGTTGGTCTCGCGCCGGTAGCGCTTGCCGTTCCGCGTCACGTTGACCCAGTCGGTCGCCTTGCTCAGTGGTGCCTCGGGCTTGCCCGTCGGCTTGTAGTCGGTCAGGTCGGGCAGGCACAGCGGCAGCTCGTCCGGCGTCAGCGCCTCCTTCCGACCGGTCGGCTGACCGTTTGCGTCCAGTTCGTGGAGGATGGGGAACGGCTCGCCCCAGTAGCGCTGCCGACTGAACAGCCAGTCGCGTAGCTTGTAGTTGATCTTCCGCTGCCCCTGCCACCGTGCCTCCAGCCAGGCGATGATCTTCTGCTTGAATTCCTGGGTCGGCAGTCCGTCGAACTCGCCGGAGTGACAGGCGATGCCCTCCTCGACATAGGCTTCGGTCAGGTGATCGAGCGTGCTGCCGGTCTGCTTCAACCAGGCCTCGGTGGGTCGAACGACGGTACGGATGGGCAGATCGAACGTTCGGGCGAACTCGAAATCGCGTTCGTCGTGCGCGGGCACAGCCATGATCGCCCCGGTGCCGTAGCTGGCCAGCACATAGTCGGCGATCCAGACGGGTACCTTCGCGCCGTTGACGGGGTTGATGGCCTCGGCACCGGTCCACACGCCGGTCTTCTTCTTCGCCAGCTCGGTGCGTTCCAGGTCGCTCTTGCGAGCGGCCTCGGCGCGGTAGGCCTCGACAGCAGCCCGCTGCGCCGGCGTGGTGATCTTCTCGACCAGCGCATGCTCGGGGGCCAGCACCATGTAGGTAGCGCCAAAGAGCGTGTCCGGCCGGGTCGTGAACACGCGGATCTGATCGCCACCTGGCAGGCCAAAATCGACCTCGGCTCCCTCACTCTTGCCGATCCAGTCGCGCTGCATCTTCTTGATCGACTCGGACCAGTCGAGCGGCTCCAGATCGTCGAGCAGGCGTTCCGCATAGGCGGTGATGCGCAGCAACCATTGCCGCAACGGCATGCGCACCACGGGGAAGCCGCCTCGCTCGGACTTGCCGTCGATGACTTCCTCGTTGGCCAGCACCGTCCCCAGCTCCTCGCACCAGTTGACCGGCACCTCGGCCTGGTAGGCCAGCCGGCGGGCGTCGCGGTAGGCGTGGACGGCATCCTCACCCGCGTCGCGCACCGCGGCGGGTATCGGCATCTCGGCGATGGGACGGCCCTTCTTCTGCTCCGGGTCGTACCAGGTATCATACAGGATAAGAAAGATCCACTGCGTCCACTTGAAGTAGGCGGGATCGGTGGTGTCCACCTCGCGATCCCAGTCGTAGCTGAAGCCCAGCGCCTGGATCTGCCGGCGGAAGGTGGCGATGTTCTTCTCGGTGGTCACGCGCGGATGCGTGCCGTGCTTGATGGCGTACTGCTCGGCCGGCAGCCCGAAGGCATCCCACCCCATCGGATGCAGGACGTGCTTGCCGCGCATCCGCTGATAGCGACAAAGGATGTCGGTGGCGGTGTAGCCCTCGGGGTGTCCCACGTGCAGGCCCGCGCCAGAAGGGTACGGGAACATGTCCAGCACGTAGAGCTTCGGCTGGTCCGAGTGGTCGGGGGTGCGGAATGTCCGGTGCTCCAGCCAGTAACGTTGCCAGCGGGGCTCGATCACCTGGGGGTTGTAACTCGGCATGGTCGCCTGCTCTCGTCGGGTCGCCAGAAAAAATCAGGCGGTTATCCTATGACTCGCCCGCCCGTTGGGAGGAGGGATCGCCCTCATGTCAGGTTCACCTCCCCCCCGGACCGCCAGGAGATTATCATGAGCGGATGGTTTGTCCCTCCCTGTGCCAGGTGACCCCATGATGCGATCCGCCGTCTTCGCGCTCCTGCTCGCCGTGCCTCTGTGCCAGGCCCGCGCCGACACGCCCGCCAGCAAACCTGCACCCAAGCTCCTGCTGGAATCGTGGCAGGCGGCCTATTTCGAGGGATTGAAGGTCGGCCACATGCACACCCGGGCCGAGCAACTGGGCCAGGGCGAGACGGCGCGCATCCGCACCACGCGCACGATGGATCTGGTCATCAAACGGTATGGCGGGGTCGTCCCCATCCAGATCGGGCAGACCAGCGAGGAAACTCTGGAAGGCAAGGTGCTGGCCCTGGGCCTCACCCAGATGATGGGCATGCCGCCCAAAATGACCTTCCAGGGGACCGTGGCCGACGATCAGCTGGTGCTCAAGTCGCTGGTGGACGACCGCGAGCAGACCTCGCGCAAGGTACCGTTCCCCGCCGCCGCCATGGGCCTGTACGCGCAAGAGACGATCTTCCAACGGAAAAAGGCCAAGCCCGGCGACAAGGTCGAGCTGGTCAGCTTCGAGATCTTGCTGAGTGGCCCGTTGACGGTGCGTGGCGTGGTGCGCCCACGCGAAAAGGTTGATCAACTCGTCGTCACGCGTGCAGCCGACGGCAAGGTAACTATTGCGCGCGAGCCGGTTTCGCTGCTGCGCGTCGATGCCACGTCCGACCCAGTCACGGTCAACGGGGTGGAAGTCAAGCTACCGGCCAAGGTGGTCTGGCTGGACGCCAAATTGCTGCCTGTGCGAGAACAGTTCGAGATGCCTGGCCTGGGCACCATCACCTTCTACACCACCTCGAAGGAGGCGGCTCTGAAGGAAGGCGTTGCCCCGGAGCGGCTGCCCGATCTGGGCCTGAACGTCAACATCCCGCTCAAGCAAACCATCGACGAGCCCTACGCCACCCGCGAGGCGACCTACAAGGTGACGATGAAGGAAAAGCTCGCCCAGGTCTTCACCACGGACGACCGCCAGCAAATTCAGGAGCCGATGGACAAGACCTTCGAGCTGGTGGTGAAGGCGCAGCGTGCCCCCGGCACCGACGACATGGCCGCTTCCCCCGGGCCGGAGTATCTCGAGAGCAACGTCTACGTCGATAGCGACGATGCTCGCATCAAGGCGCTGGCCAAGGCCATCACCCGCAAGGCCGGCGACGACCCATGGAAGAGGGCGCTGGTGCTGGAGCGGTGGGTCCACGAGAACATGAAGCTTTCGACGACGGTCGGCTTCCCGAACGCCTCGCAGATCGCCCGCGACCTGGAAGGCGACTGTCGGCAGCACGCCATGTTGCTGGCCGCCCTGACTCGCGCTGTCGGCATTCCCTCGCGCTCGGCCATCGGGCTCATCTACATTCGCGAGGCGGGCAAGAGCCCCAACTTCGGCTTTCACATGTGGACCGAGGTGTGGATCAAGGGGAAGTGGATCGCCCTCGATGCCGTCCTCGGCCAGGGTGGCGTTGGCGCCACTCACCTGAAGATGGCGCACCACAGCTGGGCCAAAACCCAGACGCTCGCGCCGCTGCTGCCCATCTCGCAAACACTCGGTAAACTCCAGATCGAGATTCTCAGCGCGAAGTGACTCCGGCCGGGGCGATTCATCTTGCCCCGGCTTCCACGATTTGCTAGACGTTCACTCCTTCCAACCCCATTTGGCGAGGCGCCAGCGACGGCGAGGCAGTCATGATTCCGATCGATTTTTCCGGCAAGGTCGCCCTGGTCACCGGGGTGGGCGATAGCGATAGCTTCGCCTGGCACATCTCCAAGTCGCTCCAGGCCGCGGGCGCCAAGCTGGTGTGGGCCGTGCATCCCCGGATGCTCACCATCGTCGAAGGCTTCCTCAAGGGACAGGCGCCCGAGGACGTCGAGGCGCGCAAGTTGCCTTACAACGCCGGCACCCTGACCGTCGAGCACATCCTGCCCTGTGATGTCAGCTACGACAGCATGGCCGACGTGCCCGACGAGGTGCGCAACGATCGCCGCTATCTCCGCGTGGCGGAGAAGTTCGGCGACTACACCATCGAGGGGATGGTCAAGAAGGTGGGCGAGACCTACGGGCGGATCGACGCGCTGATCCACTCGGTGGCCTTCAGCCCGGAGATCACCAAGCTGGCCTGGGAAGTAAGCCGGAAGGCGTACATGACGGCCCTCAACATCAGCGCCTACTCGCTGACCGGACTGTGCCGCGCTGCCCTGCCCTACATGGCCGACAAGCCGGAAAGCACCAGCGTCGTCAGCCTGACCTACCTGGCCGGCGAGCGCGTCGTGCCGCACTACGGCGGCGGCATGGGCACCGCCAAGGCGGCCCTGCAAATCGATACCAAGCAGCTGGCGCTGAACCTGGGTCGGCGGAATGTTCGCGTGAACACCATCTCCGCAGGTCCGTACGCTTCGCGCGCCGCCCGGGCCATCGGCCACATTCAGCAGATGATCGATTACGCCGCCGAGCGTTCCCCCCTGCCGCGCGGCATCAAGCCCGAGGAAGTCGGCGACGCCTGCGTCTACCTGTGCAGCCCCCTGGCCTCCGCCGTCACCGGCCAGGTGCTGTACGTCGATTGCGGTTACAACGTGATGGGCGTCTGACGCCCTAGCGCGGCTGCACGAACGACCGCAGCGCCGTGTTAAACGCCTCGGGCGCTTCCAGGTTCGCCAGGTGGCCCGCTCCGGGAATCACCACCTGGCGGGCGTTCGGGATCGCCCGGGCCATCGCTTCCGCCTGCGCCGGCGGAGTCAGGGCATCTTCCTGACCCACCACGATGAGCGTCGGCACCCGGATGGTCGCCAGCGTCGGCGTGGCGTCGGGCCGATTGCGCAGCGCCTGCAGGGCCGCGATGATCCCCCCCGGACGCTGCGCCGATCCGATGCGCCGGACCTGCTCGCGCACCAGGGGTGCGGCACCGGCCGCCACCAGCTTGGGCAGCATCTGCTCGATCACCGCCCCGGCTGGATTCGTCGAGGCGAAGCCGATCATCTTGTCCCGGTTGGCCTTCGCAGTGTCGTCGTCGGGTTCAGCCTTGGTGTCGGCCAGAATAAGCCCCGCCAGCCGTGCCCCATGCCGCCGCGCGAACGCCAGGCTGATGTAGCCCCCCATCGAGAGCCCGCCCAGAATCACGGGCTCGGCCATGCCCAGGTGATCCAGCCACCCGGCCACCGCGTCGGCCATGCTATCCACCGACGGCGTGGACGACAGCAGGGCCGAATCGCCGAACCCGGGCAGATCGGGGGTCAGCAAGCGGCAACAGTCGGCCAGGGCGGCTCGCTGCGGCTGCCACATCGCCCGGCTCAGGGGAAACGCGTGCAGCAGCACCACCACCGGCCGGCCCGTTCCCACTTCCTCATGCGCCAGGGTCATCAGATGGCTCCTCGTCTTGCGTCGTCAGGATCTCTCTGCCAAAGTAGAGGCAGCCGCGAGACCCGACCATGGCCGAATCGATTCGCTTCAAGGATCACACTGCCGTCACCCTGCACCAGGCGCTGGCCTCGCTGGGCGTCGACGCTCGCCTGGCGCGCCGGCTCCAGGCTGCTGTCCTGCAAAAGTGGGGCCGCATCCCCGATCAGATGCCGGAGGTGTCGCGCCGTCTGCTCGAGCGCGTCCGCGAAGCCACCACCATTCCTCAGCTCACCCGTGTTGAGAAGGCTGTTTCCCCCACGGATGGCTTCGCCAAGTACCTGTTCCAGGGCGAGGGGGAAGGGGTCTTCGAGGCGGTCCGCATCCCGTTATTGCATCGGCCCGGCGACGAAAAGTACGTCGTTTGCGTGTCGTCGCAGGTGGGTTGTGCCATGGGCTGCGCCTTTTGCGCCACCGGCAAGATGGGCTTCCGCCGCAACCTGGCCACCTGGGAGATCGTCGACCAGGTGATGCACATCCGCGACGACTCACCACACCCGGTGCGTGGCGTGGTGTTCATGGGCATGGGCGAACCGTTGCTCAATTATGACCGCGTCCTGCGCGCCGCCGAGGTGATCGCCGACCCGTGTGGCCTGGCCATCGACGGCAAGGCCATCACCATCTCCACGGTCGGCATCGTGCCCGGCATCCGCCGCTTCACCGCCGAGCGCCGCCCTTATCGCCTTATTGTCTCCCTGACCGCGGCCACCTCCGCCAAGCGTCGCACGCTGTTCCCGGTAGAAGACACGCATTCGCTGGACGAACTGATGCAGGCGGTGCGCGACTACCAGACGGCGACAGGCAACCGCATGAACCTGGCCTGGACGATGCTGTCGGGGATCAACACGACGGTCGAGGATGCACGCGAGCTGGCCCAGTTGACGGCCGGCATGCCGGTACGGCTGGACCTCATCGACGTGAACGACGCCTCGGGTGAGTTCCAGCCGCCCTCGCGCGAGGAGTTACAGGGATTCCGCAACGCCCTGACGGTCGAGCTGGGCATGCCCATCGCCCGACGTTACTCCGGCGGCGCGGATGTCCACGCCGCCTGCGGCATGCTGGCGGGACGGGCCATGCAGGGCGAAACGCTTCCGACCGAGGCAGTTCCCCTGCCCTGCCCGTAACGGCTCACCGGGGAACCACTCGCCACGCGGGATCCGGTGTAACGCCTGGTTCGGCGTGCCTTTGCCTCCTTGCGAAACAACACGGTGGCCCCGAGCCCAACCACCCCAGCCGCCAGGAGCGCGACCAACAAGCTAACGCCGAAGGCTCCCCATTCTCCGAGACTCGGGGTGAGAGACTTCTCGGCGAACTTGCTGCTCCACATAGCGACGACGATACCAAGTCCGATGGCCGCCCCAGGTCGCTCGTTCTGCTGTGGCTTCTGTCGCTGTGGCTGATCCACCCGCAAGCCTTCCCTCCATCAAAAGAATCGATGCAAGCTCCCGGGAATGCGCCCCGATCGGGATAGGCCCGGCGCGCGATCTCGAACATAGTGCCGGCTACCAGGAACGCGGGCCCCACTCTCGACCTCGGCTAATTCAAGTCGGCCGCCTGCATCTATTCGCGCCGGAGCGGCTCACCCATCTACGACACCGTGAGTCAAGTGCGGCCAAACGGCGTTGGAGGCAACGACGCAGTACGAAGAAACGTCCCGGGAGAGACGCAGATTGGACGTGTTCTCTGCCGAGCTTTTCTCCTCAGGGGAAAGGGAGTCCGGCCAGAGAACACGTCCAGAAAGATCGGAAATGGACGCTTCACACCCGGAGAGCTTGGACACGGGGATCCCGCCGGGTCAGATGCAGCGAAAGGTTCGCGGCCCGTATGGACGCGGCAGTTGCCCGACGCGATCCCCACGGAGCATCCCCGCGAATGAAGCCAGTCTGACCGCCACAACCACACGCGCCGGCCGATGATGTCGATGCGGCGTCACGATCAGGGGAGAAACACCCGGCACCTGGGCAGCTCCTTCTGCAATTGCTCCGCGCTTGCCCGCTTGATTTTGGTGTAGGTCAAGTCGATGAACCGAAGGTTCGCAAAGCCGCGGATCACGGGCAGGCTCGCGTCCGTGATCTGCCAACCTAACACCCTCAACTCCTCGATGTCCTTCAAGGCTCCCAGCTCCTTGAACTCGGCGTCCCCGGCCGAGGTTTTGTCCGAGTGCGCAATATTGAGATTCAGGTATTTCAGCTTTTTCATCCCGACCACGGCCGCGACCGTGTCCGGATTCACGGCGTGGCCATCGATCTGGAATCGCTCAAGATCCTTGAGCGCGCCGAGAGCCTTTAACCCTTTCGCGGTGGACCTCGTGTTCATGAAGTAGAGGCCGCGGAGGTGGTCCATCGTGGCGATCGACTTCATGCCTTCGTCCAGGACCCTGGTAAGATGAAGGTCAAGATACCTGAGCGATTTTAGCTTCGCGATGGCAGGAGCACCTTTGTCCGTAATCTGCAGATTCACGCCGAGTTCCAGGTGTTCCAGTTTCTCGAATGCCGCGAGGGCCGGAATGCCGGCGTCGGTGATTTTCGTGCCGCGCAGCCCGAGCTTTTTGAGGTTCTTCAACCTGGCGAGTGCTTCCAACCCCTTGTTGCTGATCTTGCTTTCGTTCAGTTGGAGTTCCTCCAACTGCGGCATCTCCGCCAGCGCCTTGAGCAGCACGTCCTCGTCGATCGGGCATCCATACGTCACGATCCGGGTGAGGTGTTTAAAGGCCTTCAACTCGGCGAGGATGGGACCGTCGGACTTCTCCAAATACAACTTGATGCCGAACGGTTGACTGGGGTGCGGGAGCTTGGCCAACCGTTCGAGCCTGGTCGGGTACATCAGGTCGAAAGCAGGAATTGCGGAGCCCGGCTCGAACTCCTCGGTGACGTATCGGAAGTCGATCGTGCCGTTGTCGCGCTTCTTCCCGACCCAGCCGAGACCGTGTTTCTCCTTCGCCCAGGTCTCGGCCAAGGGTTTGGGTAACGCCAGCGGTTGGGGCTGCGCCAAGATCGGTTGTGCGAAAGCCGCCATCAAGGCCCCAACGGAGATCAACGATCGCATCATTCTGGCTCCTCGATCCACATTCCGAGTGCGTTGTTCTTGTAGCGTTTACCTTGACCCTCGGCAGGCACGACGAGGTTCTCGGTGCCTCCCGGCTCTCGCCCGCGATTCGATCCTTCCTTCCGAATACCAACCCGTTTCCCACTACCCGCCGAACGCCCCAGTTCACCTGCTAGAGGGGCAAGGTGAGCCATGGCCCACGGATAACCTACATGCCTAGCCGATCAGGTGCAGTGCCTGGTTCGGCGAGCCATTGCTGCCTACGGCTATTGCGCTCGCCGCGGGACCATGTTCACCGGCCGGTCGGTGATCGCCAGCCCCTCCGTGGTGAAGGTGGCGTTGAAGTACGCCTGCGCAGCCAGGGCGGGCGACCCGTCCGGCAACGCCAGAAGCCCCTCAACCCAGTGAATGAACTGTGGCAGGGCAGACTCGCGGAGCGCCTCCGCCGCGGCCGGACGCAGCGACGACGGGACCGACCCCGCGCGAACATACACCCGCTGGTACGGTACGTTCTCGCTCGGTGGCCAGTAGTGGCCCTCCAGGATGGACCCGCCGGCCCGCGGCGACCAGTACACCAGATCGACGCGCCAATCGATCCCGGAGGCGGCGAGCGCGTCCGCGAGCTGGGTTGTCTTGAGGACGTAACTCCGACCTTTCGGCAGCCTGGGGCGCGAGACGGATTCGATCATGACGCAAGCTCCCGCACCGTCGCATACCCTCCGGCAGCCGAATGACACTGCTCCGCAACCGGGGCCGCTCGGGATGCTAGTTGTCACGAGACGCGAACATGCGGCCTCGGTCTGCTACAGCGCTGGGTTCGGCGATTGGGCTGCAGGTTGTTCCAGAACAGCGGCATGTTCGACCCCATTAGCCTTCTCGGCAAGTTCGCCGTCGCCAGGGCGCTTTGGTTCGCCCTCTTGTACTCATCTTTCACTTGAAGGCATTAATGATGCGCTCGGCGTTGGCTCGTGACATCAAGCCCATTGACGGGCTGTAATTCTTGGATTTCCAACGTTCCGAAATAGCAGCTTCGTTGTCGGTTGTGTAATGATCCCATCCCCAATAATGACCATCAACCGCAACGGTAATGCGGGCGGTTTTCCCGGGACAGCTTTTGGCGAGCCGGACCCGTGCCTCTTTCGTCAGCGCCAGTGTGACGGAGTAGTGCTGGACCACCTCGCCGTTCATCATCCAATCGAACTTATCCAGGCGGGCAACCGCAACATCTTCGCGGCTGAGAATCATGGCCGGCTTGGTGTGTGGGTAATAATCGTTTCGGGTATCACTCCCATTATGCGCACTCCGATCGACGGTCAGCCCTTTAACCGGAAAGAGTTCCACCCAGTGGATTTCGATCTTCGGCTTTGGTGGCTCCTTCGGTTCGGCCGCGAAGCCGATTGTTGCGCCAAAACCAGCGAAAATTACCAAAATGCGACTGGCCCGGACCATGATGCAGCCCCCAAGTTAAGTATGCCCTCCGCCGCCGAACGCCCCATCTCAACAGCCGCGGCCCCAGTGAGCCTTTAGGTCGAGAAAAGCCGTCATATGGCCGGGGTCAGGTGCAGCGCTTTGTTCAACCCAAAACCCGCTCTCTCAATAGTAACTCGAACTCGGCAAACTCGCTCACCAGTGGCACGCCATATCGCGCGCACACCACCTCGACGTTGCCCTTCCGCCAGAAGCCCTCTGGGCAGCAAGCAACCACCTTACCGGTCCGTGCGAAGAGCCCCAACTCCAGCAACGTGATCGGAGCCCTGGTCGCAGGCGCGAAGTACATGCCAATGACGCTCGCCTGTTCCTGCGCCTGCAGTTCCCACTCCACCTGCTCGCGGAACTGCGGGTTGTTGATGGATTGTACCCACGAAGCATCCCACTGGTCGCGCCGCGGGTTGAGGATCACCACCGGCAGGTCGCCCAAGGCAACCTCGATCCGCCGCTGCCAGTCCTCCGCAACGCCCATTTCGATGGACCCGGCCAGAAAAACGCTCACCCCACCCGTACCGAGAAGCAGAGGTGCAGGAGGCTTTATGACCCGGGCCATTCATCTACCTCCAATCCGCTGGCCGAACGCCAGGGAAGCCCGATCCACTGCGGGACGTGGGCCTTGTAGCGGCGGTACGCCTCTCCGAAGGCTGCCTCCAGCCCCGCCTCCTCCCGGGCCACCAGCCACCGCATGACCGCGAACACGGCCGCGGAGCCGGCCAGGGCGACCGGGCTACCGAAAAGGACGGACACCCCCACCCAGAGAGCCAGCTCGCCGACGTACATGGGGTGGCGGCTGACCGCGTACGGCCTGCCCGTCATCAGGAAGGCCGGGTTGTAGTAGTCGATCGGCACCCAGTCGGGCACGTTCCGGATCTGGGTGAGCCCGAACACCATGATCCAGGCGAGGACGATCGCGCCGACCGCGATCGGGCCGTACCCGAACAGGTTCCAGTCCGACGGGCCGCCGCCGTCCCACCCGTACCTCGGGCCGAGATGAGACAGGGCCCACGGAAGGCCCGCGTGGATGGTCGGGAGGACCACCCATATGAGCGGGGTCAGCGAGATCGCCAGCCACCGGGGGAGGCCGACCGGCCGGGGCGATCGCGGCTCGGGCGATTCCGGGTTCCCCATTCGCATGCCCTCCGATGCCGAAAGAATCCATGCAAGCCCCCGGGAGATGCGCCAGGGTGGAGAAAAGCCCGGAGCGAACTCGAACCAGGAGCTTGCGAACGTGGATACCGGCCTCATTTTCGCCCTCCACCTGGGCAAGTTCAAGTCCGTTGCCTGCGCCTACCCGCGCCAGGGCGGCACCCCAGCCTTCGACACCATCCCCTCCACCAAAGAGGCCCTGCTGGCCCTGCTCCAGCTGCGCCGGCCCGCTGTCGTCGTGATCGAGGCCTGCGTCTCCGCCGGCTGGGTCCACGACCTGTGCGCCGGGCGGCAGCGGCAGCGAGCGGCTGAGGCGGCTGGCCGCGCGTGGGAATAGCGATCGAGGCAACACAACGAAGCCAGCCAACGCTGGGAGGTCAGTCGCGTCCGCCCGAAGCTGGGGGCGATCCGGTGGTGACCATTGCTTGTCACTGGAGGATGTCCTGAACGAAGGGGCGACGCG
>JAXMAV010000041.1:0-42947 GCA_046350255.1 Gemmataceae bacterium
CTCGGCGACACTGAACCGGCGTGTGCGGACCAGGGACATGAGTAAGCCTCGTTTTTGCCCGGAGAACCAGCCTCGCGCCCATTGTCGCCTGGCCCCTGCGCCACGTCCAGCGTAGCCCACCTAGATGAACTCATCCACCTGGACAACCACGTTCGGCACCCCGACAAGGTCGACCACCTCCCCACGCTGGCGGTGGAAGCAGTCGAGATACCTGCCACCCTGCGGTCGGCGATGGACCTCCAAACGCGCTTCCACCAGATTGACGAGCCAGAACTCGGGGATGCCGGCCTCGGCGTACAGCGGTCCCTTCTCCTGGCGATCGTACTCCAGCGAGCTATCGGCCACCTCGACGACGAGCAGCACGTCGGCTCCCGTGGGTAGGCCAGTGGCATAGAAATCCTCGCGCGGCTTCAATAGCGCCACGTCCGGTTCCGGCTCGCTGTCTGCCAGGCGCACCGGATCCTGCACACTCACCAGCACCTGTTCGCCCAGCAGGCGATGGAACAGTCGATTGATCCGCTTGACGGTCGCCGCGTGGAGTTCGCCGATGGTCATCTTCTGGACGATCTCCCCACGGATGAGTTCGACGCGTTCGTGTTCGCCGAGGATGCCCAGCTTGCCCAGCTGCTCATACTCGGCGACACTGAACCGGCGTGTGCGGACCAGGGACATGCGCTTCTCCCAGGCGAGGCGAAACTGCATCGCGTGCGGGCCCATTTTCCCGCGCCCCCGTCCCGGTGTCCAGCACGGTCTGCTATCCTGAAGGAGATCTCCGAACGGATGTCTCTCGTCGTTGCCCCAGGACTGATCCATGCTTACGTTCGATTACGATGTCGCCGTGGTCGGGGCCGGACATGCCGGCGTCGAGGCCGCCCTGGCCGCCGCTCGCATGGGCCGCCGCACCGTGTTGCTGACGATGAACGCCGACGCCGTGGCCCAGATGAGCTGCAATCCCGCCATCGGGGGCGTCGCCAAGGGGCAGATCGTTCGCGAGATCGACGCCCTGGGCGGCGAGATGGGCAAATGCATCGACGCCACCGGCCTGCAGTTCCGCATGCTCAACCGCACCAAGGGCCCCGCGATGCACTCGCCCCGGGCTCAGGCGGACAAGAAGCAGTATCAGTTCCGCATGAAGCAGGTGGTCGAGCAGCAACCCCACCTCACCCTCCGCCAGGAACTCGTCGAGGGCCTGCTGCTGGAAGAGCTTCCCGCCGAGAACGAACGCGGCCAGGTGCGCCGGGTGCTGGGCGTGCTGGCCAGCGGCGAAACGCTCTACCGCGCCCGGGCCGTCGTCCTGACCACCGGCACGTTTCTCAAGGCGATCATGCACACCGGCGAGGCCAAGATGCGCGGCGGTCGAGCCGGCGATGCCAGCGCCGAGACCCTCAGCGACAGCCTGGCCGCCTGCGGCTTCGAGCTAGCCCGCTTCAAGACCGGCACTCCCTGTCGTCTCAACGGCCGTACCATCGATTTCTCGCGCTGCGAACCCCAGCCCGGCGACAGTGACCCTCAGCCGTTCAGCTTCGCCACGCCGCGGATCGATCGCCCCCAGATGATGTGCCACATCACCTACACCTCGCCCGAGGTCCACGAGCTGATCCGCGCCAATCTTCACCGCGCACCCATGTACTCGGGCCAGATCAACAGCCGGGGCCCGCGTTACTGCCCCTCCATCGAGGACAAGGTGGTGCGCTTCGCCGACAAGGAGCGCCACCAGCTCTTCCTCGAACCCGAAGGCTGGAACACCCTCGAGTATTACTGCAACGGCATCAGCACCAGCTTGCCCAAGGATGTCCAGCAGGCGATGCTGGCCCAGATCCCCGGGTTGGAGCAGGCCGAGGTACTTCGCTGGGGTTACGCCGTCGAGTACGACTACGCGCCGCCAACCCAGCTGTTTGGCAGCCTGGAGACCAAGCGAGTGGCTGGGCTGTTTTTCGCGGGCCAGATCAACGGGACGACTGGCTACGAGGAGGCAGCGGCGCAAGGATTGATGGCTGGCATCAACGCGGCACTTGGGGTGAATGGCGAAGAGCCCTTGATCCTGGACAGGGCGCAAGCGTATATCGGAGTCCTCCTCGATGACCTGGTTACCCGGGGCGTCGATGAGCCGTATCGCATGTTCACCAGTCGGGCTGAGTACCGGCTGCTGCTGCGACACGACAACGCCGACCGCCGCCTGGGTCCCCTGGGTAGACGGGTCGGTCTGGTCAACAACGACGACTGGGCCCGCCTGCAGGCCAAGGAGGAGGCCATCGCCTCCCTCACGGACTACCTGCGCGCTCATCGCCATGAGGGCGACAGCCTGGAAACCTGGCTGCGCCGAACCGAAGTGACCTGGGAGCAGTTACTGGCCATGCATCCGGCCCTGGCACACCTGAACACCCCCCGTCCTGCCCGCGACCAGGTCATCCTGGAAGCGAAATACGCCGGCTACGTCGGTCGGCAGGCGGCCCAGGTGGAACGGTTCCAGAAGCTGGAAGGCCGCACTATCCCCGGCCAGTTCGATTACCACGCCGTCCCTCAGCTGCGGATCGAGGCCCGCGAGAAACTCGCGCGGGTCCGCCCGCAGACCCTCGGTCAGGCCAGCCGTATCAGCGGCATCAGCCCCGCCGACCTCGCCGTGTTGCTGATGTACCTCGACTGAGGCCACGTCTGTCAAACTGGGCGAAAAGGCTGCATTCTGGTAGCCGGGGCGGACCGATAAAGAGAGAGAATCCTCGCACGGTATGGAAAGGTGGGTAGCCTGGAGAAATAGATCAGACTGGCGAATTATCTGCGACTGGAGAATTATCGACGACCAGGCAAGAAAATGTGGTTGTCGCGAGGAAGTGGCTTCGTGGTAAGAGGTTAGAGCTAGCAGGGAGAGTGAGATCGAGTTGACATGCTTCACAACTTGGCTATAATCGCGATTGTGTGAAAGCCTGGTAATCCCCTCCCGCCCTGTCAGCAGTTGCTACCGAACGGGAATCTGGTCCCCTGGAATCTCGGTCGGCATCAGGGTTCGACCCAGCGTTCACTCTCAGGTCAGACGGATGGACCGGACTCGCGCCAGCGGGTTCGTCATGGAGAGTGCACGCGCTTGGCGAGGGGTTCATCGAGAGCAGACAGCATTGATGCCGCCTCCCGGCCCCGGTGGGGACTTCACCGGGTTGGACTGGGAGAGGCAAGAGGCATTTCACGGAGGTCTCCGGTTAGACGGCTTCCCACGGACGGGTTGCCGGAAACCCCTACTCGTGCGACGGGCCCCGCGCCCGTAAGGGATGGATGAACGCATGAAAACCGTGTTCACGACCGGTGAGGCGGCGAAGATTTGTAAGGTCAGTCAGCAGACCATCATCCGTTGCTTCGACAACGGACAGCTGAAAGGCTTCCGAGTGCCCGGCTCTCGCTTCCGGCGCATTCCTCGCGAGGCCCTGTATAAATTCATGAAGGACAACGGCATCCCCACCGATGCCCTCGAGAGCGGCAAGCGCAAGGTCCTCCTTGTGGACGACGATGCCGACCTGGTCGCCCTCATGAGCAAGGTCCTCGATGAGGATGGCCGTTTCGAGGTCCGCCTCGCTTCCAACGGCTTCGACGCTGGTATGATGGTGAAAGAATACCGTCCAGACATCATTGTCCTCGATGTCATGCTTCCTGACATCAACGGAAAAGAAGTCTGCCAGCGCGTTCGTGCCGATAGCTCTCTGGAAGACGTTCGCATCCTCTGCATCTCCGGTATGGTCGAGGAAGACCGTATCCAGGAGCTGCGCCTCGCGGGTGCCGACGACTTCATGCACAAGCCGTTCGATATCGAAGCCCTTATCGACCGCATGTGCGCCATGCTCGAAATCGAGCCGGCCACCACCGCTGGCTGATGTAACCTTCATGGGTGAGCCGTGGCGGTCGGTGGACCGGGAGGTACTTCCTCCCGGACCACTGGGGTGCCCGGCTCGCCCGTCTCTTCTGTCTCCACGGAAGGAGCAAGTGCCGTGACGGATCCGGCTGCCGACCTGCCGGGGATGCGATCATCCCTCGACCCCCGGGAGAGCCCCTCCCTGTCCAGGATGTTCCGCGATCCCGCTCCCGCCTCGGGTTCCTTGCTTCACGCCGCCACCGACCTGGCCTGGCTGGCTCCCTCGGCGGTGTCCCTCTCCGCCCTGGCCCGCCTGCCTGCCACCGCCTGGCCCACGCTCCGCCTCGACCCCGGGGCCGTCCTGCTCCTCGTCCGCTCGTCTGCGCTCGACCCGGCCTTGCCCTTCAGCGAAGCTCTCCTGGCCGACCCGGCCACACTGGAGCGAGCGTTGCGACTCTCCGAGCAGCCATCCACGTTCATCGATTGGTCCGATCATCACGTACGGCCGGTGTACGACACCTCCGTCCAGATAGCCCGCATCGCTCGCAGCCTGGCTCTGCGCTCCGGTCGGGTCGATCCCGAACAGGCCTGGACCGCGGGCTTGCTCGCCCCTCTGGGCTGGCTGGCCCTTGCTGCCGTCGCCCCGACCCGGGTGGCTGCCGCGCTGTTCGACTCCGCCTTTGCTCGCGATCCTGTCAACGCCCCCGAACGCCTCCTCGGCGCTGACCCCGTCGCGATCGCTCGCCGGTTGGCGCGTCGCTGGGAACTGCCCGGCTGGCTGGCCGGCCTCGTCTCTCATCTGCAGCTGCCGCTCGAACACGCTCGCCGGTTCGGCGTCGACCCCGCTCTCTTCTGCACGCTCCGCCTGGCTGTTCACCTGGCCCG
The DNA here is from genome assembly GCA_046350255.1 of Gemmataceae bacterium. Taxonomy (GTDB): domain Bacteria; phylum Planctomycetota; class Planctomycetia; order Gemmatales; family Gemmataceae; genus CALDUY01. The sequence goes on from JAXMAV010000041.1 coordinate 4,721, forward strand.
GCTCGCCGGCGGAGAACTCGGCCTGATCGGTCAGACCGACCTGGCTGCCGAGGAGCTATTCCTGGGTCTCCGTCTCGCCGACTTCAACCTGCTGGAGACCGTCCCCGACGAGAGTACCCCCATCGAGTGGGTCGATCCGCACCGCCAGCCGCTGCTGCGCGAGTTGCTGGTCCTCGCCGCCGAGAACCGTCGACTGCGCAACACGCCGCGCCTGGCCCGGCTCGAAGGCGAACTCGACGGCCTGCACTCCGTGCTGGGCGAGCAGGTCCGCGGCGAATCCGAACGCCTGCGCTCCGCGAAGCTGTCCGGCCTCGCCGAGTTCGCCGCCGGCGCCAGCCACGAGATCAACAACCCCCTCGCCGTAATTTCCGGCCAGGCGCAGTACATCCTCGCCCACGAGGCTGACTGGCTCGCCCCCGACCCCGAGGCCGGTGCCTGCCAGGCGCTCCACGCCATCATTCAGCAGACCCGGCGCATCCACACCATCCTGCGCGACCTCATGCAGTTCGCCCGACCGGCCCCGCCGCGACCCAGCTGGATCGACCTGCCCACGCTCATGGGCGAGGTCGCCGCCAGCCTTGAGGAGACGGCCTCCGCCCGTCGGGTCCGCGTCGAGGTCATCACCCGACCCGAACGCCTGTCGGCCTTGTTCGATCCCGAGCAGGTCCGCTCGGCGCTCACCTGCCTGCTGCGCAACGCCATCGAGGCTGCCCCGCTGGACGGCTGGGCCCGCCTGGCACTGCAGGAACCCGGCCCCGGCGACCGCCTCGAAGTCCACGTCGAGGATTCCGGTACCGGCCCCGCCCCCGAGCAGCGGCCCCACCTCTTCGACCCGTTCTACTCCGGTCGAAGCGCAGGCCGCGGCCGTGGCCTGGGGCTCCCCCTGGCCTGGCGCCTGGCCCGGCAACAGGGCGGCGACGTCTTCCTCGAACCCATCCGCCCCGGTCAGCCGACCCGCTTCGTGCTGTCGCTACCGCGCCACGTCCACCCCGCCGGCATCAACGCCGCCTGAGGCATCCACGGACGGAAGAGAGAGCGGTCAGGCTCTCTCTTCCGCTGGCACGTCACTCCTTCACGTGGAAGATACACTCAATCTCGACGGGGACGCCACCCGGTAGCGACGCCATGCCGACGGCGCTCCGCGCCGCCTTGCCGGCGATGGGGCCGAAGACCTGGATCATCAGCTCCGAGAAGGCGTTGATCACCTGCGGCTGCTGGGTGAACTCCGGCGTGCAGTTGACCATGCCCAGCGTCTTGACCAGCCGCACCACGTTGTTCAGTGTGCCCATCTGCTGCCGCACCACCGCCAGGATCAGCCTGCCGATGTCGTGGGCCGCCTTCTGGGCATCCTCGATGGAGACATCTTTGCCCACCTTGCCAACCACGGGTTTGCCATCCCGAGGCGGCGGTGTGTGGCCCGAGACGTACAGCATGTTCCCCACCTGGACGGCAGGATAAATCGGTACCTTCGGCGTCGCCAACTTGGGCAGTTCCAGCCCCAGTTTCACCAGGCGCTGCTCGTGGGTTTCCTTGCGGTCGTCGGCCTGCACGCGGGCGGTCCCACCAGGCGCGCCCGGACGTAGCGCCCAGGCGCCCAGACCTGCGCCCAGGGCCAGGCAGGTACCGTGGCTGATCAATTGTCGTCGGTCGAGTCGGACCATGGGAAGCTCCTGGTAGAGGTCAATCGAGTTTGAGTTCCGCCGGAAGCACGCCCTTCTTGAAGCCGCCAAAGCTGAATCCTGTCGGTTTGAACGGCCCCACGATGTCCACCTTCGACTTCTCCGTGATCTTGTCCTCCAGACCGATGGCCCAGTAGCAGGCGTTGACGAGCATCCGCCGCGTCCCCTCGCTGACGAGATCCTGCGACGCGCCCATGGTCGTGGTGAACACCCGCGCCTTTTCCTTGCCTGGCGCGGTGTAACTCTTCACCCAGGCCACCGGCATCATCGGGTCGTTCTTCTTCCCCTTCACCGGCGGATCGGTTGGCTTCATGCCTGCCACCACCTCACCCATCACCAGCGGCTTCGAGTCGCCCGGCAGCGGCAGCTTGACGGTGTAGACGTCGGTCGGCCCGAAGATGTCGCCATCCTTGATGCCGCGCAGAATCGGATGCCCCGCCGCGCCTGGCGCGATCAGGCCCCGCGTCGCTTCCTTGCCGTGATGCCCGTGGTGGTTCACCCACGTCTCGCCCAGCACCTGCCGGCCGAACCCGCCGTCCCAGTCCCGGCTCGTCCACGTCCACCGCGCGAACTTGCTCGACTTGCCCAGGTTGAACGAGTGCGTCGCTGTCCGCAGGCCCACGATCGGCTTGCCCGCCTGCACGTACTCGACGAAGTGCCGCATCTGCTCGTCGGGCAGGTTGCGAAACCGGAGGAACACCACTGCCAGGTCCGCCGTTTTGAGCTTCTCCAGCCCCGGGATGTTGCCCGTCTCGTTGGGGTTGATCGTGCCATCCTTCTTGTCAATGGCGAACAACACCGTGCAGGTGAAGCCGTGGTGCTTCGCCAGGATGCGCGCCAGCTGAGGCAGCGCCTCCTCCGAGCGATACTCCTCATCGCCGGAGATGAACACGATGTGCTTGCCCTTGCCGGGACCCTCGCCGCCAGGGTAGACAACCCACGGATCGGCCGCGCGAGTGGCTCCCGCGAGCGCCAGCAGCAATAACCAGGACATGAGACAACGCATGGGGTGACCTCCTCCACGAGGGAGAGCAGGGTGGGGGTGGCGCGATGACTGCGCCAGGAATTCGCAGGTGGGTATGCTATGACGTGAGGCCCGTCGCTGCTACGCGCTGGGAGGCCGGTTCACCGTATCGACCAGCTGGCGAAGCCGACCCATGTTCCGCCGGTTGAAGTGGAAGTATAGCCGCGGCAGGTGGGGCAGCTCGATTCCCTCCGACGGCAGGGCAGGGCCCTGTTCGAAGGTGCCGCTCACCACGATGTCGGTGAAGTGGCTCCGGATGTACTCCAGCGTCGCCTCGCTAATTGGGTTCTGCAGTCGGATCACCAGCCGGTTTTCGACGTACCGCATGCTGTGATAGACGCGGTAGAACGTCATCACCTCCTCCACCGCCTCCTCCACCGTGTGGCAGATGCGGTACAGCGAGAGATCCTCGGGCGAGATCAGCTTCCGCGCCAGCAGCACCTCGGTGATGAACCCCTGCCAGCGGATCCAGTAGTCGCCTCCCGGCGCATCGAGCAGCACGATGGGAATCAGCTGGCTCTTGCCCGTCTGAATCAGCGTCAGCACCTCGAACCCTTCGTCCTGGGTGCCGAACCCTCCGGGGAACAGCGCGACGGCATCCGACTCCTTCACGAAGAGTAGCTTCCGCGTGAAGAAGTATTTCAGATGCATCAGCTTGCGGTCGCCCGAGATGATCGGGTTGGCGCCCTGCTCGAACGGCAACAGGATATTGATGCCGATCGATTTCTCGCGCCCCGCTCCGGCGTGGCCCGCTTCCATGATGCCGGCTGCCGCCCCGGTGATCACCATGAACCCGGCCTCGGCCATCTGTCGGCCATATTCCACCGCTGTTTGATAAGCGGCATCGCTGGGTGGCAACCGGGCTGAACCGAACACCGTCACCTTGCGGATCTCGCGGTATGGTGTGAAGACCTTGAAGCAGTAACGAAGCTCCTTCAGCGCCGTCGTCACCAGCTTCAGATCGCCTCGCGACGCTCCGTCGCGCAAGAACTTGTCGGCCGTCTCGCGCATCTGCGCCACCAGATGCTCCGCCGAGATCGGCAGCGCCGGCTCGTTGGTTTGCGAGTCGTTCAACTCCTGGAACGGCTGCCGGGCACGTCCTCGCCGGGCCTGGTCCATTGGGCTCTTCCTCGCGACGGCGGCGGTCTAATCCACGGTGAGTGCCGACAGGGCATCGCTCCGGGTGTTATACAACGCCCACAGCGTGTCCAGTGCCGTCATGTGGAGCAATTCGCGCGCCTTGGGGCTCGCCCCTGCCACCACCACCTCGCTGCCATGCTCCTTCACGCGCTTGTGGCAGCGCAGCAGGAACGACAGGAACACCGACCCGACGTAATCCACCTTGCTCAGGTCGAAGATCAGACCGGCCGGTGGGTCGGCTCGCAACGGGGCCAGCACCAGTTGAGCCGCTTGCTCCATCTGGTTCTCCGGCATCCGTTCCACTTCCGGCGAGGGAGTAATGATCGCGATATCGCCGTGTCGTTCGATGACAAACGGCTGGCTGGTCGGTTCGGCCATGGTGACGGTCACTTCCAGCGAGGACAGGGTTCACTTGTCCTTTTAAGGCTATCCATGGCCGCGAGTCGATTCAAGCCGGTTGTCCCGATGCCAGGCGCTTTTCTCACATTCCCCCAGGACCCGGCGGCAGCGGAGGCGGCGGCAGCGATCCCGGCGGGCCCGATGTCCCCGGCAGCCCCGGAGGTAGTGCCCCGGGCGGCGGCTGGACGTTCGCGGGCGGCGGAATCGGAGCGGGCGGCGGCGACACGTTCCCCGGTACGGGCGGCGTCACTTCTGTCATCCCTGGCGGAGGCATCGGCGCTCCCCCACCCGGAGGAGCAGGCGGCACCACCGCAGGTGCTGGATTTGCCCCAGGCACCGGAGCCGGCACGGGCGTGGGCGTCGGAACCGGCGTCGGCACAGGCGTGGGTGTCGGCACAGGCGTGGGTGTCGGCGTCGGCACAGGAGCCGAACCGGTTGTCCCGGGCAGCGTCCCTGCGGGAGGCACTGGGTTGGTCGGGGCCGGCGTCTGGCCACCCGTCGGCGTGATGTTCCCCGGAGGCATCGTCGCGCTGGAACTCCCCGGAGCACCCGGAGCACCTGGCGTGCCCGTGGCCCCAGGCGTGGCCGGCATCGCACCCGGCGCTCCGCTCGGCGGGCCAATCGGCTTGTTCGACTGGTTGTCCACCGTCACCGACAGCTCGGTCACGTTCGGCTCGCTCAGATCGACCTTCACCGACTCCCGCGACGTATCGGTCGCCTTGTTCCCCGACCGGTCCATCGCCTCGACCTTCACGAAGAACTCGAACGGCAGCCCCTCGGTCTTGCACTTGACCGTCCCGGTGTTCTCCACGTTGGCCTGCAGCACTTCCCACTTCGCATCCGCACCATTGGTCGGCGAGTAATAGATCGTGATCGGCGTATCCTTCAGGAACTTGTCGCTGGCCTGCCAGTTCACGGTGATGCTGTTCGCATCCGCTCCCTCGTTCACCTGCACGCTGTGCAGCTTCACCACCGGAGGCGTCTCGTCCACCTCGACCCACAACTGGGGCAGGTCGCCCGCTCGGGGAGGCGTCGGTCCGCGCCCCACGCCGCTGATCGGCCGTAGCGAGAACCCGTACCGTCCCTGCGAGACCACCGTCACCTCGAACGGACCATGCGACGGCGCTTCGCCCTGGTAGCGGCCCCACTGGGCCGTGTCCCGCGTCATCCACACCTCGACGTGCTTGACCTTCGATGGTCCGATACGGTCGATGGTGTAGTTCAGCTTGAACGTCTTCTTGGCGACGTAGATCACCTTGCGGTCGCCCGGCGGCGGTGCACCCGCGCCATCGCTCGGCGCCCCGGGAGGTACTCCGGCCCGCGATGGATCCGACTTCACCTGGGTGGTCGCCTCCACGCGATTGTTCGCCTTGTCGCTGACGATCAGCCGCACGTCGAACGGTCCGCCGCCCGCGGGATCCCAGTCGAATTGCGCCCGTTCCATCTGACGGATGTTCAGCGGCAGCCAACGCTGCGTGCTGACCGGCTTGTATTCCAGCCGTAGCGTCTGCAGGTCGAGGTTCTCGTCGCTCACCGACCACTCCACCGCCACACTCCCCCGACGCGGTAGCACCGGCCGGACTGAGGCACGCGGCTTCTTCGTGTCGATGCACACGCGCAGACTGGGCGGCGCCTGCCCCAGTCGGGCTGGCGAAAACGTCCCGTCGCTTTCCTCAATCTGCACGATGAAGTAGTACCACCCATCGTCCCGGGCGGTGTAGGTGAACGCCCCCTCGCGCTGCAGCGTCGAACCCGCCTGCGAATAGCTCTTGCCATCCGACGAGGCGTGCAGGTGCAGCCGACGGAACGTCCGGTCCGGACTCATCGAGTAAGGGATCTCGAACGTCTTCTCCGCGAAGTAATGCACGGGGCTCTCCGCACGGCTGAAGCCGCCGGCCAGACCCAACCAGCCCAGTAGCAGCAGGGCAACCCTGCCGAACCATCGCCGGTGCATGTTACTTCGAGAAGCCATGACGCCACTTTCCCCCGACTCGGAACGACAGACTCCGGCCTGTCGTTATGCAGTTATCGTCCAGGCGGCCCACCCGGCTTGAGTCGAAAAATCGCTACAACGCGACGAGCCGGCCCAGTTCCTACCCCGGGTCGGCTCGTCAAAGGTTGCCCAGTCGCTCCACCTAGCGCGAGATCGCCAGCTTGCCCAGCTGTGCAGTCTCCGAGGGGCGCCACAGCGACGTCACACTATCTACCAGGTCGTCGATCAACCCGCGCATCACCTCCGGCGGGATGAAGCTCGACACCATGATCATCATCATCAGGCTGAACGTGACCAGCCCCATGGCCAGGCCGATGTTCAGGTGCAACATCACCGACCCACAGATCAGCAGCCAGCGCCAGCGACGATCCCACACCAGGAAGGGGAAGGCGATCTCCAGCACCAGCGTGTAGACGATGCCCGCCGTCATGACCACTTCCCACAGCAGTCGATGCGTAGCCAGGAACTTCATCAGCTCGTAGTACGGTCGGGTGTCCAGGGGGGTGAAGGCCGGGTTGAGCAGCACCAGGTTCAGCGAGGTGCCCGCCCACCAGGTCGAGCCCAGCAGCTTCGAGGTGCCCGTGGCGAAGTAGATGACGCAGAAGTGGATCTGCGTCATGCGGATGGCGAAGTTGGCCGCGTACGACGGCTCCACCTCCGGAATGGGCTGTCCGCGCCGCTGCGCCCGCCGCACCTGCAGCCAGCGATCCAGCGACAGCGTCGCTCCGCTGGGCCCGATGTTGAGGTACGCCAGCACGATCATCATCATCGTGTCGAGGCCGAACACCGTGTTGGAGGCGCGCTGCACGTACGACATGGCCGCCAGCCAGGTGACCAGCCCGGTGAACCGCGTGAAAAGCCCCAGCCCAAAGAGCAACGGCGCCGCCACGAACGCGACGTGGATGCCGATAATCCACGCCGGATCGGTCACGTGGAAGTAGACCGACCAGTAGTAGTTGCCAGCCCCCACCTGCGTTGTCTGGTCGCTCCAGTTCCACGGCAGGCTGTAGACGGGGATGTCTCGCTGGATGTGGTCGGCCAGCTCCTTGTCCACCCACGCCTCGGGCCCGACATACGCCAGCAGCCCCCAGCTGTAGGTCAGATGGACGTAGAAGACCAGCAGCCCACAGCAGATGCGCATGAACGCCAGCGTGGTGGGATCGGCCGGAGTGAACCAGAAGGTATCCCACGTCCGCAGGATGTTCGAGGTGACCGAGCGCGATTCCTCGGGAGTGTCCACTGCGCGAAGTTCAGGGTGCATCACTTCTTCTCCTCGGCGGTGCGGCGGCGGCCCGCAGCGTGCATCTCCAGGCAATCCAGCAGGAACCCGTCCTTCGGCGGGACCGACCGCGCATGAATGGCCGGAACCCCAGGACGGCTCGACTGCCCATGATTCGGATACCCTGCCGGCACGACGGCGATCGGCAGGAACCAGTAGAGAAACGGATCCATCTCATCCACCAGGTTGCCCGAGGCGTCGAACTCGCCCAGGAAGTACGGCCAGTGCTTCGTCTTCTCCAGCGGGCTGATCCCCTTGGCCAGCTCCGCGGGAGTCAGCACGTGATGCACCACCCGGTAGACCTTCACGCTCCGCGGCCGCACGTTCGGCTTGACGTTCCCCTCCGCGTCGCGCGGCAACGGCGCCGTCCAGAAGATCCGCCGCGCCACCGACGCGATCGTCTTTTTCGAGGTGTCGTTCGGCTCGCGATACTGCCACGACACATCCATGTCCAGCACCATCGGGATCGGCAGCAGGTATGGCTTCTCCAGCCGGCGATACTCCAGCGTCGAGCCCATCTCCCGGCGATAGTAGATCTCTTCCCACGAACCGCGTCGCGGCCGTTGTGCCGGCGTCACCAGCGCCAGCTCCGCCGTCGAATACGGCAGCCGATTCATCGCCCCGAACGTGTGGGCCGGCAATGCCAGCATCCGCTGATAGTGCATCCCAATCGGACTGTTTTCCCGGTGCGGCAGCTTCACCCAGGCGTAGCTGTCGTCGTCGTAGCGCACCGCGAACCAGAACAGCTCCGGCGGACCCGGATCCGGCGCATAGAAGTGGTAGGCGTTCGTCATGTACATGAACGACAGATACGGACGATAAATCCACGTCCACAGCTGCTTCGACACATACAGCCCCGTGTAGTTCGGCGGATCGACCGAGGTCACACACACCGCCATCCCGGTGAAGTGAAACAGCACGAACAGACTGAGCGCTACCCGACGCAGAAGCGACGGCAGCAGAATCAGCGTCGACCCCGCCAGCCCCAGGAAGAACACCGCCCCGAAGAACAGGTGCCCCGACACCCAGTCGCGCTGCATGGCGTCGTAGCCCAGGATGGCCGTCATCGTCGCCAGCGACACCACCGCCGCCGATTCCGTCCGATCGGGCCAGGCCCATGTTTCTTCTCGCAGCCGTCGCGTCACCGCACTGATTGCGAACCCAAACCCCGTCAGCAATAACCCCAGGGTCAGGTAGGGCGGCAGCAGTTTGGCGCATAGCCAACCCACCAGGCTCAACCCCAGCCCGGTCAACAACAGGACCCACGGACGTGACCAGTGCGAAAATCGTTCGGTCCAACCGGTCATGGAGATACTCCAGGCAATATGGCGCGACTTCGCCCAGGATACCCGATCAGCCTGGGTAAAAAATCCCGAGTTTAACGTTCGGGAGGACAAGGCAGGTGCGGCAGGGTGCGAAACCAGGTGAAAACACCGGCAAGATCGAAACTTGCGCAGACTGCCTCTCCGAGCGAAAAATGGGGGCCATGACCCCGGAGAACCGGTGCAACCGGCATTCCCGTCAAAATTGGCGAATTCGCGCAGATCCCCCAAATTGTGATTGACTCTCCACTTCTCTGCCTTTACCATTCACCTCAGTTCGTGCCCTTGACCTTCTCGAGGTCGGGGGAAATCAAAGATGATTTGATGCACGAATAGCCCATACCGGAGCGGATCCTGACTCCGGAACCTCAGAGCTTCCGCGCCAGATGACCTGACTTTCCTTTCTCGTTTACCTTGTTTTCTCGGATTACCTAGTTAGCCCTTTCGGGACCACTCCACGCCGCCCTACCCAGGCAAGGCGTGTGGGGGATGGTTTTTCTCTGTTCGTTGCAGGAGGTGTGTGCGATGTACAGTGTGATTCTCCTCATGGCAGTAACGACCGGCGGCGAAACCGCGGACTTCGGCTGCCGGCGTGCGTGTGGTGGCTGCGGCTGCTCTTGCTACGTCTCGTGTGGTGGCTGCTACAGCTGCGGTGGTTGCACCCGCGTGCGTGGCTGCCGCAAGCATGCCTGCCACGGCTGCTATACCTGCCACAGCTGCTACAGCTGCGTCAGCTATAGCTGCGGCTGCGCGGCTCCGGTCTATGGCTGCACCGTCAGCTACGGCTGCGCGGCTCCGGTCTGCCATGGCTGCACCGTCAGCTACGGCTGCACCGCTCCGGTCTATGGCTGCACCGTCAGCTACGGCTGCACCGCTCCGGTCATCTCCGGCTGCACCGCGACCGTGGGTTGCGCCGGCGGCCACCTGATCAGCAGCGTCGATGTCGGCACCACCACCGGTGTCGCCGCGACCGAATCCAGCAACACGGCCACCATCATCGTCAACGTCCCCAGCCAGGCCAACGTGACCATCGATGGCACCCCGACCCAGTCTACCTCTGAGGTGCGCTACTTCGAGTCGCCCTCCCTCAAGGCTGGCCAGACCTACTCCTACACCATCGAGGCTTCCTTCCAGAAGGATGGCGCTCCGGTGAAGGTCAGCAAGCAGGTCTCCTTCAGCGCCGGCAAGACGGTGCGGGTGGACTTCGCTAGCGGCGCTGCCGTGGCCAGCAAGTAAGCTCCTGCTGTAACACTCGCTCCAGATAAGCGAATGAAGGGGAAGGGCTCGGCCCTTCCCCTTTCATCTTTTTCTATCACACTTCAATCATCGTACCGCCGGCGCCGCCGCGGAGCCGGGCGTGCGCTCTTCCCCGACTGCAGCACCAGAAAAGCAATCACTCCCAGAATCACCAACCCCACGAGCACAATCCCCGCGCCCAGGGCCAACATCACTCCCATCTGTCCTCCACCCGACGTGCCTCCCGGCACGACAACTGCGGCTCCTGGTCCTGGACCGAACCCACTCGCTGGGTTCTGCGTGCCCAGGCTGTGGCCATTCGCGTAGGTCTGCCCACAGCAGCTGACAAACGTCGGCGCAAACGGGCCACGCCCCACCTCTCGATTGCAGCGGGGGCAGTGCCAGGTTTTTTCCGGCATTCCCTTCGGGCCCTGCGGCATCCCTGGCCCGCCTACCATACCCGCTCCACCTCGGGGCATTCCCAGCCCGGCCGGTGGATTCATCGGAGCCATCCCTGGCATCGCCGGCATCCCGGCACCAGGCCTGGCCGACCCGCCGATGTTACTGCCACCCAGGGCACCGCCTCCGACGTTCCCGGGCATGGTTGGTGGCCGTCCCACCTGGCCCCACGCCGGCGCCAGCACCACCAGGGCAGCCGCCAGTACCAGGCAGCCTGCGCGATCCCGTCGCAGTGACAGCAGTTTCATGTGAGCATTCCCGAGAAGAAGAAAAGTAGATCGCGAATGGAGTCTCCATGGTACTCGCCTCCGCGCCGCACCGTCAACACGCTGACGCGCCCGGTTCTGCATGCTTGACCCGCGGCGGGGGGTCGATTAGCCTCACGAGAGACGCATTTTCGACTGCGCGAGCTTACCATGCCCAAATCCGCGCTGACGCACGCCCTGGAACCTGCCATGCCGTCTCGTGCCGAGTTACCGCCTGCGCCCGCTGGCTATGAGATCCTCGACGTGGTGGGCGAGGGAGGCATGGGGGCGGTCTACCGGGCCCGGGAACTCCAGCTGAGACGGCTGGTGGCGTTGAAAGTCCTCCGCGCCCCGTTTGCCCGGGATGCCCACGCGATGCGCCGCTTTCTCTACGAGGCCGAGGTGACCGCCGGCCTGCAGCATCCCGGCATTCCTCCCATCCACCAGGTGGGAGCCCTGCCCGACGGCCGACCGTTCCTCGCGATGAAGCTCATCCACGGCCAGACGCTCGACCGCCTGCTGAAGGACGAGGGCCCCGGCGCAGCGCGCTGGCTTGGGGTGTTCGAGGCAATCTGCCAGGCGGTGGCCTACGCGCACAGTCAGGGGGTGATCCACCGCGACCTGAAGCCAGCGAACATCATGGTCGGCGCCTTCGGTGAGGTGCAGGTCATGGACTGGGGCCTCGCCAAGCTCCTGGGTGCTGGCGAGGCGAGCGGAGCCCTGCCGGGAACCGCAGAGCGGGCCTCGGGAATGGATCCGGAGACGACTCAGATACAGGTGGGACCAGCCGATCCGGGGGCGACCGCGGTGGAGGCGGTTTCGACCCGACAGGAGCAGCACACCCAGCCAGGAGCGGTGATGGGGACGCCGGCGTTCATGCCGCCGGAGCAGGCTCTGGGGGCGATCGATCGGCTGGATCGCCGCAGTGACGTGTTCGGCCTGGGCGCGGTGCTGTGCTGTCTGCTGACGGGCGATCCGCCGTACGTGGCCGCCCTGGCCGAGGCGGTCCGGCAGTTGGCGGCGCGGGCCCGGCTGGACGACGCCTTCGCCCGGCTGGACGAGTGTGGAGCGGAGCCGGACCTGGTGGCCCTGGCGCGGCGCTGCCTGGCGGCCGATCCAGCGCAGCGTCCTGCCGATGCGGGCGAGCTGGCCGCCGGGGTGGCCGAGCTGCGACGTCAGGCCGAGGAGCGCGCCCGCCGGGCGGAGCTGGATCGGGCCCAGGCCGAGGTCCGCGCTGCCGAGCGGCACAAACGCCGGCGCGCGCTACGCCTGGCGGGGCTGGGCCTGCTGGCCGTGCTGCTGTGCGGCATCGTCGGCACCACGCTGGGTTACTGGCGGGCCGAGGCTGCCCGGCGCGACGAACAACTGCAGCGCGAGCAGGCCGAGAGCGCGCGGGACCAGGCGAAGCAGCGCTACCTGCTGGCGCTGGATGCCTTCAACCAGATGGTGTTCGGCATCCAGGAAAAGCTGGAGAAGCGCCCCGGCACCCAGGAGCTGCGCAAGGAGGTGCTGGCGGCCGCGCGGGGCGGCCTGCGCCAACTGGTAGCCGAGGCCGAGCGCCAGGGCAATCCATCGGCCTCGCTGGTGTGGGCGCACTATCGCATGGGCGATGTCGAGCTGACACTGGGGCACACCGAGGCGGCCCAGAAGGAGTACCAGGCGGGGTACGAGCTGGCGCAGAGCCTGGCCGTCGAGACGAGCGACGAGACGACCGTGGAGCGCAACCTGGCGGCGGGGCTTGATCGCCTGGGGAACGTGACGCGCCGGCTGGGCCAGCTGAAGGACTCGCTGAGCTACTACCAGGCGGCGCTGGGGCGGCGTCAGGCGCTGGCGGCGCGGCCCGACGCCGATGCGGAGACCCGGAGCGACCTGGCGGTCAGTCTCAACCAGGTGGGTGACGTGACCCTGCAAATGGGACGCGTCAGCGAGGCGCAGGAGTTCTTCGAGCAGTCCCTGACGCTGCGACAGCGGTTGCTGCTCGACCGGCCGGAGCATGGTCCGTATCTGCGGCTACTGTCGATCAGCTACAACCGGATGGGCGACGCGGTACTGCTGCGGGGGCAGACGGCGACAGCGCTGGACTACTACCACCGGGCGCTGGAGATCCGACGGGGGCTGGCGGAAGCGGAGCCGGACAACGCGCAGGCGCAGCGCGACCTGGCGGTGAGCTACGACAACCTGGGCGACGTGACCCGGCAGCTGAATCGGAACGCCGAGGCGCTGGAGCATTACCGGAAGTCGGTGGAGATCAGTCAGCACCTGGCGCGGGAGGATCCGCGAAACGCGTCGGCGCAGATGGATCTCTTCTTCAGCTACTACAAGGTGGGGACGGGCGCGATGGAGGCGCAGGCGTTCGCGCTGGCGCGGGAGTGGCTGGAGCGCGCTCAGACAATGCTGGACGAGTTCGAGAAGAAGGGCTGGATTACCGGGAAGCGACACATGCTGGGGACGTGGGAGATCCAGCAGTGGAAGGACGACATCCGGCGACAACTGGCGACGTCACAGCTGGGGGCGCAGGCGCTAGCGCGGCTGGATTTGACTCTGGGCGAGACCCCCGAGACGACGGGCGATCTGCTGGATCTGCGGCTGCGAGCGCTGCTGAAACGAGGTCAGCTGGGTGACGCAATCAAGACGGCGGAATGCTGGCGCGACTGGGGACGGCGACTGCCCGCGAAGCACAACGAGCAGAGCTACAACGCCGCCTGTGGCTTCGCGCTATGCGCGGCAGCCGACGAGGGCTCTCGACGCGAGGCGCTCCTGCGTCAGGCGCTGGGGCTGCTGGTGACACTGCGCGAGAAGGGATACTTCCGCGACGAGAAGCGCCGCGCGCACCTGGCCCTGGATCGGGACCTGGCTCTGCTGCGCAACCATCCGGCGTATGCGGCGTTCGCCCAGTCGCTGCGAAAGTAAGAGGCCCTTCGGCTCGAGGTTTCGATGCAGGATCCCATCGCCCCATCGATCTCGCCCAACGCGACCACGGCCAGTGGTCCAGTGCCGCCGTTGCCGGCAGCGCCGCCCACCGTGGAGGCGCCGCCGGGGTACGAGATTCAGGACGAGATCGGCCAGGGCGGCATGGGGACCGTCCTGCGGGCGCGCGAGCAGAAGTTCGACCGGCCAGTGGCGCTGAAGATCTTGCAGGCGCGACTGGCGAGCAGCGAACAGGCCGTGCGGCGCTTCTTCTACGAGGCGCAGGTGACGGCGCGGTTGCAGCATCCGGGGATTCCGCCCGTCCACGACCTTGGCACCCTGACAGACGGTCGGCCGTTCCTGGTCATGAAGTTGATTCCGGGGAAGACGCTCGATCGACTGCTAAAGGACGAAGGCCCCGGCGCGTCGCGCTGGCTGGGGGTGTTCGAGGCGATCTGTCAGGCGGTGGCGTATGCGCACAGTCAGGGGGTGATTCATCGCGATCTGAAGCCGGCGAACATCATGGTCGGCGCCTTCGGCGAGGTCCAGGTCATGGACTGGGGCCTGGCCAAGCTCCTGGGTGTGGCGGAGGAGGAAGGCGATCCGGAGGAGACGACGACACCGACGCCGGTGGGACACAACGCGACGCAGGCGGGCGAGGTGCTGGGGACGCCAGCGTACATGGCACCGGAGCAGGCAGCGGGGGCGGTGACGCTGCTGGATCGGCGCAGCGACGTCTTCGGATTGGGGGCGATTCTGTGCTGTCTGCTGACGGGTTGGCCGCCCTTTGTCGGCGCCTCGGCCGAGGTGGTGCGGATCCAGGCAGCGCAGGGGAAAGTGGAGGAGGCATTCGCACGGCTGGATGCGTGTGAGGCCGAGCCAGAGCTGGTGGCGCTGGCGAAGCGTTGCCTGGCGGCGGACCCAGCGCAGCGGCCTGGCGATGCGGGGGAGGTGGCGGTGGCCATCGCGGAGCTGCGGCGCGCAGCCGAGATGCGAGCGCGCGGGGCAGAACGCGAGCGGGCGAAGGCCGAGGTGCGAGCTGCCGAGCAGCGCAAGCGGCGGAGACTGCTGCTGGTGGCAGGCGGGCTAATCGGGGCGGTGCTGCTGGTGGGGATGGTCGGCACGACGATTGGCCTGGTGCGGACGCGTGCGGCGCGCGACCAGGCACGGGCGCGCTACGAGATAGCGCGCGAGGCGTTCGATCAGATGATCTTCACCGTGCAGGATGAACTGCAGGCGCTGCCCGGCAACCAGAGGGTGCGACGGCATCTGCTGGAGTCAGCGCGCGCGGGGCTGCGGCAACTGGTGGGCGAGGCGGAACGGCCGGGACAGGTCGATCGGTCACTGCTGGTGACGCACATTCGGCTGGGGAGGACTGAGGAGGAGCTGGGCAACCTGGAGGCGGCCAGCGAGGAGTACGAAGCAGCGCATCGGTTGGCGGAGACGCTGCATCAGACGGCGCCGGAGCCGCCCCGGTCGCGAAACGACGTGGCGCTGTGCCTGGATCAGCGAGGCGACTTGTTGCTGAAGCGACGCCGGTTCGCCGAGGCGGAGACGCTGTTTCGTCAGGCGCTGGCGCTGCGGCAAGCGAACGACGAGGATCCGCCAGACGAGGAGACGCAGCGCGGGTTGATCGGCAGCTACATGAACCTGGCGACCGTGGCCGAGCGCCAGGGGCAGGCGGAAGAGGCAATGCGCCATGCGCAGGCAGGCCTGGCCGCCGTGCGTCAACTGGCGAAGCAGACCACGGGCGAGATGGCGCCCCGAAAAGTGCTGGGCGAGGCGCTTTTGCAGGTGGGCGATGCGCTGATGGCGAACGGGCAAACGGGGCCAGCGCAGGAGGTGCTGACTGAGGCGCTGGCGCTCAGCGAACGGCTGATGGCGGACGGCGGCCCCCGGGAGGCGCGGTTCCGAGGGTTGTTCTCACGTGCTTGCACCAAGCTGGGCGCGCTGGAACTATCCCGGGGGAAGATCCCCGAGGCGCAGGGCTACTACCGGCGGGCGCTAGAGATGGACCAGCGACGGCTGCGGGACGATCCGGCCAACGACGAGATCCGCCGCGACCTGGGCATCTCTCACCTGCAGCTGGGCGACCTGGCCCGAACGCTGGGCGAGGGGCGCGAGGCGGCCGAGCAGTACCGGCAGGCAGCCGATCTGTATCGCCGACGGGCAGCCGACCATCCCGATAATGCTCAGGCGCTGGCCGATCTGGCCCACGCTCAGGGGCGGCAGGGACAGGCGGCGGCGATGTCAGGCCAGATCCGCCTGGCGGTGACCGTGTTGCAGGAGGGGCTCGCCACGCTCGAGCAACTAGCCCGGCTGGAGACGGATAATCGCCAGGTGGCGGCCGACCAGGCTACCCTGCACTGCCAACTGGGGGACCTGCTGGAGGAACAGGGACAGGTGGCGGAGGCGCTGACGCAGTTTCAGAAGGCGCTGGCGCTGCGGAAGCGCGACCCGGCGCAGGAACGCGAGCAGGCAGTGTGTCTGGATCGCATCGCAGGCTGCCTGCGTCAGCTGGGACGGCTGCCCGAGGCACTGACGTATTATCGCCAGGCGGTGGAGGTGCAGACGCGTCGGGCGGGAGAGCAGCCCAATCATGTCCGCACCCAGGGCGAGCTGGTGCTGGCTCAACTGAACCTGGGGCTGGCGGCGATGACGGCGTTCGATTATTCCCAGGCGGAGCAGGTGGTGATGCAGGCGCAGGCGACGCTGGAACGGATGTGGCGACGGGGCCAGGTGCGCGACCCCGGTCAGGCGCTGGGGAATCGGACGGTGCGGCAGGTTGAGGAGGAGCTGTCTCGTCGCCTGGCTGCCTGTCGCGTAGCCCAGCAGGTGCTGCGCCGGCTGGACCCGATACTGACTATCCAGCCGACTGAAGCGGCCGCCCTGTTCCAACTCCGAGTGCGGGCGCTGCTGGCCCAGGGGCAGCTGGGCGAAGCGATCAAGACAGCGGAGTGCTGGCGTGACTGGGGGGACAAACTGACGTCGATGCGCGACGAGCAGCGCTACCAGATTGCCTGTGCGTTTGCGCTGTGTGCGGCGGCGGATAGAGAGATGCGGCGCGAGGCGCTGGTGCGGCAGTGCGTTGCGCAGTTGAGGCAGTTGCGCGAGCGTGGGTACTTCCGCGACGAGAAGCGGCGCGCACACTTCGCCCAGGATGCCGACTTCGCGGGGATACGTCAGCATCCAGCGCTGGGGGAGTTCACCCGGAGGCTGGCTCCTTGACCGCGCCCGAGGGGTGGGGTAGCTTCAGGCTCGTTCCACCCCGCGACCGCCCGAGGTTGCCATGCACGAATCGATCGCTCCCGACCCGGTCCACGAGGCCATCACCACCGCGGATGAAGCCACCGAATCCAGGTCGTCGGCCACCCCTGATATCTTCAGCCCGCCCCAGCCGCCTCCCGGGTACGAGATTGTCCGCGTCATTGGCCAGGGCGGTATGGGAACCGTCTACGCGGCACGAGACATCGCACTCGACCGCAGCGTGGCGCTCAAGTTTCTGCAGGAGCGGCTGGCGGGGAGCGAGCTGGCGGGGCGACGCTTCCTCTACGAGGCGCGCGTCACGGCCCGGTTGCAGCATCCGGGCATTCCGCCCGTCCATCAGGTGGGGAAGTTGCCCGACGGCCGGCCGTTCCTCGCGATGAAGCTCATCCACGGCCAGACGCTCGACCGCCTGATTAAGGAGCAGGGGCCAGGCGCGGCCCGCTGGCTGGGGGTGTTCGAGGCGATCTGTCAGGCGGTAGGGTATGCGCACAGTCAGGGGGTGATCCATCGCGATCTGAAGCCAGGCAATGTGATGGTGGGCGCCTTCGGCGAGGTGCAGGTCATGGACTGGGGGCTTGCCAAGCTCCTGGGGCAGCGCGGCCAGGTGGAGGCAGGCGATGCCGAGGCGATGCCGGCAGAGGCGGTTCCGCTGGAGAATCAGACGCAGGCAGGGACCATCCTGGGGACGCCGACCTACATGCCGCCCGAGCAGGCCATCGGAGCCATTGATCGGCTCGACTGTCGGTCGGATGTCTTCGGCCTGGGGGCGATCCTTTGCACGCTGCTGACGGGCAAGCCCCCCTACCAGGGGACCAGCGCCGAGGCAGTCCGGCAACTGGCCGCGCAGGGGAAACTGGAGGAGGCATTCGCCCGGTTGGATACGTGTGGCGCCGAACCCGAGTTGCTGGCGCTGGCGAAACGCTGCCTGGCGTTCGAGCCGGAGGAGCGTCCGGCAGATGCGGGAGCGCTGGCGACGGCGGTGGGTGAACTGCGGCGGGCGGCGGAGGCGCGGGCGCGGGCGGCAGAACTGGACCGGGCTCAGGCCGAGGTGCGTGCCGCGGAGCAACGCAAGCGACGACGCGTCGTGCTGCTGGCGAGTTGTGGCCTGGTGCTGGTGCTGAGTGGGGGCATCGTCGGCACCTTGCGAGAATACTGGCGGGCCGAGACTGCCCGGCAGAACGAGCAGACGCAGCGCGAGCAGGCAGAGGAGGCACGCGACCAGGCGAAGCAGCGCTACCTGCTGGCGCTGGAGGCGTTCCATGACATGGTGTTCGACATCCAGAATCAGCTGGAGAATCGACCTGGCACACTGGCGCTGCGCAAGAGGTTGCTGGGGAAGGCACGAGCCGGGCTGGACAGGCTGCTCGTCGAAGCGGTGCGGCAGGGGAACCCGGACCGGACACTCATCTATGCCCACGTGCGCATGGGCGATGTCGAGCTGCTTCTGGGTAACACCGAACCTGCACATCAGCAGTTTCAGACGAGCCATGATCTCGCCGCAAAACTGCTGGAGACAGACCCCGATGATCGAGACCTCCAGAGAGATCTCGGCCTCATCTTCGAGCGACTGGGAAGCGTGACACTGCAACTGGGTCAGACCCAAAAGGCGCTCGACCACTTTCAGAAGGCCCGCGCGATCACCCAGCGCCTGGTCAGCACCGACCCTACGGATGTCGAAGCCCAGCGCGATCTCAGCACTAACTTAACCAAGCTGGCCGAGGCGATGCTGCAAAAAAGTGAAACTCAGGAAGCACTCAACTTTCTCCGCCAGGGGCTGGAGATCCGGCAGCGTCGCGTTCTCGAGGATCCGAAAAACCCCCAGGCCCAGCGCGACCTCAGCGTCAGCTTTAGTCGGCTGGGCGACGTAACGCTGCGCCTGGGAAAGGTTCGAGAGGCGCGGGACTTCTACCAGAAGGCTCACGCCATCGACCAGCACCTGGCCGCCGTGGACCCCCGAGACGGCCAGATACAACGCGACCTGGGCATCAGCTTCAACCGGCTGGGCGATGTGACGCAGCGCCTGGGACAGACTCAGGAGGCACTGGGGTACTACAGGAAAGGCCACGAGATCGACCAACGTCGAGTCGCCGAGGATCCACGCAACGCTCAGGCTCAGCGCGACCTCAGCATCAGTTATGAACGGATGGGGAACATCACACTGGAGATGGGGCAGCCCCAGGAGGCGCTGCGTCTCTACCAGTCCAGCCTGGAAATCCGGCAGCGCCGGGCCGTCGAAGATCCCCGGGATGGCCGGACCCTGCGCGACCTCAGCGTCAGCTTCAATCTTCTGGGGGACGTGACGCAGCGGCTGGGACAGCCCCAGAAAGCGCTGGGCTACTTTCAGAAGGCCTACGAGATCAACCAGAAGCGCGTGGCCGACGATCCGAGCAATGTGGTGGCGCAGAATGACCTCAGTGCAAGCCTCAGCGAACTGGGAAACATCACCCTGGAACTGGGCCAGGCCCGAGAGGCACTCGGCTTCTATCAGAAGGCGCACGAGATCGACCAGCGTCTGGCCGCCGCCAATCCCCAGGATGCCGAGGCCCAGCGTGACCTCAGCATCGGCATGGAGAAACTAGGCAACGTCCACATGCGTCTGGATCAACCGCAGCAGGCACTGAGTTACTACCAGAAAGCCCATGAGATCCGCCAGCGCCAGGTCGTCGACGATTCCAGGGATCGCCAGACTCGTCGAGCCGTATGCATCAGCTTCACTCGACTGGGAAACGTGCATCTGCAACTCGGCCAGCCGGAGAAGGCGCTGGGCTTCTTCCAGAGCGGGCTGAAGATCGCGGAACGCCTGGCCGCGGAAGATCCCAGGCATGAGCCGGTTCGATTCGATCTCTTCATCCTCCACTACAAGATGGGCGCAGCGAACCTGGCGGCGCACCAGTATGCCCCTGCCGTTGACTGGCTGATCAAGACGCAGGCCATGGTCGAGGCCTTTCGTACCGAGGGGCTGGTCCGTGGGCCCCGAGAGCAGATCGGCTATCTGACGGTTCAGCAGTGGGAAGCGGAGCTGCGCGAATGTCTCGCCCGGTGTGAGACGGCCGAGAAGGTGCTGGCCCGACTCGATTTTGCCCTCGCGCAGAAAGCAGAGCAGGTGGGGCCACTGCTCGACCTGCGACTGCGGGCGCTGCTGGCTCAGAGGCAGGTGGGCGAGGCGATCAAGACGGCCGAATGCTGGCGCGACTGGGCGGAGCGAGAGAAGGCGAAGGATGTCGAGCGTTACAACGTCGCCTGTGCCTTTGCCCTGTGTGCCGCGGCGGATCGTGGCACGCGCCGGGAATCGCTGATGCGGCAGTGCGTCGCGCTGCTGAAGCATCTGCGCGAGAGTGGCTACTTCCGCGACGAGAAACGCCGGGCACACTTCGCGCAGGATGCCGACTTCGCCGGGGTGCGGGAGCATCCCGACATCGTCGCGTTCACGCAGACGCTGGCTCCTTGACCGTGGCGGAGGGGTAAGGTAGCTTCAGGCTCGTTCCCCTCCTCGTTCGGCTGAGGTGCTTATGCACGAATCGATCGCCTCGGATCGAGTGAGCCCTGCCACTGATATCGGTAAGCATGTCACACAGACCGGGACGCCGACCCCGCCCATGGTGCTGGCGCTGCCCGCGGCGCCACCGGGGTATGAAATCCTCGATATCGTTGGCGAGGGCGGCATGGGGACCGTCTATGCGGCACGAGATATTGCGCTCGATCGCAGTGTGGCGCTGAAGTTCTTGCAGACGCGATACGGCACCAGCGAGATAGCCGCGCGGCGGTTTCTCTACGAGGCGCGCGTCACCGCCCGGTTGCAGCATCCGGGGATTCCGCCGGTTCATCAGGTGGGCACGCTGCCCGATGGGCGGCCATTTCTGGCGATGAAGCTCATTCATGGGCAGACGCTTGATCGGTTGCTGCGCGAGCAGGAATCAGGCGCGGCCCGCTGGCTGGGAGTGTTCGATGCGATCTGTCAGGCGGTCGGGTATGCCCACAGTCAGGGGGTGATTCATCGCGATCTGAAGCCAGCGAACATCATGGTGGGAGCGTTCGGCGAGGTCCAGGTCATGGACTGGGGCCTGGCCAAGCTGCTGGGAAGGGAAGCGCACGAGGCATTGCCGGAAACGGGAGCGCTGACGGCTGGGCTGGACCCGGAGGCGACGACGGCGGAGGCGTCCACGCAGGAGAATCAGACGCAGGCAGGCACCATCCTGGGAACGCCGCCGTACATGCCACCCGAGCAGGCCATCGGCGCGATTAATCGACTCGACTGTCGATCGGATGTCTTCGGCCTGGGGGCGATACTTTGCACACTGCTAACGGGGAAGCCACCCTACCAGGGGGCCAACGGTGAGGCAGTCCGACAGTTGGCAGCGCGGTGCAAGCTGGACGACGCCTTCGCGCGGCTGGATGCCTGCGGTGCCGAGCCGGACCTGGTGGCGCTGGCGAAGCGCTGCCTGGCATTCGAGCCCGAGGAGCGCCCGGCGGATGCGGGCAGGCTGGCAACGGCAGTGGGTGAACTGCGGCGAGCAGCGGAGGACCGCGCCCGGGCGGCCGAGTTGGAGCGAGCCCAGGCGGAACTGCGAGCCGCCGAGCAACGCAAACGCCGACGGCTCCTCTTGCTGGCAGGGTGTGGCCTGATGCTGGTGCTCTCGGGCGGCATCGTCGGCACGACACGAGAATACTGGCGTGCGGAGGCGGCGCGGCAAAACGAGCAGGAGCAACGCGAGCAGGCCGAGGAGTCACGCGACCAGGCAAAACAGCGTTACCTGCTGGCGCTGGACGCCTTCAACGACATGGTGTTTGGCATCCAGAATAAGCTGGAGACGCAGCCGGGCACGCTGGCGCTACGCAAGGAACTGCTGGGCAAGGCACGCCTCGGCCTGGGTAAACTGCTGGCCGAGGCCGAGCGGCAGGGCAACCCAGATAGCACCCTGGTCTGGGCACACTTCAGGATGGGCGACACGGAGAAGATACTGGGTAACATCGAGGCGGCCCGGCAGCAGTACCAGGCAGGCCACGACCTGGCCAGACGTCTCGTGGAGGCTAACCCGGACAGCCTCCGGGCCCAGCGCGATCTCAGTGTCAGCTACAGCAAACTGGGCGATGTGAGCCTGCAACTGGGCCAGACGAAGGAGGCATTGAGGTTCTATCAGCAAGGTCTGGAGATCGGCCAGCGTCTGGCCCGCGACGATCCTCGCAATGCCGAGGCCCAGCGTGATCTCGGTGTCATTTACGACCGACTGGGCGATGTGAGCCGGCAACTGGGCCAGACGAAGGAGGCGTTGGGGTTCTATCTGCAAGACCTGGAGATCAGTCAGCGTCTGGCCCGCGACGATCCCCGCAATGTCCAGGCCCAGCGCGATCTCGGTATCAGCTACGACCGACTGGGCGATGTGAGCCTGCAGTTGGGCCAGACGAAGGAGGCGTTGGGGTTCTATCTGCAAGGTCTGGAGATCGGTCAGCGTCTGGCCCGCGACGATCCCCGCAATGCCCAGGCCCAGCGTGATCTCAGTGTCAGCTACAGCAACCTGGGCACTGTGAGCCTGCAGTTGGGCCAGACGAAGGAGGCATTGGAGTTCTATCAGCAAGGTCTGGAGATCCGTCAGCGTCTGGCCCGCGGCGATCACCGCAATGCTCAGGCCCAGCGTGATCTCAGTGTCAGCTACAACAAACTGGGCGATGTGAGCCTGCAACTGGGCCAGACGAAGGAGGCGTTGGGGTTCTATCAGCAAGACCTGGAGATCAGTCAGCTCTTGGCCCGCGACGATCCCCGCAACGCTCAGGCCCAGCGCGATCTCGGTGTCAGCTACAGCAACCTGGGCGATGTGAACCTGCGCCTGGGCCAGACGAAGGAGGCGTTGGGGTGCTTTCAGCAAGACCTGGAGATCCGTCAGCGTCTGGCTCGCGACGATCCCCGCAATGCTCAGACCCAGCGCGATCTCGGTGTCAGCTACGAAAAACTGGGCGAGGTGAGCCTGCGCCTGAGCCAGACGAAGGAGGCGTTGGGGTTCTACCAACAATCACTGGAGATCCGTCAGCGTCTGGCCCGCGACGATCCCCGCAATGCCCAGGCCCAGCAGGATCTTTTTATCAGCTTCTACAAGATGGCCGCTATAACCATGGTCGGGCACAAGTATGAGGTGGCCACACACTGGCTGGAGCAGGCGCAGGCTCTGCTGGACG
The DNA here is from genome assembly GCA_046350255.1 of Gemmataceae bacterium. Classification (GTDB taxonomy): domain Bacteria; phylum Planctomycetota; class Planctomycetia; order Gemmatales; family Gemmataceae; genus CALDUY01. Next base: position 27,839 of record JAXMAV010000041.1, read on the forward strand.
AGTTACACAAGCGCGGCCTGATCGGTGGACCCCAGGAGATGATTGGCACCTGGACGGTGCAGCAGTGGCAGGACGACCTTCGCCGCCGGCTGGATCTGTGCCAGATGGCCACGCAGGTGCTGGCCCGGATGGCGTTCGCCTTTGCACAGAAGCCCAAGCAAGTCGGAGAACTGCTCGATCTGCGCATCCGGGCTTTACTCCACCGTAAGCGGATCGACGACGCCATCAAGACGGCCGAATGCTGGCGCGACTGGGCGGCACAGTTGACGACGAATCGTGATGCGCATCGCTATGATGTCGCCTGTGCCTTCGCCCTGTGTGCCGCGGCGGATCGTGGCACGCGCCGAGAAGTGTTGGTGCGGCAGTGCGTCGCGCTATTGAAGCAACTGCGCGAGAGTGGCTACTTCCGCGAAGAGAAGCGCCGCGTACACTTCGCCCAGGATGCGGACTTTGCCGCGCTGCGGGAGCATCCGTTGATGGTGGAGTTTACCGCGTCGCTGGCCAAGCAAGGTTAGCTCTCCAGGCCGGATTCGATGTCGTGGTCGCCCCAGCCGCTGGTCCAGGGGGTGTCGTCGTCGAAGAGAAAGCCGACGGCCGTGTCGTAGCCGGCGTCGCCTTGCAGGTAGTCGCTGCCGGGGCCGCCGATCAGGGTGTCGTCGCCGGCGTTGCCGAGCAGGCGGTCGTCGCCGAGGCCGCCGTCGAGAGTGTCGTTGCCAGCGCCGGCGCTCAGGATGTCGTTGCCGGCTCCGCCGCGGATAAGGTTGTTGCCGGTCCAGCATTCGACGTAGTCGTCGCCGTCGCCGGCGTCGATGGTGTCGTTGCCGGTCTGCTCGTACCAGGTGGAGCCGAAGATGCGGTCGTTGCCGGGACCGCCGAGGAGGGTGTCGGCACCCTGGAGGCCAGAGAGCAGGTCGTCGCCGGCGCCGCCGTCGATCCAGTCGTTGCCGGCCTGGCCGAACAGCTGGTCGTTGCCGTCGCCGCCGGAGAGACGGTCATTGCCGCCGACGGTGGAGATGTAGTCGTTGCCCCCCTCGCCGTGGACGACGTTGTTGCCGGCCCAGCATTCGATGTGGTCGTCGCCCTCGCCGGCGAAGATGGTGTCGCTGCCGGCCTGGTCGTACCAGGTGGAACCGCGAAGGCGATCCGCGCCGGCGCCGCCGAAGATCAGATCGTTGCCCCAGGAGCCGTCGGCGTAGTCGTCGCCGGCGCCGGCGTCGAGGCGGTCGTTGCCAGCCGCGCCGTGGAGTTCGTCGTTGCCGGTACCACCGAGGAGGATATCGTTGCGGTCGGCGCCGAAGAGTTTGTCGTTGCCCTCGCCGCCATCGATGTTGTTCGCGCCGTCGTAGGTGATGCCCCACTGACCGTTGCCGTGCAGGGTGTCATGGCCGGTGCCGCCCAGGATGCGGTCGGCGCCACCACCGGCGAGGACGGTGTCGTTGTCGGGGCCAGCGTCGATGTCGTCAGGTCCGGTGCCGGCCTCGATGGTGTCGTCGCCCCGGCCGCCGAGGATGTGATCACCCCAGGCAGATCCAGCGAGGAAGTCGTTTCCTTGCCCGCCCACCAGGGTAACGGTGTGGATCCGGCGAAACATGGCGGTGGTGACGCGGGTCAGGTTGATGTGGTTGTCGAGGTCGGAGCCAGTGACGGTGATCGACCGCACCTGGCTGGCGGGGACCAGTCGGCCGCTGATCCTGGTGGCGGTGAACCAGCCGCCGGCGGTGAGCGCGACTTGGCCGGCGTCGGTGCCGATGTGGACGGTCTGGGCGGTGCGCGAGTCGTTGTTGAAGCGGATGCTCAGATGGCCGGTCAGCGAGTTGAAGCTGGCAAAGTAAGCGGGGCACTCGCGTTTCTCGAGGGAGAGCAGAGCCAGCCGGGTCGTGGGCTGGGGGCGAGGTGTGAGGCGGGTCGCGGTGTGCAGCCAGCGTCGAATCGTTGCGAAGGTCTGGCGGATCATCGAGCACTCTCCGTCGGGCCGGGGGATTGTTGGGTTGCCTGCATCCCTGGAATGGGAAAGGAGCCAGGGAACCCCTCATCGGGGAGGAAAAAAATCTGTGACGCACCTGACGCGCGGTAGCATGGGCGGGGTGGTTCCGTGGTGCGGCGAGGAGAGGGCAGCGATGTCGGACGAGCCGAAATCGGTGTCGGTGTGGCTGGAACAGCTGCAGATCGGGCAGCTCGACGCCGCCCAGCAAATCTGGGAGCGGTACCACCTGCGTCTCCTGCGGCTGGCGCGGAAGAAACTGCCGGGGTTCGCCCGTCGGGCCAGCGACGAGGAGGACGTGGCGCTGTCGGCGTTCCACAGCTTTTGCCAGGCGGTGGACCAGGGGCGTTTCCCCCGGCTGCGCGATCGGCACAACCTGTGGGCGCTGCTGGTCACGCTGACCGAGCGCAAGGCGCTGGCGCACCTCGAACGCGAGCAGGCAGCCAAGCGCGGCGGTGGCGCGGTGCGCGGCGATTCGGTGCTGATCCACGTGCAGGACCTGACCGGCCCGGAGCCGACCCCGGAGTTCGTCGCCGGGATGGTCGAGGAGTGCGAACGCCTGCTCGCCCTGCTGGACGCCCGCGAGCCGGAGCTACGGCTAATCGCGCAGTGGAAGCTCGAGGGTTACACCAACGAGGAAATCGCCGCCAAAACGGGGCGATCGCTGGCGACCATCGAACGGAAGCTGACACTCATCCGCAGCCTGTGGAGCTAGCGGGCCGCCACACCGGACTGTCGGAATTTCCGGCGCGCTGTCGGAATTTCCGGCGCCTGAGGTTGGCTGCCCCTCATCCGAGCGCCTGCGAGGATATCGTCGCAGGCGATTCGCAGGGAATGACTTGCGTTGTCCCCGGCCAACCACTTCCTGCGTGGCATGAAAAGTGCTAATGGAGTGTCACCAGGATTTGCACCCACCCCGTCGCTCGTGGGTGCAGGCATGGCGCCCAGCCGTGCCTCGACCGGGGAGGCCGGGCCGTGGGTCTCCTCGTTCGGAATGAGGCAAGGGGAAGAAGAGTCGCCCACGTGGCCCGTGGACCTTCTCCCCTTGCCTCCTTGAAAAATCGGCTACAACAGTCCTCCAGCCCGCCCCCGTGGAGGACATCGCATGCATGTGATGGATCTGTTTCGCTTGACCGGCCGCCGCGCGCTCGTCACGGGCGGAAGCCGGGGCCTGGGGCGCGCCATCGCCCAGGCATTTGCCGAGGCCGGCGCCGATCTGGTGCTGGTGGGACGCACGCCGGAATCGCTGGCGGAGGCGCAGGCCGAGCTGGCGGCACTGGGCGTCCGGGTCGACACGCTGACGGCCGACCTGCACGACGCGGCCACCGCGGGCACACTGTGCGATCAGGTACTGGAGAAGTTCGGGCCAATCGACATTCTGGTGAACAACGTCGGCGGTCGGCGCGAGGACATCCCCACCGAGTCGATGCCGCTCGATAAATGGCTCAGCCTGATCGACCTGAACCTGACCAGCGCGGTGGTCTGCACGCAGCGGCTCGGCGGGCCGATGCTCCAGCGCGGCTGGGGCCGGATCATCAACATCGCGTCGATTGCCGGTCCGGTCGTCTCGATGCGCGACATCGAGGGCCGGCACTACGAGACATCGAAGGCGGCGCTGGTGGGCTTCACCCGGGCGGTGGCGGCCGACTGGGCGGCGCGCGGCGTGACGGTAAACGCCATCTGTCCGGGCGGCTTCCTGACTGAGCCGAACCGCCGCTGGTTCCGGGAGAAGCCGACCTTCAAGACCGACTTCGAGAAGAACATCCCGATGGGCCGGCTGGGCGACCCGGTCGAGATCGCACCGCTGGCGCTGTACCTGGCCAGCGAGGGTTCGCGCTACATGACCGGGGCGGTGCTGGTGATCGATGGCGGCTACACGCTCTGGTGAGCCGGCTCGGGTAGCACCACCGGGCCAAAGTCGGGCCGCTGGAACAACCGGCGCGCCTCGGCGAAAATGCGGCGCGTCGATTCTGAGCAAGCACCGGGATCGACGGGGAGCGGGACCTCCTCGCTGAGCATGGCGCCAAGGAAGTTGGCCTTGGCAATCAACTCGACGTGGGCCAGCGCGGAGGTGGATTGGATGGGGATGCGCGCCAGGATGTCGCGCCGGATCAGGCGGAAGGGGCAGGCGGGATCGCGATAGCGCACGCCGAAGAAGAAGCCGGCCAACCAGGTGCCGAAATGGCGGCGGAGACCCAGCCAGCCGGGCAGCCGGGGGGGAGCATAGCTGAGGACCACAACGAGCAGACCACGCCAGAGCGCTCCCAGGAGGCGCAGCGGCAGCGGGACAGGCCGACCGGCGCGGAAGCCGGACATGATGTGGACGTGGTCGATCTCCGGACCAGGCGGGGCTTCCTCACCGGTCATCTGGCGAGCGAGGAGCAAGCCGAGAAACTCCGGTGGATAACTCGCATCCAGCGGGGCGTAGCAGACAAGCGGATGACGAGCGCCCGCGAGGCCCTCGCGCAGAGCGGCGCCGATGCCGTCGGGGTGGGCCACGACGGTGACGTCGTGCTCGAGGTTCTGGCTGGTGAGATAGGCGCGCCAGGCAGCCACGAGCGGAGATTCGTCGGGGACGGGAGCGCTGGGGCCTTCGTGCAGGAGCACCAGGCTAATCGGCTGACCGGCGATCGGCGGAAGCTTCGGCAAGGTTGGCATGAGGTCCCCTGACTCGGACGCGGCACAGCACCAGGGGCCGTTCGTGGCGCCCGCCCGAGTAATCGACGTTGCGAGCCACCTCCTCCAGCGCGTCGGCAGGCAAGCGCTGGCGGGCCTCGGCGAGCAACGCGGGAGTCAGCACCACCCAGTGGGTGCCGGTCGGCTCGAGCTGCTGAACCAGTCCGGACCATTCTACAACCTGCGCGACCGGGCGACCGACGCGGAAAGCGAGAGCATGAGCCTCGGCGCGGAAGAAGACGACGGGCTGCCCGCCGGCGTGGTCGCGGACCAGCTGGCCGAACTGCCGATAGTCGCGGAACGGCTCGTTGGCGGGAAGCATCCAGCCCAGGTGGATCGCCCAGCCGAGAATCATGGCGACGGCCACCCCGACGACCCCGCCGAGGGCGAGACGAGGCCAGGAGGCGACAAGGCGCGTTTCGAGCCAGCAGGCCAGGAAGATGGCCGCACCCGGGTAGGCGGGCAGGAGATAATCGGCACGCTTGAAGCGGGCGGCCGACAGCAGAACGACCACGCCGACCATCCAGGCCAGGGCGTCCCAGGCGAGTCGGTCGCCTCTTGGCCGCCAGAGCAGGGCGGGGAAGAAGAGGAGACTCCAGGGCAGGAGGTACAGCCCCAGGTAAGGCAGGTACAACCAGACGGGATGGCTGCGAAGGCGTGAGCCGCCCAGCCCGCGGGTGACGTTGTGCAACCAGAGGAACTCGTGGGAGAACTGGCCCCCGGAGAGGTACTCGACGCAGAGGTAAACGGGCAGCACCAGCGCGAGCAGGACACCCAACCCCGGCAGCAGGCGCCACTCGAGGGCCAGGCGCCACCAGGCACGGAGTTCCCAGCAGGCAGGCCACTCGTTCCGCGCCACCAGCATGGCGGCGAAGCTGGCGCTGACCAGGGCCAGGCCGATGGGTCCCTTCAGGAGTACCGCCAGGGCACAGGCGGCGGCGGAAGCGAGGAGCCAGCGACGGTCGCCATGCAGGGCCAGTAGATTGCCCATGGTGGCGGCCGTGACCGCCAGAGTAAGCGGCATGTCGATGCGGCCGATGTGGGCCAGCCAGGGAAAGTGGATGCCGGTGGCGAGGATCAGCCCGGCCAGCAGTCCGGCCAGGGGACGCTTCAGCCCGATACCCACGCCGAGGATCACCACCAGCAGTACACCGACGGCGGAGAGGGCGGCCGGCAGGCGCACGGCGAGTTCATCCACATCCCCACCGCGGAGACGGGCCAGGCCAGCGACCACCCAGTAGAAGAGGGGCGGCTTCTGCAGGTCGATGCGACCATCGTGCAGACGAGGCAGTCCCTGGCTGCCGGGTTCGAGCAGGCTCTGGGCGTCCATGGCGGCCCGCGCCTCGTGGCTCGACCACAGGTCACGACCTTCCAGGTTCAGGAAGAACAGGGCGGCCGCCGTCAACACCAGGGCACCGAGGCCCACTCGGACCGACCGGCTCATGCGCAGAGGCGCTGATTGTGAGCCTCGTGCAACCGCTGGTAGGTGGAGCACGAGGCCATCAGTTCAGGGTGGGTGCCGACGGCGACGATGTGGCCGGCCTCGAGCACGACGATGCGGTCGGCGATCTCCAGAGTATGCAGGCGGTGGGTGATGACAAAGACGGTGCGGCCCGGCTTGAAGTCGCGCAGGGCCCGGTGGATGTCGGCCTCGCTCTCGCTGTCGTTCTGACTGGTGAACTCGTCGAGGATCAGAATGGCCGGGTCCCGCAGGATGGCGCGAGCCAGGGCCAGGCGCTGGCGCTGGCCGCCGGACAGCTTTACGCCCGTCTCACCGACGCGCTCGTTATAGCCGCCCGGCAATGCGGTGATGAAGTCATGAGCATGGGCGAGACGAGCGGCCCGCTCGATCGCCTCGGGCGAGGCGTGTCGATGGCCGTAGGCGATGTTGCCGGCGATGGTGTCGTCAAAAAGGAAGGTGTCCTGCGTCACCAGGGCGATCTGCTTGCGCAGGCTGCGGAGCGAGACCTTGCGCAGGTCCATCCCATCGATGAACACCGTGCCGTGGTCCGGATCGTAGAAGCGCGGCAGCAGCGCCATGAGGGTGGTCTTGCCGCACCCGTTGTGGCCGACCAGCGCGACGGTTTCGCCGGCGCGGACAGTCAGGTTGATGTGCGAGAGGATCGGCTCGCCCGGCTGGTAGGAGAAGCAGAGGTCGCGGAACTCGATGTAGCTGGGGTTGGCCGGCAAGGTGATGGGGGCGGTGTTGCCGTGTGGCAGCCAGGCGGGCCGGCGCAGCCGCAGGCCATCGTGGTTCGGCGCAATGCGCGGATGCCGATCGATGAAGTCGAAGATGCGGTTGGCGGCCGCGAAGCCCGACTGCATCCGGGTGAAAACGCTGGAGAGCTTGCGGACCGGGTCGGCGATGGCGGCCAGCAGAATGTAGAGCTGCAGCATGGCCTCGGGTTCGAGCGGCGCGGAGGTCATCCGCATACCCAGGATGTGGGTGCGCCGCGTGAGAACGAGGTAGGAGCCGACCAGCAGGGCCATGGCCACGGAAGCGACGCCCAGGATCTCGATGACGGGATCAGCCAGCGCCTCGATGGTAACGACCTTCTGCGACTTGTTGCAGTAGTCGCGCGTCGCCATGCGGAAGCGCCGACGTTCGTAGGCCTCGTTCGTGAACGCCTTGACGACCTTCACCCCCTGGAACGATTCCTGCAGAATCTTGTAGATGTTCGACATGCGCTCAAGGACGCGGCGTGTCGCCTGACGCATGATGCGTCCAACGCGGAAGAGAATGAGCCCCGCGATGGGTACCAGGACGAGGAACAGCAGAGTCAGTTGCCAGCTGATCAGCGAGGCGATGACGACGCAGGAAAGTACGCGGAGCGGTTCGGCGACAATCTTGCCGAAGAGCATCTTGAGCCCGGCGCCGAGTGACTCCATGTCGTTGGTGAGCCGGGACATCAGCTCGGTGGTGCCCTGTTCGTTGAACTGGGCGACGTCGAGGTGGATCGCCTGGCGGTAGAAGCGGTTGCGCAGGTCGTAGATGGTCCGATTGACCACGCTGCCAACGAGCGTCTCCTGCACGAACTCGAAGCAGCATTTGATCGTGAGTCCGACCAGGGCGAGGATGACGAGAAAGACCAGCGTCTGGAAGCAATCGTCGGGCAGGAAGGAGTAGATGTAGCGGCGCAGCTGCTGATACCAGTAGAGCGACGACCGCGCCGCCTTGAGCTTGGTTTCCAGGCGAAGGAGATCACCAGAAAGCGACCGCTTCCACTTCTCGACCTGGGGAGTGGAGGGGAGCTTCTCGAGCTCCTTCTCGCGGTCGCTGAGGACGTCGTTTTCGGTCTGCCAGCGGTCGATGTCCTTCTGCAAATCGCCGATGCAGGAATCGACCCAGGTGTGGAGACTCTGGCCGGTGTGGAGCAGCTTGAGGACGGGGTAGATGGACGTGAAGTTTCCACCCCAGAGGATCGCCGCGAACAGGGCGCAGATCGCGGAGATGACCAGCCGACCCCGATAGGGCCAGGCATGACGGAGCGCACGTGCGAAGTTTCTCATATCTGCCGCATTTCCCTTCGAGCCAACTCCTGTGCGCAGCGAGGCCGAACAATGTGGGACCGGGTTCTAACACACCCCCGGCCGACGGGGCAAGAGCGAGTGCCCCGGGCCGACGATGGGATGCTGGAGGGGGGCAGCAAGGCGAGGGAGAGGGCGTCCGCCGCGGCAGGGCGCAGTGGACGCGGGGGCTGGGGGAGGTTTGGCAAGGCTGTCGACTCAGTGGGTCAGGAGCTTGTGGATGATCACTTCCTTGAACAGCGTGCCGCTCGAACGCCCGGGCGATGTCTTGGGCATCCCTGGCGGCGCAGGACAGCTTCGGGATGCTGTGGCCATGGTCGTCGATGCCCACGGTCAGCACGTGCAGCACCAGCCGCTGAGTTGGAGCGACCCAGACGGCGGTTGGCGACTCAGGCCGGTGGGCGTCCACGCCGGGCCAGACGAGGCCGTCGGGGCGCTTCAGGGCGCTTTGCAATCGAGGGGGGAATTCGCTACGATGGCCAGCACCCACTCGCACGCTGGATGCGTCATGCGAAACGACCTGATTTGCTCGTGGTTAGGGCTACCGCCCGAGACCTGGCCGCCGGACCACTACCGCCTGCTGGGGCTGGAGGCGGGAGAGTCCGACGTTGCGCTCATCGAGCAGCGGGTGCATCAGCGGCTCGATACAGTGCGGCTCTACCAAATGGCCCACCCCGAGCAGGCCACCGAGGCGATGAACCTGTTGGCCCAGGCGTTCGTCTGCCTGACGGAGCCCGCCGCCAAGCAGCGCTACGATGCCGAGCTGATCGGGAAGGTCCCGACGCCGGCACCACCATCGCCGCCTGCCGTGACCGGTCCGCCCCCACTACCAGCTGAGACGCCCGAGGAACGACCGCACGATCCGTTGATCTGGCTGTACACCCCCGGCAGCAACGGACCCGGCGAGATGCCGCTGCCTCCGGTGCGAGCCGGCCAGGCCGCGACCGGGGTGGCGCTGGCGGAACCGCCCCAGCCTGTCCCCGCGCCACCGCTGGTGATTCCGGTGGCTTCTCCCGCCCCCACCCCTCCGCCGGCGCCCGTGGCGCCCGCGGCCCCGGCCGATCCCATCCGCGAGGCGGCCCAGAATTCGCCCCAGGCTCGCAAGCGCCTCGCCACGCGCACGGCGCTGTATCGGCGCGTCGCGCTGACCCGACATCTCCTGCGCCAGTGGCACCGCCTGGGCAAGTACCTGCTCGACCCCGACCGCCGGCTCTCGCGCCAGGAAGCCAGCGAACTCTACCGCCTGATCGAACAGATCGAGGAGGCCACAGAGGATTTCCCCCTGCTGGGGCAGACCGGGCAGCCGGGCCAACTCATCTTCGGCCTCACCGCGCTGGATCGCTCGCGCGAGCTGCGCAACCTCGATCACCTGCAGCGCGAGTCGCTCCGCCGCGACTGGCACTCCGGCCTGCGTTTCCTCGAGGCGCACCGAGACTTCCTCCGCGGCGAGATCCTCCACTGTCAGAAGCGGTCGCGTCGGCAGCAGCTGGTCCTGGCCGTGCGCGCCTGGCTCAACGACAGCCCCTGGATCGGTCTACTCGTCCTCCTCGGCCTGCTCGCCATCGGCATCGCCGTCTGGCGCAGCGTGCTCTGAGACGGCGCCGCCGACCCACTTTCCCCCGCTACATTCCGCAGGCCTGGCACGACCGTTTCCATGGCGCCTAACCCGTGCAGTAGCCCCATCTTTCCACGTTGACACTTCCCTGTCAGCAGAGATACGCTAGATCCATCCTTGCGGCTCATACGACGTTATTCAGGCAGTGAGAGAGCGGAACCATGGTCGGCAGCGGGGCGGCGGTGAAGCTCGACGAGCTAGCGCATCACCTGTTCGACGTGGTCACGCGCTTCTGCCTGGCGGCACCGCGGGCGCGCCGACGTGGCAACGACCTGAAGGACATCGAGTTCCTTACCCTCTCGTTGCTCCACCAGCGCGAATCCCTCATCGTTGGCGACATCCAGCGTCAGCTCGGTGTCTTGCCCGCCCAGATGTCGCGCATCATTCGCGCCCTCGAGACGCGCGATGAACCGCTCATCGCCTGCCGCATCAATCCGCAGGACAAGCGCAAAATCGACGTCATTCTCACCGGGGCGGGCCATGCCGCCTTCCAGGAACATCAGGCCGACCGCGTCCGGGTCATCGCCGAGACTTTGGCGAAGCTGACCGAGAGCGAACGCGACGATCTTCGCCTGGTGCTGGATCGACTCCTGGCGGTGCTGGATCCTCGTCCGGTGCTGTAATCGCTTCCAGCCGCACCCGTTGCCCCAGATCGCGGAGCCGGCCCAGCTGTTCGAGCAACAACGGCAAATTGATCAGCCCCGTGGCGAACACCCCGGCGTAGCCCAGCAGCGTGGTCAGCCGTGCGGGATCGCCGCCGGCGCGAAACAGTGCCACCAGCGTGAGCACAACGCCGCCTAGTTCCATGGCACGGACCTGTCCCGCTTCCAGGTCGGACAGCGCGACGCGCAGATGGCGCAGCTGATGGTAATGATCGGCGATGCCGTGCGCCTCGGCCTGGGTGATCACCGCGACCTCACGTTCGACCTGATCGTGCAACCGGGCGTTGAGCCGGGCAGCCCGTGGCGCGTAGCGACGACCTGCCTGGGCGGCAAGCGCGGCGAGGAGCAGGCAGGCAGCGCCCAGGGTCGGATCGAGCAGGAGTAGCGCCACCACGGCACCGACGACGCCACAGGCAGTCTGCAACAGCGTGGGCAAATCGCGCTCGAAAAAATCGACCAGCGAGCGCGTCCAGCCAGCGCGAGCCGCCAGCTGCGAGGTCGGAACCTGCCCCCGCTGCCCGACGACGAGAAGCGTGGCCAGCTCGGCCTGTGCATGAGCGTAGAGGCGGGTGTCGTAGCAGCGACGAACGTAGCCGACTGCCAGATGGGCGGCCTGCTGCCCGCCGAGCCAGACCAGGCCGAGCGCGGTGCCGTCGCACACGCCGCGGACCGCCAGTCCCAGGGCGAGTGGGCCAGCCAGGGCGAGCAGATTCTCGGCGAGGAGCAGGCCGTAGGCCAGGCAGATGCCGCGCGCGTGGCGGCGGAAGAGGCCGGCCAGCGAGAGAGTGGGATCAATGGTGGACGGCATGGCCTCCCCTCTGGGTGACGGGGTCGGCCCAGCTGCGGACGACCAGGGTCGGCTCGTCAGCGGGCCGGCGCAGGGCGGGGCCGAGGTGGTCGTGCCAGGCGACAAGGGCGAGGGTGGCGTTGAGGCGGCCGGCGGCGGACATTTCGCCGAGACCGGCGGCGACGTGGCGCAGAGCGCGCAGCAACTCGGCGGTGTCGAGCAGATCCATGTCGGCAAGGGCGGAGCGCTGGACGAGCTGTTCGAGGTCGCCCAGACGACGCGACAGGCCGAGCCGGTAGACATCGTTGAAATGGCGCTTCCAGCGCCGCGTGCGGATCGGCTCGGGCAGCACGCCACGCATCGCCTCCTGTAACACCGGCTTGACGCGCCCCGGCACCAGGCGCACCTCGCGCGGCAACGACAGCCCCAGGCGCACCAGGCGGGCATCGAGAAACGGGCGGCTGAGGTGGATGCCGGCCGGCCCGGCCAGGTGCGGCGCGGCCCATTCGCCCGCCAGGCAGTCGGCGCCGAAGCGGGCGGCACTCTCCTCGAACGGGGCGCGGAAGAAGCGACGGACTGCCTCCAGACCGCGCGCCCGGAGATGCGAGCCACGGGCAAAGCGCGGACTGATCCACGGCGGAATCGCCCCCAGGCCGACGCGGGGGAAGGCAGCCCAGCCGCCCCGGAGCCAGACGCCCAGACCGTCGCGGAGCGGGGCGGGCACGAGCGGTTCGAGCCCCTGGCGCCAGAGAATGGACCAGGCGCTGTCGCCCGAGCCGCGTGCCCAGCTGCGCACCTCGGCCAGCGCGTGCTTCCAGTGGAAGCTGCGGATCAGGTCGGCGAGGTAGTGGTTGGCGCCCTCCGCAATGATCTCGGCCCCGCCGCCGGTCAGCACGGTGGTGGCGCCGGCGGACTCGGCCTCGTCCATCAGGTGGCGTTCCATGGCCAGCTGGCACAACCCGGCATAGGGTTCGTCGTGCTCGACGACACCGGTGTCGAACCAGTCGAAGTCGAACAGTTGGTCGCCATCGAGGAAGTGCGAGCGAACGGGCCCGCCCTGGTCGAGCACCATCTGGATGTACTCGGTTTCGGGGGCGAGCGAGGGGAGATCATACACCAGCGAGAGCGTCTCCACGGGACGGTCGTCGCCGGCTTGCCGGAGCAGGTCGCGGGCCAGGCAGACGACTGCCGAGCTATCCATCCCGCCGGAGAGATGCGCCGCCGTGGAGCCGGGTTCGAGACGTTCGCGGACGGCGGCGGTGAGCTGCTGGCGCAGCTGCTGCGCGGCCTCGTCGAGGGTCAGGCCGGTCTGGGTGGGGGTGGTCCAGTCGTGACGGACGAGGGTACGGCTGGACCCATCGGCGCGAATCTCGACAAGGGCACCGGGCAGCACGCGCTGGATGCCCTCAATGGCGGTTGCCTCGCGGCCAAACTCGACGCCAGCGAACGGCCACATCAGGTAGGTAGCGACATGGTCGCGGTGGACGGTGGAGCGTCCGGCACGACGAGCGAGGTCGAGCAGGCTGGTGCCGACGAGCACGCCGTGGGGAATGGAGGTATGGAAGAGCGGCCAGGTGCCCATGGGGTCCCGGCGGGCCAGCACGCGCTGGTGGCGGGTATCGGCCAGGACGAGGCTGAACTCACCCTCGAGACGTGCCAGCGCCTCGGGGCCGCCAGCCTGGAAGAGGGCCAGGGCCAGGGCGGCATCGCTGGCGAACTGCTGGCCGCGGAGTGCGGGAAAGGCCCAGGCCAGATCGTCGCGGTAGTGCAGACGGCCGACCACGGCGCAGGTGAGTCGCCCGGAGGCATCGCGGGCCAGAGTCACCAGGCGAGTCCGGCGCGACCCGGCGCGAAACAGGCGCGTGATGGCGGTATCGGCTCGCATCTCGACATCGAATCCCGTGCGCATGGTACTGTCTCCTTGTGCGATCGTTTCAGTGGGCATCAGGTGAAGCGAGCGACCGGCTCGAAGTTGTCGCAGTGGGCGCGGTCGTCGGTGAGCGTCTGGCCGTCGAACTCGACCCAGGCGTGGGCGAGGAAAGGGTAATGCTGGACGCCGATGATCAACTCGGCTGGCAGGCCGTGGACGGCCCGAAGCAGGTGGAAGGCGACCAGAGCACGTTCCTTGCAGGCGACGGGGAAGAGCAGCTGGGCCGAGGCAGCCTCGCGGATGGCGGCGTCCACCTGGGCAGGTAGATCCGTGGGAGCGGGCGACGAGGGGGTCGCGTAGGGCTGACTCCAGCGGCGGAGCGTGGGGGCCCAGCCGGTCAGGCGGAGACTCCACCAGGCGCGACGGAGGAGGCGGCCGACCAGGGCGGGGGTAATCGGTCCGCTGGCCCGGCCAGGGGCGGTCAGCCAGCCGAGGAATCCGGCACGGCGCGGGCGACGCGAGGCGGCCAGCAGGCCCTGACGGTGCAGATCGGCGAGGAGGCCTTCGAGATCGGCGCGGAGGGTGTCGGCATCGAGGTCGTAGCGCTCTGCCATGCGGGCACACACGTGGGGCATGTCGTGGTGCAGGCCAAGGGCGACCATCTCGCTGGCGGTGCCGTCGAGGCCGAAGAAGCGGCCGCGTTCCAGGTCGAGGACGCGGGCCATGTCTTCCTGCCAGGCCAGGTAGACGCCGGGCGCCAGCACCAACGCCGGGGAGTGCGTCATGGAGATCTCTCCGAGTCGAGGAAGAGTGGGAGAAAAGAAGGCGGGCGGCGGGGGATCCCGGCCGCCCGCGAGGGGTGAGGCTCACTTGTACCAGTAGTACGAGTTGGGGCCGTCGCGATAGCTGCCGTGGTAGTAGGCCTGCACCTGCTCGAGCTTGCCCAGGGTGTGCAGGGCCGGCTTGCGGTAGCCGCGAGTGGTGCGGGCGGCGGGGGTGGCGACCATGGCGACGCTGGCGGGGAGGTTCTTCTTCATGGCGGATACTCGCTCCTGGGAGGAGGTCGGCAGCCGTCGCGAGGTCACTCGCCTCATCGTTCTCGGCCGTCGTCTCCGTCTCCACCCTCTTCAGCGTGCGCGGAGTGCGTTGGCGCTCAGGGAAGATCGAAAAAACTGGAGCGGGCTGTCCTGCCCCGGTATGCTGGCAGGACATTGTTCGCGAAGATCATCCGCAGGAGGCAATCGCGCCGATGAGCGAGCATCCATCGACGATACTCCAGCGTCACATCGAACGGTTCCACCAGGGGGACCACGCCGCGCGAGAGGAGTTGTTCGCCCATGCCTATGGCCGGTTGCAGCGGCTGGCGGAGCGGATGCTGGGCCGGTTCCCACGGGTGCGGCGGTGGGAGGACTTCGACGACGTGACGAACAACGCGGCGCTGCGGCTGTGGAAGGCGCTGGAGGATGTGAAGCCGGCCACCGCGCGCGATTTCTATCGGCTGGCGGCGCTGCAGATCCGGCGCGAGTTGCTCGACCTGGCGCGACGGCACCAGGGGCCGCATGGACTGGGGGCTAACCACGAGAGCGTGGGGGCCGCGCCGGGCGAGGAGTCGGGGAGGGCGGCCGACCCGGCGGATCAGACCCACGACCCGGGCCGACTGGCGGAATGGACCGACTTCCATCACCAGGTGGAGCAGCTACCGGAGGAGGAGCGCGAGACGTTCGACCTGCTCTTCTACGAGGCCCTGCCCCAGGCGGACGCGGCCCAAGTGCTGGGTATCTCGGAAGCGACACTGCGGCGGCGCTGGTTGTCGGCGCGGCTGCGCCTGCAGGAACAGCTGCAGCGCGAGCTGCCTCAGTAATCTTCCCCCATGGTGCGCGCTCATGTCCGCGGAATCTCGTCTGCTTGACCTCCTGGCTCGCTGGGAACAGCTGCGCGAGGCGGGATCGAACCCGACGCCGGAGGAGCTGTGTAGCGACTGCCCAGAACT
>JAXMAV010000042.1:0-39248 GCA_046350255.1 Gemmataceae bacterium
GATGAAGCGAAACTGCCGGGTGCCGTTCGCCCGATCATCCTCGATGATCTCGGTGCCAGTGATGTCCGACGGCATGAGATCGGGGGTGAACTGGATGCGGTTGAACTCCAGATCGATGGCCCGCGAGATGGTGCGAACCATCAGCGTCTTGGCCAGGCCCGGCACGCCGATCATGAGGCAATGCCCCCGGGCGAACAGGGCGGTCAGCAGGTCATCGACGATGTGTTCCTGGCCGATGATCACCTTGGCGATCTCGTCCTTGAGTTTCTTGCGGGCCGCGCCCAGCTTCTGGATGGCTTCCAGATCGCTGGACGAGGCCACGGCGTCACCCATCAGCGGGTTGCGAGTTCCAGTGGCAGACATGCGGTGAGATCTCCTGAGTGCGAGCGCTAGTTCTGCATGGCGTAGCTGACCACGTTGGTCACCAGCTTGCTACAGGTGTCGGCGTCGTAGCCGTTGCCGAACGGATCGCTGACGAGCTTGAGATGCGTGACGGCGTCGTTCTTCGAGTAGACCAGCACCACCCGATCGCGGATGCGCACCCCTTCCAGCTCCAGCGGGCGGGCCGCGCCGCTCTGGCGATCGCGTCCCTCGGTCAGCGTGTAAAACGAGCGAAACAGGCGATGCTCCGCGCCAAGCCGTTCGAGCTTCTGATCGGGGAACAGCTTGCTGACCATGTCGCGGATGTGGCGATCGAAGGCAGCATAGCCCGAGCAGTTGTTGACGAAGAGGAAGCCCCCCGCCTGTAGGTGCCGCCGCAGCGCGCCGAGTTCCTCGCCGCTAAAGCGCGGATCGCGGAAGCCGGTCATGTACAGGAACGGGAAGCGAGCGATGTCGGTCTCCTTCGCATCGACCGGTTTCTGGTCGAAGGCCACCGCGAGGCTGGAAACACTGGCAATGGTGCGGAGCAGCTGGGCCGTGCTGTTGGGGTCGGGATCCCAGTCGCCATGATGGCGCAATTGCGCCAGGACAAACTGCTGGCGCTTGCGTTCGTTCTTCCCGCTCACCTCGCGCGTGACCGACTGCACCTCGGCCACCTGGCGCAAAGCGGCGATGTAACTGACCAGGTTGATGCCCAGGCGAATGGCATCGCCAGGAAGCAGGCGCTGACCATGTTCGTGGCTATGCTCATCCCAGCCGCAGCTGAGATCCCACGGCGAGAAGAGGATGGCCGCCCGGCAGCCCAGGTTCATGCCGTACAGCTCGGGTGGCCCCACGGTGTCGACCCGGGTAGCTCCCTTGAAGGTGCGGAAGTTCACCGTGGTGTACTTGTGGAACGAGCGAAACACCGGATGATCGAGTTCCAGCCGATCCAGCGACCGGCGCGGAAACATCGCCTTGACCTCGGCGCGAAACGAGTTGGCGAACTCCGAGCGTCCACAGCAGGCGTCGGCCAGCAGGCTACCGCCATCGAGCAGGTACTGCGTCAGGGCGGCTCGTTCCTGGGGAGTGAACTGAAACGCCTCGTGACCAGACAGGTAGAGCGCGGGAACCTTGCTCTCCTTCTTGGCCTGATACAGGGCGACCAGCTCGGCCAGGGGCATCTGCTTCCAGCCGTACCACAGGCCGACGGCGCTGCGGACATGCCGCATCAGGTTGTCGATGTCGCCCGGATCGGTATTCCAGTCCTGGGTGGTGCCGTACTCGAGCTTGGCGATCATGAGCGGCGGAGCCGGTTCCGCCTTGGGCTCGCTGCGCCGGAGCGGCACGGCTGGCAGGGGCAGGGGAGGCATGCCTTCGGCCGAGGTCTGCCGTGTGGGGTTCTTGCGCGGTGGCGGGCCGCATGTCCCCAGTTTTCGACCGACCTGGGCCTCGGCCGGCGCGGTCGGCAAGCCAGTCGCCGCCGCGGCTGCTCCAGCCTGCACGATGAACTTCCGGCGATTGATGCGCTTCATAGGGGGAATCTCCTCGCCCTCATTTCCGCAGGCGGATGCCCGCCTTGCTTTCGGGAGGTTCTACCTTGCCCAGGTCTACCTTTGGAGTCTTCTCGTTCAGCACGATGCCGCCCAGTTGTGGGGCGAGCGTCAGCGATTTCTTCTCGTAGGCTGTCTTCTGAAGGCGCTCCCGATAGAAGATAATGCCCAGCTCCTCCTGCGACTTTAGCCAGGTTTCTTCGGGCTTTTCAAATCGCCACACTTCCAGCCGCCAGACCATCTCGCCCGGCTTCGACTCGTAGAAGGGCGTGGTGCGTCGCTTGTTCAGCACCGCCACCGCGTGCTGACAGTTGCCCTCGATCGTCATCACCTCGATCTCGTTCTCGAACTTGTTCAGCAGCCGGGCGATTCGGGCGATCTCCTCACGATCCGTTTTGGTGAGCGGCTGTTCTTCCTCGAAATCGGAACGGGGCACCTTCAGGTTCACTCCCTCGAGCCGGGCGATGCCACGGTCGATCACCACGTCGTAGCTCTTGCCCAGGGGGAGTTTGTCGATGTGAAACGCGCCCGTTTTCGGGTCGAAGGTGCCCTTGAAGCGTTTGTCCTTCTCCTCGGATCGATCAACAGCTTCCACCGCTGTGATGCCCTCGGCCCCAGTCAGCGTGCCGGTGATACTGCCAACACCAGGATCGGCAGCAGTGAGCAGCAGCATTCCCAGAAGAGTGATCGCCACAGGGAAGGCCTCCTATCGCTGGTAGGCGGGCAGGTAATGCTGGTAGATGTTCAACACCAGGGTGGCGAACGCCGTGGGATAGGTCTTGTCGGTGGGGCTGGCGTAGGCGGCCTCGGCGCTGCCCGCGGGGACATCCCAGCTGCCGTCCTTGTTCTGCTGCGCCAGCAGCATCTCACGAACGGGGCCGTGCCACTCGTTCCAGTGCTTCCCCCCGTGCTGATAGAACGCCTGCATGGCGTAGTAGTGGAAGTAGTAGAAGTAGCTCGTGCCGTTGCTCAGCCAGGTCGGCTTGGTGCTGGCGACGATCCAGTCAAGCGTGCGCGGAATCTGCTGATCAGTGTGCGCGCCCAGGAGCTGCAACGAGAGGACGCCCGCGGCGCTCGTCTGCACGGTGCCTGGCCCTGGCCCGTTGTAGCCGTAGCCACCTCCCGCTGGGTTGGCCTTTTGCCGCACGTAGGTGATGGCCTTTTTGATGGCGGCCTCGGGGACGGGAATCTCGGCGTTGCTGGCCGCACGCAGCGCCACAATCTGCATCACGCTGACCGAGAGATCACCGTCCTGCGCCGTCGGCTCGTAGTTCCAGCCGCCCTGGGGGCCCTGCGACCGCAGAATCAGCGTGACCGCTCGGCGCACGCCCGATTCCACCTCGGGGTCGGGATCCATGCCGTACAGCTCGACCAGCGCCAGCGTGGCTAGCCCATGATCGTACATCCGGCCGCCCAGCGACAGGTAGCCATCGCGTGCGGGATCCTTGGCCTGGGTGCTCAGCATGAACTTCCGGGCCAGCGTGAGCACGCCTGGCTTGACCGATCCTTCCGCCACCGTGTCGCCGTACTTGCCCTCGGCCGGGTACATGGCCCTGTGACAGGAAGGCCAGGATGGCCATGGCATTGACGGTGTTGTAGGACGGCGACCACGCCCCGGCCTGGGCCCTTCCTTGATCTGCTTCTTCTCCAGGTAATCGAGCGAGCGATCGGTGGCCGCCTCGACCCGGCGGACAATCTCCACCTCGGTCAGCGGCGCCGCCACGGCAGGTCGTTCGTCCGCAGGGGGCTGGGCCCCCACGAACGGCAGGAACGCCACGATGACGATAGCAGCAGCAGTGATGGTCGTACGTGGGTCATGAAAGCCCTCATGCAGCATCGGCGGCAGCCCCATACCGAGGCAGTACAGAAGCACGATGAGCGACAGTGCTCAGCCAGTTGTCCCACAGGCTCACCGCGATGCAGCTCTCGGTGAACTCGATTCAGCCCGTCAGCCGATCTTCTCGATGGAGGCCGTCCGGCAGCTCGACAACCGTTCGCCCGAGGCGGCGGCCAACTGCTCGAGCAACGGTCGATTGACGTTCGGCTGGCGCATCTCATCGGCCGACGACGACACGCGCAACCGGGCCTCGGCCGGGTCGCCTTCCGGACGGCGTGTAAGTCAGCGTGTAGTCGCCCCCACCCGCCGGAACGAACCGCCCTGCAGTTCGGCCCTTCACCTGCGGATCGCTGGCGACCTCGATCGTCTCGGCCTTGCCGCCGCCGGTCACCTGAACGCCCAGCTTGCTTTCCCCGCTCGAAGTGCCATCCGGCTCGACGGCCATCAGCTCGATTTCCACCTGCTCGCCCGGGGTCGCGCAGAGGCCGACCTCGATCCAGCTTTCTTCCCGCCGCGGGTGTCGCGCCGCGCCACGAAGCGCGTCGCCTGTCCCCAGAACCGATAGAAGAAACGCTCCCCCACGTTTTGCCGCCAGCGGAACGTCTCGTCTGTCCCCAGGAAGAACACGCGACCCTGCCCGGCGAAGTGATGGGCAATCAGCGGCACCTTGCCGTACGAGGTGGTGATCGGATTCCAGGCCAGCACCGTGGCGCCGGGTGCAGGACGCTCGGCCGCGGCACTCCAGTAGTAGCGCGGCAAGTTACCCCAGGCGGCCTGGTTCCGGCCCGGTTCGTCGTAGAACCGCATCGCCTCGTGGATGCCTCCTTCGGGCGCTAGCTCCACCCGGAACGAGGGCACGCCGCGCGGATAGCGGCCGGGCTGTCCCTTCTGCAGTCGGACGGGTAGCAACTCCTGGAACTCGTCGCTGAAGCGGTGCGGCATGCTGGTCGCCCCGGCCTGCACCACCAGCCCTAGCCCACGTTCGCGCACCGCCTGGGCCAGCAGCTTGACGAATCCGGCATCCAGCAGCGCCGGCGACACGTCGCCGAGGATCACCGCCTGATACTCGCTGAGTTGATCCAGCGTCCGTGGGAGAGCCTTGGCCCTGGCGGCCTCGGGGAGGCGGCGCCACTCGGTTTCGAGGACGATGTCCACCTCCTTGCCGGTGCGTCCGCCGATGCCGTTGTCGCGTCGCAGGGCATTCTTCAGGAAGCGGAAGTCCCAGTGCGGTCGACCCTCGATGACCAGCACCTTGATGCGTTCATCGCTGACGCGCACGTAGGCGGTGTCGGTGTTGTTCCCACGCAGATGTTCGGGTTCCTCCGGCTGCGGAGGAATGGCCACGGTGAGATAGCGCGCTCCCGCTGCCGTGGCCTTGAACGACAGTTCCACCTGCTGTTGTTCCGCGTCGCGCAGCAGGATTTCCTTGCTATCCAGCACCGTGTCGCCATCGCGAAGCTCGACCTTGACGGGGCGCTTCTCGAAGCCATGTGATTCGACGGTGACGGCGACGCGAACCGTATCCTCCACCGTCACTGGGGTGGTCGCAAAAAGATCGACGATAGCTACATCTTGCAGGCGCTTCGTCGAACCGACCGGTACCGGAAACAGAGGCGTCCCCTGACGCGAGGCGAGGGCGGCGGCATCCGCAGGCGCGCGCCCGGCGTTGTTTTGCCCATCGCTGAACACGACGATGCCCGCCACCTGCCGACCGGCCGACTCCTCCAGCACATGGGCGATGGCATCGCCGATCTGCGTGGTTCGCCCGCCTGGAGCGGGAGGCTCGGGCAGTTTCAGCCGCGTCGGGTCCACGCCCAGTTGCGCCATCGCGCTGGAAAAGGCCCAGTACTGCACGTCGAACTTGCGAGCCAGTTTTTCGAGCAGCGGCTCGGCGCTGGTCTGTGCCACCAGCTGGGCCAGCCGCGACCGCGTGATCCGGTTGAGCGCGCGGCGGGTATCGCTGTCGGCGGTGTTCTGCTCGGCGCGGTAGCCGGCCGCTCGCGCGATGCGGATCAGCTCTGCCTCGGATTCAAACGGTCCCGCTGGCAGGTTCATGCTCTCCGACTGATCGAACAGCAGGGCGACCACCGGCCGGTTCTCTGCCTTGTGATCCAGGCGAAGCAGGGGACTTCCCAGCACCAGCACCATCAGCAGCAGGATGAGAATGCGCGTGGCAGTGAGCGTCAGGCGCAACCCCGGAGGCACCGTCGGCAGATTGCGCTTCTGGCGCAGATAGATGAAGATGCTGGCCGGGACCAGGAGGATCAGCCCGGCGACGAGCAGGCGCGGATGCTGGAACGCCAGCGTCACCTCGTCCAGGTGAGTGACGAAGTCATCGGTGAGGTTCAACTGGCGCAGCAGCCAGGCCTTCATGCGGTACCTTTCCGGCACAGGGTAGGTGGGCCCCGTCGAGCTTACTTGGCGGGTTTCGACTCGGTCAGCTTACGGAAGTAATCCTGGATGAACCCCCGGTAAGCTTCGGGCCCCTGCTCGTTGAGACCGCGGATCAGCTCCTCGCGGTAGCGGGAGGGTGGCAGCTTGAGGATCATGGCGCGGGTGGCCGGGTCGAGTTTGGCCAGGTTGCCGGCGTTGCCACCGGGAGGGTCGCCCCCCTGGAGATTGCCGGTATCCCGCTGGGTTGGGATCGGCGGGCGATTGGGCTGCGACTTGTTCGGCGAGGGTTGCTGCCCGCGGTCAGACTGCGCCGCCGCCGCGGCCGCCATCGCCATGGCCTCGCGCATCGAGCGCGATTGCATCATCTGGCGAAGCTGATCGGCCAGGGCATCCATCTCACCGGGCTGGTTCTTGCCCTCGGCCTTGTTGGGTTGAGGGGAGCCCTTGTTCGAGGCCGCATTCAGTTGATTGAGCAGGTCGGCCAGCGTCTTTTCGTCCGAGGCCACGCTCTTCTCGGCCGCGTCGAGATTCTTGCTGTTCTCGTTCTGGCGGTTGGCCAGCTCCTGCTTCTCGTCGCCGTCGTTCTTGCCATCGCGCGGCTTCTTCTCCATCGGCCGCTGCTTGCCGGCGTAGCGCGGATCGACCTTCTCGCGCGGTCCGCCCAGCCGGGGCATGAACTTCTTGTCGTCCTCGTCGGGGTCGTCCTTCCCCTTGTCGTTGGCCTTGCCGTCGGCCTGCTTCTCGCCGTCCTTGTCCTTCTCTTTCTTCTTGTTGGGCAGCGCCTCGTCGCTGTCCTGCTCGCGCGGGGGAACCTTGCGTTCCTTCTCGTCGCCGCGGAAGGGGGCATCGGGGAACTCGGGTTCGTCACCCTTACCGTTCTTGTCACCCTGGTCGAGTAGCTTCTTGGCCCGGGCGAGCAGTTTCTCGATGTTCTTCTCGATGTCCTCCTGCTTCTTCATCTCGGAGGGAACATCGTTGCTCTTGCTGGCTCCCTCTGCGGCCTCGTCCTGACGTTCCCGGGCCAGCTTCATCTGCTCGCGGAACTTTTCGAGGAACTCCTTCAGATTCTCCAGGTCGGCAGCCGCTCGCTTCGCGTCGGCCAGGGCCATGCGGTTGCCCAGCTCGCGCAACGTTGCTTCGAGATCCTCCTTCAGCCCCTTGCGTGCCTTCGACAGGGCATCCAGCCGGTCCTTCACTCCCTCCAGGTCCTTGTCGATGCGGTCGCTCTTGCCCTTCAGATCGGGCAGGTTCGGCGTCCCGGTCTTCGGCGTCGCGTCGCTCTTCAGGTCCTTCGCCAGGTCGCGCATCGCCCCGGCCACGGCCCTCTCGAACATCTTCTGCGTGGCCGACATCTGGTCCGCCAGCGCCTGCGGCAGCGAATCCAGCTTCGTCGCCTCTTCCGTGGTCCGCTTCAGATCGGCGTTGAGCTGCTCGGCCGCGGTGGCATTCGCTTCCTCGGCAGCCGCCAGCTTGGCCAGTTCCTTCTGCACCTCCGCCAGCCGCTTCATCTCCTCAGGCGTCAGCTTTGGGCCTTTCTCCTTCTCCGCGGGTTTGGTCGCTTCCGGTGGCTTGACGCCTTCTTGCTCGGGCGGAGTCTCCTTCGACGCCTCGAGCTTCTCCGTCAGCTTGGCGTTCTCCTTCGTTAGCTCGTCCAGGCGCGACTTGACCTTCTTTTGCTCGCCCAGGAGCTTCACCAGACGATCGGTGAAGCTGTCCTGCACCTTGTCGAACGTCGCCAGTTGCTGGTCGGCTGCAGCAGCATCGGCGGCCAGACGCACCACGTACTCAGGCGTCCGCGCCGTCTGTCCCTTGGTGTCGCGCACCTCAACCAGGTAACGCAGCACACCTCCGCTGGCCAGCTTGGCCGACTCGGTCAGCTGCCCTTCGAGGTTGACGTTCAGCTTCGGGCTCTGGCCCGCGCTCCACAATGTGCGGATGCGTGGTTCGCTGGCGCCACCGTCGCGCACCACCACGCGGATTTCATCCACGCCGTAGTCGTCGAAGGCGCCAATGCTCAACGGCAGCGGCGCGGGACTGGCCAGGATCGTTTCGTTGCCGTTCCGCTTCAGGGTGACGTACGGAGGGTTATCGGGCAGCGCCAGGTACTTCAGCTCCTTCATCGGTTTGGAAGGATGTCCCTGGGCGTTGCGAAGCTCGGCGCGAAACAGGCCCGCGCCCACCAGCGGGAAGCGCCCCACCCATTGATCCGGGGTCGACCGGGCCAGCGGAGCGCTGGCCACGATGCGGAAGCCAGGCTCCTCGACCTGGACCAGGCCAGAGCGTCCCCAGAGAACCTGACCGCCATGCAGCTTGAAGGCCATGCCGCGGACTGTACGGTTTTCCAGTCCCACCTTCGCGGCTGGCACTTCCAGGCGGATCCAGCGACCCTCTGTCGGAAGCGCCCCGATCCGCTGGCGCGAGACGGTACCCGGCTTGCCTTCGCGGATCAGATCGTCACCCCAGAAGGCGCGATGTTCCCAGCCGTCGCCATCGTGCCATTCGAGCATGATGGTGCGCGGTGATTGTCCGGCAGGGATGAAGACGTGGGCGAAGAAGACGTCGCCCTTGCCGACCACGAGTCCCACCGGGTCACCCTCGAACCAGTGGCCATAGGTGCCCACGCTGGCTGGCGAGGTGTGAATGCGCCGCCCCTCACGCTGGCTCCACTCCCAGCTACCGCCCAGGGTGGCACCGGTTGGCAGTTTCTCCTCGAACCAGGCGCGTTCCTGCTGACGTTCAACCGGGATGGGTTGGAGCGTCGGTTCGAGCAACTGAATATCACCCGCCGCCACCTCCTTCTGCGACGAAACCACTACCTCGACCTCGCTCCCTTCCGGACCAGCGACGGCCACAGCCTGGGGCGGAGTCGGATGCGCCTCGGGTATCTTCATGTATTTCGGGAAGTAGACCGCCGTGCTAACCCCCACGATCACGGGCCGATCGACGAGGCCGAGCCGATGTTGCTTGCTCCAGGTCCGTCCGCCATAGACGCGGTAGGTGAAGCCTTCCTGGAACCCCTCACCGAGGCTGGCGCCATCGACGACGGCGCGCCAGACGGTGGCATCGTTGCGATCCGGGCGCAGCTCATAGCGCAACGGCCGGTTGCCAGTCTTGCCGACGAGATCGACGCGGAGCGACTCGGGTTCGCCCTCGGTCACCCGGGCGGTGAAGGTGATGTCCTCATTGCGGAGCACGTCGGCGCTGCCAGGCTCCACGGAGTAGGCCACGCCTGAAGCCGGGGGGATGTCGGCCAGGGGGAAAAAGATACGGGAGAGCGCCGTGGGCAGCCGGTCGGAGAACAATCCCCAGACCACCGTGCTGGCGGCCAGGGCAAGCCCCGCGGCCAGCGCAGCCCGGCGCAGGCTGGCCAGGTCGAGCAGGGAAGCGGGGCGGAAGCTCTTGATGCGTTCCAGCGCTTCGGTTAGCAGGCGGTGCAGAAAGATCGGTGACACCTGCCGCGCGCGGTTGGCGTCTTCGAGATCGATGGCCGAGACGAGCCGGTTGTGGATGCCTGGCAACTGTTGTTCGATCCGCCTGGCCACCTGGGTCGGGCGGAGCCGACGGAAGAGCGGGCGCAGGATGCCATGGACGAAGGCCAAGCAGGTGGGCACCACGATCAGCACCAGGGCAACGCAGCGCAGGAATGGATCGACCGGCACCACCACGTCGAAATAGGGGAGCGTGATCGGCTCGATGGGCAAGAACAGATCGAGCAGGGCGAAGAGTGTCAGGCTGCCCAGGAGCAAGCCCAGGGTGATTCCCACGCCGGTAGCCACCCAGCCGGACCGCAGCAACCGCCTTGTCTGGGCGATCAGCCGGTGCAGGGGGCGCGAGTCAGGAAGCGGAGTCAGGTCCGTGGCCATGGGATGATTCCTGGGAGGCGGCGGGGTAGCCTGTCCGGAGGGTGTGGCGAGTCGATGGCGACCCCATTACAAGCGAGCGCAAGGGGCTTGTCAATCAGCTGGAAGTTGGATGGTGACGATTTTGCCAGAAGAAAAGACCGCCTCGGACCACGCGGGGGCGCGGGCTCCCATCGCCAGATTCCATGAGAATCTCTACGATAACGGTCTAATAGTTCAGAGTGGAGGGATGGAGTACAGGGGAATGCGACACGTTCTGTCGGCGCTGGTGCAGAATCAACCCGGGGTGCTGGCCCACATCTCGGGGATGATGGCTTCCCGTGGCTTTAACATCGATAGCCTGGCCGTGGGAGAGACCGAGGACCCCAACCTCTCCCGCATGACCTTCGTGGTCAAGGCGGATGCGGCTGTCCTCGAGCAGGTACGCAAGCAGCTCGACAAGATTGTCACCGTGGTCGCGGTACAGGACATCTCGGCGGAAGACTTCGTCGAGCGCGATCTGATGCTGATCAAGGTCAAGGCGGCGGCCTCGCGTCGCGTCGAGATCACCTTGCTTGTCGAGATGTTCCGCGGCCGGGTGGTGGACATCGGCATCGACACGATGATCATTGAAATGTCGGGACGCGAGGACAAGATCGACGCCTTCATCGATCTGATGCGGCCGTTTGGAATCCTCGAGCTGGCGCGGTCCGGACGGATCGCCTTGGTGCGAGGCCAGCGGATTGCCAGTGGAGAGCAAGCATGAACCAGCCGACGACGTTGCCTTCCGCCACCAGGCCGGTGCGGCCGGAGCTGGCCGCCATCATTCGGAGTCTGCAGCCCGGCCAGCGCATTCGCATCACCCAGGTCGTCCGAATGAATAGCCGGTGGGGCTTCCCCACCTACGTCGAGGGCGTGTTCCGCGACACCAACTTCCTGGCCACCGGTCTGGCGACAGACCGGGTGCCCGAGGACGACATCGTGGTGGCGACGGTCCACTTTACCAAGGATAACGGCGAACTCTCCTCCATCACGCTGGACGGCCGCAGCCAGATCGAGGTGCTCCCCAGCAAGTGATGGGCTCCACATTGGGCGACCAGGGCCAGTGGCGACCCCGGACGCCGTAGGTTTCCCGCGCAGGCGGGGCGATCCCCGGGTTCCACCCATGCGGCTTGTCTGTCCTCGTTGCGCTCAGGTGCTGGATTACACCCAGGTGGCACCGCGGTACTGCATGCACTGCGGCGTCGCCCTGGGTTCGAGCATGGACACGCTGCCCGCCCAGCCGTTTGTCTCGCCCGAAACGCCCACCCGCGTGATCAGTCCTCCACCTGGAGACCCCCAGGCGACCCTGGCCTACGGCAAGACGGGTAGCTCGGCGGTCAATGCCGTCCCCGCCAGCGTGGGCAACTATCGGTTGCTGCGCACGCTGGGTAGCGGCGGCATGGGCACCGTCTACGAGGCCGAGGAAGCCGGCAATGGACGCCGGGTGGCGCTCAAGCTGATCCGCCACGAGTTTGTCGATTCGCGCGATGCCGTCGAGCGGTTCCGGCGCGAGGGCCGCCTGGCCAGCGCGCTGTTTCATCCGCGCTGCGTCTTCGTGCTGGCCGCGGATGAGGACGCCGGACGGCCTTACATCGTCATGGAGCTGATGCCCGGCCGCACCCTGCAGGATCTTGTCCAGGAATCGGGCCCGCTGCCGGTGACCGACGCCGTCGTCAAGATCCTGGACGTCATCGAGGGACTGCAGGAGGCCCATCGCCTTGGATTCGTCCATCGCGACGTGAAGCCCTCCAACTGCTTCCTCGATGAGGAAGGGCGGGTCAAGGTTGGCGATTTCGGCCTCGCCAAGTCGCTGGTCGGCCCCGAACAGCTGACGCGCTCCGGCTCGTTTCTGGGGACCGTCCTGTTCGCCTCACCCGAGCAGATTCGCAACGAGCCGGTGACGCCACAAAGCGACGTCTACTCCGTCTGCGCCACGCTTTTCTACCTTCTGACGGGCCGCGCTCCGTTCGAGGACGAGGACCCGGCTGCCGCCCTGGCCAAGGCGGTCAGCGATCCGCCTGCCTCGATGCGCACGATTCGTCCCGACATCCCGCGCACCCTGGACGAGGTCGTGCTTCGTGGCCTGGCGCGCTCGAAGCGCACGCGCTGGCAATCGCTCGAAGAGCTGCGCCTGGCGCTCATTCCGTTCGTCGATCGCTCGCAGTGCGTGGCCGAACTGGGCTGGCGCGTAACCGCCTTCCTCATCGATCTACTCCTGCTCACTCCGTTCGAACTGGCTGTCCACAAGGTGCTCCACATCACCACCTACGAGGTGGGCACCGTCTTCCTCTCCTTCTTCTCGGGCGTGGTTTGCGGCGTGGCCTACTTCGCCATCCCCGAATGGCTCATTGGCTACTCGCCTGGCAAGTTCCTCATGCGCCTGCGCGTGCGCGACGTCATCACCGGCGACCGCCCCTCTCTCTGGCAATCGCTGGCGCGCACTTCCCTGTTCTACCTGTTCCGCGATACGCTCTCGATGGTGGCCGCCTTCGCTCTCGTCTTCGTCAGCGCGCGCATCATGTCGGTGGGCGAGGCCGACGTGGCCACCCGGGTCATTCTGACGGTCCTCATGATCGCCCTTTTGCCCTTCATGACCGGCGTGGTCGGCGAGGGGATCCTGGCCCTGCCCATGCGAAGGCGCAACGGCTACCGAGGTATCCACGAGTTTCTCTCGGGTACCTGGGTCATCCGGTTGCCCAGCGCCCGGCCCTGCCTGCGCATGCCGCCCGGCAACGAATGGTGCTGCCCAGCCGGGCTGCCTCCCAGTGTGGCTGACCGCGTCGGAGGTTACGTCGTGCAGGGCGTCACCCGGAAGTCCGACTGCGAAATGCTGCTGCGCGGAGAGGACACCTCGCTGGCCCGGCCCGTCTGGCTCTGGTTGCGGCGCGATTGTCAGGCCATCCTACCTCCGGTCCGGCACGATCTCACCCGCCCGGGCCGGCCGCGCTGGCTGGCTGGTGGCACCCAGGAAGGATGGGCGTGGGAGGCGTTCATCGGTGCGCCGGGGGCCCCCCTGGTCGAGCTAAGCTCCCGCCGCCGTCCCCTTCGCTGGAGCGAGGCGCTATCGGTCCTCGAGCAGTTGGCAGCCGAGCTGGACGACGCGGAGAAGGATGACTCCTTGCCGGATCGCCTGAGTCCGGAACAGATCTGGGTGCAGCCCTCCGGGCGCGTGCTGCTGCTGGACGCCCCCACCCGGGAGCCGACGCTGGTGGCCACCCCGCGCGATCTGCTGCGCCAGGCGGCTGCCGTGGCGCTGGAGGGCCAGCCGCGCCGCGCCAGCGAGCTGACTCACCCCATCCGGGCCCCCATCCCCTGGCACGCCGCCGAACTGATGACCGGCATCATGGGTGAGTCGGGCGCGTTCTCCACCCTGGGAGAAATGCGCAAGGCGCTGTACGAGGCGCACCAGCTGCCCGAGGAGATTAGCCGGCCCGGCCGCGCGATGCAGGTCGGCCTCACCATGGCGGGTCTGCTCCCGGGCATCTTCTGCCTGTTCGCCCTGGGGCCGATTCTGCTGCTCCTGGCCTACCTGCTGTGCGTCATGGGGGCCGCCACAGGCGAGCTGGGGCTCGAACAGGTCGAGCAGTGCCTGAGCAACGAGCGCGACACCCAGGGTAACGGCGTGGTGGTTGCCGAGTTGATCCAGGAGCGTGAACGGCTACAGGGCGAGATGCAGTGCCTGGAATCGGATCGCACCATTGTCCTGGCGTCGTGGAGCTGGTTCGTCGTCAACAACCTGAAATCGTCCGAGGATCGTCTCCGCCGCGACTACACTGATCGTCTACGGCTCTTTGTCCAGAGCGGAGAGGAAGCCGAAGGTTTCGACCTGATGCTGGCTCAGGGCGACGATCTGATGGCGGGTCCTTCGGGCCTGATGCAAACCATTCGCGAGGAGTATCATCCCCCCCTGCTCGTATTCGCGCTGCCGCTGATCTGGGCGCTGTGGGCAGGATTGATGCGCGGCGGGGTGGTACTGCACCTGGCAGGCATCACCCTGGTCGATCGCTGCGGTCGGCCGGCCGCTCGCTGGCGCTGCGCGCTACGCACGCTGCTGGTCTGGTTGCCCGTCGTCCTGCTCCTGGCGGGCTCCCTGGCGCTCGACCTGTGGCGCGTCGCCACTGCCCGCGAAGGCTGGACGCCCCAGGCGGTGCAGGTGGTCGGCTGGCTGAGCTGGCATCTCTGGTGGGGTGCCCTGGTGCTCCTGGTCGGCTACATCTTCGCGGCCATCTACTGGTCCAACCGGGGCTTGCACGACGTGCTGTCCGGCGTCTACCCGGTACCTCGTTGACCCCAGGATCAGCGACAGCGCCAGAGTTGTTCCTCCGGGATGCCCAGCCGTCGCGCCATGGGACGGATGGCGGCCAGAAATCGAGGGGCATCGGCGGGATAGCCTGCCGTCGGCTTCAGGCCCGCCACCTGCTTCATCCAGAAGTCGTTGAACTCGCCCATGAACAGCTCGCGCAGAAGCTTGCTGACCATCGACGCCAGCGCCACGCCGAAATGCTCCTGGTCGGCGCGCGGCCGGAAGGTCAGTTCGAGAGGCCGTTCCAGCCCCAGCACCTGGTAGCGGCTCTGGCTGGCGCTTTCCACCTGCGGGATGACATAGCCACACTCCATCGCCTGCTGAATCTGGGCCGCGTAGCTGTTGCGCCCGCCCTGCTTGTCCACGAACACCAGCAGCGGCTCGTCACCCGTCTCCGCCAACGCCCAACGCAGCAGGTGGATAAAGCCTTCACCCAGCACGGCCGCCTTGCTGTCATGCCGTGCGACCAGGTCGTTGAAGCGCGGCGGGCAGATGATGGTGCTGCGCACGCGCCAGGGACCCACTCCGGCGGCCTGGCAGGCAGCCTGGAAGCGCTGGGTGGCTGCGTGGTACTCCTCGGCCGGCCGCACCGTGGGCATCGACGTCGTCCCGGTATACCAGGCCTCGGCGCAGACCGCGCCATGATCGTCAGGCGCCAGCGCGGTGACCAGGTCGCCCAGTGTCGCGGGTAGGCCGTTGGCCAGGGCGTGCAGGCCGCGCTCCAGCGCATCCAGCCCCTGCCCGCCAGAGTAGACTTCCTTGGAATCATCCACGATCAGTCGGTCATCGCGCGGGCCGGTCGCCTTGCGCACGACGCTGTCCAGTCGCTGCCACAGGTTCATTTCGCCCGGCTCGACCCGGCTCAGCACGCCCGACATCACGAACGGCCCGAGGTTGGGGCCATAGCCCGCCTCGTCGATCCCCAGCAGCCAGGTCATGGGTGTTCCTCGTTCTCGGCGCCGCCGGGTGGTCTCCACTCCCGACGGGGCGTATTGTAGCCGCCAGTCGCCCGCGCTCCCAGTCCGCCCAGGAGGTCCCGGCCATGCTCGCCGATAATATCTTCCAGAAGATCATCGATCGTCAGATTCCCGCCACCATCCTCCACGAGGACGAGCACTGCCTGGCCTTTCATGACATCTCGCCCAAGGCACCCGTCCATGTCCTCATCATTCCGCGCAAGGTCATTCGCACGCATGACGACATCCTACCCGAGGACCGCGACGTGCTGGGCCACCTCCACCTGGTGGCCGTTCAGCTGGCCCGGCAGCTGGGTCTGACCGACGGCTACCGGCTCGTCATCAACTGCAAGGATCGGGGCGGCCAGGCGGTGCCGCATCTGCACCTGCACCTGCTCGGCGGACGCGATCTCACCTGGCCCCCGGGCTGACCCGGCCCATTGAAGTCGCGGAGTCCGTCCGTACTCTGACCGAAAATCTCGTTCCCATTTCTCACCCAGGGCGTGACCGCCATGAGCTTTTTCCCCGAAGTCCAGAAGATCCGATTCGAGGGACCCACCTCGACCAACCCGCTCGCCTTTCGCCATTACAACCCCGACGAGGTCGTCGAGGGAAAGCCGATGCGCGAGCATTTTCGCTTCGCCGTCGCATACTGGCACACCCTGCGCGGAACGGGAGGCGACCCCTTTGGCCCCGGCTGCGCCGTCCGCCCCTGGGAGGATGGCACCGATTCGGTCGAGATGGCGCTGAAGCGGGTGAAGGTCGCCTTCGAGTTCATGGAGAAGCTGGGGGTCGAGTTCTACTGCTTCCACGATCGCGACGTGGCTCCCGAGGGTGCCAACCTGCGCGAGACCAACGCCAACCTGGATCGCATCGTCCGGGCGCTGAAGGAAGAACAGGAGCGTACCGGCATCAAGCTGCTGTGGGGCACCGCCAACCTGTTCAGCAACCGCCGGTTCGTCCATGGAGCGTCCACCAGCTGCAACGCCGATGTCTTCGCCTACGCCGCCGCTCAGGTCAAAAAGGCGCTCGAGGTCACCAAGGAGCTGGGCGGGCAGAACTATGTCTTCTGGGGCGGCCGCGAAGGCTACACCACGCTGCTCAACACCGACATGAAGCGCGAGCTAGCGCACCTGGCGAAGTTCTTCCACCTTGCCGTCGATTACAAGAAGAAGATCGGCTTCACCGGGCAGTTCCTCATCGAGCCCAAGCCCAAGGAGCCGACCTCGCATCAGTATGATTTCGACGCGGCGGCCTGCCTCAACTTCCTGCGCGAGTATCGCCTGACCGATCACTTCAAGCTCAATCTCGAGACCAATCATGCGACGCTGGCCGGGCACACGATGATGCACGACATGATCGTCGCCTCGGATGCCGGCTTGCTGGGGTCTGTCGATGCCAATCGCGGCGATCTGCTCCTGGGCTGGGACACCGATCAGTTCCCGACGGACCTGTACCTGACCACCAGTATCATGCTCGTCATCCTGAGCCAGGGCGGCATTGCTCCCGGCGGGTTGAATTTCGATGCCAAGGTGCGGCGCGAGAGCTTCGAGCCGGTGGACCTGTTCCACGCGCACATCGGCGGGATGGACGCCTTCGCACGCGGACTCAAGATCGCCGCCCGCATCCGCGCCGAAGGTGCCTTCCGCGATAACATCAAGAAACGCTACGCCTCGTGGGATACCGGCATTGGCCAGCAGATCGAGCAGGGCAAAGTCGGCTTCGAGGAACTGGAGAAGTACATGCTCGACAAGGGCGACGTGACGCCCAACGTGTCGGGCCGGCAGGAACTGCTCGAGAACATGCTCAACCGCTACGTCGAGCAGGCCTGAGCGACCGGGAAAAGAAACCACCCTCGAGCAGGCTTAGGGGGCCTGCTCGAGGGTGGAATGATGCGAAACCAGCGCTCAGCCCAGGTTCATGCTGAGCAGGAACTCGACGTTGGTCTTGGTTTTCCGCATCCGGTTGAGCACCAACTCCATCGCCTCGGTGGGGTGCATGTCGGCCAGCACTCGGCGCAGCGGCCGCACGCGATCCACCTCGTCAGGATGCAGCAGCAGCTCTTCCTTACGAGTGCCCGAGCTGTTGATGTCGATGGCCGGCCAGACGCGCTTATCGACGAGTCGGCGGTCGAGGTGCACTTCCATGTTGCCGGTGCCCTTGAACTCCTCGAAGATCACTTCATCCATGCGCGAGCCGGTATCGATCAGCGCGGTGGCCAGGATGGTCAGGCTGCCGCCTTCCTCGATGTTACGGGCGGCTCCGAAGAACCGCTTCGGCTTCTGCATGGCGTTGGAATCCAGACCACCGGACAGCAGACGACCACCCGACGGGGCCTCCGTGTTGTGAGCCCGGGCCAGACGGGTAATCGAGTCGAGCAGGATCACCACGTCCTTGCCGTCCTCGACCATGCGCTTGGCTTTTTCCAGCGCGATGTCGCTGACGTGGACATGTTCGGAAGCCGGTTCATCGAACGTGCTGGCCACCACCTCGGCATTGGGGCCTGCAACGTTGCGGTGCATCTCGGTCACTTCCTCAGGCCGCTCGTCGATGAGCAGCACGATGAGGTAGCACTCGGGATGGTTCTTCTTGATCGCCTGGGCGATGCGCGCCAGCAGAACGGTCTTGCCGGCCCGCGGGGGCGAGACAATCAGACCGCGCTGGCCCTTGCCGATGGGGGTGAAGAGATCCACCACGCGGGTAGATAGTTCGTCACCGGTCACTTCCAGCAGCAGCCGGCGGTTGGGATGCAGCGGGGTGAGATCTTCAAAGACGGTCGGCCGCAGTTTCTCTTCGGGAGAATGGCCGTTAACCGACTCGACCTGCATGAGGGCGAAGTTTTCCTGTCCCTCGATGGGCAGGCGGATCGGCCCCTCGACCACCAGCCCGGTGCGCAGCCCCAGCCGGCGAATCTGCGAGGGCGAGACGTAGATATCCTCGGGCGAGGCCAGGTAGTTATGGGCGGCGCTACGCAGGAAGCCGTAGCCATCGGGCAGGACTTCGAGCGTACCCGAGCCGCGCACCACCTCGCTGCGTTCGATCTGCTTGCGGACAATGGCGACAATGAGCTGCACACGCGTCATGCCCGCGTGTTCGAGGATGCCCTCGCGCTCGGCCAGTGCGAACAGCCGGGGCATCGGCAGGCGGTACAGATCATCCAGGCGCACCCCGGGCGGAACCGGACGCTGGGGAGTCGGAGCCGGCGTCACCGGCGGGGCGGCCCCCACCGTCGGAACCGTGACCGTGGGCGGCAGGGGCGTATCCGAGCTGACCAGGCTACCGGCAGGTTTGCGAAGTGTCCGGCGGCGGGTTGAATTGCCCGCACCATCGTCGCCTCGAGCGACGGCCATGGATGTATCCTCCGAAGATGACAAGGAAGAATTCCGATGCGAGTATCGAGCTGTTCCGCGGAACAGATTCATCTGGGGATTGCATCAGAAAACGAACATTAGGCCCTGCTTACTCAAGGGCCAGAGAAACGCATGCGCTTCGATCCGAGGGTAGAACGCGACGAGTCGGGTAGGAATATACAAAAGCTGGTTGATCCAACGGTCGACCCGGCGTGGCGATCTTTCTTCGGGTATAGGTATGGGTTGCGAGAGTAGAGGAGCCAGCTGAGTAGGGGTGAATGGTATCACCCCACGAAGATATTCTACAGGATAGTCCATGATTTTCCAGACACCATTCTGGACAATTCTCCTCTCCAGGTTCATCGGCGTTCTTTCGCTTGTCGGACGACTGCCGTGTGGTATTCTCTTGGCGGGACAGGAAACACCCTCAGGGTAACTACGCGAATATGTTGAATTTGCAGATTGCGCGAGGGCGATCCTTGCCCCTGGGGGCGTCCGCGGTTCCGGATGGAGTTAACTTTTCTCTCCTCAGCCGCGATGCCACCCATGTCCAGCTCGTCATCTACCCTATCGAAGGCTCCGAACTTCTCGCTCAGGTCACCCTGCATCCCCGGCGCAACCGGACCGGTTACCACTGGCACGTGCACGTGGGAGGCCTTCCCTCGGCTTTTGCCTACGGCTGGCGCGTCGATGGACCGCGTGGCACCGGGCACGCCTTCGACCCCTCCGTCGTCCTGCTCGATCCATCCGCCACCGCCCTTTCGAACGGGTCCTTCTGGGGCAACCCCAACAAGGCGCAGCCCGGGAATGTGCGTCGTAGCCTCTATTTCCGGCGTGGCTACCACTGGCAGGAGGATGTCCCCCCACTCACCCCGGTGGAAGACTCCATCATCTACGAACTGCACGTGCGCGGTTTCACCTGCCATCCTTCCGCAGGAAGCACCCACCCGGGCACCTTTGCCGGGTTGATCGAGAAAATTCCCTACCTCCAGGCGCTGGGGGTCACCGCCGTCGAACTCTTGCCCATCCACGAGTTCGACGAGAATGACTGTCCATTCGCCAATCCCGACACCGGCGAAAAGCATCGCAACTTCTGGGGCTACAACAGCATCGCCTTTGCCGCCCCCAAGGCCTCCTACGCCGCCAGCGGACCCGACCTCGGCCAGATCAACGAATTCCGCGACATGGTCCGCGCCTTCCACGCCGCCGGCATCGAGGTCTACCTCGACGTCGTGTTCAACCATACCGGCGAGGGCGACTATCGCGGGCCTACCCTGGCCTTTCGCGGCATCGACAACAAGCTCTACTACATGATTGGCCCGGATGGCAAGTATCTCAACTTCACCGGGTGCGGCAACACCATCAACTGCAACCACCCGCTCATCCGCGATCTCATCATGAACTGTCTGCGCTACTGGGTCGCCGACATGCACATCGATGGGCTGCGTTTCGACCTCGCCAGCATCCTGGGCCGCGATGCCACTGGACACGTGCTATCCGATCCGCCGGTGATCGATCAGATCGCCCAGGATGGCGTGCTCGCCGACACCAAACTGATCGCCGAGCCATGGGACGCAGCCGGGCTCTACCAGGTTGGGAAGTTCCCCTCGGGCCGGCGCTGGAGCGAGTGGAACGGGCATTACCGCGATGACGTCCGACGCTTCTGGCGCGGCGAGGACGGCATGGCCGGCGCCCTGGCCACGCGCCTGTGCGGTTCCGCCGACCTGTACCAGGAATCGGGCCGCAAGCCGTTTCATTCAATCAACTTCATCACCTGCCACGACGGCTTCACCCTGTGGGACCTGGTCAGCTACAACCGCAAGCACAACCGGGCCAACGGTGAAGACAACCGCGACGGCATGGACGAGAACTTCAGCTGGAACTGCGGCGTTGAGGGCGAAACGCCCGATCACGCCGTGCTGACGCTACGCCGCCGGCAGGCGCGCAACCTCTTCGCCACCCTCATGCTTTCGCAGGGAGTGCCGATGATGCTGGCGGGCGACGAGTTCCTGCGCACCCAGCGCGGCAACAACAACGCCTGGTGCCAGGATAACGAGATCAGCTGGATCGACTGGGATCTCGCCCACCGTAACTCGGATTTCCTTCGATTCGTCCGCGAGATGATTGCCCTGCGGAAGCGGCATCCCGCGCTGCGACGGCGCGAGTTTCTCGAGCCAGGTGACGTGGTCTGGCACGGCACCGAGCCCTACAAACCCAACTTCAACGGGCGGTCGCTTGCCATGGTGCTGGACGGCCAGCGCACGCGGCGCGAGCCGGATTGCGATTTCTACATCGCCTTCAACGCCTGGAAGGACAACCTGGCGTTCGCGGTGCCACCGGCTCCCCAGGGGAAACCCTGGCGGCGCGTGGTAGACACCGCCCAGGCATCGCCGCACGACATCCTGGTCCCCGACCTGGGGCCGGTCATTGCTCCCTGGTCGCGGTACAATACGGCCCCCTTCTCGCTGATTGTGCTGGTCAGCGAGAGGTAAACCGATCAGGTATCCTTGCGGCCGACGCGCATCTGAGCGCGGGCCGAGTCGATCGACTTGAGCACCTCAGCCTGGGCATCCACCCCCGAAGTGCGCTTCAGTTGTTCGAGCAACCCGTTGAGCACGTTCTGCATGGCATCGGGGTAGATCTCGCTGGCCTTCTTCGCCACCGAGGTCAGCACCGTGACGACGTTGTCGCGCACCTGCACAAATCCGCTATCGACGAAGAAGTGCGTGGTGGTAGACCCCTGCCGAATGCGCAGCTCGCCCGTGCCGAGCCGGCCCACCAGCGGAGCGCGGCCCGGCAGGATGCCCAGTTCGCCATCGTACATCGGCAGGGCCACGAAGTCGGCCGGTTCGTCCAGCAGGGCACGCTCCGGAGTCACCACGACGCAATGCAGCTCTTTTGACGCCATGACGCTCTCCGGTTACTTCTGCTTGCGGGCCTGCTCTTCGGCTTCCTCGATGCCGCCCACGTACATGAACGCACTTTCGGGCAGGTGGTCCCACTTGCCTTCCGCCAGCTCCTTGAAGCTGCGAATGGTTTCCTTCAGCGGAGTCACCTTGCCCGCCTTGCCGGTGAACGCCTCGGCGACGATGAACGGCTGCGACAGGAACTTCTCGATACGACGAGCGCGGTTCACCACCTGCTTGTCTTCCTCAGACAGTTCCTCGACACCCAGGATGGCGATGATGTCCTGCAGTTCGCGGTAGCGCTGCAGAATCTGCTTGACCCGGTTGGCCACTTGGAAGTGTTCCTCGCCGACGATGCCCGGCTGGAGGATGTTGCTGTACGAGGCCAGCGGATCGACGGCGGGATAGATACCCTTTTCCGAGATGCGGCGCTCGAGGTAGAGGAAGGCATCCAGGTGCTGGAAGGCGTTGGCCGGCGCGGGATCGGTCGGGTCGTCGGCCGGCACGTACACGGCCTGCACCGAGGTGATGGCGCCGCGGGTCGTGCTGGTGATACGTTCCTGCAACTCGCCCATTTCGGTGGCCAGCGTGGGCTGATAACCCACGGCAGAAGGCATACGACCCAGGAGGGCCGACACCTCGGAGCCTGCCTGCGAGAAGCGGAAGATGTTATCGACGAACAACAGGGTGTCGGTGCCGGTCGCGTCGCGGAACCACTCGCACATGGTCAAGGCCGACAGGGCCACACGCAGACGGGCGCCGGGCGGCTCGTTCATCTGGCCGAACACCATGGCGGTCTTCGAGATAACCGGCCGGGTGACGCCCTTCTCGTCCTTGTAGGTGGTTTCCTGCATTTCGAGCCAGAGATCGTTCCCTTCGCGGGTACGTTCGCCCACACCAGCGAACACCGACGAACCACCACCGGCCCGGGTGGCGATACGAGCGATGAGTTCCTGGAGGATGACGGTCTTGCCCAGACCGGCTCCGCCGAACAGACCGGCCTTGCCACCGCGGACCAGCGGGGTCAGCAGGTCGATGACCTTGATGCCAGTCTCGAAGACTTCCGTCTTCGGCGACAGTTCGTCGAAGCGGGGGGGCGGCTGGTGGATGGGACGGTATTCCTTGGCCTTGACCGGGCCGAGGCCGTCGATCGGATCGCCGAGCAGGTTGAACACCCGACCGAGCGTTTCGGGACCGACCGGCACCGAGACGGGTGCGCCGGTGTCCACCACTTCCATGCCGCGCACCAAACCGTCGGTCGAACCCAGGGCCACGCAACGGACCCGGTTGCCGCCCAGGTGCTGCTGCACTTCACCGGTGAGGTGGATGGGCACCGTGCCAGTGTCCTTGTCGATGCGGAGGGCGTTATAGATCTCGGGCAGGTGCCCCTCGGCGAACTCGGCGTCGAACGTCGAGCCGATGACCTGCACGATCCGTCCCACCTGCCGCCCGTTGCTGCTCACCATGTCGTCACCTGGGTTGGTTTGGCTTCCAGAGATTCACGTCGTGGAGTTATTTCAGAGCCTCGGCAGCCGATGACTTCGAGGATTTCCTTGGAATGTTCGCCTGCGGGCCGGTTGTATTCCCGCGACAGCGACTTGATCATGTCGTCGGCGTTCTCGGTCGCCTGCTTCATCGTCACCCGACGAGCGATCTGTTCGCTGACCGCCGCGTCGAGGAAACACTTGAACAGACGCACCTTGAACGAGACCGGCAACAGCTCCCGCAGGATGCTTCCGGCGTCCGGCATGAACTCGTACTCGACCGCCTTCTTCGGCTGCTCGACGGGGGCCCGGCTCTTGACCTCCGGGCTAGATGGTTTCCAGCGGCAAGAGTGTCTCCACTACCGGCCGCTGCACACCCGCGCTGATGAACTTCATGTAGCAGACCTGCACCCGGTCCACCTGACCGCCGATGAACGCTTTCAGGTGTAGCGCTCGGCGATCTCGTTCACCTCCGCGAAGGACGGCTTGTCCTCGAACTGGGTGTAGGACCGATCCGCCTGAATCCCCTGGAAGCGGAAGAAATTGATCGCTCGCTTCCCCGACAACTCCCAGATCGGTTGGATGCCATCGGCCTTCATCTGGCGATAGGCACTGGTCGCCTCGCGCAGGATGCCGGCGTTGTAGCCGCCGCACAACCCGCGGTTGGAGCAGATCACCAGCAGCAGGCTGCGCTCGATCTTCTCGCGCTTGGCCAGCAACGGATGCTGCACCGATCCGGCCACCGCCGTGAGGTCGGCGGCCATTTCGGCGATCTTGCGCGTGTAGGCTTCCGCCTGTGTGGCGCGGTCCATCGCTTTTTTGAACCGCGACGTGGCGATCAGCTCCATCGTCCGCGTGATCTTCTTGATGTTGCGGACCGCCTTGCGGCGCTTGACCAGAACCCGCGTGTTTGCCATGACTGCCCCGACCTCAGCGATCTTGCCTCGGAGTTATGCCTTGAACTGCTGCGCGAACGCCTCGATGGCAGCTTTCAGCTTCCCTTCGAGGTCCGCATTCAGTTCGCGGGCCTTCGTCAGCCCATCAACCACATCACGCCGTTGCGAGTGCATGAACTTGAGGAACTGGCTCTCCCAGGCCTGCACCTGGCGGACCGGCACCTTGTCGAGGTAACCGCTGGTTCCCGCGAAGATGATCATCACCTGATCGATGACGTCCATCGGCTTGTACTGCACCTGCTTGAGAATCTCGACCATGCGATAACCGCGATCCAGCTGACGCTGCGTGGCGGCATCGAGGTCGGTTCCCAGCTGGGCGAATGCTTCCAGTTCGCGGAACGCGGCCAACTGCAGACGCAGACCACCGGCCGCCTGCTTCATGGCCTTGATCTGGGCGTTGCCACCCACGCGGCTGACCGAGATGCCGACGTCGATGGCAGGGCGAATGCCCGAGTTGAACAGGTCGGGCTGCAGGTAGATCTGCCCGTCGGTGATAGAGATCACGTTGGTCGGAATGTAAGCCGACACTTCACCTTCGAGGGTTTCGATCACCGGCAGGGCGGTCAGCGAGCCACCCGAGTTCCACACCTTGGCGACCTTGTGCCCGGGCCACTTCTTGACGTCTTCCTTGGCCTGATGAAAATCCAGCGGACCCGAGTAGACCTTGCAGGGCTGACCCGCGCCGCGCTTCTCGTTGCTCGCGTTGTTCACGCCCCAGTCGTCGGTCACCTTGCTCTCGTCGGCATCCGACGGGACGATGACGTAGCGCTCGGCCATCTTGCACGACCGCTCGAGCAAACGGGAGTGCGCGTAGAAGATGTCACCGGGATACGCCTCGCGGCCGGGCGGACGTCGCAGCAGCAGCGACAGCTGGCGATAGGCGGCCGCCTGCTTCGAAAGGTCGTCGTACACACACAGGGTGTCCTTGCCCTGGGTGTACATGAAGTACTCGGCCATGGCGCAGCCGGCGTACGGAGCGTAGTACTGTAGCGGGGCCGGGTCGGACGAGGTGGCCGAGACAACGATGGTGTAATCCATCGCGCCGGCTTCCTGCAGACTCTGCACCACCTTGGCCACGGTCGATTCTTTCTGACCGATGGCGATGTAGACGCAGATGACGCCCTTGCCGCGCTGGTTGATGATCGTGTCGATGGCGATGGCCGTCTTGCCCGTCTTGCGGTCGCCGATGATCAGCTCGCGCTGACCTCGGCCAATGGGCGTCATCGCATCGATGGCCTTGATACCGGTCTGCAACGGCTGCTTCACAGGCTGACGCTCGGCCACACCCGGAGCAATGATTTCGACGGGTCGGCTATGGGGTGACACCACGTCGCCCTTGCCGTCGCGTGGCACACCCAGCGAATCGACCACCCGGCCGATCAGGGCCTCACCTACCGGCACCTGTAGCAGGTTGCCCGTGGTGCGAGCCTGGCTGCCTTCCTCGATGGCCTTGTAGTCGCCGAGGATGATGACGCCGACCGAGTTCTCTTCCAGGTTGAAGGCGACACCCTTGACGCCCGCCTGGGGGAAATCGATCATTTCGCCCGCCATGACGGTGGTCAGGCCGTAGACGCGAGCGATGCCGTCGCCCACCTCTAGCACCGTGCCCATTTCGTGGGCGTCGATCCCGGCCTTGGCCTGGCGGATTTCCTGCTCAAGAACCGAAACGATCTCGTCCACTCTGAATGCCATGGCTGCTCCTCTCGATCAGCTGATTCCGCATCGCCAGGAGGCGGGTACGGACGCTGGCGTCGTAGATCCAGTCGTGAATGCGAATGATCAGGCCACCCAGGAGGTCGGGTTCGACCGTTTCCTCGAGGACGGGATGAATGTCGGCAATCGAGCGCACGTCGTCGGTCAGACGGCGGCGTTCGTCGTCAGTCAGGGGGACGGCCGAGCGGACATGGACAATGACCCGGCGCGTCTTCTGGTTGTAGAGCGTGACAAACGCCTCGCCAATCGCGTCGAGCATGCCCAGACGGTCGTGATTGTTCAGCACGTCCAGGAAATGCACGAACGTGGGCGTGGCGCGATTGCCGAAGGTGTTGTGCAGGATGGTCCCTTTGCGTTCCCGGCTGACAGCAGCGCTGCCCAGCAGGAGCGCCAGCCCAGGCTACTGACGGAAGACCCCCTGGGTGAGCGTTTCCAGCTCTTCGCGGACCCCCTCCACGGTGTGTTCCTTCTCGGCCGCGTTGTACAACGCCTCGGCATACACCCGGGCGACGTGGCGCACCTCGTCGTCCATCACGGTGTGATGCTGAATTTCCAGCTCTTGTTCGCTCATGCCCGGGCGCTCTGCAGGTGGTCGCGGCGAGATGTGGCGGCGGCCTTGAACTCAGCCAGCGCCTCATCCAGCAACGCGCGATGATCGGATTCGGTCAGTTGTTTGCGCACGGCCTTGGACGAAATCAGGGTGGCCAGCTGCGTCGATTGATCCCAGATCTTGCGAAGGGCATCGTCGGTGGAGATCCGCAGCTCACGCTGCAGACGATCGCGTTCGGCTGCCAGCTCCGCCTTGCCCCGGGCCAGCTCCTCGGCCGCGGTGCTCTGCGCATCCTGGCGCGCCTTCTCCATCATCTGGCGGATTTCCTCGTTGGCCCGGGCCATTTCCGCCTGCAAACTAGCCCGCAGCTGGGCGGCCTCGGCCCGCGCCTGCTCCGCTTCCCGCTTGTCCCGGGCGATGCCAGCTTCGCGCCGTTCCAGGCCATCCCGAATCGGGCCCCAGGCGTACTTTTTCAGCACGCTGAGCAGCACCAGAAAGACCAGGATGGTCCAGAGCGAGACCTCGGCCGCACCCTTGAACAGGCCAGACTCGACGCCAAGCCGCTTGTCGTCGGAGTTAGGAGCCGCCGCCCCCAGGACGGCGGGGCTGGCCACCGCGAGCACGGTCCAGGCAACAACAGTTACGAACCAGGTACGCATGAGATTCCTCGCAGTGGCCCGGAAGAACGCCCCTCGCCAGGCAAGGGGCGGGTTTCTCGCCGCCCGGTATCAGAAGCCTTGCTTGCCCGCCACCTGAATGCAGACGATCAGGGCGAAGAAGGTGGCACCTTCCAGAAGAGCGGCGATGACGATCATGGCCGTCTGAATACGACCCGCGACTTCCGGCTGACGGGCCATGCTTTCGAGAGCGGCCGCGCCAATCTTTCCGAAACCGAAGCCCGCGCCGATGATGGTCAGGGCGGCACCAATGCCCGCACCAAAGCCGGAGCCAGCGAGCACCGCGGAGGAGGGGCTATCGGCGGCGAAGGCCGAGCTTGCCACCACGAAGGCTGCCATCAGCGCCAGGGCCACAATACGCAACGTTTTCATGGATGCTCCCAGTCAGAGAACCAAAAGGTCAGGACCCGAAGGTCGCTCGAACAAACAACCCTTCGCCGCGCCGAGCGGCCTCGGGATCAGTGCTCCGGATAGAGGTTCATGCCCATGAACAGGGCTGTCAGGAAGGTAAACACGTAGGCTTGCAGAAAGGCCACGAACAACTCGAGCAAGCTCAGGCCCACCACGCCGACCACGCTGGCCAGCGATACCCCGGTCCACAGGGCATAGCTGGCATTGTCCTTCGTTCCTACCAGGTAGATGAAGAACAGGATCATGCCCAGCACCATGTGGCCGGCGAACATGTTCGCAAAGAGACGTACGGCCAACACACCCGATTTGATGACCGTGCCCAGCAGCTCGATCACGAAGATCAGGAGGCTGAACAGCGGGCCCACGACCGGTACGTCGATCTGGGGCCACAGCGACTTCAAGTAAATGAACACATTGCCATGCTGCTTCACGATCGCCGCGCCATGCATCATCACGAAGCTGACCAGGCCCAGCGCGCCGGTCACCCAGATGCTGGCCGTCGGTGATCCCATGAAGGGCACCATACCCAGCAGGTTCATCATGAGGATGAACATGAACAGGGTCCACAGAAACGGCAGATACTGATCGGCCTCATGTTCCGGTGCCGCGGCGAGTGCCACTGCTCCATGGCTGCCGTGCCCTCCGTGCGCCGCGTGTCCACCATGCCCATGATCGCCTTCCTCGGCGTGATGATGGTGCGGATGCGGATCGTCGAGGTTGGGCCGGGCGATTTCATCGCGAATGAACAGGAGGATGCTTTCGAGGAAGTTCCAGATATAGCCGCGCGGCAAATCACCCGTGGCAATCCGGCGAGCCAGAGGCACGGAGATTGCAATGATGATGGCGGCGGCCACCACTTCCAGAAACATGAATTTGGTGAAGCACACCTTGTATCCCCCGATGTCAAACGACAACAGGGGGACGGCGAAGCCATCGAGGAACCGCTCGAAGAAGACCCAGGACACTTCCTGGTCCTGCACTTCATGCAGGACGTGATCGGTAGGAGAAGTGCCGGCAGCCATAGGAAGTCCCCAAGCACGAAAGGCGGGAGAGGCCTTGCTCGTACCCTGTCGGTCGCACGCTCTCAGACGGAGTTTTCTCGTCGAGTACGGTTCGACAGAAGCAAGTACATCTCCAGCGCCAGGGTGAACAGGTAACAGACCACGAGCCAGTAGAGGAAGCCGTTCTCCTGCCGGAAAAGCGGCACATTCTGGTATATCAAGTACGCCACCACGAGGACGCCAAATAGACGCACCCCCGTGGATCCCAGGACAACCATGGGCAAGCTCTGCGGATCGCCCCGGAAGGCAAATTCGGCCCAGAGCAGGGTGAGCGCGGCGGGCACCAGGCACAACAGCAGGGCAGTTCCGCTGTAGACGTAGGTCAGCTCGCCACCGAGGATCCATTTCGCCGGGATGGCCACCAATCCCCAGAACAAGGCAGCGCCGAGCAACAAGGCGGCGAATGGTTTCATGCTGGCGATTCCGGGTTCCTGGGAGGAGGGGGCGCGTCCTCGTCCTTGTTCAGGAGTTGCACCATGTGGAACAGCCCACCGGTCAACCCCAGGACCGCCCCAATAATCACGCCCCACGGAGAACTATGCAGGTAGTGGTCCACCACCACGCCGATACCCACGGGAACGACCATCTCGAGCCCAACCTGCGACAGGGAAAGAAATCGCGTCAATTCCCTGCGATCACCAAACCCCCCAAGCATG
This sequence comes from Gemmataceae bacterium, assembly GCA_046350255.1. Classification (GTDB taxonomy): domain Bacteria; phylum Planctomycetota; class Planctomycetia; order Gemmatales; family Gemmataceae; genus CALDUY01. The sequence goes on from JAXMAV010000042.1 coordinate 29,049, forward strand.
TTCCACCTCGGAACGAGGCCAGTCTGGGATCCATATCAGGATGGGTGAGTGGGTATTTTGCGAGGGAGGCGAGGAATGTCAATGGGCCCCTTGTGAAATTTTTCACGAACTCGATGCCAACCGGAAGGTCTGCCCCGTCTACGCGGTCGATGCCAGATTGATCGTTGTTCCGTTGTCGCCAAGAATTTATGTTGACACGACTCTGCCGTTCGATTAATCTCAAAAACGCCAGTTTTCTTGTTCGATCCCCGGTGTGGTTGGACCAAGGTCTACTACCCGGCGGGTGTAACCAAGCAGCAGGTTTGCCATTCTCTTGAGGGGAAGCAGGCAACCAGGCCCATGAAGGTCCACACAAACTCCTGCCTGAACTCGTCGACTGATTCTGGATCCGTACCAACTAGCAACGGCTGATTGTTCTACCACGCCAGGCATCCTCCGCACACTGACGAGCGGATGATCGCTTCCGCTCTCCATCCTTGCCGGATGGAGATCACGTGCCTCGGACTCATCTCACTCTCCGGAAAGGATTTCCGGGAGCTTCGTTCGGTACCAGGGACGGCTCTCCTGCATCCTAACCTACCCGCCTGTGCCGGCCGCTTCTCCCCCAGGAAAGTCGGTCGGGTGCAGAACCAGGCGCCGGAGTGGCCCGTATGACCCGTGATCAGCTCAATGCCTGCACCAGGAAACAACTTGCTGAGATCGCTCGTCGGCATGGTATCGCTGGTTGGCACGACCTCCGCAAGGACGATCTGATTCACGCCATTCAGAAGTGCGAGAAAAGCCGCACCCGTCGCAAGGCTCCTCCCGCTGCCCCGCGCGTCCATGCTCCTCTGCAGAAGGCCGCCGCCCGTAACACCTCCTCCAGCGAGGAAGTCGTCGAAAAAAGCAAATTCGACGTTGGCGTGCCGCCCCGCGATCTTGCCCCTCGACCCGGTCGGCAGCTGCCCACTGGCTATGGCAAGGATCGCATCGTCGCTCTGGTGCGCGATCCCTACTGGATTCACGTCTACTGGGAACTGACCACTCAGGCCGTCCAGCGTGCCGAGTCGGCGCTGGGCCAGGAATGGCATGCCGCACGGCCCATCCTCCGCCTGCTCGACGTGACCAGTAACGATACCACCGGCATCACCGAGCACGTCATTCGCGATATCCAGATCCATGGTGGCTGTAATAACTGGTACATCGACGTCCAGAACCCGCCTCGCTCTTACCGCGTGGACATCGGCTACCTGGCCCGAAATGGCAAGTTTTACGTGGTGGCTCGCTCCAACGTCGTCACCACGCCACGTCCGGGCGTCAGCGACACTGTCGATGCCAACTGGGCCGATCTCGACGCCCGCAAAGCTGACCGCCTGTATGCCATGTCCTCCGGGTTCGATCCGTCGGCCTCCAGCCTCGAAATCAAGCAGTTCCTCGACGAACGCCTCCGTCGGCCGCTCGGTTCACCGTCCATCTCCAGTTTTGGCTCCGGTGGCCTGCTTCCTGGCGGCAAGACCCGGCAGTTCTGGTTCCAGATCGATGCCGAACTGATCGTCTACGGCGCTACCGAACCCAACGCGCGGGTGACGCTTCAGGGCCAGCCGGTTGCTCTGCGCAACGACGGCACCTTCACGATGCGCTTCAAGTTGCCCGATGCCCGCCAGATCATCCCGGCGGTCGCAACCTCCCCCGATGGCAGCGAGGAGCGTACCATCGTGCTGGCCGTGGAACGCAACACCAAGACGCTCGAGCCCCAGACCCACGACAACGGCGAGTGATTCCCTCCGGACATCACGATCTCAACCGACGCGACCTGTTCGCTCCCGAGCAGCTGGCCGTCGCCACTGGCCAGGTGGCCGCTGCCCTCGACCTGGGTAGCGATCCCGCTGGAGTTGTCCCCGATGAGCTGGCGCTGGTCCGACTCGGCTGGCAGGCCATGGCCACGCGCTGGGAAATAGTCTTACCGTGGGGCACTGCCCAGGCGCTGGAGGCAGGCCAGGATGCCTTTGCGCTACTCGACCGTCTTGAAGCCCAGCTGACCGTCTACCGACCCGACAGTGAGGTAAGCCGACTCAACCGCACAGCAACGCGTCGTCCGGTCCGTCTCGAATCGCGCCTGTTCCGGCTTCTCGAACAGTCGTATCACCTGTCCGCCGAGACAGAGGGAGCCTTCGACATCACCACCGGCCCCCTCATCCGGTTGTGGGGGTTTTTCCAGGGACCCAGGCGCGTTCCGACCGAACCGGAGCGGCGAACCACGCTGGAGGCCGTCGGCTTTCGGCACCTGCTCCTCGATGCGCCCGGGCAGAGTGTGGCGTTTCGCCATCCCCAGGTGGGGATCAACCTCGGTTCCATTGGCAAGGGTTATGCCCTCGATCGCCTTGCCGGATGCCTCTCGCAGCACTGGAAAATCCATACCGTTCTGTTGCACGGTGGCTCTAGCAGTGTATACGCTAAGGGTAGTCCCCGGAGTGACGGACGCGGTTGGTGCGTGCGGCTGCGCCACCCCTGGATACCTGGCCGGTATCTCGGACAGGTGAACCTGCTCGATCGAGCGCTGGGCACCTCGGCAGCGACGTTCCAGTACCTGGAGTTCCAGGGAAAAAAGCTCGGCCACGTGCTCGATCCGCGATCGGGTTGGCCTGCCGCAGGCGTGGCCAGTGCCTCGGTGGTTGCTCCAGAGGGAGCCCAGGCGGACGCACTCTCAACAGCCTTCTACGTGGGCGGCATCGACCTGGCGCGAAGCTACTGCGACCGTCATCCCGAGATCGGGGCGGTGCTGCTCCTCGAGGGCGAACGCGATCCCGTGGTGCTCAACCTCCCACCCGCCGATTTTTCTCTCTCCTGAGCCTGACAACCATGACTCGACCGGCTGCCTTCTTCCTGATCTTGTTGCGACTGGCGATCGGCTGGCACTTCCTGGTCGAGGGGTTTCAGAAGATCCCTTCCGAACAGCTGGCTGCGCTGGGGTTGTTCACCAACAACAAAAACTTTTCGAGCGCGGGCTACTTCCGCGAGGCGCCAGGGCCGCTGGGCAGTGTGGTGCGCCAGGTAGCCGGCGACGCCGATAGCGATGCCCTGGCCCGCATGACCCTGCAACCGGTCCCTGGCGGTCGCGACCTGGCCAGTTATCCGCCTCAGCTGCGGGTGCCCGCCGGACTGAAGGCCGACTGGGAGGCCTACCTGCAGGCGTTCACCCGGCACTACGATCTCGACGAGAAGCAGCAAAAGGCCGGCCAGGCCGCCCTGGAGCAAACCGCCGCCCGGGTGGTGGCGCTGCTTACCTACGTCCCGGATGCCGACCCCGAGAAGCGCGACAAGGATCCCCACTACGCCGACTACACCACCGAGCAAACGCGGAACTACCCCTCCGGCGAGGTGAAGCGCCGCATGACCCTGGGCGAACGCATCGCCGAATACCAGAAGAAGCTGGACGAACTCCGCGATGTCAACGACCGGAAGATGTGGGTGTTCGGCAAGGACGTCGAGGGTGCTCGCCTGCGGGCGGCCAAGGGCGAACTTACCGCCTGGCGCGCTGGTATCCTTGCCGATCTCGACAAGGAAACGCAGGCGTTCAAGGACGTGCTCGACAAGCAGCTGACCTCGGCGCAAAAAGAGGTCGGCCCCCTGCCCACTGGCCCGGCCCGCGATGTCAAGGGCTTGCTGGCCCAGCGCGACCTCATCGGCCTGATCGACCTGGCCACTCCCTGGATGCTGGCCGGCGCCGGCGCCAGCCTGCTGCTGGGGTTGTTCACCCGGCTCGGCGCCTTCGTTGCCATGATGTTCCTGCTGATGACCTACCTGGCGGTGCCCGCCTTCCCCTGGCTGCCCGCGCCGCCAGCCGCTGAGGGATCGTACCTCTTCGTCAACAAGAATGTGATTGAGATGCTGGCGCTGGCCGCCCTCATGTTTCTGCCGACCGGTCGCTGGTTTGGCGCGGACGCCATCCTGTCGGCCTTCTACCGTTTGCTCTTTGGACGTCGCCCCGCGGCGAACGCAAACCCCATCTGAAGCCATTCCCGCTCTTCGAGGAGATGATTCATGGCCATCGATATGACTCCGGAACAGCGTGCCGTGGGTGAGGCCAACTTTCAGAAGGCCGTCGATCACCTCGGCCTGAACCGGCGCGATTTCCTGAAGGCCGGCATCGTGGGCGCCGGCGCCGTCGGTGGCTCGGCCGCCGCCGTCTACTTCGGCTACCAGAGCATGCAGGGCCGGCCCGTCAAGGCGGCCCTCATCGGTGGAGGCGACGAGGGCGGCGTGCTGGCCGGCGAGCACAACCCGGAATTCCTCGAGATCGTCGCGGTCTCCGACATCCGCCCCTACAACATCCGCCGCATCATGGATGGCGATCCCAAGGTGGCACTGCGCAAGGGCCTCCGCAAGATCTACGGCGAGAAGGCCCGCGCCATCCGTCAGTACACCGACTGGCGGCAGATCCTCGATGACAAAGACATCGAGGCCGTCATTATCGCGCTTCCGCTCCACCTGCATGCCCCCGTCGCCATCGAGTGCATGAAGGCTGGCAAGCACGTCCTCTGCGAGAAGCTGATGGCGCGCTCCATCGGCCAGTGCAAGGAGATGATCCGCGTCGCCCGGGAAACCAAACGGGTGCTGTCGATCGGCCACCAGCGGCACTACAGCATGCTCTATGCTCACGCTCAGGAGGTCATCAAGTCAGGCATCCTCGGCGACATCAAGCACATCCGCGCCCTTTGGCATCGCAACTTCAGCTGGCCCGCCTCGTTCAACAGCAAGGAGTTCGAGTGGGCCTTCGATGGCAATCTGCAGCTTGCCGCCGAGGAAGAAGGGGTCACCAAACCGAAGTTCCGTGATGGCTGGTTCCAACCCGTCCTCAAAGGTGATGTCGAGGGCATCAAGGCGTTCGCCAAGGAGAAGGGCGTCGATCTCAAGAAGTACCTGGCCGATTGCGGCTACGACTCGGTCGAGCAGCTGGTCCGCTGGCGTCTCTACGAGAAGACCGGCGGCGGTCTCATGGCCGAGCTGGGCAGCCATCAACTCGACGCCGCCAGCATCTTCCTCGGCAAGGTCAAGCCCCTGTCCGTCTCTGGCGTCGGCACGCGCTCGTTCTTCGGGCCCGGCCGCAATGACCGCGAGATCGACGATCACGTTTACGTCACCTACGAGTTCCCGGGCAAGAACTACGCCAGCGACCGCAACGACATCGTCGTGGTGACTTATTCCTCCATCAGCACCAACGGCTTCGAGCAGTACGGCGAGTGCCTCATGGGCACGCGCGGTACCATGGTCGTCGAGGCGGAACAGCGCGTCATGCTGTACACCGAGAAGGACCCCACGAAGAAGGGCGGCGACGCCAAGATGATGACGGTGGACGTGGCGACCATGCCCAAGGGCCAGGCCGCTGCCGATGCCTCGTCCACCTGGGGTGGGCCCTCTGCCTCGGTGACGGCGGCCAGGGCTGGCACCGCCGCGCCAGGAGGCCCCATCAGCCGGGGTTACCGCGAGGAGATGGAAGACTTCGCCTACTGTGTCCGCACCTGGGACCCCAAGCTGGGCTACGACAAGGATCGCGACGGCAAGTTCCAGCAGCGGCTGCCGCGATGTCACGGTGAGGTCGCCATGGCCGACGCCATCATCGCCCTGACGGCGAACATGGCGATGAAAGGCCGTTCGCGCATCGTCTTCGATGAAAAGTGGTTCGACGCCGACAGCCCGGAAGTGCCCGAGAAGGCCTGATCCCTCGTCCGAGAAGTGCTTCGATGTGAACCACCAGGTCATCCCCTGGTGGTTCTTCTCTGCGCCGCCCCGGAGCATCCGCATGCCGAAACGCGACCTGCAAGACGGCTGGTCGTTGCTGACCGACCTGGCCCGCGAGTTATCGTGGATCCTCCGGATTGGTCTGTTCGGTGGCCTGGGCCTGGGCCTGGGCGTGGGCATCTACCTGGCGGGTCAAATCTCCTGGGAGGAAGCGCGGCGCGGCTTTATCCGCCTTCTCATCCTGTTCGTCCTGGGCATGGGAGGCCTGGGCGCCTTCCTCGGCCTGGTGCTGGGTGTCATCGTCGAGCTCATCGTGGGCGCCTTCCGACGCTCCGAGAAACCCAAACCGCGCAAGCGTCCGCGTCCCTGATGTAATCTTCCTCGTCCTGCGCCGTGTCTTTCTGAGACACCCACGGCACTTAGAAAGGTGGCAGCCAGCGATGGAATCCAACGAATATCTCAACAAGGTCGTCGAGGATCAGGAACGCTTCGAGCAGGAGGTCCGCGGCTGGCGGGCCAAGTCGCCCGCCCCGGCCATGATGGCGGCCGCCTCTCCGGTCCAGGCCATGCTCCGCCGGACAGGCTCGCGCCCGCCAGACGATCCGGCCGGCCAGGCGGTCGATTATCGCATCACCGGCTGGTGGCGCTGGAAGACCGTGGTGGTCCCTCCGAACGTCTACGTGGTCCACACCCGCCGCGGCCGGCCCGAACCGGTCACGCTGGGGTTGGGGGTGTCGTTCCGCTACAACCCCACCTCCGATGCCTTCCTGGTCATTCCTGCCGCGGTGCAGACCCTGCTGATCAACGCGCGGTGTATCTCCATCGAACGGCAGGGCGTGCTCGTTCAGGCCTACGTGCAATGGGTGGTGGATGACCTGCGCACCGCCTACCGCCGGCTCGATTTTTCCGATCGCGCCGACCCCATGCGCGTCGTCAACGTGCAACTGCGCGAGCAGGCTGAAGCGGCCATCAAGGACAAGGTCGCCACCATGCCCATCGATGCCATCCTGTCCGACAAGCAGCCGATCATCGAGGAGTTGACGCTCCGCCTGCGGAGCGTGGCCGAATCGAGCGGCGAAGGCGCTGGCGCGACCGGTCTGGGGCTGAAGATCGTCACCGTCCAGATCAAGGAGGCGGTGGTCAGCTCGACCCGGCTGTGGGAGAACCTGCAGAAGCCGTTCCGCTCGGAGCGAGAGAAGCTGGCCCGCCTGGCCGAGCTGGAAACGACTCAGGAGGTCACCTCGCGCGAGCGCGCCAACCGCCAGGAAGCCGAGCGGGCCGACCTGGAAAGCGCGCGTCAGCTGGCCGAGCTGCGCGCCCGCGAGGAGTGCGCCGCCTACGATCGCAACCAGGCCGAGAAGACGCGCCGCCATCGCGTCGAGCAGGAAGCCGAGCAAGCGGGGTTGGCCGAGCGCGCCGCCACGGAGCGCGCCCGGCGACTTTCCGAGGACGACCTGGCGACGCAGCTTCACGAGCTGGAAATCCGTCGGCTGGCGCGCGACCAGGACCTGCTCGACCGGCAACTGGCGCTCGAAAAGGCGCGAACCGAGCTGGAACGCTACCGGGCCGGCTTCTCCATCGAACGGGAAAACCTAGACCACCAGGCGCGAGCCGCCCGGGAAGAACGCGACGTCGAGGTGCTGCGCCAGCGCCGGGCTGTCGAGAACGACCTCTCGGAGATGCATCTCCGCGCACGGCTCATCGAACGTCTGCCAGAGATTGCCAGCGCCATGCCCAAACCCGAGGAGTTGAAGGCGATCACCATCCAGGGAGATGGCAGCGCCGCTCTCACCGGGTTGGTCGTGCAGCTACTCGGCGTGATCGAGGGTGTGGCGCGGAGCGGATCAGGTGCGGATCTGGCTGGACGGGGGAAGGGATGAGTCCGGCCGCGGTTCCAGCGGGATGTAGTCGTAGTAACCGCCGGGTCGGGCTCCCGCGCTGGCCGGCATGCCTGGTTGCTCGAGCGAGGTCGGCAGGGTGGTTTCCGGGTGCGTCTCGGTGGCCTGACGCCGATGGCGGATGATGCGATCAGGTGAGATGCTGGCCAGCATCGTCCGCAGCTTCTCCTCGGCATGGCTGGGCGTTTCCATCTCGCTGAGAATCTGCAGCGCCACCGCCCGTTCGGGGGCCTGGGCCGGGAACCGCTTCTCGAACTGCCGGAGGGCCCACCGCGTCACCAGGATCTCCCAGGCCAGGTTCATGGCGAACAGGCCACAGCACGACCCGCCGGCCAGCACCAGCGCGCGCCGCGCCGTCCAGTCGAAAAGGAGCCAGGACGTGAAGAAGACCGCCGGAAGGACCGTGGCGATCACCAGGGGAAAGAGCAGGGCCACCGCGGAGAGTTGTCGATCGAGCAGGTCGAGAATGTTACGAAGTGCTGCTTCGACGGGCCGTTCATCCACCTGGGAGAAGGCAGGCATACCTCACCCTCCAGATTCAGCCAGAGATCGCTATCGGGCATTGTAGCGGCCCACGTTCAGATTGCTATCCGCGACGGTGATTTTCACTCCGGTCATGCGAGCAAAGCCAGGCTCGTCTGCGCGTCCTGCAACAGGATGCACTCCCCCGAGCCAGCTACGAGGCGCTGCACCTGGCTGGCCTTCTCCAGTGGCGTCGCGGACAGATCTTCCACCAGCTGCGGATCCAGACGACCCAGCAGCGACACCCGCGCATGGCTGACAGCGCGGGCCCACGTCCGCGCGGTAGGACTGATGGTCGCGCCCGCCTTCTCCATCGCGCTCAGGCCTTCCTGCGCATCGTCGTACCGCGTCAGTTGCTCCAGCGTGGCGTCCGGCGGTGGAGATCCCTCGTGGAGCAGCACCACTCGCCCACCTGGACGAACGACCCGGCAGGCGTTCCACGCGGCGCTTGCTAGCTCGGCGAACGAGACGTGTTTTCCAGAGACAGCCGCCACCACGCAGTCCGCCCGGCGTGGCACCTGTACTCGCCAGCCGCGATCCAGAGCGCGTTGCCCCTCGGCGAGCGCCTCGCCTGCCCCGGCTAACACCGCCGAGACACCTCCGCCAGCCGCAGGAATCAGCTGCACGTAGAACGGCTGCCCCAGAAGCCAGGCCACCTCGTTCGCCTCCTGCAGCCAGGGCCAGGGAGCATCGCCCGGTGGTTCGAGATGGCAGGTGCGGGCGACTTCCTGCAACGTCGGCTCGTCGCTGAAGGTGGGAAACAACGAGGCCGCACCGCCGGCGTAGCCCGTCACCGCATCGTAGCGCCGCTGGGTGAGCACCACCACCTGATCGGATTCCACCAGGGTACGGTTCAGGTAGAGCCGCCGGCCCTTCTTCGTGGTGGCCAGGTAGGCCAGCCGGGTGCGCTCGGCGCTCGAGTGCCCCTCGACGTGGACCTCGTCCAGGTGATCGGGCAAATCGTCGATCCAGCCGGCCGACTCGCGTTCCACCAGCAGCGTGATGGCCTGGGGAGCGAGCCCGGCGGCGGTCAGGTTTTCGAGTACGGGCACGAGCAAGGCCGCAGAGTCGAGTCCTGGCACGTCCACGACGACAGTCACATGGTCGTCCGGCGTCAGTGCCAGCCTCAGGGCGGGATAATCGAACGGCTTCTCCAGCGCCGTGGCGACGGCGTCAGCGGGGTCACTCAGCGGGGCAGGCCCGTGGTGCGCAGCGATGAGCTGACCGGTGCCCAGCTCAAGCGTCAGACGGTTCTTCCCATACTCCAGCGCAACCATCGAGAGTCCCTCACCCACGCCGGGCTCCCACGCACACGCTTGTCGCGCCAGAGCCTCCGCTCCTCGCATTGTACATGCACTGGCCACCCGGAGCGGGATCTCTGCCCCACCTCGACGTGGGTATAATGGTAGCAGACCTGACCCCTCCACTTCTTGCACCCCTGGTCACAACCCCACATCGCGGGGAGGTTCTTATGAGCCACCATCATCACCCTGTGCTTCCCGGGCGAAACTGGATCGCCGGCGAGTGGCGGACCGTGCCCGGCGCGCGCTTCGACAGTCGCAGCCCGGCCCGCGCATGCGAGGTGATCGGCCACTTCCCCGCCAGCACGGCAGCCGAGGCCGACGAGGCGGTGGCCGCCGCGCGCGCCGCCTATCCCGCCTGGCGCCGTACGTCTCGCCTCCACCGCGCCGAGCTGTTCGATCGGCTTGCCCAGCTGGTCAAACGCGAGGTCGATGCCCTGGCCACCCTGATGGCCCGCGAGTGCGGCAAGGTGCTGACCGAATGCCGCGCCGAGGTCATCGAGGGGCTGCACATGATTCAGTATGTCTTCGGCAGCGGCCGACAGCCCATCGGCGAGGTGCTTGCCTCCGAAATCGCCGAGAAGGATGCCTGCGTGCGCCGCAAGCCCTGGGGCGTCGCCGCTGTTATCACTCCCTGGAACTTCCCCTTCGCCGTGCCGCTGTGGATGCTCGGCCCCAGCCTGGTCGAAGGGAACACCGCGGTGTTCAAGCCATCGGAGGATACTCCGGCCATCGGGCAGCGGCTGGTCGAGCTGTTCGAG
>JAXMAV010000043.1:0-28987 GCA_046350255.1 Gemmataceae bacterium
TCGGCGTAGACGCCCCGCAGTTCAACCGGGATGATATGCTTGGGCTTCCGGGGCCGGGGCGGTTTCCGCCGGGCCGGGTAGAACCCGGTCAGGAGTATCCCAAGCGGGGGTGGTGAACGCCATGCACATCACCGCCAGCGTCTTCATCAACGACGACGAACGCGGCCTGCACCACGACTACGGCCACTGGCTCGAGACGCTCGCCCCGTTCAGCCCCGATCCCAAGGTCTACCACCACAACCGCACCGGCGAGGACAACGCCGATGCCCACATGAAGCGTCAGATCATGGGCCGCGAGGTGGTGGTGGCGATCACGAACGGCAAGCTAGACTTCGGCCCCTGGGAGCAGATCTTCTACGGCGAGTTCGACGGCCACCGCCCCAAACGCGTCCTCGTCAAGATCCTTGGCGAGTGAGAGAATGCCAGATAGCTAGCCCTGGTTTGCCCCCGACACGATCATCCGGAGGCTCGTGGATGACTTCTCCCTGGGACCTGCTGCAGTCGGGTCACTACGAGGCGGCGGTCAAGGAATACAGCCGGCTGTGCGCGGAAGAGGGCGGCACCTTCTATCTCTTCAACCGAGGCATCGCTTATCTTCTCCTGGGCAACTTCGACGCGGCCCAGAATGACTTTCGCCAGATCATCGACGAGGAACCAACTCGGCCCAGTGCGGCCGCGTTCTGCTTCGTCGGCATCGCTCAGTGGCACCTGAACCAGCCTCAGGAGGCGATAACCACCTGGCGCGCCGGATTGAACGCCCGTTATTCCGATGCGGCCGGCGGAGTGGAGATTCCCGTACTGCTGCTCTACGCCGGTTGGCGGATGGGTCATCCCGCTGTCGAAGCAGAGGCGCTGAGTCTCCTTCAAACACTGTGGGGCCAACACTGCCGGCGTCACAAGCGAGTTAATCGAGGCACAAACACCTCCACTGACGACTTTGTTCATCCCGGCCTGCTCACCTGGCCGGGCCCTCTGGCCCCTCTCTACCTCGGAGAAATAGACTCCAGCATGGTGCAGAAGGTCGTCGATCAGACCAGTCCGCCGACCTTGCAGGAGCGTTACCAGTGCGCCGTCAATTTCCACCTTGGGTTGGTCGCCGGACGGCAGGGAGACAGAGATGCTTTTCAACGAGGGATGCGTCGTTGCGCCGCCAGCCGCCGGGGCCTTCTGGAAGCAGAGTTCTACCTCGCCCGCTGGGAAGTCGACCGAGGCTTCCTTCCGCTCTCCGTCACCTGATTCCACCTTGGTGCCGCTTTACCCATCCATCGAGGAGGTCCTCGTCGCCATCACGAAGGGCAAGCTCGACTTCGGCCTGTTGAAGCAAATCTTCTACGGCGAGTTCGACGGCCGACGGGCCAAACGAGTGCTGGTCAAGATCCTCAGAGAGTGACAGGCACGAATCAACTCGAGGAACGCACCAGTTTCAGCGCCGTCAGCACCCGGGCATGGCCGACGACTCGACGCAACGCCTCCGGCCCCTGATCGCCCAGCCGAAACAGCGCCGGGTCATACTCGCGCAGCCGGACTCGCGGCGCTAGCTCGAACAGAGCAGGCCGACGCTGATTCGGGGGGCCGACCTCGCAGAACAGGAAGGTGCGCTCGCGGTCGGCGTCCTGCACAAACGCCGTCACCGGACTGTGAGCGTCGTTCCACACCACCTCCAGCTTGCGATGAGTTCCTTTAGTCGGTTTGGGTGCCCGGTAGAGCTTGCCGGAGGAGGTCAGGAAGTAGTAGTCGTCGCCACGCCCCAGAGCCTGGAACGGCTCGCGGATGCCGACGTCGATGGTGCATTCCTCGACCCAGCCTTCGGACTTCCACGCCCATTCTGTGACTTTGTAACGACAGCGGACGGAGTGGCCAGCAAACGACCAGCGTGGCGTCTTCTCCTCCTCGGGAGTGATGTGGACCTCCGCCGCTCCTAACCCACCTGCCTTCGTTTCACCGCGGAGGCTGCCGCCGACGTTGCTGACCACGAATAGTCTCGTCTGGAATGGCCCGCAGGGTAGCAAATCATACTCGACCACTGGCCGGAAATCCACTTGGCCACCGAAGTAACGACGCTCACGGATCGGGTGGAAGGCTACAAAGCCGCGGGGGTGAGAGTTGCCGTGGTCCTCTCCACCGGGAACTGTGACTCTGCGTCCCTTGATGAGTTCGCCTAGTTCGTACCGTAAGGGCCCCTCGTGTTCCGGGGTCATCCCCCAGGTGTCAAGTTCAGCCATGCTGTCGTTGACCCACAGCGCCCCGGAGTGGACATGCCAGCGGACAGGGAGCATGAATGAGGTACCACAACAGAGTTCCTGGACGTGGCGGTTCTCTGCAAGCGGCTGCCACCATGCGTATGTATTCAACTGATTGTCCCAGACGCAAGTGAGGGCGACGCCCGAGACGACCACCCCTTTAAGCGGCTCACGTGGCCGTGGCGGCGCGGCTGCCCATCCATGGGGAGACAGCAGTAGCAAGCAAAGCATGGAGTGCTTCATGGCTTGTGTACCACCCGAACAGCGCGGCCTACCTCCCGACTTCGGCTATTGCCTCGACTCGACCTCGGCGAGTGAACGGCATCCTCTCACCCATCCATCGACGGCGCCGCCACGCTTCGCGTCAACGGGCGGCCCTCCAGCCCCGCCAGCAGATTCTCGATGGAGAGTTCCGCCATCCGCAACCGCGTCTGGTCGGTCGCGCTGCCCAGGTGCGGGGCGATCGTCACGTTGTCCAGAGCTAACAGCGGATGGTCGCGCGGCAGCGGCTCCGGGTCGGTCACGTCCAGCCCCGCCGCATAGATCTGCCGATTCTTCAACGCCTCCGTCAGCGCCGCCGTGTCCACCACCGGCCCTCGTGCCACGTTCACCAGCACCGCCGTCGGCTTCATCAGCGCCAGCTCGGCCCGACCGATCAGATGACGCGTCTGCGCCGTCAACGGCACCGACACGACGACGTAGTCCGACTCCTCCAGCAGTTCCATCTGGCTGACGTAGCGTGCTCCCACCCGCGCCTCGGCATCGGGCCGATGCTGCCGATTGTGATACAGCACCGTCATGTCGAACCCGCGCCCGCGCCGGGCGATCTGCTCGCCGATCCGGCCCATGCCCAGAATGCCCAGCGTCGTCCCGTGAATCTCGCGCCCCAGCATGTACGACGGATCATAATGCAGGAAGTTCGGCCCCCGCGCGTAGCGGTCACCCTCCACCAGCCGACGCCCCGCCGCCAGCAAGAGCGCGAACGCCATGTCCGCCGTCGCTCCATCGAGGATGCCTGGCGTGTTGCCCACGGGGATGCCGCGCGACGACGCCGCCCGCATGTCGATGTGATCTACCCCCACGCCAAAGTTGCTGATCACCCGCACGCGCGGCAGACGCTCCAGCAGGGTCATATCCACCCGTGGATGCCCATAGGTGTAGATCGCTTCGACGGAGGCCAGCACCGCCGGACTCGCGTCCCACGGCACCAGCTCGACGTGACCCGCCAGCAGTTTCTCGACGGTGGCACTGACCGGCAGATCGGCCAGCACCCGGGGCAGAGCAGGAGACGGCGCCATCACACGCTCATTTCTTCGTGAGAACTTCTAGCCGGATCTCCTTGTAGCGCACCTCCAAAGCCCCTCCGGAATGGAGCTGGAAGGCGAACAACCCACGCCGGGCCAGCTGCGGATCGTCCAGATCCACGCACAGCTTCCCGTTGATCCACGTCCGCACCCGGCTGCCGACCGCCTCGATGACGTAGTCGTTCCACTCGTCCGGCTTGACGTGCTTCTCGCCAGATTCCTTCCACAAGAGCCCACGGCCGTGCTCCTCGTACAGCTTGCCCCACCAGCCCGCGCCGGCGTCCGCCTGCGGCCCCTTCACCTCGCCGCCCGGCAGATCCTCGCTGCGGAACTGGATCCCGCTGTTCTCCTTGTTCGGCGTCAGCTTCACTTTCAGCGACAACCGGAAGTCACTCGCGATCATCCGACTGCGCAGAAACTCATTCCGCTTCAGCCCCGGACTGCGCCCGACGATCATCCCATCCTCGACGCGCCACAGCTTCGGGTCACCCACCCAGCCGGTCAGATCCTTCCCGTTGAACAGCTCCCGCGCCGTCTCCGCCGTCGCCAGCGGCAGCACCTGTACCGGACTCTGCAGGTACGCGATCAGATCCGCCAGCTCGCGGTCGCTCAGCTTCTTCACCACGTCGTCCGGCATCATCGACTGACTGCTCGTTTGCCGGTCTTCAATATCCTTCTTCGGCAGCACCAGCGTCTCGTTCTGCGTCACCACCGTCACCGTCCGCTCGTTCTCCTCCTTCACGATGCCCGACACCACCCGGCCGCTGGCCAGGTTCAGCACCGTCATCGCGTACTCCTTCTGAATCACCGCGCTGGGGTCGAAGATGTTTTCCAGCAGGTAGTCCAGACTCCCCCGGTTCGCCCCGGTGATGTCCGGTCCCACCTTGCCTCCCTCGGCGAACAGGGTGTGACACTGGGCGCAGTGCTTCTGAAACAGCGTGCGCCCCATGGCCGCATCGGGCTGGACCATCGGCCGTTTCAGCAGCGACGTGTACTTCTTGATGACCGCCCGCCGATCGGCCGGGGTCGAGCGCACCACACCCCACACCTCGCCGATCCGCTTTTCCAGGCTGGCATCGTTGAGGTTCCGCAACTGCCGCACCACCTCCGCGCTCAGATCGTTCGCGGGGATCTTCTTCGCCCCAATGGCATCGAGCAATGCCCGGGCATACCCCGCCCGCGCCGCCAGCGTGTTGACCACCGCCCGCCGACCTGCCGGATCCAGCGACCCATACACCCCAAGCAACACCTGCGGAGTTTTCGGATCGTCAAACGACGCCAGCGCCCGGATCGCCTCCGCCCGTAGCTCCGCCTGTCCCACCAGCTGATGCAACAGTGGTGGCAGCCCCCCATCGGCATTCTCGGTCAGCGCCGCCAGCGCCTCGCGCCGCGCCTCCAGTGGCGCCTTGCCATCCGCCACGATGCCCCGCAGTGCCGTGAACGCCTGGGCATCGCCAAATCGCACCGCCAGCGTCGTGGCCGCATCACGCACCTCGCGCGACTTGCTGCCATACAGCGCCGTCGCCACCTTCGGCCAGCTCGCCGGCATCGGCACCTTCCGTTGCCCCTTCAGCCCCATCTCGATGCCGCGCAGATAGCCCAGCCGCAGCGCATCGTCCTCCGCCCGACCCAGCGCCTCGACCAGCAACGGCACGCCGCGTTCGCTGCCCACGCCGCTGATGCGCCGCACCATGAAGGGCAACAACTGCGGCAGCTTTGCCCGGCCGGCCAGCGCCAGCGCTCGCCCCGCATCGACCTCCGCCAGCGGTTCCAGCGCGTACCATACCATCAACGGCAGGTTGTGGTCCGTCGCATCTTCCCCGTGCGATGCCAGCCCCTCGACAATCTCCCAGCGCTCCGTCAACGGCAGCCGACCCGCCGCGCTGGCCAGGTACAGCCGCACCACCGGCGACGGATCCTTCCGCGCCAGCTCCGCCAGCGTGTGCAGGAAGCGCGGCCGCCCGCTCTCCATCGCCAGCTGGATCGTCCACGCTCGCACCCAGGCCGATGCATCGGTAAAGCCGCGCACCACCTGCTCGTCGGTCAGCCCTCCCGTCACCTGCAGCGCCCACAACCCGCGCAGCCGCCGCGTCTCGTCCTTGTGCTCGAAGGCGATCTTCTCCAGATCGGCCCGCACTCCGCGCGCAGCCGACTGGTCGCCCCCGGGCGGTACCGGCACCGAGTATCGCTCCTGAAGCAGTCGCCGGGCGTGTCGCACGTACCAGTCGTTCTCGTGCAGTTGCAGCTTCACCAGCTCGGCCGACGACAGCTTGCCCAGATCCACCGGCGTCGCCCGACCGTCGCCATACGAGATCTTGAATATCCGACCCGTGCTCCGATCCCAGATCTTCGGATCGCCATGATGGCACGCCTGCCGGTCGTACCAGTCGATCAGGTAGGCGTTGCCGTCCGGCCCCGACTGCAGGTTGATGAACCGCGCGAAGGCATCGTTCGCCAGCAGGAAGTCCGGCGCCCGGTTGGCCTCCCAGCCCGACCCCTTCGGCGCCAGCGCATCGACATTCAGCCGGCGCCCGTGGATGTTCCCCATGAACATCTGGTTCCGATACTTCGCCGGCCAGGTGCCGCCCAGGTAGATCATCGTTCCGCAGTGCGCGTGGCCCCCACCCGCCGAGTCCGACCGCTCGTTGCCTCCGTGCGGTGTCGGCCCGACGTAATGGCGGTGAACGGCGATCGTCTTGATGTCGTCGTAGGTGTGCGGGTTGAAGTGCGCCCCCGCTTGCCGCTGGTACCGCGCCCCCTGGATGATGTGCCAGTTGTGCGGGATCACGCATGCCTCGCAGAAAGCCTGTCCCCAGTCGTTGAAGTCCAGCCCCCACGGGTTGCTCGTCCCCTGCGCGAACACCTCGAAGACGTGCCGCGTCGGATGATACCGCCAAATGCCCGCGTTGATCGGAATGCGCTTCTCGTCCGGCGTGCCTGGCTTCCCCACGCGCGAGTGCGTGAACACCCCGTGACAGCCATACAGCCAGCCGTCCGGTCCCCACAGGAACGTGTTCAGCGTCTCGTGCGTGTCCTGGTAGCCCCACCCGTCGAGTAGGATGATCGGCTTGCCGGTCGGCTTGTCGTCCTTCATCGGCACGAACATGAAGTGCGGCGCTGCGCCGATCCACACCCCACCGAAGCCGACCTCCAGCCCACTGACCAGGTTCAGCCCCTCCATGAACACCGTGCGCTTGTCGAAGGTGCCGTCGCCGTTCGTGTCCTCGAAGATCACGATGCGATCCTTCGCCTCCTTCTCCGGTCGGCGAATCGGATAGCTGTACGCCTCGGCCACCCACACCCGGCCCCGGTCGTCCAGGCACAGCGCGATCGGCTGCACCACGTCCGGCTCGCCCGCGAACAGCTGGACTTTAAACCCCGGCGGCACACTCATCACCTCGGCGGCCTTCTTCGGCGGTAGCCCCGCATGGGTATACACGTCCGGCTGCGTCGCCTTCGGCCGTGCCTCGAACGTCGGCTTCCGCGCGTGGAACCGGAAGTCATCGAAGTTGACGTGCCCCCAGTGTCCCGAGTGCCGGTCGATCACCCGGATGTACATCTCCTGCCCCTGATACGGCCGCAGGTCCACCACCTCGCGCCGCAGGTCTTCCTCCTCCAGCCCGATCGCCTTGTGGAACACCTTGTCGCCCGTCTTCAGGACCAGTTCCACCCCCGTCGTTGGATGCGGCCCGCCGGCCACCAGAAACGACGCGTATGGCTGCGTGATCTTGAACGCCTTCGACGTCAGCGTCCCCTTCAGCTTGTCGCCCTTGCGCTCGAATGTGCCGATCCAGTACTTGCCCTGGTGACGGCTCTTCATGTCGGCCCGGCGCGGCGCCACCGTGTCGCCCTGGATGGGCTGCCCCACGAAGGCATCGCCACTGGCCACCCAGTCTTCCAGCGTGCCCTTCTCGAAATCCAGGTTCAGCGGTTTCCCGGCCGCATCGACCGGCAGCATACCGACGTCATCGTCAGCGGCACCAACCGCCACGGACAGCACGGCGAGCAGACCCAGCAGGCCAAGGGTACGAATGGCAGGCATGCAGGAGACTCCGCGGGAGAGAGCGGGAGGAATGCCGACAATGTACCAGCGCAGGGCCTCACAGGCCACTCATGCAGCCGCACCCCGCACCTGCTGCCAGGCTAACCGTGCCCCGTCCGGAGCCGAAGTCTCGCGCGCACCCTGTAATCGGCACATCCCTGCATCACCCACAGGGTTGCGAAACCGCCTCGACATGGTAGAATCATCCGTTGATCATTCCCCCTCGTTCGCGCATGCGCGTCCCCTCATGCCCAGGAGCCTCACCGGTGACGCCCCTTCAGGTGAAGTGCACTTCGTGCCAGGCCGATCTGCGCCTGCCGGCCCACAGCAAACCCGGCATGAAGTTGGGCTGCCCCCGCTGCAAGGCGATCCTCGTTCTCCCCCCATCTCCGGCCCCGGCTCCGCCTCCGCCTTCGCCTCCCTCGCTCGATCAAACCCAGGATTCCGCCGCCAGCGGTAGCCATGCCACCGTGGGCTCGCCCACGAACGACAGTGAGGATCTTTCCTTCCTGGCTCCGCCACAGCAGCCAGACGAACTGGGCCGACTCGGTGGCTACCGCGTGCTGCGTGAGCTGGGACGTGGTGGCATGGGCGTCGTCCTCCAGGCCGAGGACACGCAGCTGAAACGCCTGGTGGCCTTGAAGGTGATGCTCCCGCACGTCGCCGCCAAGCCCGCGCATCGCCAGCGCTTCCTCCGCGAGGCCCAGGCGGCCGCCAAGCTCGAACACGACCATGTGGTCAACATCTATCAGGTCGGCGAGGATCGCGGCGTCCCGTTTATTGCCATGCCATTCCTCAAGGGTGAATCGCTCGATAGCTGCTTGCAGCGCGAGGGCCCCTTACCCTGGAACGAGGTCGTCCGCATCGGTCGCGAGACGGCTGAAGCGCTACAGGCGGCCCACGAGGCGGGGCTGATCCATCGCGACATCAAGCCGTCGAACCTCTGGCTGGAGGGCAACCGCCGCCGGGTCAAGGTGCTCGACTTCGGCCTGGCCCGCCTGCAAACCAGCGACGTGCAGCTAACCAACTCGGGCGCCGTGCTGGGCACGCCTGCCTACATGTCTCCCGAGCAGGCACGTGGCGAGGAACTCGATGGCCGCGCTGATCTGTTCAGCCTGGGCTGTGTGCTGCACCGCGCGGCGACAGGCCGGGTCGCCTTTTCGGGCGAACACATCATGGCGGTGCTGATGGCCATCGCCACGCACCATCCGCCGACCCTGGATCAACTGCGGTCCGACGCCCCTGCCGGGCTGACGACCCTGGTCACCCGCCTGCTGGCCAAGTCGCGCGACGACCGCCCCGCCAGCGCCGCCGAGGTGGCCCAGGAACTGGCGACGATCGAGCAAACCCTGCGTGGCAGCGCCTCGGCCACCACAACGCCACCGGCCTCCCCGGTCGCACCAGGACCGAGGAGGAGACCGCCTCGGTCCTGGTGCGTCCCGCGACTCCACCGCAGCGTCCACGCCGCTGGCTGCCGGTGGCCCTGGGAGCGGGCGCTCTGGCCCTGCTGCTGGCAGGCATTGTCATCATTCTGACCAACAAGGACGGCAGCAAGACGACCATCGAACTCCCCGACGACACGAAGGTGGAGGTGAAAAAGGACGGCAAGACGGTGGCGAAGATCGACCCCGAGCCGGACAAGGGGAAGGAGAAAATCCAGCCCATCCCAGTGAAGCCGGTGGTGGCGAAGGAAGACGGCGTGGACTACGCCGCCGAACGAAAGGCGGCGGAGTGGATGCTGGGGATCGAGAAAGCCGGGAATGGATACGTCGTGGCGTCCAATGCTCAGGGGCAGTCGGTTCAGTTCCCTGACGGTAAGCTGCCTGAGACTCCGTTTTTCTTGACTGGGGTGAACATCGGTCCGGGGGCCGACATCGATGATGCAGCCTTCGCCGTGCTGGCGAAGTGCCGACGGCTGCAGCGCATTCACGTGTTCACCCACAAATTTACCGACAAGGGGCTGGCTGTCATCCGGGATCTCAGCCAGTTGCAATCCCTCCAATTAAACCAAACCAGTGTCGGAGACGGCATTGCCGAGGTGCTGGCGCGCACCCCCGCCCTAATGAACCTCAATCTTGCACACACCAATGTCACGCCAGCCGGGCTCGCAGGACTGAAGCACTGCCCGCGACTGCAAACGGTCGAGTTACCGAGGGGCCTGGATGACAAGACGAACACGCTCCTGGCGACCCACTGCCGCGAGTTGCGCCGGCTTGGTGTCCATGAACCGCACGCCGTCCGCCCTGCGCTGCTGGTCGGCCTCCCGCGTCTGCGTGATTTGATGATTTCTGGCGAGCACCTCAAGGACGGCCGAGACGTGGAGACCATCAAGGCCCTGCTGGCCATGCCGTTCCTCGATACGCTTCAGGTCGAACCGCCGATGAGTGACGCCCTGCTCGCGAAGCTCAAACCACTTGCCGGGAAGCTCCGCAAGTTGACGATTATGGGCTACTACGACTGGGACCCAGGCGTTAAGCCGGAGGGGTGGAAATCCCTGGAGGCGTTGACGGAACTGGAAGACTTGCACATCGGCGGCACGAACTCGTCGCTGGACGGGCCGGGTCTGGTGCGGCTGGCAGAACTGAAGAACCTGCGCAGCCTATGGGTCGATTTCAGACCATCGGGCCAGAAGTACACCGCGGCCGATGGGGCCGCCTTTCGGCGGAAGCGGCCGGAAGTAGAGTTCCAGGTCAACCTCGGGAATGAAAAACTCATTTACCCCCGGCTCGACGACTGGCCCGGCCGCTTTGAAGGCCGAACCGAAATCGTCCCCTGGAACCTGCCGAAGGATTCGCCACCGCCGGCCGTGGCTCCGTTCACGGCCGAGCAGGCGAAGAAGCATCAGGAGGCGTGGGCCGCTCATCTGAAGCTGCCGGTCGAGGAGACGAGCAAGGCCACCGGCATGAAGTTCCGCCTTATCCCGCCGGGCGACTATGAAACCACCTTTCCCACTACCCGAACTCTTTCTGAGTTCGGGCCCGCCGCCCTGTTGCGGGTGGACCAGCCATTCCATCTCGGCACCCATGAGGTGACCTTCGCTCAGTTTGAAAAGTTCGTTTCTGCCACCGGCTACAAGACGGAAGCAGAGCGAGGTTCAGTGCCAGTGGGCAAGGAGGGGAACTGGCGGAATCCAGGTTACACCGTCCGGCCCAACTCCCCGGTCGGCCGAGTCACCTACGCCGATGCGGTCGCCTTCTGCGATTGGCTATCGCGACAGGACGGGGCCATCTACCGCCTACCCACCGAGTGGGAGTGGGAACTGGCAGCGCGGGCCGGGCAGACCGGGCCCTACCCGTTTGGCTCTAACAAACATGACCTGGCGAAGTACGCCTGGGTGAAGGACACCCTGGATTCCGAGGTGATCGAACCACGGCCCGTAGGCCAAAAACAGGCCAATGCGTTCGGGTTGTACGACGTGGTCGGCAACCAGTGGGAGCTGTGCCGTCCCTCGCGCCGCGGGGCAGATGCCGTGGAAGCCCGGTACGCCCTTCGAGGGGAATCCTACCTCGGCCCGCTATCCGGACCGGCCACGTGGTGGCCAGCCGATGGCACCGTCTACCCAAACGTCGGCTTCCGCGTGCTGCGGCAGACGACAAATGAGCCGGCGTTCCCAAAGTTCGGCGAGAAGCCGGTCCTGGTCCGCCGCGGCGATGGGCTGTCGCCGCAGGCCACGGTCAGCCGGCCGGCGGCCATCCCCGGCGTCCGCAGCTGGTCGGTCGAAATGGCAGGGCACAATAGCCCAGTGCCCACCATCGCCTGGAGTCCGAAGGGGGATCTAATCGCCACTGGAGGAGAACACGACTCCAGCGTGCGTCTGTGGGATCGCGACGGTCGACTGAAGGCGATCCTGCTAGGGCACGAAGGCCGGGTGAACCCCGTCTCCTTCTCGGCTGACGGCTCGTTGCTGTCGTCCTGCGACATGATCCAACGTTCCCCAGGCAGGGGCAGTTTGCGGGTCTGGGACGTTGCCACTGGGACATGCCGGGCGGTCGTACCCTATGCCCATTGGAGCTGGTCGTGTGTCTTCGCTCCGGTGGGGCGCCGTATTGCTGTGGCTAGTTCGCCGGCGTTCATCCTCGACCTCGATACTGGGGGCCGAGTCGAGTTGCCTGAAGCCGGGGGGCATGCGTATCTATCCTGGTCCCCGGACGGGAAGCGGCTATTCTTGGGGAACGAAGGCGGATTCCTCGCCGTCTACAACTCCGCTACTGGGGTGAAGATCGCCACGCTCACCGACCCCGACTGGGCCGAGGGCAAGCCCACGCAGGTTTCTTCCGTGGGCTGGTCGGCCGATGGCAAGTGGCTGGCTGCGGCGTTCCGATACGAAAAGGCCATCCGCATCTGGGATGCTGCCACGCACAAGCATGTTCGCACGATCAAGGTCACTGGCAACCCCTTGGCACTAGCCTGGAATAACGACAACCGACGGCTGGCGGTCGGCCTGGATAGTGGGAAGTTGTGGGAGGTCATCGACGCTGTCGATGGGAAGTCCATCGGGCAGGGTGATTCGGGTATTGGTTATGACATCGCGTGGTCGCCCGATGGCAAGGAGTTGGCGATTCCCGGCAGCCCACCCGCAATCTTCGACGCCGCGACCGGCAAACGGGTCCGCGTGGGTGCCGAACGTGGCTTGGCCTGGGTGGGAGCTGTCCTCGCATCGCAAATCCTGTCCAGCGACGGGAAGCGGGTCACCTTCAAGGGCAACCAACAGGTACGCGAGTTTGACACTGAAACCGGGCCTATGCTGGAGCGACGAGACACCGTGGGTGGACATCTCTTCGCCGCAGACCCGGCAGGTCGCTGGCTCCTGACCAGCAGCTCCAAAGAGGGTGAAGTGCTCCTCGTGCCGCGTGAACCTGGCTTCACCCCGCGGTCGCTCATCGGGCCGCACGGATGGAACTGGCGCACGAACGCCGATGGCTCACGGCTGGCCGTCCCTTCTGGCAAGCAGGCCCTGATCTACGACACCAAGACCGGAGCGAAGACCGCCCTCGAGCATGCAGCCGACGTGAAGTGCGTCGCCTGGTCGCGCGATGGCCAGCGCCTGGCCACCGTCGCCGACAAGGCCGTCCACGTCTGGGACGCCGCCAGCAGCAAGCCCCTGGGCACCTACAAGGAGTTCCCTGAACCGCCCGCTGGGGTTGAACCTAATGCCGACCTGCTGTGCTGGGATGCCGATGGTCGCCGGCTCTGGGTCGTCTGCGGGCTGCATATCACTGCCCTGGACCTGACCACCGGCCGGTCGTCCGGTTGGGACAACGTCTCCAACGGCAACTTGATCCACGCCATCACCCAGGCCGCCGATGGCGACCGCATGCTGGTTCGCGAGGGCTACGGCTGGACGTTCCTGCGCGACGCCTTCACCGCCGAGAAGCGACTGCTTGGCCAGTGGTTGGGAGCCCGGCCCGCCTGGCACCCCGACGCCCGCCGCTTCCTGGGTGCCGAGCCAGCCTTCGGCGTCCGTGGCTTCGACACACGACGCAACCACCGCCTGGGCACACTGTGGCCGGTCGTGACGGGCGACAACTGGATCTGCATCGGCCCCGACGGTCACTGGCGTGGTTCCCCGGGGGTTGAGGAGCACATCGTCTATGTCGCCCAGCTGGAGGACGGCAGCCAGCGCACCTACACGCCAAAGGAGTTCGCCGAGAAGTTCGGCTGGAAGAACGACCCGGCGAAGGCGCGTCTGCTGGCCATCGATCCCCCTCCGCAGAAGTAGCGCGCCTGGGCCCACCCCACGGGGTCACCATCGCCAAATAAATGGCCGCGTCAGCGTGGCGAGTGCCACCGCTGACGCGGCCATGTGTGTTTACCTGGCAACGCTACCGACGACGCTCAGCCCCGCAGGCCGGGCAGCCGACCGTTGCTGTCACCGAACTGCTCGACCTTCACATTCACCCGATCGAGCATCTCGATCCACAGGTTGTTCAGCGGCGTGTTGCGCGGGTAGACGATGTGCCGACCCGACTTCAACGAGCCACCGCCGCCGCCCATCAGCAGGATCGGCAGGTCGTCGTGGTTGTGCCGGTCGCCGTCGCTGTTGCCCGAGCCGTAGGCGATCATGCAGCTATCGAGCAGCGTGCCCGATCCCTCGCGCACCTGGCGCAGCCGGTCGAGCAAATAGGCAACCTGTTCGATGTGGAACAGGTTGATCTTCTGCAGCTTCGAGGTCTTCTCCTGCTTCCGACCATGGTGCGACAGATCGTGGTGCCCATCGGAGATGCCGATCTCGCGGTAGGGCCGGTTGCTCCCCTCGTTGGCAAACGCGAAGGTGCAAATGCGCGTCAGGTCAGCCTGGAACGCCAGTACCATCATGTCGGCCAGCAGCCGCAGGTGATGCTGCATGTCGCGCGGCAGGCCGCTGGGGGCACTCGCGCCCGCGGGCAGCCCCTTCACGTCGCTGTCCTTCTCGACCCGGGCCAGCCGCTGCTCGATCTCGCGCACCCCGGTGAGATACTCCTCGAGCTTGCGCTGATCGTTGTTCCCCAGCCGATTCTTCAGCGACCGGGCATCCTCGGCCACGTAGTCCAGCAGGCTGCGACGATACCCAGCCTGACGCAGCGTCTGAGCGTCGCCCGGCTTCGACTCGACGGCAAACAGCCGGTTGAACACCAGCCGCGGATTCGTCTCCTTGGCCACCGGCGACGCCTCGCCGCGCCAGCTGATCGTCGACGAATAGGCACAGCTGTAGCCCGAGTCGCAGTTGCCCGCCTGCCGGCCGCTCTCGCAGCCAATCTCCAGCGAGGCGAACCGCGTGGCGCTACCGATCTTCTGCGCCGCCAGCTGATCCACCGACACGCCGACCTTGATGTTCGCCCCGGCCGTCTTGCGCGGCTGGCACCCCGTCAGGAAGGCCGACATCGCCCGCGCGTGGTCACCGGGACCATCGCCGTTGGGCCGCGCCTTGTCGGCCGTCAGCCCCGTCAGCACCAGCAGCTGATCGCGGAACGGCTGCAACGGCTTCAGCGTGGCCGGCAGCTCGAAGTTCGCCCCTTCGTCCTTCGGCTTCCAGTCCGGCATCATCACGCCGTTGGGCACATACAGGAACGCCATCCGCAGCGGCGCCTTGCCCCCAGTCCCGGCGAGCGCCGAACCTGGCAGCATTGCGTCCAGCAGTGGCAGGGCCAGGCTCACGCCCATCCCCTTCAAGGCGGTTCGTCGGTCGAGACGGCTGCTCATTTCTTGCGCTCCCCCTGGACCCGTCGTTTCTGGAACGGGTCGGACCTGACAATTTCTAGCACCAGCGTCGTGATTCGGTAGTCGGCGGCCGCGGTCTTCTTCGCGATCTCCTCGATGAAACACCGGTCGGTCCGCTCGGTCCCGCGCCCCAGGGCGTAGGTCAGCATTTTGTCGGTGAGACACTTCACGAAGAGTTCCTTCTTCGCCAGCAGCACCTTGCGCAGCGCCGCCGGCCCGTCGAACGTGCTGCCGTCCGGCAACACCCCCGACGTGTCGATGGCATGTTTCCCTTCGCGCGTCCGATACGCGCCAACAGCGTCAAAGTTCTCCAGCCCGAACCCCAGCGGATCCATCCGGGCATGACAACCCGCACAGGTCGGATTCTTGCGGTGCTGCTCCATCTGTTGCCGCAGCGTCCCGCTCAGCTCGGCGTCGTCCTTCAGCTCCGGCACATCCGGAACCGGCGGCGGTGGCGGCGTCCCCAGAATATTCTCCAGGATCCACTTCCCCCGCTTCACCGGCGAGGTCCGCGTCGGATTGCTCGTCACCGCCAGCACTCCCGCCATGGTCACCACTCCGCCACGCGGCGTGCCGGTCAGGCTGACCTTGCGGAACTGCTCACCCTGCACGTCCTTCAGCCCATAATGTCGTGCGAGTCGTTCGTTCACAAACGTGTAATCGGCATCGAGGAAGTCCAGAAGCGAGCGATCCTCGCGCACCACGTGCAGAAAGAACTGCTCGGCCTCGCGCTGCATGGCATCACGCAACCCCGCGTTGAACGACGGGAACCGCTTCGGATCCGGGCTGAACGCCGGCAGCGTCCGCAGATTCAGCCACTGCCCCGCGAAGTTCTCCGCCAGCGCCCGCGACCGCGGATCGCCCAGCATCCGCCGCACCTGTTGCTCCAGCACGCCCGGCTGACGCAACTTCCCCTCGCGCGCCAGGCGGAACAACTCCTCGTCTGGCATCGACGACCACAGGAAATACGACAGCCGCGACGCCAACTCGAACTGGTTGATCAGCCCGCTCTTGTCGCGCGGCTCCTCCTCGATGCGGAACAGGAAGTACGGTGAGATCAGCACGGCTTTCAACGCCATCCGCGCGCCCACGTCCGGGCCATCTCCCTGCTCGCGTGCCAGGAAGATGAACCGCATCAGCCGCTTCACCTCGTCGTCGCTCACCGGCCGACGCCACGCCCGACCGGCAAACTCCTTCAAATTCTCCTGCATGGCCGTCCGGTTGCCCGCCGACGGCTGTCGCGGCATCATCCGCTTGCGCAGGTCCGGCTTCTTCCACGCCTCGTCGATGATCGTCTCGGCCGCGGCCAGATACTTCTCCATGAGCAGCGGCGGCAGCGACAGCACGTCGCCGATGTTGTCGAACCCATATCCCACGTCATCTGCCGGGAAGTCCTTTGCCGGCTTGAAGTCCAGCCCGATCAGGTCGCGGATCGTGTTGTTGTACTCGGCCCGGTTCAGCCGCCGAATCGTCACGCGCCCCGGATCCTTCGGCCCCGTGCAATCAGTCTTGAACACCACCCCGTCGAACCAGCGGTTCAGCAGTTCCATCTCCTCCACCGTCGGCTTCTTCGATCCCGACGGTGGCATGTCGCCCGATCGCAGGTTATCGCCTGCCTTCTCCCACGCCGTCCGCTTCTTCAGCACGTCCGCGTCGCTCTTCTCGCGGTCCAGCGCCAGCCCACCTTTCGGTTTCGGTGCGCTGTGGCACTTCAGGCAGTACTTCTCGATCAACGGGGCAATGTCCCGCGCGTACGAGGGCGGCTTCTCCGCGGCCACGGCCGTGCTCGCCAGGCAGCACAGGCTAGCGGCAAGCAGGGTAACGCCAGGTCTCATCGATCCGATCTCCAGGAAAGGCGCGCGGCGGGAGGGTGGGAGGGTAGCTCTATTATCACCTACAGGCGGATTACCTTCAAGCGTCTTGTGATTTCTTCCGCTGGCACCAGCTCTCCCTGCCCAGACCCCGGGCAGATCCGACATGTCTGCGCCCAGTCTTCCGGCGTCTCCACGTTGCTCTCCCAGAACGGCCACGTCCGACACTGCGGCGGTCGCACCGGGTACACCGTGCAGCCGCGCCCCTGCTCCCAGAAGACGCAATCGCCGTTCAGTTTCTCGCGCAGCGACAGCCCGCGCGAGAACTTCCGCGTGTACATCTGCCGCACCTGCTCGACTGGCTCACCCAGATACTCCGCCAGCGCGAGCAGCTCCGCCTCGCCGACCCACACGAAGCCCGGTGCGCCCCGGCAACAATCGCCACACTGCGTGCACTCGAAGCGCAGCCCCTCACGATACCACGGCTTCCCCATCGCTTGTCTCGCCCCTCCAGTGGATACCCGGCCTCATCTTACCCATAATGGAGGCATGAACCAAGCAAGCAACAACCCCCTCGAAGCCGTCCTTCTTGCCATCGACCAGGCGGCACCCGAGCCGTGGTACTTCCAGCGCGTCGCCAGGGATCGCGACCTCGACCCCGATGGGCTGGGCCGCATCCTCGAACTCCTCTACCTGCAAGGCCTCGTCCAGCGCGGCGGCCCTACCGACGCCACCTCCGGGCCCGGCGTCACCCTCACCGACCTTGGCCGACAGGTGCTCGCTGATCCCGAACTGGTGCGCCGCCTTCGCGATCACGAACCGCTCACGAACGACCAGGGGGCCATCGTCCGCGCCTCGCTCCTGCGCCCGTTCACTCCGCGCATGACGCGCCTGCTCCTCGCCGCCAACTTCGCCGTCTTCGCCTACTGCATCTACCTCGCGCGTTCGCCCCAGGCGCTGCTCAACGGCTACCTGATGGGCACCCAGGTCGACATGCGCATTCTCACGCAGGTCCTCCACCCCGCCGGCAGCATCAGCGGCATCGATCTCGTCCGCGGCGAGTGGTGGCGCATGATCACCGCCGCCTTCGTCCATGGCGGTCTCATGCACATCGCCTTCAACATGTACGCCCTCTACTCGGCCGGTCGCTTCGTCGAGCAGACCTGGGGCTCGTTCCGCTACCTGCTCATCTACTTCATCTCCGCCTGGGGCGGCTCCTGCCTCGCCATGGCCCTGGCTCCCCAGATCGCCCTCGTCGGTGCCTCCGGCGCCCTATGCGGCATCCTCGCTGCTGAGGGCGCCTGGATCTACCTCAACGCCCGCCATCTCCCGCGCGAACTCACTCGCCGTGGCAAGACCGGCTTCATCACCACTGTCGTCCTCATGGGCTTCATCAGCCTCATGCCCGGCATCAGCGGCTGGGGACACCTCGGCGGCGCGCTCGCCGGTGGCGTGGCTGCCATTGGCCTGCACCTGCTCCGCTTCGCTCCCGCCCCGGCGAAGCTCCTCGGCCTGCTCCTCGTCCTCGGCACCCCCGTCGGTTCCTACGCCTATCTCCAGCACCAGCGCGCTACCAGCCCCGTCTGGCGCAAGCTCGAAGGCCCTGTCATCGCTTTCGATCTGCGCCAGCGCCTCGCCCAGGCGATGAACCCCAGCATCACCACCTACCAGGACGTGGTCAAGCCGCTGCGCGACCGCCATCCCGACCGCCGCGACCCCGCCGAGGTGCAGCGCGCAATCGAGGTCCTGGCCGGGCAGATTCAGACGCTGGAGACGCTGCAGGCCGAACTCCAGCGGGCAGGGCAGGGCGACGAACGCCGCGCCGCGGCTCTGGCCTACACCACCAAGCGCATCGAGGTGCTCCGCGCCGCCCAGCGCTGCCTCGAACTGGGCCCCGACTGGAAGGCCCCCCAGGAACGCGAATTTGCCCGCCTCTGGAACGAGCTGCGCGAGCTGCGCACCGAGTGGGAGCAGATGGACGACTAATCGACCAGCGCCACCGTCCCGGCGCTGCCATCGATGCGCAGCCGCTGCCCCGTCCGCACCCGCCGCAGGATGCCCGGCAGCCCCGCCACCGCCGGCAGCCCGAACTCGCGCGCCACGATGGCCCCGTGCGACAGCACGCCGCCCGTCTCCATCACCAGGCCGCGCGCCCGCACGAACAACGGCACCCAGGCCGGATCGGTCGTCGGACAGACCAGAATGTATTCCGCCGGTGGCGTCCCCGTCGCATGCGGATGTTCCAGCACCAGCGCCGGCGCCTCGGCCACTCCCGCCGACAGCGGCACCCCCTGGATGATCTCCGCCCCCGGCAGCACTGCCGGCCGACCGATCACTTCCAGGTCGTCGCTGAACAGCACCGGTGGCACCTCCAGCCCCAGCGCCAGCGTCCGCCGTCGCCGTCGCTCGGCGATCCGGCTGGTCAGGTCGTCGCCGCGCAGCAGCGCAGGGAACTCGTCGGGCGTCAGGTAGAATAGCCCACCATCCAGCCGATGCCGGCGATCCAGTTCCACCAGCGCGCGCCGCATCTGTGCGTAGCCCAGCAACAGGTAGTGCTTCCCTGCCTCGCGCAGCCCCAGGTAGTCGTGCAGCAACGCCACCTCGCGCAGCACCAGGTCGCGCTGCTCGCCGTTCAACCGCGGCTCCTGCTTCAGCCGTTCCTCGGCCGACAACGCCTTGTGCGCGATCGACGGCAACTCGCTGGCCTGCGCCAGGTGCGACGCATCCTCGCTCCAGCGCGGCTGGGCCAGCTCCATCTCCTCGCTGCCGCGATGGCCGAATCGCGTCAGGAACTCCTCGCGCGACAGCCGCCCCTCCACCAGGCCGCGAATCCCGCCGGCCAGATCTGCCTCGGCCGGTGGCTTCACTCCCATCACCAGGTCGCGCGTCAACCCCGCCGCATCGCTCGGCCCCAGCACCTCACCCAGCTTCTGCTCCAGATGCGCCAGACACAGCGCTGCTAGCGCCGTCGGCTTCAGGCTCTCCCGCGCAAACTCCACCAGGGTGCGTCGCGTCCATTCCTCAAAGAACCGCACCAGTCCTGCATCGTCCAGGTCGCCCAGCGACACCACCCCTGCCGTCCGCGTCGCTTCCAGAAACGGCGGCACGATCTCGCTCCGGAACCGCTCGGCGAAGCGTGGCACCAGCCGCTGCCGGCGCACCGCGCTGGCCAGCATCTGCCATGCGACCACCGGCAAACTCACCGGAAGCGTCAGCCAGAAGTGCCACGGGAACCCCGTCGGGTTGATCATCGGCGTCGGATACAGCGCCCGCCGCGGGTCCGCCTTCAATACCGCGAACGAGTGGTCGAACGGCACCCGCCGATAATGCAGCTTCGCCTCCCGGCTCAGGTTGCAGTAGGGCCGTCCACACACCAGGTCGAAGATGCCCACCTCGTCGAGCGCCGGGTCGGGGTCGAAGCCCAGGTCGCGATACATCCGCCCGAAGCCGCCCTGGCCCGCCATCAGATGCCGCGACACCACCGCCCACGTCAACGGCGTCGGCGCCGGCAGCACCTCCGCCAGGTTGAACCGGCTCCACACCGTGCCGCCCGGCGCTGCCTTCGCGCGCAGCGCGGCGATCTCCTCGGCACGCACGCTTTCGCGCTCGGCTAGGCCGCCCGCCGTGATCGGCCGCGATTGCAGGAGCCAGAACTGCCCCTCGGCGTAGGCCCACTCGATGTCGCGCGCCTCGCGATGGTACGCCTCTACGAACCGCCCCAGCTCGGCCAGTCGCGCCAGCTGACTTTCGTCCAGGCACGCCACCGCCTGACGCTCCAGCGGTACCGGCTCCTCGCCGCGCGCCGTCCGCTGCAATAGCTTCGCCGAGACGTGCCGGTCGAGCAGCTTCCCCGTCTCGCGGTCCAAATGGAACCGGTCCGGCGTCACCCGCCCCGACACAACCGTCTCGCCCAGCCCCCACGACGCCTCGACGAGCATCTGCCGCCCCGTCGGATCGAGTGGATCGCGCGTGAACAGCACCCCCGCCGCCTCTGCCGGAACCAGCCGCTGCACCACCACCGCCATCGCCAGCTGATCGTTGCGCACCCCCTGCTGCCGCCGGTACGCTGCCGCTCGCTCGCTGGTCAGCGACGCCCAGCACTGCTCGATGGCTCGCTGCGTCGCCTCCAGCCCGGTCACCCCCAGGATGGTGTCCTGCTGCCCGGCGAAGCTGGTGATCTGCCCATCCTCGCCGATCGCCGACGACCGCACCGCCAGCGGCCCCTCGCCCAGTCGTTCGAGTTGCTGGGCAATCTCGGCCACCAGCCCCTGGTCGCTTCCCAGCGAACTGTCGCGCAGCCGCAAGTGTGCCATGGTCGTCACGCAGAAGCCCGGCGGCACGGGCAGCCCCGCCGCTGTCATCTGCGCTAGTGACAACGCCTTGCCACCGACCAGGGAGAGGTCGTCGGAATGAATCTGGCTAAACGTGCGAAGGTCCATCGTGGTGGGTTACTCGCCGGCGCGTTCCTCGAAGCAGAGCAGCTCGCCGGTCCGCGCCGACGAGATCATCGTGGTGGCCACGTACAGTCGCCGCGAGGCGCCGCGCACGTCCAGCACCGGGCTGGCCACCAGCTCGATGGGCACCTTGCTGCGTTCGACCAGGTCGCGGCTCCACACCAGCTTCCCCGTCGTCGGTTCCAGGCAGGCCAGCCGGCCTTCCAGCGTCCCGGTGTAGAGTCGGCCCCCCACCGTCCCGCAGCACGCGCAGCTTTCCAGCGCCGGCCCCGAGACAATCGGGCTGCCCAGGTCGTGGCTCCAGGCCTTTTCGCCGTCACTCCGCCGCAGCGCGTAGAACAACCCGTCGCGGCAGCCGAAATACAGCCGCTCCCGATCCATCGCCATCCGAGCCAGCACACCATCCGGCAGCCGCGTCTTCCACACCTCGTCCCCGCTCGCGCTCCGCAGGCAATACACCACGCCCGCCGGTTTCTCCGCCGCCTCGTTCAGCCGGCCATTCCCCGTCCCCACATACACCACCTCGCCGTCCACCACCGGCCGGCTCCACGCCGGTAGCTCCGTGTCGATGCGCCAGTGCGGCTTGCCACTCTTCGCATCCAGGCAGACGATGGCTGTCTGCTTGTACGCATCGCCGATGCCGCACCCCGCGAACACACGCCCCCCCGCCACCGCCGCGCTGGCGTCGATGTGAAACCCCGGGAAGTTCCACACCTTTGTCCCATCCGAGGCCTCCAGACAGTAGATCCCGTCGTCGCCCGCCCCCATGTAAACGCGTCCGTCCACCACCGTCGGCGACGCCTCGGTGTGGCTGGTCGTCTCGAACTCCCAGAGCTTCGTCCCCTTCGTCGCATCCAGGCAATAGACCTTGCACAGATCGTCCTGGTGGAACCCCTCGCCGATGTACAGCCGCTCGCCCACGATGCTCGGCGTCGAGAAGATCTGCTTCATCTTCTTCCCATCCGAGAAGCTCCACAGCACCTGCCCCGTCGCCCGGTCCAGACAGTACAGCGCCCCATGGGGCCGAAACACATTGTCGTGCGCCGCCCCGATGTAGACGCGCTCGCCCACCACCACCGGCGTCGAGGCCAGCGCACCCTTCTCCGGCAGGCGAAACGACCACAAAAGCTGCACCTGCACCGAGGTTGGCCCCGCGCTGCTTCCCTCTTCCAGGCCGCCGGCCCGGCTGCGCGACCCCATCGCCGGGGCGAACGCCACCGTCGCCAGCGCCAACCCCGTCAGCACCACCGTCTCGGTAGCCAGCGCCGGAATCAGCCGCGGACCGCGCAGCCATGTCCACAGCACATACCCCGTACCGATCCAGATGGCCAGGATGAACACCACCACCGGCAGCCACACCGGCGACAGAAGCGGTTGCTCCAGCCAGCGACATACCACCAGCGTGCCCACCCCCACCAGGCTGGTGATGAGCAGCACCAGAAACTCGATGCTCCCCGCCTGCAGCGGTGCCTCGCCTAGCTGCACTCGGCGCAGGTGTCGCTGCCACGCCCACCCCACGCCCAGGATGTTCACCACGCTCATGCACGTCCACAGTGCGGTCGGCGTGCCCCACCACGACCCGATGAGATCCTCCGCGAACCACCACTGCAGCGTCACCAGCGTGCTGTTCGTGCCCGCGATCGAAAGCAGCGCCAGCCAGCGCTTCCACCCGCCGAAGACCGCCGGAAAGAGCAGGGCCAGCATCGCCAGCGGACCTCCCACCAGGACCGTAGGAATCACTCCCCGCGCTGGCGTGCGCAGCGGTGCCACCATGCCGCTCTTCTTCAGCTCCGGCCCCAGTCCTGGTTTCTCCTTCGCATCCGGCCCCGGCAGCTTCTTCTTCCCGGCGATCGCCTCGCGCAGTTCGCGCACCAGTTCCGCGCTGGTTCCCTTGTAGGTCCGCCGCAGGAACGGCTCCAGATGCGCCAGCGCCCACCGCACCTCACCATCGACCGTCGTCCCCGTCAGCGAGAACCACGTCCCCTCGGTGAAGGCGAACGCCGCATAGTCCGTCTCCAGCTTGTTGATGAACAGCACCACCGACTGCTTCGGCCCGACGCGCCGCAGCAGTTCGGGCGGTTCCTTCAGCTTTCGCGCCCGGGCATCGCCGACCAGCAGCACCGGCAGCTTCTTCCAGGTGGGCTTCCCCTTGAGCGCCTCCTCCATCTCCAGCACGAGCGCCGGGCGCTTTTCGTCCACGCTCTCCACCCGCGCCACGACGATGTAGGTTGCCTCGCTGAGCATGTCCTGCAGCGCGGTTAGCCGGGTGATCAACCCCCATGACACGGAGGTCAGCATCGTCAGCACCAGCAACGCAAGGGCCGGGGCCACTCCTCGACGCATGAGAGCCTCCTTCTCGGATGGCGATCGCGGGGAAGCGCCACCCCTGGCTCCCCCGTTAGCCAGGATACCCGCCGGCCACGACGATGCCCACCACCCCGGCTGACAAAAAAGCCGCCACCCTCGCCCCGGGTCTGCCAGATTGGCACCTCCCCCCGCGTCTCCAGCGGCTTCTCATGCGCCCAAGTCATTCTTGAAAAGCGACTTGCGCTCCTCGCTGCTGGCGCGGCATGAATCTTGCTTGCTGTGGCGGAGTCCAAATGAGTTCAACGTCGTCTCCAGGAGATAGCGACACATGGGAGCGAAGCAGCTGGTCTACGCGGATGACGCGCGCCAGAAGTTGCTGGCTGGTGCGAGCAAGCTGGCCCGGGCGGTTCGGGCGACACTTGGGCCTCGCGGCCGCAATGCGGTTCTCGACAAGGGCTGGGGCAGCCCCAACGTCACCAAGGACGGCGTCACCGTCGCCGAGGAGATCGAGCTGACCGACCCCTACGAGAACATGGGGGCCCAGCTCATCAAGGAGGCCGCCTCCAAGACCTCCGACGTGGCTGGCGACGGCACCACCACCGCCACCGTCATCGCCGAGGCTGTCTATCGCGAAGGCCTCAAGATGATCGCCGCTGGCCATGATCCCATGGCCCTCACCCGTGGCATCCAGAAGGGCGTCGAGAAGGTCGTCGAACGCCTGCACACCCTCGCCGAGAAGATCGACGCCAACGACGAGAAGTCGATCACAGAGGTCGCCACCATTGCCAGCAACAACAACCGCGAGATCGGCAAGAAGCTCGCTGAGGCGATGAAGCTCGTCGGCGCCAGCAACGGTGTCATCACCGTCGAGGAAGGCAAGGCCGCCGACACCGAGGTCGTCGTCGTTCAGGGTATGCAGTTCGATCGCGGCTACCTCTCGCCGCACTTCGTGACCAACCAGGAACAGGTCATCACCGAGCTGGATAACCCCTACATCCTCATCTTCGAAGAGAAGATCACCTCCGCCAAGGCGCTCATTCCCCTGCTCGAGACCATCTCGCGCAAGAAGGAGCCGCTCCTCATCATCGCTGAGGATCTCGAGGGCGAGGCCCTGGCTACCCTGGTGCTCAACAAGCTCAAGGGCATCCTCCAGGTCTGCGCCGTCAAGGCCCCCGGCTACGGCGATCGTCGCAAGGCCATGCTCGAGGACATTGCCACCCTGACCGGCGGCAAGGCCATCTTCAAGGATCTGGGCATTCAGCTCGAGAATGTCCAGCTCCGCGATCTGGGCCGCGCCAAGAAGGTCAAGGTCGACGCCGAGAACACGACGATCACCGAGGGCGCCGGCGATGCCAAGAGCATCGAGGGCCGCTGCGAGATGATCCGTCGTGAGATCAAGACCACCGACAGCGAGTACGACCGCGAGAAGCTGCAAGAGCGTCTCGCCAAGCTGGCTGGCGGTGTGGCTCAGCTCAAGGTCGGCGCTGCCACCGAGACCGAGATGAAGGAGCGCAAGGCCCTCTACGAGGACGCCCTGCACGCCACCCGCGCTGCCATCGCCGAGGGGATCGTCCCCGGCGGCGGTGTCGCTCTCCTCCGAGCCCGCGAAGTCCTCAAGGAGTTCACGCTCGAAGGTGACGAGGGAACCGGCCTCAAGGTGCTTGCCAACGTCCTCGAGATGCCCTGCCGGGCCATCGCCGAGAACGCTGGCCTCGATGGCTCTGTCGTCGTCAGCAAGATCCTGAAGAACAAGGACAAGAACCACGGGTTCGACGCTGACAGCGGCAACTACACCGACCTCCGCAAGGTCGGCGTCATCGACCCCGTCAAGGTCACCCGTAGCGCCCTGCAGAACGGCGCCAGCGTGGCCTGCTTGCTGCTCACCACCGAGTCCTGCATCGCCGACCTGCCCGAGAAGGGCAAGAAGGACGATGACCATCACCACCACGACCACGGCGGTGGCATGGGCGGCATGGGTGGCATGGGCGGCATGGGCGGCATGGGTGGCATGGGCGGCATGGGTGGCATGGGTGGCATGGGGATGATGTAATCCCGGCCCGCAGTCCTGCATCACGGCGGCTGGGAGCGCTCCCGCTTCCGGCCGCCTGACGAATCCCACTAATTCACCTGAACCTGAAGAATCACGAGCGAACGAGGAACTCTAGCAATGTCGAGCCTGAAGATTCGTCCCCTGGAAGACCGCGTGGTGATCGAGCCGCTCGAGGCCGAGGAGAAGACCGCTGGCGGCATCCTCCTGCCCGACACCGCCAAGGAAAAGCCGCAGCGTGGCAAGATCGTGGCCGCCGGTCCGGGCCGCACCTCCGAGGATGGCAAGAAGCAGGCCCTGGCCGTCGCTGTCGGCGACGAGGTCCTCTATGGCCGCTACGCCGGCAACGAGATCGAGATCGACGGCCGGGAGCTGAAGATCATGCGCGAGAGCGACCTCCTCGCCAAGATCGAGAAGTAATCCCCCCTCCCGTACCCGACCTTATCCTCCGAGACGGAGTATCTCTACGATGGCGAAGCAATTGCTCTACACCGACGAGGCGCGGAAGAAGCTCCTCGCCGGCGCGGATAAGCTGGCCAAGGCCGTCGGCGTGACGCTCGGCCCCACTGGCCGCAACGTCATTCTCGACAAGAGCTTCGGTGGCCCCACCGTCACCAAGGACGGTGTCACCGTCTCCAAGGAGATCGACCTGCCCGATCCCTTCGAGAACATGGGCGCCAAGCTCGTCAACGCCGTGGCCCAGAAGACCTCGGACGTCGCCGGCGATGGCACCACCACCGCCACCATCATGGCCCTGTCCATCTACCAGGAAGGCCTCCGCAACATCACCGCCGGCGCCAACCCCATGGCGGTGAAGCGCGGCATCGACAAGACCGTCGAGGCCGTCAGCGAGTACCTCTCCACCTCCACCAAGCGGCTCACCTCCAAGGAGGAGATGAAGCAGGTCGCCGCCATCAGCGCCAACAACGACCCCGTCATCGGCCAGACCATGGCCGATGCCTTCGAGAAGGTCGGCAAGGACGGCGTCATCACCGTCGAGGAAGGCAAGTCCTCCGAGACGACGCTGGAGTTCGTCGAGGGCATGCAGTTCGACAAGGGCTACTGCTCGCCCTACTTCATCACCACCCAGGAGATGACCTGCGAGCTCGAGAACCCGCTGATCCTCATCTTCGAGAAGAAGCTCAACAACGTCCGCGACATGCTGCCCCTGCTCGAGAAGGTGGCCCAGGCGTCGCGTCCGCTGCTGATCATCGCCGAGGATGTCGAGAGCGAGGCCCTCGCTGCCCTCGTCATCAACAAGCTGCGTGGCATTCTCCAGGTCTGCGCCGTCAAGGCGCCGGGCTTCGGCGATCGCCGCAAGGCCATGCTGGGTGACATCGCCGTGCTGACCGGCGGTCAGTTCATCAGCGAGGATCTCGGCCTGAAGCTCGAGAACGTCAAGATCGAGCAGCTCGGCGAGGCCCAGACCGTTCGCGTCGAGAAGGAATCGACGACGATCATCAACGGCAAGGGCAGCAAGACCGACATCCAGCGCCGCATCGATCAGATCCGCGCGCAGATGGAGCAGACCGAGTCGGAGTACGACAAGGAGAAGTTCTCCGAACGGCTGGCCAAGCTGACCGGCGGCGTCGCCATCGTCAAGGTCGGTGGCGCCACCGAGGCCGAGATGAAGCAGACCAAGGGGCGCGTCGAGGACGCCCTGCACGCCACCCGCGCCGCGGTGGCCGAGGGCATCGTCCCCGGTGGTGGCACCGCCATGCTGCGTTGCCTGCCCACCGCCCAGAAGGTCGCCGAGTCGCTCAAGGGCGACGAGCGGCTGGGTGCGGAGATCATCATCCGCGCTCTGGAGAAGCCCGTCCGCACCATTGCCGAGAACTCCGGCGTGGATGGCGCTGTCGTCGCCGACGAGGTCAAGACTCGGGGCGAGCAGAACCCGAACATCGGGTATAATGCCAACACGGGCGAATACGTGGACATGTTCCAGGCGGGCATCATCGACCCAACGAAGGTCACCCGCAACGCCCTGCAGAACGCCGCCAGCATCTCCGGCCTGATGCTCACGACCGAGGTGATGATCACCAAGATCGATGAGGACGAGCCGGGCAACAAGGTGTCGGGCGCCGTTCGGTAACGGCCCGCGGGCAGCCACCGTCAGACGTCGGCGCACCCCGCGCGGCCGTCTGACGGTGTTGCCTCGCGACTCGATGTTGCCAGCGGAGATTCGGACCATGGCCCGGCGTGATTTCTACGAGGTACTCGGAGTGGCGCGTGACGCCGACGAGGAAACCCTCAAAAAGGCCTATCGCAAGCTGGCTCTGCAGTACCACCCGGACCGCAACGGCGGCGATCCCGAGGCCGACGCTCTGTTCAAGGAA
This sequence comes from Gemmataceae bacterium, assembly GCA_046350255.1. Taxonomy (GTDB): domain Bacteria; phylum Planctomycetota; class Planctomycetia; order Gemmatales; family Gemmataceae; genus CALDUY01. The sequence goes on from JAXMAV010000043.1 coordinate 27,739, forward strand.
GCCGCCGAGGCGTTCGAGGTCCTCCGCGACCCGCAGAAGCGCGCCCGCTACGACCGTTACGGTCACGCTGGTCTGGAAGGCGTGCCCGGCCACAACTTCCAGAACGCCGATTCCGTCTTCGACATCTTCGGCGATATCTTCGGCGACATCTTCGGCGGTCGCCGCCGCCGTGGGCCTCGCCCCGGCAACGATCTGCAGGTCACCCTCGAGATCGACCTGCTCGAAGCGTACAAGGGCGTCCAGCGCACGCTCAAGATCCCGCGCAATGAACCCTGCCGGGATTGTGCCGGCTCCGGCGCACGGCCCGGTAGCCAGCCCACCGTCTGCAAGCGCTGCAACGGCCAGGGCGTCCTCCTCCAGGGCCAGGGCTTCTTCCGCATCCAGCAGACCTGCAACGCCTGCCGCGGCCAGGGAGCCGTCATCAGTGATCCCTGTCGGACCTGCTCGGGCCGCGCCTTCATCCAGACGCAGCGCGAGCTAACCGTTCAACTGCCGGCCGGCATCGATGAGGGCATGACCGTCCGGCTCCAGGGCGAAGGCGAAGCCGGCGACCCCGGTGCGCCCCCCGGCGACCTCTACTGCGCCGTCCGCATCCGCGCTCACAAGCTGTTCGTGCGGCAGGGCAAGGAGTTGCACTGCGAGGTGCCCATCACCTTCAGCCAGGCGGCCCTGGGCGGCACCCTCGACGTGCCCACCCTCGACGGCAAATACATCCACGCCACCCTGCAGCGCGGCACCCAGGGCGGCGATGAAATTCGCATCCCGGGCAAGGGCATGCCTGACGTCCGCGGCGGACGAGCCGGCGAACTCGTCGTCCACCTCCGCCTCGTCACCCCCCGGACGCTCACCACTCGCCAGGAAGAACTCTTCCGCGAGCTGGCCGCCCTCGACGGCAACAACGTCCCGCCCGAGCGCAAGGGGTTCCTCGATCGAGTCATGGAGTTTTTCACGGCCACCGCTGCCACCGCCAAAGAGGACGGCAGCGCAGCCAAGGGCTAGGAGTGACGGGGCATGGCGGAACAGGCGAACCCGACGAACGACAAGACGAATGCTCCCCTCGACGAGCTGCAGGCCCTGCGCCAGCGCCTGCAAGCCGCCGAGCAGCAGCGCGAGGAGATGGCCACCCTCGCTCGACAGACCCGGGCCGAGTTCGAGAACTACCAGAAACGCTTCCAGCGTGACCTGGCCGTCGAACGTCAGTACGCCCAGAGCCCGCTGGCCAGCGACCTGCTACCCGCCCTCGACAACC
>JAXMAV010000044.1:0-18789 GCA_046350255.1 Gemmataceae bacterium
ACTCCGAGTCCGAGGCGATCCGCAGGACGCTCGACAGTGCCAGGTTTCAGGTCCGGCTGAGGAAGGCGGCGCAACGAGTCTGTGGCCGCCAGCGGTCGCTGGCCAAGGTCCGGGTCCAGTTATCGCGGTGAGGGGATCACGCTGGCATGGAGTCGAGGAGGTCGTGAGTTGAGCGCGAAGCAGAAGTTAAACGGTGCAAATCTGATCGGCATCGTGTTGATCGCCGGGCTGGTGGGCGGAATCACTGGGTCGTGGGCCGTGTTCTGGATCACGGGCGTGGCCCTGTTCCTGGCTGCTGTCCACGCGGGCGATATCCGCCGCTGATCTGCCTCTCCGGGTCCTTTCGGGGACAGGAGGAGCCTGCCGACCGGGCTGACCGCGCTGCGGATCACCGGACTGGCAGGCTTTTCTTTAGCTATCCGGCGTTGGGATGCGGTGCACCCTCCGAACCAGGAAGGCCACCGACTGGGAAGGCAGAAAAGCTGTGGCAGCCGCTTAACTGGTTCAGAGGTAGGTGTCGGTAGAGCGTATAGGAGTAACTCACTTCTTCCTGATCCTCTCCATGTAGTAGACGCTTGACCCAAGGATCAAGCCCCACAACCCTGCCCAAGCAGGCCCGAGCTTACCCGTCGCACCAGCAACAGCCCTGAATAACGCCAAGGGGCCTTTACTGTCATTAACTGGCATAGCCTGCTCTACGGATGAACCGATCACACCGAGAATCGCCCCAACAATGCCACCAACTATGGCGAACCCCAACATTTCTCCATACATGCTGTTTGCTTGGGGCTGCTCCCCAAGGTCTGGTTTGGTCAGGCGGATTTCTTGTCGTAGCCTGGCCAGAAAGTCGTTCAAGCAGTCGCCAGGTGATTTACCCGAGCGTCGTGTGATTCGCGCGAAGTCACTGACTCCCTCGAACCCGGCAGTTCGCAGCCACGGCTCGAAGTGCCCTTGCGTAAGATGCCACTCGGCGTCGTCCGGGTGCCTCTCGCAGCAGGCGATCAGGGAGGCGAGGTCGTGGCACTCCTCTCCGGACCGGAAGTGAAACGGTGCGTCGGTTCTGATCGTAACCCTGGCACCCGCCGCTTCAAGCTTCAACCGGATCGCCCGAGCGTCGGCTTCGGGCATCGGTCCTCCGATGGGCTGAGGAGCGCCTTCGACGAGGTTTTTGCCTTCAGCCAGGCCGATGGACAGAACCTCACGGACGGCCTTGATGATGGAAATCTTGTTAGTAGGGGGGAAGCCAGCTTCAAGAATGACCGTGAAGCCGGTCGACTCGGCAATCCTTGCCTGAGCCGAGGTAGAAGTGGCCGCAGCCGGAGCGGCATTTTCTGTCGTAAGCATACCCTTGAGCCGCCCTGCCAGATCGCCCGCGTCGGCGGGGCGATCCTCCGGCTCGTCCTCGACGCAGGCCAGCAACAGGTCCAGCCACGCGGCAGGCACCCCCCGGTCGAGCAGACGTCTCTGCCACGACCTGCCGCCCGGACGCCCCTTCATCAGGTCGCCGGTCAGCAACTGATACCAGATCACCCCCAGTGCGTAAACGTCGTCACGCGGGTCGGGCGCCTCGCCCCGCATCTGCTGCGGTGAGGCGTACAGCGGCGTGTAGGCCCCACGCAAGGAGCTGGCCAGGAACACCTCGCGCCGCGTACCCCGCCGGGTCTGCTCGATCGCTTGCCGGACAGCCAGACCGCCAATCCCAAAGTCGGCGACCTTGACGCCGTAGCCATATTCAGTGGCCTGCACCAGGATGTTCGCCGGCTTGAGATCTCGGTGGACGACGGGCGGGTCGAGCCGGTGCATGTAGCCCACCACTTCGGCCAGTTGCAGCATCAGCTTGCCGGCCTGCTCGGGGTGGGGGGCTGCCCGGAGCGGTGCCATTCCTGAATGAGTCCGGCCAGGTCGCCACCGGAGATGTACTCGTACTCCAGGCAAGGCGGGTCGGCGCTCAGGTAAGTGTGCCGTAAGGCGATAATCCCGTCATGGTGGCCCTGACGCATCACCTGATTGAGGACGGTAGCTTCGTGACGCAGAAGATAATCCCTGGCTGCGCCATCCAGGCAGAACTTGAGGGCGACGGGGGGAACGCCGTCGAAGTGGGGGTTGGTCGCCTTCCACACCTCGCCGAAGCCGCCCACGCCGAGCAACTCGGCGAGCTGCCAATCCACCCCAGCCAGGGGGCGATCCCCGGGTTTGAAGCGGGGCAGGCGAGGCGGCAAGAAGGGTAAGAGGTCGTCGGCCTTGCTCAGGACCAGCCCCGGCGGGATCGTCGTGCCGCTTGGATCGGAAGGTCGGCGAAGCGTCCGGCGGATCGTGGCTGGAATCTGGCTGAGGTAGACCTCTAGCTGAAGGCGCAGGTCCTCGGGCAGCCCGCCGGCCTCCTCGCTCACGACGCGCGACACCTCGGCACGCACTTCGGTGGGATTGGCCTGGGCAAGGGTCTGGATCTCCTGAATGCGGGCAGGGCTGTCAGTCTGGCTCTGCCAGTACTCCCAGATCTCCTCGAAGACCCCACCGGCGAGGACCGCCCCAATCTGACCAGCGACCCACCACCCGGCACCGCGAATCAGTCCCCTGGCGCAGCACTTCAGCAGAGGCGTTGGAATGGGCATGGCACACCTCCTGGTTCCGCCAACCGCAAGGCCTGGCATGTCGGCCTGCGGCACCAACTGGCAGACACAACCGCCAGCAGGGGCCGGCCTGGTAATGAAACAAACCAAAATGTCACTCATCGTCGATGTTACGAATGTAGACGAAGAGTGACACTCGGCCCAATGAAAAGGCGAGGACAACCCGACATCCGCGAGCGATTCGGGTCAGCGCTGAGGGCAGTGCGCGAGGAGAGAGGTCTGACCCAGGAGCAGCTGGCCCACCAGGCTGGCATTCACCGAACTTACCTGTCCGACGTCGAGCGGGGTGCGCGGAACATCTCGCTCGTCATCCTCGACAAGCTTGCCCGGGCCCTCGAACTGTCGCTCGCGGAACTGTTCGCCCGCGTCAGCGACAGTTGAGGTTACTCGTCACTGGTTGGGTGGTTGCCACGTCGCGATCCTGTAGCTCTCCCCTCCTCCTGATCGGCAGGGAGTAGCGACTCGCTCAGGCACAACGCTCCCTCGATCAGGCGGCAGACTGCCTCGTCGTTACCCTCCCGGCACTCCAGGAAGTCAGCACGCTCCTGGTCCCAGCAACGGACACGCTCCGTGGCGTCCGCTGGTGCGGGACGCAGGGTCCTATTCCCCTTGCCGTCCGAATTGGTATGCCGCCGTAGCAGGGTCCTGGCCAGCGACAGCGCCTGTCCCGCACACCAAAGGAGTTGGAAGTAGTCGCGCTTCTTCTGCTGCATCAAGCAGGCGTAGTGCAGACTGAGGTCGTGCAGTGATCGGATGAGCTCCGGTAATGCCAACGCCCGTTCTTGTCGGTTGTCGGGTTCATGGTGTCTCCTGAATCGGGTGCCTGGTAAGTCTTTCTCGGGGCCCCAGGCTGCATGTTGCAGCCTGGGTTTACCAGCCATGCGAGACTCGGGTCGGCCAGGGATCAGGCCGGCGCTGTTTATTGGAAAGAGGCCACCTGCGCGTTTTTGTGTTGGACACCAGAGGGGGACGCAATCGCTGAAATGTCGCGAAAGGCGGGAAAGGAATGCGCAAGTGGTAAACGGACTCCAGCACCAACAAAACCAGTCAATGCGCCACGATGTCGGGGCAGCCGTTTGGTGTCAGAGTAACCCGGCGCGCAAGGGATGTGGGTCGGCAGTGAGTTGATGGTTCATGGCAACATGCGCCATGGGCGCGCCAACCATGCAGTTTCAAAATCTAGGGGGCGACCCAAAGGGAGCCCCCACCTACTACTTTGGTAGTCATTAGAGTTGAATTTAACTCTTTGTGCAGTGCCCGACATCCCCGACAAAGTTGCCCAACATCAGGCCAATGTGAGCAGGTGGGCGACGAGTTGGTCCTGGCCAGATCTCATCGGGTGCCTTTGCGCAATCACACTCAGCACAACACGGCAGAAGTTGTCTCCTGATGAGATCCCCTCGGATGCTCGATCGTGTCGGCATGGACAGGATCGCTGGGTGATCTCCTGGCTAGACGTACTCACTCCCCCAGACCGCTGGCCAGAAACGCAGCCCACACCCGAGCATGGCCGGGCTTGCCTTCTACCTTTTCGACTTTGCCGCTCCCGCTGATCGCTTTCGGCAGAGGACCGCGCCCGACGGCCCACTCGGGGATGCGCTCGGGGTTGTGCAGCATCGCCAGCTGCGCCCGACGCAGTGCCTCAGCGGGGCCGATCGGCTCCTTTGATTGCCACAGTTGACGGTAGAAGAGATTCATCAATGCAGCCGTAGGTTCATCGTCTACCTTCCATAAGCTGGCGACCACGTTCTTGCAGCCAGCAACGTGAAACGCGCGCGTCAGGCCGAAGACACCTTCGCCGCCAGCGGTTTCACCTAAACCCGTCTCGCAGGCGCTCAGCACAGCCAATTGCATCTTGCGCAGGTCGAGGCCAACGATCGCCTCGGCGGTGATGATGCCACGGTTCGGCGTATCAGGCAGATTGGCCCCGGCGCAGACGATGCCCGATAGCACCAGCGGACTGCGCGCTCCGGCGGTGGCGCGCTGGCTTCCTACGCGATCGAAGAGCTTCGGATCGAGTTGAAGCACACTGCGGAAGCGGGCATCGGCGAAGAAGCCGTGCGTGGCCAGATGGGCCGTCTCCACCTTCGGTAGATCAGCAAGCAAGTTCGCCACAGTGGCAGTGTTTCCTTCACGCCGCACGATGCGGCGGTCACCGGCCAGCGTGGTGATCTGCTCCAGTTCCTTGCGGGTGCCGGGCAGGGCCTTCCAGGTGACACCTTCGCTGGCGGGAGAGCGCAGCGCCAACTCGGTGGGTTTGGCGGGTTTCTCGTCGTAGCTGACACCGCCCAGGACCAGCAGGGTCGGCTTCTCGGTAGGTGTGGTTTTCGGCCGGGTCAGATGATCGAGCAGGTACGGCCCATGGGGCACCAGGGCGAGAGTGTACTTCTCCAGGAGCCGCGACTTCTTCTCGTCGAGCAGGGCTGCCCAAGGTAATCGATTCAGCGCGGCATCCGGGGAAATGTACAGCTTCTTCACCTGGGGAGGGAGCTGTTTCGCTAGCGGCTGCCATAGTTCCTGACACATCGCCCCAGCGTAACGCGGTTCGACGCCCGCTCCCTCCATCAGGCTTAGCCGCCAGAGATCCAGTGTGGATTCCAGCGCTTTCGCCTCGCCCAGTTCCACACGGGTGACCTTGTCGCGCGTGATCACGAAGGCCAGGTATTGCGGTGTTCGTCGCTTCCCCTGCCTGCCTTTTACGTTTGGATCCTGCTCAAGCCGTGTGTAACGCAGCAGATCAAGGAAAGCGACATCTGCAGGAAGTGTCTTCTGTAGAACGGTCGGGCTGCTGGTCGCCTGGTCCTGCGTGCGATTCAGCTCGGGCAGGAGTGGCAGAAGCTTCTCGCGCAAGACGCGCAGTTCTATCTCGATGGCATCTAGTCGAGCATCGCGCGCCTTTGCCTTGCTAACATCCACAGCGGCCAGTAGCAGCCGCTCGCGTTCACGCCGCAGGTGAGTCTCGGCTTCCCACAGCTGGCTCGCCTCCGGCGTTGCCGCTGCCAGCGCTGCCAGGTGACGTTGTTCTACTACACGCGTCAATGCTGCCTTGGTCAGCCAGACAACGGGATAGGCATCGAAGCCCGGTAAATGGCCTGTTACGTTCAGGTAATCATCTCTGCTCATCGGATGCTTGCCAACATAGTTTAGCGCTATTGCCTCGTCGGCCGCCCTGGCCATCGTAACGGCCGAGGCCGTGTACATTTCCAGGGTTCGGCGGAACAGCGATTCCGCCTTGCTGTACTTTGCCTGATCCTGGGATAGCCCCGCCAGGTTGTTCAGGCTCATGGCCAGGTCCGGATGCCCTTTCGGATACCGCGACGCGGGATACTGTTTCTCACGTATCTCCAGCGCCCGGCGATACAGCGGCTCCGCCTTGTCATACTCCGCCTGATCGTGGAACAACCCCGCCAGGTTGTTCAGGCTGAGGGCCAGGTCTGGATGCCCGCCTGGGTAGCGGGATGCGGGGTAGAGCTTCTCCCGCATCTCCAGCGCCCGGCGCAGCAATGGCTCTGCTTTCTCATACTCCTCCTGAGCCTGGTACTGCATCGCCAGGTTGCTCAGGCTCTGCGCCAGGTCCGAATGGCCTGTCGGATAGCGGGAGGCGGGGTATAGGTTCTCTCGCATACTCAGCGCCTGACGGTACAGCAACTCTGCCTTGCCGTATTCCGCCTGAGCGTTGTACACATGCGCCAGGTTGTTCAGGCTATTGGCCAGGGATGGGTGACCCGACGGATACCGCGAGGCAGGGTAGAGCTTCTCATTCATCTCCAGAGCCTGGCGGAACAGCGGTTCCGCCTTCCCGTACTCCGCCTGAGTCTGGTACAGCATCGCCAGGTGGCTCAGGTTCAAGGCCAGTTCCGAATGCCCCGTTTGAAAACGCGAGGCGGGGTAGAGCTTCTGATACATCTCTAGGGCCCGGCGGAACAATTGCTCCGCCTTCCCATACTCCGCCTGAGTCTGGTACAGGTCAGCCAGATGGGTCATGATCCTGGCCAGGACCAGGTGCCCAGTTGGATTACGCGAAGCGCTGGATTGCTTTTCGTACATCTCCAGGGCCCGGCGATACAGTGGTTCTGCCTTGCCGTGTTCTGTCTGAGCCTTGTACAGCATCGCCAGTTGACTCAGGCTAAAGGCCAGGTCTGGATGGCCCGTCGGATAACGCGAGGCCGGGTAGAGCTTCTCGGTCATCTCCAACGCCCGGCGGAACAGCGGTTCCGCCTTGGTGTACTCCGCCTGATCCCGGTATAGCCCCCCCAGGTTGTTTAGGCTCTGAGCCAGGGCCGGATGACCACTCGGATAGTGGGAGGCCGGGTAAAACTTCTCGGTCATCTCCAATGCCCGACGGTATAGCGGCTCCGCCTTGCCGTACTCCGCCTGAGCCTTGTACAGCGCCGCCAGGCTGTTCAGACTGGCAGCCAGGTTCGGATGGCCCGTCGGATGGCGGGAGGCGGGGTAGAGCTTCTCGGTCATCTCCAGCGAGCGACGCCAGTACATTTCCGCCACAGATAGTTGTTGCATTTGATACGCAAGAAACCCTACCGCGTTGAGACTCTCCCCAAGTTCCGTGTGGCCGTCGGGATACCACTTCGCGGGATAGAGTCTCTCGCGGGCCTTCAGCGCGGCCAAAAGAAGCTTCGCTGCTTCCTGCGGCTTGTTCGCCTGCCAGGCATTTACTGCCTGGGCGAACGTCTGTTGCGCTTCCTCGATCTCGCGCTGGCGTTCCTCGGAGATGCGTTCAGGCGGTGCGGCGCTCCAGGCGATGGTCACACTCAACAACACGATCAGCAGCGGGCGCATGGGGGGCTCTCATTAGAAGATGTGTTTCTGATCGCGTCAGCATAGCGTCGACACAGACAGGATCGCCAGGCATTTCTACCAGTAGGGAAAGTAGAGACTCGCCTGGCTCACTCCCCCAGTCCGCTGGCCAGAAATGCCGCCCACACGCGGGCATGACCGGGCTTGCCTTCCACCCTCTCGACTTTACTACTCCCGCTAATCGGGTTTGGCAGAGGACCCCGGCCGACGGCCCATTCGGGGATGCGCTCGGGGTTGTGGAGCATCGCCAGCTGCGCGCGACGTAACGCCTCAGCGGGGCCGATTGGTTCCTTCGACTGCCAGAGTTGACGATAGAAGAGAGACATCAATGCAGCGGTTGGCTCGTCGTCGACTTTCCAGAGGCTGGCGACGACGTTGCGACAGCCAGCGACATGGAAAGCTCGCGCGAGGGGCCTTCGGTGGTGCCTCCACAAGGCCGAGGTATTCAGGCCGACTCCCGCTCATCCGTGTACAGACGCAGACAGTTGATCGGCGCCAGCCCCTCGGGCACCGCCGCCCGCAGGGTGGTCAGCATCTTCATCGCCGAGAGGAATTTTCGCTGCGCCGACTCGGCACGCTTAAGGCGGTAGCTCGCCTGCATGAGCGAGCCGCCCGCCCCGGTCTGGGTGGCCTGGGCGTACTCGGCCTGCTGGGCCGCTAGCCAGTTGTTGACAACAAGGTCCACCAGCATCCTCTCGGCCTGCGTGGCGTGCGGGCCAGATAGTGATGCACGCCATTCCTTTGCCTGCCGCTTCATCGACTCCCGCAAGAGCGCGTCGTCGCCGGCGATCAGGTCGATCCATGCGGTCTCGACGTAGCGGGCAAGGTCGCCGACCGCCTCCCAGATCTCGGGGTGCTGATCGAGAATAACTCGGATGCGCGGCAGGGCGCTGGCATCGCCCTGCCTGGCCCTGGCGACCAGGGCGTGCAGCTCACGTTTGGTGGGCATCTCCTGCGGCTGTGATGGCTTTGCGTCCGTCATGCCACGGCCTCCATGGGCGTCGGTTCAGGCGTCGCAGCCCGATGGCCAGCAGCGCGGCTTCCGCTAGCAGATGGGTGAAGTTTTCGAGGCGAAGGGCCTCTGCTGAGACTGCCTCCAGACGGAGGAGTTCGAGGGACTCGGTCTCCTTGAGGAGTTGCCGTTCCTGTCGCCGTCTGCGGTCCGCCTCTGCGGCCTGCTGTGCCCCCGGCCTCGACCCCAGGTACACCTTGCGGACCTTGTTGCCCTCGCGCACCGATCGGTAGAGGTAGGTCCGATTGCGACGTCGTTCCCACGCCATGACGTTTTTCCCGATGTGCTACACATTCACCATCTGCACCACGCAAACGAGCGACCATGGTCTCCTTGGACGGGCTCTTGCCGGCGCGGGACGAGGCCAGCATCGGGTGCAGCGCCATCAGCCCCCAGTTGCTGGCCCGCTCGTCGGGCGTGAGGAGGAGTGCCACCAGTTTGCGTGCCTCGTCCGGCACGGCCCGCTCGGGCACTGGCATCCTGACATCGATGCCGACCAGCAAGGGCATCACCGCGTCCAGCACCAGCGGCCCGCCGATGTAGGCCAGGTGCCGCAACACGACGGCCCTGGCTGGACAGGACGGGTCCCAGTCGCCCTGCCGGATCGCCTGGTGAGTGATCCAGTCCGTGGCGTCGAGTCTGTCGGAGACGTGGTAGAACAACCGCTCGTAGAGGTCGATTACGGGCACCGAGATGCCAGTTACAGCGGCGATGGCAGTCACAGGCTCACCAGTGAGGATGCGGGCCTGAATGAGGTGAGTAATATCGCCGCCGGCTTGATGGAGTTCGAGCGCGGCCCGCAGATGCGCATGGTGAGGGTGTGCCTGCCTGTTGCGATTGGCCCCGGCGCGTAAGTAGTCCACGGCCAGGGCAGTCGGCCCGTCGAGAGAGTCCCGGCGCGGGCGCTTGCCTCGCTCGACAACACGCTCGGCATATCGCCACCGCCAGGTGAGCGGTCGCAGCGGTGACAGCCGCAACACCTCCATGTTTCGGTGTTTCATCTTGTCCTCCTTGGGCAGTCGTAATTGTACTGCGAAATCAATCGCCCACGCTAGATCGTGCACCACTGACCACCCCGACAGAAGGTATCAGTGACTCTGCGAGAGCAGCGCGATCAGGCCGCCTTCTGGGTCGTGCTGAGGAGCGCCTGAGCGGCCATCCTCAAGCGCTTCATGGCAGGGAGCCCTGCCTTGATGCTCGCGCGCATCTCCGGCGGCATGTCGTCAAGTGCGCAGGACTTGCCAGGCAGGGGCTTCATCAGGCGGGCGACCAGACGGCAGTAGCTGTTGGCTTGCTTGGCGAGCAGGACGGGGGCGTTGGCCGCCGTCACCTGGGGGTGACGACCGCCCCTACTCCTCGCTTTGAACAACCTGGCCTTCGAAGATTTGAGCTCACTCATGCTCCAGTTCCTTTGGATACACTGCGTCTGGAGCTTGTGTCGCTTGGGTTGGGGGACCGCGATTAGAATTCCGACATGTGAGGTGCCAAATACGGGGCGGTGTTTCGCGATCTGGGCACAGAGCGTATCTAGCTCTGTCTGGGAGTAACGCACCGCAAATCGGCGTGCGACCGGGAGCAGACTCGGCTTGCGATTCAGCATGTCGGCCTCGGCGGCAGTCAAGTCCGACGACAGCTGGAGTGCCTTGCGCCCCATGTCGTGAAGTAATCGGATCTCCTCGATGCGCCTGTTCGTTTCTTCATGTGATGCTTTGTTTTTGCTCATCTTCAACTTCCTTGTTTAGTAACCACTTGCTCATCCCACTGAGACGTGTTGCCCGAGATAGGCATTTATTCTACTGCCAAACACACTATCGGTGACATAGATATCGCACTACTCCGGCCAGGCCAACTCTGGCCGGTCGCCTCCATGAAGAGGAGAAGGTGGTGACGGTAGTGACAGTAGTGACAGTTCTTTTTCAATTAAGCTAACTCTCAAATAACAATTACTCTGTGAGTTCCTGAGTATAGAAAAAGAAGTGTCACTACTGTCACTACTGTCATCTCGTCCGCGTCCTTCAAGCTGGCAGAGAAAGGCGGGCCGAGGAACGCAGTCCTGCGGCCCGCCGAAACCACTACTTGTCCCCGAGCGAGTAGGTCAGGATCACCGGCGGCGTGTCCGAGTCCGGGTCGGCCTTCGACCCTACCCAGAGGTAGGCCCGCCGCTTCCCGTTCCGCACCCGGCGCAGGCGGGGGTGCTGGAGCTGGGACAGGTACAGGCTGGCCTGCCGGTCGGTGTAGTGCGTCTTGAGCCGCCGCAGCCAACGGGCGAGCAGCAGGGCGGGGATCTCGACGACCGACGTGTCGGCGCAGAAGTTCTCGCGTTCCTCGGCGAGGCAGGCCCGGACGTGCTCCACCGTCTCCTCGGCGTCGGCGTCGTCCTCGTCGATCGCAGCCCTGCGGGACTCGATCAGGGCGAGGAGCTTGTCCGGCTGGTTCAGCCGGGCCAGCACCTCCCGGCACCAGAGCGGCCAGCGGTCCACCTTGGCGAGCTGCTTGGGGGGGCGCTCCAGATACCAGCGGATCTCGGCGACGATTTCGTCGCGGTGCTCCTCGATCAGCCGGACGGTCTCAGCGTACCACTCCGGGTCACGTATCGGCCGCAGGAGAAAGATCACGACCGACCGCTCGGCCATGTCCTTGGAGAAGCTGGCCCCGTTGATCGTGACCAGCCAGGTCAGGAGGTTCGGCCGGCTCGCGTGGCCGTGGTGTAGCCGGTGGCCGTTGATCTCCTCGCCAGTTACCAGCGACTCGATGAGATCACTGCTAAACCGATAGGACTTGAGGTTGTCGATCAGGGCGATCCGTCGCGGCCACGATGAGGGCGAGAGCAGGACGGATAGCGTGCGATCCGCACTCACCGAGGGGCGGACGGAGACATACCCGCCGCACAGCCTCGACACCATCTCTGCGATCGTTGTCTTGCCTGCCCCCGTCCCCTTCCTCTGGTCTTTCTGGGCGTCCGTCGTGATCGTGTAGAGGGGCCGCTGACCCGGCGGACCTCCCCAGAAGGGGGTGATGAACAACGAGCGGAGCAACTCGCGGTCCATCTCGGTCGCTGGCGAGAAGCGGGCCAGGAGCTTGTCCAGCCAGCCCGTCTTCTTCGCTTTGGGCATGGGGCAGGTGTAGTAGACCCCCTTGATCGGCGGGAAGTGCGGCGCGGAGGACGCCCAGTCGTGGGGCGTCAGCCGCTGGCAGACGCCCTCGAAGAACTCCTCCTTGGTCACCCCGCCGCGCCGGAAGTCCACCTCGGCGAATTTGTCGATCCAGGCGAACAGCGCCGTCGCCGACCCGAATGGGCGGACCTCCCCGTTCTCGACGTAGCAGGGCTCTCCCCGGATATTGACGATCGTATTTTTCGTGATCTTGCAGAGCACCGCGAGCATCTGGTCGATCGACAGTCGCCTTTTGTTTGAAACATTCTCGAACCGGGGGCGGGCCAGGGTCTTGAGTTTCGTCTTGGTCGTCATCCGATCACCCCCTTCTCGACCAGTCCCAGGTCCCAATCCCCTGCGACCACCTGATCGCGCACATCTTTGTATGAGGGCTGTGGGAGAGCCCACTGGACGGGCCGATGCAGATCCTCGGCCAGCATGTAGGCCAGATCTCGGGCGCCGTCACGGCCCGGACGGGAGCCGTCATCGGCCCTGTCGCGGTCACCGACGACGATCACCGCCCGCTCCGGCATCGGTCGCAACAGGCTGGCGAGCCAGTGGCGGACGTGCCTGGAGGTGTGTGCGGACGGCCTGCCCACGGCGCAGACGCCCACTGCGTGGAGGGCGGCGGTGTCGGTCTGGCCCTCGGAGAGGTGGACTGGGCCTTGCAAGTCGAAACCACCCCTCGGCAGAGTCAGCCCGCGATGGCCCCCCGCCTCCGACCACTTCTCGCCCTTCTGATTCCGGTAGGCGAGCCCCACCAACTGGCGCTGGTGATCGCGTTCGGGGAACACCCAGTGCCCGTCGCGGTAGCCGACCCCGAGGGCAGTCAGCGCGGCGGTGGGCAAGGAGAGTATGTCAGCTAGTTTTTTCACGCGCCTGGAGGCATCGGTCCGGGCCTCCCGAAGCAGCTTCACCAGCCGCCTGTCCGGGGCGACATCGGCGCTATTCAGGTCCTCAGCGTCCAACCGTGTGCGGCCCCGCCTCCGCTTTCTCCCTTCGTTCGTGATCAGCGCATAGGTAGTAGGGAACAGAAAGCTCTCGTCCAGTCCCAGTGATCGCATGATCTCGGCGGCAGTGCAGCCGCAGGTGCTGTGGCACTTGAGCAAAACCACGCCGTCGCCCCGCTCGGTGATCGAGAGTGAGGGCTGCGTGTCGTCGTGGGCGGGGCACAGGGCCGAGTAGTTCGGGCCGCTCCCGCGCACGCCACGGAGGCGTGAGAGGATAATGTCCAGGGGGAGATCCTTGGCGTCGATCGGCGCGTAATTGGGTCCGCATTCCTCGGTTGCAAAACGTTCTGGGACGCCGTGGATCTCGTTGATGTAATCCGGCTCCCGGCGAGGCGGGAGGTGCCGCCGAGATTGCCGACGTCCGTGTGATAGGTTATCTTTCATGGGTACTCCTGTGACGGGGCGTCTCCCTGGCCGGTCGCCGCCTCGTTTGAACGGGTTCTGATTCAGGTCCGGGGCACGATCGTGCCCCGGACTTTTTCAGTTTTTGCCGCTATTTCAGACCTGCAATTGGTTTTTTCTAACCTCCTTTCTCGGACAGATCGCCTGAATCACGCACCTGATTACGCGCCAGCACACTTCTCCAGCAGCCGTCCGATGAAACGCATGGCGTCCCGGAGTGGGCGGGCATGGCGGGCGATTTGCCCAGGCCGAATGTCGTCAACTCGGTCGGAGAGATCCTCCATCCCACGGCCCAAGGCCCGCACAAAGCTCCCCACTGCGTTCACCACCTTGACGTGGCCCTTCCGCCGAGGCGGCAGGTGCATGAGGATCACTGCCCTGGCGTCCTGGCCGCTGCGGATGCGCTCCGCGATCTCCTCCTGATCGCGCGAGCCCAGGTCAGCTACCCTCTCGGCGACGACGAGCGAGACCTCGCTCCGCCGGAAGGCGTTCTGCACCTCGATCGGGGTGTCGAGCACCCGTATGTAGCGGTAGAGGTTACGTCCGGACATGCCGATGATCTTGCCGACCAACTCGCGCAGCTCCCCCTGCTGGCTGCTGCTCAGCCGCCCCCTGGTCGCCCGTTTCTCATGCAGGAACAGTCGCTTGGCGATGCGCGCCTGGGTCAACTTGTCCAGGTGCCGCCTGTTCTGATTGGCTTCGAGCAGGTGGTACTCCACCTCGTCGGCGTCAGCATCTCGGAGGTCGTAGCGGACGATCACCTCGGCCTCAGTCTGGTTCAGCAAGGCGAGAGCCTCCATGCGGGTGTGCCCGCTCAGGATCTGGTACTCCTTCCGGCGACCCTGCTGGGCTGGTGGCAACACTTCGATAAGCTCCCGAAGCCCGTTGCGGCGGATATCGTCCGCCAGTGCATTTATCGCGTCGGGGGAAGGACGGCCAAAGTGAACGTCCTGCTTCGGGTGACGGACGAGCTGATCCATTCGGATCGTCTCTCGCCGGGGTTGGTTGGGGCTTGCCTGCTTCATTTTCCATCCTCCTTTACCCACGCCGCACATAACAGCCACTGAGACCCGGTCCACTGCTCACAGCCGCACCATCAGGATGCAGACCGCGACGATGTCGGAGAGCCTGACACGCAGGCTCAGGAAGTCCATGTCTTCCAGGTGATACGGGACGAACCTTGGTCGTTGGTCCGGTCCCTTCGCCTCCAGCTGGCGCATCTGTCGCCGGCTCACCTGGTACTCGCCGTCCGGCATCCTGTCGATGATCGTCCGCTCGATCACCAGGGCGCCGAGGTCGAACGTGTCCGCCTCCAGACGCTCCGGGGCACCCTCGCCGTCCTCCGCCTGATAGGTAAGTTCCGCCAGCTTGTACTCGGGCGGCTGTGTGCCGGGCACGCGAACGACGCAGAGCCGACCATCCAGTCGATGCGTCCTCGGGTAGCATTTCCTGTCCGTCTCCATCAGCAGGAGGTCGCCGGCCAAGATCTTCTGATTCTTGTCCCGCACGACTGGCTCCCTGCCACTCACCCGGAGCCAGTAGCGCGAGCGGGAGTACAGGTCGTCCATCTGCTCGACCTGCTCGTCGCGTAGCAAGTGATCTGGGTGCTCCTGCGGCGCTCCGGGCAATACTTGCTGTGCGACGGGCAGAGCCGAGGACAAAAACGGCCTGCCCTGGCCGGTGAGGAGCCAGGACGGGTTGACGTCAGAGTTCTCCAGAATCGCTGTCAGTAGTCGCCTTCCCGGCTGCTGCGGGCCCGTGACGACGTTCACCAGGCCAGTGACCGACACGCCGATATCCCTGGCCATCGCTGCCCGGCTATCACCCCACCGCTCGCGGAGCAGCCACTGTATCCGCGCTTTGAGGTCGTCCTGGGGCTCGCCATGAACGGGAGCCTGAGTCCGTGATGTCTTCTTGGCCATCTATAGCTCATACCTAGTAGTTTGATTAAGGCCCTCGCATCTGTTCAACTATTAGGTATATTATACCTGACCAAAGTACCTCGCAAGACCACTACTATGGAGGAGCGCTAATGATCGGAGAACAGTTACACGACTTCGATATCTGCCTCTGCCGACACGCCCTCGACAGCATTCGTGCCTACCTAACTGACCCGGAGATCGCCGCCTACGTCGCGGAGCAACTGCCCGCCTCCGTACTGACCTATCTCCAGGCTCTCGATGATGACGAGGAGGCGCCGCCGATGCTGCTCGGCGATCAGGAGCTGGATGAGCTATCCTGGATTTTCACTGGGGGGCCATTTCAACTGGATCAGCCCTGGATGCCCTACGGCCCGCTGTACCGACGCGGTCTCGACTGCGTGACGGAGGTCCGTGAGGCGCTGTCCCGTGAGCACGCCGAGCATTGGGCGCAGGCGTCGGCCCGCTTTATTGAGCAACTAGACGGCGACCGCATCTACCTGGGCAGCGGCATCCAGATCATCCGCGAGTGGGTCGCCGAGGCACGTCGGCTGCTGCGGGCGATGGGTAGGACAGACCTGCTCCCGGCGCCAGAGGGGATGTATCCCACGCCGACGAGGTGTTCCTGCCCCGCCGCCCCTTTACATCAGCCGAGCGCCGCCACCCCGTTGATGGTCGTGAAACACTCTGCCGAGGACGTTGACGGAAGGGGCGCAAAGGCTCCCCCCCAGAAGTCTTCCGAGCCGACGAGGGCATACTGCCTGCTCCCGCCCAACGTCGTTCGCTGGGACGGGGAGATCGAGGTCCAGCAGCGCCTCTGGCACCTGGTCGGCGTGCTCCTGGACAAAGGTGGCAGGGCCACCGTTGGAGACATCGAGGAGGCGGTCAGCCCCTTCAAGGAGCGCAAAGACAAGACCCTATCCAACGACGTCTCCGTCCTCAACCAGCAGCTCGAACCCATCAAGTGGCCATTTACCTACCGCCGCAAGGGCGGCTTCGTGGTGGGCGACCGCAACTGCCCCACCTGAGATCCTCCAACTGTCCCACACTCATCCCACCTTTTTCCCGCTGAAGCGGGACGTTTCCGGGATGCAGGTTGAGAGACTTGCCTTCGGACAGCACACCGCCTCCGAGGGCTATCGACATGACATCGCGCACACAAACGTCTCCGGCCGACTCCATCCCCAATGCCGAGGTGATCATCGCCCGCCTGGCCGTACTCGCTCGCGAGCGGCAGGTGCTGCGTGGCTTGCTCCGGCTAGTCCGCCACCGGGACAGGACGCCGCCAACACGTCCAGGGTCTCTCTCGTTCGGGTCTCAACCCGGTGGGCCGAAGTGATCGGGACAGGGAGACGATCGTATGACGCGGGAGATACTCCCACTCGATGCGGATGCACTGATCCTTCTCAAGCCGATGGACATCAAGCGGCTGGCCCGCGTTCCGTACACCACCGTGATTGGCTGGCTAACAGTCGGCCATCCCCGCGCTGGCATCCTACCTAGCATCGACCTGGGCGGGGTCGGGAAGCGGCACAGTTACCGCATCAAGAAAGCGGACTGGGAGGCGTTCCTTGCCCGGCTCCAGACCGTGCCTCGGGAGCGGCAGCGGCCATCGCCGATGGCGCGTCCCGAGTCGGTCGGCGCGGGAAGGAAGAAGTTCCGCTACTGAGCCTTACCCGCGTTGGCCCGCTTGATGGCCTCGGCCAGGTGGTTCAGCTGCGGGTGCTGGTAGCGAGCAGTCGTGCTGGTCGAGGTATGGCCCATCAGGTCGGCCAGCACCCGGTCGGGCACCCCTCTGGTGCAAGCCCGCGTGGCGGCGGTGTGCCGCAGCGTATAGGCCACGACCTTCTCGCCGTTGTCGTCGACGTCCAGGCCGAGCTTCTCGCGGAGCCGGCGCATTCGACAGCGGACCGCGTTGGCGGTCCATGGCTTCCGGTGCCGGTTCAAGAAAACGAAGTCATCCGGGCACGGGTTGCGCTGTTCGGCGATGGTCTCCAGCAAGGCGACTATCGTCTCGTCGAGCATGATCCGCCGGACTGCGGTCTTGTGGTCCTTGCGGCGTTTCCTGGCCTTGAACTCGGTCAGAACGAACATCGGCACCGGCTCCAGGACCAGGTGCTTCCACTGCAAGGAGCGAACCTCCTGGGGTCTGGCGATGGTGTGCAGCATGCACAACAGGAAGGGGCGGAAATGTCGGTCAGTGCCCTCCAGCATCTTCGCCTCTTCGTCCCCGGTCAAGACGCGCTGTCGCTGGCCCAGATCGGGCTTCTTGACGGAGCGGACCGGGTTCTCCGTGAGGAGGCCCATCTCGACACCCCAGTTGTACAGCCGCTGGACGGCCTGAACGGACTGCCAGTTGGTCTTGTACATCTCGACTTCGTGGGTGCGAACCCCCGAGGCGGCGCGGTTGCCTCCCACGGCGTCGAGGAACTTCTGAATGTACTCGCGGTAGTAGGCAAGGGTTCGGGGCCGGGAGCGACCAGCCTCGACCTCCCGCTCCAGCCAGTCGTCGAACTTGTCGGCCAACTGGCCGAGAGTAAGCGAGGGCAAGGTCACTCCCTCGACCGGGTTACCCAGCTTCGCCATGTAGGCGTAAAAGGCGTCCCAGGCTTCCGACTCGGTCTGCGAGTTCTTCGGCCCCTTCGCCAGGATCTTGAGCTTGCCGCCCGCACGGGTGACCCAGGCGTTGCGGGCCTCGTCGAAGCGGGGATGTGGTCTGCGCACGATGACACCTCCGGGAATCGAATGCTCGACTCACGAAGGTGCGGACGGGGGAGATGCTGGTTCCTTGGCCGGGCCGCTCTCCCTCGTCCCCCTGCCTTCTTCAGGCTACCTGGGGAGGAGTTTGCTGTCCAGCCAGGCCACGTACCCTGTCAGGTTCAAAAGGCACTGAAAAGGCACTGCCCGAGCAAAAAGGCTATCAGGAATGAAGTAAGGCTCGCCGTAATTGGTTGTCACGACGAGCCTTACAAAATCGGGGCGAGAGGATTCGAACCTCCGACCTCCTGAACCCCATTCAGGCGACGAAGCCACGCAACCCGTTGTCTGATAAGCACTTGCAGACGCCGACCCCTTCGGCTTGCACTGTGGCTTGCGACGATTCGGCCGGCGACGATCCCGTCGAGGGCATCGTGAGGAGGATACGGCAGCTGACGCCAGAGCAACGGACAAAGCTGATAGGAAGACTACTTGGAGAGATGTAGGAGGGTATGCCGTCTCCATCCCTGAGCCGTGGCGACCGTAACCGTTGGCCACACGTCGCGAAGGATCGAATGCCAATTTGCCCGGCGGGGGGTATAGGGGGCTTCCTATCTCTGAGCGATTCGACCCGTAACCGCTAGTCCAGCTGCACATATGTCTGCACGGGTTTTCATGTTTTTCATGTCGTGCTTTCCCTGTGTCCCCAGTTGTCTAGGTTCTCCCGAGCCTTGTTCGTCCCTGGATGGTACGGGGAACACTTCATGTCATGCAGACACTTTCTTTCGCTTGTGCGTGCCAGGTGGAATCTGGATCTGACATAGGTAAAATAGACTTGTCAGGGTGGCGCGCTCGCCGGCCAGCGAACGTGCCCAACGGGCCGCGGTTCGAGGCGATTCTACCCCGCGTCGAGCCGCGGCCGCCCAGGCACTGAGGGTAGAACCGCATGGCAGACTCGATTCCGTCCGACGTTCTCAGTTTCCTCCGCACTCGATTCCGTTCGCGATCCATCACGATCGGCTTGCCGCCTGATGGCAAGGCCGGCCCGCTGATGACTGACAGCATGGCACCCACGATTGACCGGCTGAACGGGCGAACCCTGGAAGCGATCCGCCAGGCCGGAGCGGTTCCCGCGGCTTGCGTGTTAGAAGC
>JAXMAV010000045.1:0-18222 GCA_046350255.1 Gemmataceae bacterium
ACCCCGCCTGCCGCAGCGCGTTCCGCAACAGCCGCCGTACCCGCCCTGGCCCGTTGACGAACCGGCCCGGCAGCACCACCGGCGTCACCGTTGCCCACACCTGCGCCGGGCCCACGTACCGCCCCACGTTCGCGTCTCCGTCGGGCAGCATCGACAGCATCGCCACCGGTTCCGCCTGCTTCTCCGCGATGAGTTCCTGTCCCGATAGCGCCTGGCGCACCCAGCTGATCCGGGCCTCCTCGCCTGGGGGCAGCACTACCATCACCCGTCGGATCTCCTCCACGCCCCGCGGAGTGATGCTTGGCAGTGGCAGGAACGCCAGCCGCCGGTCCGCCCCCTCGCCGCTGGCACGGTCCTCGCCGTCGGGGGTGTGCCCGTGGATGAAGGTGTTGACTTCCTCGAGCGACCAGCCAGCCCTGTCGGCCGCCCTCGCCGCCGCGTGACGCACCAGCGCCGCCACCGTCGGCGTGCGCCGCACTGGATCGAACGGGCGATAGCGCGTCTGCCCCGAACGCAGCCCGGCCAGCTGGGCCAGCGGCTTCCAGATGTCGAAGGCGACATACCGCCGAGCCGGGGGGTCCGTGGCGCGGCGGTAGCCGATCACCGCGAAGGCGGTCAGCGCAGGAGCCGGAGCATAGCCATCCCCGTTCAGACGAGTCAGAAACGCGCCGTGCCGCTGTATCAGCGCCTCGAGTGACCCCACGCGCGGCACGCGCAACGCCTCGGCTTCGGGGTCGTCGCTGGGCCGCCAAACCTCGTCGCACGCTATCAGCTGGGGGTCTTCCGCTGTTCCCTCGCGGATAATCCGCCCATGACTCGCCACGAGGTTGACACCCCAGCCCAGGTGCGTGATCGCCCGGGCCGCTGCACACAGCGTTTCAACGTGCCCGGCTTCATCGCCGGTCAGCGGGAAGAGATAATGGACCCGGTCGCGCCCCAGCAGATGCGTCGGGCGCACGGTCTTCATGGTCTTCAGCTCGTTGGGCTGCTTACTCGGCGCCCGACCCTGGGCCCAGGCGCTGGCCGGGATGTCCATGTCGTTATTGGGCACCGCCAGCCGCACCGGCTGCCCGACGTGAACCGGCGGGGCCACCATCACAGGCGCGGGCCGGGCCTCCAGCCAGCGCAGGGCCGCCTGGTCCCGGTCGTCGAGACATCCCCCGGCCCGAGCGGCCATGGCTGCTACCAGGGCCTGAAACAGCCGCATCGGCGAGGGCGGCCACTCCGGTTCGCCCCCGTCGCTCCGGCCGTGAAACGTCGTGTCGAGAAACCCCACCGACAGGCAGAGATGTTGCGCCATCACCAGGCCTCCTCGTCCGTCAACTGCCGATGACCTTCACCGCCACACCGTTGCTCAGATGCACGTCCACCTTTGCTTTCTCGACCACCACGGCCTCGAAGGTCGATGGCTCTTTCCCCTTGAGATAGACCGTGGCCGCCGTCGTCGTCACCGGGAGGTCCGGCTTCTTGCCGCCCTGTTTGAGCGTGAACGTCTGGCTGCCGGCGTCCGGGCTGACGACAGTCCCCTTAATCTTCTCGACCGTTTCATCCCCCTTGATGTCCTTCTCGGCGCGCTTCCGGTCGAACGGTTCCGTCAGGCTTGGCCCGACTCCGAAGGCCTTCGCCGTCACCCGGGCATAGGCCAGCGCCTCGGCGTGGGTGAGGCTGCACTCTTCACGCCGCCCATTGCCGTGGACCACCTTGAACTCGCGAGGTTGGTCGAGGTCAGGCACCAGGTTGCACCCCTGCCGAAGGAAGCTGCTCTGCGGTGCGGTCAGCGCGACCAGCGCCAGCCCCAGGATGTAGCGCCGCAGCGTCCGGGTGTGCTCGGCATGCACTACACCCCCTTCGCGGACGGCCAGCAGCCGCAGCGCCGCCAGACTTAGCGTCGCCTCCCGACGTACCCCGCCGTCGGCGATGACTCCACCATGCGTGCCGGTCGCTGGGACATGGTTGAACCCTCGTTGAGCGTAGGCATCGCTAGTCTTTCGGTCAGCCGGCTCGTCGAGCAGCTTCCCATCGATGTAGTTCGTCGCCGGCATGTACTGGGCCGACCGCGTCAACTTCCGCACGTTGTACGCCCGGATGGTCGAGGCCATCAGCCGCGGCAACTTCGCCTGCGTGTCGCGCGAGTCCCACACCCCGAACACCAGCGATGTCGGCGCGATCCGGGCCAGCGGCTCGGCGTTACCTCGCAATACTTCCCGGAAGGCGGCCTGCAGACGCTCCTGTAGCGCCGAGCAACGCACGATCGCATCCGCCGCCCGGTGCCCAGCCTCTAGCAGGTTGACCCGCCGCTCTTCCGACACCACGATCTCGACCTGGGGCACTAGGTCGGCGTAGCCCGGTTGGGCGAAGCGCGGCTCGATCCGGTTCGCCTGCGAGCCGACGCTGTCCACCAGACAGACGTTCTTGAGGGGAAGATGGTCAAGGCGTGCGCGACCATCCTGGTGCGAGCCAACGCTGTCCACCAGGCAGGTGTTCTTGCCCTCGGGGAACTCATCGATGTTGTATCCGCCCTCGAACTTGCTCTTGTCCTCTGCCGCGGCGAACGTGGCGGGAAACAGTACCCCGTCGGGTCCCTCGACCGGCACCAGGGGCTCGCGCAGAATCACGGCCGCGACCGTGTCGGTGTCGAGCCAGGCATCGTACGTCGTCACTTCACTCATCGCTTCCTCCTCGTAGTAACGTTGAAAACCCTAGCGCGGCGTAGCTCCCCCGGCTCACTACCCGGCCACGATACCGGGTCACTGGTGCCGCGCGCACCATTCCCGTGGCGGCAGCGGCGGCCACGGATGGGCCCAGTGCTGCCCCCCAGGTGCAGTACTCGAACGATTGCCGGTCCGCCGCCATCAGTGGCCGAAACCGCTGCACGCCGACCGCCGCCAGCAGCTCGACCGCCGCGGAGGACGCCACCGCCATCTTCTGCTCGTTCGGCGAGAACCCCACGTCCAGGGCGTTCCAGGCAGCCCCGGGATCGAACCCGAACCGCCCCGCGAGCAACTGTCGCTGACTGAACAGCGCAATCAACTGGTCGTCATCCAGGTGCATCAGCTGCCCGGCGAGCGCCTCACGCAGCGCCTTCCAGATGCGCAGCGAGGTCTGCTGGCCCGACCAGAAGTTCCACGGCGGCTGGGCTGCCGCCTGCACTTGCCCCTTATTGAGCCGCACCGTCATCCAGGCGTCGAGTACCAACCCGGTGCTGGCCCCGCCATCAAACGAGAAGCAGAGCGGGGCAATCAACGGCGGCACGGCCACCCCTCCCTGCTGCAGGATCTCCTCGGGAGGATCCATCACCAGGATCGCCAGCAGCCGGCGCAGGTCGCCGTCACATCTAATGATGAACCCCTCCTCCGCGAACCACCCCTCCGCCCCCGGCCACAGCCGATCAGCCAGTTCGAGCAGGCCGCAGCAGGCGAAGAACTGCCCAGGATTGGTCGGGTCTACCTGGATACGGATGCTCATCGCTCACCCTCCACAAACTCCGACGGCTCCGCGCTGGCCGCGTAATCCGCCGCTCGCAGCAGCGATTCCAGGTAGGCCAGCCCCCACCGCCCGTAGCGCCGCTGCAACCGCCCGAACCGCTGCGGCACCTCCCGGGTGATCTGCTGCACCACCTCCGAGAGCGCCTCCGGGTCGAACGCCCGGTCAGCGGGGAAGTGCGGCCGGCCGTAGCCGTGATGAGCCGCGATCAGATGCAGCACCAGCTCGCGCAGCTCCTCATCCAGCGGCTGCACCCACCCCGCCTGGCTCGGGTGCATCAGATCGACCAGCGAGCCGAACTCGTGGCGATAATCGCTCACCTCGTAGGTCCGCCCATCCGACTTGGCCAGCGGCCGGGTGCGGTCGGTGTTCCCTAGTACCGCCTGGAAGATCGCCCGGCGCTTCCCAGAGTCGTGCCACTCCGCCGCCACCAGCAGCGCCTGCTTCATCGCATGTTCCAGCGGCAGCTCCCCAAGGATCTCCCGCAGTTGGTTCACCACGTCCTTCGTGTGGACATCCAGCGCGACCGGCCGCCCGGTCGTCCGCGATAGATCATCGTCCGCCGACCAGGGCCGCACGTACCACCGCCAGTAGCGCTGCGCCGGCCGGGATGTCGGAGATTCCGCATCCGCAGAATCCTCCTCGTCAGCTTCGCTCCGCGTGTCGATCTGAATCACGAGGCGCATTCCTCGGGTCTGCTCGCGCTCCTCGGCGTCCGGCGGCGGCTCGTCGCTCCAGCAACTGCGACGACGGCGCGGCTGGTTGGACTCATCCAGCCACAGGTCGGCCACGTCCAGGCTGTCCGCGCTGGGTGCCTCGCCGTTCAACAACCCCTCGCCCAGCCCGCCCACCGCGGGGGATAACAGCACCGTCCGATGTTGGATCTGCTCCTTATCGGTCAGAGCCTGCATGGTCAGCACCTGCACGCTGCCGCTCTCGTCCACCAGCCACACCGGGGCAATGGGGCTTCGCTCGGCCAGTTTGGCCAGGTGCTTGAACACCCGGTCGCTGCGGTCGCGCAGCAGCTCGTGCGGCTTGAGCGGATAGTCGGCCAGAAGATCCTCGGGCCGATACCGGTTGAGAAGCGCCCCCGTGATCTGCTCGACCTCCGCGCGCCAGGCGACGCGGGTTTCGGGCGGCTGCCATGCGCTGACGCCGTGGAGGTAAGGCTCGACCAACGGGCGGCCCGGTAGCCTATCTCGAATGGAGGTTAGCGCCCAGGCATCGAAGAGCATGTCCGACACGGGCAGAATGACCGGCGCGGGTGCGAACGCTTTCTGTCGTTCCTCCACATCGAGCCGTCCCAGCGCACCCGGGCTACCATCACCATGCAGCTCGCGCAGTAACGCCAGCGTCCGCTGCTGGCGCTGCTCTAATTCATTACTCTCGAACTCGCTCGGATGCACGATGTCGATCCGCGTGTCCTGGCAAGTCCCAAACCGATTGACCCGTCCGAACCGCTGTGCCATGCTCTCGAACGTGGACAGATCACACACCAGGTGATCCGCCGACAGGTTCACCCCCACCTCGCCCGCGCTGGTGCAGACCAGGTAGACCGTCTCCGCCCCCGGCTGGGCCCTGGGCAGAAAGCGCCGAAACAGCGGATCATCGACCAGCCGATCCCGCTCCAGCCCGCGAAGGGTGCCGGTCAACTGTCGGGTGCGCTGCGCCGGCAGCTTCTTGACGATCTGCTCGACATGCTCGACCGTTCGGACGAATACCAGCACTGCCAGGGGAGCCCCCTCGTGCTTCCGCGCCAGTTCCACCACGGCGTCGGTCAGCTGCTTTTTCTCATCGTCGATCGGATGCAGATGGACGCTCTTCTTCGCCCCGATGCGCTTCTTGACTATCTCATGCGCCTCGTTCTTTTGCCGCTCCTCGGCATTGGGAAACGCCTCCGTCCCGCGCGAGGTGGCCGTCAGCTCCATCACGCGCAGCCGGCGGAACTCGTTGCAGCGTGCTTGCTCCTCCGCAATCCGCACGATCAGTTGCTGAAACGCTGGCTCCAGGTGCGCCTCGTCATGCACCAGCAGCACATCCTGCCCGAGAAACCCCGCGTGCAGCGGCCGCGCCTTGAAGCCAACCCCATACCCGCTGAACAGCAGCCGGCTGCCGATCATGTCTACCGTGCCGACGATGATGGCCGGCCGCGACGGATCCGCTGACCACTCCCGGTTGTCGGCGAACTGCCCGCGCAGCGTACTGATGGCCGGCGCGGTCACCCCGGCCTTGCCCGCGTTGCGACGCAGATTCTCCGCCTCGGTCGTCGTCTGATCAACCACGGTGCGCCGATTGACAACATAGACCAGCCGCCGCGGCACCAACTCTGGCCGCTCATGCCGGGCGATCAACCAGATAGCCAAGACGAGCGTCTTTCCCAGCCCGGTCGCCAGGTTGGCCGACGCGGGGAAATCGCCGCGGAGGAAGCGCTCGAACAGGGCGGTCTGCCAGGGGAACGGGCGATTTCCAGTCAGGATTTCAAAGCACTTCTCGAATGGCGAATCCGCCATGGGGCGACTCCAAGGTTAAACAGTTCAGTCAGAAGTGATTTATGCCAGCATCGTCCGTTCATATAGGTCAATGCTTCACACCACCATCACCACGTCCTTGCCATCGGCTGGCTCTGCGGGCCGGCCGATGGCTTCCATCTTGTTCACGCACCCCGCGCACAGCGGGAGGAGTAGCACCTGGTCCTCATCGTGCTTGATGATCTCGTAGAGCCGGCTCCGCAGCCGCACGAAATCGGTTTTCGACAGCCGGCACAGGAACACCGACAGTTGCCAGCGATAGCCGTGGTCCTCGCACGCCGTCGCCACGCGCCGCAGGCGCTTCGGGTCGCTGATGTCGTAGCAGACCAGGTAGCTGTCCATCGTCGCCCTGTCCTCAGCGCACCGTGAAGCCCACGTAGGCCGGGACCGTCCCGCGCACATAGGCCGCCAGCATGCGTGCCTGCACCTCCAGCATCCGCGCGTACGACATCTTGTAGCCGTACAGCGGGTGCGTCACCACCGTCGCCTTGCGCTGCTCGTACGCCCGGAAGAACTTCTTCCTCCCCTCCTCCGACAGCTGGCACGCCTCCTTCCACACCACAAAATCGCCAGGCGTCAGCACCTCGTTGTTGATCAATGTCAGCACCACACTGTCTGCGATCACCGGCCGAAACTCCTCGAGCAGATCCAGCGCCAGCGACGGCTTGCCATGGCGGTCGGCGTGGAAGAAGCCCTTGTACGGGTCGAACCCCACCGTGCAGACCGCCGAGAAACAATCCTTCGCTACCATGGCATACGCGAACGACAGCAGAGAGTTGACAGGATCCTTCGGTGGCCGACGGTTCCGGGCCGTGAAGTCGAACGCCCGGCCGTCCGGCTGGCTCTTCAGGAACCGCCCAAACTCCCTGAAGTACAGCGCCGCCCCCTGCCCCTCCAGCCCTAGGAGCGACTCCGGCGAACCCACCTCGTCCACCTTGCGGATCAGGTCCGACATCCCTCGCGCGGCCGGCTCCTCACTGCCCCGGTCTCCCTCGCCGCGTAACGACCGCATCAACAGCGCTCGCTGGTTGATCAGCTTCGCCCGCACCACCGCCCGCGCCAGCGTCAGACACTCCGCCGGGTCTGCGAAGCGACGGAACTGCGCCTCGCGCAGCCCGACGTTCTTTGGCACCACTGGAACGAACGCTCCAAGGAAGCGCCCGTACCCGGTCAGGTACATCACCGGGATGTCGTTGGCCGCCAGCGTCTCCAGCGCCTGTGTCGATACCTGCACGTTTCCAAAGACCACCACCTGCCGCACCGCGTGCATCGGCACCTTGTGGAGTTCCTGCCCGTCCTTCCGCACCACCAGATGCTCGCTGCGCTTGCCGACGTGTGACCCAGGCTCCTGCAGGTACAACACTGCCCCATCGTCACTCTCGGGGATCACCCGGGTCAGCCCCACCACCGGCTTCCCCTCGTCTGCCTTGCCCGGCACCCCAATCTGATACAGCGTCTCCTCGGGCAGGCACACCGGCGCCAACGAGCAGCCGAAGCAGCGATGACGCAGTTCCGCCGGCAGCGGCTCCGGTGGAGCTTCCCGCGCGGATAGCTCGCGACACAGGGCGATCGCGTGCCGGGTCTTTTCGCGAAGCGCCTCGTCGAAGCGCACCTCGACGCGCTCGCGGCTGCCCGCGTAGAACTGAAAGCCGCGCGGCACCGCCAGGCCCTCGGCCTCCTCCAGGAGCTGCGCCTGGGCGCACAACTGCACGCCGTCGTTCTCCCAGAACGTGGCACGTCCGGCCTCGTCCCGCGGCGCTGTGCCGTGCTTGGTTTCCACGGGATAGCGCTCGCCCCCCTTCTCCTCCACCTGGTCGAGCACCCCGCTGATGCCCAGCGTCTCCGAGGAAAGTGTGACGCTGCGCGTGCGGATGGCCTCACCCTCCTTGCGCGAGCGTTGGGCCAGCTCGGGAGCATCGACCCGGCGGTGATCGTGCAGCCCCCCTTCGACATGCTCGTTGGTCGGCATCACGCAATCGACATACTGCAGGTAGTACAGCCGCGGACAGTAGCTCACCTGGTTGAGCGCGCGGACAGGAATGAGAGGCTCGGACTCGGACATGGCGGCCTCCTTCGCGGAGTGGTTTTCAACCTTCTCCTTTCATTCCCACGCCTGGAACAAAAGTTCGACACATCCGCCGCCGGTTTCGTATCGTCCGTCCCCATGCCTGGTCAATCGACCAGCCGCAGCCGGGCGGGCGTCGGATCGATTGACACCAGCAGTGGCCTGGCCATGTGTGGGAACGACACGATCGCCTGCCCGGGTGCCAGCCCGCTCAGGCGCGACCACAACCCGGCGTCGATGCCGCTGACCGTGTGCCGCAGCGCCTGCACCACCTGCGGGTCAGTGATCTTGTGCAGGACGTACGAGTTGACCAGCCCGAACACCTGGCGAGGCAGATGCTGCGGCAACTGGGTGACGAACACCAGCCCCAGCCAGCGCTTCCGCCCGCGCTTGGCGATGTCGGCCACCTGCTCGAACAGCACCTTCATCTTGTCGATCCGCTCGGGCGCTCAGAACTCGTGCGCCTCCTCGATGATCAGCAGCGTCCGCGTGGGGGGCGGGCCGAAACGATCCCCTTCGCCTGTTCGTACTCCTGGTAGGCCTTATCCTGGGCGTCGCGCACGCCGCGGAGCAGGTCGGCGATGACGATATTGTTCAGCTCCGACGCTCCGAGTCCGACAGGTCCATCACCGACACCTGCCCCGGCCGGAGCAGGTCAGAGTAGTTGAGCGGCTTGATGCCGCGTTCCTCGTCGTAGAAAACCTTCAGCCGGTGTAGCCGCCATAGCCGTCCCAGGAGCGACCGCCACGAGATCGCGTTGCCCGGCACGTGGCTGGCATGGACCTCCTGCCCCAGAGCAGCCCGCCCTCTCCCGAGGCCAGAATCGGCGTGTACGGGTGGAACTCCTCGGCGGGCTCCTCCTCGCTCTTCTTTGCTCCGCTACCTGATTTCGTCGTGCGCGGTGCAGGCAGGCGGTGACGACGTCGATCAGCAGCGACAGTGTCATGCGCGGGTAGCCACGCTCGAACTCGTCGAGTTCCATGCGGCGGGCGCGCGGTCTTTCCTCTGCGCGGCGGGGCGAACTTCTTCGGGGGAAGATGCCCAGCTCGCGCATCAGTTCCTTGCAGATGTCGTACGCCTTCAGGAATCGCTCCTGCTGCCTCGGACAGTCCGAGAATCTCCATGGCCGCGTAGGGCGACAGCCGGGCGAACTGCAGCGAGAACGCCCGCACGCACGGATGGTCCGGGTTGGCCGTGTCGCGTCCCACCAGGTGATACAGGGTCATGCACCCGCCGGCACCCCTGCCGCGGGCAGGCCCTGCTCCTGCAGCCCGCGAGCATGCGCGGGTGGTCGGTCGGCTGATGCAGTTGCGTACTCGCCTTCCACGTCGAGCAGGATTACCGCCATCCCCTGCCGCTTGCGCCTGCTGGACCAGCCGGGCCACCGTCGTCGATTTCCCCCCGCCCGTGGTGCCCAGGGATGGCGGTGTAGCGCGGTAGCACTGCCTTCTGATCCGAGAGGGCACGCCCACTGCCACGCTGGCGTGTCCTTCGACCACCAGGCCCAGGCGGATGTCGCCGGCAGCCGCGCAGCACCCGTGCCGACTCCTCGTCGCCTGCGCCGCGAACACCGGGCTGTTGGGCAACGGCCGTAGCCGGGGCGGAGTCAGCGAGCCGTCGGGTAGCTCCTCGCCCAGGATGCTGACCTGCACCCGACCATGGTATGGCCAAGAAGATCCCCTCCGCGTCGCCACGGTGACCAGCATGTGCGAGTCGCCGCGGAGGCTATCCGGCTCAGCGAACGGCCCAGCGGTGACGATGCCCAGGTAGCTGCGCCGGTCCCCATCCGAGCGACTTTTGATGCGCACCAGTGTCTGCGAGGGGGCGCTCTGGGTGTTTCCCTGCGGCAGGAGAACGGTGATGGTGTTGTCCTCACTGCCGGGCAGGTCGAACATGGTGGCACCGATGGCCCCGACCATCTCGGGGTCTTCCCGGACGGCCTCGCCGGCCATTTCCAGGTCCGGCCCTAGCCGGCGCATCAGGTCGGCGGGCGACTCGAAGATGCTACCATCCGTTGCGGGCGCGGGCGGAGTCGGGCGTGCGGGCATGGCCTGGTGCCTCCATTCAGGTGCGGCTGGTTCTCTCGCTCAGGTAGCGCCAGGGAGCCCCGGCGTCAGCGTAGGCGGTAGAGACCTCCCAGCAGGCCGCCGCCGAAGACCGACGCGCGGACATGGTGGGCCAGGTCGATCAGGAGCGGGAAGCCTCGATGGCTTTGCAGCACACTGTCGGCCAGGGCGATGTTGGCCGCCTCGTGGGCGGGCCGGTCGGCAGGCTGGGCGTAGAAGACCTGCGCCGGGGCCAGGTGCGAGGCCTGGTAGAGGCCCACCACCACCTGGGAGGCCACGCGCTGCTGGAGCGCTGCATCCACTGGATCGGTGTTAGCTCCTCGCCGTCCTGCCGCCGATCGACACTGGAGCCGAACCGATAACGCCCTGCCTCCACCATCCGGCTCATTCCCTCGTCCAGCCTGCGGACGATGGCATACCCAGAGGCCGCGGCGCCGCCTGGCCGAGGGTCAGCAGCATCCGTTCGGCCGGTTCGCTGGCAACGAAGACAAACTTCCGATGCCCTCAATGAGCCAAGGCAGCAGGCTTGATCGCCTGATCATCAGATCCATGCCGTCGGCCGCGGTGAGTAGCTCCCAGGCAGGGGTTGCCGTGACCCGCGCCAGGGGCGTCGGAGCGGTCGAGCAGGATGGCCCGTTCGCCGTAGGTCATGATGGCCCGACGCGCCAGATCTGGAAAGGATGTCGCGCCGGCTGGCATGGTTCAGCGCAAGCGAGGCTACGCGCTGCCGCAGGATCTCCCCCAGTTCCTCCAAGCGCATCGCCGCCGCTCTGGCGTAGATCTCGCCGGTACAGACGCTGGCACCACGTCCCCTGAGCATGCCCCGGTACGACACCAGGCCGGACACCGATCCGGCGGATCGTCAGCGGCAGGTGTCGTGGGCATCGCGTGCCGTCGCACGCCTCAACGCCGCCGGTGAACAGCAACCCGCGGTGGGATCGCCTCCAGGTCGGCCGCTCGGGCCTGGTACACCCCGCCGCAGGGCACCTGCCTCGTGGACTGCACAACAGGGGGAAGATCTCCTCGCGGATGCGCGTCTGAAACTCGCTCTCCAGGCTAACCGCCTGCGACACCTCGTCCCGCAGCCGGGTGTAGATCTCGCCCAGTCCTGCCCAAGCTTCCAGGTGCAGGTCCAGCGTTCGCTGCATCGCCTCGCCGAAACTGGGGCCGCGATACGCCGCCGCGCTGATCGTCCTGGACCTCGGCCAGCGGCAAGCGCGGTTAGGCTGTGTGTCGTGTCCACGCTCTTCGCTGAGGGAATGCCAGAGGCCATGACCACTCGCCTTTCTTAGTCCCGGTCCAGGGCCAGCCGCCGCAGCAGAGCATCGGCCAGGGGCGGACACAGCCGGTGGGCATACTCCTCCGCCTGGAGTGCGGGCAGACCAAACTCCGTCTCGAGCCGGCTGATCAAGTCTGCTCGCGAAGGCTGGCCCCTCAGCACCAGGGCCGCGGGGGCGAGCAACTCGAAGGCCAGCTGGTCGGCTTCCTCCTCGACGGTAGCGACCACCTCGTCCGCCACGCCACTCGCGCCGCGACCCATCAGATGTACGTGCAACCCCAGCGGTAATTCCGCCAGCAGCGCGGCGATTTGCTCCTCGAAGCGGGCCGGGCGCATTCCATCGAACACTTCCGTGATCTGGGCGCCGAGCCGATGCGCGGCCCGGTTTCGCGGCTGCCAGTAGTGGCGCAGGAAGTGAGCCAGTTCGTGAGCCAGGGAGAAGCGCTGCTGGTCCTCGGCGTCGGTGCCGTCGAGGAAAATGAAGCCGCCCCCGGATCGGGCCACCAGACAGGCGCGCAACCGCCGATCCGCCTCCGGACAGAAGCAACCGATGCCGCTGGCCTCCAGCCACTGGCGAACCTCGGCGATCGACAACCCAGGCAGCAGGACGATGGCCAGGGGCAGCGCCCGCAAGACCGGCCGGCGCAGGTCGCGCGGAAACGGCCCAGGCCCGCCCGCCTCGGCCCAGAACCCCTCGGCGAGTTCCACCACCCACAGCGGCGTGCTCATGGCGGGTCCTCGTGCGGTGGCGGCTGGCTTGTTCCTACTTCCCCGTCGCGTGCGGCCATCAAGAAGCCAGCTTCCGCCGTGCTTTCCCCCTGCCGCAGCCGGAGAACGCCCTGGCCGTGTCGCACGACCTCGGCCAGCACATCGGCATCGAGGCTGAAATGTTCGGCAATGTGCCGGGTGTCGTCCCAGAACCCGGGGGCGGTGGGCGCAGGCATCCGACATAGCCGCAGCCGCGTCAGCACCTCGGCGGTGCAACCCAATTTGACGGCGAGAGCCTGATCGTCGAGACGCGCACTCGCCTGGAAAGCCGCCAGGGCTGCTGCCAGGAAGAAGGGGTCGCTCTCCACCCGGCGGGCCAGTCGTTCAAGGGCCTTGCTCATCGTGCTTGCTCCCCACAGCGCGATCGAGGCGTTTCTCGAGGCGGTCCCGCACGCGCTTGACCTCGGCCCGCTGCTGTTCAGCCGGAAGATGATCGATCCCCAGGGCGGCGGCGTAGGCCGACGTCCTGCGCTCGGCCTGGGCCATGAGGTCAAACACGCGGCGCTCCCCCTCATTGAGACTCTCCAGAAAGGTGGGCGGGATCGCCGAGCGGGCAGCCTCGGCGGCCTCTTCGAGCAGCACTGGCAGGGATGGGTCATCGCCCTCCGCGAGATACTTCCCGGCGTGGGGGGAAAGTTCGACACCATCGAGCGGCCGGCGGCCCGCCCAGTGGCGGCCCTCCCTGGCTAGGATATTGCGGAGGTCGCCCTGGGCCGACATGCGCAGGTAGGCAGCCAGGGTGCTGCGGCTGGGTGAATACGAGGCGGGGTTCTTGATGAGCGCGACGATGGCCTCGTCCGCTGCCTCGGCGCAGAAGTCAGGGTCAGCGGACCTGTTGTGGCGGCTGAGCCAGTCGATGAGGTGATCGAGGTAGGCGACGGCCAGGACGGAAGGGGCGGTAGGCTCGCCGCGGGTGAGCCGGGCGTGCAGCAGCAAGGCGTCCTCGTCAGAGGGCAGATCGGGCGCGGCCGTCATGAGCGAACGAACCTCGGCAGGCACTCCAGGCCAAACGACTACACTCTACCGCGCTGCGGAGACGTGTGGCAAGTCGGCAGCCTCTGACCCTCCGACCCGGCTAATAGAGCGAGGTCGTCGGCAGCGGCCTGCGGCTCGCCGTTACGCTCGAGCAGGAGGACGCCGATGTATGCCGGGCCCGGTCGCGGCGCGTTTGATACACGGGGGCAATGCTCTTGTCGCGTTCGTAGGGTGTACGTGTCGTCCGGGCGAGCGGCAGGAAGCAGCGATGAACCGCATCTACCCGACGGCGAGCGGCCGGCCCTTGATGCCGCCTTCCGTTCCACCGCCGACCGCAACCTCCGCGACCGCCTCCAGATGGTGGTGGTGGCGCGGGGCCGCCCGCCGGAGATCGCCGAGACCCTTGGCATCAGCACCCGGACGGTGCCCCGCTGGCTGAACGCCTACCTGGCCGGGCTGCCGCCCCGCAAGGCCCAGGGCACAGATCCAAAGATACCCGCCTCCCTGGCTGACGAGATCAAGGGGTAGGTCGTTGGCGGGCCGGCCTCGCGCGGCCTGAACCGCGAGAACTGGGCGTACCAGGAGCTGGCAGACCACCTGGGAATGACGCACGGGATCAACGCCAGCCGGCCCGCCGTCGGCCGCTTCTACCGGAAGGTTGGGGTGCGGGTGTACCGACCGACCTATCGCTTCCTCCGCGCCGACCTGAGAAGCAGGCCGCGGCGAGAGTGGCGTTGGCGGCGCTGAAAAGGGGGCAAAAGCCGGTGAGCTCACCCTACTGATCCAGGACGAGGCCGGCTTCCCGAGAGTCCCGAGGCTGGTCGGCACGCTCGGCGACAAGTCGGCAGGCACTACCCGGCCGGCTGGCATATGCGGGTAGTGCTGATTCTCAACAACGCGCCGTGGCACGCCTGCGAGTCGGTTCGTCCGACGCTGACCGAGCACTCGCACCTGGAGCGGTATCGGCTGCCGAGGTACAGCCCGCGCCTGAACGTGATCGAACGCTTCTGGCGGGTGTTCCGCCGGCGGGCAACGCACCACTGGCTATTCGACACGCTGGCCGACCTGAAGCGATCGGTCCGCAACTGCCTGGGCAACTACCAAACACTGCGGGACCGGATCGGATCACTCATCAAAGGCTGCTACGCCGGGCCGCCGAAACTGACACGTTCAGCGGCCTTGTGTTTGGGGCAACAACTGTACTGCATGATGGAGACCGTGTCAGTTCCAAGGGCTCTCAATCGTGTCCCCTCCAGGGCGTACCTGCGTCGAAACATCTCCCCACCTGGAGGCCATGGACCTATGGATAGCCTGTCTCATCCTGGTTGACTCCTTGCAGAGGCCACCGATAATATCCACAAACTCATTCACTTGCACCCCCATCGCCAGGGGTTTGCTCATGGCCCCCACGCTCTTTCCGCCGGAAACGCTGGCTGCGATCGTTGTGGATCGCTCTTTCCCCCCCCTTCAACGTCAACCTGCCGAGAGCCAGCTTGCCGATCTCGTTCGTCAGGTGGCCTCCCAGTGCGCCCATTTTCTGCGAGCCGACCTGCAGTTGCGCCAGGATCTGATCGACCGCGCCTGGGAACACGTCGAACCGCGCCTCCCTCTGTTTCGCCCACACCATGGGGCGTTCCTGGCCTGGGTGCGCGTGGTGCTGGTTCGCCTGGGACACGATTTGCGACGAGAACGACAGCGTCAGACATTGCTGCACCATCGCCTCAGGCAACACGCCCTGGCGCGGCACGATCGCCTATCCTATCCCGACGCGGAGTCTCAGCTCGCCGAGGCCTTCGCGGTGCTGCGTCAGGACCTCGATCGCATGGCCTGGTCCCCCACCGGAGCCGTCGACTATTTCGCCATCTTGCTGGTCATCCTCCGCGTGGAAATTGCCACCTGCTTCCAGCTGTTCCGCGGCCACTGTCCCCCGGGCGAAGTGGTCAGCCAGGTCGTCTCCTGGCTCCCCTGGCGGGCCGATGAGGAACAACGCACGTTTCGCCCCGGGTTTCCTCCGCTGGCCGAGGTCTGGCAGCGCCTGACTCCGCGCCTGGAGCACGCGGATGGCCTGGCGGTGATTGCCGAGACGCTGGCCGACCCGCCACTGGCCCTCTCACTTTCCTACAACACCCTGGCCCAGTGGGCCCATCGTTCCAGACACCTGGCACGTCTCCAGATCGGCGATCATTGCTGGCATCATCATGGTTTTTGCGGACTCCTGGCCCCAGCCACACGGAGCATGCACTGACATGGTTCCGCCTCTTGCGAGTGATCCGCTCGCACCTCCTGCATACCGCGGAGGTGCCGGATGAACGACCCCGGTCCTTATTTACGTGCCCATCTTCCCGCCACACGGCTGGGACTGACCGACCCGTCGCTCCGGGTAGAGCACTGGCTGCATGCCTACCGCGATCTTGCGGGCACGGCCCACCTGACTCCCGACGAGGCCTATACCCTGATCGCCACGCAGGGCCGCTTGCTGCGGTGCCGGCCCGAACTCCTGGCCCAGGTCGATGCCGCCGGCTGCTGGAACGAGCAGGCCGCCTGGACCCACCGCTGGCCAGAACTGCTGACCCTGGCCGGCACCTTGCCCGAACCGGCCAGCTGGCTCCAGGAAGCCGGGAAGCTGGCGGAAGCCTGCGACCAGGGAGGCGATGAGGAGCAACTCGCTGCCTGGGCGGAACGACTGCTGTCCGACCTGGACGATGCAGACCTGGTCGCGTGGTCAACCCGTCAGCACGGCTCCCAGCAGCTCGTTCTGGAGCATGGCCTGACCCAGTGCCTGACCTGGGTGGTGTACCACTCCGATCGCTTCTTCCCGGCAACGGTGTTCATTCAGGAAATGGGCCAGACGATTCGGCCAGACCTGGCGGGCCTGAGCCTCGAACTGGCCTCCACGGTCGAGAAGTTCGTGGTGCTCCTCGATGCCCTGGAACTGATGCAGGAGCAACTGGGCCCGCTGCGTCCTCCTCTGAAGCTCGTGCAGGAATCGTGGGCCGGCTTCCCGGAACCCGCCCCGGCCGTGGCTGCAGCCACTCCGGGCGATGCCGGCCTCTTCCGCCGCTGCTGGCTCTCGCCGGACCGACGCACCGAAGCCGAACTGGTGGTGGGGCCTGCTCCCCCTGGGGTCGAGGTGGTTCGGGTGCTCTTCCTCCGCGAAAGCCAGGTCGATCCCTCCCTGGGGGGCAAGCCGGTCTGGCTGGCAGGCTGCCCCGGAGTGATCGGTCCGGCTGGCCAGGTCGATTTTTCCCAGAACGAACTGCGGGCGGCCCGGGAAGCCGGCGAACCGTTGACTTTACTGGTCGGAGACGAGCGCCAGGCCTGGCGCTCTGCCTAGCGAACCCGTGCAGGCGGCCGCATCCTCGCCTGCACGGGTCCCACCTGCAGCGCTCCGCCGGCGTGCGGATCGAGGAGAGTTTCTGTCCGCGTGCGCGCCCTTTGCTGCACGCGCTGGGCTGGCTGGCTCCCGGGTGGATCACTCCCAGAAATACTCGGCCGTCTGTCATCTTTCGCACCGGATCACCGTAGTGAGTAAGGAACGGCCGGTGCTGGCCCTGGCTCGGGAAGAGTTTCAGGTCCGCCACTGCCTCCTGCTCTGCGTGGGAGATCCGCCCTCTGAGGTCCAGCAGGTGCTGGGAACCCTCTCGGTCCCTCTGAACGGTGCAGGCATCGCATGCCAGGGTGCTCCCGTTCTCGGCGAAAGATACGCCGAGCCGCTTCGTTGTACAGCAAGGTTGGTCTGCCTGATGGCAGGCCCGAACCGTTCTCGCAAACGATGGATTGCTGGCGTGAAGGGGACTCGCTCCCGAGGTGGCCATGAACGATCTTCATTCTCAGGATCTGCAAGCAGGGCTATCCCGGCTCACCGTCCGGGCCTGGCGTATGCACCTCGAACCGCAGGATCTCCCCGTCACCGTGCCGATGCTGCGCGGCGTCTGGGGCGCCGCTCTGCACGACCTCGATGGCCTGCTGTACGACATCCTCTTCGAGGGCCGGCCCCTGGGAGCGCCTGGGTATCTGCTACGCCCGGCCGGGAACCCAGCGAGTGACGGTGTCTGCTTCGATTTCCTGCTGTTCGGTCCCCTGGATGGGCGTGGCGTCAGCCGGGTCTGGGCGGCCTGGGACCTGGCCCTGCAGCGCGGCCTGGGGCGCTTCCGCCAGCCCGGCCGGCTGCGCAACCTGCAACCGCTGGCCTGGGACGGCAGCCCGCTTGCCACCTCGCGCCATCATCCGGGCTTCCCGTTGCATCCGTTGGCCTGGCCCACGCGGCTGGATCGACCCAGTCGGCTCGTCTTTCCGACTCCAGTGCGGTTACTGCGGGAAGAGGTCCTGGTCACCAGCCCCACGCTGGCCGACCTGACCATTGCCACGCTGCGGCGCTTCAAGGCCCAGGCCCCGGAGGCCGCCCGGGCCGCCTTCGAGTCGCGGCATCGTTGGCTGGAACTGGCCCGGGACGTCCCCGCGCTGCCGTTCGTGGGTCGTCCCTGCGATCTGGTGCGGTACTCGGGTCGGCAGCAGTGTGAGATCGAACTGCGCGGCATGGTGGGCGAACTGACGCTTCCTCAGGGCCCGGGCCCCCTGGCCGACCTGCTGCTGGCCGCCACCTGGCTACACGTGGGCAAATCCACTGTCCAGGGCCTGGGCATGCTCTCCATCGTGGGCGAACCGCCGATGCTGTAATTTTCTGCCTTCCTCCCGCGTAGTCCTGATACCAGCCCCAGCACGATGGCCAGGCGCACCAGGACAATCTCACCCGCTTCGCACCAAACGTGAAGTCGCGAAACCAGAACCCGACCCCCAGCAGTACAGGAGGAGTCGCTCATGCCGCGAGAGATCCCGGACGTCCCGCATGGATGGAAACCGCCCCCACCCGCCCCGGGTCGCAGCTACGACATCGAGCTGGTTACACCGATGTTCGGGGGCGGTGTGGTGACCCGAGAGAACGATAGATCCTTTCCGATTCGCGCGACGGCCATCCGAGGGCAGCTGCAGTTCTGGTGGCGAGCGACGGTGGGTGCCCAGTACTCCACCCGGCAGGAGTTACGGGCCGCCCAGTCGGCA
>JAXMAV010000046.1:0-7975 GCA_046350255.1 Gemmataceae bacterium
CCCCGGCGTTTCGCCGTCCGCCAATGTCGTGACGCTCGTTACAAACAACAACGCCGGCACGAGCGGTGGCGGGCTCAATCAATCCGGGGGTTCGCTCGCGATCACCATCGCGACGTTCAGCGACAATCAAGCGAACGGCGGCGACGGCGGCGGCCTCAACTTCACCGGCGGCAACCCCGGCACCTTGGTCGCCCCGCTGCAACGCGTCACCGTCTCGAATAACACCGCCTCTGGCAACGGCGGCGGTATTGCAAACTCTGGCACCTCCCTGTTCGTGAACGACTTCACCATCTCGGGAAATAACATCACCGGGGTGGGCGACGGTGGCGGGTTCGCCAGTGTGGGTGTCCAGGCCTCATCTAGTATTATCAACACCACCATCGCCAACAACACTGGCAACGGTGCCGGTGGCGTCAGTCAAACTGCCGGCGCAATGACCATTGGCAATACGCTTGTCGGTGACAACGCCGGCACTGACATCCGCCTCATCGCCGCGCCAGTTGAGCTGTCTCCCAACCTGTTTGAGACTTTCAGCGGCTTCGTTCCAGTCGGCACAGACATCACTGGCATCGATGCAGTACTCGCCCCCCTTGCCGATTACGGTGGGGGTACGCATACGATCGCGCTGCTCCCCGGCAGCCCCGCAATAAATGCGGGGACTGGTGCCAGTGGAAATGATCAACGTGGTGTCTCCGCGGTCGGAGTCAGGGACATCGGCGCTTTCGAGTCTCGTGGCTTCACGATCACTGGGTCCAATAGCCTCACAACCATTGTCTCGACTGTGTTTCAACAAACCACGGTTCCCGGCTCGACTAGCCAGGCTCACGTCACCGCCAACGTGACTGCGGTTGCCCCCGGCGAACCAGTTGTTAATGGCAAGGTCACCTTCAGTGCGAACACCTCTGCTAGCGGCGGTACTGCCTTGTTCACCAGCAATTCCGCGACGATTGACGCCATGGGGGTCGCCACTTCAGGTGATATCACCGCCAATCAGTATTTTGGCACATACGATCCACTTGCCTCAGCGAATGGTGCAATGACCGCTGACATCGGTACGCTGATCAATCGAGGTGTCGACAGCATTCAGTACATCGTAGCTCCTACCGACACACTCTCTGGCAAGGCGATTCCCACGATCACGGTGCAACTGTTCGATCAGTTCGGTGCGCCGCTGGCAATTGACGGCCGGAATATCAAGCTCACGTTTTCTTACAACCCCGCTGTCATCGCTCCCGGTTTCGTCCCGAAACTCCGGGGGGGATCGCGCAACGGCCCCGTGGTGGTCGGCACGAATGGCGGATCTTACAACCGATCTACCGGCAACCTGAACCCCGGCCCGAACGGCGACGGCATTGCCTCCTTCGCAAACCTGTTTCTCAATACTACCGGGCGATACACGTTTTCATTCACTGCGACGCGCGATTCAATCCAACTCCCGACATTGACCACCGCGATCTCGACGACCTTCAATATTCGCGCTTCACGGCTCAAGTTGACGAATGTCGATGCCACTCGATTTCCTGGCCAGCGATTGAACAACATCACTGTCACTGCCGTCGGCGTCGATGGCTCACGTGATCTGTTCTTCACGTCGCCGATCACTCTTAGCTTCGCTACAGCCCCAGCGGGAGGACACTTCATCAAGCCGATTCCACCAGCAGTGACGGTCACGATCATTCCCAATCCAGGTAAGACCCCCAGGGCCTTCCCGCATGGGGGCCGGGTGACCATTGGCAATTTCGGTCTCAACCGCGAAGGCCTATACACACTCAAAGCCAGTTCATTTTCGATCCTGGAGCCGTCGCTTACCTCCGTCCAGATCAATGGGATTGCCTCGAAAACAACCAGAGTAATTCCCACTGGCGGCCGGCGCGGGTTAGGGCGCAGGGTCAGCGCTCAATGAATCGGTGACATGGTGCTTCTGGGCGAAACTCAGAGCGCACCTCCGCGAAGGTGGTCTCTATAGTTGCAGGGCTAGCGCACCGCATCAGGACCTCCGGCGGCGCCATCGCCAGGTCGGTGCCGTGTGAGTTCTCGTCGGGGGATGTTCCCTCTCGGTCCTGGCTGAAGCTCCAGAGCCCCTCTGCGAACTCGATGCCCCCATCTATCAATGCCCAGTGCCACAGACCAACTCCACGTTGCCCTCTCCGCCACCGTACCAGGCCAAATGGTGCTTGGTGGCCGCCGAGCGAGCCACGACAGGGCCGATTTCGCAGCATGTATCCAAGGTGTCTGTTGCACCTGGTCAGCAAGTTCCGCCCCAGGGCCAACCCGTGCCGGCCGAAGACTTTGTTTGCCGGCCGGAGGCCCAACAGCCGGCCGCGCAAGTAGGGGGCCAAGCTTCCCTCCCCCAGCAGGAGTTTGCGCGGTCGCCGGTCGCCAGTCACAACGTGGCGTGGTACGGCGGCCGCCGGCGCGAGGTCGAGGTG
This sequence comes from Gemmataceae bacterium, assembly GCA_046350255.1. GTDB lineage: Bacteria > Planctomycetota > Planctomycetia > Gemmatales > Gemmataceae > CALDUY01. Next base: position 2,430 of record JAXMAV010000046.1, read on the forward strand.
GTCATCGCCACCGGGCACTTGGACAAGGGCGGACTGTGGGCTGGTCGAGGTGCTTTGGGTGTACGTCCGCGACAGAAGCGGAACGCCTACGAGAACTTCTACACCACCGACCTGGGGCTGACCCCGCCGGAGGTCATAGAACATTATGCCCGCCGCTGGAACATGGCCATGTTCCAGCGCTGCAAGTACAGCTCCGCCAGCGACTCCGCCGGGTAGGCCTCCGCATCGAACAGGGTGGTCATCAGGGTGATCGTGCCCACCCGGAACCCACGCCGCTGCATCCGGTACTGGCACTCACGGACGCGCAGTGTGACCGGCAGCGCCTCGTAGTCCTCCTCCGACATCCAGGCCGGCCTCAGGTAAGGCTTGTACCACTCGACCACCTGGTCGGCCGGCACCAACGACCGGACCTGGCGCGACCGCGCCTTGCCAGTCAGCTTCCGCGTGTTCCAGCGCAGCGGCGGCGTGCGGTCGGGTGTGGAGTCAACCACGCGGCGCTGGGCCATGCGGAAGACCCCGTGGAGGCTGCGGCTGACCAACAGGGCCAGATGGGCGACCGTGCCGAACGCCCGGTCCCCCACCAGCACGTCATCCGCACGCAGGTCGGGGTGCTGCCGGGCGACGTGGGCCATCTTGTGCAACCGCAGCGGCGACACCAGGAATGACTGCAGCATCCCTGTTCCGGCGTGGAACAAACCAGGGATACGAGCAACGGGGAAGCCACCAACGGAGGCCTGGTTGCCAGGCTGACCGAAGGCTCGTTGCAGCACGCTGGTGTCCGGCAGGCTGACGCCGGTGCCATCGACAAACCAGGTGCGGTGCCCACGCCAGGTGCCGCCGGCCTCCGTCAGTGGTTGGAGGGTCTCGACCAGGCGACGCAGCAGCGCCTGTACGACGGTCTGGGGCTAGCGCGAGCGGGCCTGGCAGTAGGCCGAAGCAGTGAAGGACTGGCCGGTCAGGCGCGGCAGGTGGGAGCAGGCGGTGTTGCGGTGGAGTACCTGGAGCAGGAACAGGTGGAGGGTGGTCACCGGGTCGAGCAGGCCTTCGCGCCAGCAGTGGCCCAGGGAACGACACCACTGCTGCAAGGCGAGGGGCTCGACAAGGGTGGCGAGGTCATCGCGGATTTGCCGCAGGGCGGCGCTGAGAGTAGGGAACAGGGCCTTCCGTGCCTCCAACGAGGGGGACACAACCATGCTATCCTTCTTCCCTTCACAGGGGGCTGGCGCAACATGATTCCATCTAACAGGTGGCCACCTATCTTCATGCCATTCCGGGAGAACCTGTTTTGCACGCCAATTACTACTCCATATTAATCGGCTGCAGCGACGCGGGCCTGCGCGGTAAACTGGAGTGTGTCCCCGCAGCAGGCGGCACCCCTCGTGCAGGGGCAAGGCTTTCCTGAGGGCAAGCACCGTCCCAGCTGGAGTGGTCTTGGGGAGGTGACGCATCTTGGTGACGAAGGCGATCGCCTGCTCGATCAGCGCCTTCTCTTCGGGGGACTGATACTCCAGGGTTCCCGTCGGCATGGCAGCCCCTTCCTGGTCTTCACGCCCACTCAATTCACCCAACCTACCAATAATTAGTAGCTCACCCGTCTGGACGGTCCTTGCTCACTCCGATAGGGCAACGGATCTCGACCACTTCCCTGAGGACCGGGAGAAGTGAAAGGCTCGCCCCGAGGACGCGCGGGGGCAGATGGTCTGGGCCCTGAGAAACAGCCCGGAGTTCCGTTTTAACCATTGACCGGGCAGAATCGCGCTGGTCCGATTGGATGAGCAGCAACCTACAGAGGATCTCGACATGACCTTTGGTTACCGCGATCCGATCCTGCAGCAGCGGCGGGCTTTGCTCCAGGCTGGTGTGGCTTCGGCGCTTGGACTGACTTTGCCAGACCTGTTCCACGCCCGCGCGACCTCTGGAGTGAAGCTGAATGGTCAGGCGAAAGCGTGCATCCTGCTTTACATGACGGGCGGCCCGGCGCAGCAGGAGACCTTCGACCCCAAACCTGACGCCCCCTCCGGCACACGGGGCGAGTTCAAACCAATCAGCACCAGTGTCAGCGGTGTTCAGATCTGCGAACACCTGCCAAGAATGGCCAAGCTGATACACCACTGCGCTGTCTTTCGCTCAGTTTACCACGGCTCCGACACGCACGGCGTCGGCGTTCACTACAACCTTACTGGCCTGAAACCGTTGCAGCGACGAGCGGGCGAACCGCAACTGGACCGCAAGGACCCGCCCGGCATTGGCGGTGTGATGCGCTATCTGCGCGGCGACAGAAACGGCCTGCCCGCCGCGGTGCAACTGCCACGTCCCGTTGGCGACCAGAATAATGCCATGTGGGCTGGCCAGCACGCGGGCATCCTCGGAGCGAAATACGACCCGCTGTTTCTCTTCGACGAAACCTGGGTGCCCGGTAAGGAGTTGCCGGGGTTCCAGCCCACCCGCGACCTGAGCGGTGAGCGCCAGAGGAGTCGGGCCGAATTGCTCAGGTCGCTCCCCAGCCAGCCAGCGAAGAGTGAGACCGAAGAGGACTTCACCCGCTTCCAGCAAACCGCTTTCGACGTGCTGAACTCGCAGAAATCCTGGCGAGCGTTCCGGCTAGATGACGAGAAGCCAGAGACCATCGAGCGTTACGGCGACAACCGCTTTGGGCGCAGTGTCCTGATCGCACGTCGTCTCGTCGAGGCCGGCGTGGCCCTGGTCACGGTACCGTGGATGTTCAAGCAGTCGGAGCAGAATTTCGACACCCACAACAAGCACTTCGCCAAGATGAAGACCATGCTGCTGCCGCCGATCGATCAGGCCTTCTCGGCGCTGATCGAGGATCTGAAGGAGCGTGGCCTTCTTAGCGAGACGCTGATCGCCTGGACCGGCGAGTTCGGCCGCACCCCGAAAATCAACAAAAACGCAGGCCGTGATCACTGGGGCCGAGTGTACTCTGCTGTGCTGGCCGGCGGGGGCATCAAGGGGGGGCGGGTCATCGGCAAGAGCAACAAGGAAGGCGGACTCCCTGCGGACAACCCTGTCCACGTCACCGACCTGTTCGCGACAATGTACCAGGCGCTGGGAGTCGGCCCCGAGACTGAGGTGATTGATCAGACTGGCCGGCCTCTTTTCCCCGTTCAGGGCAAGCCAATACCCACCGTGTTCTAATTCCAGGTACAGATCAACGACAAGGGATCAGTTGTGAAAGCACGCATCCTATTTACCCTGCTATGGGTGGTCACGGCCACGCACGCCGACACCTGGACGCAGTTTCGGGGGCCCAGCGGGCAGGGACACGCCACTACTGACCTCCCCGTCACCTGGGGTGAAGATAGGGCTGTCTGGAAGACTCCTCTGAAGGGCAAGGGGTGGTCGTCTCCCGTGGTCGCCGGAGGCAAAGTCTGGCTGACAGCCGCAGTCCCGGGGGACAAGCAAGAGATCAGCCTCCGCGCGATCGGCGTTGACCTGCAATCCGGCAAGGTCGCCCACGACATCGAATTGTTCGCTGTCGCCAAGGCTGACCCGCTGCACGCGCGGAACAACCTGGCCTCACCGACCCCAGCCATTGTCGGCAATCGGCTCGTCGCTTCCTTCGGCAGCCATGGAGTGGGTTGCCTGGACATCGCCACTGGCAAGGTCCTGTGGCGGAACGACAAACTGAAGGTCAAGTACGAATCTGGCGCGGGCAGTTCTCCGGTGCCCTACAAGGACCGGATCATCCTCCCTTGCGACGGAGCAGATTTCCAGTTTGTCGTCGCCCTGGATGCGGCTACTGGGAATGTGGCCTGGAAAACCGAACGCCAGGCGGCAGCCAAGAAGTCGGCCAACGAGCGCCGAGCATTTTCGACTCCGCTGGTCATCCATGTGGACGGAAAGGATCAGGTGGTGATCCCAGGTGCGCAGTGCGTTTATAGCTACGACCCTGACACGGGCAAAGAACTCTGGCGAGTCACCTACACTGGGTTCTCAAACGTCCCGCGGCCAGTGTCTGGCAACGGCCTGGTGTATGTGTCCAGTGGTTACTTCACACATGAGTTGATGGCCATTCGTCCCAACGGTAAGGGCGATGTGACTGAAACGCACGTCGCCTGGCGATTCAAGGGCGGAGTCCCAAGCGTCCCCTCGCCCTTGGTGGTTGGCAGCCGGCTGTTCATGGTGTCGGATCAGGGAGTTGCGACATGCCTGGATGCTCGAACCGGAGAAAAGAAGTGGGTCCAGCGATTCACTGGCAACTTCACGGCCTCCCTGATGGCGCGAGGTAACACGATTTATGCATTTTCCGACGACGGCAGGGCAACGCTCTTCGAGGCTGCAGATAAGTACAAACAGGTGGGACGCAATGAGCTTCAGGACCGCATACAGGCCACTCCCGCAGCGGTGGATGGTAGCCTGATCATCCGCACGGAATCGGCCCTGTATCGCCTGAAATAGTGGCTACATGGGTCTCACAGCGCGTCTGGCCTTCGAGTGGATATTGAGGTTGGTCCAGCCAGAAAATGATTGGCCAGAGAGCATCTTCCCCGAGCTTTGTCCACCTGATACGGGTGAGCATCACAGGCAAGTTAACGAGAACCGCTGAGGACCCTATCCCTCGGCGGTTCTTTTTTCCTTTTGCTACCAAATGCTTTACAACACCTATCTCATCTGCCCTCTGTCTTTTTCAGCCCTTGAGTTCGGGGCGCGAACGCCTTCTTGTACTAATACTAGCACCACACCAGCACGATCCTCGCATCCTTCGGCAACGCCAGTAAGAACCCCCGCACCGCCCGGTTCCATTCCCTGATTTCAGCAGGCACTTCCATCCGCCGCAGGTTGGTTGGCGTGGTGTAGGTCAGAGGCTGGCCATATCGATCCGCCTCCGCCTATACAAGACCTATATCGTCGTATACTCCCACACGAAACCCAGGCGCCAGCAAACGCCCGAGGCAGGGCAAGGCGTCGGGAGCCAAGCGTGAGAACAAGGCAGGGTCCCTCTCGAAACGCAACGTAGTTGTCGCGAGGAACTCGTTGCGGATCTCGCGGAAACTGGTTGTCCGGCCTTTGAGGTCGATGCCTATCGTGCAGTGTCATGCGTTTGTGTACGGCCTGGGCATGATAGCAGACCGATGAGGGAACCAATGCGGCTGATAGAGGTGCAAGACGTGGGGAAGATGGCGAGGAACGCATGGTTTCGGCCTTCACCGCAAGGTCGGCACTCACTCCACAGGTATCCTCGCCATTCATGCCTTCGCCTGGGCAGTGGAAACCCTGAGGTCGGGATCGGAAGGCCGGAGCCTCTCCTGCCGGTCAGGCCAGCGTGGCACGATACTGCTTGTCCAGGTCGCCGAGCAGGCGGAACACTCCCGAGGCCGATCCGGTAAAGGTCGCCAGGCTACCGCCAGACGTCGGCACGGTCAGCGAACCGCTCCACTGCTGCCCGGTGGCGTCGTAGGTCACCTCGAACCGGGAGCCGGCGGGCAGCCGGTTGGTTTGAGGGCTGCCGGGGGCCTTGTCTTTCGCCTTCTGGGCCTCCCCGGCCTTCCTCTGCTCCTTCTGGGCCTTCCGCAACTGGGCTGCCT
>JAXMAV010000047.1:0-6589 GCA_046350255.1 Gemmataceae bacterium
CTGCCCGGAAGGCACACGACGCCTGGCAAGGATTTCAACCTGATTGCTCATATTGAAAGGAAACAGGCACATGCTCGAAATCCAATGGCAGGGGCGGATCGGGAACATTCGCCGCATCGTCCTTTCCTCGTTGGCTTCGCCGGACCTCGTCGCAGCACTCTCACATATCGCCCAAAAGCACCATGTGGATGTCACCGACGATGGTGGAGACCCGCACCGGGGGGGACTTCTGGATCGGCTGCTCGCCGGAGCGTAGCTGGGCCAATACCGAACCGGACAAAGTTCACTGGACGCTGAACCTGGAAGTACCTCTCGCCCTGGCACTGCTCGAGCGCGCCGCGCTGGACCGTGAACTTTCGGGAGAAGAGCCGGAGATCATACATAGCAGCCAAGGTGAAATCGACCGTGGGAACGTGCAATCGACCGCACATATCCCGCACGCGGGGGCGGCCGCTCCACCTGGCCTTTGGTCCTCGCGGCGGTTGTAGCACCGTCCACTGCCGCCTGCGAGTGCTGCTCGGGCTTCTAACTCCGACGCCAGGGCATCGCTCCGCTGATCGCGATCTTTCTCTGGCTACTCGTCTGATAGCACAGACTGACAGATGCACGTTGCGGAAAAGACATTCACCATCTTCAGCACCGCCTGAATCTGGTTGGTGTATCTGTGCATGATGCCTTACCCCCCGGCAGGTGGGCTGTCATCGGCCGAAGCTGCTCCCCCAGGTGAAAAACCAGGGTCCCCGAGGCGGCGTTAGAGCGCTGGCGTCCGGCCAGGCTTCCGAACGGCGGAATGTACAACCTCTTTCAACACACGTTGCCCCGTCACCGTCAAGTTTGTGAACGCTGCCGATTACGACGGGCTGAAGAACGCCATCGGTCCCAGGACGAAGGCGGTGTACTCGGAGTCGGTCGGCAACCCGAAACTCGATGTCCTGGATAAAGCCAGGCTAGCTGACATCGCTCGCGCCGGAGGCTTGCCCCTGACCATCGACAACCCGACCCCTTCGCCGGCCGCTACAACATGGTGCGGACACCAGCATTCACTCGCTAACCAAGTTCATCGGCGGATCCGGGAAGACGGAGGAGAAAGCATGGAAACGAGACAGACCCGCCGGACGTTCGTGGGGCTCGCGGCGGCCACACTTCTGGGTGCAGGGGGTGCAACTCCTCAACTGCATCCCAGCCGGGGAAGGGTGATCGGCCAGATTGAAGCCGCCGCCGCTGGGGAGGCTGTGCTCGCCGGTGGGGGCAACGCCGTCGATGCCGCCGTCACAGCCGCCCTGGTGGCCGGCGTAGTGGCCGTGCCCGGATGCGGTATCGGTGGCTACGGTGGGCACCTGGTGATCGCCAGGCCCGGCCGACCGGTGGTCGCCATCGATTTCAACACGGCCGCGCCTGCCGCGGCGAAGGCGGGGATGTTCGCGGCTGACGAAAAGGGCCGGGTCAAGGACGAGGTCGATACCTACGGTTGGCTGGCCTGCGGCGTGCCGGGCACCATCGCCGGCCTGGCCCTGGCGCTGGAGAAGCATGGCACCCGCAGGTTCGATGCGGTGGTAGGGCCAGCCATCCACCACGCTCGCGAGGGCTTCGTCGTCTCGGAGCGTTTTGCAGAGTTGATCCGACGGGCGGAGAAGCGCCTGTATAGCGACCCCGGCTCGCGGGCCCTGTTCTTCTCCAAGGACAGACCGTTGGCAGCGAAAGTGCGCTTCCGCAACCCGGATCTTGCCGCTCTTCTCGAAACGCTTGCGAAGAAGGGAGCGAGAGAGTTCTATGAGGGGGAGGTGGCTCGCCAGATCGCGAAAGCGTTCGCGGCAAATGGCGGGCTGCTGACAGAGAAGGATCTCGCCGCCTACCAGGCCCGCGAAATGAACCCGCATTCGTTTTCGTTCCAGGGGCACACCGTCCACACCGCGCCGCTCACGGCGGGCGGCCTGACGGTCCTGCAAGCGCTGGCAACGCTGGAAGCTCTGGGCTGGGCCAGGTGGGACCGCAAGGCCCCCGAACGCACTCAGGCACGGGTCGAGGCGTTGCGGATCGCCTGGCACGACCGCCTGTCGCTTCTGGGCGATCCCGACCAGGTGAAAGTTCCGACGAATCGGCTCCTCTCGGCCGATTACGCGGGGCGAAGCGCAGAGCGAGTACGAGCCGCACTCAAGGCAAAGCGGCCAGTCCCAGGGGCTGGCGACGGCCGGGCGGCAGGCGGGACTGTTCACCTGACGACGGTTGACGCGAACGGGACCCTGGTCGCGCTGACGCTGACCCACGGCGGCTACTTCGGAGCGCAGGTGACCGTGCCAGGACTCGGCCTGCTGCTCGGCCATGGTATGTCCCGGTTCGACCCACGCGCCGGACGGGCCAACTCCCCCGGCCCCGGCAAGCGTCCCCTCCACAACATGTGCCCCACCGTCGTAACGAAGGACGGCGAACCGGTGCTGGCCCTGGGAGCCTCTGGCGGGCGACGCATCCCCAACGCGGTGTTCGACGTGCTACTCGGTCGCCTCGCGGAGGGCATGCCGCTGGCGGAGGCTGTGAAGGCGCCCCGCCTCCACACCGAGGGTGAGGCGGCCTTGGCAGCGGAACCCGGCTGGCCCGATTCCGAGGCGAAGCGCCTCCGGGAGGTAGGATACTCGGTAACTCGAGGGCCAGGGGCAGTGCTGAACGCGATCGAGCGTGATGGCCGCTCCGGGACAGTGGTTGTTGCCGCTCGCTAGAGGCCGTACACCCCCGACCCCCGTCGAACTTCGATTCACGCTAATGCTCAGACGTGGGTGGACCTGGGCTGACTGGCTTCCTGCTGCCGTTCACCGTCACCCAAAAACTCGGCCGCGTGTGTTTCACGCCTCTGATCGGTCGGTGGCACTCTGAACCCTGCCGTTCGCTTTGGGAGATGGCACGACCCCGAAATGGTTTAGTACCGCCACCCTTCCTCGTCGACGTTTGGGGTACCTGACAACTCAACGTGCAGCAACCGGCCCGTAGGGCCGCCGGCTCGGGACAGTAACCCCGCGCGATCAGGTATGTTACCATCGCTTCCGTTCCGCCCCTGGTAACCCGACGTCGTGAAGGAGGTTCTCCGGTCGCACTTCGGCAATGCCTCGGAACCAGGACGCCACCTCTGCCCTCAGCCCGCCGTCCTCGTCGGCCAGGCACCTCGCCGGGTCTGAGCAATAGAACCAGCCACCACCCGAATTAACGGATCTGGGTTGAAGTGTGACTCGAAGATCCAGCTTCGCACCCAAAGATCCGCTGGAAAAAGTTCTCGCAGCGCGACCAGTAGCGAGCTACGCTTTTGCCGAGTCACTCCCAACTCTCCGGCCCGGACGCGGCCGGGCTGTCCTTCAACCCCACAGGTTACCGCAAATGGTGCTCTCCTCACACACGAGCCCCGAAAGCAGTTGGATCAACCTGGGGGATGATGAACGGCCGACGCAACCCGCCCGGCTCCGGGCGGAGGTCCCGATGCGGCCGTCCCCGCCGGGCTACCTGATCGAGCGCGAACTGGCCCGCGGGGGGATGGGCGTCGTGTTCCTCGCCCACCAGGTAGGGCTCAATCGGCCGGTCGCCATAAAAATGCTGCTTGCCGACCGGCACGCGACTACCGACGACCTCACCCGGTTCGAACTCGAGATCCACGCCGTCGCCCGTCTCCAGCACCCGAACATCGTCCGCATCTTTGACGTCGGTTGGTACGACGGGCTGCCATTCTGCGCCCTGGAGTACCTACCCGGTCAGTCCCTTGCCGCCCGCCTCCACGGCCAGCCGGTCGCTCCTCGCCGGGCCGCCGAACTGCTCGCTGTGCTCGCCCGCGCGGTCCACGCTGCGCACGAGTCTGGGATCGTCCACCGCGACCTCAAGCCAGCCAACGTCCTGTTCGCCACCGATGCCGACCCGTGGCGGCCGGAGGATGCCCGGTTGACCGATTTCGGGATCGCCAAGTTGGCCGATATCGGGCCCGTCACTGCCACCGACAGTGTGCTCGGCACGCCGGCCTACATGGCCCCCGAGCAGGCCGGGGGACGCAGCCGTGAGGTAACCTCTCGGTCCGACGTCTATAGCCTCGGGGCGATCCTGTACGAAGTGATCACTGGCCGCCCGCCGTTCACTGGTACAGATGCCCTCGAGGTTCTGCCGCAGGTGCTCAACGACGAACCAGTCCGGCCGTCGCGTCTGGCCCCCGGGCTGCCGCGCGACCTTGAAACGATCTGCCTGAGGTGCCTCCACAAGGACCCGACTCGCCGCTACGCCAGCGCAGCCGACCTGGCAGCCGACCTCGACCGATTCCTTGATGGCCGGCCGGTCGCCGCCCGCCCGGTGGGCACGGCTGAGGTGGCCGCCAGATGGTGTCGCCGGAACCCCGTCGTGGCCGCCCTCGGGGCTGCCCTCGGGCTCGCCGTGGCAATCGGCCTGGGAGGCGTCGGGTGGCAGTGGCGCGAGGCCGTCCGGGCAGGGGTCGCACGGGAGCAGCAGGCGGGACAGGCGATCGAAGCCCGCGCACTGGCGGAGAGGCATCTTACTATCAGCCGCGTTGCCCAGGCCGCTCTGCTTTGGGAGCAGAGTGACATCCCAGCCACCCTGAAACTGCTGGAACAGTGCCCGCCGTCCCACCGCGGTTGGGAGTGGTACCATCTCCGCGGTCTGTGCAGGGCCCACCTGGGTGGGGTGGAACTTCCAGCGTGGGGCTGGACGGTCGCGGTTCACCCCGACGGCCGGTCGGCTGCTGTGGTGTGCGGTTGGCCTTCCGGTGGCTCACAGGAGCGAACCGTCATCCGCTGTCGCCTGCCCGGTCTCGTCCCCGGCCCCGAGTCTGCCGGTGGCCATGTCCACCCGGTTCGCCTGGCGTACACTCCGCGCGGTCGCCTTGCCACCCTGGATGGTGCCGGTACGGCCCGCCACCTTGACCCGGAAACCATGGCCGTCATCTGGCAGCAGCCCGCCCCGAAAGGCACTCACGGGGCATGGATGTCGTCCGATGGCCGGTGGATCGCCCGGGCCACTACAGACCATCGACTGTGGCTCTACGACGCAGACGCCGGTCGTCTCGGCCCGGTACTCGCCGGCCACCCTCGCCCCATCCACCAGGTCGTGTTCTCAGCCGACGGCCGGACTGCCGCCTCGTCCGACGCCGGTGAGGAGTTGCGAGGGTGGGACCTCGAAGCTGGTAGGCAGATGTTTCGCCGCGAAGGCGGCGGGACCTGGCCCAGGTTCGCACCGGACGGCCAGAGGCTTGCCGTGACCGTTCGCGCCAGCGAACTGCACCTGCTCGAAGCCAGGACCGGGGCTGTCCTGTGGCGCACCGGTGGAGGTCGCCACCTCGCATACGACCTCGCTGGCCAGCCGATCTTCAGCCCGGACGGGCGGTGGGTGGCGGTCAATTCCACGGGCCAGGCCCCGCGGGTCTGGGACGTGGCGACGGGTCGCGGCGGGCACCCGCTCCGTGGCCACGAGGGGGTTGCGTACGCCGTTCGGTCAATTCAGTTTAGCCCGGACGGGCGGTACGTAGCGACCACCGGGTCCGATCGCACAGTTCGACTCTGGGACCCTGCCTCGGGCGACCCCATGGCGCTGTATCGGGGCCACGTTGCGCCGGTCGAGCATGCCGCGTTCAGCCCCGACGGACGGCAACTGCTGACGGTTAGCGGCGGACCAGCCGCCAATTCCCTGATCACCTGGGACCTGTCTCGCGGTCAGAAGGCGTGGCGCGAGCGGCGGTTCACGCGCTTCTTCGCCCGCGCTGAGTACAGTTCGCTGCTTGCCTTCCGGCCAAATGGGGCTCTCGTCGCCGGGTACGCCCCGTTCGGCCTGGCTAGCTGGGATGAATCCGGAACGCGCATCGAAGACTGGCCACTGAACGCCGCCCAGAACCGGTGGATCGAGTGGCATGCGATGGCCCTCAGTTCCGGCGGCCGGTATGCGGCCGTTCGCCGGGGCGCGGACGACGAAGTGGTTCACTTCGACCTGGAGACACACGAGCGCCGACAATGGGCTGTCGGCGAACCGGTGCGGACGGTCGCAGTCAGCCCGGACGGGCGTCACGTCGCAGCCGGCACGCGGGTCGGCCAGATTCTGGTGTGGGACGCGGTCGCGGGCCGGGTCGTCACCAGCGTGGATGTCGGTCCCATACTACGGTTGGCGTTCAGCCCGGACGGCCAAACGATCGCAGTTGGTGGATTCGGCGTCTCCCTGGTGGACGTCACCCATGGGACGATCCACCGCCTCCACTCCGGGGCAGAAGAGGGGGCCGTCGTGGGGCTGGCCTTCGACCCGAACGGGCACCGCCTGGCGACCACGGTGGAGCGACCAGGTGAGGTGCGCGTGTACGACCTGAAGGAGGGCCAGCTGGAACGCCGCTGGCCTGAGCCGCGCACCCTGGGGGACGTGGCATACCATCCCAGCGGGGAACGGATTGCAGTCGCTAGCCGGGAGGGAATGGTGACAATCTACGACCCGCGGACGGGGCTGGAAGTGCTCACACTGCGTGGACTCACCGGCAGGCAGATGGACCTCGCCTACCCCCCGCGAGTAGCGTTCAGTCCAGACGGCCAGCGACTGGCGTGCAACGACCATGCGACCGGATTGTGGGTGTGGGACG
>JAXMAV010000048.1:0-6388 GCA_046350255.1 Gemmataceae bacterium
AGAGCCCGGCTGAACGTCCTACAGGGGTGGGTAGCCGGTTACGATCCGGCACCGCGACGGTCACAGGGTCGCATGCAGCGCCACTACACCATACCCACCATCACGCAAGGCAGTATCCTCGTCAGGAATCGAACCTGATCTGCGACCTTCGCAAAGTCGCGTGCGAACCGGCACACTCCGAGGATGTCATTCAGCAATGCAGTCGGGGACCGGGGAATCGAACCCCTTATGTCCTGCTCCCAGGGCAGGCGGCTCGCCATGAGCCCTGTCCCCGCTCTGAACCACTACCCCGGCCAGGAATCGAACCTAAACCTGCTCCTTCGGACGGAGCCATGATGTCCGTTTCACCACCAGGGTATTCCTCATCAGTGGACCGTGGAGGGAGTTGAACCCTCATCTGCCGGGTGCAAGCCGACTGTCTTCCCGTTAGACGACACGCCCAGTCATTGAAGCAGTGGCCCCGGTGGGGGTCGAACCCACATCCCCCTGTTTAAGAGACAGGTGCTCCGCCAGTTGAGCTACAAGGCCAGTCAGTGTGTCGGGCAGGAGTTGAACCTGCACAGCGATTGCGGGTGGGTTACAGCCACCTGGGCTCGCCGATGCCCAGCCGACACAGGATTGTCAGTACCCTGGATGGGATTTGAACCCACGCTCTTCGCCTTGAGAGGGCGACGACCACTCCGCTGGTCCGCCAGGGCATGTTGAGAGTGGCCCAGGTGGGAGTTGAACCCACAGCATCTCTCGTTCTAAGCGAGAGTGGTCTGCCGGTTGCCTACCGGGCCAGTCGTCCGCCAAGTTGTCAAAGAGAAGTTCATCAGAGTGCCTGGCAAGAGTCGAACTCGCCTGTTCTGCTTGGAAGGCAGACGCCTGGGCAGCTTGGCCACGGGTACCTCTTTTGTTCATCCGTCGGAATGAGAGGGAGTCGAACCCTCAAGGGCTGGTGGCCTCGCGCTGTGTAGCACGCCGGTGCCGTGGCCGGTCGGCTTGCCCTTCCGTTTCGCCGTCCCCTCATGCCTTCATAAACGGTGATCTAGGACAGACGTGACAGGAAAAGTCGTCAGTCGGGATGGCTGGATTTGAACCAGCGTCCTCCTGCTCCCCGAGCAGGCGACCACTCCAGACTGGTCCACATCCCGATCTTGGCACCGTGCGAGTCGCGGAAGCCGCTGTTACGCAGACTTTCAAGGTCTGTGCCTCACCCGAGGCGGCAACTACATGGCGCAGTTGACGGGAGTCGAACCCGCGTGTGTGTATGCTTCTGCCGTTGGGCACGGTTGCCAGAGCACCGGGCGGGACTCGAACCCGCAACTCCGCCGAGACTCGGCGGCATGCTTCCGTTAGCATCCCAGGTGCTTCTGTCCGTTCTGGGTTATCAAAGAGCGGGCGATGAAGGGGTCGGGTCGCTCATTGCTTCCGGCCTTCCTCGTCGCCAACGCTTGATAGACTTCGGCTTCGCGCAGAAGGTTCGCCGGCGCACGCGACTTTTCTTCGCTGTGCGTGGAGAACAGGAAATCATCCTTGGGACGTGATGCGCTCGGGCAGCCAGCGTTCCAGCCCTTCGGGGAGGGAATCGCGGTCGCGGCAGGAATCGTCGATGAGCAGAACGTCTTGCCGCGCCTTGCTTGGGCGATCAGGCCTGGGCAACGCCAGGCGAGGACGGGTGTCGTACTGTCCAGCAGGCGAGGGACAAACTCGTTGATGGAAGGGCAGGACAGTTCCATCTTGCCGACCTCGTCGATCAGGTAGGCGTCCACGTCATCGGCTGCTCCTGTCACCTCGGCCTGGACCACCTCGTCGAGGGGACCTGGCTCGACCCCGTAGTGACCGCCCGCTTCTGGGAAGGTGAGCGCACATCGGCGAGGACAGCCCGCCTGCCGGCCAGGCCGACCACCTTAAAGCCGACCCGCTGGCCGGCTTCGCGCAGCTCCTGGGTGTAGAAGCCTCACAAGCGGAGGTCGCGTAACCGTTCGGCCAGGCAACGGACCATGGTCGTCTTGCCGCAGCCGGGAGGTCTGGTCAGCAGGAGGTTCTTCCCTGTCTCGTTCACCACGCTGGCCCCTCCACGTCTTCCAGGGGAGGGATTTCTGCTTCGGGGATCACCACCCGCGCCGAGCGGGCAACGCCCGGCTCGCGGGTGATCAGGCCCAGTTCCTCCAACTTGACGATCATCCCGTGGGCGGCGGGCGGCGTCACCCGAAAGAAACTCACCAGGTCGTGTTCGGCAGGCCCCTGGCGGTGGAGCTTGTGGTAGTGGTGGATGAACGCCAGGAACTGGCCCTGGCGATGGGTGAACTTCGCCTTCTTCTTGCCGACCCCATGGCTCTTCTTCCTTCCGGTCGCCGGGTGAGGCTCTTTCTTCGCCTTCTTCTCACTGGCTGGCGCGGTGAGCGCCACCGGGTCGAGGCCGTACTCCTGCAACCAGGAATCGACGATGTCCTGGCCCAGCGGCACCGACGAGGAGATCAGCCCCGTGCCCTCGCTTGAGTTGTAGCGCTCGCCGTAGTGCCTGGCCGTCTGGTAGGCCCAGTAGGGGGCCTCGCGGGCCGGATTGATCAGGCACTTGAGGACGTACTCGAACAGCAGCAGCTCCCATTCGTTGATCAGCCGGACCGCGCCCCACTTTATGTTCTGGTAGTCGTTCTGCTGCTGGCGCATCTTGCCAAGCAGATCCCAGAGGTTTCGGCGGCGCTCGTCGGCCTGGTCGTACATCCAGGCGTCCATCTCTGCCAGGGCGTCAGCCATCAGCCCTTGATGGACGCGCTGCTCGTCTGTGTTGGGGTGCGAGGATCGGCCCTGGCCCTGCCGGACGCGCTCCAGCGTCTTGCGGGCCAGGTGGGTCACGAAGCGGTTGGCGACTCCGTGGTCTTGACACAGGCTCTTCAGCGAGGTCAACCGCGTGACGGAGACGGCCCACCGGCTCTGCATTACCTCGCCGGGCAGCAGGGCCAGCTTCTTCACCCTGGCAAGAACCTCTCGCGGG
This sequence comes from Gemmataceae bacterium, assembly GCA_046350255.1. GTDB lineage: Bacteria > Planctomycetota > Planctomycetia > Gemmatales > Gemmataceae > CALDUY01. Next base: position 2,981 of record JAXMAV010000048.1, read on the forward strand.
ACGGATGTGGTCATGGCGCATCGTGGCGTTGTTGGTGGCGTCTTCCTCCTTATTCTAACTTCTCGATCCCGAACGGTTGCGAAGCGAGGGGCACGATGGGCAAGGTGCTGGTACTGTTTGACTCCGCGAGCGGCAACACGGCGAAGATGGCCGCGCTGGTCGCCGAGGGAGCTGGGACGATCCCTGACATCGAGGTGCGGGTGCGCAAGGTCGAAGAAGCGACCCCGGAGGACGTACTCTGGTGCGACGGGCTGGCGCTGGGAAGCCCGACCAACATGGGATTGCTGTCCTGGAAGATGAAGCGCTTCTGGGACGAGCCGATGGCCCCGCACTGGATGAAGGTGGACGGCAAGATTGCCTGCGCCTTCTCTTCCTCGGGAGGTTGGGGCGGCGGCTCCGAGCTGGCCTGCCAGTCGCTCCTGACGGTGCTCATGAACTTCGGCTTTCTAGTGTTCGGCGTCACCGACTACGCCAGCAAGTTGATCACGGCCCATTACGGGGCGATCACGGCCAGGGAGCCGCGTGAGGAGGGCACCCAGGCGGCTTGTAGACTTCTCGGCAAGCGGCTGGCCGAGTGGGTCGCCGTCTTCTGCGACGGTAGGAAGGACCAGCACCCACTTAACAAGGCCGATGTCCGACTCGCCCCCGGCTGAGCCGCCCGCCTTGGAGAGATGCCGCCATGCCGAAGATCTCGTCACCCCCCGTCCTCGATCTGTCGTGTAAGTGGGTGGTCGAGTTGCCCTCGCTGCCCGATGAAAAACTCGCACAGACGCGCGACCCGAACGTCGTGATCAATCATTGAGGACTTCTACCGCTTCACGGCCACCTACCAGTTCGGCCCCCAGAAGGGCAAGATCGGCGGCCGCGTGGACGAGGTCTGGCCCAAGGCGGCGCAGATCTTCCTGACCTTCGCCGGCATCGACGACGGAGAGGAGGTCATTGGGGCCGCCGACGACGTGGCTTTCAACTCCTACGAGGGGAGGACGTCATCAACGGCACGTTCCGCTATCTTCACGGCGGGGATCTTCCTTTCGTCTGGATGCGTCTCAAGAAGGCGAGGCCCACAGACAAGCGAGGCAGCAAGTAATGCCCTTGCCAGGAGAGAAGCATGTCGAGCGAAAGACCCACTGCCAGCCCTGAAGTGGTCTCACAAGCAATCAGAGACATCCGCGCCTATCACGACCAGGGAAGGCAGAGCCTGCGCGACCTCCCCCAGAGGGGCGAGTACGGCGGCGGTGCCATCGACGGGCAAGCAGAGCGTTTGGGCTGGAACCCCACCCGCCTGCGAAAAGCGAGGCAGTTCGCCCACCCCGAAGAAGGCTACTCCAGGGACCGGCTCAACGAGCTTTGCAGGCTCCTGCGCGAGCACCGCCCCGTCTTCGGCGTCACCCACGTGGCCCTGCTGGTGAGCGTGCCCTGGTCTCAGCGGGAAGAGCTGCAAAGAGAGTGCGTCGAGGGCAACTGGAGCACCCAGGAACTCCAGACCGAGATCAAGCGGAGGTTCGGCTCCAGAAGGCAGGGCGGACGCCGGAGGCGCGTGAGCAGTGATCCCAGCCATGCCCTGGTGCAGCTGGAGGAGATGGCCGAGACCTGGCGGCGCTGGCTCGCGGTGGCCGGGGAACAAGAGGTTCTTGATGCCCTGCCCGAGAAAGTCAGGGAGCGGATTAACGCAGTAAATCGTGCGATAAGCCGCCTGCGCGAAGAGGTCACCGGAGAGCTGGAAGCGGGTCGCCGGAAGGAGGAATGAACCAGAGGAGCAGGAGATCCCAATAAGTTAGGTGTTACGCAGTTGAGGGATTATCCACTTGCGTTAGCGGAGTTGAGCCGATTGCGTGGCTGGTTCATACCCGCCACGCGTCCAGCCTGAGGACTACATTGACTTCCTGACCGCCACCCCCCGAGGCACCCAGCGCCGTCGAGGCGTCGCGCGTCCAGCTCCAACGGCCAATCGCGCCCGCGCATGACGCCTTTACCCGACAACTCCATCGGTTGGAGCCGGACTCCGAGACGTTCTGGCAGGAGGCACGCCCCCAGGTCGACCTCGCCGCCAGTGTCATCCAGGACGAGGACGCCGTGCTGGACAAACCCTACGCCCGGCACATCGACCTGGTCGGCCGCCACTGGTCCGGCAAGCACTACGGGATCGTGCAGGGCATCGACCTGGTGTTGCTCCTCTGGACCGACGGCGATCGCCTCATCCCCTGCGAATACCGCATCAACCACGACGCCAAGGTGGCGACCAGGAACGACCACTTCCGCGCTATGATCGACGTGGCGCACGGACGGGGCTTCCAACCCGCGTGCGTGCTGTTCGACTGCTGGTATTCCAGCCTGGAGAACCTGAAACACTTGCGGTCGCTGGGCTGGAAGTGGCTGACGCCGCTGAAGAGCACCCGACTGGTGAACAAGGACCGAGTGCGTGCAGGCCAGCAGCGACCTGACGATGACCGACCTGGAGCGGCAACAGCTTGCCGATACAGCTGGGCAATCGAGACGTATCACCGGTGAATCGAGAAGTGTGCAGATGTGCAGAAGCGCCGGGCCCGTTGCGGTACGGCGAGGAGGACCAATATCAGGCAGGCGCTGCGGCCGTTCCTGCGGCTGGAGTGGTATCAGTCCTCCACCGGCATCAGTTGGCTGGATGCCAAAGCGGCGCTCATCCGCGATGCGGTGCGCTACTACCTCGCTCTTCCCTCCATACGCCACCCGACTGCGTAACTTCTATAAGTATGATAACAAACCCTGCAGGCCCGACTCGCGACATCGGCCCACGGACCTCGCTCGATGCGTACACCCTCTGACACCTCATTCCCACGGTCCCTCTTGTCGGCCCTTTGGACGGGGCTGGTAATTGCGACCGGTGCCGCGCCCGCATGCGCCGCCGAAGGGCCAGCGGCGTTCGTGGTTCCGAAGGAGGTGCGGGCCGTGCTCACCGCCCACTGCGCCGACTGCCACGGCGACCGCGGCAAGGGTAATGTCAATGTCACCGCACTCGACAAACTGAAACTGGGTGACCGGCTGGAGACACTCAACAAGATCCAGGACCAACTCTTTTACAAGATGATGCCGCCACCGTCGGCCGATCAGCCGGGCGAGAAGGATGCGCGCGTGCTGGGCGAGTGGGTACGGGCCGAGTTGCGGCGACACAAGGCGTCCAAACTGGACGACCGCCTGCCGTACCCGGACGCGGGGAATTACGTCGATCACGCCGCCTTGTTCGATGGGTCGAATACGGACAAGCCGTTCACCCCCGTCCGCCGCTGGCTGGTCAGCCCGCAGATCTTTGAGGAGCGTGTGCTGGACGTGTTTCGACTGGAAGGGAGGGAGCGGGAGAATCTGCGGCGGTCCGGCTTCTACGGTGTGACCAACCCGTTCCTTCTGCCCGACCATGCCGGCGTGAGGTACTAC
>JAXMAV010000049.1:0-3281 GCA_046350255.1 Gemmataceae bacterium
GGGCGACCGGCAGCGTTTGTTCCTCGAGCGAGTGAAGCCGTCCCGCCAGGGTCAACGAGGCCACCAGGGGCGGAAGTGAGGCCACCGGCTCGCGTTCGTCGTGCCAGCGCAGCACGGCCAGGGCTTCTCCCTGGGGGAGTTGTTCAAGCACGCAATCGACCGCGGCTGGCGAGGGGGCCATGAAGAGCGTGCGCCAGCGCCGTCGAAGCGCCTGACGCAGAAGTTCGACAGCGACGCGCGATTTGCCGCACCCGGGATAGCCCAGGATGAGGCTCAGATCTGGACTGGCAAGGGCCCGCGCCAGGGCCTGGCGTTGCTGAGCATCGAGAGCGGTATCGAAGAAGAGATCGACCGTCTGTTCGCGGACTGGTTCCAGGCGTACCGAACGTCCCGTGAGTAGATCGGGAAGAAGCGAGGAGGGTCCCGGAATTGGGTGTGGTTCGGGCTGGGGTAACTGGTGGCCGAAGAGCAGGCCCTGGGCTCCGGACTGCTCGACTAGCTGTTGGCGCTGCGCGGGCGAGGCGGAGCGGAACCACTGTTCCCAGAGCGTGAGTGAACTGGCCTGACACAAAGCCGCCACGACCGATTCCCTTGGGAGTGGGGGTTCGTGCCCGGTATGCGTCCCGTTCTCGGGGGTTGGCCTATCCCGTGAAGTCATCGAGTCCCCTCGATCGCGGTCCATCTGGAGCCCATCGGAGGGCGGGGTAAGAACCCCGGCCGGCGGAGCCTGAACATGGCAGCTTGGCTGGTCCTGCTTCCTGGATGTCACACCGACTTTGCTAGAGGGTTCCGGGCAGTTGACCCTTATCATGCGGAGTTCGACCCCCTGCGCCTACGTCGATCTGCCCAGGGAAAAGAAATCCCTGAAACAGGCACTCCATCCCGGCGAGGTCGGACCTCCCAGCCCTCCCGGCTGGAAGGCTCCATTTCAACCGCTGTAGTATAGACGGCGCCAGGGTCGTAAGCCATTGAAATGATTCCGATTTGTCGGGAGGATTACTCTCCGAACTACTCTGTCCGCAGCACCTCGAAGCGACACTTACCCAGCAGGCGATTGACCGGCAGCAGCGGACTTAGCGAGGCCGTCTCGTACCAGCTGTGGTCGGTAACCTTGATATGGGCAGCACTCACGCCGCCTTTACCCAGGGTCGAATCGATTCCCAGCCATTTCCCTTCGATGAGAACCTCGGTCCACATGTGGAAGCCCAGGCGCGGACCACCTCGATAGACATAGAGAAGGCCGATGGCCGTGCGCGAGGGCAGCCCAGCGGCCCGGCACAGGGACGCCGTCAGGAAGGCATGATGCCGACAATCCCCGCGCCGCGAGGTGGCAATGACGCTGGCCGGTTCTAGCGCCGCCTCGTTGTCGTTGCGCATCAGGTTGCGAACAAAGCGCTCGATGCGAACCGCCTTGCGCCAGCGGTCCTTTTCCCCACCGACCGCCTGACGCGCCAGCTCGGCCACCTTCTCGTGGTCGTGATCCAGAAAATGAGACGGAGCCAGGTATTGCACCTCCGGCAGAGACTTGCCCTCCTGGTCACCCGGACGCACCGGACGGACCTCCAGGTCGAAGCTGTTACCCTTCACGGGTCCCACCTTCTGATGGCCGTCACTCACCATCATGGTGGAGGGATCGGCTTCCTCCCGTGTGGTCACTCGGTACACGATGAGCGAGCTATCGTAAGGTTTCGAGAGCACCCGGTCGAGGCTAATCAGGGAACGTGAACCGATATCCACTCCTGCGGTGATGGTGGCGCTGGCCTTCTCGCGGGTGGTACGCACCAGGATCAAGGTACCCAGGCCATCCATGTCGATCTGACGGCGACGGATGACGCCGCTGTCGTCCACCCAGAGGATGGAGCGCGGCGGAGTGATGGGCCGGCCCGTGGTTTCCAGGCGATCGGGTGTCAGTTCCACGCGCCAGAGCGATCTAGATTCGCCCGCCAGATCGACCGATTCTGCCGGCTTGATCTCGGCCCGCACAGTCAGGATGGTGTTGTAGGTCGGCTCGTAGCGGAGGAAGCTGAACTTCTCACCGGCCTGTAGCTTACGACCGGCCAGGAGCGATTGTTGGCGGTGCAGGCTCAGCACATCGGAGGTCCAGCGCAGGCGGCGCTCCATCCGGCCGGAATCGAAGCGCACTGTCATCTCGTCGTCAATGCGGGTGCCCTGCAGCACTAGCTGCGGCCCACCGGCCGCTCCCTGGCGCACTACCAGACCTGCGACCTGGCCGTTGGCTTCCTCGATGTGCGATTCCTCGCGGCGCAATCGCACCGTCGAGCCATAGCGGCGCAGGGCCAGCTCTAGCAGGAGTGAGGAGCGATTCCGCTTCGTGGCCGCATCTTCCTCGCGGAGGGTGAAGGTAGAAAAGCCGATGCGGGTTCCTTCCAGGAACACCTGTTCATGGACTTCCTGGAGGGGTGGGGTAGGGCGGTCGGCCGCCCCCAGCGAAAAGACACAAGCGACACCCAGCAGGGTCCAGCGGAGCATGGGGGGAATCCTCCAGCAACGAGGCAGGCACAATCCTTCAGGCAAAGAATACCCCCGATCGGCATCCGAAACGGACACCCGACGAGGAAGAAGGGCGAAATCCGAGAAAAGTCTCCCCTCCCAGGGTGTCCAGACGGCGCAAACTGTCCTTCCGTCGGGACTTTCAGGAAAGGACTTGACAGACAGAAAGAATCAGAGAGGCGTCCTGGCAGCATCCTCGAACGCGACCTATAGTTGCGGTGTGCTTCGGCCCAACCTGTGGCCTCCACCGGCCGGTTCGCCAGCTCCCATCCCCCCCAAGGCGACAGGCTCGCCGCCGAGCCAGCGAGGTATGCTGTGAATTCCGAAAAGTTGGTCGCTCACCTGCAGGTGGAACGGTACGGCGATTTCGTCCTGACGGACGCGATCCGCCCGGCACCACACCTGCCGGTCATCCCGCGGGAAGGATACCGCCTGGATGTGTATCGCGACGCACGGGCAGGGACGCAGGTACCAGTTCTCGCCGCCGCCGTTTCGCGCGAGCGGCTCTTCGATGTCTTTCTGGCCCTGATCGAACAGCTGGGGCCCTCGGTTGATGTAATTCTGGAAACCAGCCACGACAGCGCGAGTGCGACGCATCGCGACCTGCTGCGGGAGGGCATCGATCTCCCCGTTCTGGCCAGCCACTTCTGCGAATTCGAGGAACTACTACTCCAGGATGGCTGCACCGGCGTGGCCGTGCTCTCCAATGCGGGATCGATGGAAGTGCAGTTCGACGAGCACAAACTGCTGGTGATCTACGCGGACGATCT
>JAXMAV010000050.1:0-2159 GCA_046350255.1 Gemmataceae bacterium
ACCGCGCCCCACCATCGTTCGCATCGCCCGCCTGCGCGCCAAACCTGGCTTCGCCGTCGGGGGCATCCAGCTGCGCACCAGCCAGCAGATCGAGGGTCTGTCGCTGCTCTACCACCGCATTGATGGCAACTGCCTCGAACCCACCCCCTCGTTCCGCAGCGAGTGGGTCGGCAACACCGACGAGGGCAAGGAAGAGACCATCTCCACCAACGGCCTGCCCGTCGTCGGCGTCTTCGGCCACATGCTCGAGGGACGGGGCCAGGCCGGCGGTCTTGGTCTGATCAGCCCCAAACGCGGCGCCGAAGGCATCGTGCCCTCCTCGAGCCCGTCGCCCCGCCGCGATCCCCCCCGGGGGAAGTCCGGCCCCGGCCGCAATGACACACCTGGCGAAGTCCCGTCCACCGGCCTCGGGGGCACCGGCAGCGACGATCCGGAAGATCCCGAATCCGATGGCGGCGACGAGGCTGCCGCCGACCAGGCCGCCCCCCCGACTAGCAACGTCTGGAACTACCTGCTTCCCCTCCTGGTCTTCGTGGTGGTCTGCAGCGCGGTGCTTCTGCCGGTGATGTTCCGCATCGGCCGTCGCCGGGCCGCCATGCAGGAAGAAGAGGAAGACCCACTGGCGGAAGAACAACGCGACCAGGAGGCCGAGCAGAAGGCCGAAGACGAGAAGGCCGACGCCTCGCCCGACGAGGAGGCCATTACGAAGGAAGGCCAGGGCGAGCTTTCGACCCAGAAGCTCACCACCCTGCTGGGCAAACGCCTGGGTGGACCCGGAGCCCCGCCGTTCGTGTCGGTCCGCATCCGCCGCCGCTGGGCCCGTCTCTACGTCACTCCCGACGCCCTTCTGGTGCTGGATGTCGGCGTCGGCAAGACCAACCAGGCCACCAGCACTGGCGCCGCCACGGGTGGTCTCCTCGGCGCGCTCGTCGGCGAAATGATCGACGAAGCGGTCAGTAACTCCAATCAGCAGAAGATGCAGTCCCGCCAGGATGGGCTCGACCTCGCCGACCCCTCCACGCTCCTCCGCATCGCCAAGTCCGGCGGCCACAACTCCTACCTACCCGTGGCCGACATCCGCTCGGCCAGTGTGGATGCTCCGGCCTGGTACGAGGCGTTCGGCGACCGCCAGGGCATCCTGCGGATCCAGTCCAAACGCAAGGGCAACCTGACCTTCGACTTCGTCCTCATGGATCAGCTGCAGGAAGCGCTGGCGCTCCTGCCCGAGGCGCTGGACAAACGCCTGCAGGTCAACGTGGTACTCGACCGGCGCACCTGGCGCTACGTCCGGGCCTGATCTCCTCCTGGCCTCACTGGCGCGGCTGCTCGATGGCCACGCGCACATACATGCCCAGGAGCAGGAGGGCCCCCAGGATGGCGAAGAAGTATCCCACCCATGGGAACGTGTGCAACGGCTCCAGGGGGATGCCCCAGATCGCCCACGAGATCATCCCACCGAACAGCGCGCCCAGCATCCCCAGCACCAGGGTCATCAGTGTGCTCAACGGCTTCACCCCGGGAATCAACGTCCGGGCCGCCGCCCCGATAAACAACCCGACCACCACCCATCCGATTAGATTCAACATCTCTGGCTCCTCGAAACAGGTGCGCCCCGCCCGCGCCGGCCCGGCTCCCCCAGCCCGGGCGACGAGACGTCTCCAGAGAATGCAACCGCCGTGCCACCCACTCTCCCAGGTGCTGTAAAACTCGCCCCGCGCGGGCCAGTGAGGTAGATTTCTCCTCCGCATAGGTCCAGTTGCGCACCACTTTGCCCGCCCCTGGCGCACTCGCCTGCGCAGCCTCTCAGAAGGACCGACGGCCGTGCGGCTGAATGTGGAGCGTCACCACGATCGGTTCGCTGAACCGGAAGCCATCAAACACCCGGTATCGGAACGTCACCACGCCGTGGAAGCTGCGACGAGGCTCGTACCGGAACGAGCCGTTGTTGTTCAGCCGCAACACACCCGACGACGGAGGCTGCACAAGGACGGCGCGGAGGCGATCCCCGTCCACATCCTTGACGCTGCTCAGCAGACCACGCACGGCCGGCACGTTCAGCGGCTCGTTGGCCCACAGGTCGAACCGGCGAGGCGGGCCGACTGGAACGCGGTTGACCGGCGTCTGCTGCGCCGCCGTGTTGTTCGCCACGACCGGCTCGG